>NZ_JBWKOG010000001.1:0-1125955 GCF_059415965.1 Roseateles sp. GW821-FHT09G09 | reverse complement strand
CTTAAAGAACATCGAAGCAACTCTTCGCCTCAGGCTCTTCGCCTTCCGCCTTGCTTCGTCGCGTCGCTGATTTGTCGTCAGCAGCGCAGAAGCGAGATTATGAACGATTTCTTTCGAATCCGTCAAGCAGTCAGAGAAATTATTTTCTTCGTCGACTGCGAGAATCTCGCCGCCAGATGAAAACTCGCATCAGCTAGTTATTCACCTGACTACCTCGGCATACCCTCCGAGGCCGCCGTTCAGAACGTTGTCGTGAACAGCGAAGACCGCTAGTCTAGCACGAGTTTTTTCACTCACGCAACTCCCGTCATACGGCGTTCATTGAACGTGCGGTGTTCGACCGCAGAGTCCTCGGCAACCGGTGGCGGGTCAATGCAGCCGGGATTGGGGCGCCAGTACTTCCAGCGCCACCTTGGCCGGCTCGTCGCTCTCGAGGATGCGGGGCAGCGCGGCGGCCAGGCGAGGGACGTCGGCCCGGAGGACGCGTTGCTTGACCGATGGAATCTGCGAGGGGTGCATCGAGAAACTCGTCAGCCCCATGCCCAGGAGCAGATCGGTAAAGGTCGCATCCCCGGCCATTTCGCCGCAGACGCTGACTTCTTTCCCTGCTGCCCGGGCCTGAGCGATGGAATTCGCCAGCAGATGCAGGACTGCGGGGTGCCAGGGGTCGTAGAGATGGGCCACCGCCTCATCGGCGCGATCGATGGCCAGCGTGTATTGAATCAGGTCGTTGGTGCCGATCGACACGAAGTCCACGTGTTTGAGCAGCTGGGGCAGCATGATCGCCGCGGCCGGCACTTCCACCATGACCCCGAGTTCGACCTCGCCATACGCTTGACCCACTTCGTCCAGCTGAGCCTTCACACGCTTGGCGGCCTCCTGGACCTGTCGGATCTCCGCCAGATGGGCGACCATCGGAATCAGCAACTTCACCTTTCCGAACGCGCTCGCACGATAGATGGCGCGCAGTTGCTGCCGGAACATGCTTGGCTCCGCCAGGCTCCATCGAATGGCCCGGAGGCCCATGGCCGGATTGAGCACGTGTTCATGCCGGAGTTCATTGACCGACATCCGGTCCAGGGGTTTGTCGGCACCGATGTCGACCGTGCGGATCGTCACCGGCAGACCGGCCATGGCCTCGACCGCACTCTTATAGGCAATGAACTGCTCTTCCTCGCTGGGCAGGTCGCCGTCCCGGTTCATGAACAGGAACTCGCTGCGGAACAGACCGACGCCGGTGGCGCCGGACGCCAACGCCGACACGGTATCGCCGGGTAACTCGATATTGGCCTGCAGCTCGATGCGCTGCCCATCCATCGTGATCGCCGGGGTGTGCCGCAGTCGGGCGAGCCGTGCGTTCTCGAGTTCCGACTGGCGCTGCCGGAAGCGGTACTCCTCCAGCACGATGGGCGACGGATTGACGATCACCGTGCCGGCATCGCCGTCGATGATGACCCAGTCATCCTGGCGGATCAGTCGTGACGCTTCCCGGGTCCCCACCACGGCGGGGATGGCCATGCTGCGCGCCACGATGGCCGTGTGCGAGGTCTTCCCCCCGATGTCGGTGATGAAGCCCTGGAACACGCTGCGCTTGAACTGGATCATGTCCGCCGGCGCGATGTCCGCGGCCACGAGCAGGAGCGGATCTTCTCCGGCGAAGTCCCGGGCCACCACCGCGGCGGGTCCTCCGGGGGGCGCATCATCGAGTTCCGCAGCGAGCGCGGCCAGGACGCGCTCGACGACCTGCTCCAGATCTGCCTTGCGCTCGCGCAGGTAGTCGTCTTCCATTTCGTCGAACTGGCGCGCCAGGACCTCGAGCTGTGCCGACAGCGCCCACTCGGCGTTGTAGTGCCGGTCGACGATCCAGTCGCGTGCCGTATCGACGAGGGCCTCGTCATTCAGCAGCAGCAGGTGGACGTCCAGGAGCGCGTCGAGTTCGTGCGGCGCGTCATCGGGCAACTCCGCCTTCAGGCCTTGCAACTCGCGGGTGACCACATCGCGGCCCCTTACCAGGCGGGCGTACTCCTGCTCCGCGTCGGCGGCGGCAATGAAGTAATGCGCGACGTCGACGCGGCTGGAAGCGACCAGCACCGCGCGGCCGATCGCCACGCCGCGAGAAACGGGAATGCCGAAGACCTGAAAGCTCATGCGCCGACTTTAGCAGCGGGGGCAAAAGCCCGTGACCCTCCCGCGACTGTCACGGTTCGTTCACTTGAAAGTCACCGACGCGTCACCCCGGCCGCTCAGCATCGCGCCCATCACTTCAGCGAGGCTTTGCCATGAGGGATCTGCCGCTGCCTACCCTGCCCTTCTCCGATCTGCGCCCCGCCGATGCGCCCCGGAGGTCACTTCCAGCCAGCTCGCAAGATGCCGCTGTCGATGCTGCGCGCACTCGCTTCCACGTGGGTTGGGCGCGCACGGAAGACGACGTCCGTCAGGCCCAACGCCTGAGGTACCGGGTCTTCGTCGACGAGATGGGGGCACGATTGAGCGTGCCGGCCGGCGCGCCCGCCGGGCACGACATCGACCTCTTCGACCCCTTCTGCGAGCACCTGCTGGTGCGCACGCTCGACAAGCACGAGCAGCCCGGCGAGGTGATCGGCACCTACCGCGTGCTGACGCCGGAAGCGGCCCGCCGCGCCGGCGGCCTGTACAGCGAGACCGAATTCGACCTGACCCGCCTGCGCTCGCTGCGTCCGCGCATGGTCGAGCTGGGCCGCTCGTGCGTGCACCCGGATCATCGCAACGGCGGCGCCATCATGGCGCTGTGGGGCGCGCTCACCGAATTCATGGTCCGCAACGACCTCGACACGATGATCGGCTGCGCCAGCATCAGCATGCGGGACGGCGGTCACTACGCCGCCAGCCTGTGGCGCCAGCTGGACGCGAGCCACATGGCCGACATCGCGTGGCAGGTGCGCCCGCGGCTGCCGCTGCCGGTCGACGAACTGCGCCAGGACCTGGTGGTCGAGCCGCCGCCCCTGATCAAGGGCTACCTGCGCGTCGGCGCGCGCATCCTCGGTCGTCCCGCCTGGGACCCGGACTTCAACACCGCCGACCTGCCGATGATCATGCGCATCGCGGATCTGCCGGCGCGGTACCGGAAGCACTTCCTGGGGCGCTGAGCCCCGCGAGGCGGCGAGGCGAGGCGCGAGGCGGCGAGGCGAGGCGCGAGGCGCGAGGCGGCGAGGCGAGGCGCGAGGCGGCGAGGCGAGGCGCCTTACTGGCCCTCGCCGAACTTGTCGTTGACCAGCGCCGTGATCGCTTCGTGCGCGGCCTGTTCGTCCTCGCCGGAGGTCTCGAGCTCGACCTCCGCGCCGATGCCCGCGGCCAGCATCATGACGCCCATGATGCTCTTGGCATTCACGCGTCGGCCGTTGCGGGTCATGAAGACCTCCGCCTTGAATCCCCCCGCCAACTTCGTCAACTTCGCCGAGGCTCGGGCATGCAGGCCCAGCTTGTTGCTGATGGTGAGGGTCGACTTGATCATGGGCAGGAGGGTTGGGACGAGGAGTTGTTGGAGGCGCAAGGCGACGTCGCGTCGCACAGGATGCCCTGGGTGCCGCCCTGGCTGGCGCGCTGGACCAGCGCCTCCAGGCCTTCGCCGGCGTAGCAGAGCGAGCGCCACAGCATCGGCACGTTGACGCCGGTCAGCACCTTCACCTGCTCGCCCTGCAGACGCAGCGCGGCATTCGTCGGCGTGGCGCCGTAGACGTCGGTCAGCACCAGGGTCTGCAGGTGTCCGGAAGCGGTGATCAACGCACGCGCCTGCGACTCGACGTCGTCGGCGCTCATGTCCGGCGTCACATCCAGCACCCTCAACTGCAAGGAGCAATGCGGGAACGTGTGCTCGGCCACCTGCTTCAGCGCGGTGGCCAGCGGGGCGTGAGCGATCAACAGCAGGCCGGACATGTCGATCATTATCGTGCGCCGCAGCATGGGACGGGCGTGGCTCGCACAAACCCTCAATCGTGGGGAGGATGCCCGCCCGCTTCCCCTTCAGGGAGGGAGCTCCACCGACCCCAGGAAGACGTCCCAGGCTTCCGGATCCAGGCGTTCGCCGTGCATCAGCAGCTGATACAGGCGCCCGCCGCGGGAGAACACGGCTTGCCGCACCTGCTGACGAGGTTGGTCGGCGCGGGCCTCGAACGCCTGCTGGAACGCCTCCGGATCGGCGGCGATGCCGCGCACGCCCAGTGGCGCGGACGCCTGCGCCTCCATCTGCCCGGCAATGCCCTCATGCATGCGACGCATCGCCGCGGAAGTCGCCCCCGCATCGCCCAGATCGGTCCAGGTCAACGAGAACTGGGCACCCCGGGCCTTGCAGCTCAGCGACCGCACGGCGACCGCCCGACCCGACGGCCCGGGTTGCGTGCGCTCCTCGCGGTCCGGCTTGCAGGGGAACATCAGCTGCGCCTGGGCCCCTTCCGGGCTGACCTTGCGCCAGTTCAAGGCCGGGCTGCAGCCGGCGGCCAGCGCCAGCGGGAGGACAGTGACAAGCCAGGTCGACGATCGCATCGGACAATTATGGATGGCCCACAATGGACCGATGAGCGAAGCGAATTCCCCCACGCCTTCCGCCATGGCCCTGAAGGGCGTGCGCGTGCTGGATCTCTCCCGCGTCCTGGCCGGCCCCTGGTGCACCCAGACGCTGGCCGACCTCGGCGCCGACGTGATCAAGGTCGAGCGCCCCCCGAAGGGCGGTCACCCGGGAGGGGACGACACGCGCGGATGGGGGCCTCCCTATCTGAAGGACCGGACAGGCCAGGACACCGCCGAAGCGGCCTACTACCTCGGTGCGAACCGCAACAAGCGCTCGGTGGCGATCGACATCGCCAGCCCCCAGGGTCAGGACTTGATCCGGGAACTGGCGCGACGGGCGGATGTGCTGGTCGAGAACTACAAGGTCGGCGACCTGACGCGCTACGGACTCGACGCCGCCGCGCTGCTCGAGATCAACCCGCGGCTGGTCTTCTGCTCGGTGACCGGCTTCGGCCAGACCGGCCCGTACCGCGATCGGGCCGGCTACGACTATGCGGTCCAGGGCCTGGGCGGCCTGATGAGCGTCACCGGAGAGGCCGATGCGCTGCCCGGCGGCGGACCGCAGAAGGTGGGCGTGGCGGTGGCGGATCTCTTCACCGGCATGTACGCGACGGTCGCGATCCTCGCCGCGCTTCGCCATCGGGACGCGACCGGTCATGGGCAGGTCGTCGACATGGCCTTGCTGGACACGCAGGTCGCGATGCTGGCCAACCTCGGCGCCAACTACCTGACGACGGGCAAGGCGCCCCGCCGCATGGGCAATGCGCACCAGAACATCGTGCCGTACCAGGTCTTCCAGGCCAGCGACGGCCACCTGATCGTCGCCGTCGGCAACGACGGCCAGTTCGTCAAGTTCTGCGAGTTGCTGGGCTTGCCGGAACTTCCCCACGACCCGCGCTATGCCACCAATTCGCAACGGGTCCGGCATCGCGACGAGCTGGTGCCGCTCCTGGCCGCGCGCGTCGCGGAGAGACCGAGACAACACTGGCTGGATGCGATGGAGGGCGCCAAGGTGCCGGGCGGCGCGATCAACGACCTCTCCGAAGTCTTCGACGACCCCCAGGTCCAGCATCGGGGCATGGTGGTCTCGATGGCGCATCCGCAGAGCGACGTGCTGCGCGTGGTCGCCAGTCCGATGAAGTTGTCCGAAACGCCGGTGGCCTACCGATTGCCCCCGCCGCTCATGGGGCAGCACACGGACGAGGTCCTTGCGGAACTCGGACACAGCCCCGACGCGATCGCCGCATGGCGAGAGGAAGGAGTCGTCGCATGAGCAGCAAGGACGAGCCGCGGGGTCAGGACGCCGCCGGCAAGGGCGTGAACATCGTGCTCGTGCACGGGGCCTGGCTCGGCGCCTGGGCGTGGAAGCGGGTGCTGGGGCCGCTGCGTGCGGCCGGACACCAGGTGTTCCCCGTGACCTTGAGCGGCGTCGGCGAGCGGGCCCATCAAGCGCATGGGGACATCCGCCTGCAGACCCACATCGACGACGTGAAGGCGGTCATCGACTGCGAGGAACTGACCGACGTCCTGCTCGTCGGCCACAGCTACAGCGGCATGGTGATCACCGGCGTCGCCGACCAGATGCCCGACCGCATCGCGCGGCTGGTCTATCTGGACGCGGTGGTGCCGGAACCGGGCGAGTCCTGGTCCAGCCGCCACACGCCGGAGACCCAGATCCAGCGCCGCGAGCTGATCTCCAGGTTCGGCCACCTGCCGGTGACCGAGCCGCACGGCATGGGGCTCAAGCCTGAGGACTTCGACTGGATGATGCGCTGCCAGCGTCCGCAGCCGGGCGGCGTCTACGACAGCCCGCTGGACTTCGACCAGGCCGCGTGGCTGAAGCGCCCGCGCACCTTCATCGACTGCAATCGCCCCGCGCTCCTCACGATCGCCGCCGCGCGCGAGCGCGCCCGTGCTCAGCCCGGGTGGGAACTCTTCGAGATCCCGACGGGGCACCAGGTGATGGTGTCCGCTCCAAAGGAACTGACCGGACGTCTCCTGATGCTCGCAGAGCGCCAGGCCCGGGAGGCCTGACGGAACGTCCGCAATCCGCCCGCGATCCCTGGGCAATCGTGAGCCATTTCACGCCATCCACCCAGGGGGGCGATTGCCCCCGACTCACGGGATGGCCTCCCCCCGGGCCGCGCGGAACCATGGCGCCTCCCCCGCCCCGGCATGCCGCCGGAGGCTCACAAGAACGAGAGAGCATGTCCCGCCCGCCCCCTTCCATTGCCGCGCCGTTGGCCGCCAATGACATGGCGCAGCCCCCGAGCGATTCGCAATGGGTCGACATCGTCCAGCAGCTCGGCGCCGAGATCGCCGGCCCGCTGAGCGCGGCGCTGGAGCGGATCCACACCTTGATCAGCACCGGCCAGATCGACCGGCAGGGTCTGCGGGCGTTGCGCGACTCGGTGGCGCAGGCGCGCGAGGCCGGCATGGTCAGTCAGCAGCTGGCGCGGCTGGCCTCCGGGCGGCTGCGGCTGTCGCGTGAGCGCGTCCCGTTGACGCAGGTGCTGCGCGGCGTGCTGACCCAGCGCAGCCGCGAGACGCAGGCGCGCGGCATCCAGATCCGCCAGCTGCTGCAGCCGATCGAGGTCCACACCGACGCGTCGCTGCTGTTCTCCCTGCTCAACGCGGTGATGGATTGGGCGCTCGCCAACACGCATTCCTCGCTGGAAATGCGGCTGGACCTGACGCCGTGGCCCGCCAAGGCGCGGCTGATGTGCCGCTTCGCCCACCGCTCGCTGGACCTGGGCAGTGCCCCGTCCGCGGCGATCAACGCGCCGCCGGAGTCGCTGAACTCCCTGCACTGGCGCTTGATCGAGCAGACCGCGCTGACGCTCGGCGCACTGCCGCTGCGCGAGGACGAGGCGGGCATCACGATGCTGACGCTGGAATTTCCTCATGTGGCCGGCGACGAGCCCGGCGTCCAGCAAGAACTGTCCCCGCCCGCCCGGCCGGACCGCGCCGAGCGGCCTGAACTGGACGACCCGACGCCCTCGCACAACTCCAAGCCGCTGGCGGGCTGCCACCTGCTGATCGTTTCGCCGCGCCGCGACGTGCGTCAGGAGATCCAGAACGCCGTCCGCCACATGGGGCTGATCATCGACGCCGTCGGCTCGATGGACGAGGCGCTGCAGTTCTGCGAGGAAGGTCTGCCGCACGGCATCGCCTTCGAGCAGTCGATGCGCGACGCCGACTTCGACCGTCTGCGCGCCGACATCACCGCCGAGGTGCCCAGCTTCAGCTTCATCGAAGTGCTGGACGGCGAGCAGCAGACGCAGCTGTCGACCGCGACGGCCGAGCACATGGCGCGCATCTCCCGCCAGAACCTGCAGGACGCGCTGCCCTCGGTGCTGCTGTTCGAGCTCTCCAAGGCGCTCTGACGCCTCGTTGCGCCGAGCGGTACGCGCCGTGGCGGCGTCTCCGCGACGGCGCCCTGACAGGCTGCTGACTTAAGCCCGACCAAAGTCGTGGGCCTGCCGTCCCGGGCCTACACTTCCGCCCATGACGCTGCCTCGCTGGTCCGGACTCCTGCTGCTGGTTGCCGCCGTTGGTATCGGCGCCGGCCTCGCCTATGAGGGCTTGAAGCCCGAACCTGCCCCGCAGGTGAACTACGTGCTGCTCGACGGCTCGAAACACGCCTCCGTGCAGGCGTGGCCGGGCAAGGTCATGCTGGTCAATTTCTGGGCGACCTCCTGCACCACCTGCGTCAAGGAAATGCCGCAGGTCATCGCGACGCACCAGAAGTACAAGGACAAGGGCTTCGACACGCTGGCCGTGGCCATGAGCTACGACCCGCCGGCCTACGTCGCCAACTATGCAGAGACCCGCAAGCTGCCCTTCGGCGTCGCGATGGACAGCACCGGCGAGATCGCCCGCAGCTTCGGCAAGGTGCAGCTCACGCCGACGACCTTCCTGATCAACAAGCGCGGCGAGATCGTCAAGCGCTTCGTCGGCGAGCCCGACTTCGAGGCGCTGCACGGCACGATCGAGAAGCTGCTCGCCGAAAGCTGAGCCCGCTCCGCGCCGCCGATCCCTGCCGCTTCCGAGCGGCATTTTTCATGGCGGATCCCTGCGCCTATCCCCCGCGGTTCCCCACGCGGTTCCCTGCTGCTTCCCCGCACGCTTCCCCGCAGATACGCGGGTTAGCCCCGACGCTTTGCGATTCTTTTCCTCGGGTACACCAGGCTGCTGTCGCCAGATACTAGGGTAGCGACATAGCAAGCATCGCCCGCCCGAATGAACACGAACAAAAACCTGCCCGGCGTGCCGGGGACTGTCCTCTCCCCCCTCCTCCACGCATCGAAACATCGGCGACAGCAAGGCCGGGCGGCGCCCTGGATTCTTGGCGTGGTCGTGCTCGCCATCGCAGCCGGCGGCTGGTGGTGGTGGAAAGGCCGCGGCGCCGACGGTACGGCGGGAGGGCCCGCCTCGGCGGCGAGCGGACCGGCCGGCGCAGGCGGTGCCGGCGGCTCGGGCGGCCCGGGCGGCGGCGGCGCCGGTCGTGGCGGCCGCTTCGCCGCCAACCGCGTGCAACCGGTATCGGTGATGCCCGCACGGCTGCAGGACATCCGCCACACGGCGGCCGCGATCGGCACGATCACCGCCTCCAACACCGCCATCGTGCGCGCGCAGGTCAGCGGCGTGCTGCAGCAGATCCACTTCACGGAAGGCCAGCAGGTCAAGGCCGGGCAGACGCTGGCGCAGATCGATCCGCGCGCCTTCCAGGCCGCGCTTGGCCAGGCCGAGGGCCAGCTCGCGCGCGACAAGGCCACGCTGGACAACGCCCGCATCGACCTGACGCGCTACCAGGACCTGCTCGCCAAGGACGCGATCGCGCGCCAGCAGGTCGACACGCAGCAGGCCACGGTCAACCAGCTCATGGGCACGGTCAAGGCCGACCAGGCGGCCGTCGACAGCGCGCGGCTGCAGGTCACCTACAGCCGGGTGCAGGCGCCGATCTCGGGCCGCGTCGGCCTGAAGCAGGCGGACATCGGCAACGTGGTGCAGACCGGGGACGCCAACGGCATCGTCAGCATCACGCAGACGCGTCCGATCGCGCTGACCTTCGCGGTGCCGTCGGCGCTGCTGCCGCAGGTCAGCGCCGGGTTGAAGGGCAAGACCTCGATGACGGTCGAGGCGTGGAGCCGCGACGGCAAGACGCGCTTGGCCACGGGCAAGCTCGCCACGGCCGACAACGCGATCGACATCGCCACCGACACGATCAAGCTCAAGGCGCTGTTCCCGAACGACGACGACGCGCTCTATCCCAACCAGTCGGTCAGCGTGAAGCTGCAGCTCGCGACCGAGCAGAACCGCCTGGCCGTGCCGGCCGCCGCGGTGCTGCGCGGCTCGCAAGGCTTCTACGTCTACATCGTCGGCGCGGACAACACCGTCTCCACGCGAGTCGTCCAGACCGGCGCGGTCGACGGCGACTGGATGGCCGTGGACGGCAGAATCGAGCCGGGCGAGCGCGTCGTCATCGACGGCGTCGACCGGCTGCGTGAAGGCGCGAAGGTCGAGGTCATCGCCGCCGATCCGAAGCAGCGCGCCGGCGCCAACGCGGCACCGCGTCGCGGTCGTGGCGCCAGCGCCCCCGGCGGTGCCGGCTCCGGCGCGTGGGGCGAAGGCCGCCGGGCCTCGGGGGCCTCGGCACCGCAGGGCGGCGCCGCGAGCGGCTCGGGCAACCCGGCCGACGCCGCATTGCGCGCGCCGACCGCGGAAGCCCGCAACGATGCCGCGCAGGCTGGCGGCGAACGTCCGGCCTGGCTCGACCGCCTGCCGCCCGATGTGCAGGAGAAGGTCATGAAGATGAGCCCCGTCGAACGCGAAGCCTGGATCGCCGAGCGCCGCGCCGAACGGGCGAAGCGGCAGGCAGCCTCGAGCGGCGGCAACTGATCGGGGCCCGGCCATGGCCATGAACCCGTCCCGTCCCTTCATCGAGCGGCCGGTCGCGACCTCGCTGCTGATGCTGGCCATCCTGCTGGCCGGCCTGCTGGCCTACCGGCTGCTGCCGCTGTCGGCGCTGCCGGAGGTCGACTACCCGACCATCCAGGTCACAACGCTCTATCCGGGCGCGAGTCCGGACGTCATCTCGACCACGGTCACCGCGCCGCTGGAGCGCCAGTTCGGCCAGATGCCGGGCCTGAGCCAGATGACCTCGTCGAGTTCCGGCGGCGCCTCGGTCATCACCTTGCGCTTCTCGCTCGGCCTGTCGCTGGACGTCGCCGAGCAGGAAGTGCAGGCCGCGATCAACGCCGGCAGCAACCTGCTGCCCAGCGACCTGCCGATGCCGCCGGTCTACAGCAAAGTCAACCCGGCCGACGCGCCGGTGATGACGATCGCGGTGACTTCGCCGTCGCTGCCGGTGATCAAGGTCCACGACCTGGTCGAGAACCGCCTCGCGCCCAAGCTGTCGCAGGTGGACGGCGTGGGCCTGGTGAGCATCGCCGGAGGCAGGCGCCCCGCCGTGCGCATCCAGGCCAACCCGCGCGCACTCGCGGCGCTGGGCATGTCCCTGGACGACGTGCGCAGCGCCATCGCGTCGGCCAACGTCAACCAGGCCAAGGGCAGCTTCGACGGTTCGCAGCGCGCGTCGACGATCGACGCCAACGATCAGCTGCGCTCCGCCGCCGAGTACCAGAACCTGATCATCGCCTGGAAGAACGGCAACCCGCTGCGCCTGAGCGACGTCGCGGAGATCGTCGACGACGCCGAGAACCTGCGCCTGGCCGCCTGGGCCGACACGACGCCCGGCGTGATCCTGAACGTGCAGCGCCAGCCCGGCGCGAACGTGATCCAGACGGTCGACCGCGTGAAGGCGCTGCTGCCCAAGCTGCAGGGCACGCTGCCCGCGTCCGTCGACGTGCAGATCCTGTCCGACCGCACGACGACGATCCGCGCCTCGGTCGACGACACCGAGATCGAGCTGCTGCTCGCGATCGTGCTGGTCGTCGCGGTGATCTTCCTGTTCCTGCGCAGCGGCAGCGCCACGCTGATCCCCAGCGTCGCGGTGCCGCTGTCGCTGATCGGCACCTTCGGCGTGATGTACCTGGCCGGGTTCTCGATCAACAACCTCACGCTGATGGCGCTGACCATCTCGACCGGCTTCGTCGTCGACGACGCGATCGTGATGATCGAGAACATCGCCCGCTACGTCGAGGAAGGCGACTCGCCGATGGAAGCGGCCATCAAGGGCTCGAAGCAGATCGGCTTCACTATCATCTCGCTGACGGTCTCGCTGATCGCGGTGCTGATCCCGCTGCTGTTCATGGGCGACGTCGTCGGCCGGCTGTTCCACGAGTTCGCGATCACGCTGGCCGTGTCCATCCTGATCTCGGCCTTCGTCTCGCTGACGCTGACGCCGATGATGAGCGCGCGGCTGCTCAAGCCCGAGGTGGAACAAAAGCACTCGCGCCTGGGTACCTGGTTCGGCGAGAAGTTCGACGCCATGATCCGGGCCTACGGCCGCGGCCTGGACTGGGTGCTGGACCGTCCGGTGCTGACGCTGCTGGGCTTCTTCGGGACGCTGGCGCTGACGGCGCTGCTGTACGTCGTCGTGCCCAAGGGCTTCTTCCCGGTGCAGGACACCGGCCTGCTGCAGGTCATCACCGAGGCCACGCAGAGCACCTCGTTCGACGCGATGAGCGAGCGCCAGCAGAAGCTCGCCGAGGTCTTCCTGAAGGATCCCGACGTCGATCACATCGCGTCCTTCATCGGCGTCGACGGCGCCAACGCGTCGCTGAACACCGGTCGCATGCAGATCACGCTGAAGCCGTTCGCGTCGCGCCACGCATCGGCGACGGAGATCATCGCGCGGCTGGGCGACGCGAACCGGCAGGTGCCGGGCATCACCGCCTACATGCAGCCGGTGCAGGACCTGACGATCGAGGACCGCATCTCCAAGACGCAGTACCAGTTCCTGCTGAGTTCGCCGGACTCCGGCGACCTGCAGAAGGCCAACGACCAGTTGCTGGAGCGGCTCAAGGCGCTGCCGCAACTGGCCGACGTCGCGAGCGACCTGCAGAACCAGGGCCTGCAAGCCTGGGTGCAGATCGACCGCGAGGCGGCGGGCCGGCTCGGCGTGACGATCGCGGCGATCGACACCGCGCTCTACAACGCCTTCGGCCAACGGCTGATCTCGACGATCTACACGCAGTCCAGCCAGTACCGCGTCGTGCTCGAGGCGGCACCGGAGTTCCGCAGCGGCCCGCGCGCGCTCGAAGGGCTCTACGTGCCCGGCAGCACGACGACGACCGGCGCCACCGGCACGGCGTCGACCACCTCGGTGCAGGTGCCGCTGAGCTCGGTCGCGCAGATCGTCGAGCGCCCTGCCGCGTTGGCGATCAACCACGTCGCGCAGTTCCCGGCCGCGACGATCTCGTTCAACCTGCCCCCTGGCGTCGCCCTCGGCGACGCCGTCACGGCGATCAAGTCCGAACAGGCCAAGCTCGACCTGCCCATCAGCGTCGAGACCAGCTTCCAGGGCGCGGCGGAGGCCTTCAGCAACTCGCTGTCGAGCACGCTGTTCCTGATCCTGGCGGCGGTGGTCACGATGTACATCGTGCTGGGCGTGCTCTACGAGAGCTACATCCACCCGGTCACCATCCTGTCGACCCTGCCGTCGGCCGGCGTCGGCGCGCTGCTGGCGCTGCTGCTCGGCGGGCTGGACCTCGGGATCATCGCGATCATCGGCATCGTGCTGCTGATCGGCATCGTCAAGAAGAACGCGATCATGATGATCGACTTCGCGCTCGAGGCCGAACGCGAACAGGGGCTCGAACCGCGCGCCGCGATCCACCAGGCCTCGCTGCTGCGCTTCCGTCCGATCCTGATGACGACGATGGCCGCGCTGCTGGGCGCGCTGCCGCTGATGCTGGGTACCGGCGTCGGCCATGAGCTGCGGCATCCGCTGGGCGTGACCATGGTCGGCGGCCTCATCGTGAGCCAGCTGCTGACGCTGTTCACGACGCCGGTGATCTACCTCGGCTTCGCGCGCATGGCGCAGCGCTGGCGCGAGCGCCGCGGCGTGAAGCGCGCGACGCGCGCCGCCGAGGAGCGCCGCGGCCCCGACGCGCCGCAGATCGCCGACCCTGCCGGGCCCATCGGTCCGGTGGGCCCGGTCGGACCGGTCGGACCGGTCGGATCGGCGGGTCCCGGCGGAGACCTGCGATGAATATTTCAGCGCCGTTCATCGCGAGGCCGGTCGCGACGACGCTGATCACGATCGGCATCGCGCTGGCGGGCATGCTCGGGTATCACTTCCTGCCGATCGCGCCGCTGCCGCAGGTGGACTTCCCGACGATCTCGGTGTCCGCCTCGCTGCCGGGCGCGAGCCCGGACACCATGGCCGCGACCGTCGCGACGCCGCTGGAGCGCGCGCTCGGCAGCATCGCCGGCGTCACCGAGATCACCTCGCGGTCCTCGCTCGGCTCGAGCAACGTCACGCTGCAGTTCGACCTCAGCCGCGACATCGACGGCGCCGCGCGCGACGTGCAGGCCGCGATCAACGCGGCGCGCACGCTGCTGCCCACCGGCATGCCGAGCAACCCGACCTACCGCAAGGTCAACCCGGCCGACGCGCCGATCATGATCCTGGCGCTGACCTCGCAGACGCTGACGCGCGGCCAGATGTACGACACCGCGTCGACGGTGCTGGCGCAAAGGCTGGCGCAGGTCGGCGGCGTCGGGCAGGTCAACGTCGGCGGCGGCGCGCTGCCGGCGGTGCGGGTCGAGCTCAACCCGGACAAGCTCGCGGCCAACGGCATCTCGCTGGACCAGGTGCGCCAGGCCATCACCAACACCAACGCCAACCGGCCCAAGGGCGCGGTCGAGCAGTCGGGCCGCTACTGGCAGGTCGGCGCGAACGACCAGGCGCGCACCGCGTCCGAGTACGCGCCGGTGGTGCTGTCCTACCGCGACGGCGCCGCGCTGCGGCTGCGCGACGTGGCGGACGTGAGCGACTCGGTCCAGGACGTGCGCAACTACGGCGCCTCCAACGGCCAGCCCGCGATCCTGCTGTTCATCCAGAAGGAGCCGGGCGCCAACATCATCGAGACGGTCCAGCACGTGCGCGAGCTGCTCCCGCGCCTGCAGGCCTCGATCCCGCCGGCGATCGACCTCAAGGTCATCAGCGACCGCACGCCGACCATCCGCGCCTCGCTGGACGAGGTGCAGCGCGCGATGGCGATCGCCGTCGGCCTGGTCATCCTCGTCGTGCTGCTCTTCCTGCGCAGCTGGCGCGCGACGCTGCTGCCCGCGGTCGCCGTGCCGGTGTCGCTGGCCGGCACCTTCGGCGTCATGTACCTGTGCGGCTACAGCCTGGACAACCTCTCGGCGATGGCGCTGACGGTGGCCACCGGCTTCGTCGTCGACGACGCGATCGTCGTGCTCGAGAACATCACCCGCTACATCGAGCAGGGGCTGCAGCCTGTCGAGGCCGCGCTGCGCGGCGCGCGCGAGATCGGCTTCACGGTGATCTCGATCAGCCTGTCGCTGGTGGCGGTGTTCATCCCCATCCTGCTGATGGGCGGCGTCGTCGGGCGCCTCTTCCGCGAGTTCGCCGTCGTGCTCTCAGCCTCCATCCTGGTGTCGATGATCGTGTCGCTGACGACGACGCCCATGATGGCCTCGCGCGTGCTCAAGCCGCGCAAGGAACCGGAGCCCGGCGCCGCCACCAAGCCCAAGGGTTGGTTCGCGCGCGCCGCCGGACGCTTCAACCGCGGGCTGGCGCGCGGCTATCGCCGCTCGCTGATGTGGACGCTGCGGCACCAGCCGGTGGCGTTGCTGTCGCTGGTGGCGGTGGTCGCGCTGAACGTGCACCTCTACGGCGCGATCCCCAAGACCTTCTTCCCGCAGCAGGACACCGGCGTGCTGATCGGCGGCGTGCAGGCGGACCAGGGCAGCTCCTTCGAGATGATGCGCCAGCGGGTGGACCGCTTCATGGAGATCATCCTGTCCGATCCGGCGGTCGAGAACGTCAACGGCAACACCGGCGGCGGCCAACGCAACGGCGCGAACTTCTACATCACGCTCAAGCCCTTGAAAGAGCGCAAGGTCTCGGCCGACCAGGTCGTGAACCGGCTGCGCGACAAGATGGCGCACGAACCCGGCGCCAACCTGTTCCTGGTGCCGGTGCAGGACATCCGCATCGGCGGCCGGCAGGCCAACGCGCAGTACCAGTTCACGCTGCAGGCGGACGACCTCGAGGTCCTGCGCGAATGGGAGCCGCGCGTGCGCAACGCGCTCTCGCAGCTGCCGGACCTGACCGACGTCAACACCGACCAGCAGGACAAGGGCGTGCAGACCTCCCTCGTCATCGACCGCGACGCGGCGGCGCGCCTGGGCGTGACGGTGAGCACCATCGACACGACCCTGAACAACGCCTTCGGCCAGCGGCAGGTCGGCGTCATCTACAACCCGCTGAACCAGTACCGCGTGGTCATGGAGCTCGCGCCGCAGTACCTGCAGGGACCGGAGACGCTGCGCAAGCTCTACGTCACGAGCAGCTCCGGCGCGCAGGTGCCGCTGTCGGCCTTCAGCCGCGTCGAGACCACCAACACGCCGCTGTCGGTGAACCACCAGAGCGGCTCGCCCGCGTCGACGATCAGCTTCAACCTGCCCGAAGGCGTCTCGCTGTCGCAGGCCACGGACGCGATCAACAACGCGATGTCGGAACTGGGCGTGCCCGTGTCGGTGCGCGGCACTTTCGCGGGCACCGCCAACGCCTTCCAGGACGCGCTGAAGTCCCAGCCCATCCTGATCGGCGCGGCCATCATCGCGATCTACCTCGTGCTGGGCATGCTCTACGAGAGCCTGGTGCATCCGGTGACCATCCTGTCGACGCTGCCGTCGGCGGGCGTGGGCGCGCTGCTGGCGCTGATGATGTTCAACACCGAGTTCTCCATCATCGCGTTGATCGGCGTGATCCTGCTGATCGGCATCGTGAAGAAGAACGCGATCATGATGATCGACTTCGCCATCGCGCGGCAGCGCACCACGGCGCACCTCACGGCCGGCGCGGCGATCTTCCGCGCCGCCAAGCTGCGGCTGCGGCCGATCCTGATGACGACCTTCGCCGCGATCTTCGGCGCCGTGCCGCTCGCACTGGGCAGCGGCGACGGCGCCGAGCTGCGCAAGCCGCTGGGCATCGCCATCGTCGGCGGCCTGATCCTGAGCCAGGTGCTCACGCTGTACACGACGCCGGTCGTCTTCGTGACGATGGAGCGACTGCGCCAGCGCGTGATGAAGCGCCGCGCGGCCAAGCGCGCGGCGAAAGCCGCCCAGGCCTCGAACGTCGTCCCCCCGATGAATCCCGAGCCGCCCGCGGCTCCGACCCTGCAGGGCTGAGACATGCAGACAGACGTGCAGAGCGACATGCAGACCCCGATGAAGAAGAACGCCTCCTCCGTCTCCGCCGTACGTCCGCGCACGGCCGCCCTCCACACGATCGCGGCGGCAGCGGCGATGACTGCGCTCATCGCCTTGATGAGCGGTTGCGCGGTGACGCGCGTCGACCCGCCGGCGCCGGTCGCCGCGCCGGCGCAGTTCAAGGAGGACGCGCTCTGGAAACAGGCGCGTCCCGCCGCCGCCGAGCCGGTGCCCGAGCAGTGGTGGACGCTGTTCGACGACCCGGTCCTCAACGACCTGCAGCACCGGCTGGTGATCGGCAACGAGAACCTGAAGGCGGCGGTCGCGCAGGTGGAAGGCGCCCGCGCCGCGCTGGAGGCGAGCCGCTCCGCGCTCTTCCCGACGCTCTCCGCCGGCTTCTCCGGTACGCGCAGCAAGAGTCCCGACGGCAATGTCACCAACGGCTCGATCAACCGCGGACCGACCAACAGCGTGCAGGCTTCGCTGAACGCCAGCTGGGAGCCCGACCTCTGGGGCCGGTTGCGCCTGGCGAGCGAGGGCGCGAACGCCTCGCTGCAGGCGAGCGCCGACGATCTCGCCGCGGCGCGCCTGAGCGCCCAGGCCACGCTCGCGCAGACCTACTTCTCGCTGCGGACCGCGGAGGCGCAGGAAGCGCTGTACGACCGCAGCGTCAAGTCGTATCAGCGCTTCCTTGACCTGACGCAGGCGCGTTACCAGAGCGGCGTCGCCGCGCGCAGCGACGTGCTGCAGGCACAGACGCAACTGCGCTCGGCCGAGGCGCAGCTGCTGGAGACGCGTTCCACGCGCGGTCAACTGGAGCACGCCATCGCGGTGCTGCTGGGGCTGCCGCCATCGGCGCTGGATCTGTCGAAGAGCGCGACGCTGCCGAAGCCGCCCGCCGTGCCCGCGATGCTGCCCTCGCAGCTGCTGGAGCGCCGGCCCGACATCGCCGCCGCGCAGCGGCGCGTGGCGGCGGCGTACTCGCAGATCGGCGTCGCCGACGCGGCGTACTTCCCCTCGCTGACCTTGTCTGGCAGCGCCGGTTATCGCAACAGCACGCTGAGCGACCTGCTCTCCGCGCCCAACCTCTTCTGGTCCCTGGGCCCCTCGCTGGCGCAAGCGATCTTCGACGGCGGCCAGCGCAAGCTGGCGAGCGCGCAGGCGCGCACCAGCGCCGAGGTCGCCACCTCGACCTACCGCCAGACGGTGCTCACCGCGCTGCAGGAAGTCGAGGACAACCTGATCCTCACCGACCACCTGCGCGAGGAAGCGCGGCTGCAACAGGAGGCGCTGGACGCCGCGCAGCGCAACCTCGAGCTGGTGACCGACCAGTACCGCGCGGGCACGGTGTCCTTCCTGGACGTCACGACGGCGCAGAACAGCGCCTTCAATGCGGAGGCTTCGCTGCTCTCGGTGCGCAACCGGCAACTGGCGGCGATCAACCTGCTGCTGAAGAACGTGGCGGGCCGCTGGACGCCCGCTTGACGCCGGACGCAGGCGCAGGCGCAGGCGCAGACGTAGACGTAGACGTAGACGTAGACGCCAAGGCCCGCGATCAGCGAGTTTCACTGGGGCCGGAATGATGCTGGAGGTTCCCGGAGGGAGGCCTCCTGCATCGTGGAGAGCCCGCGCTCAACGTCCCGCAGGGGATGTCTCGACGTGCGCGACTGGCCGACGCGGCGCCAGCAGTGTCGACAGCGAATCCTGCGTGCCCTCGACGCGCTCCAGCGCCGGATAGCGCAGGCCCTGGGAAGCGTCGACCGTCACGGTCTCCTGCTTCCCGTCGACCTGGATGCCCAGCCGCAGATCACCTTGTTTGGCAGCGGCAGTGATCGCGGCCGTGAGGCGTTCCGCGCTGTAGGGTTCATCGTTGACTGTCTTCAAACGCGTGCCGGGCACGATGCCCGCCTGGAACGCGGGGCCGTTCCAGGCCGCCGCCTTCACCCGGCCGTCCTTCGTCACCGTCATGCCCACGGACCAAGTCAGGTCGAGCACGCCGTCGCTGGCCTCGTACAGGCGGAAGTACTCGGTCGGCGTATCGCGGAACACCAGGCGCCAGCCGTGCGAGGCGAGACCGTCGAGCACGCCGTCGTCATCGTGCGCATCCAGCTTCTTGCGCAGCGTCACCGCCCACGGCCCGGGACAGACGCGATCGAGCGTCGCGACGACGTCGGCTTCCGAATAGGATCGCTGCCGTTCGCCCGGCTTTTGGTCCACCGCGCTGAAGAAGCGCGTGGCGAAGTCGTCCAGGCCCTTCGCGCCCTGGCTGCATCGACGCAGACGCGCATCGATGTCGAGCCAGAACAGCACGCCTTCGATGTAGTAGTCCTCGCGACGTTGCCAGTCGCGCCAGTACACCGTGCCGTCCTGGATCAATGGATCGTTGGCGCTGTCGGCCAGCGATTTCCACTGGCGGCCGGCGCGGTGCTGAACAACAGCCGCATCCAGGGCGAGCGCGCCGAGCGTCTGCTCGACCGTGCGCAGTCCCGAGCGCGCCGCGACCACACGCGACCAGAACTCGGTCTGGCCTTCGTAGACCCACAGCAGCGTGCCGGTGAACGGCTCGTTCGGCGTGGACACGGCCATGTCCGCCGGCACCCGCCACAAGCCGTTCCATGCGTGGATGAGCTCGTGCGGAATGACGTCGATCAGCGGGGCCGACTCGGTCGGCTCGGACAGCAGGTTCGCGGGCAGGACGACCTCGCCCGAGTCCGCATGCTCGATGCCGCCGGGACCCGGCAGCCGGTCGTCGAGCGCGATCAGGTAGTCGTAGCGCTTGAACGGCGGCACGCCGAAGATCGCTTCCGTCTCGCGTTGGACCGCCTGCATCCTGGCGTCGAAGCGGTCGACGTCGGCGACCGCCTCGGCGTTCGCGGCGAGCCAGTGCGCACGCACGGGGCGAGCACCGCCGACGATCTCACGCGTGACCACATGACCAGACGCGAACACCGGCGAATCGATGAGTCGATCCAGCGGCACCTGCTCGAAGCGGACCCGGTCGCCATCGACCGCGCCGGACAAGGCGGTCGTCGGCATCATGCCCGCCGGCAGCTTGATCGTCGCCTGCATCGGCAGGTCGCTGGCCTTCCAGCCCGACGGGTACATCAGCATCCGATTCCAGTAGACGCCGACAAAGCCGTCCATGATCGTCGCCGAAGGATCTCGGCTGAGCGGCGCCAGGTATTGGAAGCTCAGGTCGAGCGCTTGCGCGCCGGCGGGCACGGTGACGCGGAAGGCGTGCACCCGCGCTGGATCGCGCCGCCACGGCAGCGCCTGGCCATCCGCCTCAAGGACCAGGCCCGCCAGCCGATGCGCGGAAATCGAGGGCGCGTGGCTTCCCGTTTCCCATTGCGGATAGAGCAGCGTCGTCTCGCCCGCGCGCTGCACGGGGATGCGCTGCTTGACCGTGACGATCCGCCGGCGCGTGTCGGTGAGATCAACATCGAGCGTCATGACACCGCGGAAGGCGGTGCTGTTCTTCGTGGCCGCGATCCGCGGCTTTGCCTTCGCCTGCGGAGCGACTGGCGCTGGTCCCGACGCCGGGGACGCGGACATCGACACCAACGGCAGACACAGCATCGTGCCGGCCAGGGCGCGCACCAGGGCGCTCGTGTTCTTGGGCATGGGATCGGAAACGCGCTACGCGCAGGGCCGGCTGGAGAGACGGTGTTTGTAGAGCCGGCGTCGAGGCGCCAACGAAAGTCATGGCGCGTCGCCAGCCGACTCAGACGCCCACACGCCGAGATGTCGACGCGCCATGCAAGACGGCCCCGAAGGGCCGTCCGTGTGTCCGTCGATCGCTCAGGCGATCAACCCAGCGATCAGGCGATCAAGCCGCCGAAGCCTTCTCCGCTTCCACCTTCTCCAGCGCGGCATGCGCCTGCTGGTCCGCGTGGTAGCTGGAGCGCACCATCGCGCCGACCGCCGCGTGCGTGAAGCCCATCTTGTAGGCCTCTTCCTCGAACATCTTGAAGGTGTCCGGATGCACATAGCGACGCACTGGCAGGTGGTGGCCGGACGGCGCCAGGTATTGCCCGATCGTCAGCATGTCGATGTCGTGGGCGCGCATGTCGCGCATGACCTGGAGGATCTCCTCGTCGGTCTCGCCCAGCCCGACCATGATGCCGCTCTTGGTCGGCACGCCCGGCACCGCTTCCTTGAAACGCTTCAGCAGGTTCAGGCTGAACTGGTAGTCCGAGCCCGGACGCGCTTCCTTGTACAGGCGCGGCGCGGTCTCCAGGTTGTGGTTCATCACGTCCGGCGGCGCGGCCTTCAGGATGTCCAGCGCGCGGTCCATGCGGCCGCGGAAGTCGGGCACCAGCACCTCGATCTGCGTGCGCGGGCTCAGCTCGCGCACCTTGCGGATGCACTCGGCGAAATGGCCGGCGCCGCCGTCGCGCAGGTCGTCCCGGTCCACGCTGGTGATCACCACGTAGTTCAGCTTCAGCGCCGCGATCGTCTTGGCCAGGTTCAGCGGCTCGTCCACGTCCAGCGGATCCGGCCGGCCGTGGCCGACGTCGCAGAACGGGCAGCGCCGCGTGCACTTGTCGCCCATGATCATGAATGTCGCCGTGCCCTTGCCGAAGCACTCGCCGATGTTGGGGCAGGACGCTTCCTCGCAGACCGTGTGCAGCTTGTGCTCGCGCAGGATCTGCTTGATCTCGTAGAAACGCGTCGACGGCGACCCGGCCTTCACCCGGATCCAGTCCGGCTTCTTCAGCTGTTCCGCCGGAATGATCTTGATCGGGATCCGCGCCGTCTTGGCTTGCGCCTTCTGCTTGGCGGTCGCGTCGTAGTCGGACGCGCTCTTGGCTTCGTGGGTGACGTTCTCGGTTGCCATCAGGCGTTCTCTCGGTTGCCTTGTTCCGGGCCTCAGGGTTGGAGCTGGGCGGCAAGCCGCTCTCCGAACCGCTGGGCCACCGTGGCCCAGTCCGTGAAAACCCCGAGTGTACCGAGGTCCACTGTCTGAAGCCCTGCGTATCCGCACGGATGGATGCCCAGGAAGGGCTTCAGGTCCATCGCGACATTCAGCGCGACACCGTGATACGTGCAGTGCCGGCTGATCTTGATCCCCAGCGCCGCGACCTTGCCCAGGCCGCGGAAAGGATCCGCCGGGTCGGCCGGCCCGGTCAGGGCGGCATGCGCCCCGGGGTCGTCCAGCCGCACGTAGATGCCGGGCGCGCCGGCGACGCGGTGACCCGTCACGCCGACGGCTTCCAGCGTCTGGATCACGGCCGTCTCCAGGCGGAAGACGTATTCCTTGACGAAGATACCCAGCCGTTTCAGGTCCACCAGCGGATAGGCCACCACCTGCCCGGGGCCGTGGTACGTCACCTGCCCGCCCCGGTTGGTCTGTACGACGGGAATGCCCTGCGGGTCCAGGACGTTGTCGGCCTGACCGGCCAGGCCTTGGGTGTAGACGGGATCGAATTCGCAGAGCCAGAGCTCGTCCGGGGTCTCCGTGCCGCGCGTCTCGGTGAAGGCGCGCATCGCGTCCAGCGTGGCCGCGTAGTCGACGCGGCCCAGGGTCTTGATCAGCATCCCGGCATGCTAGCCGCGATGGCCCTAGCATCGTCGGCATCGGGACATTCAGGAGCCGCGCCATGCCGCGTCACATCACGGCCCTCGCCGCCCTCGCGGTCTGCTGCCTGGCACTGCATGGCGGCGCGGCCTTCGCCGCTGGCGTCACGCTGGAGCAGGCGCTCGCCACGTACGAACGCGGCGACCTTCAAGCCGCGGAGAAGCAGTTCCGCGCGCTGTCGCAGCAGGGCCTCGCGCTCGGCGACTACAACCTCGCGATGATGCATCTGCGCGCGGAAGTGCCGAAACCTGATCCCAAGCTCGCCCGGCAACTGCTCTTGCGCGCGGCCGGTCGCGGTCTGGTCCGTGCCGAGTTGGCCCTGGGACAGTTCCACGAGCAGGGCGAGGACGGCAAACCCGACCTGGTCCAGGCCCAATCCTGGTACCTGAAGGCCGCCGAACACGGCAGCGTCGACGCGCAGGTGGCCGTGGCCACCGCGTTCTACCTGGGTCGTGGCGCGGGGAAGGACTTCCCGCAGGCGGCGCTGTGGTATCGCGAAGCCGCGAAGGGCGGCGACGTCGGTGCGCAGTACCTGATCGCGTCGATGTACGAGTCGGGCCTGGGCGTCGAGCGCGACCTGCGCCTGGCGCGCTACTGGTACGACATCGCGGCGCGAAACGGCGACGAGGCCGCGCCGTACAAGCTCAAGGCCGTCGACGCGGCGCTCGCGGCCGACGCCGGCTCGGTCTGAGTCCTCAGAGCACCCTCAGAGCACGACCTTCACCATCGGGTGGGTGGTCAGCGTGCGATAGAGCTCGTCGAGCTGCTCGCGGCTGGTCGCGGTGACGGTGATCGTCACGCCCAGGTACTTGCCGCCCGAGCTCGGGCGCTTCTCCACCCTCGACGCGTCGAACGCCGGATCGAACTGCTGCGCAACGCTGACGATCGCTTCGACGAAGCCCTCCACCTGCGCGCCCATCACCTTGATGGGGAACTGCGACGGGTACTCGATGAGCGATTGCTCGGGCGGGATCGGGGCGTTGTTGAAGCTGGTCATGATGGGACATTCAAATGGTGTCGGTCAGCGGCTTTGCAAGACCTTGGCCCGCTGGTAGGCCTCGTGGAGCTTCGCGTAGACCGGGCCCGGCTTGCCGCGCAATGCGCCGTGGCCGACCTGGTCGTGGTCGAGCCGGGTGACCGGGGCGACCTCCTTGCTGGCGGAGGTCAGCAGGATCTCGTCGGCGGTGCTCAATTCGGTCTCCGCGATCGGGCGGAGGTTGCAGGCGATGCCGAGTTCTTCGCAGAGCTCCTTGAGCAGGCGCACGCGGATGCCTTCGAGCAAGGTCTCGCCCGGCGGCGGTGTCAGCAGCGCGCCGTCGCGCACGATCCAGACATTGCTGCTGGAGCCTTCGGTCACGTAGCCGTCGCGGATCAGCACCGTCTCATCGGCACCTTGATCCGTCGCAGTCTGGCGCGCGAGCACATTGCCCAGCAGTGAGATGCTCTTGATGTCGCCCCGCTGCCAGCGGAAGTCGCGCGCCGTCACGCAACTCAAGCCCTGATGGCGCTGCTCCGGCGTCAGCGCGTGCAGCGGTTGCGTGTACGCGAGCACCGTCGGCTCCACGTCCTTGGGCATCGCATGGCCCCGCGCCGCGACGCCGCGCGTGACCTGCAGGTAGATCGCCTGGTCCTCGACGTCCGGCAAGTGCGCCACCAGGCTGCGGAACAGGTCCAGCCAGGCTTCGCGCTCATAGGGGTCTTCGATGCGCAGCGCCTTCAGGCTGCGACCGAGCCGGTCCAGGTGGTCGTCGACGCGGAACAGCCGCCGCGCGTAGACGGGGATCGACTCGTAGACGCCGTCGCCGAAGAGGAATCCTCGGTCCATCACCGGCACCCGGGCATCGCCGAGGCGGCCCAGGTGGCCGTTCAGGTAGCAGGGAAGATCGGCCCAGGGCATGGTCATCGGTAGCTCCCGTCGCGTGGTCCGCCGAAGCCACCGACTGTACGCCGCCGGCCCGGCAGGCCAACCCCGGCAAGCGAGGGGCCTTGAGCGCGCTTACTTGATCCAGAGGCGGATCGCGTCCCAGGCGCGCCCGAAGATGCCGGCCAGCGGCACCTCCTGCTGCACGACCAGCGGCACCTCGGCCACCGGCGCGCCGCCCGCCGTCGTCACCTTCAGCGTGCCCACGCGCTGGTTCAGCGCCAGCGGCGCGACCAGCGGGTCGGTGCGTTGGATGTCGGTCTTGAGCTTCCCGCCCTCGCCGCGCGGGACCGCGACGAAGACGGCGTCCGCCGCGCCCAGCTTGGCTTCCGGCACGGCGCCCTTCCAGACCTTGACGGTGGTGATCGGCTGGTTCTTCTCGAACAGGCGCACCGCGTCGAAGGCCGAGTAGCCCCAGTTCAGCAGCTTCTGGCTCTCGGTCGCGCGGGCTTCCTTCGAGGCCGTGCCCATCACCACGCTCAGCAGACGGCGCTTGCCGTTGGGCACGTCGCGCTGCGCGCTCGCCGCCAAGCAGTAGCCGGCGGCGTCGGTGTAGCCGGTCTTGCCGCCGTCCACCGACGGATCCCGGCCCAGCAGCATGTTGCGGTTGGACTGGCGGATCTTGTTGAAGGTGTACTCGCGCTTGGAGTAGTAGTCGGCGTAGTACTGCGGATAGTCCTGGATCACGTGCGAGAAGATGACCGCGATGTCGCGGGCGCTCGTCTTGTGGCCGGGCTCGGTGATGCCGGTGACGTTCTTGAACGCCGTGTTCTTCAGGCCCCAGGCCTGGGCCTGCTTGTTCATCATCGCGACGAACTGCTCGACCGTGCCGCCCACGCCTTCCGCCAGCGCCACCGAGGCGTCGTTGCCCGACTGGATGATCATGCCGCGCAGCAGCTCGTCGACCTTGGGCGTCATCGTCGTGTCGATGAACATCAGCGACGGGTCGCCCTTGCGTTCGTCCCAGGCGCGCTTGGAGACGGTCAGCGTCTGGTCCAGCGTCAGGCGCTTGGCCTTGAGCGCGTCGAAGACGACATAGGCCGTCATCAGCTTGGTCAGCGACGCGGGATCCTGCGGCGTGTCGGCGTCGCGTTCGGCGAGCGTCTGGTTCGTCGTCAGGTCCAGCAGCACGAAGTTGCGGGCCGCGATCTCGGGCGGCGTCAGCGCCTGCGCCGAGGCGCCGGTCGTCATCACGAAGCTGGACAGGCCCACGCCGAGGGCCAGGGAAGCAAGGAAGCGTTTCATTCGGGAGAGATCCTCAGGTGCGCGTTTCGCCGACGGCATGCCAGCCGCGCGTCACCAAGTTCTTGAGCAGCGGCAACTGCCCATGGAAGAAGTGCCCGACACCGGGCACCACGATGACCGGCAGCGCCTGCGGGCGTGCCCAGTCGAAGACCGCGCTCAGCGGCACCACGTCGTCCTGTTCGCCGTGGATCACGACGGTATCGGCCGGCACCGTCGCGACGCCGAAGCGGCTCGCGGCCGGACCGACCAGGAGCAGGCGTTCCGCCGGCTGCTCGAGCTGGAGCGCCGCCTGCGACGCGACGAAGCCGCCGAAGGAGAAGCCCGCCAGCGCCAGCGGCTGCGCCGGATCGCGCAAGGCCGCGATCACGGCCAGCGCGTCGTCGACCTCGCCGCGACCCTCGTCCCAGGCGCCGGCCGACTTGCCGATGCCGCGGAAATTGAAGCGCACCGCGCGGTAGCCCAGGTGCACGAACGCGCGCGCGATCGTCTGCACCACCTTGTTGTCCATCGTGCCGCCCTGCGTCGGATTCGGGTGGCAGATCACCACCACGCCGCGCAGCGGGCCCGCGTCGACCGCGGGTTCGTCGATCGCGCATTCGATCTCGCCGGCCGGGCCGGCGATCTGCCGGCGCTGGGTCTGTGCATTCATTCGAGCGGGCTCCTGATCAACGGCCGACCGAATCGTCGAGCACCAGGCGTTCAACGACCTCGCCATGCTTGAGGTGGCGCTCGACGATCTCGTCGATGTCGCTGTTGTCGACGAACTGGTACCAGACCGCGTCCGGATAGACGACCGCCACCGGCCCGCCGGCGCAGCGGTCCAGGCAGCCCGCCTTGTTCACGCGCACGCCGCCCTTGCCGGCCAGCTTCTCGGCCTTGACGCGCTTCTTGCAGTGGTCGAAGGCCTCCTGCGCGTTGTGCTGAAGGCAGGCGTTCTCGTTCTCGCGCTGGTTCAGGCAGAAGAAGATGTGGCGTTGGTAGTAGCTGGGGGAGCTCATCGGTCGATTGTAGTTTCAGGGTTTACACCGAGCGGTCGTTCGTGCGGTCCGTCACGATCCGCTTGTCCTTCAGAGCGCCCGCCGGATCGGTCATCGGCAGCACCCTCACCGGCAGGCGGCGGGCCCGGACGATCGCTCTGCGTCACGCCGTAAAGCAGCCAGGCCAGCGCCGCGAACGGCCACAGCCAGCCCACCCATTGCGCCAGACCGTAGAGGTTGACGAAGCGGCCCTGCTCCCAGAACTGCAGGCTTTCGAGCAGGTAGGGATCGGACGGCGCCTCGGCCATCAACGCGATCAGCGCGGTCAGCACGACCAGACCCCACGCCGCGTTCGCGCGACGCGACATGAACGCCGCCAGCAGCGCCAGCACGCCGCCGATGATCAGGCCGGGTTCGGTCGTCGAGGTCAGCCAGGCCCACGCATGATCGGGGCCGAAGTTCAGCAGCGTCGACCAGGCCGTCGTCGTCACGCCCAGCGCGATCGCCCCCAGCACCAGCAACGCGCGACGCCTGCCCGGTCGCGCCACCGACAGCGCCAGCAGGCATGGCGCCAGGATCCCCATGGCGATGGCGATCGCCTCGAGGCCGGGCGGCAGCGGCAGGTCGTCGGTCAGCTCCTTGGGCACGAGTTCCCAGGGCGTGTTCTCGAGCAGCAGTTCGGCCCATTCGCGCAGGCGCGGAAACAGCTGTCCGAGCCCCAGCGGCAGCGGCGCCGGATACAGCAGCCCCACCGGCCACAGCGCGAGCAGCGCCAGCGCGCCCGCGCTGTGCGGCACGAACCAGCGTTCGCGCCAGCCGTTCCAGCGCTCCAGTCCGCCCAGCCACAGCACCGCCCACGCGCACAGGCCGCCGAGCCAGGCGCCGGCGCTGTTCAGCAGGAAATCCGCCAGCGACGGCACGCGGCCCGGGAGGAAGTACTGCAGCGTCTCCATCGAGAACGACAGCAGCGGCAACCCGACCACCGTCAGCAGCAGCGCGCGCATCAGGCTGCCGCTGCCGCGCATCACCGCGGAGAAGCAGAGCAGCCCCAGCGGCCAGTAGCCGAGCACGTTGACCCAGATGTCGAACTTGCCCCAGTAGCGCGGCCAGGGCAATCCGACGAAACCGGGCCACGGCAGGCTGGGCGGCATGCGCCAGGGCCAGAACGGATACAGGCTGGCGTAGACCACCAGCACGGCGTAACACAGGGCCAGCCAGGTGGCGGAACTGCGCCGATGCATCGCCGGATCAGAAGGGTTTGACGACGACCAGGACCACGATCGCCGCGAACATCAGCACGGAGACCTCGTTGAACACACGGAACCACTTGTGGCTGCGGCGGTTGGCGAGCATCTCGAACTTGCGCAGGAAGGCGCGGCACACGTGGTGATAGCCGATGACCGCGACGACCAGCGCGAGCTTGGCATGCATCCACCCGTTGCCCGTGCCGCGCCCGATGCCGTAGTACAGCCACAGCGCGAGGCCGAACCCCAGGGCGAGCAGCATCAGCCCCGAGCTGAAGCGGTAAAGCTTCAGGGCCATGATCAACAGCCGTTCGCGCTCGGCGTGGCTGTCCGCGGGCACCATGGCCAGGTTCACGAAGATCCGCGGCAGGTAGAACAGGCCGGAGAACCACGCGGCGACGAAAATGATGTGAAGCGCTTTGATCCAGAGCATCACGGCATTATGGAGGGCGCGAAAAAAAACCCCGGCTTCACAGCCGGGGTCGGAAAGCCTTATCGCTGTCATCACGTTAAGGCTCCTGCTCAGGGAGGAAAAGCAGGGAACGACAGCCAAGCGGCTATCATTCAAGAACGACTTTAACAGATCTGCCGAATTTCGGAATCCACGTCTTTCCGCCTGGTGGCCCCTCATCCTGGTGGTACTTCCCGGAAATCATGCAACTTCCTGCCCCTTATCCCGCCAGCCGTCCCCGTCGCCTGCGCCGCGACGCCTTCACCCGGGCGCTGGTCCGCGAACACCGCCTGCACCCCAGCGATTTCATCTTTCCGGTGTTCGTCCATGAGGGCGAGAACCGTGTCGAACCGATCGCGTCGATGCCGGGCGTCTCCCGGCTGAGCCTGGACCAGCTGATTCCCGTCGCCGAGGAGTGCGTCGAGCTGGGCATCCCGGTGATCGCGCTGTTCCCCGCGATCGACACCGCGCTGAAGACGCCCGACGGCATCGAGGCAACGAATCCGGACGGCCTGATCCCGCGCGTCGTGCGCGCACTCAAGGAGAAGGTGCCCGGCCTGGGCGTGCTGACGGATGTCGCGCTCGACCCGTACACCAGCCACGGCCAGGACGGCGTGCTCGACGAGCAGGGCTACATCCTGAACGACCGCACCGTCGAGCTGCTCAAGCAGCAGGCGCTGGTCCAGGCCCGGGCGGGCGTGGACATCGTCGCGCCCAGCGACATGATGGACGGCCGCATCGGCGCGATCCGCGCCGCGCTCGAGGCCGACAGCCACATCCACACGCGGATCATGGCCTACAGCGCCAAGTACGCGAGCGCCTTCTACGGCCCGTTCCGCGACGCGGTGGGCTCGCGCAACAACCTCGGCAAGGCCGACAAGAAGACCTACCAGATGGACCCGGGCAACAGCGACGAAGCCTTGCGCGAGGTCGGCCTGGATCTGGCCGAAGGCGCCGACATGGTGATGGTCAAGCCCGGCCTGCCTTACCTGGACATCGTGCGCCTCGTGAAGCAGGAGTTTCGCGTGCCGACCTTCGCGTACCAGGTCAGCGGCGAGTACGCCATGATCAAGGCCGCCGCCGCTAACGGCTGGCTGGACCACGACGCGGTGATGCTCGAAGCGCTGCTGGCCTTCAAGCGCGCCGGCGCCGACGGCATCCTGACCTACTTCGCGATGGACGCGGCGCGTCTGATCCGCGCCGCCGCCTGAACGTCCACTCCGCCAGGGAACCCCGGCTGCCCGACCGACGCATGCGCATCTTCCACCTGAGCGACGCGCTCTACGAGGAGCTCGCCGGGCTGCCCGACGAACTCCCGCCCGAAGGCTTCCTGTGGATCGGCCTGCCGCGCCGCGAGTTCGAGCTCCAGCTCGGCACGCTGCAGCAGCAGCTGACGCGCTGGACCGGCGCGCAGCTGCTCGATCTGCATGTGTCGGATCTGATGAATCCGCAATTGCCGTCCCACTTCGATTACACGAGCGCCTACGACCTGATGGTGTTCCGCCGGCTCGCGACGATGCCCGGCAGCGAGCAGTACCTCTCCGACGACGAGCCTCGCCATGCGGCGGCGGTCAATGAAGCGCTGCAGGCCATCGACACCAGTCCGGTCGGCTTCGCGGTCTTCGACCGCGTGCTGATCACGGTGCATCCCGGCGAGTGTTCGCTGCGGGACCACTTCGCCGGCAAGCTCGGCGCGCAGCAGGAAGGCCGCGACCTGCGCGGCAGCACGCGGCTGCCCCACAGCCCGGCCGAGCTGATGCTGCGCATGGTCAACCACATGGTCGACAGCTACCTGGACCTGCGCCGGCTGCTGACGCGCCAGCTGACGACGCTGCAGAACCTGCTGCTGGATCGGCGCGGCCACTTCCGCGACTGGCCGGTGGTGCTGCACGCCCGCGACACGCTGTCACGACTGGAAGACCTCTGCGAGGACCAGCGCAGCGCGGTGCAGGAATGGATAGACGCGCTGGGCGAATGGCCGGTCGGCGACGAGCGGGCGGAGCGCGAGCGCGAGCTGCTGCGCGTGCGGTCGCGCGACGTGCTCGAGCACGTCGAGCGTGTGCTGACCCATGTGCGGCGGCTGGAGAGCTCGGCCGAGACCTCGGTGCAGATGCACTTCTCGCTCACCGGCGAGCGCACCAACAACATCATGCGGACGCTGACCGTGCTGACGGCCATCTTCCTGCCGCTGAACCTGATCACCGGCGTCTTCGGCATGAACTTCGACACCCTGCCGCTGATCCACCGGGCCACCGGCTTCTGGATCGCCGTGGGCGTCATGGTCGTGACCGCCCTCCTGCTCGGCGCCTTCTTCTGGCGCAAGCGCTACCTGGGCACGCAGCAGTAGCGCTCAGCGCTTGACGTAGGGATCGGCGAAGCCGAGCCCGATCATGACCTCGGTCTCGCGCGCCTCCATGAACTCGGCCTCGTCGTCTGCCTCGTGGTCGTAGCCCTGCGCGTGCAGCGTGCCGTGGACCAACATGTGCGCGTAATGCGCCGCGAGGTCCAGGCCCATCTCCTTCGCCTCGCGTTCGACGACCTCGGCGCAGATCACCAGGTCCGCGGCGACGACCGGCTCGTGCGTGTAGTCAAAAGTCAGCACGTTGGTCGCGTAATCCTTGGACCGGTATTCGCGGTTGAGCGACTGCCCTTCCTCCGCATCGACGATGCGGACCGTGATCTCGCCGGGCAGCTCCAGCGCCGCGCGCATCCAGCGGATCACCTTGTGCCGCGGCAGCAGCGCCTTGTGGCGCGGATCGGCGAATTGCAACGAGAGGCTCAGCGCCGGACGGCTCATCGCGAGGCTCCCTTGCGCGTGGACTTGACCGCGGGCTTCCTTGTGGCAGGCTTTGCTGCGGCGGGTTTCCTGGCGGCCGTCTTCTTCGCAGCGGGCTTGGCCGCCGGCTTCCTGGCGGCGGCTTTCTTCACGGGCTCAGCCGGCGGCGCGAGCGGCGGAGGCGCCTCTTCGAAGCGCAGTGCCTCTTCGCGCAAGCGCAGCGCACGCAGGCGGCGCTCCTCGCGTTCCTCGGCGAACTGGGCGCGATGCGCCTCTTCCGCGCGCGCTTCCTCGCGCGCCAGCGCCTCCGTCTGGTCCTCGTAGGCTTGCACGATGCGTGCCACCAGCGGATGACGGACGACGTCCGCGCGTGTGAAGCGCGTGATCGCGATGCCCTCGACGTCGTCCAGCACCTGCTCGGCGTCGACCAGACCGCTGCGCATGCCGCGCGGCAGGTCGATCTGGCTGGTGTCGCCGGTCACCACGCACTTGCTGCCGAAACCGATGCGTGTCAGGAACATCTTCATCTGCTCGGGCGTCGTGTTCTGCGCCTCGTCGAGGATGACGAAGGCGTGATTCAAGGTGCGTCCCCGCATGAAGGCCAGCGGCGCGATCTCCAGTTGGCCCTTGTCGAACGCCTTGGTCACGCGATCGAAGCCCATCAGGTCGTACAACGCGTCGTAGAGCGGCCGCAGGTACGGATCGACCTTCTGCGTCAGGTCGCCGGGCAGGAAGCCCAGCCGCTCGCCGGCCTCGACCGCCGGCCGCGTCAGGATGATGCGCTGCACGGTCGAGCGCTCCAGCGCATCCACCGCGCAGGCCACCGCGAGGAAGGTCTTGCCCGTGCCCGCCGGCCCGATGCCGAAGCTGATGTCGTGCGACAGGATGCTGCGCAGGTAGAGATGCTGGTTGCCGGTGCGACCGGCCAAGTCGGCGCGACGGGTGCGCAGCACGACGCCGTTGTCGTCCGGGCCCTCCGGGCCGCCCGGGCCGCCCGGGCCGCCCGTGTTCCCGCCGTTGGCGGCTTTCGTCCGCGCGACCACGTCGTTGGCCGCCTCGACGATCGCCAGTCGCAGGGTCTCGCCGGGAATCGCCCGGTCGGCCCGCGCGTAGAGCGACTCGAGCAAGGCCACCGTGCGCTGCGCCGGCGCGCGGTCGCCCTCGATGTTGAAGTGCTCGGCGCGATGGGTGATGCGCACGCTCAGCGCCGCCTCGATCTGGCGGAGATGCTCGTCCAGCGGGCCGCACAGGTGCGACAGGCGACGGTTGTCGGCGGGGGTGAAGGCGTGGCGCAGGTTCAAGCGGAGAAGGCTCCGTATTCAGGGGGGTTGAGGACGGTATTGTCGCGCGCCGGTGCGCGGCGCGCTTGCCGCGCCTGCACAATCGCCCCCCATGCACCGGACCACGGAACAACAAGGAGACGCTGCCGGCCCCAGGGATGCCGTGCCGGCGCAGGGGGGCTCCAGGCCTGCGGCGTTCGGCGCCGCGGCCGCGCTGACATTGGCCGTGCCGGTCTGCCTCGCGCAAGTGGCCGGTGCCGCGGTCGCCGGCTCCGACGTCACCGCCGGCTCCTTCGCCACCTTGTGGACGAGGCTCGCCCCGCAGCTCGCCTACGGCCTGCAGTCCGCGCTGGTGCTGATGGCCTTCGTGCTGGGACTGCTGATCTGGCAACGACGCGCCCAGCGCCATATCTCCTGGCTGCTCGTCCTGATGCCGGGATGGGTCGTCATGGTGGGTCTCGCGCCGCTGTCGTCGTGGCGCACGGGGATCGCGGTGATCCTGGCGCCGTGGCTGCTCTGGTCCGCGGTGCACTACTTGATGCGACGGATGCGGCGACGGGACCGCCGCATGCACCGCGCCCTGCTGGCCCAGGCGCTGCTCTTTCCCGCCGCGCTGCTGCTGCCGGTACCGGCCACGCGCATCGCCGCCTTCGCGCTCTGGTGGCTGGGCGCGCAGCTGCTCGTGGCGATGGCCTGGCACCTCTGGCATCTCTGGCAGGACATGTTCCTGCCGACCTTGGAGGAGCGCTACCCGCGGTCCGACTTCATCCTCAGCTGTGTGCTGATCGGCTTCGGCGCGTTCGCGGTCCTGACGGCCTGGAGCTTGCCGGGCAGCGGCCTGGCCGGCATCCTCGGCCCGCTGTGCCTGCTGGGCCTGGGCCTGCATCGCGTGCGCGAGTTCGCCCGCGCGCTCACGCAGTCCGAGCTCGCCGTCCTGCAAGGCGAGTTGCGCCTGCAGGAGCGCATCGCCGAACTGGAGCGCCATTTCGATCAGGTCGCGGAGACCAAGCTGGAGCAGGTCACCGAACGCGAGCGCAAGCGCATCGCCGCCGACCTCCACGACGACCTCGGCGCCAAGCTGCTGACCATCGTGCACACCAGCGAATCGGACCGGATCTCAACGCTCGCGCGCGAAGCGCTGGAGGAGATGCGGCTGTCCGTGCGCGGCCTGACCGGCAAGCCGGTGCAACTGCTCGATGCGCTTGGGGACTGGCGTGCCGAAGTGGTCTCGCGCCTGGCCCAGGCCAACATCCTGGCCGAGTGGAAGTCGCCCGCCGAGGACATCGAGCACACCTTCCCCGCCCGTGCCTACGTGCAGACGACGCGCATCCTGCGCGAATCGGTCAGCAACATCATCAAGCACAGCGGCGCCACGCACTGCGTGATCAGCTGCTCGGCGCAGGACGGCTATTTCTCGGTGGTGATCCAGGACAACGGCCAGGGCATCCCGCTCGAGCTCGAGGGTCGCCTGGACAAGGGACACGGCATGGCCAGCATGAAGGCCCGCGCCAAGCAGATGCATGGCCAGTGCCTGGTCGAATCGGGTCCCGGTTGGGGCACCGTCATCCGGCTCACGATCCCCCTTTGATCACGCGCTGATCGCGATCTCCCGTGATCCATTGCCGCTGGCGCCACAGTCCGGCGTTGATCAGGATGGTCAGCCCCCCGAGAAAGCCGTACTGTTGCAGGAAGTCAGCGGGCACTCCGCCCGCACGACAATCCTGAGCAAGAATCCGCGCCATGAACCACATCCTGCTCCTCGAAGACATTCCCGAAATCCGCGCCTGGCTCAAGGTCCTGGTCAAGCAGGTCTTCGCCAACGCGGTCGTCACCGAGTGCTCGCGGGTGCAGGACGCGCTGCAGCAGGTCAACTCGCAGCGCTTCACGCTGGCGCTGCTGGACCTGGGCCTGCCGGACGGGTCCGGCGTCGACGTGATCTCCGCGCTGCGCGAGAAGCAGCCCGAGGTCCAGTCGGTCATCGTCACCATCCACGACGACGACGAACACCTCTTCCCCGCCCTGCAGGCCGGCGCCTTCGGCTATCTGCTCAAGGAGCAGTCTCGCGAGCTGCTGGTCGAGCAGTTGCAGCGCATCAGCCAGGGCGAACCGCCGCTGTCCCCGTCGATCGCGCGCAAGGTCATCGCCTACTTCACCTCGCAACGCCGGCCGCAGGCCGCGCAGGTGCTGCACGAGGTGTCGCTGACCGACCGCGAGACGGAAGTCCTGCTGCGCGTCGCGAAGGGCTTCACGCTGCCGGAGATCGGCGTGCAGCTGGGTCTGTCGCGCCACACGATCGCCGACTACGTGAAGCAGATCTACCGCAAGCTGAACGTGAGTTCGCGCGCCGAGGCCGCGCTGGAGGCCCAGCGCCTGGGTCTTTTCGGCAGGAACTGAGCGCCCAGGGCGCCGGCTCCCGAGGCAGGATCGCTCGCCGCGGGAAAATACTGGACAAATATCCAGCAGATCGCCGTCTAAGCGTCGACGAACGCGGATAATCCGCGCCCATGATCGGCAAGCTCACCGGCGTCATCGCGGAAAAATCGCCCCCGCAGGTTGTCATCGACGTGCAAGGCGTCGGCTACGAAGTCGACGTGCCGATGAGCACCTTCTTCAACCTGCCCGGCCTGGGCGAACGCGCCACGCTGTTGACGCACCTGAGCATCCGCGAGGATGCGCACGTCCTCTTCGGATTTCTCACCGCCGAGGAGCGCAGCACCTTCCGCCTGCTGATCAAGATCAGCGGCGTCGGTCCGAAGATGGCGCTCTCCCTGCTGTCGGGCATGTCGGTCGGGGATCTGGCGCAGGCCGTCTCCAAGCAGGAAGCCGGCCGGCTGGTGAAGGTGCCGGGCATCGGGAAGAAGACGGCCGAGCGATTGCTGCTGGAGCTCAAGGGCAAGCTGAGCCCGGACCTCTCGCTGCCGGTGTCCGTGGCCAACGACGCGCAGGCCGACATCCTGCAGGCGCTGGTCGCGCTGGGCTACAGCGAGAAGGAAGCCGGCAGCGCGCTGAAGACGCTGCCATCGGACATCGGCGTCAGCGAGGGCATCAAGCTGGCGATGAAGCACCTGTCATGAATCCACGCGCGCGGCGTACTCTCCCACCATGAGCATCCAGACCGACGACTTCACGCCCGCGCCGCAGCAGGCCCGACTCATCAGCGCACAACCCACGTCGCCGAACGAGGATGCGATCGAGCGCGCGCTGCGTCCCAAGCTGCTCGACGAGTACGTCGGCCAGGCCAAGGCGCGGGAGCAGTTGGAGATCTTCATCGGCGCCGCGAAGAAGCGCCGTGAGGCGCTCGACCACGTGCTGCTGTTCGGACCGCCTGGATTGGGCAAGACCACGCTGAGCCACATCGTCGCCGCGGAACTGGGCGTCAACCTGCGCCAGACCAGCGGTCCGGTGCTGGAGAAACCCAAGGACCTGGCGGCGATCCTGACCAACCTCGAGCGCAATGACGTGCTCTTCATCGACGAGATCCACCGGCTGTCCCCGGTCGTCGAGGAGATCCTGTATCCGGCGCTCGAGGACTACCAGATCGACATCATGATCGGCGAAGGCCCGGCGGCCCGTTCGATCAAGCTCGACCTGCAGCCGTTCACCCTGGTCGGCGCGACCACACGCGCCGGCATGCTGACCAACCCGCTGCGCGACCGCTTCGGCATCGTGGCGCGGCTGGAGTTCTACACGGCCGAGGAACTCCAGCGCATCGTGACCCGGTCTGCCGCGCTGCTCGGCGCGCCGATGGATCCGGAGGGCGCGCTCGAAGTCGCGCGCCGGTCGCGCGGCACGCCGCGGATCGCGAACCGGCTGCTGCGCCGCGTCCGCGACTATGCGGACGTCAAGGCGGACGGCACCATCACCCGCAACATCGCCGAAAAAGCGCTGGCGATGCTGGATGTCGACCCGTTGGGCTTCGACCTGATGGACCGCAAGCTGCTGGAGGCGGTCGTGCACCGGTTCGACGGCGGACCGGTGGGCCTGGACAACGTCGCCGCGGCCATCGGTGAGGAGCCCGGCACCATCGAGGACGTGATCGAGCCCTACCTGATCCAGCAGGGCTTCCTGCAACGCACGCCGCGGGGGCGGATCGCGACGCTGGCGGCTTATCGCCACCTCGGCGTCGCACCGCCGAAGCAGGCGGGGCAGCTGTTCGAGCTCGAATAGCGCGCTTCGGGCCTGCCGATGGCAGGCTCATCGACCACCGGGGTCGCAGCGCGCGGCACAGCAGCAACAATGAAAAAAGGCGCTCCGAAGAGCGCCTTTCTGCTTCCAGATCCGGAGATCAGAAGTTGTGGCGGACGCCCAGGGCGAACGAGCTCAGGTCGTCGCGCTTGTTCGCCGTGGAAGCGTCCACGGCGGTGTAGAACGCGTACACCTTGGTGCGCTTGCTCAGGTTGTAGTTGTAGGCCACGGTGTATTGCTTGCCACCGTTGCGACCGTTGTTGAACGAGTAGGCGCCAGCCTTGGTGCCACCGACGTTCAGGTGGAATTCCGATTGGCCCAGCGTGTACATCACGGCGGCGCGGCCGATCCAACGCGAGTCCTTCGCGCCCGGCGATTGCGGCGTGCCCGACTCTTCGCGTTGCGCGTAGCCGCCGAAGGTGAAGGCGCCCAGTTCATACAGGCCGCGGATCGCGTACTGCTTGGCCGAACCTTGCTTGCTGTAGCCAGCGCCCAGGTGCATCGGGCCCTGGTCGTAGTTCAGCGCGACGTCGTAGCCGCGGGGGTCGACGCCCTCGCCGGCGTGCAGCGTGAACTCGCCGTTGAAGCCGCCGACGTTCGGGGTGAAGTAACCGACCTTGTTGGTCTGCGTGAAGCCGGCACCGGAGTACAGCTTGTCTTCCGACGTGCCGGTGTCATGGTTGTGCATCGACACGTAGTCGGCGGTGGCGTAGTACGAGCCCGGGGTCCAGCGGCCCAGACGGATCGCGCCGAAGTCGCCGGCCAGCTGCACGCTGGCTTCACGGTTCCAGAACGCCGAGTTGGTCTGGCGGCCGTCGTCGGAGTTCAGGCCATGTTCCAGGGCGAAGCTGGCCTTCAAGCCGCTGCCGAGGTCTTCCGTGCCCTTGAAACCCAGGCGGGAGTTGTTGTTGATCACCGAAGCGACGCGGTCGTTGTTGCCGGTCTTGATGCTTTCCACCGAGGTGTTGATGCGACCCCAGAGCGTGACGGAGCTCTGCGCGAACACGGGAGCGGAAAGAGCCGCGATGGCCGCAGCGAATGCAATCTTTTTCATACCCACCTTCATCCAGTTGGAGGTTTCAGCCGGTCTGGCTCAATGGCTTTACTGCAAGGTGTGCGGAGTATAGAAGTGCGTTGCACGCACCCATAACGCCCGACGCAAAATTGCAACAGTTCCCCGTTAGGGGTGAACCAGAGGGCTGGCGGGTGATAGCAGACGTGCCGTCAGCACCTGGCCCGCCAGGAGTCCGGCCAGCACGACGATCTGCGCGATGGGGCCGAGCCGATGGGCATTCCAGAGGAACAGCGCGACCGCGCCGAGCAGCAGCAGGAACATCGCCCCCGCCGCCCAGGCGTGCGAGGACGCAACCTTCGGGTCGAACAGCGGCCTCGTGTGCGGGTCGTATCCGGGCGCTATGCGGGCACCGACGCCGGGTTCCCAGTGTGCGGGCTCCCACCACAGGCGCAGCTTGTCCCGCCAACGCGGCGTGCGCCGGGTCTTGGCCAGCAGCTTGGCGTACACCTGGACGTTGGCGGTCCACGGGTTCCAGCTCTGCAGCGAATCGCGGGTCCCGTAGACACAGGGCTCGCGATCCAGCTCTTCCTGGAAGCTGCCGAACAAGCGGTCCCAGATGACGAGGATTCCGCCGTAATTGCGATCAAGATAGGGATCGTTGACGGCGTGATGCACGCGATGGTTGGAGGGAGAGCAGAACCACCGGTCGAACCAGCCGAGCTTGCCGATCTGCTGGGTGTGAACCCAGAACTGGTACAGCAGGTCGATCAACGCGACCACGGCATACACCAGCGGCGGGAAGCCGAGGATCGCCATCGGCATGTAGAAGAGCCAGCCGACCAGCCAGCCACTGCCGGTCTGGCGCAGGGCGGTGGAGAGGTTGTAGTCCTCGCTCTGGTGGTGGACGGCGTGCGCAGCCCACAACAGCGCGGTCGTGTGGCCGAGCCGGTGGTGCCAGTAGTAGAGGAAGTCGTACAGCAGCAGTCCCAGCAGCCAGACCCACCACGCGCCCGCATCCAGGCGGGTCAGCGCCGCGCGCTCGAAGACCCAGGTGTAGATGCCCAGCGTGAAGAGCTTGGTCAGCACGCCCACCACCTGGCTGAGCATCCCCAGCGCGATGCTGCTCACCGCGTCGTTCAGGCGATAGGTGTTGCGCCCGCGGCGCAGGCCGATCCAGTATTCGAGCCCGATCAGGGCGAAGAACACCGGCGTTGCCAGCACGATGATCTGTGCGTCGGTCATGTGTCTCCTCGATGAGCGCTCGGTGCGGCGCTTCTGTCGATGTTGGCGGCCGCCAGCCCTCGTGGGAGCTGGCCATCCCGCGCTCAGGCCCGGGCGGTCGCCGTGGCGGCAGGCATGAAACCCGGCACGCCGGGATCATCCAGGGTCAGGCCTTGCAGATGCTGGTCGTCGTTCCATCCGACCAGGCTGAATCCTTGCGGCGAATGCAGCAGCCGGTTGATGCTCGTGTTGCCCAGGACCCAGCTGCGCGGCGCCTGCAGATCGATGCGGGTTGCCGCGCGGTAGAGGCAGTCCATCACACCGCCGTGCGCCACGATCGCGATCGTCTGCCCCGCATGGGCCGCGGCCAGCTCGGACACGACCGCGATGCAGCGGGCGTAGAGCGTGACCAGACTTTCCCCGCCGGGCGGCTCGAAGTCGGGATCACGCCGCCGCCAACGCAGGGCGTCCTCGGGGAATCCGGACTCGATCTCGGTCCAGAGCTTGCCCTCGTGGATGCCGAAGGCGCGCTCCCGCAGTCGCTCGTCGAGGCGGACCGCCAGCCCGTGCGGTGCCGCCAGGTGCCGGGCCGTCACCGCCGCGCGGTCCAGGTCGCTCGCATAGATCGCGTCGATCGGATGGTCCGCCAGCGCGGCGCCGAGCCGTTCGGCCTGGCGCTCGCCCAACGCGTTCAGCGGGAGATTCAGATGGCCTTGGAGTCGGCCTTCGCGGTTCCAGGCAGTTTCGCCGTGGCGGATCGCCAGGATCAGGGTCGAGTCCACTCAGACGCCCCAGACCACATCCGTGTTGGCGGCCTGCGCGGCACGCATCAGCTCAAGCAGCGGCCACAGCCGCTGGCGCAGCGTGACCTCGGGCTTGGGCGGCGGCTTGCGACCTTCGGCTTGGGCCTGCTCGACGGCGCGGTCGTGGGCCTGCTGTTCTTCTGCGATGGCGGCCTCGCCGTGCGCGATCAGCCCGGCCAGGTCGGACGCCTGGAGAATCCCCTGCGGCGCAGGTCCGCGGCCCAGGGCCTGCAGCGCCTGATCGCCATGGGCGGCCAACATGATGACGTCAGCCCCCGCCTTCGACTTGAATTTGTACAGCATGCGTGTCTCCCGGCCGGCGACGGCGGCCATCGGCGCATTGTGCCGCTCTCGTGCGCGAGGCAGTGGAGAGGTCTCCCGACCCCGCCGCACGCCCCCTCCGGGTCGATCCCGATGCGCCCGCGGCGCGGTGGGGATCAGCCGCCGCGAAGCAGGTGGACGGATGCGCGCGCGGCGCGCGGCACGGCGGCGACCTGCTCACGCGCCAACTTGCCGGCTTCGGCCTGCGCGGCGATCTGGACCTGGCGCTCCTCGAAGGCGCGCGTTTCCAGCGCCGGCGCGCACAGGAATCCCTGGTATTCGTGGCAACCGCAGCGCGCCAGGAAATCACGTTGCGCCTCGGTCTCGACGCCCTCGGCGATGACCTTCAGATTGAGCGCACGCCCCATCTGCACGATCGCGTTGACGATGCCGGCGTCGCTGGCGTCGCCCGGCAACCCGTGGACGAAGCTCCGGTCGATCTTGAGCCGCTGGATCGGGAAACGCTTCAGATAGCCCAGGCTCGAATAGCCGGTGCCGAAGTCGTCGATCGACATCAGCACGCCCAGCTCCGACAGCGCTTCCATCCGGTGCAAGGCTTCCTCGGCGTCGCGCAGGAGCACGGACTCGGTCAGTTCAAGCTCCAGCAGCGACGGCGGCAGGTCATAGGCGCGCAAGGCCTGCGCCACCTGTTCGACGAACTGCGTCTGCTGGAACTGCAGCGCCGACACGTTGACCGCCACCGGCACGCGCAGCCCCTTCTGGAGCCAGGCCGCGGCCTGCGCCACCGCCTGCTGCAGCACCCACTGGCCGATCGAGACGATGAAGCCGCTCTCCTCCGCCACGGGGATGAACTCGGACGGCGGAACGTCGCCGCGCAGCGGATCGCGCCAGCGGATCAGCGCCTCCGCGCCGACGAGCTCGCCGGTCTCCAGCGAGACCTGCGGCTGGAAGTGCAGGCGGAATTCATGTTCCTGCAGCGCCTGGCGCATCGCGTGGTCCAGCCGCATGCGCGACAGCAGGTCCACATCCTTGCGCGGCTGGTGGAAACGGAACGCGCTGCGTCCGCTTTCCTTGACCCAATGCATCGCACGCTCGGCGCTGGCCAGCAGTTCCTCGGCGCTGGCGCCATCGCCGGGGAACAGCGCGATGCCGATGCTGCAGGTGACGGTGAAACTCAGCGTGTCGAAACAGAACGGCCTCGACATCGCCTCCTGGACGCGACGCGCCGCATGTTCCGCACCGCGGGCGTCGGCCTGGTGGACCAGCAGCGCGAATTCATCGCCGTCGAGCCGCGCGACGGTGTCGACCTCGCGCAGCGATTCCTTCAAGCGCAGCGCGACTTCCTTCAGCACGCGATCGCCGTACGAATGGCCCAGCGTGTCGTTGATCTGCTTGAAGCGGTCGAGGTCGACGTTGAGCAGCGCGAACGGCGTCGTCTCGCGACGGGCCATCGCCTGCGCGTAGTCGACGCGCTCCATCAGCGCGCGGCGGTTCGGCAGCCCGGTGAGCATGTCGTTGTGCGACAGCTCCTCGATGCGCTGATGCGCGGCCAGCTTCTCACTGAGGTCGCGGAACGAATACACACGACCGATCGGCCGGCCCCGGCTCCACTGCGGCAGGGACACGCGCTCGAGGACGCGACCGTCGATCAGCTTGAGGTTGTCGCTGGTATGCAGCAACGGCGATTCCTGGATCGCACCGAGCCGCATCGCATAGGCGGCGCCGTCGACGACGCTGCGCCGCATCCAGGCCTGCACGGCGTCGTCGTTGCGGTCATTGAGCAGGTCTTCCGGGATGCCCCACAGCGACGCCAGTCGCTGGTTGAAGCTGCGGATCCGTCCGGCCAGGTCCGTGACCAGGATGCCGTCCGCCGTCGATTCGAGCGTGGCCCGCAATTCGGCGAGCAGCGTCTCACGCTCCTCGTCATGCTGCCGCTGCTGGGTCTGGTCGCGCATCGCGATCAGCCACAGGCCGTCGCCCTGGGCCTGCGCGACATGGCTGATGCGCCGCGAGATCCACAGCATGCGCCCGTCGGCGTGGCGCATCATGGTGTCGGTGTGCAAGCTCTCGCGGCGGCCGATGGCGGCGTCCATCCAGAACAGCGCGTCCTCCGGCGTGGCGGCCAGCGATTCGACGCTGCTCCCGACCAGGTCCTTGACCTGAAATCCGAGCAGCTGCTGCGATGCGTGGTTGACCGCGATCACCTGGTGCGTGCGCGCGTCCACGAGCCACACCGCCTCCTGCAGCCCGTCGATCAGCGGCAGGAACGCAGGATTGACCGCCGCGGTGGACGCGGCGGAGGCTCGGGTCGTGAGCGTCACGCGGCCATCTCCCCGGGGGGCGAGGACAGCGGGCCGGCGGACTCGAAGAAGTAGGCGATGCGGCTGCGCGGGCTCAGGTAGTCCAGCGAGGCGCGCGGCAGTTGCTGCGGCTTGACGCTGCGACGGATGCCGAGATCGGGCAGCTCTTCCAGGTTCAGCACCAGCGCTTCCTCGCGCGGCACCTTGGGATCGTGGACCATGACCCGGGGCTTGAGCGGACGCGACGAATTGACGGCCACGACCAGCGCGTAGCGGTCGTCGGTCAGCTGCACCGCGGAGCCCGGCGGATACACGCCCATCATCCGGATGAAGGCGTTGAGCATGGTCGCGTCGAAACGGCTGCGCCCCTGCGCGAACATCAGCGACAGGGCCTCGTGCGGCGTCATCGCCTTGGAGCTGAGCAGCGGATTGCACAGCCCGTCGAAGCGGTTGACGAGCGCCACGATGCGGGCGCCGATGCTCATGCGGTCGGCGTTCAGACGCTGCGGGAAGCCGCTGCCGTCGGCATGTTCATGATGCTGCGCGATGATCAACAGCGGGCCCGCGCCGATGCCCATCTTCTGCCCCAGCACCACGCCCTTGGCGACGTGCTGCTGATAGGCGGCCACCTCGGCGGCGGTGAAACTGTCATCACGATGGCGGAAACGCGCCGTCAGATCCATCTTGCCGACGTCGTGCAGCAGCGCGCCCTGGCCCAGGTCCAGCATCTCGTCGCGGCCCAGGCCGAAGGCCCGACCCAGCAGCATGGCGATCACGGCGACGTTCAGCGCGTGTGCGGTGCCGCGGTCGCCCGCCCCTTCATTGAGCAGGCGGATGTTGATGTCGCCTTCGACCAGCATCTTGTCCAGCAGCGCGCGGGACAGCGCGGAGGACCGGTCGCGTGCGTCGGTCGGCTCGCGCGGCACCAGGTCCATCAGATCACGCAGGGCGGTGGCGGCCTCGGCATACTGACGCTCGCACAGCAGCAGCGCGTCGCGCTGCTCGGCCAGCAGGCGGCGATGGCGTTCGCGCACCTCGTCCTCGGCACTGCGGTTCTCTTCGACGACAGCCGAGGCGGGGGTCGGTGCCGGCATCGGCGTCGCCTCCAGCGGCAGATCGCTCTTGCCCGGACTCCAGCGCACCTGCTTCAGCCCCAGACGGCGCAGGATCAGCAGCTGCTCTTCCGAGCTCAGCTTGAAACTGCTGAGCGGAAACGGATGCGACATCCAGCCGAGGTCGAGATGAATGAACATCCCCACTTTCAGCTGGTTCACATCGATGAGCGGATCGGCCGATCTGTCCTTCATTCTTGTAGTTCCGCGTCCCGGTTCGGACGCCCTCGTCAGCAGCTTCGGCTGCGGAGGGGCGCAACTTAAATCAAAAGCGCGTCAACCGTACGGTGTTGCGCACGATCCTGAGGGGACCGTGCAACTTGTCACAGGTTTTTCCTGCGCCCCCCTATGATCCCTCGAACCTCGCATTCTCATAAAGATACAGGAGACTTTTCATGCACGCCTTCATCTGCGACGCGCAGCGCACCCCGTTCGGGCGTTACGGCGGCGCCCTGTCGTCGGTCCGCGCGGATGATCTGGGCGCGGTGCCGATCCAGGCCTTGATGTCGCGCCATCCGTCGCTGGACTGGGAAGCGCTCGATGACGTGTTCTACGGATGCGCCAATCAGGCCGGCGAGGACAACCGCAACGTCGCGCGCATGTCCGCCCTGCTGGCCGGCCTGCCGATCGAGGTGGCCGGCGTGACGCTGAACCGGCTGTGCGGCTCCGGCATGGACGCCGTCGGCAGTGCCGCCCGGGCCATCCGCGCCGGCGAGGCCCAGCTGATGATCGCCGGCGGCGTCGAGAGCATGAGCCGCGCGCCCTTCGTCATGCCCAAGGCGGAGTCCGCCTTTTCCCGCGCCGCTGCGATCTACGACACCACCATCGGCTGGCGTTTCATCAATCCCAAGATGAAGGCGCAGTACGGCGTCGATGCGATGCCGGAGACGGCCGAAAACGTCGCCGTGGATTTCGGCATTCAGCGCGAGGCGCAGGACCGCATGGCCCTGGCGAGTCAGACCAAGGCGCTGGCGGCGCAGCGCAGCGGCTTCTTCGACGCCGAGATCTGCGCGGTCACCATTCCCCAGAAGAAGGGCGAGCCGGTGGTCGTGCGCCAGGACGAGCACCCGCGCGAGACCAGCCTGGAGGCGCTGAGCAAGCTCAAGGGCGTGGTCCGGCCGGACGGCAGCGTGACCGCCGGCAACGCGTCCGGCGTCAACGACGGCAGCTGCGCGCTGCTGATGGCGAGTGAAGCCGCAATCGCCCGGCACGGCCTGACCCCGCGGGCGCGCGTGCTCGGCATGGCGACGGCCGGCGTCGCGCCCCGCATCATGGGCATCGGCCCGGCCCCTGCGACCCGCAAGGTCCTCGCGCAAGTCGGGCTGACGCTGGACCAGATGGACGTCATCGAGTTGAACGAAGCCTTTGCCGCTCAAGGGCTGGCGGTCTTGCGCGATCTTGGCCTCCGCGACGACGACCCGCGCGTGAACCCCAACGGCGGCGCGATCGCGCTGGGACACCCGCTCGGCGCCAGCGGGGCGCGGTTGATCACCACAGCGATCAATCAGCTCCATCGCATCCAGGGTCGCTATGCGCTGTGCACCATGTGCATCGGCGTGGGCCAGGGCATCGCGGTCGTGGTCGAGCGCGTCTGACCGCCCGGGGCGCCGGTGCAGCCCGGCGCCCTGTCCCCCGTTCATGGTGGAACCCGGGCGCCGCGGTACCCGGGAAGATTCCAGCAATCGCCCGGGTTGTCGGACCTCATTTTGGTGCAGCGCGGGAGCGCTTCAGGTCGAGGCCATTGCTGCGCGACCTATAGCCAAAAGTTGGGGGCGACAGAGAAATCGTCATGGGCGCACGTAGGACCACGTAGGCGCCAATCGCACATCGCGTGTGATACTGACTCGGTTTGATGGCGCATACCGCTCATATATGTAGGGTATGCGGTGACAAGCATGATGTCTGACTATTGACCGCCTGCTTAGCGACCACCGACCGCGGTTTCGCGCACCTTTTTCCCGCTGAACGCCCATTCACACCGCCTGCTCCAGGTGGTGGGGCGTTCTGCACAGAAAATGCACCAAATTGATGCACAAGCGTGCGATTTGCGGATAAAACATTTGCCCTGGCAAACATTCTTCACAGGGTTGTCCCTATAGTCGTGGACATCACCTGCTTACGCCCAGCAGATTTGGGCGTCAAACGCACGTCCTCCCTCCCCCGCCATGTCCGCTGCACGAGCCTTTGATGATGAACTGACCGCGATTCAAGCGGTCGTCCCCGCCCCTGACGCTGAAGTCCGTACCGGTCCGCTGAAGCGCGACCTGGTGGCAGGCCTGGAAAAAGGTCTGGCCGTGATCGAGGCCTTCGATCAGGAACGTCCCAGACTGACCATCAGCGAGGTCGCCGGCCGCACCGGCCTGACCCGCGCAGCCGCCCGCCGCTACCTGCTGACGCTGACCCACCTGGGCTTCGTCTCGCAGGACCGCAAGATGTTCGCGCTGACCCCGAAGGTGCTGCGCCTGGGCCAGAGCTACATGCACTCCGCCCGCCTGCCGCGCATCATCGAACCCGAGCTGCACAAGCTGGCGTACGCGATGAAGGAAGCCTCGTCGGCCGGCGTGCTGGATGGCAACGACGTGATCTGCATCTCGGCGACGAGCGCAGGTCGCGTGGTCTCTCCGACGCTGCAGCCGGGCACCCGCGTGCCGGCCTACTGCACCGGCAACGGCCGCGTGCTGCTGGCGGCGCAACCGCAGGCGGAAGTCGACGCCTTCATCGCCCGCCAGGAACTGACCGCGCTGACCCCGCACACGATCACGCATCCGGAGCGCCTGCGCATCGAGATCGCCCGTGCCCGCGCGCAGGGTTACGCGCTGATCGACCAGGAGCTGGAACAAGGCCTGCGCTCGGTGGCCGTGCCGCTGAAGAACTACAAGGGTGACACCGTCGCCGCGATGGCCATCAGCGTTCACGCGACCCGCATGAGCATGGAGCAGATGGTCGAGCACTGCCTGCCGCCGCTGCTGCAGGCGCAAGCTCACCTCCGCATGCTGCTCTGAGGCTGCAGCGTCCAGAAGCGCCACTGAGAAAGCGACCCGAGGGTCGCTTTTTTCATGCGGCACGGTGCCCAGCTCGGTGCGTCGAGCCGGGGGGAGCCGGGGGCCCCGGGCCGATTTTGGGACTTATGAGGCCCGGGGCCCCCGGCTCCCGCCGGCTGTGCTCGGTCAACCCCAACTGCGGTGCTGCAACAGCGGGCTGACGCGGTAGCGCTCGCTGCGGTACGCGCCGAAGAGGCCGTCCAGCATGTCCACGACGACCGGCGCCCCGAGCAGCGCGAGCCATTCGAAGGGCCCCGCCGGATAGTTGACGCCGAGCTTCATCGCCGTATCGGCGCCTGCCTCGTCGCAGACGCCTTGCCAGACTGCATCGGCGCCCTCGTTGACCAGCATGGCGATCGTCCGCGCGACGGCAAGACCCGGCACGTCGCGCAGCACCAGTGGCTCCCAGCCGAGGCGGCGCAGCAGCGCTGCGGCGAGTGCCTGCGACGCGGCTTCGACACGCGGGGCGAACGCGATGGCCAGACCATCGATGCGATCCGGCGCCGGCGGCCAGTCGATCACCGCCAGACCGGGCTGGCGGCGTTCGTGCGCCAACTGCGCGGCACAGCGTCCGCGCGTGAAGTGCAACTGGAGACCGTCGATGGCGACACCGGTCCAGTCGGCGGCCGTGTCGTGCTCGAACGCGACGCCTCGCGTCGTCATCCAGTGGCCAAGGCGTTCCACCAACGCGCCCTGTCCCGACAGCGTGACCGCACCGACGTCCGCGTCGCTGGCGGTTTCAGCCGGCGACGTCGGGGATGAGGTCGAGGTCGACGTTGAAGTCGGCACGCCGTCATAGAAGCCCTTGCCGGACTTGCGTCCCAGTCGACCGCCGTCGACCAAGGCCTTCTGCACCAGCGACGGCTGATAGCGCTTGTCGCCGTAGTTGGCCTCGAACACCGACTGCGTCACCAGGTAGTTGGTGTCGTGCCCGATCAGGTCCATCAACTCGCAAGGTCCCATGCGGAAACCCGCGCCGCGCAACGCGCGATCCAGCTGCGCGGGTGAGCCGGCCTGTTCCTGCAACAGCACAAGCGTCTCGGCGTAATACGGCCGCGCGATGCGGTTCACGATGAACCCCGGCGTCGACTTCGCGTGCACCGGCGTCTTGCCCCAGCGGCGCGACAGCTGTTCGATCGCCTCGGCGGCGGAGGGGTCCGTCTCGGCGCCCCAGATGACCTCCACCAGCTTCATCAGCGGCACAGGATTGAAGAAGTGCATGCCGACCAGACGGCGCGGCGTCGCCATCCCGTTCGCCAGCGCGGTGATGCTGATCGACGACGTGTTGGAGGCGATGAGCGCATCGGGCGCCAACACTGCGTCGAGCTCGCGCAGCAACGCCTGCTTCGGCTCGAGCTTCTCGACGATCACCTCGATCACGAGGGCCGCCTCCTTCAATTCCTCGGCCGCGGCGGCCGGCGAGAGCCGGCCCATCACCGCCTCGCGCTCCGCCGCTTCCATGCGGCCCTTGGTCACGAGGCCGTCGAGCGCCTTGCCGATCTGCGCGATCGCCGCGACCGCGGCGCCCTCGCGCAGGTCCATCAGCCGGACCGGATGGCCGGCCTGCGCCGCCACCTGCGCGATGCCCGCGCCCATCACGCCCGCGCCGATCACCGCCACCGTCGCCTCTGCGGCCGGCACTGTCGCGACGCGCCAGGATCCCGTCGATTCCGTCATTGCTGTCTCCGTTTTTTCGCGTTCCGGTGCTCGTGCCGGTGCCGATCAATCAGGGCGAGGCACCCAGGTCGCGGGCCGCTTGCCGAGGAAGGCGGCGAAGCCCTCCTTCGCCTCCGCGCCCATGCGCACGCGGGCGATGGTCTGGGCGGTCAGTTCGCGGACCTGATCGGTCACCGGACCCACCTCCAGTTGCGCGAACAGCGTCTTGATCTCCGCCTGCGCCTGCGGACCGTTCATCAGCAGCTCCGCGATCCAGCGCTCGACGGCGCCATCGAGGCCGCCGGCCGCATCGCTCTCGACGACCTCCTGCAGCATGCCGATCCGCAGCGCCTCGGCGGCGGAAATGCGACTGGCCGTCAGCGCGAGCCGACGCGCTTCGCGCGGGCCGACCGCGTTGATCACGTAGGGGCCGATCACCGACGGCAGGATGCCGAACCGGGCCTCGCTGACGGCGAACTGCGCGCCGGCTGCAGCGACGGCGATGTCGCAGGCCAGCGTCAGCCCGACGCCGCCCCCCAGCGCCACACCGTGGACCTTCGCGATCGTCGGTTTCGGACAGCGCGCGATGCGGTCCAGCATGCCGGCGAAGCGCCGCGCGTCCTCGACGTTCCACGCCTGCGTCGCCTCGGAGGCGCGTGTCATCCATTGGAGATCGGCGCCGGCGCTGAAGGCCTTGCCGGCGCCGTCCAGCACGACGATCCGCACGGCCGGGTCCTGGCCGAGGCGCTCGAAGGCGGCATCGAGGGCCGCGATCATCGCTTCGTCGAAGGCGTTGAACACCTCGGGCCGGTTCATCGTCACGCGGGCCACGCCACGCGCGTCGGTCGATATCTGCAGGGTCTCCACGATGCAGTCTCCGTTGTGATCGACGGAGTATCGCAGCCCGACCGGTCGGTCGAAAAAGAATCCCCTGGACTCGCGTCAGTCCCGCCAGACTTCCTCGACCAGCTCCCGCACCGCGGTCAACGCATGTTCCTCGGGGCCTTCCTTCTGCAACCAGCACAGCCAGGTCTCGTCCTGCCAGTGCGGCCAGATGCGCAGCTCGCCGGCCTCGGCGGCGGCCTGGGCCTGGTCGAGCCGGAGAATCGCGGCCCCGAGCCCGCTCGCGACCATGCCGCGCACGGCGGACTCGGTCTCGGCCATCAGGCTGTGCGGCGGTTCGCGGCCGGCGCTCTGGAACAGCCGTTCCGCCGCGGCGCGCAGACCGCAGACCACCGGAGTGCCGATCCAGGGCAGCGACAACAGCGCCTCCCTCGACACCGGCCACTCGCGATCGGCGAATCGGCGCGGCACCGCGATCGCGAGCTCCATCCGCCGCAGGCGATTGACGACCAGCCCGTCCGCGATCTCGCTGTCGTGAAGCACGTAGGCGCAATCGACCTCGCCCTGGCGCAGCGCCTGCACGCTCTGCAGCGACAGGCGCTGCATCAGTTGAAGGCCGATGCCGGGATGCCGCTCCGCCAGCTTGACCAGCACGTCGCCCAGCCGCAGCGAGATCGGATCGCTGACCGTGCCCATGCGCAGCACGCCCTGCACGTCGCCGCGGATCTGCGCGGCGGCGTGCCGCAGGCGCTGCGCGGCCTCCAGCGTGCGGCGGGCCTCCTCGGCGAGTTTCTCCCCGGCGGACGTCAAGGTCATGCCGCGCGAGCTGCGCTCGAACAGCTGCACCCCGAGCTCCTCCTCCAGCGCCTTGATCTGCGCGCTCACGGCGGGCACGGACGTGAACACCTTCTCCGCGGCGCGGGTCAGGTTGCGTTCGGCCACGACGGCCAGAAAACTCTTCAGCTGGTACAGCTCCATGGGTCCGGATTCTGACAAGCCGCTGCGGGACCGTTGTTCACATTCTCGGAACGCGTGTTCCAAAGATGCGCATAGACCGCGTGCGAGGCGGCGCCCAGACTTCCGTTCCATCGAAGTCTTGCGAAAGCGAAGGGCGCCATGAGCCTCTCCAACCCCTATGCCGCCACCGTCGCGATGCTGTTCGCGGCCGTCTCGTGGGGCAGCCTCTTCCTCGTCGGCAAGCCGGTGCTGAGCCGACTCGACCCGATCTGGTTCACGGCGGTCCGTTACCTGCTCGCGGGCGTCGGCATGACCGTGCTCGTCGTCGTCTTCGGCGAACGCCCCTGGGCCAAGCTCCGCGCGCACGGGGGCACGCTGACACGCTACGGCGTGCTGGGTTACGGCTTCTTCGGCATCCTGGTGCTGGAAGGGCTGAAGCTCTCGTTGCCCTCGCACGGCGCCGTGCTGATGGCGACGATGCCCATGACGACCATCCTGCTGCGCTGGCTGCTCGACGGCCAACGCCCGGGGATCGCCGTCGCCGGCGCGGCCGTGCTGGCGTTGAGCGGCGTCATCCTCGTCTCCGGCGTGCTCGGTCGCAGCGACGGACCGCCCCACATGCTGCTCGGCGATGCGCTCACCCTGCTGGGCACGGTCGGCTGGGTGCTCTACACGCGGGGCGCGGCGAAGGTGCCGGCGCTCAGCCCGCTGGAATACACCGGCCTCACCGCCATCGCGGCCCTGCCGTGGCAGGTGGCCTTCGCGCTGGTCGCGACGGCCGGCGGATGGATAGACGCACCCGCCTGGCAGGACGTGACGACCGTCGCGCCGCATCTGATCTACATCGCGGCCGTGCCGACGGTGGCCGCGGTGGTGGCCTTCAACTTCGGCGTGCGGCAGCTGGGCGCCTCGCGCGGGACGCTGTTCCTGAACGGCGTTCCGGTGTCCGCGCTGCTGATGAGCGTCGCGCTGGGCCAGCATCCGGCGGCGCAGGAATGGATAGGCGCGGCCCTCGTCATCGCAGCCCTCACGCTGAGCACGCGGTCGCCGACCTCGACAACCCCGGCGCGGATCGACGGCGCCGCCGGAGCGGGAAACGGCGTCACCGGTCAAGCGGAGGTCAAGGCCGGGGCGATGGCGGGTGCCGGCGGGCGGTGCCCAGCCACTTGATGCGTCTTCCGGCAAGCTGGAAAGTCCCGGTGCGACAGCCGCCACAGACGGCCTCATGCCTTTTGTCATGGGCCTGTCTTCTGGCATAGGCTGGCGGCCTCGTCGGGCCCCGGCCCGCGCTCATGAGCTGCTTGCGATGAAGAATGCCCTCCGCCTCACCACCCTCGCCCTGCTGATGCAGCTCGGCGGCTTCGCCATGGCGGCACCGCCGCAGTCGGGCCTGGACCTCAAGGGCTACGACAAGTCGGTCCGGCCGCAGGACGACCTCTTCCGCGCCGCCAACGGCCACTGGCTCTCGACCACCGAGATCCCCGCGGACAAGTCCTCCTACGGCGCCTTCCACCAGCTGGCGGACCTCTCGGACAAGCGGGCGCGCGCCATCATCGACGACCTCTCGAAGAAGAAGGCCAAGGCCGGCACCGTCGAGCAGAAGATCGGCGACTACTACGCCGCCTACATGAACACCGCGGCGATCGACAAGGCCGGCCTCGCGCCGATCAAGCCCTTGCTGGACAGCATCGCCGCGATCCAGACGCGCGAGCAGCTCGCCACCTGGCTGGGTGCGCAGACCGGCGTCGTCGACCTGCCGGTGCCGCTGGGCATCGAGGCCGACTACCAGGATCCCACCATCAACCGCCTGCAGACCTGGCAGGGCGGCCTGGGCCTGCCGGACCGCGACTACTACCTGAAGAAGGACGACGAGCGTCTGGGCAAGGCGCGCGGCGCCTACGTCGACTACCTGCAGACGCTGGCGAAGACCGCCGGCATCGCCGATCCGGCCGGCAGCGCGCAGCGCGTGCTGGCGATCGAGGAGCGCCTGGCGCAAGTGCAATGGGACAAGGTCGAGCTGCGCGATCCGCAGAAGACCTACAACCCGATGACGCCGGCCGAACTGGCGCAGAAGGCGCCGGGCTTCGACTGGAACGCCTTCTTCACCGCCGCCTCGCTGCCGGGCCTGGACAAGCTGTCCGCCTCGCAACCGAGCTACCTGACCGGCGCCGCGAAGATCCTCGGCGAGGCCTCGCTGGACGACCTCAAGCTCTACCTGACCTTCCGCACCATCGACGCCAACGCCACGACGCTGCCCAAGGTCTACCGCGACGCGCACTTCGCCTTCCACGGTGCGGCCCTGACCGGCGCGAAGAGCCAGCAGCCCCGTTGGCAGCAGGCCGTGGGCAACGTCAACGGCGCGCTGGGCGAGGCCGTCGGCGAGGTCTACGTCAAGCGCCACTTCCCGGCCGCCGACAAGGCGCGCATGGTGCAGCTGGTCGACAACCTGCTGGCCTCCTACAAGGAGTCCATCGACAAGCTGAGCTGGATGACGCCGGCGACCAAGGCGCAGGCGCAGGACAAGCTGTCGAAGTACATGGTGAAGATCGGCTACCCCGACGTCTGGCGCGACTACGGCGCGCTGGAAGTGAAGGCGGGCGATCCGGTGGGCAACAACCTGCGCGCCTCGGTCTTCGAATGGAAGCGCCAGGCCGCCAAGGCCAGCAAGCCGGTCGATCGCCGCGAGTGGCTGATGACACCGCAGACGGTCAACGCGTACTACAACCCGACGCTCAACGAGATCGTCTTCCCGGCCGCGATCCTGCAGCCGCCCTTCTACAACACGAAGGCGGACGACGCGGTGAACTACGGCGCCATCGGCGCGGTGATCGGGCATGAGATCAGCCACGGCTTCGACGACCAGGGCAGCCAGTTCGACGGCGACGGCAAGCTGCGCAACTGGTGGACCGACGACGACCGCAAGGCCTTCGACGCCATCGGCAGCAAGCTGGTCGCCCAGTACGAAGGCTACGAGCCCATCGCCGGCAAGCACCTGAACGGCAAGCTGACGCTGGGCGAGAACATCGCCGACCTGTCCGGCCTGCAGATCGCCTACAAGGCCTACCTCCGCTCGCTGGGCGGCAAGCCGGCGCCGGTGATCGACGGCTACACCGGCGAGCAGCGCTTCTTCATGGGCTGGTCGCAGGCCTGGCGCGAGAAGGCCCGAGACGAGCGCAAGCTGCAGCTGCTGACGATCGACCCGCACTCGCCGCCCGAGTTCCGCGCCAACGGTGCCGCCGTCAACCACGACGGCTTCCACGAGGCGTTCAAGACCAAGCCGGGCGACAGGATGTTCAAGTCCAGCGACGACCGCATCCGGATCTGGTAAGACCTGACCCTTCAACAAACGGCCGGCCTCCCCGGCCGTTTTCATTGCAGTCCCCGTCACAAAACCGTGACAGGACGACAGTGATGGGGGACGGCGATGCGTGGGGTTTTGGCGCTTGCCGCCAAGGCCCCACGCATCGGCGGCCAACGCCCGGACCAAGGCAGGACGGGCGTCCTCAGTGCGTCATCCCCTCCCGATCCAGCGCCCGGCTGGCCCCGAGCAGCGGCGCCTGATCCGCCTCGTGGACGACGAAGGTCGGGATGGCGCGCAGGTAGGAGGTCAACCGGCCGCAGGTTTCGAAGCGTGCCCGGAAGGGGCTGCGATCGAACCACTCGCCGAGGCGGGGCACGATGCCGCCGCCGATGTAGAGCCCGCCGCGCGTGCCGAGCGTGAGTGCGACGTGGCCGGCGATGTCGCCGAGCAGCGCGCAGAACAGGCTCACGACGTCGCTGCTGAAGGCCTCGCCCGCGAGCGCGGCGGCGGTGATCGCCGGTGCGGCGCGGCCCTCGCCCGGGGCGAGTTTCAGCCCCCGCAATTCGGCGAGTGCCGTGTAGAGGTTCTCCAGCCCCGGCCCGGACACGGCGCGCTCCGCCGACACGTGGCCGAAGCGGCGATGCAGCAGATCGAGCACGGCGCGCTCCTCGGGCTCGTAGGACGAGAGCGTCGCATGTCCGCCCTCCCCGCCGACGGCGACCATGGAGCTGCCGTCCTCGGACGGCAGCAAGCCCGACACGCCCAATCCCGTGCCCGGCCCGACCAGCCCGCGCGCCGCGCCGACGACCGCCTCGCCGCCGCCGACCTTGCGCGTCGACTGCGGGCCGATCGTCGGCAACGCCAGCGCGAGCGCCGTGAAATCGTTGATCACCAGCAGCCGCTCCGCGCCGAGCGCCGACTGCAGCGCGCGCGTGGAGAAGCTCCAATGGTGGTTGGTCATCCGGACGTGGTCGCCGGTGACCGCCGTCGCGATGCCGATCGCGCAGCTGCGCGGCGTCCGCAGGCCCTCGCGATGCAGGTGATAGAAGATCGCGTCCGCGAGCGTGTCGAAATCCTGGCAGACATACCGCGCCACGTGCTCCAGCGGATCGGCCGCGCCGCCCTGGCTGGCGAAACGCACGTGCGTCGCGCCCACGTCCGCCAGCAAGCGCGCCGGCGCCGTCTTTGCGCCTTGTCTCATGCCTTGTCTTCCTTCACCGATGCTCCATGGCTTTGCCGGGCAAGTGTGTCGCCTGCCCGCAAAAGCCTTGGATGCTGCCACAGCCCGCCGGCGGATCCCGATGGCGGACGTCGTCGCGGCCGGTGTTTAGCGCGTCACGCTGAACGCCCCTTCAACGACCCGCCTTGAACGCTGCGATCGCGTCGCGATACCAGTGCGCGCTGTCCTTGGCCAGCCGTTCCTGCGACGCATAGTCGACGTGGAACAGACCGAAGCGCTTGAGATAGCCCGAGTTCCACTCGAAGTTGTCCAGCAGGCTCCAGTAGAAATAGCCGCGCACGTCGGCGCCCAGGGCCACCGCCTGGGCCAGGGCCTCCAGGTGGCCGCGCAGGTAGGCGATGCGCGCCGCGTCCGGCACGCGGCCGTCGACGACGCTGTCCGCGTTGGCCATGCCGTTCTCGGTGATGACGATGGGCGGCGGCGTGTACTCGCGGGTGATGCGCAGCAGGTGCTGGGTCAGCGCCTGCGGATAGATCTCCCAGCCCATGTCGGTGAAGCCGAGTTCCCCCGGCGGCGTCACGAACTGCTGCTGCCCGTTGAGCACGCTGCGCGTGTAGAAGTTGATTCCGAGGAAGTCCAGCGGCTGCTGGATCAGCGCCAGGTCGCCGTCCTGGAGCTGAGGCGCGTCGGCGCCGAGGTGCTCGACGATGTCGGCCGGGTACTGGCCGCGGAACACCGGGTCCATGTACCAGCGCACGTTGGTGCCGTCGTCGATGCGCGCGGCGCGGCGGTCGTCCTCGCTGAGCGGGTCGGCCGGGAAGGACGGCGTGTGGTTCAGCACGATGCCGAGCTGCGCCTTCGAGCCGACCGCCCGCATCGCCTGGATCGCCGCCCCGTGCATCATCAGCAGGTGGTGCGAGACCTGGTACGCCTCGGCGCGGCTGGTGTGGCCGGGCGCGAACTGCGCGGTCTCGTAGCCCAGCGTCGCCGAGCACCACGGCTCGTTCAGCGTCGCGATCGTCGACAGCCGGTCACCGAAGCGGCGGGCGATCTCCGCGGCGTAGTCGGCGAACAGCGGCACCACGTCGCGCGACAGCAGCCCGCCGATCGACTCGTCCAGCGCCTGCGGCAGGTCCCAGTGGTACAGCGTCGCGTTGGGCTTGATGCCCGCGGCGAGCAGTTCGTCGATCAACCGGTCGTAGAAGGCGAAGCCGGCCTCGTTCCAGGCGCCGCGCCCCAGCGGCTGCACGCGCGGCCACGAGAACGAGAAGCGGTAGGCGTCCAGCCCCAGCCACTTCATCAGCTTCACGTCGTCGGGATAACGGCGGTAGTGGTCGCAGGCCACGTCGATGTTGGAACCGTCCTTGATGCGGCCGGCCTGGGCGCAGAAGCGGTCCCAGATCGACTCGCCCTTCCCGTCCTCGCGGGCGGCGCCCTCGATCTGCGCGGCGCTGGTGGCGGAGCCCCATTGGAAGTCCGCGGGCAACGACTGGATCAGCGATTGGAAGGTGGCGGTGTCGGCGGCGGGGTTGGCGTCGTTCGCGTGCATGGTGGTGGCGGTCGTGGTCGAAGAGATCGAGGGATTCGGGGAGATCGAAGGATCCGGGGAGGCCGAGGACATCCCGCTGGATGTCCCGGGAGCGTGCGCAGCAGAGGTCGCGGGCGTGGGCATGGCGTTTCCGGCGGTCGGTTCGGTCAGCCGCGCACGGCCCCCGAGGTCAGTCCGGCGACCAGCCGCCGGGCGCTGAAGAAGTAGGCCACCAGCAAGGGCAGCATCGCGATGGCGCTGCCGATCATCAGCGCGCCCCATTCGGTGTTGTTGGGCGCCTGCATCGAGCGCAGCGCCAGCGGCAGCGTGTAGTGCTCGGCCGAGCGCATGACCACCAACGGCGCGACGAAGTTGTTCCAGCTCGCGATGAAGGTGATCAGGCCCAGCGTGCCCAACGCCGGCATGAGCAGCGGCAGCACGATGCTCCAGAAGATGCGCAGCTCGCCGCAGCCGTCGATGCGCGCGGCGTCGATGAGGTCGGGCGGGATCGCCGAGCCGATGTACTGCCGCATCAGGAAGATGCCCAGCGCGCTCGCCGCCGCCGGCACGTAGAGCGCGCGCGGCTCGTCGATCCAGCCCAGCGCGTCCATCACCATGAAGCTCGGGATCATGTGCAGGAAGGCCGGCAGCATCATCGAGCCGAGCACGATCGCGAAGAGCGTGCCCTTGAAGCGGAACTCGTAGATCGTGAACGCGTAACCGGCGAGCGAGCACAGCAGCAGATTCAGCACCGTCGTCATGCTCGCCACGTAGAGGCTCATGCCGAGGTTGCGCCAGAACGGCAGGCGCTCCTCGAGCAGCCTCAGGTTCGAGGGCGCGGCGTCGCCGAACCACAGCGGCGGCGGCGTGTCGAAGATCTCCGTGCGCCCGTGCGTCGCGAAGACGAAGGTGAAGTACAGCGGCGCCACGAGCAGCACCGCGCCCGTCCCCGCGACCAGCCACGCCGGCCAGTTCCGTTCAGCGCGTGCCACGGCGGCTCCTCGGATCGCGGCCGAACAGCCGCGCGTTGACCCAGGTCAGCGCGGCGATCAGCACGAACATCAGCCACGACATCGCCGACGCGGTGCCGAAGTCGCCGTCCGAGAACGCCGTCCGGTACATGAAGATCGCCGTCGTCATCACCGAGGACGCGACGCCCTTCTCGCCGTCGACGAGGATGAACGGCTCTTCGAACAGCTGCAGGTTGCCGATGATCGTCAGCGTCACCGCGAAGAACATCATCGGCTTGAGCAGCGGCAGCGTGACATGCCGGAACTGCTGCCACTCGGTGGCGCCGTCCAGCGTCGCGGCTTCGTAGAGGTCCTTGTCGATGACCTGCAGGCCGGACAGGTAGAGCACGAGGTTCCAGCCCAGGTAGCGCCAGAACACGACGAAGGCGACGGCGGGTCGCGTGACGTCGGCGTCGCCGAGCCAGTCGATGCCGCCGTCCTTCAAGGCCGTGAGCGACGCCAGCGGGCTGCCGATCAACGGGATGCGGGTGAGCTCCGCCAACGCCGCGTTGATCAGGCCGTAGTCCTTGGAATACAGCGTCGAGAAGATCAGCGCGATGGCGACGCTCGACGTGATGTACGGGATGAAGTAGGCGCCGACGATCAGGTCGCGGCCGCGCTTGAAGCGCCGGTGGATGAAGAAGGCCAGCGGCAGTGCCACCAGGTGCTGCGGCACGCCGGCCACCAGCGCGAACCAGGCGGTGTTGTAGAGCGCGTCCCAGAACCACGGGTCGGTGAGCGCGTAGCCGTAGTTCTCCAGCCCGACCCAGTGCATCGTGTGCAGACCCTCGGCCGGGTTCCACTGCTGCAGCGACAGGTAGATCGAGAAGACCAGCGGGAACAGGCTGAACACCAGGAACAGCGCGAAGAACGGCGCGATGAACAGATAGGGCGCGAGACGACGCGAGCGCAGCGCCGGCAACCGCAGCCATGACGGGCGCGGGGCGGCGAGCGACGGGGATGGGCGCGCGTTCATGCGTGTAGCCTCAGCGGCGGCGCGCGCGGCGCTCGATGAGAGACCGCGCGTCGGCCAGCGCGTCGGCGATGGCCTTGCCCTTGGAGATGACGCGCTCGAACTCGTCTCGGATCACGGTCGTCGCGAGCACGTCGAACCGGTTCACCGGGATCGCGGGGATGTGCGACGCGGTCTCACGCCACAGCTGGCGCGCGCGTTGGCCACCGAGGAAGGCGATCGGCTCGTCCATCACCGGATCGCGCAACACCGCGCGCATCGCGGGGAAGCTGTCCAGCACCTGGAGCGATTCCAGCTGCACCTGCGCGTCGGCCGTCATCAGGCGGATGAAGTCCCAGGCCGCCGTCTTGTTGGCGGCCTTCTTCGGGATCGCGTAGAACGATCCGCCATAGGCGGCCTGCACGCCACCGGGAAGCGGCGCCGAGCGCCACAACCCCGCCGTCTGCGGCGCGATCCAGTTGCGCAGCTGGCCCACGAGCCAGGCGCCCATCATCTGCGTCGCGATGCGGCCCTGCTTGAAGCCGGCCGCCCAGTCGTTGGTCCATGCGATCGCGCGCGCGTCCAGGCCCGCGCGGCGCGCGGCGCGGCCAAGTTCGAAGGCATGGCGGAAACGCGCGGATTCCACGAGCACGCGGCCTTGCGCGTCGAAGTAGAGGCCCTCGCCGTCCTGCAGCCCCTGGCGCAGCGCGATGTCGCGCAGGTCGGCGGCGTCGGCCATCAGGTAGGCGCCGGTAGTCTTGCGGATGCGCTCGCCCGCGGCGAGGTACGAGGCCCAGTCGCGGGTGATCTCCGCTTCGCTGACGCCTGCCTTGTCGAGCAGGTCCTTGCGGTAGATCAGCGTGCCGGGTCCGATGTCGGCGGGGATCGCGACCTGCGCGCCGTTCGGGCCCGCGCCCTGCGCCATCGCGAAGCGGACGTAGTCGTCGGCATGCGTGGCCGCGTTGAACGGCGCCTGGTTCAGGTCGACGAAGCCGCCCGAGCCGGCGAACTTGCCGATGTAGCGCAGATCGATCGCCATCACGTCAGGCAGGCCGGAGCCCGTCGCCAACGCCGTCGTCATCGACAGGTGGTGATCCGCGTATTGCATCGACAGCAACTTGAGCTCGACGTCCGGATGCAGCGCGCGCCAGCGGGGCGCGGCCGCGATCGCGGCACGGTCGAGATCGGGGAATGTGGCGACGCGCAGCACCGACGTCGGTGCGCGCGTCGGGCCCCCCTGGGCCGCCGCGGGGAAAGTCGCAGGAAGGGCGGCGGCCACCCCGGCCGCCAGCAGCGCGCGCGCCGCCGATCGCCGGGTCAGGAGGAAGTCGGGCACAGCGCTCAGAAGTTGTAGCCCGCGTTCACGCCGAAGGTCCGCGGCGCCGCGTACTGCGCGGTCCAGACCGGATTGGCGAAGCTGACCGAGCTGCCGGCGCTGGTCTTGATCTTCTCGTCCGAGACGTTGCGCACGAAGCCGTCGACGTACCAGTTCTTCTTCGACGTGTAGCGCACGCTGATGTCCGCCGTCGAGTACGCCTTCTGACGATCGCCGTCGCCGAGGTTGAAGACCGACAGCCAGTTGGTCGACTGGTAGTGGTAGCTGATGCGCGGCGCGACCTGGTCGCCGTTGGCGAGCGGGAACACGTGTTCGTACATCAGCTGGATCGCCACCTTGGGCGCATGCGGCAGCTCGTTGCCGGTGACGTTCAGGCAGGTGCCGCCCAGCGTCGGGTCGAAGCAGGTCGGCAGCTGGTAGTCGTTGGACGCCGCCACCAGCGCGCCGAGCTTGGTCTTCGTGTACGAGGCCGACAGCATCAGCTTGTCGTCGTTGGTGATCATCCAGGCCGTCTCGACCTCGAGGCCGGACACCTTCGCCCCCTCCGCGTTGGAGTAGGCGAACTGGCGGTTGCCGTTGACGATCACCGGCGCGCTGAACTGGAAGTCCTTGAACTTCATGTGGTACGCGCTGATGTTGAAGGTCATGCGACCGTCCAGCAGCGAGGTCTTGTAGCCGACCTCGTAGTTGGTGAGCGTCTCCGGGCCGTAAGGCAGCCCGCCGTCGCCGGTGCCGCCGGACTTGTAGCCGGTGGACACGCTGCCGTAGGCCATCGAGCTCTTGTCGATGTCGTAGGTCGCGCGCGCCAGCCAGGTCGTCTTGCTGCCCGTGTAGTGCGCGTCGTTGATGTTGCCGGCCTGGTAGCCGTTGGCCGGATCGGTCGGGTCGATCGTCGGGTTCAGCGGGATCTGCGGTGCCGCCGCGTTGTACGCCCAGGTCCAGCCGCGGCCGCCGATGTTCTTGCGGTCGTCGTGCGTGTAGCGCAGGCCGCCGGTCACGTGGAAGGCGTCGGTCAGGTTCCAGGTCGCCTGGCCGAAGGCGGCCTTGGAATCGACCGTCTCCTTCGGCTGGATGAACGAGCCCTGCCAGCTCACGGTGCCCTGCTGCGTCCCGTTCATGATCGGGATGTCGAAGCGGATGCCGTTGTCCTCGGCCGCGTAGTACAGGCCCAGCACCCAGTCGATGGTCTGCTTCTGCGTGCTCTGCAGCGTCAGCTCATGGCTCTGGCTGCGGTAGCTGGTCCAGACGGTGTTGTCTTCCTGGTGGGTGGCGCCCGTCGTGAAGCTGGTCGGCATCTGCACGCCGAAGTCCTGGTCGAAGGTGCCCGAGCCCTTGAAGTGCGTGTAGCCCGCGACGTACGCCAGCGACATGCCGCCCAGGTCGTACTCGGCGCGGCTGCGGATCGAGGTGGAGTCGCGCTTGAGCGACGGCGCGGTGTCGATCAGCGCGGACCACAGCTTCTCGCCGGCCCGCGGCGTCTGCATCAGGCTCATCGACGGCGTGCCGCGGTCGGCGAACTGCTCCACCGACACGTCCCAGCGGAATTCCTTGATCGGCTGCCACAGCAAGCTCAGGCGCGCGGCGGTCTGGTCCTGGGCGTTGTACTTCGGTCCGCCGGTGGTGAACAGGTTGTAGTTGATCGGCTGGAACGGCGGGAAGGTGCCGCCGGTGTTGCCCGCGTTGTAAGCGGCCTGCTGCTGCGCCAGCGTGTACTGCGTGGGCTTCTGGTAATCGACGTAGCCGTCGTGCTGCTCGTGGATGAAGGCCACGCGCGCCGCGAGCGTGTCGCTCAGCGGGATGTTGATCGCGCCCTTGGCGCCCAGGCGGTTGTAGGTGCCGGTGCCGAGCTCGACGTAGCCGGAGTTGTCCTTCAGCACCGGCTTGGCCGTCTTCATGTTGATCGTGCCGACGGTGGAGTTGCGTCCCCACAGGGTGCCCTGCGGGCCGCGCAGCACTTCGATGCCATCGAGGTCGAACAGCATGGTCGCGGCGCCTTCGGGACGCGGGGCGAAGACGCCGTCGACGAACAGCGCGACCTCGGGGTCGGCGTACTCGGTCTTGGCGGAGTCGTTGCCGATGCCGCGCAGCGTGATGCTCACGATGCCGTGGTCGCCCTGCCCGGTGCCCTGCATGCTGGGCACGAGGTTGAACACGTCGAGCATGCTCTTGACGTGGGCGTCGTCGATCGTCGATGCGCTGATCGCGGTCACCGCGATCGGGGTCTTCTGCAGCGAGGTGGCGCGCTTGGTCGCCGTGACGACGACTTGAGGCAGGGCCTTGCTCTCCTTGCCGTCGGCGGAGGCCGCGGCGGCGCTGGTGTCGGCCTGCGGCGCCGGCGCGGGGGCCTCGGTCGATTGGGCGTGGGCCGCTCCGGCCAGCAGCGCGAGCACGGCGATCTGGACGGGCGAGGAAAGGCCGAGGCGCGGCCGGCGGATGAGGCGGTCAGTCATGTTGTCTCCTGGGTGGCTCTCGATTCGAAGCTCTGTTCCGGGTGGTGTTCTTCTAATTTGCGTGCATCGTAGGCAACGGATGACAACGTTGTCAACGCTCTGATTGACATCGTTGTCATTTTGCTCACTATCATTTACCCGTAGACCGGGATCCACCGGCAGACCTCAGGAGACAAGCGCATGCAGCCCATCCAGGACATCCTCATCGTCGGCGGCGGAACGGCCGGCTGGCTCACCGCCGCGTTCCTCGCGCGGCAGCTCGGCACCGCGCACGGCGGCATCCGCATCACGCTGGTGGAGTCCAGCGACATCGGCATCATCGGCGTGGGCGAAGGCACCTTCCCGTCGATCCGCGGCACGCTGTCGGCGATCGGCATCGGGGAGGCGGAGTTCCTCGAGGCCTGCTCGGCGACCTACAAGCAGGGCATCCGTTTCGAGCATTGGGTGCGGCCGCCGGGGACGCCGGGCGCCGATCACTACTTCCATCCCTTCAGCCAGCCGAGCCAGCGCCCCGGCGCGCCGGAGCTGCTGCCGTACTGGCTGATGGGCGATGCCGGCGAGGGCCGCGCGTTCGCCGAGGCGGTGACGCTGCAGAAAGCCGTCGCCGATGCGCGGCACGGGCCGAAACGCGCGAGCGACGGGGACTTCCTCGGGCCGCTGAACTACGCGTACCACTTCGACGCCGGGCGTTTCGCGGCGCTGCTGGCGGAACATGGGCAGGCCCTCGGCGTGAAGCGCGTGATCGCGACGGTGGATCGCGTGGATCTCGATGAACAGGGCGCGATCGCCGCAGTGCACACGAAGGAGGCCGGCACGCTGAGGGCCGGGTTGTACGTCGATTGCAGCGGCTTCCGCGCGCGGCTGATCGGCGAGGCGCTGGGCTCGCCGTTCAGGTCGATGCGCGACGTGCTCTTCGTCGACAGCGCGCTGGCGATGCAGGTGCCCTATGCGCGGCTCGACGCGCCGATCGCGTCGTACACGATCGCCAGCGCGCAGGACCACGGCTGGATCTGGGACATCGGCCTGCAGGAGCGACGCGGCATCGGCCACGTCTACAGCAGCCGGCACTGCGACGACGACGAGGCGGAGCGCGCGCTGCGTCGCTACATCGGGCCGGCGTCGGAGACGCTGACGCCGCGCAAGCTCGCGCTCCACATCGGGTATCGGGAGACGCAGTGGGTGAAGAACTGCGTCGCGGTCGGCCTGTCGGGGGGATTCCTGGAGCCGCTGGAATCATCGGGCATCGGGCTCATCGAGACGGCGGCCTACCTGATCGGACAGCTGTTCCCGTTCAACGGCGACACGGCGCCGGTGGCGAAGCACTTCAATGCGTTCATGAGCGAGCGCTACGCGCGGATCGTCGATTTCATCAAGCTGCATTACGGGCTGACGCAGCGCACGGACACCGCGTTCTGGCGCGACAACGCGGATCCGGCCTCGTTCACCGAGTCCTTGAAGGAGAAGCTCGCGATGTGGCACTGCCGGCCGCCGCAGCGGCTGGACTTCATCACCGATGTGGAGATGTACCTGCCGGCGAGTTGGCAGTACGTGCTCTACGGGATGGAATTCAAGACGCGGCTCGGCGCCGGCGCCGCGGCGTTGATGCGCGGCGAGGACGCACGGCGGGAGTTCGCGACGATCGCGCAGCTCGGTGCGCATGCGCTGCGGGACCTGCCGCCGCATCGGGTGTTGATCGAGCAGCTGCTCGCGCGGACGGGGCGGCAGGCCGCCTGAAGGGCGTCGCGAGCCGGGGGTCCTGAGGCAGGCCTCGGGCCGTTCGAGGCGTTCGAGGCTTCAGGCTTCTCGGCGTTCACGCCTTCTTGAGACGAGGCGCGGTGGTCGTGCCAAGCACTGCGGTGGAATCGCGCACGACCAGTTCGTGCGGCAGCACGCGATGGCGGGATGTCGCGGCCTCGTCGGCTTCCAGCTCAGGCTCCGCGTCACGCGGCGCGCCGATCAGCAGGTCGACCGCGACCCGCGCCATGTCGTCCATCGGCTGGCGCACCGTCGTCAGCGGCGGCCACACGCGCGCGGCCGCGGGCGTGTCGTCGAAGCCGGCGATCGAGAGGTCGCCCGGCACTGCCAGGCCGAGTCGCTGCGCCGCGGCCAGCACGCCCAGCGCCATGTCGTCGTTGCTCGCGAAGACCGCAGTCGGACGCTGGCGGCGGCTCAGCAACTGGTAGGCGGCCTCGACCCCGGTGTCGAAGGTGAAGTCGCCCTGCACCACCAGATCCTTGTCCAGCGGCAGCTTGTGCGCCTTCAGGGCGGCCAAGTAGCCCTGGTAGCGGCGCTTGGACGCGACCTGCTCCTTCGCGCCCTTGATGATCGCGATGCGGGTGTGGCCCAGGCTGATCAGCAGGTTGGTGATCTCCTCCGCCGCGTGCACGTCGTCCATGCGGACGCTCGGGTGGTCGGGCTCGTCGGCCGCCGGGGAGATCAGCACGCACGGCGTCTGGCTCTCGCGCAAGGCCGACAGCACCTGCGGGTTGTCGCACAGCGGCGGGGTGAGGATCATGCCGTCCGGGCGCAGCGCGGAGACCATGCGGTCGACTTGCATCGCGAGGTCGGGCGCGTCGTTGTGGAGGGATTCGACGACGAGGTGGTAACCCGCCTCGCGGCAACGCAGCGTCGCGCCTTGCTGCACGCCGCCGACGAAGGCCGCCGACGGGTCGTAGTACAGCAGGCCGATCAGGAAGGACCGTCCGCCGGCCAGGCTGCGGGCCGATTGCTTGGGACGGTATTTGAGGTCGGCCACGACCTTCAGGACCGCCTCGCGGGTTTCGGCATGAACGCCCGGCTCCTGGTTCAGGACCCGGGAGACCGTCTTGATGGAGACCCCCGCTTCTCGGGCAACGTCGATGATGGTGGCGGGTTTACGTGGCGGCATAAGAATCCGAAATGCTCGCCCGACTTTGCCATAGGGACACGATCGCGTGGGCATACGGCCTTGGAGCATTTGAACTCCGCACGCTGCCACCGCGGAGAGGACTCGGTCACGCAAGCGCGACCCCGGTTTGGACCTCCCGGTCCAAACCATTCGAGTCCTCCCGTGATGTCCACCGGACATCACTTCCTGGGCTTCAGAATGAGAAAAGCCGGCTGGAAGCCGGCTTTTCATATTTGGTGCCCAGGAGAGGACTCGAACCTCCACGGAGTTACCCGCTAGTACCTGAAACTAGTGCGTCTACCAATTCCGCCACCTGGGCTTTCAGGATTTCTTCGTCACAACTTGCGTTGCAGCGAGGAATTGGACTTTAGCACGCTTTCGAATACTGGCAAGCGATTCAGCCGCCCCAGCTCACTTTTCCCAGACGGGTGTGCGGATCCCACAACGTCTGTACTCTCCTCGCCCAATCCAACATCGCGGGCTCCACGCGCTCCCAATGCGCCCGATACGCCGCCTGCAGTTGAGGCCCGACCCCGTGCTCCGCGCTGATGGACCCGCCGAGTTCCGCGACCAGCGCATACAGTCCCTCGCGCAGGGTCAGCTCTTGCTCCGGCGTGAGTGATCCGGCATCCACCGGCCACACCATGTTGAAGTGCATCCCGCCGTCGCCGAGGTGCCCGAAGTCGGCCAGCCGCACCTGCGGGAAGCGCTCGGCCAGCCATGCCGCCCCGCGCTCGCGGAAGGCCATGAAGTGGCGCCGCGGCAGCGAGAGATCGAGTCCGATCACCTTGCCCTGCACCCGCAACCCTTCGCTGATGCGATGGCGCAGGCCCCAGATCGCCTCGTCGGCATCCAGCACCGCATCCCGCACGCGCCCGGATTCGAATTCGGTTTCCAGCCAGCCCTGCAGCAGTCCGTCGAGCGCCAGCTGATCCGCCGGCAGCTCGCTGCTGAGCTCGATGAGCATCGCATAGTCCGGCAGTTGTCTTTCGAACCACCGCGCCACGTCCTGGCCGTGGAGTCCGGCCTCCAGCGCCGCGCGGCTGATGCCTTCGAAGGCGGACACCAACCCGCCCCAGCGCTGCATCACATCGGCGTAGAGCGGGAACACCGCTGCCAGCGACGACGGCGCCACCAGCGCCACGGCCCGTTGACGCGGCAAGGGCGCGAGCTTGATCGTGACCTCGCTGACCAGCCCGAGGCTGCCCGACGAGCCGATGAACAGCTGCCCCAAGGCGAGCGCCGAGTTGTCCTTCTGCAGCCCCTGCCCCAGGCGCAGGACCTGACCCGCCGGTTCCGCCAGCACGACTTCCAGCGCCAGCGTGTTGGCGCGCACGTCGCCGTAGCGCAGCATCCGCGTGCCGCCGGTGTTGTGCGCGACCATGCCGCCGATCGACGGATCGGCGCTCAGGTCGACGGGGAACCACAGGCCGTGCGGCTCCAGGCGTTCATTGATCTCCGACAAACGGAAGCCCGACGACACGCGCAGCGTGCGATCGAGCAGGTCGAGGTCGAAGACCTCGCGCAGGCGTTCGGTGCTCAGGAGCACTTCTCCGTTCGCGTCGTCCGGCGTGCCCGCGCGGACCAGCCCGGTATGCGCGCCCTGCACCACGACGCGCAGCCCGCAGGCCGCCGCGAGCGCCAGCACCCGCGCCGCCTCGTCGCGGCTGCCCGGGCGCACGAGCGCGGCTGCCCGCCCCGCCGCGTAGCGCGCCGGCTGGAGGAAGCGCGGCTCGATGTCCGCGCCGACCTGCACGAAGGCTTCGCCGCAGACGCCGATCGCCTCCGCGAGGAAACCGCCGGCCTGGAAGCTCAGCACGCCGCGGCCTCGCCCGCCGTGTCGGCATCCTTGGCGGCGCCGGCCGTCATCTTGAAGATGCCGGTCGCGTTGCCCGCGTCGAAGGCCAGGTCCAACGCGCCGGAATCATCGAGCGGCGCGCGCTGGATGAATTCGTGGAAGCTGCCCGGCACCTCGAGCATCACGCGCTGGCCGCGATCGAGGAACTCGCGCATCACGCGCGCCGCCTTGAACGCGGTCTGACGCACGCGCCCGGTCGCCGAGGTCTCGATCGTGTCCTTCACCGGCCGGTCGAGCCCGCGCTGCGCCGCGACGACGGACTCGATGTCGGCCACGCGATCGGTCGCATGGTTGAAGGCGTTGCCTTCGGTGGCGATCCAGGCCATCTCGGCCGATTCGCTGAGCAGCAGCTGGTAGTCGTCCGCCTCGAACAGCCCATGCTGCCGGGCGAAACAGCCGACCAGCTTCGAGAGCAGCGCCACCGCCGACGCGGTCGGCAGCTCGCCGTCGCGCGCGAGCTGCTCCAGCAGCGCGAGCTCACCCGGCGTCAGCGGATCCTGCGACGTCGACAGCACCCGCGTCACCGCCTCCTGGAAGCTGCCGGAGAAACGCTCCGGATGCAGCTCCGACACGAAGAACTGGGCGATGTCTTCCGGGAAGTCGGCGTGGCGCCAGGCGCGGCCGGTCATCTTCAGACGCGGCAGCGGATAGGTCGCCGCCATCGCGAAGCCCAGCGGTCTCAACACGCGGGTGATCGCGGCCTCGCCCGGCGGCAGCGCGCCGGACGGCCAGGCCACCGTGCGCAGCGCGCCGTGGTCGAAGACCAGTTGCTGCCCGTCGCGCTGCAGGTCGGCCACGTAGGCCGCCGCCATCGGCACGCGGTCGGTCACGTCGAGGAACAGCGCCATGTTCAGCGCCTGGGCCAGCTCGGCGCGCGACACACGCTCGCCGGCCGGACGCAGCAGCGACTGCACGACCTGCACGCGTGCGAAGGCGGCACGGGCCGCCTCGTCGCCGAGCGCGCCGCGCAGCAGCTGGAACAGCCCGCTGTCCACCGCCGCCGCGACCTTGGCAGTGAGCGCTGGCAACGCCTTCAGCTCCGCGGTCCGCTCAGACATCGAACTTCACGCCCTGCGCCAGCGGCAGCTCGCGCGAGTAGTTGACGGTGTTGGTCGTGCGGCGCATGTAAGCCTTCCACGCGTCCGAGCCGGATTCGCGGCCGCCGCCAGTCTCCTTCTCGCCGCCGAAGGCGCCGCCGATCTCCGCGCCCGAGGTGCCGATGTTCACGTTGGCGATCCCGCAATCGGAACCGCTGGCGCTGACGAAGGTCTCGGCCTCGCGGATGTCGTTGGTGAAGATCGCCGAGGACAGGCCCTGCGGCACGTCGTTCTGCAGCGCGATCGCCTCGTCCAGCGTCTTGTACTTCAGCGTGTACAGGATGGGCGCGAAGGTCTCGTGCTTCACGATGGCCGACTGCGCCGGCATGCGGACCAGCGCGGGCACCGCGTAGAACGCTTCCGGGTACTGGGACGCCAGCGCGCGTTCGCCGCCGCTGACTTCGCCGCCCTGTTCGCGCGCGGCCGCCAGGGCCGATTGCATCGCGTCGAAGGCGGCCTTGTCGATCAGCGGGCCGATCAGGTTGCCGGGCTCGACCGGGCTGCCGATCTTCAGCTGCGCGCGGGCGCGGTCCAGGCGGGCGACGAGCTCGTCATGGATGGCCTCATGCGCGATCACGCGGCGCGTGGTCGTGCAACGCTGGCCGGCCGTGCCGTAAGCGCCGAACAGGATGCCGCGCACGGCGAGGTCCAGGTCCGCGCTCGGCGTGACGACGATGGCGTTGTTGCCCCCCAGCTCCAGCAGGCAGCGGCCGAAGCGCGCCGCGACGCGCGGGCCGACCGCGCGGCCCATGCGCGTCGAGCCGGTCGCGGAGACCAGCGCCACGCGGGCGTCGTCGACCAGCGCCTCGCCGACGGCCGCGCCGCCGATGAGCACCTGCGACAGGAACTTCGGCGCGCCCTCGTAACGGGCGACGGCCTTCTCGAACAGCGCCTGCGTCGCGAGCGCCGTCAGCGGGGTCTTCTCGCTGGGCTTCCAGATGCAGGTGTCGCCGCAGACCAGCGCGAGCGCCGAGTTCCACGCCCACACCGCCACGGGGAAGTTGAACGCCGAGATGATGCCCACCACGCCCAGCGGCAGGTACTGCTCCATCATGCGGTGGCCGGGACGCTCGCTGGCGATCGTCAGGCCGTGCAGCTGGCGCGACAGGCCGACGGCGAAGTCGCAGATGTCGATCATCTCCTGCACTTCGCCTTCGCCCTCGCTGGTCACCTTGCCGGCTTCCAGCGAAACGAGTCGGGCCAGCGCCGCCTTGTTGGCGCGCAGTTCCTCGCCGAACAGGCGGACCAGTTCGCCGCGCTTGGGGGCCGGCACGGTGCGCCAGGCCAGGAAGGCCTGCTGCGCGTTCGCGATCGCGGCGGTCATGTCGGCGGCCTTGGCCTCATGGACCGCGCCGATCACGGCGCCGTCGATGGGGCTGCGGACGGTCATGGCGCCGCCCGTGAAGGCGGCGGCCGGCACGCCCAGGGCGGCCAGCAGGTCGGTGGTGGTGGAAGTCATCGGGGAATTCTCCTTCAGGCGTTCAGGCGGGTCGTGCGATCAGCCGATCGATCAGCCGATCGATCAGCCGATCGAATCGATCGTTCAACCAATCGATTCGACCTGGCGCGACTGTTGATAGGCCTTGCCGAAACGGTTCGCCAGGAAGTCCGGCAGCGCCACTTCTTCCTGACGGACGAAGCCTGACTGCGGCAGCTTGCCTTCGCGGAACAGGTCGACCGCGGCGCAGATGCCGGCGGCGGTGGTGATCTGGATGGCCGACAGCGGCTGGGCGCCGTCGCGCTCGGCGAAGATCTTGCGGGCGAAGACTTCCTGCATCAGCACGCCGTTCTTCATGCCCGAGACGGTCACGAACACCAGCACCACGTCCTGCATCGTCGCCGGCATGCTCTTGCGCATGATGTCCTTGAGCTTCTCCTGGTCGTTCTTCAGCGCCAGGTCGTCCAGCAGGAACATCATCAGGTCGCGGTGGCCCGGATAACGGACGGTCTTGTAATCCAGGTTGCGGACCTTGTTCTCCCAGGTCTCGCACAGCGTGCCCAGGCCGCCGGAGGTGTTGAAGGCCTCGTACTCCGTGCCGTCCAGCGAGAAGTGCTCCAGGCCTTCCAGCGGCAGCGCGGCGATGGAAGCGCCGTCGTGGATGGCTTCGCAGGGATGGCAGTACTCGTTGATCAGGCCGTCGACGGACCAGGTCAGGTTGTACTTCAGCGCGTTGGTCGGGAAAGCCGGCAGCGCGCCGACGCGCATCTTCACGTCGCTCAGCGAGTCGAAGCTCTTGGCCAGGTGGTGCGCGACGATGCCGATGAAGCCCGGTGCCAGGCCGCACTGCGGCATGAAGGCGGTCTTCGCGCCTTCGGCGATGCGCTTGATCTCCTTGGTCGCGGCCACGTCCTCGGTGAGGTCGAAGTAGTGGCAGCCGGCTTCCAGCGCCATGTGCGCGGCGGTGATGGCCAAGTGGTACGGCAGCGCGTTCACGACCACGTCGTTGCCGCGCAGCGCGGCGGCGAGCTGCGCCTTGTCCTCGGTGTCGACCGTCTTCGTCGCGAGGCCCTGGCCGGCCAGCAGCTGCAGCGCGGCGGCGTTCTTGTCGATCACGGTGACCTGGTAGTCGCCGCTGCCCTGCAGCAGTCGAGCAATGGTCTGGCCGATGTGTCCGGCGCCCAGCAGTGCCACTTTCATGTCGTTCTCCTTGTGATCCTGTGCGGATGAGGTTTCAGATGCGATGCCCGCAGTGTCCGAAGCTCCGCTGACGAAAGAAAGCGCGAGTTCGACGAAAAACACCCCGATACTGACGATCCGTCAGCCGGATCCTTCATTCCGGCGAAAACGAGGGTTTATCCCGAGCACTCCGTCACAGCCTGCCGAAGGCCTCCTCCATGAACGCGAAGAAGACCGCGCCCACACCGGCCACCGCATCGCTGCCCTCATCGCCGTCATCGCCCTCATCGCCCGCGACCCTGCGCGACCAGACCGACCGCGACCTGATCGCGCTGCTGCAGGCGAATGCGCGCGAGAGCACCGCCGACCTTGCACGCAAGTTGGGCGTGGCCCGCACCACCGTGGTGGCGCGACTGGCGCGGCTGGAGGCCGACGGGCTGATCGCCGGCTACACGGTGCGCCTGGGCGGAGAGGCCGTCGAGCGCGGCGTGCAGGCCTTCGTCGGCATCACGGTGCAGCCCCGCGCCGGACGCGAGGTGGTGAAGCTGCTCTCGCGCCTGCCCGAACTGCGGCAACTGGCGTCGGTCAGCGGCGAGTTCGACTACATGGCCACGCTGCGCGCCGACAGCACCGCGCGCCTGGACGCGCTGCTCGACGAGATCGGCGACATCGAGGGCGTGATCAAGACGCACACGTCGGTGCTGCTGGCGCTGCGGGTGGACCGGAGCGCGTGACGCTCACGCGATGAAGCGCTCAGGTGAGCGCACCTGAGGCCACCTCGCCCGGACTCTGTCAGTCGTGTGGCGCGTGAGTAACGTCATGTTTTAGGGGGGCGCTGCCGTCAACGCGGCGAGTTGGCACGCCGTTTGCAAATCATGAGTCGCCAGCTCAAGGAGCGCACCATGTCGAAGCCCACCGTCACCGCCAAGCACGTCCCGCCGATCTTCATCGGCATGAAGGCCCTCGCGATCCTCGCGGTGGCCTGGGGCGCGGTCTATCCGACGCTGCTGTGGGGCCTCGGCGCCGTGCTGCCCTGAGCACCGCGGCGACCTCCACCTCCACCGGAGTCCCCGCCATGAAAGCTCCTGCCCGTCTGCACGGCACCGCGCCGCCCATTCCGGCGCAGCCGCCCATTGCCGCCCACCGCTGGCGCCGCCTGCTGCTGCCCGCGATCGGCATCCTCGTCGCGGTGCTGGCCCTGCTGGCCGCGATGGCCTGGCTCGACCATGCCGAAGGTGACCTGCGCCAAGTCCGGGCGCCGACGAACCCGTCGTCCGCCACCCCGGTGACGTCGCCCGCATTCCAGCCGCCCGCGACAACGGTCTCTTGATCCGGATACCGCTGGTGATGTCCTCCCGGCGAGCGCATAGTCCGCGCCGCAAAGGAGCGACTTCACCATGTGGGCACTCATCCTCGGACTGATCCTTTTCCTCGGGCCTCATTCGGTCCGCATCGTGGCGCCAGCCTGGCGCGACCGCCGCCTCGCCGCCTGGGGCGAGAAACGCTGGAAGCTCAGCTACACCGCGGTCTCCGTGATCGGCCTGCTGCTGATCATCTGGGGCTACGGGCAGGCGCGGCTGGATCCGCATCCGCTGTGGGCGACGCCCCGCGGCATGAACCACCTGGCCGGGCTGCTGATGCTGCCCTCGCTGATCCTGCTGGCGGCGTCGCACGTGCCGCGCAACCACTTCAAGGCGAAGCTGCATCACCCGATGCTGCTGGCCGTGAAGCTGTGGGCTTTCGGTCACCTGCTGGCCAACAACACCGTCGCGGACCTCGTGCTGTTCGGCGCCTTCCTGGCCTGGGCGATCCTGGATTTCCGATCGGCCCGGCGTCGTCCCACGCCGCCGCCTCCCGCGGGGACCGCCAAGGGGACGGCGATCTCGGTGGCGATCGGCGTGGTCGCCTGGATCGCGCTGGTCATGGGGCTGCACCGGTGGATCATCGGCGTCAGCCCCTTCCCGACGATGGGATGAACGGTGGGATGAAAGAAGCGCCCGCGAGGGGCGCTCCGTGTCCGTTCAGAGGCTGCGCTTGCGCTGCAGGACCAGCAGCCAGAAGCACAGGGCCGCGAGGATCAGTCCGCCGATGAACTGCGGATGCCACGCGGCCTGCAGCACCTGCGGCAGGCCCTCCCGGGCGTAGTCCGGGAAGCTGTAGAGCATGTTGAAGAAGTCCTGCAGGTTGAGGTGGCCCTCGCTGTCCGAATCGATGACCAGCTTGGTCCCGGTCTGGACCAGCGATCGGCCGACCCCGGCGACCTGGGTGATCAGCGCATTGCGCAGCACTTCCGCGGCGGTCTCGTTCTTGTAGATGTTGAGGAAGGCCGAGACCGCGATCACGAGCAGCGGCGCGCCCCAGCGCTTCAGCCAGGCCGAGGCGGCCATGAGCGCGAGCACGATGGGCGAGAGCCACAGCGCCGCGAGCACCAGCCCGACGGCCAGCCGCAGGCCGAGCCACAGGGTCGCCTGGAACAGCGCGCCCCACTGCGTCTGCTGCAGCGCGGCGAAGCCGAATTCCTTGAACGCCATCGCCGACCCGACGATCGCGCCGCCGACCAGCGCCAGCAGCGTGGCGACGACGGGCACGAGGATGCCGTGGGCGACGATCGGCGCGCCGATGCTCGCCGCATGGCTGCCGGGCAGCGAGGACCAGAACTCGATCGAGCGATCCTGCTGGTCGCGACGGGCCAGGCCCATCAGCTGGTAGACGGACACGGCCAGGGCCAGCGCCAGCACCAGGCCGACGGTCAGCAGGCCGGCGATCAGCGCCACCGGCTCGGGACTCGGCACGTCGATGCCGTCGACCTGGCTGAACGGCACCAGGACCAGCAGCACCAGCACGGGCGCCAGCACCAGGCCGATCCAGGCCCGCTTGTATTGCAGCCACTCGCGCAGCAGCAGCGTGTTGAAGAGTGTCATGGGGGTGATCCTTTGAAGGGGGTCGCTGAGCGTCTATGAGCGTCTATGAGCGTCTATGAGCGTTGCTGTCGGGCCGGGCCGGGTCTGAGCCGGTCAGACCTCGGTCGCCTGGCGCTCGGGCTTGCGGGTCAGCGCCATGAACAGGTCGACGAGGCTGGGACGCACGCGCTGGCCCAGGTGGGCGACGGCGTCGGGCGGCACGCCGTCGAAGAGCGCCGCGGGGCGGCCCTGCACGCGGTAGCGCAGCAGCGGGTGGTTGGCGGCGACCAGCTCCGCGGCGTCGGGGTCGTGCGACAGCGCGACGAAGCGCTCGTCCATTTCCGCCAGCGAGATGTTCAGCACCAGCCGGCCCTCGTCGAGCATCAGCACGTCGGACAGCAGGCTTTCCACTTCCTCGACCTGGTGGGTGGAGATGAGCACCGAGCGCTCGCCGTCGCACCACTCGTCGATGAGCATCTCGTAGAAGCTCTTGCGCGACATCACGTCCAGGCCGAGCGTCGGCTCGTCGAGGATCATCAGCTTCGCGTCGATGGCCGCGATCAGCGCGAGGTGCAGCTGCGTGACCATGCCCTTGGAGAGATGCTTCACCTTGTCGTTCTCGGTGACCGAGGTGCGCCTGAGCAGTTGCCGGGCGCGGTCGGCGGAGAACCTGGGCTGCAGGCCGGCCATGAGGCGGATCAGCTCGGAGACCTTGGCCCAGCGCGGCAGGACGGCGACGTCGGGGATGTAGCAGAGCGAGGTCAGGAGCTGCGCGCGGTCGGCATGCGGATCCAGGCCGAGCACGCGGAGGTCGCCCTCGGCGCGCTTGAGGCCGACGAGCGTCTTCATCAGCGTGGTCTTGCCGGCGCCGTTGTGGCCGAGCAGCCCGACGACGCGGCCGGCGGGGATGGTGAAGGACAGGTCCTGCAGGGCGGCCTTGCGGCCGTAGTTCAGGCTCAGATGGCTGGCCTCGATGAGCGTCTTCATGCGTCCTCCCATTTCAGGTCCTGGGGCCGGAGGCCCAGGCGGCGAAGTTTCTCCCGCAGGCGGGGCCATTCCTCCTGGAGGAACTGCTCCCGCTCGGTGTGCAGCAAGCGGATGCGGGCGCCGTCGCGCACGTACATGCCCAGGCCGCGGCGGCTCTCGACGAGGCCCTCGTCGACGAGGGCTTGCAGCGCGCGGCTGACGGTCAGCGGGTTGATGAGGTACTGGCTTGCCAGCGTGCGCACGGAGGGCAGCGCTTCGCCCTCCGGGGGATCGCCGTCGAGCAGCTGCGACGCCAGTCGGTCGGCGAGCTGCTGATAGATCGGCGCTTGATCGTTCCAGCTGTGCATGACGCGGGGCGCGGAGCGCCGGTGTGTTGCTGATGTAGCACACCATAGCAAGACTCCCCCTCGCGCTCCCAGCGGGGGGCGACAGACTGCAGAAAAGGGGGGATGAAGCGGAGGGAGCGTCTGCCGAGACTCACCTGCGCCTGTGAGCGAACCGCAGCGGCCCCGTCGCGAGGAGTGCGCGAGACCTTCAGCTTGACGCCGCGGACCTGAGCCGACACTTCGGCCAATCACGCACGCCGCACGATGCCCAGCTTCTGCAGCTTGTATTGCAGTGAGGTGCGCTTCAAGCCGAGCCGGGCCGCCGCACCGGTTGGCCCGGCGATCACCCAGTTGCATTCTTCGAGCACTTGCAAGATGTGCTGGCGCTGCGCGCCGTCCAGGCTGTCGTCCACCGTCACCGCCACCGCCACCGCCGCCACCGCCGCGACCGCCGCGATCGCACCGCGCGACTTCAGCGCATCAGCAGGCACGCGCAGCGTTGAGTCGTGCGTGAGGATCACACAGCGCTCGATGACGTTGGACAGCTCGCGGACATTGCCGGGCCAGGCATAGCGGCACAAGGCTGCGAGCCCTTCAGGGTCCACCGCCGCAATAGAGCGGTTGTTCGCGCGTGCATGCAGTTGCAGGAAATGTTGCGCCAGCACGGGGATGTCCCCGCCCCGCTCTCGCAGCGGGGGCATCTCGACGGGGAACACATTCAGGCGGTAGTAAAGGTCTTCGCGAAAGGACCGGTCCTCCACCATCTGGGCAAGGTCGCGGTTGGACGCTGCGATCAGCCGCACATCGATGCGGCGGGTGTGGGCGCTGCCGAGCCGCTCGAATTCACGCTCCTGCAGCACGTGAAGCAGCTTGGCCTGAAGTTCGAGCGGGATCTCCCCCACTTCGTCGAGAAAGATCGTGCCCCGGTCTGCCAGCTCGAAGCGGCCGATTCGTTTGGCGACGGCGCCGGTGAAGGCACCCTTCTCGTGCCCGAAGAGCTCGGCTTCGAGCAGTCCCGCCGGTATGGCGGCGCAATTGAGCCGGACGAACGCATGCTGACTTCTGCGGCTCAGTCGGTGGATCGCGCGTGCGATCAGTTCCTTGCCTGTGCCGGTCTCGCCCTGGATGAGAACGCTTGCGTTCGTGGGCGCGACTTCCTCGACCAGCTTGAGCGCCTTGGTCAGCGACGCGCTCTTGCCGACGACACCGCCCCAGTGCTGTTCGCTCTCCTCGCGCAGGCAGGAGTTGTGCGCCTCCGCCGACTCCGCGCGGCGGTTCGCCGCCGACACCTGCGCCCGCTGCAGTTCGACCACGGCCTGGTTGACGGCGACCCGCAGCAGCAGCAGGTCGGTGTCCGTGGGGAACCCCGGGCGGCTGGAGCCGGCGAGCACCAGCCCGCCGCCCGCCCGCACGCCCAGCCCGAGAGAGCACACATGCAGCGTCCCCGCACCGAGTGGGTTGGGCACGACATGGCTCTCGCCGGCCTGCTGGGTACTCAGCCAGGGTTCGACGGCGTCGCGGATCTCGTGGACGTGCCGCGCCGCGTCCGGATAGCGTTCGCTGCAGGCCAGCTCCCGCGTGGCGCCGCCCGAGCCATCATCCAGGCGCGAATAGACGAGGTCCAGGTCCAGCAGTCGGGCCAGCATTTCCAGCAGGGCCTGCATGACGCGATCCGGCCCCTTGCCGGACCACAGGGCGGGCGCGGCGACGAGTCTGAGCAGCCCGTTGAAGCAGTCTTGAAGCCTGCGGATATCGGGGGAGGTGGAGGAGGATGAGGCCGATGAGGAGGAGGGGAAAGAAGAGGAGGACATGGTGAAGCCGGCTGGCACCCACGGGGGAATCGCAAATTCGCTGGACTGGGCGAACAAGCCGGCATCGACAAGACCACCGGTACAAAAGAAGAGCCTGCTGTTTTCACGTAAGCCTACGCCTTACAACAAAGTTAGGGCGTATTGCCGCTTTCACGAGCACGCTGATGCACCAGTGACCGGAGCCGATGCCGATGCCGATGCCGGCATGGCCTCGCACGAGACCGATCCTGCCGGCCAAGTCGGGCCTGGGCCGTGATGGGCAGGACGCTGCAGCAGGATCCGTCCTTCGTTCCACCGGACCAGATGCTGCGGGAGATGCGCGCTCGCGCCTGACGGGTGATCACCGCCCGTCGAGAACGCCGCCGACACGTGCTTGGGAAGCCGCCGTCTCCCGCGCGTTGAGCCTGAACGCCCCTGGCGTGAAGCCCGCGTAGCGGTGGAACACGCCGGTGAAGTGTCCCTGGGTGCGAAAGCCCACGTTGGCCGCGACTTCGAACAGGGCGGTATCGGTCTGGGCCAGCAGTTCCTTGGCCCGCTCGATGCGCTGCATCAGGACGTACAGGTGGGGCGACTGGCCGGTCGAGCGCTTGAACATCCGTGCGAAGTGGAACGGGCTCAGATGCACCGCCTCGGCCATCTGTTCAACCCGGATCGTCTCGGCCAGATGCTCGCAGACATGGTTGTGGACACAGCGCAGCTTGTGAGGCGCCAGTCCGCCGCACGATGCGGCATCCGTGCCCTTTGCGACCGCGTAGTTCCTCGCGACATGCGCGGCCAGCACCATGGCCAGCGACTCCACGTAGCGCGCGTCCGGTGGACGCCCGATCCTGACGTCGCGTTCGACGGCGTTGCCCACTTCGCGGATCAACGGGTCGACGCTCGCGTGCGGCTCGACGAGTACCGGGTGATCGACACCGATGGCGCGCGCCACCCGGTCGAAGAATGGTGCGGCGATGCCGAGGAGGAGCGTATGCGACCCTGGCCGGTCAGCCAGCGAATGGGGCAGCGCGGGCGCAAGGATCAACACCAGCGGCGCGCGCAGCCATGCGATCCGCTCGCGCCCCTGCCCGACACAGTAGGTCGCGGACAAGTTGGCCGTGCCGGTCGGCAGGAGAATGTCGACCGAATTGCGCAGGCGTTCCCCGGCGAGGTCCGCGACGTCGAGGTAGGCGATGCTCATCGACGACCCCTGTCTTTGCGTCGCAGGGGCGTTGGATGAGCGGTTGCTTGCCTCGCTGGGTTCTTTGGACATGAGGGTCCCCTTGTTGTGGCAGGTCTGCACCGACGATCGAAGCGACCGCCGGGCCTGAATCAACAGGCGCACATCTCGTGCCGGCGGGACAAGGGTGGTCAAGCGGCGTCGCTCGCCGGGTGATTGGCCTGTGCAAACGCGAGCTTGCAGCGGACACCTCCAGCGACACGCGAGACCGTACGCCAGGCTGCACTGCCCGCCTGCCGTCGTGGGCGACGGCAGGCGGGCAGCCGCGCCCGAACCGCCCCGATCCGGCTCAGCACCCGTCCAGCACGCGATGCACGAACGCCACCGCCATGGCGCCCTCGCCGACGGCCGATGCGCAGCGGCGGACCGCCCCGTGGCGCACGTCTCCAGCGGCGAACACGCCGGGAATGCTGGTCTCGAGGAAGTAAGGTTCTCGGTCCAGTGGCCAACCTGACGGGCGAGCGCCGTCGCTCAGCAGGTCGCGCCCGGTGACCAGGTACCCGGCATCGTCACGCGCCATGCCGATGGCGCTGGCCCACTGGGTTTGCGGCTCGCCGCCGATGCACACGAACAGCCAGCGCGTCGGTACGCGGCGCTCCTCGCCGATGGCGGCATCGCGCAACGTGACCTCGCGCAGCGTCTTGTCCCCGTGCAGCGCCGTGACTTCCGTGCGCGTGAGCACCTCGATGTTGTGGGCCATCTCAATGCGCTGAAGCAGGTAGTGCGACAAGGTGCTCTTGAGCGACTCGCCGCGAACGACCATGAGCACCCGCTGTGCATGCGGCGCGAAGTGCATCGCGGCCTGCCCTGCGGAGTTGCCGCCGCCGACGATGACCACCTGCTCGCCCGCGGTCAGCGGCGCCTCGCTCGCACCGGCGCCGTAAAAGAGCCCCGCGCCAAGAAACTCCGACTCGTTGGACAGATTCAGGCAGCGGTAGGTCACGCCAGTCGCGCAGATCGATGCTCGCGCGACGATCTTCGTGCCGTCCTGGAGCACGCCGACGCCCCGGCCCGGCTGCAGCTGCGCGCTCACGCCTTCGCGGGAGAGGAGAATCTCGACGCCGAACTTCTCGGCCTGCCTGCGTGCCCGCTCCGCCAGGTCTGCGCCGCTGAGGCCCCCGGGAAAGCCGAGATAGTTCTCGATCCTGGAGCTGCTGCCGGCCTGCCCGCCGATGGCCCAGCGTTCGACGAGCACGGTGGACAGCCCGTCGGCGCCGGCGTAGACGGCCGCACTGAGGCCGGCCGGCCCGGCGCCGTAGATGGCCAGGTCGTACTCGGCGCGCGAGGGATTCCTGAACCAGCCCAGTCGCTCGATGAGCTGGCGGATCGTCGGCATCTCCATCCGCGCGCCATCCGGGAACACGCAGACCGGCAGCCGCTCGTCGCGCAGGTGCTCGACGCCGGCCTGCTCGCGCGCCTGCTCGTCACTGCCCAGCGGCACCCACTCGAACGGCACGTCGCACCGGTGCAAGAAGTCGCGGATCGCATAAGCGGCTGCATTGCCGAGTCGCCCATAGACTTTCACCAGCACGGGCCGCCGGGCCGATGACGCCTCCGTGCGGGGACCGTCCGTCCCCAAGGTCCACGCCGGCGGATCGCTGGCTGGAAAGCTCTCGGCCAGCGCCTCGTCGATCGATGCTTCGGTCGACGCGTCAGGCGATGCGGCGGTCGATGCCTCGGTCGACGCGACGGCCGGATCGTCGAGCGGATCGTTGATCGGATCGTCCCTGGTGGTCACCGGTGGCACCTCGTCCGACCGTGTGTCCTTGCGCTTGTGGGTGCCAGTCATGTCAGCCATGTCGGTCTCAGCGCGCCATCACGGTCGCGTGGGATTCGCGCAGCGCCGCGATGCGGGTCTCGATCGGCGGGTGGCTCGCGAACAGGGTCAGCCAGGCCGGCATGTCGGTGATGCCAAAGGCCCGCAGCGACTGCGGCAGGCCGCCGGGCCGCAGGCCTCCCAGGCGGTTCAGCGCGGCGATCATCGGCACCGACGTGCCGAGCAGGCGGGACGATCCGGCGTCCGCGCGGAACTCTCGCTGGCGCGAGAACCACGCGACGATCATCGACGCGAGCAGTCCAAAGAGGATCTCGCAGACGAAGACCGTGGCGTAGAAGCCCGGTCCGGAGCCGACGTGCCGCTCGTCGTCGCCGCGGCGCAAGACCACGCTGTCAACGAGATAGCCGACCACGCGCGCGAAGAACACGACGAAGGTGTTCATCACGCCCTGCACCAGCGCCAGAGTGATCATGTCGCCGTTGGCCACGTGCGAGACCTCGTGACCAAGCACGGCTTCGATCTCGTCGCGGCCCATGCTCTGCAGCAGTCCGGTGGACACCGCCACCAGCGCCGAGTCGCGGAACGCGCCGGTGGCGAAGGCATTCGGAGCGCCGTCATAGATCGCCACGTCCGGCTGGCCGATGCCGGCGCGCTGCGCGAGCTGGCGCACGGTGGAGAGCAACCAGGCTTCCTCTGCGCTGCGCGGCGACTCGATGACATGCGCGCCGGTCGACCATCTGGCCATCGGTTTGGAGATCAGCAGCGAGATGATGGACCCGGCAAACCCGACCACCAGCGAAAAGACCATCAGCGCGCCCACGTCGAGGCCGTTCGCCGTCAGGTAGCGATCAACGCCGAACAGCCGCAGCGTGAGCGACAGCACCAGCATCACCGCCAGGTTGGTCGCGAGGAAGAGGAAGATGCGTTTCATGGGTGATCTCCTGGGGAGCCAGTCGACATCAGACGCTCAGCGTTGCGGCGCGAGCGCGTCGTCGACGTCGGCATCGGCATCGGCATCGGTAGCGGTAGCGGTAGCGGTAGCGGTAGCGGTAGCGGCATCGTCCGGCTCCAGTTCGCCTCCGGCGGGCCTGTCTCCCTGCAGGTCGGCCAGCGGCGGAAGCACAAAAGTGCCGATCTCCTCGAGCACCTCGGACGCCGGCCGCGCGCCGTACTTGAGGTTGAGGATGACGTGGTTGACACCGACGACGCGCAGCGAGTCGAGAAAGCGCAGCAGGAAGTGTCGGCCCGCCCTGAAGCCAAGGTGGATGGGCGTGGGCGGCAGGTGGGGGTCGTCGGCGAGGTCGACGTAGAGCGACTGCACGAACGGCTTGAAGGCGCTCGGCCCCATGGCAGCCTGGACCTCACCGCGCCAGCGCGCCGCCGCCTCGGCTTGGCGGTCGATGCCGCGCGGATAGGTGATCCAGCCGTCGGCATGCTCGGCGATCCAGGGTAGCGGCTGTCCGCTGTTGCCCGTGACGAGTATCGGCAGCCGCCCGAGCGGCTTGGGCACGAGGTCGGCATTGCCGGTGAGTACGCCGGCCGTCGACGTCAGCGTCGGGTACGCGCCCTCCAGCACATGGCGGATCACTCGGAGGTGATCGCGAAAGAGGACCGCGCGCCGTTCGATGTCGACGCCGAAGGCGGGAAACTCCACCGGCCGATCGCCCGACGCCACGCCCAGCACCAGTCGTCCGCCCGACAACTGATCGACCGAGGCGGCCGCCTTGGCCACATGCAGCGGGTGGCGCAGCGGCAGCACGATGGCGCCGGTGGCCAGCGCAATCGTCTGCGTATGCGCCGCGATCCAACCCAGGTACACCCAGGGGTCGTGGATCTGGCCGAGATCGCCGAAGCTCGGATCGCGCAGGGGCACGTCGCGCACCCACAGCGCGCCGTAGCCGAGAGCCTGTGCGCGCTGTGCCAGACGCTCCTGGTCGCGCATCGACGGCTCGTCGCCCTTGAACGCTTCGATGGGGAAGAAGATGCCAAGGGTGAGACCGCCCGAGCGGAACATGCGCCGGAAGCCCGGCGCTTGGGTGACGGTGGCCAGCGGATTGACTTGCAGCATGCGTCCTCCGGTGAGATGTCGACAAGCGTAGGCCGCGCGCCCTCGCTGGTCTTCCCGATTGCTGCGCAAAGCTGTTCAAGGACTGCGACCCGGCGCACCCCCTCGCCCGGGCGCAGCTTTGCGCAACAGCTCGGCAGGAACACGCAATACGCGGGGCGGGGCGGCACCTAACCTTCTGACGAGAGGTGATGACAGCCCGCCAACCCCGAAGCTCGAAGCTCGAAGCTCGAAGGCCCAGGAAGCGTTCTCAACCCCCAACCAGGAGTGGTGCCATGCATCCAAGAATCGTCATTCATGCAGGCATGGCCTGCGCAGCCCTGGCCATGATCGTGGCCGATCCCGCCCGCGGCCAGGCCGCGTCCGCGGCGGTGGTGCCGGTCGCAGCGAGGGCCGTCATCGGCGTGACCGTCGCCGAGACGCAGCTGCTCGCGACGGGCTACCGCGCCACGAAGCTGCTCAAGCAGGACGTCTACAACGACAAGGGCGAAAAGATAGGGTCGGTCGACGACTTCGTTCTTTCCGCGGACGGCACCTTGTCCACCGCGATCGTGAACGTCGGCGGCTTCCTCGGGATGGGCAAGCACCTCGTGGCGATCCCGGTCAAGCAGTTCACCCACATCGCGCCCAGGGCCGTGCTGCCCAAGGCCAGCAAGGACGAGTTGAAGACCTTGCCGAAGTTCGAATACGTCTGACCCTGAGCCCAGGACCTTGTTCCCGGCATTCAAACCGCCACTTTCGCGTCGTCCGCACGCGCCCGCGGCGGCCGGCTGCGACTCCCTCTCGAGCGGGCCCGGAGGAATCACCATGACCATTGGCACCACCCTGCGCACCGATGCCGACATCCAGGCCGAAGTGCTGAGCGAGTTGAAGTGGGAGCCGCGCGTGCAGGCCACGGAGATCGGCGTGGCCGTGAAGGACGGCGTCGTGACGCTGTCCGGCTTTGTCGACTCCTACACCAAGCGCTGGGCCGCCGAGGAGGCCACGCATCGCGTGCGCGGCGTCAAGGCCGTCGCCAACGACATCGAGGTCCGCTTGAGCACGCGGGGCGAGCGCACCGACCCCGAGATTGCCGCAGCCGCCGCCCGCGCCCTGCAATGGGACGCGCTGCTGGTGCCCGAGCAGATCGACGTGACCGTCTCCAAGGGCTGGATCACGCTGAAAGGCACGGTCGACTGGCAGTACAAGAAGCAGGAGGCCGAGCGTGCCGTGCGCAACCTGGCCGGGGTGAAGGGAGTGAGCAACCTGATCGACGTTCGGCCCAAGGCGCAGCCCGCGGAGATCAAGCGGCAGGTCGAACAGGCGCTGGTGCGTAGCGCGCAGACCGATGCCGGGCAGATCGTCGTCGAAGTCGACGGCGGCAAGGTCACGCTCAAGGGCACGGTGCGCGCCTGGGTCGAGCGCCGGGAGGCCGAGCGCGCCGCCTGGCGGGCGCCTGGCGTGATGACCGTCGACAACCACATCGTCGTTTCCTCCTGAGCCGGCCCGCGATACGCCGCGGCAACCGCTCGCCGAGCTTGTCCGCAACGGACTCGGGCGCGCTGGCCGAGTACGGCATCGACGACGACTTCATCAAGGGCATGGCCAAGGGATTCGTGCTACCCGGCTGACCGCACCGCACCGCGCCCGACCAGACAGGACACCACGGCCCTTTCACAGGAGCTTGACATGGCCCAATGCAGAATCTGCGGCCGCCCGGCGACCGCCCAGGTCACGATGCGGCAGAACCGCCGCACAGAGCAGATTGCGCTGTGTGACGAGCACTACGCCGAGGCGATGGGGCAAAGCCGCTTGTCCGCCTCGCCGCTGGAGTCGCTGTTCGGTGGCAGCCTTTTCAACCAGTTCTTCGGCGACGCCTGGCCGGGCGTGTCCGAGCCGTCCGGCAGCACGGTGCGGCGGCTGCCACAGCGCCGGCCACGCTCGCGCGAGGCCGTGGACCTGCAGTCCTTCCTGAACCAGGCGGCGATGGACCGCTTGCAGGCCGCGGCCGAGAAGGCCCTGGAGCTCGGCCGGGACGAGGTCGACACCGAGCACCTGCTGCACGCGCTCGCTGACCACGAGGTGGTGCAGGAGATCCTGCGCGACTTCAAGCTGGACGCTGCGGACCTGAAGCAGCAGATCGACGAGCACGCGCCGCGCGGTGAGTACCGGCCCGCCGAGGATGAGACTCCCCGCATCGGCGTCTCGCCGCGCGCCAAGAGCGCACTCGACAACGCGTTGATCGCCTCCAGGGAGTTGGGCCACAGCTACGTCGGGCCCGAGCACCTCCTCATCGGCCTCGTCGGGGAGGAAGACGGCTTCGCGGGGGACGCGCTGCGCAAGCTCGGTCTCACGCGCGAGGCCTTGCGCCAGAAGACGGTGAAGGTGGTCGGCAAGGGCGCCGAGGAAGGCAAGGTGAAAAAGCGCAGCGGCACGCCCAACCTCGACAAGCACGCGCGCGACCTGACGGAGCTGGCTCGCCAGGGCAAGCTCGACCCCGTCATCGGCCGCGCCAAGGAGATCGAGACGACGATCGAGGTGCTGGCACGGCGCAAGAAGAACAACCCGGTGTTGATCGGCGAACCCGGCGTCGGCAAGACCGCCATCGTCGAAGGGCTGGCACAGCGCATCATCAACGAGCAGGTGCCCGAGGTGCTGCGCGGCAAGCGGCTGGTGGAACTCAACATCAACAGCATGGTCGCCGGCTCCAAGTACCGTGGCGAGTTCGAGGAGCGGGTCAAGCAGATGCTCGACGAGGTGATTGCCAACCAGAACGAACTGATCCTGTTCATCGACGAGCTGCACACCATCGTCGGCGCCGGCCAGGGCGGCGGCGAAGGTGGACTCGACATTGCCAACACCTTCAAGCCGGCGCTGGCGCGCGGGGAACTGCACCTGATCGGGGCCACCACGCTGAACGAATACCAGAAGCACATCGAGAAGGACGCGGCGCTGGAGCGTCGCTTCCAGCCCGTGACGGTGCCCGAGCCCAGCGTAGACGAGACGGTGGAGATCCTGCGTGGCCTGCGCGACCGCTTCGAGGCCCACCACAAGGTGAAGATCACCGAAGAGGCAATTTCGGCGGCGGCGAAGCTGGCTGACCGTTACATCACGCAGCGCTTCATGCCCGACAAAGCGATCGACCTCGTGGACCAGGCCGCGGCGCGCGTGCGCATCCGCGCCAGCTCGCGACCCAAGGCCTTGCACGACATCGATGAGGGCATTCGGCGCCTTCGCCAGGAGCAGGATGCGGCAGGCGCATCGCGCCAGTACGACAAGGCCAAGGAGCTCGAGGGCCGAGCCAAGGCGGAGCAACATCGCCTGGACGAGGAGACCGCGAAGTGGAAAAAGCAGCGCGGCACGAGCTCCGAAGTCGTGACATCCCAGGATGTGGCCGAGATCGTGGCCTCGCTGAGCGGCATCCCGGTGTCGGAGCTGACCACCGAGGACCGCGAGAAGCTGCTGCAGCTGGAAGACCGGCTGCGCGAGCGCGTGGTCGGCCAGGAGGAGGCTGTATGCGCGGTCGCCGAGGCGGTGCGCCTGGCCCGCGCCGGACTGAAGGAACCTGGCAAGCCGACCGCCACGCTTCTCTTCCTCGGGCCCACGGGGGTCGGCAAGACCGAACTCGCGAAGGCGCTGGCAGCCACCGTGTTCGGCAGTGAGGAGGCGCTGGTGCGCATCGACATGAGCGAGTACGCCGAGCGCCACACCGTCGCGCGGCTGGTGGGAGCGCCCCCCGGCTATGTTGGCTACGAGGAAGGCGGGCAGCTCACCGAACGCGTGCGCCGGCGCCCGTACTGCGTGGTGCTGCTCGACGAGATCGAGAAGGCGCACAGCGAGGTGCACAACATCTTGCTGCAGCTGTTCGATGAAGGCCGGCTCACCGACGGCAAGGGCCGTGTGGTCGACTTCACGAACACGGTCGTCATCGCCACCAGCAACTTGGGCTCCGACGTGATCCAGCGCAATCTGACGGCCAAGGAGCGCGACATGCTCGATTACCCCGCGTTGCGCGACCGCCTGATGGAAATGCTGCGCCATCACTTCCGCCCCGAGTTTCTGAACCGCGTCGACGAGGTGGTGGTGTTCCACGCGCTGGGCCGCGAGCAGATCCGCGCCATCGTGGAGTTGCAGCTGCAGCGGGTGTCACGCACGGCGCAGCAGCAGGACCTGCACTTGAAGTTTGACAAGTCGCTGGTCGATCACTTGGCCGAAGTCGGCTACGACCCGGAGTTCGGCGCGCGCATGCTCAAGCGCAAGCTGCGCAGTCAGGTGGAATCGAGGCTGGCGACCGCACTTCTCAAGGGCGACCTGCGCCCGGGTTCCGAGGCCACGCTGTCGTACGACGCCGCAGCCGAGGAAGTGCGCATCGTGCCGGAGGTCGAGCACAAGGCGGCGGCATGAGGACCTCGTACCGCGACGGCTTCGGATGCTCGGCTGGATGGCAGCGCTCCGATCCACATCAAGACCGTGCAGGTCGATAGGGCGATGCGGTCATGGGACGCATGAGCGTCATCAGGATTTCCGGAGGCAGCGACGCTGTCTCTCAACCCGAGGACAGAGCCATGGTCAAGGCTGGATGGCAGCGCTCCGATCCACATCAAGACCGTGCAGGTCGATAGGGCGATGCGGTCATGGGACGCATGAGCGTCATCAGGATTTCCGGAGGCAGCGACGCTGTCTCTCAACCCGAGGACAGAGCCATGGTCAAAGTAGCGTTGTTCGTCCGCTTGGAAGCAAAGGCGGAGAAAGAAACAGAAGTCGAGCAATTTCTGCTTGGCGGACTTGCGTTGGTCCAGGAGGAGCCTGCCACCACAGCATGGTTTGGTCTTCGCCTGGGGCCATCCACGTTTGGCATCTTCGATGCCTTTCCGGACGCGGCGGGTCGTGAGGCTCATCTTGCCGGCAAGGTCGCTGCAGCCCTCATGACACAGGCAGCCGACCTGTTTTCCACGCCGCCGTCCATCGAGAAGGTGGACGTTCTGGCGGCCAAGCTGCCTGGTCGGTGAAGCTCCATCCTGAGCTGCGCGCGCTGATCATGCGGGCGGACGCCGTTGGCGCTGGCCTCCTGGCGCCGGCACTCGCCGGATGACGTCCTCGTCGGGCGCCAGGTCGCATCGCTTACCTCCGTCCATTCAGCGGCGAGGTGCCGAAGATGAGCTGCTGGGCCATCGGTCGACCGATGAAACGCTCCGGGAAGATCGGCTCGGGCGCACTGGCCGCGTTGAGGCGGGCCAGGTGCTCGTCGCCCAGCACGACCTCCAGCGCGCCGAGGTTGTCCTCGGCCTGCGCCACCGTGCGGGCGCCGAGGATCGGCGAGACCACCGCGGCATGCGCCATCGTCCAGGCGATCGCGACCTGCGAGCGCGACACGCCCAGCTCTTCCGCGACCGAGCCGACGACATCGGCGATGTCCAGCGAGCGCTGGTTGAGGTGGCCCGTCGACGCGATGACGCCCTTGCGGTCGCTGGCGACGTCCGCGCCGTTGTCATCGCTCAGGTCCGCGCGGCTGTACTTGCCCGTCAGGATGCCGCCTCCCAGCGGCGACCACGGCAGGACGCCGAGGCCCATCGCCTGGGCCATCGGCAGCAGTTCATGCTCCACGGTCCGCTCCACCAGGCTGTACTCGATCTGCAGCGCGACCAGCGGCGACCAGCCACGCAGGTCCGCCAGCGTCTGGAGCTCCGCGACACGCCAGGCCGGCGTGTTGCAGATGCCCAGGTAGAGCACCCTGCCGGCGCGCACCAGGTCGTCGAGCGAGCGCATCACCTCGTCCGGACGCGTCGTGAAGTCCCAGGCGTGGACATACAGCAGATCGATCCGGTCGGTGTCGAGCTGGCGCAGGCTGGTCTCCACCGAGCGCACGAGGTTGAACCGGTGATTGCCGCCGGAATTGATGTTGGCCGGGTCGCGGGCCATCGTGTACTTGGTGGCCAGGATCAGCTGTTCCCGCTTGCCCTTCGCGAAGCGGCCGAGGATCTTCTCCGACGCCCCGTTGGTGTAGTTGACCGAGGTGTCGATGAAGTTGCCGCCGCGATCGACGTAGGCGTCGAAGATGCGCCGCGCCTCGGCGTCGTCGGCGCCCCAGCCCCAGTCGGAACCGAAGGTCATCGTGCCGAGCGACAGCGGCGACACGCGCAGGCCGTGCCTCGGCGACCCATCCCTACTTGAGCGTGCAGCTGGACCTGGATCCGGCGTCGCTTGGCGAATTGGCGCTGCGGTTTCCGCGTGCCGTCAAGAACGACGACGCCGTGTCGGGGCTGACCTTGAATGCGATCACGCCCGGCTTGCTCGATGCCGTGACGCGCCTCGTGGGCTTGCTCGATACGCCGGAGGACATCGCCGCCCTGGCCCCGATCGCGATGCAGGAGATCTTCTATCGCCTGCTGTCCAGCCCGAACGGCGGCGTCATCCATGCGATGACGCAGGCCAACAGCCGCCATGCCCAGATCGCCCGCGCGATCCTGTGGATCCGGGCGCACTTCTGCGAGGTCTTCCGCATCGAGGAGCTCGCCGAGGTGGCCGGCATGAGCCGCTCGACCTTCCATGAGCACTTCAAGGCCGTCACGGCGATGACCCCCTTGGAATTCAGGACGCAGTTGCGCCTGCAGGAAGCACGGCGCCTGATGGTGGGCGACGGGCTGGATGCCGCCAACGCCGGCTTCCGGGTGGGCTACGAAAGCCCATCGCAATTCAGCCGCGACTACTCGCGCCTCTTCGGCCTTCCGCCGGCAAAGGACGCGGGAGGCTTGCGCACGGGCGCGTTCGCCGCACCGGTGTCCTGAACAGGTCCAGCTCCCGCGCCGCGGCCGGGAAACTTCCGGTGCGGGCGACGCGCATGAAGACCCGGAGCGCAAGGAGCTGGCCCTTCATGAGCAGAGGCCTTAACTCGGACTCGACGCCTCCTCGACCAGCCACGCGGCGACGTCTTCCAACGGCGCATCGCTGCGAGCGCGTCGTGGCGACACGAGGTGGTAGTCGAGGCCCAGCGGCATCACCTGCGGCGTCACCTGCACCAGGCGTCCGGCGGCGAGATCGGACTCGATGAAGAAACGCCCGGTAAGTGCCAGGCCTTGACCGGCGATCGCCGCGTCGATCGCCAGGCCGGTCTGGTTGAACCGGATGCCCTTGGGCGGCGGCGACGCCACACCCGCCTGCGCCAGAAAGGCGGGCCACGCGTCATGCCCGTCATGGATCAACGGGCTGCTCGCCAGTTGCTTCGATGACAGGGCCGCCGCCCCGGCGAGCATCGCCGGACTGCCCACCGCGATCAGTTGGTTCTCGAGCAGCAGTCGCGCCTCGACACCCGGGCCGAAGGGCGGGCGTCCGCACCGGATCGACAGGTCGACGCCCTCCCCCTGAAAGCTGGACACGCGTTCCGTCGCCAGGACCCGCAGGTCGATGTCGGGATGCCGCGCCGTGAAGCGGGGCAGGCGCGGCAACAGCCATTTGGTGGCGATCGTCGGCGCCACGCTGATCGTGACCTGCCGGTCGCCAGGCCGCAGCAGGCGCGTGGCGTCGGCGATGTCCTCCAGCGCGAGTCGCACGCGGCGCGCATAGGCCGCGCCCGCCCCCGTCGGCGCCAGGCCGCGCGGATGCCGCTCGAAGAGCCGGATGCGCAGGTCGGCTTCGAGGGCGCGGATCTGCTGCGCCACGGCGCCTTGCGTCACCTCGAGTTCCTCCGCCGCGAGCCGGAAATTCAGATGCCGCGCCACGACCTCGAAGACGCGCAGCGCCTTCAACGAGGGGAGCATCTCCAAAGGACTGGTCATGCGAAGACTGTAGCTTTTCTACTGGATGAATGTAGGCGGGCGGTCTCGCTGGATCGAAGCGGCGCTGATAGCGTAGCGGGCAACGTGGATAGACGCTCTCCGGCGTCGGCACGGCCAGGCACAGGAGCTTCCATGACAGCAGAGACAGTAGAAAAGGTCGCCATCATCACCGCGGGTGGCAGCGGCATGGGCGCCGCCGCGGCGCGCCGTCTCGCGCAGGACGGATTCCGGGTCGCCGTGCTCTCCTCGTCGGGGAAGGGCGAAGCGCTCGGACGCGAACTGGGCGGCATCGGCGTTACCGGCTCCAACCAGTCCGACTCGGACCTGCGCGGTCTCGTCGATCAGGTGCTGGCGCGCTGGGGCCGCATCGACGTGCTGGTCAACAGCGCCGGGCACGGTCCCCGCGGTCCGGTGCTCGAGATCTCCGACGACGACTGGCATCGCGGCATGGACACCTACCTGCTCCACGTCGTGCGCGCGTCGCGGCTGGTGGTGCCGACGATGCAGCACCAGCAGTCGGGCGCGATCATCAACATCTCGACGGCGTGGGCGGTCGAACCGTCCGGGCTGTTCCCCACTTCGGGCGTGTTCCGGGCGGGCTTGTCGGCGTTCACGAAGATCTTCGCGGACACCTACGCGGCGGACAACATCCGCATGAACAACGTGCTGCCCGGATGGATCGACAGTCTGCCCGCGACCGACGAACGCCGCGACAGCGTGCCGATGCAGCGCTACGGCCGCAGCGACGAGATCGCCGCGACGATCGCGTTCCTGGCGTCCGAGGGGGCCGGCTACATCACGGGCCAGAACCTGCGCGTCGATGGCGGCCTGACGAGATCGTTGTAAGACGCAGTTGCTGCAAGGAGCGCTCCATGCACGCACTGGTCTTCCACCAATTCGGCGATGCCGACGTCCTCCGCCACGAAGCGGTGCCCGATCCCGTGCCCGGCCCCGGGCAGGCGCTGGTGCGCATGCGCGCCATCGGCCTGAACTTCGCGGACGTCTACCGCCGCAAGGGAAACTATCACCTGGCCGGCTCGCCGCCGTGGATCCTGGGCTACGAGGGTGCGGGCGAGATCATCGTCGCGCCCGAGGACAGCGGCCTGCGGCCCGGCCAGCGCGTCGGTTTCGCCGACAGCCCGTTCGCCAACGCGGCGCTCTGCGCGGTGGACGTGAGTCGCCTCATTCCGCTGCCGGACGAGATCTCCTTCGAGACCGCCGCCGGCTGCCTGCTGCAGGGCCTGACGGCGCAGTACCTGTGCCGCGACAGCGATGCGGTGCGGCCCGGCGATTGGGCCGTCGTGCATGCGGCGGCGGGCGGCGTGGGACTGCTGCTCGTGCAGATCCTGAAGCACCTGGGCGCGCGCGTCATCGGCATTGCGTCGACCGAGACCAAGCGGCAAGCTGTGCGCGAGGCCGGCGCTGACCTCGTGATCGCGACCGAAGGGTGGTTGCAGGCCGCGAAGGCGGCCACCGACGGACGCGGCGCGGACGTCGTGTACGACTCGGTGGGCACCACGCTGCGAGAGAGCCTGGATGCCGCGCGCACCGGCGGCACGATCGTGTTCTACGGCATGGCCGCGGGCGATCCGACGCCGGTGGACCCGCGCCTGCTCATGGATCGCTCGCTGGCACTCGTCGGCGGCGATCTGTGGAACGTGCTCACGACGGTCGAAGTGCGCCGCGCTCGCGCGACGGAGCTGTTCGGTTGGATCCGCTCAGGCGCCGTCGCGCCGCGCATCTCGCAGACGGTCGCGTTGCGAGACGGCGCGCAAGCCCATCGCGCGTTGGAAAGCCGCCAGACCATCGGCAAGATCGTGCTGCTGCCCTGAGGGCGGGGTCAGGCGTGATTCGGCGCAATCCGGCGCAAGCAGGCGGCGCCCGGGCCGCCTGGCCTCTTACTGCGCCGGCTTCCTGAACCGCAGCACGAAGCGGTCGGTCTTGCCGCGGATCGCCGGATCGAACACCTTCAGCGTGCGGTCGTCGGCGGGATTGGCCAGGGCGTCGGTTTCGCCGTCCAGCACGAAGCCGGCCTTCATCACTTCGGCCTTCACCGTCTCGCGATCGATGCGGTGCAGGTCCTCGGTGTTCTTCAGACCTGACCCCGCCACGGCGGAGTGGTCGGCCACGATGTAGTAGCCGCCCGGCTTCAGCAGGCTGAAGACCGCCTGGTTGTAGGCGTTCACGTCAGCGCCCTTCATGAAGCTGTCGTGGAAGTCGTGATAGTTCTCGAAGGTCCAGAACACGTCGAGTGTGTTGTGGATGGCCGCCGGCGGCTGCTGTGCGAGCGGGCTCGACGTCGCTTCGACGTTGCCATGGCCCGGCTCTGCCGTGATGGCCCGGGCAGTGGCCAGTGGATTCGACTTGAAGACGGCGAACTCGGCCGGCACGTAGGCGTAGACCCTGCCGCCCGGCCCGACCAGGGTCGAGAAGATCCGCGTCCAGTACCCGCCGCCGGGCACCGCGTCGATGACCTTGTCGCCGGGCTTCACCTTGGAGAAGGCCACCAGGTCCACCGGTCGGCGCGAGGCGTCCTGCTGGACGTCCTTGGCCGGCCGGGTCGGGTCCGCGACCGCGGCACCGACGGCGGGCGGGACGGCTGGCGAGGTGGCGGGCGTCTGCGCCACGGCCAGGGAGGACACGAGCGCCGCGGCGCTCGCGAGGGCAAACAGTCTTGAACTCATCGTGGGTCCTTCTGCAGATCAATGATGCAAGTCGGCGATGCGCGTCGGTGCGACGTATCGGTGTGGACATGTCGGTGTGACGTGTCGGTGAGACGACCGCTCATGGCGGACCTCCGCCCGGCCAGGCGTCTTCAGGCCGCATAGCCCTTGGACGCCCGCATCGTCAGCGCGACCGTCGTGCCTTTGTCGGGCGCGCTCTCGATCCTGAGCGTCGCCCCCAGCGTCTGGGCCCGTTCCCGCATCGACGCGAGTCCCATGTGCCCGTGCTTGCCAGTCGCCGCCAGATCCACCGGCATGCCGGCACCGTCATCCCGCAGCTCCACCCGAAGCCGCCACCCTCCGAAGCGCCAGGTCATTGTGATCCGGTTGGCCCGGGCATGCCGGAAGGCATTCAGCAGCGCCTCGCCGAAGATCAGCCGCAGCTCGTCGCGGACCTCCGCCCGCAGCGGGCGCTCCTGGCCGACGATCTCGAGCCGGAACTCGCCGTCGTAGTCCCGCGCCAGCTGCGAGGCGATGTCCTCCAGCGCCCGCGGCAGACTGGCGCCGACCGGCGCGGTCCCGCGCAGGGCCATCACGCGACGTCGGCTTTCGTCCAGCACGCCGTCGGCCATCACCAGGTCCGCATCGATCGCCGCGCGCACCGGGTGCGCCGCCGGCAACTGCGCCGAATGCGTCTCGAAGCGCAGGATCAATCCCTGCACGCCCTGCAGCAAGGTGTCGTGCAGCTCGCGGGCGATGCGCTCGCGCTCGGCCATGCGGGTGCGCATCTTCTCGCGCGCCCGCCGCGCGGCCTGCCTCAGGCGCAGCCGGTGCAAGGCCCAGATCAACGCGATCGCCACGGCGACGCACAGCACGCGGAACACCACCGTCTGATACCAGGCGGCCGGGATGACGATGTCCTGGATCGCTTCCTCCGGCGCCACGACGCCGTCGCTGTTGATGGCCAGGACATGGAAGCGGTAGCTCCCCGGCCCCAGGCTGTTGTAGACCGTCTCCCGCCGCGCGCCCGCGTCGCGCCAGCGGGTGTCCACGCCATCCAGCCGGTAGCGGAAACGCACCCGCTCCGGCAGCGCGAGGTTGGCCGCGGAGAAGCGCAGCTCCATCATCTCGGCGTGTCGGGGCAGCGTCACCGTCGCGCCCGACGGGTAGTCGACGCCATGGGCGCGCAAGCCGGTGATGCGGACCACCGGCGCCACCGGGTTGTTGCGCGGTCGCAGGGGATCGAGCCACGCCACGCCGGTCGTGCCCGCGAACCACAGGCGACCGTCCGCGGCCTCCACCACGCTCGGCTGCGGCCAGAACGCGGTCGCGCCGCCGGGATGCCCGTCCAGCGTGTCCAGCACCTCGACCGTCAAGGGCCGCGCGGGATCGTCGAGGTAGGCGCGCAGGTCGTCGCGCCGCACGTGCACCGCGCCCTTGCGGCCGTTGAGCCAGAGATCGCCGGTCATCGTCTCGGCGATCCCGGACACGCCGGCCAGCGTTTCCGGCACCTCGGTCGTCAAGGGCACGAAGCGCTTGTCCCCGAGGATCGCCACGCCGCGCTCGCCCGCGATCAGCAGGCGCGTGCGGCCGGCGTAGACATGCAGCACGTCGCCCACATCGACGCCCTGCGCCGGTCCGAACCGGCGCACCGTGCCGTCGTTCCAGCGCAGGACCTGGTTGTCCTTGAGTCCGAACCAGTAGGTGCCGTCGCCGGCCCAGGCCACGGCCGCCTCCAGCGGCGAGGGCAGGCCGGGCAGCGCCAGCGGCTGCCAGCGGCCGTTCTCCCAGGTCTGCACGCCGCCGCGCTGGAACGCCACCATCAGGCCGTCGCGGTAGGGAACGATGCCGCTGATCCACCGCTCGCCGACACCCGGCGGTCGGGGGACCTCGGCCCACCGCGCGCCCTCGCGGCGCCAGAGCCCCGCCGGTCCGACCAGCCAGAGCCGCCCCTGGCGGTCGCGGCCCGTCGCGGTGATCTGCGCGCTCGGCGCCGCCACCTTCCCGGCCTCGCTCGCGCTGCCCGACAGGCGCCACACGGTCGACGCCACCGGCGAGAACGCCGCCACGGTCACCCCGCCGTCCGGATCCGCCGCGAGCGCGAAGTTGCTGGTGGCGCGCGGCATCGGCGCCGGCACGAGCGGGGCGCGCCGGAAGCGGTCCAGGCCGGTCTTGGTCGCGACCCACAGGCTGCCCTCCGCGTCCTCCAGGATCATCATCCCGAAGTCGCCCGAAAGGCCCTCGGGGGCGGCGAAGCGCTCGTACTCGCCGGTCAGCGGCACGCGGTCCCCTTCCAGCGGCCAGGGCAGCCGGCGGCGGCACAGGCCGGCCGGGCAGAAGACGGTCCACAGGTTGCCGTCGCGGTCCACCACCGTCGACGATCCACGCCGCGTCGACAGCCGCGGATCCCCCGCGACGGGCAGGCGGGACAGCGCCGGCACCTTGCGCATCTCGTTCGCGAAGACCAGCCAGGCCTCGCTGCGCAGGACCTGCAGGCTGGTCGCGCCCGTGCAGTCGCCGACCATGCGGAAGCGCGTCTCGCCCAGCGGCAGTCCGAGCAGGCGCTCGTTGTCGCAGAGCCAGACCGTGCCGCGACCGTCCACGACCACGCCGTCGATGGCGCGACCCTCCACGCCCCACGACGCGCCGATGCGTTCCCAGCGGTCGTTCCCGAAGCGGAAGAGCTCCGTGGCGCCGCCCGCCCAGATCGCACCGTCCGCGTCCTCCGCCACGTACCGGATGCGGGCGGTCGCCACCGGTTCCGTCGCCGGCACGCGCCAGACCTGATCCCCGCGGATGCGCACCAGCCCGCGCGGGAAGAAGGCCGCCCACAAATCGCCGCCGGACGTCGCCAGCACCTTCGCCACGGTGCCCGACGGGAACTCCGCGGGCGGCGTCGGGTGGAAGCGCTCGAAGCGCACGCCGTCGAAGCGGGTCAGGCCGTTCGGCCCGCCCATCCAGAGCAGGCCGTCCGGCGTCTGGGCCATGGTCCAGGTCTCCATCGGTACGCCGTCCGCCGCCGTCCAGGCGCGGTGATGGAACTGGTTCAAGGCCAGCGTGCGATCGAGCGCCCGGGCCGGACCCGCGGCCAGCAGCAGCATCGCGACCAGCAGCGCGGTCATGAGTCCTGCGATCCCGCGCAACCCCGCTGCCATCGGCGAAGGCCGCGGCGCGAAGCGGGGGGCGACGGACATTGCAAGGGCCAAGGTCATGGGGCCGGAACACTAGCAGAAGCAGGGGGAGGATCGGGCGAGCCGCGGCGGTGGGATGAGGCGGTGGGGCGAGGCGCCGGCGCGACAGATCCGGGCTAACTCTTTCGAGGGAGGGTCATCGGCCCCGAGGGCGATCCGGACTGTCGGCTGCGGCTACGCTTGGCCCTCCGCGCCGCCGATCCTGGCGCTTCCGACCTGACCGCTGACCGCGCGTGAACGACTCCGCTCCGACCTCCTCCCCCATCACCGTGATGGCTGTCGACGACCATGCGCTGATGCGCAGCGGCATCACGACGGTCATCGACGCCGAGCCCGACATGCGCATGGTGGCCGAGGCCACGACCGGCCTGGAAGCGCTGTCGCGCTTCCGCCAGCACCAGCCCGACGTGACGCTGATGGACCTGCGCATGCGGGACATGGACGGCATCGAGGCGATGACCGCCATCCGGCGCGAGTTCCCGCAGGCGCGGATCGTGATCCTGACGACCTTCCCCGGCGACTTCCAGGCCGCGCGCGCGATCAAGGCGGGCGCGGTGGGGTATCTGCTCAAGGGGCTGATGCGCACCGAGCTGCTGGACACCATCCGGGGCGTGCATGCCGGCCGGATGATGGTGCCGCCGGCGATCGAGGCCGCCATCGCGCAGCACGCCGGCAGCCGCGCGCTGTCGCTGCGCGAGACGCAGGTGCTGCGACTGGTGGCGCTGGGTCATGCCAACAAGGAAGTGGCGGAGCACCTCTCGTTGACGGAAGAGACGGTGAAGGTCCACATGCGGACCATCCTCGGCAAGCTGGCCGCGAAGGACCGCACGCATGCGGTGACCATCGCGCTGAAGCGCGGGATCATCGAGCTCTGATCGAGCTCTGATCGAGCGCTGATCGAGCGCTGATCGGACCGGCGCGGCGACATGCGCAACCCGGCCGGAGGTCAGACGTTCGTGTCGTTGCCTGCGCCCATCCGATGCAACGCGATGGGCGGCTGCGGCGTGGTGGCCGCGGGCTCGTCCTTCTTGAACATGGGGGCCATGTTCATCTTGGCGTTGATCCAGAAATTGAGGCCGGCCCAGGCCGGCGCGCTGGATGCCGCCGCCTTGGCGAACGCGTTGCCGTCCGCCAGCGCCTTGCCCAGGCCCACGGGAATGCCCACCGGCAAGGTCAGGCCCCAGTTGATCATCATGCGGGCGGCCATGCCGGCCTTCATCGTCGCGTAGTCCACCTGGTCGTTGACCGCGGTGCCGCCGGTCGCGCCAGGCAGCTTGCTCTTCATCACCGTGCTGGTCAGGTCGGACACGGTGTCGAAGCCGGCGCTCACCGCGCGCTGCGCAACGGCGGCGACCATCATCGCGGTGGCCTGCGCCATCGGTTCCGGCATGCCCTTGGCCTTGAAGGCCTCCGTCATCGCGGGCGTCAGCTTGTTGGCCAGGGCCACGCCGCTCATGCCGCCGGCGATCGCCGTCCACATGTCGTTGAAGCCGGCCATCACGCGCGGGCCCTCGCGCTGCATGAAGGTGTCTCCCGGCAGCTTGATCGTCGCGCCGAGCGACGGTCTGGTCTTCATGTGCTCGCCGATGAACTCCTTGCCCAGCGCGGCCGCCAGCCCGCCGAGCACGCTGGACGACACGCCGAGCGCCTCCTTCGACGCCCCCGCCGCGCCGGCGCTCATCAGCGTGATCGCCTGCACCGCCCAGGCGATGGCGTGACCGCCGCCGTAGGTCGTCGCACGCTGTCCGAGCGTGGCCAGCAGGGCGTCGGTGAGTTGCTTGGCGGAGACGTTGGCGGGCGGCGTGCCGGTGGTGGCGGTGGTGGTCGCTGCCGTGGTCGTGGTGTTGGCGGCGGCCGTCACCGTTGCGGCCGCAGCGGCCGCGGTCGAAGTGGGTGTCGGCGTCGGCGTCTGGGGTGACGTGAGATTCAGCCGAGGCGGCGTGGCGGATGTCCTGGCCGGCGGCTTCGTCGCGAGCAGCGACGGTCCGCCGAGCGACGTCGCGGGCCGTTTGCCCGCAACGACTGAACTCTCCGGCACCTGAGGCTTGTTTTCGGAGAGCGGCGACTCCGGCAGAGGCACCTTGCTCGGTGACACGGGGCTGTCGGGCAGCGCCACCTTGCTGGGCGAGACCGGCGTTTCAGGCAGAGGCACCTTGCTCGGCGACACGGGGTTGTCGGGCAACGCGATCTTGCTCGGCGAGACAGGCGACTCGGGCAAGGGCACCTTGCTCGGCGACACGGGCGTTTCAGGCAAAGGCACCTGACTCGGCGAGACCCCTTGCGAATGGGCCGGCGGGACGGTCGTGTCGATCCTCAACGTCGGACGTGTCGGCGCAGGATGCCCGGAGGGCGATGCCGTCGCCGCATGCTGCTGAGAAGGCAGCGTCGGCAACGAATTCGAGCGGCGCGGCGGAGCGCCGGCCCCGGCAGCGGAAGGGCCAGTGGGACGCGCCGCCAGGCCCGGGAACTGCGTCGCGGCGCCGCCGCCCTGCCCGCCTGCCGGCGTCGACACCGGGGTGTTGGGCGGTGCGCTGGGCGTGGTGTCGATCGGCGACGGGACGGCGCGGTTCTGGACGTTGGGCAACATGAGCGCCTTCCTTTGCAGACGGGGTCTGCCGGCGACATCAGGAGGTCCACGTCGAACGCCACGCGGGCGCCAGCACCTCATCCGGCAGCGAGGCAGTCACTGTCGGACGGCGATGCGGTCATGGCATTTGCGCGGGCGAATTGGCGGATGGTGATGCGAAGTGACGGGCGATTCCCCCATCCGAGGGTCGAAGGGGTGTCATCAACCACTCACGCACTCCCATTTGGAGGGAGTGATGACCTGCAGTTGCGCCGGGCTCACCGAAATGGGCGAATTGCCAATTGCCGCGATGGTCTTCAACAATTTCAGGCTTCCATCGATCGCTTCCGCATCAGGCAGACGGCGCTCGAAATGTCAGTGCTCCATGAAGCGGGAAAACGGATGACCAGCGAAATCCTGATCCTCAACAAGTGCGCCGCCGTGATCGGCGCGGACAGTGCCATGACCAGTTCGGCGGGGGCCGAACATCCTCGCTATTCAAAGTCCGCCAACAAGATCTTCGAACTCACGAAACGCGGCTCCATGGCGGTGGCAATCTACGGATCAAGCTTCCCGCTGCCCGCGCGTGACCCAGCGACACCGTCTGACCCGTTCTGCCTCAGCGATTCACCATCACGATCCCCGCCGCCAGCCCCGCGAGCGCGAGCATCAATCGCGGGGTGATCGGCTCGCCGAGCAGCAGCGCGCCCGCGATGAGACCGAACAGCGGCGTGCTCAGCGTGAAGCTGGACAGCTTGGTCGCCGGGTAGTGGCGGATCAGCCAGAACCACAACAGGTAGCTCACGAACGACACGATCACCGCCTGGAAGCCGAACAGCCCCAGCAGGCGCCAGGACCAGTCGAGCGGCAACGATTCGCCGCTGGCCACCGCCCCGGCGGCGAGCGCGATGGCCGAGATCGCCAGCTGATACAGCAGCGTCTTCTCCGCGCTGGCGGACGACAGCTTCGTCGCGCGGATCGCCAGCGTCGTGCCGCCCCACAGCAGCGCGGCCAGCACGCCCAACGCGTCGCCCAGCCACTGCAGGGTCTGTCCGGTCCCATGCAGGCCCTCGCCGAAGGCAAAGGCCACCGCGCCGAAGGCGATCAGCAGCCCCACGGCCTGCCGCTTCGTCAGCCGCTCGGCCGGCGAGATCAAGGGCATGCCCAGCGCGACGACGAACGGCGACAGGTAGAGGAAGACCACCATCCGCGACGCCGTCGTGTACTGCAGCCCGACGAAGATGCAGGCGAACTCGGCCGCGAACAGCAGGCCGGCGAGCAGGCCGCCCGGCAGGCTGCCGTCACGTCGGAACAGTGCAATGCCGCGTGCCGCCGCGAAGCCCCACACCAGCGCGCCGGCCAGGCCCGAGCGCAGCGCGGCCTGCCACAGCGGGCCGATCTCCGTCAGCGCGGCCTTGGCCGCGACCTGGTTCAGGCCCCACAGCACGCAACATCCCAGAAGGATGACCACCGCCATGCTGTCGAGATGTTGCTTGCGTTCCATGGGGCCGGATCATGCCCGGCGGCTCGTGCCGCCACTGGCGCGGCGCATCCAGGCCCGCGCGGCCAGCGCACACAGCAGCGCCGTCGCCACGCCGGCCAGCAGTCCCGTCAGGTGCGCCAGCGGCGCGATCGCGATGTTCCAGCCGTCCCAGTGACGCAAGGCGGGCGCCGACAAGGGGCGCTCCGCCGCGACCTTCACGATCAGCCCGAGGCCGATGAGCAGGCCGATCACCCGTTCCCGCCCGTGCGACGCCCGCATCCGCATCATCCCGATCGCCGCCACCGCGACGCCCGCATGCAGCACGCCGGACGCCCCCCCGAAACGATCGAGCGTCGGCTCGATCAGCAGGCCGAATTGCGTGAGCGGCCAGGCCAGCAGCCAGGCCGCCGCGTCGCGCGCGGTCAGCCGCGCGGCGACGCCGAGCAGGCCGACCACGGCGCAGCCGGCCAGGTTCGCGATCAGGTGTTGCGGGCTCCAGTGCAGCCATGCCGCGGTGACGGCCCGCCACGGCTCGTGTCCCGCGAGTCCCGCGAGTCCCGGCCGCCACTCCATCGCCGCCTGCACCTGCGGCACCTGGATCCAGGCCACCAGCGAGCCGATGGCCAGCGCCATCGCGACGAGGAGCCACGCGCGTCCCGGCATCCGGCGTCCCGCTGCGGGCGCTCAGCCGAAGACGGCCCGCCAGAGCGCCAGCACCGCCTGGCGTTGCTGCTGGAGCGCCTCGGCGGCCTCGGCGTCGAGCGAGGTCGACTGCTCGTTCAGCCGCGCCCGGTGCTGCACCCGGCGCAGTTCGCGATACGCGTCGGCGGCCGCTCGCCCCACGTCGGCGGGCAGCAGCCCGGCCGATTCCGCCCGCTGCAGCAAGGCGATGTTGCCGGCGTTGGCCAGCAGCTCCGGATGCTGCGCGGAGTGCGCCAGGATCAGGTACTGCAGCGCGAACTCGGCATCCACCATGCCGCCCGGGCTGTGCTTGACGTCGAAGAAGCCGACGCGCGCGGTCCGCGCGGCGCGCAGCTTCTCGCGCATGGCGACGACCTCCTCGCGCAGCGCCGCCGGATCGCGCGGCGCCGTCAGCACCGCGCGGCGCGTGGCCTCGAAGCGCTCGGCCAGTGACGCATCGCCGGCGCAGAAACGCGCCCGCGTGATCGCCTGGTGTTCCCAGGTCCAGGCCGTGTTGCTGCCGCGCCCGCCCTGGTAGTTCTCGAACGACGACAGCGAGGTCACCAGCAGCCCCGAGTTCCCGTTGGGTCGCAGCGCGGTGTCGATGTCGAAGAGCTCGCCGGCCGCCGTGCGTATCGTCAGCCAGGTGATCAGCTTGCGGATGAAGGCGCCGTAGATCTCGGCAGCGTTCTCGTCCTCGTCGTCGAAGAGGAAGACCAGGTCAAGGTCGCTGCCGTAGCCCAGTTCCTTGCCGCCCAGCTTGCCGTAGGCGATCACCGCCAGGCGCGGCGCCGGACGGTGCTTCTGCTTGAGGCGGTCCCAGGCCCAGTCGAGCACGCATTGCAGCGTGGCGTCCGCGAGCAGCGACAGCTCGTCGGCGACCTGCTCGACGCTGATCTGCCCTTCCACGTCCCGCACCAGCGTGCGGAAGACCTCGGCGTGATGCGCGCGGCGCACGCTGTCGAGCAGCGCGTCCTCGCTCGCCTCGCCGTGTTCGGCCCAGGCGTCGTGGCGCGCCTGCAGGTCCTGGATGAAGGCCGGCCCGTCGAAGCGCTCGAGCAGCAGGCGCGCGTCGGCCAGTTCGTCGATCACGCCGGGATGCTGCATCAGGTAGCGCATCGGCCAGCGCGCCAGGCCCAGCAGCCGCAGCAGCCGGCCTTGCACGGCGGGCCGCTCGACCAGCAGCGCCAGGTAGCTCTCGCGGCGCAGCAGCGGCTCGATCCAGTCGACGAAACGCTGCGCCGCGTCCATCGTGCACTCGCCCTGCCGCACCGCCTGCGCCGCGCGCCCCACCAGCTTGGCCAGACGCAGCCGCGAGTCCTCGCGCAGGTTCTGCACCCGCGCCTGCTGCGCCCAGCGGCGCACGTTGGCCGCCAGCTCCGGCGGCAGTTTCTCGAGGAACTCCTCGCTGTCGATCGGCAGCGGCGGACCGCCGCACATGCCGTTCCTGCAATTGCCCTTGCCGCCGGGCGAGACGCCGTCGTGCAGCAGCGCGTCGAATTCGGTCGCGACCAGCTCCCGCACCTCCATCAGCTTGTCCAGCAGCGGACAGGCGCGGCTGTCGCAGGTCAGGCACAGGCTGCGCGCGATCCAGCCGATGTCCTCGTCCGCCGCCGGCAGGCAGTGCGTCTGCTGGTCGTCCAGGTACTGGATGCGGTGCTCGACGCGGCGCAGGAAGTCGTAGCCCTTGGCCAGCGCCGTGGCGGTCTCGGGCTTCATCAGGCCGCGCGCGGCCAGCCGCGTCAGCGCCTTCAGCGTCGAGCGGGTGCGGATCTCGGGGAACTGCCCGCCGCGCACCACCTGCAGCAGCTGGACGATGAACTCGATCTCGCGAATGCCGCCGCGCGACAGCTTGACGTCGTTGGCCCGCTCCGGCCGGCCGGCGGCGCGGCGCTGCGCCTCGTCGCGGATCTTGCGGTGCAGCTGCCGCAGGCCTTCGAAGACGCCGTAATCCAGATAACGCCGGTAGACGAAAGGCGTCACGAGGCTGCGCAGCTGCATCGCGCGACCGTCCTTGACGCTGGCGCGCGGCGCGACGACACGGCTCTTCAGCCATGCGAAGCGCTCCCATTCCCGCCCCTGGACGAGGAAGTACTCCTCCAGCATCGCCATGCTCACGGCGGGCGGCCCGGAGTTCCCGTTCGGCCGCAGCGCGAGGTCGACGCGGAAGACCTGGCCGTCCTCGGTGACGTCGCCGATGAGCGTCGACAGCCGCCGCGACAGCTGCGCGAAGTACTCGTGCGCGGAGATCTTGTGGCCGCCGGCGGCGTTGCCCGGGGTGAGGCCGTCTTCCTCGTAGACATAGATCAGGTCGATGTCGGACGAGACGTTGAGTTCGCGCCCGCCGAGCTTGCCCATGCCGACGACCCAGAAGTCGATGTCCTGGCCGACGGCGTCGCGCGGCGCGCCGTATTCGGCGTCGAGCTCGGCGCGGCAGTGGGCGACGCCGATGTCCAGCGCCACTTCCGCCAGGTGCGTCATCGCCTGCGTCACGTCGGTCATCGGGGCGCCCTGCTCGACGTCGAGCACGGCCAGCCGCTCCATCACCAGCTGGCGCATCACGCGCAGCGCGGCGGGGAGCGGGCGCCCGGTTTGCCGGAGCCGCTCCACGACGGCACGCATCGTGACGTCGTCCGGCAGCCCGGGCGGCAGCAACGGCAATTCAGCCGCGTAACGGCGGCGGATGCGCTGAACGAAACGGCTGTGGTCCGCGGACGCGGCGGGCGTCGGAACGCCCGTCGGGTCGGCGGTTGCCGAGGCAACTGAATCCATCGGTAAAGAATGCTCTCGCTGGCTCATGGCCGGAATGGCTGTGCTAGATTCGGCGACCGCCGTCCACCCTTACATGTCTTCGTCCGCCGCCACCAGTTCTGACTCCGGTTCCGTGGTCGCGAAGCGACGCTGGTGGGCACGTTGCGCCCTGTGGCTCGGGGTGGCTTCCGCAGGGGTTTTCTCCCTGCTGATCGCGGCCTGGCTGGCATTGCACTGGGCGATTCTGCCCCACATCGACGACTGGCGACCCCAGCTCGAAAAGCAGGCCACCCAGGCATTGGGGGTACCCGTGAAGATCGGCGCCATCAGCGCCAAATCCTCGGGCTGGATCCCCACGCTGGACCTGCGCGACGTCCGGATCATCGACACCGCCGGCCATGAGGCCCTGCACCTGCCGCGCGTCAGCGCCGCGCTGTCGCCGCGCTCGCTGCTGGCCTTCGAGTTGCGCTTCTCCCAGCTGCTGCTGGACAGCCCGGAGCTGCTGCTGCGCCGCGACGCCAAGGGCCGCGTCTTCATCGCCGGCTTGAGCGTCGACGGCCCCGCCGACGCGCAGGCCTCCGACGACGCCGCCGACTGGTTCTTCGAGCAGCATGAATTCGTCATCCTGCACGGCCGCATCCGCTGGGTCGACGAGCTGCGCGCCGCGCCGCCGCTGGAGCTCTTCGACCTGAACCTGGTGCTGCGCAACGGCCTGCGCCGCCACCGGCTGCGGCTGGATGCGACGCCGCCGGCCGGCTGGGGCGAGCGCTTCACGCTGCGCGGCGAGTTCACCCAGTCGCTGCTCGACCGGCCCGGCGCGGTGCAGCGCTGGAGCGGGCAGCTCTTCGGTCATCTGCCGCGCACCGACGTCAGCGAGCTGCGCCGTTACGTGGACCTGCCCTTCGAACTCAACGAAGGCGACGGCGCCTTGCGCGCCTGGCTGGACATCGATCGCGGCGAGCCGCGCAGCCTGACCCTGGACATGGGCCTGCGCGCGGTGAAGCTGCGCGTCGCGCCGGGGCTGCCGGAGCTGGCGCTGGCCAAGATCGGCGGCCGGCTGGTGCTGAAGCAGACGCCGGAATCGCTGTCGCTGGAAGCCCGGCAGCTCGGCTTCCAGGCGGGCGACGGCCTCGACTGGCCGCGCTCGGACTGGCTGCTGGACGTGAAGCGCGACCCGAAGACCGGTCTGCTGACCGGCGGGGACTTCCAGGCGCAGCAGCTGGACCTGACGCTGGGCTCCCAGATCCTGGCCCGGCTGCCGCTGGCCGAATCGCAGCGCCAGTTGATCGCCGACATGAAACCCGGCGGCTTGCTCCATGCGCTGCAACTCCATTGGGACGGCCCGCTCGACGCGCCGCGCAGCTACCGGGCCAAGGGCCAGTTGCAAGGCCTGCACCTGACGGCCGCGGCGCCGGAGTCTCCCGCGGATCCAGGCTCCGCGCCGCCGACCGGCCGGCCCGGCGTCAGCGGCGCCGATCTGCAGTTCGACGCCAATGAGCAGGGCGGCACCGCCACGCTGGCGATCAACGACGGCCAGGTGACGCTGCCCGGCGTCTTCGAGGAAGCGTCCGTGCCGCTCAAGCAGGCGCAGGCCAGCCTGCGCTGGCAGGCGCAGCGTCCGGCACCGCTCGCCGGCGGCAAACGCGCGCCGGCGCCTGTGCCTGTGCCTGTGCCTGTGGCTGTCCCCCTCATGGCGCCGGCGACCGGGCCGCTGGCGGCGGCCCCGGTGGCGAGCGCGGCCTCGGCCCCCGCCGAGCCCCGCACGCGCTGGTCGGTGCAGTTCAACGGCGTGCGCATCGCCAACGACGACCTGCGCGCCGAGATCGACGGCTCCTGGCAGAGCGGCGACGGCAAGCGCCCGCACGACGCCGGCAAGCTCGACTTGACCGGCCGCATCGACGAGATCCGCGCGCCGCGCGTGCTGCGCTACCTGCCCGCCTCGATGGGGCGTGACGCCCGGCGCTACGTCCGCGACGCGATCCGCGACGGCAGCGTCCACAAGATCCAGGTGCGGCTGCAGGGCGACCTGCTCGAGTTCCCCTTCGACGCGCCGCGCAGCAAGGGCCAGTTCCGCGTCTCCGGACAGGTCCGCAACCTGACGCTGGCCTACGTGCCCAGCCATCCCGCCGAGGACGATCACCCGGCTTTCCAGTCGCCCTGGCCGGTGATGGAGCAGCTGGACACCGAGCTGATCTTCGACCGCGCCTCGATGAGCATCCGCAACGCCAAGGCCAGGCTGATGGGCGTGGACCTGGCCAATGTGCAGGGCGCGATTCCCGACCTGTACCACCACGCCCCGGTGCTGGAAATCGATGGCCAGGCGCGCGGCGCGCTGGGGGACGCCCTGCGCTACGTGAAGAGTTCCCCCGTCGCGGCGCTGACCAGCCACGTGCTGGACAACACCAGCGCCACCGGTCCGATGACGCTCAAGCTCAACCTGCGGCTGCCGTTGATGCACATCGACGACACGACGGTGAAGGGCCTGGTGACGCTGACCGGCAACGACGTGCGCCTGCGGCCCGACACCCCGCTGCTCGGCCAGGCGAAGGCCCTGGTGAGCTTCGACCAGAAGGGGCTGCAGATCCGCGGCGGTCAGGCGCGCGTGCTGGGCGGCGACGCGAGCTTCGACGGCGGCAGCCAGCCCGACGGCTCGATGCGTTTCGCCGCGTCGGGCACGGTGACGGCCGATGCGCTGCGCAATGCGCCGGAGCTGGGCCTGCACCAGGTCGCCTCGGTGATGACCGGCCAGACCGCCGTGCGATTCGAGCTGGGCGTGCTCAAGGGCGGACAGACGGAGATCACCGTCGCCAGCCCGATGCAGGGCATCGCGGTGAACCTGCCGGCGCCGATGCGCAAGGCCGCCGACGAGACCTGGCCCCTGCGCATCGCCACGCGGGCGATCGCGGCCCCGGCGGGCTCCCAGCGCGAAGAGCTGCGCGTCGAGGCCGGCCCGCTGCAGGCGCTCTACCAGCGCGACGTGACGCACGAGGCCAAGGTCCTGCGCGGCGCGGTCGCCGTGCGCGAGAAGCTGCCCGAGCTGCCGGCGCAGGGCGTTGTCGCCCGCGCCACCTTCGACCAGATCAACGCCGACGCCTGGCAGACCGCGCTGCCGGGACTGAGCGGCGCGAAGGAAGGCGCGGCGCTCGACAGCGCGACCGAGGGCATGGCCGAGGGCGGTTATGCGCCGTCGCAGCTCACGCTGAAGGCGCAGACCCTGCAGGTCGCGGGCCGCACGCTGAATGCGGTCACGGCCGGCATCTCGCACGACGCCGGCGCGGGCTGGCGCGTCTCGATGGACGCGCAGCAGTTGAGCGGCCTCATCGAGGTCCGCGCCGCGAAGCCCAACCAGCCCGGCCGCGTCTATGCGCGGCTGTCGCGCTTGTCCGTGCCCCGCAGCGACGTCGACGGCGTCGAGCAGCTGCTCGAGAAGCAGCCGAAGTCGGTGCCCACGCTGGACATCGTCGTCGAGGACTTCGAGCTGCGCGGCAAGCGGCTGGGCCGGCTCGAGATCGACGCCCAGCAGCAGAGCGACGCGCGCGACTGGCGCCTCGGCCGGCTCGTGCTCAAGAGCCCCGACGCGACGCTGAGCGCGTCCGGCAAGTGGGCGCCGGAGCCGGGTCAGGCCTTGCGCCGCACCGAACTCGACTGGAAGCTGGACGTCGCGGACGCAGGCAGGCTGCTGGAGCGGCTCGGCCAGGGCCAGGTCTTGCGCGGCGGCAAGGGCGAACTCACCGGACAGGTGGCCTGGCAGGGCTCGCCGCTCTCGCCCGACTACGCCAGCATGAGCGGCCAGTTGAACGTCGAGATGGAGAAGGGCCAGTTCCTCAAGGCCGAGCCCGGCGTCGGGCGGCTGCTGGGCGTGCTGAGCCTGCAGTCCATCCCGCGGCGACTGATGCTGGACTTCCGCGACGTGTTCGCCGAGGGTTTCGCCTTCGACAACGTCACCGGCGACATCAAGATCGGCAAGGGCGTGGCCCGCAGCGACAACCTGCGCATGAAGGGCCTGCAGGCCGCCGTGCTCATCGAGGGCAACGCCGACCTGGCCGCCGAGACGCAGGACCTGCACGTGCTGGTCCTGCCCGAGATCAACGCCGGCGGCGCCGCGCTCGCCTATGCGGCGGTGAACCCCGCCATCGGGCTGGGCGCCTTCCTGGCGCAGTGGCTGCTGCGCAAGCCGCTCGCCGCCGCCAGCAGCGAGGAATTCCGCGTCACCGGCACATGGTCCGATCCGCGCATCGAGCAGTTGCCGCGCCGCGCCCAGCCGCAGGGCAGCTACAACAGCACGGCCACCGCGCAAGGAGAGTCCGCCCCATGAGCACGCCATCCCACACCACCGGGTTGCCAGGCGCCGCGCCGGTCACCGTCGCCGCGATCCAGATGGTCTCCGTCACCCGGCTGGAAGAGAACCTCGAGCGCGCCCGCCACTGGATCGGCGAGGCCGCCCGGCAAGGCGCCGCGTTGGTGTCGCTGCCGGAGTACTTCTGCCTGATGGGCCACAAGGACACCGACAAGCTGCCATTCGCCGAGCGGCCCGGCGACTTCGACGCGCCCATCCAGGGCGCGCTCAGCCGCGCGGCGCGCGAGCACGGCGTGTGGATCCTCGGCGGCACGCTGCCGATGGCGATCGCCGGCGCGCCGGAGCCCGCGGAGCGGGTGCGCAACACCACCTGCGTCTTCGCGCCGGACGGCTCGCTGACGGCGCGCTACGACAAGCTCCACCTCTTCTGCTACGACAACGGCCGCGAGCGCTACGACGAGGCCCGCGTGCTGGAGGCCGGCGAGACACCGGTGACCGTCGACGCGGAGATCCCTGGCGGTCCCGCGCTGCGCGTGGGCCTGTCCATCTGCTACGACCTGCGCTTCCCCGAGCTGTACCGCGCGATGAGCTTCAGCGGCGAGCGCCCGCTCGACCTGATCAGCGTCCCGGCGGCTTTCACCTTCACGACGGGTCAGGCCCATTGGGAACTGCTGCTGCGCGCCCGCGCGGTCGAGAACCAGGCCTACGTCATCGCGGCCGCGCAGGGCGGCACGCACGAGAACGGCCGCCGCACCTGGGGCCACAGCATGATCGTCGACCCCTGGGGCGAGGTCCTGGCCTGCGTGCCCGAGGGCGAAGGCCTGGCGGTGGCCAAGATCGATCCGGCGCGCATCGCGCAGGTGCGCGAGCAACTGCCGGCGCTGCAGCATCGGCGGCTCTGAGCCCCGGGCCATGAGCCCCCGACACTGAGCCTCGAAAGCGGTCCACTTCGGGCGATCGATGCCCGGCTCGCGGAGGCAAGATGCCCGGCATGATCGACCGTCGCCCCGCTCCCTCCCGTTCCGCGCTGGCCTCGCTGGCTGCCGCGGCCTGCGCCTGCGCGCTGCTGGCGGGATGCGGCACGCCGGCCCGTCCGCTGGAGTCCTCGCTGACCGACATGGAGTCGCTGCAGCTGCGCTCGTGGCTGAGCCCGCAGCTTCGCCGCAACATCGACCTGCTGCCGGTCACCGGCGGCCAGGAGACCTCGCGCTGGTGGGGCAGCCGAATCAACGCGATGACGCTGAACCAGACCTACCAGGAGTCGCTGCGGCGGTTGGGTCTGATGCCGGACGTTCCCGACACCGGCCGCTACCAGTTGCAGGTCGAGGTGCTGGCCTTGGCGCAGCCGAACGTGCCGGTGCTGCCGGAGGTTGCCCTCTCCGTCCGCTACACCTTGACGGAACGTGCCGCTGGCGGCGGCAAGGTGCTGTACCAGCGCACGCTGCGCACGACGCAGAAGGCCGGCATCGACGACAGCCTGAATCCGACTGAGCAACTGCGCATCGCCACGGAGTCGGCGCTGCGCAACAACATTGCGGATCTCGTGAGAGAGCTCGCATCGCTCTCCCTTCCCGCCTGAGCAGTCCTCGCTCTCTGACTCCCTCTCCCGCCTGCGGGAGAGGGCAGGGGTGAGGGCCAGCAGCCTCACGCAAGAACTGACCCTTGCCCGGGTGCGGATGTCGTTGACTGCCACGTCCGCTGGCCCTCACCCCCACCCTCTCCCGCGGTGCGGGAGAGGGAGTCCGACCGGGGTTCGGCGTGAAGAAGGCGCGCTTGTCGTTATTCGAATTCAGCAGATTCCCCACCTGGGCATATGCATATAAGCATTGATTGCTTGCCAAACGCCGGGTAATCCCTAAGCATCACGGTTTCCGCCCCAAAGAGGCGCACGACGGCAACGGGTGTCACCTGCCGCTAGCGTCCTTCTTCTTCCCGTGATCGAACTTCAAGACCTGCACAAATCGTATGACGTCGAGGGTCGCCGCGTTCCGGCGCTCCAGGGCGTGGACCTGAAGATCGAATCGGGCGAGGTGTTCGGAATCATCGGCGCATCCGGGGCAGGCAAGAGCACGCTGCTGCGGGTGATCAACCTGCTGGAGCGCCCGGACTCCGGCCGGGTGGTCGTGGCGGGCCAGGATCTTCAGACACTCGACGCCGCCGGTCTTCGCGCCGCCCGGCAGAAGATCGCGATGATCTTCCAGCACTTCAATCTGCTGAGCTCGCGCACCGTGGCGCAGAACGTCGCCTGGCCGCTGCGCATCGCCGGCTGGGAGGCCGCCCGGATCGCCCCGCGCGTGCAAGCGCTGCTGGCGCGGGTCGGTCTTGCCGACCAGGCCGACAAGTACCCCGCGCAGTTGTCCGGCGGCCAGAAGCAGCGCGTCGGCATCGCCCGGGCGCTGGCGCTGGACCCGCAGGTGCTGCTATGCGACGAAGCCACCAGCGCCCTCGACCCCGAAACCACCCGCGCCATCCTGGACCTGCTGGCCGAGCTCAACGACGAGCTGAAGCTGACCATCGTCCTGATCACGCACGAGATGGACGTGGTCCGTCGCGTCTGCGACCGCGTCGCGGTGCTCGAAGCCGGCCGCATCGTCGAGCAGGGCCCGGTGGCGCAGGTCTTCCTCCACCCGCGCTCGGGAACCGCGAGGCGCTTCGTCCTCGCGTCCGAGCATGTCGACGAAGGCGAGCAGCGCGACGACTACGCCCATGTCGCGGGCAGCCTCTGGCGACTGACCTTCTTCGGCGAACGCACTTACGAGCCCCTGCTGGGCGAGGTCGCCCGCCACGCGAACCTGGACTTCGGCATCCTGGCCGGCCGCATCGACCGCATCAAGAAGCAGCCCTACGGGCAATTGACGATCGCCGTCAGCGGCGGCGACCGCGCCGCCGCGCGCCAGTTGCTGGCCGAGCGCGGCGTGCAGGTCGAGGAGCTGCGCGCATGAGCCTCGCCACCCCTGCCCTGCTGGACACGCTCCGGGCCATCGACTGGCCCGAGATCGCCACCGCCGGCGGCGACACGCTGCTGATGCTGGGCGGCTCGCTGCTGTTCACCGCGCTGCTCGGCCTGCCGCTGGGCATCGCGCTCTACCTGTTCGACCGCGACCGGCTGGTGTCCTCGCCCAAGGTGTACACGCTGCTGTCCCTGGTCGTGAACGTGCTGCGCTCGCTGCCCTTCGTCATCCTGCTGATCGTGCTGATCCCGTTCACGCTGCTGGTCACCGGTACCTCGCTGGGCGTGGCCGGTGCGATCCCGCCGCTCGTTGTCGGCGCGACGCCCTTCCTCGCGCGCCTGGTCGAGACCGCCTTGCGCGGCGTCGACCGCGGCATCGTCGAAGCCGGCCTCGCGATGGGCGCCAGCACCCGCCAGATCGTGTGGCAAGGCCTGCTGCCGGAGGCGCTCCCGGGCATCGTCTCCGCGCTCACCGTCACCGCCATCACGCTGGTCGGCTACACGGCGATGTCCGGTGTCATCGGCGGCGGCGGCCTGGGCGACCTCGCCATCCGCTTCGGCTACCAACGCTTCCAGACCGAGGTCATGGTCGTGACCGTCGTGCTGCTGCTGCTGCTCGTCCAGCTGCTGCAGATGGTCGGCGACTGGCTCGTGACCCGCGTGTCCCATCGTTAGACCCCGCCTCCCCCTTCCATCGCCGGGCGCCCCAAGCAGGCGCGCGGCACCGTCCCCCAGAGGAGTTCGTCCCCATGAAGAAGCTGTTCACCGCCGCCGTCGCGGCCCTGTCGCTGGCGGCCGCCGGCACTGCCGTCGCCGAGAAGCTGACCGTCGCCGCCACCGCGGTGCCGCACGCCGAGATCCTCAACCTCATCAAGCCCGAACTGGCCAAGCAGGGCGTGGCGCTCGAGGTCAAGGTCTTCACCGACTACGTCCAGCCCAATGTGCAGGTCGCCGAGAAGCGCCTGGACGCCAACTTCTTCCAGCACAAGCCCTACCTGAACGAGTTCAACAAGGGCAAGGGCACGCACCTGGTCGCCGTCGCGGCCGTGCATGTGGAACCGTTCGGCGCCTACTCGACCAAGCACAAGACCCTGGCCGCGCTGCCTGAAGGCGGCACCGTCGCGATCCCCAACGACCCGACCAACGGCGGCCGCGCGCTGCTGCTGCTGGACAAGGCCGGCGTGATCAAGCTCAAGGACAAGGCCAACATCCTGTCCACGACCAAGGACATCGCCGACAACCCGAAGAAGCTGAAGTTCCGCGAGATCGAGGCCGCCACGCTGCCGCGCATCCTGCCGCAGGTCGACCTGGCGCTGATCAACACGAACTACGCCCTGGAAGCGAAACTGAATCCGTCCAAGGACGCGCTGGCCATCGAGGGCGGCGAGTCGCCCTACGCCAACTGGCTGGTCACGCGGGACGACAACCAGAACGCCCCGGCGGTGAAGAAGCTGGCCGCCGCGCTGCAGTCGGACGCCGTCAAGCGCTTCATCCAGACGCAGTACAAGGGCGCGGTCGTTCCCGCGTTCTGAGACCGGCGCCGACCGCGGTCGGCCGGTTTGGGCGATAAACGCCATCTGGCGCCCCGCACACGCGGGGCGCTTTCATTTGCGGGCGGGATGCCGCGCATTTGTGCCGTATGGCGAACGCCGCTTCTTGGCACCATGGCGGACTCCTCCCACGCCTGGGTTGTGCGCTCGCGCGAGCGCAAGGCCTGCCCCCTCCGTGTCCGAACTCTTCGCGGTCCTGCCGCAGTTCTTCCTGTTCCGCGACGGCGCCCCGACGCTGCTGCTCACCGGCCGCTACGACTGGCCCCTGGTGCTGCTGTCGCTCGTCGTCGCCTCGCTGACCTCGGCGCTGGCCTTGCAGGTCGCGGGCGTGGCCAAGCCGGCCAAGGGCTGGCGCCGCCAGGCCATCCTCGCCACCGGCGCGCTGGCCCTGGGCGGCGGCATCTGGTCGATGCACTTCATCGGCATGCTGGCCTTCCAGCTCTGCGCGCAGGTCGGCTTCGACGCCCACATCACCGCGCTCTCGATGGTCCCGGGGCTGATCGCGTCCTGGGTCGCGCTCGCGCTGCTGGCCCGCCATCAGCTCGAGGTCTGGCGCCTGATCGTCGGCGGCGTGCTGGTCGGCGCGGGCATCGGCGCGATGCACTACACCGGCATGGCGGCGATGGAGATGACCATCGCGCTGCGCTACGACCCGGTCTGGTTCGGCGCCTCCATCGTCGTGGCGGTGCTGCTGGCGATGCTGGCGCTGTGGATCCGCTTCGGCCTGGCCGGCCGGATCCACCGCCACTGGGCGATCCTGCTCGGCGGCGTCGTGATGGGTTGCGCCATCGCGGGCATGCATTACACGGCGATGGGCGCGGCGCGTTTCGTCGGCCTGGGCGACGGCCCCTGCAACAGCAGCATCGAGAACGCGGGCTGGCTCGCGCTGGCCGTGACCGTGATGGCGCTGGCGATCAGCGCGATCACCGCCGGCGCCAACGGTCTGCTGGCGCTGCGCCGGCTCAACACCGACCTGATGGCAGAGCGGCGTCGCATGCTCGCGATGGAGCAGGCGCTGCGCGACAGCGAGACCAAGTACCGCACCGTCATCGCCAACAGCCCCGGCGTGACCTTCCGCTGCCGCCTGGACGCGGACTGGTCGATGCTGCTGATCAACGACGCCGTCGAGGAGTTGACGGGCTGGTCCGCGCAGGACTTCCTGGACGGCCGCCAGCACTTCGCCGCGCTGATCCACCGCCACGACCAGGAGCGCGTGAACGCGGCGGTCGAGACGGCGGTCGCGGCCGACACGCCCTATTCGCTCGAGTACCGGGTCCACACCCGCGAGGCCGGCGAGCGCTGGGTCTCCGAGCGCGGCCGCGCGGTGCGCGACGCCAGCGGCGCGCCCAAGTGGATCGACGGCGCGATCCTCGACATCACCGAACCCAAGCGCCTGCAACGCCAGCTCGAGGAAGCCAAGGAGCGCGCCGAATCCGCCGCCGCGGCCAAGAGCGCCTTCCTGGCCAACATGAGCCACGAGATCCGCACGCCGATGAACGCCATCCTGGGCTTCACCGAGCTGCTGCTGGACACCACGCTGACCGACTCGCAGCGCCGCCACCTGACGACCGTGCGCGGTTCGGCGCGCTCGCTGCTGGCGCTGCTCAACGACATCCTGGACACCGCCAAGCTCGACAAGGGCGCGATGGAGCTGGAGGTCGCCGACTTCTCGCTGCGCACCGTCTGCGAGCAGGCGCTGAACTCGCTGCGCCTGCTGGCGCAGCGCAAGAACCTGGCGCTGTACCTCGACTACCCGAGCGCCGAGCCGCGCTTCTTCAAGGGCGACCCGCTGCGCGTGCAGCAGGTGCTGCTGAACCTGGTCGGCAACGCCATCAAGTTCACCGAGCGCGGCGTCGTCACGCTGCGCATGCGCCAGGAGTCCGGACAGATCCACCTGGCCGTCATCGACACCGGCATCGGCATCGCCCCCGACCGGCTGGACCGCATCTTCGACGCCTTCGCGCAGGCCGACGCCTCGACGACGCGCCGCTTCGGCGGCACCGGCCTGGGCACGACGATCTCGCGCCAGCTGGTCGAGCGCATGGGCGGCCGCATCACCGTCGACAGCGAGCTCGACCAGGGCAGCACCTTCCACGTCTGGCTGCCGCTGCCGGCGGGCGACGCCACGCGCGCCGAGTCCGACGCGGCCGAGGTCGCCGTCACGCTGCCGCCGCTGCGTCTGCTGGTGGCGGACGACGTCGCGCAGAACGGCGAGCTGCTGCAGCTCATCCTGGGCCGCGAAGGCCATCAGGTCACGCTGGCCTCGGACGGGCTGCAGGCGCTGAAGGCCTTCTCCGACGAGCGTTTCGACGCGGTGCTGATGGACGTCCACATGCCGGGCCTGGACGGCCTGGGCGCGACGCGCCGGATCCGCAACTTCGAGCATGCGCAGGGCCGCGGCCACACGCCGGTGGTCGCGCTGACCGCCAGCGTGCTGGAGGAAGACCGCCAGGCGGCGCTGGCGGCCGGCATGGACGGTTTCGCGGTCAAGCCGGTGGAGCCCGCGCGTCTGTTCGCCGAGATCGCCCGGGTGCTGGGCCTGACGCCGGGCCGCTCGCCGTCCTCGGCCGGCCCGGTGCCGGCGACGCGCCATGCGACCGACGCCCGCATCGCCGACGCGACGGCGGGACCGCTGGACTGGCAGCAGGGCCTGCGGCTCTGGGGCAGCGTGACGGCCTGGCAGCGCGGCCTGCGCCGTTTCGCCGAGGAACAGCGCGAGGGCGTCGCGCGGCTGCATCAGCTGACGCAGGGCCGGCAATGGATCGAGATGCGCGGGCTGGTGCACCGCTGGCGCGGCGTGGCCGGCAGCCTGGCGATGCCGGGACTGCTCGCGGCCGCGCAGCCGGTCGAGTCGGCGTTGCGGCTCGGCAAGCAGGAGGACCTGATGGCGCTGGTGGACACGCTGGCGATGGCGCTGCAGGACACGCTGGACGCGGTCGCGGACCTCGACGGCACGCCGTCCGGTTTCGCCGCGAGCGCGCCGATGCCGATGGCGGAGCCGTCGGCGGCCGCGGTCGCCGTGGCGCAGGTCCTGCGCGAGAAGAAGACCCTGATCGACCGGCTGGCCGCGGCGCTCAAGCGCAGCGAGCTCGACGACGAGTCGCTGGCCGGGCTGCGGGCCGCCTTCGGCGTCGACCGTGTCGCGCCGCTGGCGCGGGCGCTCGATGACTTCGACTTCGACGCGGCGTTGCTGCTGCTCCAGTCGCTGCGCACGCAGCTGGGCATGGCCTCCGCTGCAGCCACAGGCGCGCGAGGATGAGGCCGTGACCGCCGACCACCGTCCCAAGCTGCTGCTCGTCGACGACGAGCCCGCCAACCTGCAGGTGCTGCGGCATGTGCTGCAGGACGACTACCGCCTGCTGTTCGCGCGCGACGGGCAGAAGGCGCTGGAACTCGCGAAGACCGAATCGCCGCAGCTGATCCTGCTGGACATCATGATGCCCGGCCTGTCGGGCCTCGACGTCTGCCGGGTGCTGAAGTCGCAACCGGCGACGAAGCGCACGCCGGTGATCTTCGTCACCGCGCTGGCCGACTCGCGCGACGAGACCGAGGGCTTCGAGGCCGGCGCGGTCGACTACATCGCCAAGCCGGTGAGCCCGCCGGTGGTGCGCGCGCGGGTGCGGACCCACCTGTCGCTGGTGCGCGCCGACGAGCTGCGCGAGACACGGCTGCAGATCGTGCAGCGGCTGGGCCGCGCGGCCGAGTACAAGGACAACGAGACCGGCTGGCACGTGGTGCGGATGAGCCACTACGCCCAATTGCTGGCGCTGGCCGCCGGCTGGACCGATCTCGAGGCCGACGACCTGCTGCACGCCGCGCCGATGCACGACGTGGGCAAGCTCGGCATTCCCGATGCGATCCTGCAGAAGCCGGGACCGCTCACCGAAGCCGAATGGACGGTGATGCGCCGCCACCCGGCCATCGGCGCCGAGATCCTCGGCGACCAGACGACCGGACTGCTGGGCCTGGCGCGCCGGGTCGCGCTGGCGCACCACGAGAAGTGGGACGGCAGCGGTTATCCCGAAGGCCTGGCCGGCGAGGCGATCCCGCAGGAAGGCCGCATCGTCGCCATCGCCGACGTCTTCGACGCGCTGACCAGCGTCCGGCCCTACAAGCCGGCGTGGCCGATCGAGCAGGCGGTCGAGCACCTGCGCGCGCAGGCGGGCCGGCACTTCGACCCGGCGCTGGTGGAGCTCTTCATCGGCGTGCTGCCGAAAGTCCTGGAAGTGCGGGAGCGGTTCCTGGAAGAGGGATGACGGGCGTCGTGGGCGTCGTGGGCGTGGTGGGCGCCGGCGGTGTCCACACCGCGAACGGATAGCCGCGGACCTGGAGGTCCGTGCCCTCGTAAGTCCAATGCGCGTCGCTGGCGCCGAGCGACGGCAGCACCGGCGCCCGACCGTCGCCGTCATGCGCTTTCAGCCGGAAGTACTCCACCTGCCGCGTGATGCCGTTGAAGCGCACGTATCGCTTCCCGATCGGCGGGTGCATCTCCTGCGCCTGCCAGACGCGCAAGGGCGCGAGGACTTCCCGGCTGCTGGGCAGCGCCGTGCCGAGGTATTCCCAATGCTCGTCGTCACGCCCATCGGTCGGGAAGGGGGCGGAAAGGCCGTCGGCGGGCAAGGCCACGAGACGGAAGAACTCGATGTGCCCGCTGTGGGGATTGTCGTGGTAGCGCACGTTGCCGATGACAGCGGTCGCGTCCTGCACGAGCAGCCTGCGCGCCAACCGTTTCGCGTCGTCTCTCAGCCCCTGTTCCAGAAGGACGCGGTAAATGGCGGGCAGGAAAGCACTCAGGCGCACATGAATCCCGGAGGAGTCCGTGACGACGCCCACCAGCCCCCAGCCCGGCCCCGCCGATGCTGACGCCAGCAGGCCGACCCCACGCGCGCTGCCGCCGAACGGCTGTATGAGCCGCGGTGCGTCGGGTCGCTGTCGCCGGGCCGTCTCGCTCCAGAGCCGGGTCAATCCATCGTCGGCGTCGCCCACGGTCGCCAGCAACATGTCTTCGGCCACCGCGTCGGGCACGACATGCCCGTTCAGCCGGCTTCGCAACACGCGGCCAAGGACATCCGGACCCGGCCCGTCGTCGGGGGGCAGCGCCTGGCCGTCCAGCTCGAAGCGCGACGGGGCCGCCGCCCGCATGGCGCTCACCGTGCGATGCACCATGGGTTTGTCCCCCCGCTCGGACGCGCTCCCCGTCGGCGACAACGCCAGGTAATCGGTGATCCATTCGACCTCCCGCGGCGGCACGACGCTGGTCGATGGGCCGCGCGGCTGCACATAGCCGCCCAGCTCGGTGAAACGATCGGCGCGGGGATTCCGGAGCAACCGGGACTCATCGTGGTAACTGAGCACCGGCTCGGGGACCACGCCGTACGTGTCGGGCCCCGGTGGGTCGAACACGAACAAGGCCAGGGATCGGCTGACCCCCTGGGGCGGGTCGCCAGTGCCCGGCCCGGCCGGTGGCGGCCGATGCACCAGCAGGCGTCCGGGGAAGGATTGGCCGGTGGATCGTTGGCGCATGGCGGACCGCTGGCGACGGACATCGCCGGGGCAGTAGTCGGAGGTGACCGCCACGCGCGGCGTGATCAGCGTCGCCGAACATTGCTCATCGCCGAACAGCCAGTACGGCAGCGTGTCGGCGGCGGCAAGGCCGGCGCCGGCCATCGGCAGCGCGGCGAGCAGCGCGCGGCAACGTGTCGGAAGCGAACGGGAAACGCGATCAGTCATGAGGCACTCCAACCCCTCCACCTGGACGGGCCGGACCATTCTTCGCAAGCGCCCCGGGCGGCTCAATGACCTGGAGCGGGCGCCACGCCGGCCCCGGCTCACCGCAATGGCGCGTGCCTGGCGGGTCGGAGTCGTTGCATGCGCGCAGCGTCCGGTTATGACCCGCGTTCACAAGGTGATGCTCGCAATCCCCAGGGACCGCGGCCCGCCGCGCGCAGGGCCGGAATAATCCGCCCCCATGGTGCTCAACTTCATCTGGATCGGGTTCTTCCTGATCGGCTTCGCGGTCGCGCTGGCGCGGCTGTTCCAGGGCGACCTGACCATCTTCACGCAGGTGCTGACCGGCATCTTCGACACGGCCAAGACCGGCTTCGACATCTCGCTCGGCCTGGTCGGCGTGATGAGCCTGTGGCTGGGCCTGATGAAGGTCGGCGAGAACGCCGGCGTGATCCAGCTGTTCGCGCGCGCCATGGGGCCGTTCTTCGGCCGCATCTTCCCGGAGGTGCCGCGCGGCCACCCGGCGGGCGGCTCGATGGTCATGAACTTCTCGGCCAACATGCTCGGCCTGGACAACGCCGCCACGCCGCTGGGCCTGAAGGCGATGAAGGAGCTGCAGGAGCTCAACCCGCGCAAGGACACGGCCAGCAACGCGATGATCATGTTCCTGGTGCTGAACACCGCCGGCATCACGCTGATCCCCACCTCGGTGATCGCGATCCGCCAGGCGATGGCGGTGGATCAGGGGCTGGTCGGCTTCAACGCGGCGGACATCTTCCTGCCCACGCTGGTGGCGACCTTCATCTCGTTCATGTCCGGGCTGATCGCGGTGGCCTGGGTGCAGCGCATCAACCTGTTCAGCGCGCCGGTGCTGGTGTTCGTCGGCGGCTTCATCGCGATCATGGCGGCGGTCTTCGGCTGGCTGCACAGCTATCCGCCGGAGGTGATGTCGCAGTACATCGGCCTGCTGGGCAGCGGCGTGATCCTGAGCATCATCGTGATGTTCATCGCCGTCGGCGCCTGGCGCCGCATCAACGTCTACGAGTCCTTCGTCGAAGGGGCCAAGGAGGGCTTCGGCGTCGCGATCCAGATCATTCCCTACCTGATCGCGATCCTGGTGGCGATCTCGGTGTTCCGCACGACGGGCTGCATGGAGTTCGTGGTGCAGGGCATCGCCGCCGGCGTGGCCGCGATGGGCCTGCCGACGGACTTCGTGCCGGCGCTGCCGGTCGGGCTGATGAAGACGCTGTCGGGCAGCGGCGCGCGCGGGCTGATGGTGGACGTGCTCAAGACCTACGGCGTGGACAGCTTCGAGGGCAAGCTCGCCGCGATCATCCAGGGCTCGACCGAGACCACCTTCTACGTGCTGGCCGTCTACTTCGGCAGCGTCAACATCAAGAAGACCCGCTACGCGCTGACCTGCGGGCTGCTGGCCGACGTCGTCGGCCTGGTGGGCGCCATCCTGGTGGGGTACTGGTTCTTCAAGTGAGGCAGCGCCTCCTGGAGGAGCCGCCCGGCTCCCAGGCGCTCACTGCGCAGTGCCGGGCGCTTCCAGGAGGCGCATCTCACGCGCCTGCGGCAGTTGCTCGCCGATGTAGTCCCAGTGCGTGTCGCTGCGGCCATCCAGCGGCAGCGGGGCGAGAGCGCCGTCCATCTGGGTCGCCTTCAGCCGGAAGAACTCCCGCTTGGCGTTGGAGCGGTTCACATGGGCGTGGTAGGCCCCGAGGGGGGACGTCCCGCGCCCTGCGAATCCGCCGTTGAACAGCCAACTGAACACATCGCGGCGCCCCTCCGTCGCAGATGGCAGCCGGTTCCCCAGCGGCTCCCAGGCAGAACCCGGTGCGTCGGCATTGACGTACGACTCGCACTCGGCCGCACGATAGCTGCCGTTTCCGAGTTGGCGGAACGAAGGTTTCATGAGCCGGAAGAACGGCACGGTCCCGCGCTCGCGGTCGATCGCCGTCTCATCCGCATACACCTGACCGACCTGCGTGCACGTGTGGGTGGAGGTCAGACGCCCTCGTCCGCCCGCCAGCCCGAGGACCCGGCCAGCGATCGAGAACGCATCATGCTGATGGCTGTTCAGCAGGAGCTTCTTGAAGATCCATGGCCAGTAGTTGGACAGTCGGATCTGATAGGGCCCCTTGCCGACCAGGCCGACCAACATCTCGCTGTCGCCATGCCGCGCGAAGATGCCCGCGCCCCATTCCCCGGGCTTGGTCTTGCGCGTCCCCACTTCGCCGAAGAAGCTGAGCAGCGTTGGCGCGGGCATCACGAAGTCGGCCAACTCCTCGCTGGAGAAGTCCATCTGCAGATCCGCCTTCACGAGCTCGGACAAGGTCTTGCCATACACCCCCGGCTCTTTCGCCTGTGCGACCGGGAAAGAACGCAGCACGGCGCCGAACTCGTCCATCACCTCCCCTGCCGATGGTTCGCGCGGCAGCAGATCCTCGCGCGCGTACACCTTGACTGGCGTGATCCGCTTCAAGTCATCGTCCGACAAAGTCGATCCCAGATATCCGGCAAGCCTGCCCACGGGCGACGACATCAGCAGGAACTCCGACCGGTAGGTGGGGATGGCGAGCACGGGATCCGGATCGCCGGGCTTCAGCAAGTCCTCGTCGAACAGGACGAGGGCCAGGTCGCCGACACCGGTCATGGCCCTTTCGGTCGAGGTCTGCGTGTCCGGCATGAAGGCGATCACGCGTCCCGGAGTACGCCGCTTCTCCGCATCGACGGCCCGCCAGAAATCGACCCTGGGAGCCGGCCCGCTCGTCGTGTCGGCGGCTTCCAGAACACAAGCGGCCGATGTCACCGCGGCCCGGCTCGTGATCAGCGTCGCCGAACAGCGCTCGTTGACCAGCAGATGGACGAGCCCGGCGGGAGGCGAAGGCGGCGGCGCCGCCGTCTCTCCCTCCATGGCCGATACCGAAGCACCCGCCAGGGCGATCCACCCTGCGGACAAGGCATGCATCGCCTTGGCACGCCGTCCGACGGCCCCCGATCGTTTCGCTCTCTTCATCACAACCTCTTCCAACGACAGCCGCCGCGGCGGCATCCACCGGCGGTGGACAGGCGTTGGTGTGACGCGCTCCAGCGGGTGTTCAACCGGAAAAGAAGAGGGAAGTCGCCGGGGGCCTCGCTCCACGCGAGGGCGCCCGTTCGCCTACATCGACTTGAACAGGTGCACGTAGGCCCGGCTCACGGGCAGCTCGCTCGCATGGCCGCGCACGCGCACGAACAGCCGGCTCAGCTCGTCGCGGCGGGTGCCGCTCACATGGTCCAGGTTCACGATCGTCGAGCGGTGCACCTGCCAGAAGCGCTCGCCGTCGAGCTGCGCGGCAAGCTCGTGGATCGGCGTGCGGATCAGGTATTCGGTCGTCGCCGTCTGGACGCAGGTGTACTTGTCGTCGGCGCGGAAGAAGAGCACCTCGTCGACGGGCACCTGGTGCATCAGGTCGCCCTGCGTCGCGCGCACCCAGCGCAGCAGCCCGGTCGGCTTCGTCGTCATGCCGCCCGGCGCGTGCAGGCGCTGCAACGCGGCGAGCAGCCGCGCGTCCACGCCGTCCACACCGTCATGGCCGTCATCGCCAGCGGCCCCCGCTGCCGTCTTCGCCAGGGCCCGGCGGATCCGCTCGACCGTGCGCGCGAGCCGCTCCGCCTCGACCGGCTTGAGCACGTAGTCGATCGCCTCCTGCTCGAAGGCCTGCACCGCGTACTGGTCGTAGGCGGTGACGAAGACGACCCGCGTCGCGCCCTCGATGCCCTCGGCCACCTCGAGCCCGGTGAGCCCCGGCATCTGGATGTCGAGGAAGGCCAGGTCCGGCTGCAGCGCCGCGATCTGCTCGGCGGCCTCCTGCCCGTTGCGGGCGATGTGGACGATCTCGAGTTCCGGCCAGACGGCCGCCAGTTGCGCCGCGAGGGCGCGGGCCAGGTGGGGTTCGTCGTCGGCGATCAGCGCGGTGGGTGCGGTCATGGTCGGTGGGGGGGGGAAGAAGAAGAAGAAGGGGATCCGGCGTTCAGGCGCCGAGGCGCTCAGACATCCAGCGGCACGCGCAGCGTGACGAGGCAGCCGGGCTCGGCGGGTTCGAGGGTCAGCGAGGCGCGGTCGCCGTAATGCGTCATCAGGCGCTCGCGCAGGTTGGCCAGCGCGATGCCGTTGCCGGCGCGGCGCGAGGCGCCCGGACCGACGCCGTCGTCGCGCACCTCGATCACCAGGAAGCCGGCGCCGAGCGCGGCGTCGACGCGGACGGTGCCGCCCTCGATCTTGGGCTCCAGCCCATGGTGGACCGCGTTCTCCACCAGCGGCTGCAGCAGCATCGGCGGCAGCGGGACGAGGCGGGCTTCGGGGGTGGCGTGGATCTCGACACGCAGACGGTCTTCCATCCGCGTCTGCAGCACCGTGAGGTAGGCGGTGGCGAGGGACAGTTCATCGTCCAGCGGCCCCGTCTCGCGCCGCAGGCCGCCGAGCGACGCCCGCAGGTAGGCGGTGAAGGCGCCCAGCATCTCCTTGGCCTTGGGCGCGTCGTAGTCGATCAGCGAGTGGACGTTGGCCAGCGTGTTGAACAGGAAGTGCGGCTCGATCTGGCCCTGCAGCAGCCGCAGCTGGGCTTCGGTGGCGCGGCGCTCGGCGTTGAGCTGCCGGTTCTTCGACGCGAACCAGTGGTGCAGCACGAAGGTGATGCACAACGAGAGCGCGGCCGTGAGGCCGATGATCTTGCCGCCCTGGGACCAGTCCATCCGGGCCCAGTTCGACAGGCCCGCCAGCCACATGCCCGGCACCCAGCCGCTCAGCACGCCCAGCAGCGGGACGCCGGAGAAGAACACGGTGCGCTTCCAGTCCGCCCAGCCGCGGAGGCGGGCGCGGCCGCCCAAGAGCGGCACCAGGACCGTGAACAGCCCCTGGATGATCAGCCCGATGACCACGCAGACGATGAGGTTCTTCCAGTACCACCAGGCCCAGAGCGCGGGATCGGTCCAGCGGGCGGTGCGGGCGTTCAGGAGGAAGCCCAGCACGGTGAAGCCCAGGGCCAGCGCGCAGGAGAACAGCAGCGTCCAGACCCACTGCAGCCATCCCGGGCCGCTGGGCTGGACGTCGTTGCTGAGCCAGGCGTGCCAGGAAGCGCGCAGTCGACGGGTATCGCGCCAGATCGGCCGGGACGGGGCGGAAGTCATGCGGCGCAGTGTAGGGAGCCGTCGCGGCCGCCCGGCCGGGGAAACGACGGATCGACAGCGCGTCGGGCGGATGGACGGCGGGCGGCGTGGGTGGCGCGGCTGGCGGGACTGGCGGGACCTCCGCCCTGACCTTTGACAGCGGAGGGGGCGTGTGGTGTCCAATGGCACGCATTCCACGGAGACCCGCATGAGCTACATCCTGCTGATCAACGAACCTGTCGGCCAGCGCGAGGCGCGCACGCCGGAAGAAGGCCGCGAGGCCTACGACCGCATGACCGCCTACGCCGACCAGCTCCAGGCGAAGGGCTTGCTGCACGCGGCCCAGTCGCTGCAGTCGGTGAACGGATCGACCCGCGTCGCGAAACGCGACGGCCGCATGACGACGGTCGACGGCCCGTTCGCCGAGGCCAAGGAGATGGTCGGCGGCTTCTTCTGGCTGAACGTGAAGACCCGTGAGGAAGCGCTGGCGATCGCCCGGGAATGCCCGGCGGCGGAGTGGTGCACCGTCGAGGTCCGCTCGATGGTGCCGTGCTACGCGGAGTCGAAGGCCTGAGGCTTTTTTCGAGGGCCGCGCCGCGGCCTGTCGAAACCGGCGGGGCCTGCGCGTCGTGGGAGTGTGGACACCCACCGCATTCCCCCCACCCCGACCCTGGAGCTTCCTCATGCGCCACCAGCAAATCTTCGTGAACCTGCCCGTCAAGGACGTGGAGCGCAGCAAGCGCTTCTACGCGGCCATGGGTTACGAATTCAATCCGCAGTTCTCCAACGAGCAGGCGCTGTCGATGATCATCTCGGACGACATCTACGCGATGCTGCTGGTCGAGGAGTTCTTCCAGACCTTCACGCCGCGCAAGATCTCGGACGCGCATGCGACGACCGAGGTGCTGACCTGCCTGTCCTGCGAGAGCAAGGCGCAAGTCGACGAGCTGATCGCCAAGGCCTTGGCCGCCGGCGGCACCGTGCCGCGCGCGCCGCAGGACATGGGCTTCATGTACTCGCAGGCGTACGCGGATCCGGACGGCCACATCTGGGAGCTGATGCACATGGACATCACGCAGTTCCCCGGCGCCTGAGACCGGGCGCGCGCGCGTACGATCGCGCGCATGAACGACGAGACCCATCGCGCGATCACGACCGTCTGGCGGCAGGAGTCCGCCAAGATCATCGGCGCCCTGTCGCGGCTGACGCGCGACGTGCCGCTGGCGGAGGAGCTGGCGCAGGATGCGCTGGTCGCCGCGCTGGAGACCTGGCCCCGGCAGGGACTGCCGGACAAGCCCGCCGCCTGGCTGATGACCACGGCCAAGCATCGCGCGCTGGACCGTCTGCGTCACGTGAAGCTGAGCGGCGACAAGCTCGAACAGCTCGGCCATGAGCTGGACGCGCGCGAGGCGATGATCGTGCCGGACTTCGTCGACAGCCTGGACGACGACCGCGCGGCGCGCGAGATCGGCGACGACGTGCTGCGATTGATGTTCTGCGCCTGCCACCCGGTGCTGAGCCTGGAAGCGCGCGTGGCGCTGACGCTGAAGATGGTGGCCGGCCTGACGACGGGCGAGATCGCCCGCGCGTATCTGCAGTCGGAGCCGACGGTGGCGCAGCGGCTGGTCCGCGCGAAGCGCACCTTGGGCGAGGCGCACGTCCCGTTCGAGCTGCCGCGCGGCGAGGCCCTGACCGAGCGGCTGGCCGCCGTGCTGGAAGTGCTCTACCTGATCTTCAACGAGGGCTATGCGGCCACCAGCGGCGAGCGCTGGATCCGGCAGGACCTGTGCGACGAGGCGCTGCGGCTGGCGCGCATGCTGGTGAAGCTGGCGCCGCGCGAGGGCGAGGTGCTGGGCCTGCTGGCGCTGATGGAGCTGCAGTCCTCACGCGCGGCGGCGCGGGTGGATGCGCAGGGGCAGCCGGTGCTGCTGCTGGAGCAGGACCGCTCGGCGTGGGATGCGGCGGCGATCGAACGCGGCCTGACGGCGCTGGAAGAGGCGGATCGCCTGGCCGCCGAACTGGAAGACGGCCAAGGCCTGGGGCCCTACGCGCTGCAGGCGGCCATCGCCGCCTGCCACGCGCGGGCGCGTCGCGCCGAGGACACCGAATGGCCGCGCATCGCCGCGCTCTACGAGGCGCTCGCGGTGCGGCAGCCGTCGCCAGTGGTGGAACTGAATCGCGCCGTCGCGCTGGCGATGGCCTTCGGACCCGCGGTCGGTCTGGAGATCGTCGACCGCCTGCGGGAAGAGCCCTCGCTGAAGCAGTACCACTGGCTGCCGAGCGTGCGCGCGGACCTGCTGTCCAAGCTCGGCCGCAACGCCGAGGCGAAAGAGGAATTCGAACGCGCCGCCGCGATGACGGGCAATGAGCGGGAGCGGGAGCTGTTGCTCAAGCGGGCAAGGGAGCAAGGGCACTGAGGCCCCTGCGGGTCAGCACACTTCAACACCGGCGAGTTCCGCAGCGGCGCGCAGCCCCCTGTCCGCCGTGGCGAGCGCTGCGTTCTTCTCGATCGCGAGTGCCATCCCAGCGCCACGTTCGAGTCAACGACAACGGTCTTCATCGCGGGTTTCCCGAGTCCACGCCACGACATCGCCGCCTCCCCGCGGCTCCTCCAAGAGTTGACGATGCTTCGAGTAGATCTCCAGCATGCGTTCGGGTGCGTCGTATCGGAGGAACCCCTTGCCTGCCCCGGGCGGCGGAGGCGTGAAGCGCCCCTCCTCACGAAGGCGGATCAGTCAGTTGATGGCCTCGAGCTGACGCCGGGCCGTGATGGAGTACGGCCCCGGAATCACATCGAAGGCATTCGACACTCGATCCAGGGTGGGCGAAGTGGGTAGGGGCAGTGGCGGCGTGTCGTGGGCCGCGGCGTCCGTCAGCAGAGTCATGAAGTCTCCTAACGGCAAATTGCAGGAGAGACGTTCATTCTTGGCTCAGTTCAGAGGGGGTCGACTTCGACCCCCAGCCCGCATTCGGCGAATCGCCACGCAGCGCCACGCAGGTTCTTGCGTATCTGATCGAAACGCTCGAGGGGGGCTCCTTGACCGGAGAGGCCCGGCCACCGACTCTGCCGTCCTGCAGCCTCTATTCGAGTGTCGCGAGCAAGTCGCGTGCTGCTTCCAATGCTTCGATGAAGTCATTCAGCGCGAAGCGGAACCGCTCATCCTCCGGGGAGAAACGGGTCGGGATCTCCACCTCCTGACGGTCATTCCCATTGTCATGATTCAACTGTGCGACCGGCACGCCGCGGTACCGGACCTCCACGGTCATTCCTTCGTAGTCCAGATCGCTGAACTTCGCGATCTCGAAGCCGGATGGCAGAGCGTGCGCCATTTGGTTTCTCAGTTACGCGTCCACTCGTCCGAGGCGCATGCGCGCAGCTTCGCGGACCAGCGGGGATGGATCTTCCGCCAAGCGATCGAGAAGATGCGGCGGAGCCTTCTTGTTGTACGCGATCCGCTGCCGTACGACTTCGTCCACGTCCGAGGCGAGCAATTGGAAGAGGGCCGGGCTGAGTTTGCGCTTGTCAGCCACCGCAGCCCGCACGGACGCGCTCGCGTCGCTCGCCAGAACGTCGAGCACTTCCAGCGGCACAGTCCTGTTCAGGGCCACCCATTCCCGCATGTCCGGAAAGCGCGCGATGACCTCCATCCAAACGGAGAGCGACGCCTCACCCTCCGCCGCCCGGAGATACTCTTCGCGAAGCTCGCTGGTCCTCAAGCGGACAAATTCATCGGCTGAGTTGATCATCAGAAACCGCTTTTGACATTGGGGCCTTGATCAGAAGGAAGGGCGCGGCGCTCAATCCGGCGAATCGCCCTCGCCTTCGCTCTCGTCGGTGAGCCACGTCCCCGCCATCGCGGCGCTCTTGCGCTCGCGTTTGGCGGCGTACATCGCGGCGTCGCTGCGCGCCATCAGCGTCTCCAGCGTGTCGCCCTCCTGGCGTTGCGCGGCGCCGATGCTGATGCTCACCTGCAGGCCCTCGGACACCGTGCTCCAGTCGTGCTTGCGCACCGCCTCGTCGAGCCGCCGGCAGGCCTGCTGCGCGATCTCTTCCGTCGCGCCGCGCAGCAGCAGCACGAACTCGTCGCCGGCCAGGCGCGCGGCGACGTCGTGCTCCCGCACGTGCTGCCGCATCAGGCGCGCGATCTGGCTCAGCACCTGGTCGCCGACCAGGTGCGAGTGCCGGTCGTTGACCTGCTTGAAATGGTCGACGTCGATCAGCGCCAGGCTCACCACACCGCCACCCGCGAGCTGCGCCCGCGCGTGATCCTCGAAGCTGCGGCGATTCGCGAGCTCCGTCAGCGGATCCTCCATCGACAGCTTCTCCAGCCGCAACGCTTCGTCCGCGAGTTGCGCACGGTCGCGCTCGCTGCGGCGCGCGTCGAGCTGCCATTGCACCGTCGCCTCGCGGCTCGCGAGGCTGGCGATGCGCACGCGGGCCTCGCGCTCACGCAGGGCGCGCATCCGTTGCAGCGCGCGTTGCGGCTGCCCTTGCTGTTCCTCGATCTGGCTGGCGATCAACTCGCCGAGCTGCGCCAGCGGCTCGTGTTGCACGGCGTCCGCCGCCGTCACCGTCTGCGCCGCCGCGCGCCGCGCCTGCGGCCACAGTCGACGCGCCCAGGCGAGTTCCGCCTGCACCCAGCCCGCCAGCGCGACGAGCCAGTGGCGTTCCTGCTCCGGCAACTGCGCCAGCGTCTGCTGCAGCTCCGGCTGCGCGTAGGCCGTGGCGCCCTTCCAGATCTGCGCCATCGTCTGCATCAGCGTCCACCAGCACTGCGTCTCGGCATCACCCTCGGACAACAGATGCCGCGCGTTGATCAGGTGGCCCTCCAGCGGCCCCAGCGGCGGCAACTGGCCGCGCTGCTCGCGCTCGCCCGCGTAGGCAAGGAGTGACCCCAGCGCCAGCCACAGGCAGGCGATCAGGGGGCTGAGCCGGGGCTTGCACGCGTTGGCCGCATCGGCGGCCTGACGCAGCACTTCGGCGGCCTTGTCGAAATTGCGCGCCCACACGTGGCAGGCGCCGAGGTCCTGCAGTGCCACCACCAGCGCCGCGCCGTCGCCGCGCGATTGCGCCAGGCGCAGGCCGAGCAGCGCCGCCTCGATCGCTTCCTCGTGGTGACCGGCCGTCGACGCGCTGTGCGCGAGCACCGACAGCGCGCCGGCCTCGCCGATCGCATCGCCCTGCTGCCGGAACAGCCGCGCCGCCAGCTCGCTCCGCTCCCGTGCGTCACCGGGCCGGTGCAGCACGCGGTCGCAACGCGCCAGGTGCAGCAGCGCCTGCGCGCGCTGCGCGTCGTCCCCCTCCTCCAGCGCCAGCAGCAGCCACTCTTCGCCGGGCGCCTGCGCGGCGACGGCGTCGCCGGCCTGCAGCGCGGCGCGGGCTTGCTGGGAGAGGGCGGAGTGCGGGTCCAAGAGGGGATCGGAACGCAAGGTGATCGGCGGTTCAGGCCGTCGGGGCCGGAGAGGCAGAGGATAGCGGCAACAGGCGCGGCGCCATCAGGTCCGACAGCCATTGCATGAAGGCCTGGACGCGCCGCGGGAGTTGCCGGCGGTGCGCATAGAGCAGGTGGACCGGCATCGGCGCGGGCCGGAACTGCGGGAGCACCTCGACCAGGCGACCGTCCAGCACCTCCGTCTCGAAGCCGTGGCGCGGCACCTGCGTGATGCCCAGTCCCGCGAGACAAGCTGCCGTGTACGAGCCGGAGTCGCTCACCGTGAGCGCCCCCGCCATGGGCTCGAAGCGCGTCGCGCCGGACGCGTCGCACCACTCGAAACCGGGACAGCGTTGACCGAGCGTCGTGGCGTACTGGACGAGCCGATGGTGCGCGAGGTCCTCCAGCGACAGCGGCGTCCCGAACGTCGCGAGGTACCCGGCGCTCGCCAGGTTGGCCATCTCCATCCCGCCCAGCGGCCGCGCGACGAGGCTCGAGTCGCTCAGCGGTCCCACGCGCAGCACGCAGTCGAAGCCCTCGCGCACGAGGTCCACGCGCCGGTCCGTGCTGCTGAGTTCCAACTCCAATCCGGGATGCGCCGCGAGGAACTCCGGCAGGCGCGGCACGACGATGTCATGCGCCACCCGCATCGGCATGTCGACCCGCAGCCGGCCGCGCAGCCCGCTGGCCGCCGGCTGGAACATCGTCTGCATGTCGTCCAGGTCGGCCAGCAGATCCTTGCAGCGCTCGTAGCAGGCCTGGCCGTCCTGCGTCAGCTGCACGCGTCGCGTCGTGCGGTGGAAGAGCCGCGTCCCCAGGCTGGCCTCCAGCCGCTGGACGGCCGTCGACGCACTCGCCTTCGGCAGGCCGAGGCTCTGCGCCGCCTGCGTGAAGCTGGCCAGTTCCGCCACGCGGACGAAGACCTGGAGCGTGTCGATGGACGCGGGCGGCGCGACCGGCGCCGAGGACGGCCCGGAGGCCGGCGCGGGCATCGAGGTCGAGGTCGAGGTCGAGGTCGAGGTCGGTGAGGAAAGGACGTTGGCGTCGCTCATTTGTTCACCCTGGACGAACGGTCAAATCAGACTTAGCTGGTTTATACGTCATCCGTCGATCAATAAAGTTCCTGCATCCGATTCACCCATCCCCACAGGAGCTCACCATGACGACGTCAACCTCTCCCAAGATCGCGCTGATCACCGGCGGCAGCCGCGGCCTGGGCCGCAATGCAGCCATCCATCTCGCCCGCCGCGGCATCGACAGCATCGTCACCTACCGCAGCCAGGAGGGCGAGGCGCAGGCCGTGGTCGAAGAGATCCGCGCGCTCGGCGGCCGCGCGGCGCCGCTGCAGCTGGACGTCGGCGACAGCGGCGCCTTCCCCGCTTTCGCCGAGGCGCTGAAGCAGACGCTGAAGCAGCACTGGCAGCGCGATCGTTTCGACCACCTGGTCAACAACGCCGGCATGGGCGTCCATACCCCGATCGCCGACACGACCGAAGCCCAGTTCGACGACCTGATGCGCGTGCACCTGAAGGGCCCGTTCTTCCTGACGCAGACGCTGCTGCCGCTGATCAACGACGGCGGCAGCGTGCTGAACGTGTCGAGCGGCCTGGCGCGTTTCACGATCCCCGGCTACGGCGCGTACGCGGTGATGAAGGGCGGCGTCGAGGTGATGACCCGCTACATGGCCAAGGAGTTCGGCGCGCGCGGCATCCGCGTGAACACCCTGGCCCCCGGCGCGATCGAGACCGACTTCGGCGGCGGCGCGGTGCGCGACAGCAAGGAAGTGAACGGTTTCATCGCCTCGGTGACGGCGCTCGGCCGCGCCGGCCTGCCAAACGACATCGGCCCGGTCGTCGCCTCGCTGCTGTCCGACGACAGCGGCTGGATCAACGCGCAGCGCGTGGAGGCCTCGGGCGGGATGTTCGTCTGATGCCGTGAGCGGAGGCGGCGGCGATGCCGCTCCTCCGCCGCGGATCATCCAGCGCGTGCATAGGTCGCCTGCGGCTCACGCGCGCGCTGGACCACTTCGCCCAGGCAGTCGGGATAACGGCGCTGCAGGTGCTTCAGTCCTGCCTGCCGGCTGGCCTTGTAGTCCAGGGTTTCCTGGAGGAACTGGAGGCGGGCACGGTTCTCGTCGATCAGCTGCGCCCAGGTCACGACGTGGACGGAGTAGTTGAACGGGCTGCGCAGGTGCAGTTCCTCCTGCAGCTTCGCGAGATTCCGCGAGCCTTCCTGGATGTCCCGACCCACCAGCCAGAACGACCACTTGACCTTCACCGACAGGAAACGCTCGTCGCCCGTGACGTCCAGCGCATAGCCGGAGATCTGGTTGATCTCCTTGCGCCCGATCGCGATGTGCGGCGCCTTCAATTCCACCACGAGGTGCTCCAGCGTCGACGGCTGGTGCCGCCTCGTCGCGCGGGAGAACATGAGGTCGATGATCGAGCGCTTCTCGCCCGGCATCGGGAGCGGCTCATCGATCGCGACGTCCGTTCCCAGCAGCTCGCGGTGCTTACGCAGCACCTCCGTCAACGACCGGTTGTCGACCGACAGCGCGAACTCGTCACCGAACAGCCAGGGATTGCGGGACACGATGGGGTGCAGTTCCCCGCGCTCCCTGACATGCGGCTGGATCGTTTCATCGAAGAGCAGGGTCTCCAATCCGTCCAGCAGTTGAAGTCGCTGAGTGACGACGTGGGACTCCCGGATCACCGACGACAGCGAGACGTCCTTGAGCAGCTCGGCCAGCATCTGGCGCTCTTCGATCGGCAGATTCAGCACCTCGGTCAGCAGGACCTGAAGTTCTTCCGGGCCGCATTCGACGGCCTGCCTCAGCACACGGAACTGCAGCGCGATCGCCGCCGGCGCCAAGGTCCGGAACACCGGATGGAAGCGGGACAGATGCCAGGCCGCCTGATCGAAGAGCTGGCGTTCCAGCAACTCGACGGAGGTCTCGGGATCGCGGGAGAACGGATAGAGGCCTTGCGCCTGCCAAGCCTCCACCGGCGGGCGATCCGGCTCGCGATGGGAATCAGTGGTCATCACTGCACCTCGACTGCTTGAAGCCCGATGGGGCGATGCAGTCACTCTATGCAAGCGAGGCGCGGACGACACCTGCCCATTCGCGGTCGAGAGGCCCGTGATTCCGACTGGTTCAAGTAGGCGGGCTACGGATTCACATCACGTCGCCCGTCTTTCCTTCCTCAGTGCCCCCCGCCCAGATACGCCGCCTTCACCGCCGGATCCGTGCGCAGCTTTTCCGCGGGACCGTGCAGCGAGATGCGACCGTTCTCCAGCACGTAGCCGTAGTCGGCCACCGCCAGCGCCGCCGCGGCGAACTGCTCCACCAGCAGCATGGTCACGCCTTCGGACTTCAGCCGCGCGATGATGCGGAACACCTCGTCGACGAGGATGGGCGCCAGGCCCATCGACGGTTCGTCCAGCAGCACGACTTCCGGATTCAGCATCGTCGCCCGCGCCATCGCGAGCATCTGCTGCTCGCCGCCGGACAGCGTGCCGGCGAGCTGCTGGCGCCGCTCCTTCAGGCGCGGGAACAGCTCCATCGCCTTCTCCAGGTCGGCCTCCACGTCGCCCTTGGGCCGCGCGCCGGTGTAGCGCGGGAAGGCGCCCAGGCGCAGGTTGTCGGTGACGCTCATCGTCGCGAAGACGCGCCGACCTTCCGGCGAATGCGCCAGCCCCAGCCGGGCGATGTGGTACGACTCCAGCCCGTCGATGCGCTTGCCGTTGAGCGTGATCTGCCCCGAGCTCGGCGCGATCATCCCCGACACCGCGCGCATCGTCGTCGTCTTGCCGGCCCCGTTCGAGCCGATCAGCGTCACCACCTTGCCCTTGGGCACTTCCACCGAGATGCCGTGCAGCACCTCGACCTTGCCGTAGCCGGCATGCAGTTGATCGATCTTCAGCATCTCAGTCCGTTCCGCTTCCCGTTCAGCTTTCCGCCCGGCTGCGCGCTCATGCCGCCTGGCCGCCCAGGTAGGCCTCGATCACCTTGGGATCGGCCTGCACCTGCGCCGGCTTGCCCTCCGCGATCTTCTGGCCGAAGTCGAGCACCGACACCACGTCGCAGATGCCCATCACCACGTCCATGTGGTGCTCGATCAGGATCACCGTGATGCCGTGGTCGCGGATCTTGCCGATGATGCGCATCAGCTCCTTGATGTCGGGCGCGGTCAGCCCCGCCGCCGGCTCGTCCAGCAGCAGCAGCCGCGGATCCAGCGCCAGCGCCCGGGCGATCTCCAGCAGGCGCTGCTTGCCGTACGGCAGGTTGCGCGCCTCCTCGAACGCCAGGTCCGCCAGGCCGACGAATTCCAGCAGGCTCAAGGCCCGGGCCCGCGCCTTCGCGTCCTCCTCGGTGTAGCGCGACGCATGCAGCGCCACCTGCACCAGGTTGCTGCCGAAGCTGTGATGCAGCGCCACCATCACGTTGTGCAGCGCGCTCATCTCGCCGAACAGCTGCACGTTCTGGAAGGTCCGCGCGATGCCCGACAGCGCGATGTCCGCGGAGGTCCGCCCGACCAGCGAGCGGTCGAGGAACTTCAGCTCGCCCGCCGTCGGCACGTAGATGCCGGTGAGCACGTTCATCATCGTGCTCTTGCCCGAGCCGTTCGGCCCGATCAGGCCGTGGATGGTGCCGCGCCGCACCTGCAGGTCGACGTTGTTCAGCGCCTTCAGGCCGCCGAACTGCATCAGCACGCCGCGCGCGTCGATGAGGATCCCGTCGTCGTTGCCGCCCGCCACCGCGCCCGCGGCGCGGGAGATCGCGTCGGACGGCTTCTCCGCGACCGGACCGCCCTCGCCCACCGGCTTGGCCTTGATGTGCAGCGCGCTGCGCACGAAGCCGACGATCCCGTCCTGCAGGTAGTACACGACGAACAGCGTGATCAGGCCGAAGATCGACAGGCGCCAGTCCGTCATCGACTGCAGCACGAAGGACAGCCCCGCCAGCGCGATGCTGCCGACCACCGGGATCGCCGCCTGCTTGAGGTCGACCTTGCCGCGGCGGTAGGCCACCACGGTGACGGCGGTCACGACGATCGCGAAGATCACCGACACGTAGCGGAACAGCTCCAGGTCGTCCAGCAGCTTGGGCAGCACCACGACGATCGCCGCGCCCAGCAGCGCGCCGGTGCGGGTCTTGCGGCCGCCCATGATGATGGCCAGCAGGAAGAAGACCGTCAGCTCGAAGTTGTAGGTGTTGGGCGAGATGTACTGCTCGGAGTAGGCGTACAGCGCGCCGGCCAGGCCGGCCAGGCCGGCGCTGATCACGAACGCGTAGACCTTGTAGCGGTAGACCGAGACGCCCATGCAGTCCGACGCCACCGGACTGCCGCGCAGCGCCTCGAACGCGCGGCCCAGGTGCGAGCGCAGCACGCGGTGCACGAACACCAGCGACGCGATCAGCATCGCCACGACGAGCCAGTAGTACTCGTCCTCCGTCATCGTGTGGCCCATCAGCTGGGGCTTGGTGAGCGTGATGCCCATCGGCCCGTTCGTCAGGAAGTCCATCTCGTTGATGAGGATCTGGATGATGGTGCCGAAGGCCAGCGTCACCATCGCCAGGTAAGGCCCGGTGACGCGCAGCGCGGGCAGCGCCAGCAGCGCGCCGAAGCCCGCCGTCACCGCGATCGCCGCCGGCAGCGTCACGTAGATCGGCAGCCCGAACTTCATGACCAGCACGCCGGCCGTGTAGGCGCCGACGCCGAACAGCCCCGCATGGCCGAGCGACACCTGCCCGGTGTAGCCCACGACGATGTCCAGCCCGAACAGCACGATCGCGTAGATCAGGATCGTCTCGACCAGGTGGATGTAATACGGATTGCCGGATACCAGCGGGAAGGCGAGCAGCGCGACCAGCGCGATCGCGCCGGCCACCAGTTTCTTCGGATTGATCTTTGCAGTGGCACGCATGAGGCTCAGACCTTCTTGATCGCGGTCTTGCCGAACAGGCCGGCCGGCTTGAACGCCAGCACGATCAGCAGCAGCACGAGGCCCGGCACGTCCTTGTAGCCGGTGGACAGGTAGAAGCCGGTGGTCGTCTCGGCGATGCCCAGGATGATCCCGCCGACGATGATGCCCATGCCCGAGGTCAGCCCGCCGATGATGGCCACGGCGAAGGCCTTCAGGCCGAGCACCGCGCCCATGGTGGCGCCGGTCAGCGTCAGCGGCGCGATCAGCACGCCGGCGAAGGCCGCCGTCAGCGACGACAGCGCGTACGAGAAGGTGATCACCAGCCCCGTGTTGATGCCCATCAGCTTGGCGGCGTCGCGGTCGTTGAAGGTCGCGACCACGGCGCGGCCGTAGATCGAGCGCCGGTTGAAGAGCTCCACCGCCAGCATCATCGCCAGCGCGCCGCCCACGACCAGGATCTCCATCGGCAGCACGTTGGCGCCGAGGAACTGGATCGGCGCCTCCGGCAGCGGCGAGGGGAACTTCAGGTCGTCGCGGCCCCAGACGTTCTCGGCCACGTTCTTGAAGATGATGCCCAGCGCGATGGTGGACATGATCCAGCCGAACTCCGACTTGATCTTGATGGCGGGCCGCACGCCGATGCGCTCGACGAAGGCGCCCTGCAGCGCGCCGAACAGGCACACGATCGGGATCATGAGCCAGTAGTTGACGCCGTGGCCGACGAGGGTCAGCCCGACCAGCGCGCCGAGCATCAGCGCGTCGCCCTGGCCGAAGTTGAGGGTGTCGGAAGTCGAGAAGGTCAGCTGGTAGCCGAAGGCGATGACCGCGTAGATCATGCCGAGCGCGATGCCGCTGAACACCAGTTGGGTCAGGATCTGCATACGGAGTCCGGAACTGCTGGGAAGTCGGAGGAGCCGTCGCGACGAAGGCTCCCGGAAGAACGGCCGCGCGCCCACCGGCGCCGCGGCCGTCCGGGGATCACTTCTTCTGCGGCATCGCGCCCTTGGCGTTGACGTCCTTGACCTTGACCTCGGAGGCCGCCTTGAAGTCGGCCTCGTAGGCGTAGACCACGCGCTGGCCCTTCACTTCGCCGAACACCGGGATGTTGGCGGTGATGGCCTCGTGGTCGGTCTTCGTGAACGGCTTGTTGTAGGTCGTCACGACGCCTTCGACGGGGGTCTTCAGGTCTTCCAGCGCGGCCTTGACCTTGGGACCGTCGGTGCCGCCGGCCTGCTTGATCGCGGCGGCCAGCAGGTAGATCGAGTCGTAGCCCTGCGCGGCCGACACCGGCGAGTCGATGCGGCTGTTCTTCGGATTGAACGTCTTCAGGTAGTTGACGATGAAGGCCTGGCGCTTGGGCGTGGTCGGCTCCTGGATGAAGGTCTGCGGCATGCGCGCGCCTTCGCCGCCGGGGCCGGCGTTGTCGATGTAGTTGGCCATCGACAGCGTCCAGCTGCCGACCATCGGCACCTTCCAGCCGAGCTTGGTCATGCCGTTGGCGATCTGCGCGAGCTCGGGGCCGATGCCGTAGGTCAGGATGGCCTCGGCGCCGGCCTCCTTGGCCTTGAGCAGCTGGGCCGTCATGTCGACGTCCTTGATGTTGAACTTCTCGACGGCCACCGGCTTGATGCCCTTGAGCTCCAGCGCCTTCTCCAGGTCGGCGCGGCCGAGCTGGCCGTAGTTGGTCGAGTCGGCCAGGATGGCGACCTTCTTGAAGCCGCGGCGGGTGACGGCCTCCTCGACGATCATCGGCGCCTGGATGCTGTCGTGGGCGGCGTTGCGGAAGACGTAGTTGTCCGGCGCGTCCTTGAACTGCTGGGTGATGACGGAGCCGGTGGCCACGTTGTTCATCACCGGGATCTTGGCGTCCTGGTAGAAGCGCTGCGCGGCCAGGGCGACACCGGTGTTGATGAAGCCGACGGTGGCGGCGACCTTCTCGCGGTTGATCAGCTCCTGGGCGATCTGGACGCCGCGTTCGTTCTTGGCCTCGTCGTCGCGTTCGACGAGCTGGATCTGGCGACCCAGGACCCCGCCGTTCTTGTTGATTTCCTGGGCCGCCAATCGCACACCGTCGCGCATGCTGACGCCCATCGACGACGAGCCGCCGGTGAAGGGGCCCGAGACGCCGATCTTGATGGGGTCGGCCGCGAGGGCGGCGAAGCTGGCGGCGGCCAGTGCGGTAGCGGTGATCCAACGCGCGCTGAACTTCATGTTTGTCTCCGAATGGTCTTTGTGCATGAGGGGTCGGAATGCCAACCCTGGAGCGCGGCTCAACAGCAGCCCGACGCCCGGCGTCAGCCTTCTCGGCGCATGGTGCATCAAGCGTGTCGAATTGCACGCATGCCACTACTTACTCGGAAACCCCGATCGGGGTGTTCAGCGTCGTGTCAGCTAGGTGGACGTGTCGACGCGGCGCGCCATCGCGGTGCATGGTCGAGCGTCGCCACGCTCAGGCGAGGAAGGCTGCCGCATGCCTGTCCGGGGGGCGCCGACCCGAGATGATGGACTCGGCCAGATGGTCGCTGACCGCGTCGGCGTCGAAGCCTTCCGCGCGCATGGCGTCGGGCACGCGGCTCGCGCGCACGACCGACTTGGCATACGCGCGGAGGAAGGTCCGTTCGATGACCCGGGCGCTGCCGAGCTCATAGAACGCCACCATGCCGCGGAGGTATTCGGCCTTGTCGACGTCCACGTAGGAGAGCGGCAGCATCCCCGACTCGAGCAAGGGCAGATTGGCGGCGATGCGCGCGGTCCGCTTGTTGCCGTTGGCGAAGGACTGGATGTAGGCCACGCGGGTCAGCAGGTAGAACGCCGCCTGCACGGGGTGCAAGGTGCGGGCGACGGCCATCACCTGCCCGAGCAGCGAGGTCGCGTGACCCGTCCCCGGACGGAAGGGCGGCAGGTAGGCCGACTGACGCAGCCGGATGTCCTGGAACTCGCGGGGCCTGCCGCGCTGCTCGACCGGCAGGAAGTGATCGGAGTCGCAGACCTCCGCCAGGCCGTGGTCGTCGGTCAGCAGCGCATGCATCTTGCAGACGTTGTCGACGCTCCACTCGCGGTGCGACCAGAGGTGCTCGGCGACCCGCTGGTGGTTGAGCGCGAGCACCGCCTCGTCCATCGGCTTGGCCGGGTTGCGTTCTCCGCATTCGAGCAGCGTGGCCGTGTCGAGGACCGAGTAGCTGCTGCCCTCCAGCAAGGACGACGCCCAGGTGAAGTCGACGAGGAACTCGGCGAGGAACGCACGGTCCAGCGGACGGGCCAGTGCCTGGATGAAGGCACACCGACCGGCCCGCATCGGAGACAGTCCGGGCTCGGGATCGAGGAATTCATCGCGGAAGGGCGCGGCCGGACGCGCGTCCGCGGGCAGCGCGAAGTGGCGGTCCTCTTCCGGGAATCGAGGGACGGTGGGCGCGGATCGGGCAAGGGCGGCATCGTTCTGCATGGGGCGTCTCGGGAATCCTGAGAGCCCGCATTCTTCGGATTCGCGCCCGGCGGGAAATGACCTGAAGTTGCCGACCGCACCGGCCTCGACACGGGCGCCTGCCCGGAGCTGTCATGCCGTCCTTCGCCGTTGCGCGACTCAGGGGATCCGGCCTGCAGGTCACCTCCTGCAGGGTGTTTTTGATCCTGTTGAAGGAAAGTGAGCAGCGACATGAATGACATCCATGAACTGGACTTGAGGCAGATGCATCTGGTCGGCGGCGGCGGCGTCGTCGATCCTTCGTGTCTGGTCGGCAGCATCATCCGAGGCTGGGCCGGCGGCAAACTGCTGGACATGGCCTGGGACGCGATCCGGGACCACAACGAGTCCGGCGCGGCGGTCGAGTTCCAGACGGGCGCCGGCGCGGGCGCCGGCACCTTCGGCTGATCCGACCGGGCGCTCGCCGCTTACCGGCGAGCGCTGCCCGCAGCCGCGCGGTGACGCAGGCTGCGGGCGGCCAGCGCGGCGATCGCCAGCACGACCAGCGCATAGCCCGCCAGCGCGCCCCAGCCGCTGTGGTCCCAGAACCAGCCGCCCATCGCGCCCAGCGTGCTGGACCCGATGTAATACGCAAGCAGGTAGAGCGACGCCGCATGCCCCTTGCTGCGCCCGCCGAGCGCGCCGACCCAGGCGCTGCTGACCGAGTGCGCGACGAAGAAGCCGATCGTCAGCAGCACGATCCCCAGGATCACCGCCGGCAGCCAGGTCGCCAGCGTGAGCAGCACGCCGGTGACCGCCAGCCCGATGCCCGACAGCAGCGCCGGCGCGCGGCCGAAGCGGTCGGACAGTCCCCCCGCCGTCGCCGACGCGGCGATGCCGAAGAGGTAGGCGCAGAAGATCAGGCCGATCGCGCTCTGGCTGAGCGAGAACGGCGGACGCATCAGCCGGAAGCCGGCGTAGTTGTAGACCGCGACGAACATGCCCATCATCAGGAAGCCCATCGCGAACAGCAGCGGCAGCATCGGATGCGTCAGATGCCCGCGCCACGCGGCCACATGCTCGGAGAGCTTCACGCCGGTCCGGCGCACGAAGTGCTTGGAGGGCGGCAGCAGGAACCAGAAGCCGATCGCCGCCGCCAGTCCCAGCACGCTGACGACGAAGAGCGCCGGCCGCCAGCCGAAGGCGTCGCTCAGCACGCTCACGCCGACGCGGCCCATCATCCCGCCGAAGGCCGTGCCGCCGACGTACTGGCCCATCGCGCGGCCCAGACCCTTGGGGTGGATCTCCTCGGCGAGGTAGGCCATCGCCACCGCCGGCACGCCGCCGAGCACCAGGCCCTCGACGGCCCGCGCGACCAGCATGCCGTGCCAGCTCGGCACCACCGAGGCGATCAGGTTCAGCACCGCGGCCATCGCCATCGACGCGAACATCAGCCGCTTGCGATCCATGCTCTCGGACAGCGCGCCCGCGCACAGGATCGCGAACGCCAGCGCGCCCGTCGCCAGCGACAGCGACAAGGCGCTGGCCGCCGCGCCGACCTTGAACTCGGCCGCGAACAGCGGCAGCAGCGGCTGCACGCTGTAGAGCAGCGAGAAGGTCGTGAAGCCCGCCAGGAACAAGGCGAACGCGATGCGGCGGTAGGCGGTGGTGCCGGGTTCGGCGTAGTCGTGGAGGGAGGTGGAACTCGCCGCCCCGGGGGCACTGCTCATGGGAAGGGGAACGGTCCGTGGTGGCTCATCGTCGACCGAACATCATCTGCCCGGCCAAGGCGCGCTTGAGCGGCGGCAAGGCCTGCAGCGCGGCGAGGCCCAGCCCTCGCGCCGCCGGCAGCCCCGGCCAGCGCCAGGCGAAGGTGCGCGCCAGGAAATCGGTCGTGAGAATGGTCGCCCAGCGGTCCGGCGCGCGCTGCCACTCGACGCGGCGCAATGCCGTGTCGATGCGCGGATCGCGCCGCAGCGCCTCGACCAGCGCGAAGGCGTCGCGCAGGCCGAGGTTCAGGCCCTGCCCCGCGACCGGATGCAGCGTCTGCGCGGCGTTGCCGATGCGGATGCGCCGGCCTTCGACCAGCGTGCGCTCGGCGTTCAGGCCCAGCGGAAAACACTTCAACGGACCGATGCCCTGCAGGCGGCCGACGCGGTCCGGCAACTGCTGCTGGATCACCGTCAGCCGTTGCGCGTCGGTCAGGCCGGCGACCTCGTCCTCGTCCTGCGGCTGGCACCACACCAGCGCGGCGCGGCGCTGGCCGTCGCGATCCGGCAAGGGCAGCAGCGCCAGCGGACCGCGCCGCGTGAAGCGCTCATAGGCCACGCCCGCCGGGCTGTCCGGCGACAGCGTCACCGTGCCCACCCAGGCGTTCTGCTGGTAGTCGTGCGCGAGCGACTTGCGGGCCTGATCGGCGAACACGCCGCCTTCCGCGACCACCGCCAGGTCGAAGCGCTCGGCGATGCCGGCGTCGATCTCGACCTCGTCGGGCCGGTCCTGCTTGATGCCGTCCACCGCCTGGCCGAAGCGGCTGACCAGGCGCTTCGGTTCCAGCGCGCTGGCCCGCTGCCAGGCCGCCTGCAGCGGCGCCACGAGTTGCCCGTAGGCCAGCACGGCGCCGAGTTGCGGCACCGACTGCTCGGCGGCGGTGAGGTGGACCTCGGGCTCGCCCGACGGGCCGAACCACGGGCTGGAGAGCGTCGGCGGCGCCTGGCTCACATGGACTTCGCGGATCGGCTGCGCCAGGGCCGCGGGCCACACGCGCAGGCGCTGCAGCAGTTGCACGCTGCCGAGCGACAAGGCGATGGTGCGCGGGTCGCCGGAGACGTCGCGCTCCAGCGGCCGGGCGTCGAAGAGGCTGATCTGCGCCTGCGGCAGGTAACGCGCGGCGAGCAGCGCCAGCGCCAGGCCCGCCGGGCCCGCGCCGATCACCGCGAGGCGCAGCGACGGCGCGTTGCCGTCGAAGGAGGCGTCGAAGGCATCGGGGACCGCGGCGGAAGTGGCATCGGAGACTGGAGGCTGGGACATGACGTCGACCCGGGGGACTGATGCCGGCTGCGTCGGGCAACCAGCTGCGGACGACTATAGCGCCGGCTCTCTTGGGACCGAGAGGCGCGTGCGACCCGCACGCCAAGCGAGAAGGCTTCTGCACTGCCACCGCCGCTGGCCCTCACCCCAGCCCTCTCCCGCAAGCGGGAGAGGGAGCAAGAGGGCCACAGCGCTTCTGCTGCCGTAGACGCTTGACACGGTTGCTCTCCCGCAAGCGGGAGAGGGGGCAAGACGAGCGCCGGTCGGACTCCCTCTCCCGCAAGCGGGAGAGGGGGCAAGAGGAGCCAGCGCCACGAGTCGAGCCTGTCGGACTCCCTCTCCCGCTTGCGGGAGAGGGCGGGGGTGAGGGCTGCGGTCTATCGCAGTACGGGCGACGCGGACTCCAGTCGGTCCGTCAGACCGCGACCAGCTTGCGCCCACCCGCGCCGGGCAGCGTGCGCAGCGATTGCGCCACGGTCGCGGTGTAGTCGCGGCTCAGGATGGTGCTGACGAAGATCCAGTCGCAGCGGCACTCGGTCGCCGTCGCGGTCACCGTCATGTAGCCGCGGCGCGAGGTGTCCGCATACACCAGCGGTCCGATCAGCTGCGTCAGCGCGCCGGCGAGCTGCTGCGGGTTCTCCTTGGGCAGGTACTCCTCGAAGCCCGGCGAGGTCACCGACGAGGTCGCGAACTCGACGCCGACCTGGCGGTTCGACGCATCCAGCAGGTCGTTCGCCCACGCGTTGTGCGTGTCGCCGGCCAGCACGACCAGGTTCTTGTCCAGTTGGCGGGCGCTGCCCAGCAGCGTCTCGCGCGCCACTGGGTAGCCGTCCCAGGCGTCGAGGTTGTAAGGAATGCTGGGGGCGTTCAGCACCGCCTGTTCCTGCGGGGTGAGACTGGCTGGATTGCTCTGCGCCTTGGCGACGATCGCCGCATACTGCGACACCGACACGCCGGTGCCCGGCGCGTTGGCCTCGAACAGGATGGGCGCCGGGATGTTCATCCGGCCCATCAGCACCTGCTGGCCCAGCACCTGCCAGGTCGCCGTCGACGCCTGCATCTGCGCCTGCAGCCACTGGCTCTGCGTCGCGCCCATCAGCGTGCGGTCGGTGCGGGCCATGTCGGCCTGGAACTTCGCGCTGTCCAGGCCGGTGGCGGTGAGGTAGTCGGTGTAGCTGAGCTGCTTGTCGCGCGCCAGGACCCGCGTGTCCAGCATGTGCAGCGACATCAGCGCGCCGAAGTTGAAGCTGCGGTAGGTGGTCAGCGGATCGCTGCCGTCGCGCACCGGCAACCATTCGTGCCAGGCCTGGACGGCGGCGGCGCGGCGCACCGCGTAGTCGCCTTCGGTGGCCGGCTGGTGGTTCTCGGCACCGTCCTTCCAGGCGTCGTTCGCAACCTCGTGGTCGTCCCACACGGCGATCATCGGCAGCGCGGCGTGCAGCTTCTGCAGGTCGGCGTCGGCGCGGTACTGCGCGTAGCGTCGGCGGTAGTCGGCCAGCGCGACGATCTCCTTCTGCGGCTCGACAACGCGGCCCAGCGCCTGCGCGCTGCCGCTCGCGTACTGGCCGGGGCCGTACTCGTAGATGTAGTCGCCCAGGTGGACGGCGACGTCATAGCTGTCGGTCTCGGCGCGCTTGGCCGCCTCGGCGTAGACGTTGAAGTAGCCGGTCGGATAGTTCGAGCACGAGAACACCGCGAGCCGCACCTGCCCGACGTTGGCGGCCGGCAAGGTCTTCGCGCGACCGACGGTCGAGGTCGCCGCGTAGGCCTTGAAGCGGTACCAGTAGCGCACGCCGGCCTGCAGGCCGGCGGCGTCGACCTTCACGCAGAAATCGCTCGAGGCGCGCGCCGTCGCCTCGCCCTTGGCCACGACGGAGGCGAAGTTCGCGTCGCTCGCGACTTCCCAGCTCACCGGGACGTCGCGCACGTCGGCGCTGTCCTGCGCCAGCACCCGGGTCCACAGGATCACGCGATCGCTCAGCGGATCGCCGCTGGCCACGCCGTGGCTGAAGACGACCGCGACCTGCGGCGCATCGCCGCCGCCGTCCCCGCCGCAGCCCGCCAGCGGCAGGCCCGCCAAGGCGCCCGCGGCCAGCGCGCAGCGCACCAGATGACGGCGGGTGTGGTCGACGGTCTCGGCGGAAGCCGCGTCGTCTTTCTTGATCAGGTTCAGCAGGGGCTTCTTGGTCATGGTCGGGCGAGCGGTGAGCTGGCGAAATGTGGATGAAGCACGTGCAGTCGCAAGTGCGCGGCACAGTGTTCGTGTTCACGGTGACATCACGACGACAGGGCGGCGGCGGATGAACCTCAGAGGGGCCGCAGATGGACCGCAGAGGGGCGTCAGAGGAGCGTCAGTGGCCTCCCCACGTCGGCGGGGCATTCGACGTGCCGCCTGACAGCCGCGCCGGCCTCCGCTACGCTGGCGCGCCTCCGAGGAAACTCGGAGAAAACGCTGAGAGAAGCAATCACGGAGAAAAGCATGCAATACCGTCGACTCGGCCGCAGCGGCCTGCAGGTGTCCGAACTGTCCCTGGGCTCCTGGGTGACGTATCACAACCAGGTGGACACCGGCTCGGCCGTCGAACTGATGGCCGCGGCGCGCGACGCCGGCATCAACTTCTTCGACAACGCCGAGGCCTACGCGCTCGGCAAGAGCGAGGAGATCATGGGCCAGGTCTTCCGGCAGCTGGGCTGGGGCCGCCACACCTACGTCGTGTCGACGAAGTTCTACTGGGGCATCGACAAGTCGGGCACCACGATCAACTACAAGGACACGCTGAACCGCAAGTACCTGATGCAGGCCATCGACGGCTCGCTGAAGCGCTTCGGGCTGGACGAGATCGATCTCGTCTACTGCCACCGTCCCGATCCGCACACGCCCATCGAGGAGACCGTGCGCGCGATGAGCGACATGATCACGCAGGGCAAGGCGCTGTACTGGGGCACCAGCGAGTGGAGCGCCGACGAGATCCGCGCCGCCTGGGAGATCGCCGAGCGCCACCACCTGCACAAGCCGGTGATGGAGCAGCCGCAGTACCACCTGTTCCACCGCCAGCGCGTGGAGAAGGACTACGCCCGCCTGTACGAGGACATCGGTCTGGGACTGACCACGTGGAGCCCGCTGGCGTCCGGCCTGCTGACCGGGAAGTACCGCAACGGCATTCCCGAAGGCAGCCGCGGCGCGCTGGAGAGCATGTCTTGGCTGCGCGAGCAGCTGCAGGAGCCGCAGCGCAACGCGGCGGTCGGCGAGCTCGGCAAGATCGCCGATGAGCTGGGATGCACGCTGGCGCAGCTGGCCATCGCCTGGATCAATCGCAACCCGCGCGTGTCGACGGTGATCCTCGGCGCGAGCAGGCTGTCGCAGCTGCAGGACAACCTGGGCGCCCTGGACGTGACGCCGAAGCTGACGCCGGAGATCCTGGCCCGCATCGACGCGATCACGCTGCCTCTCGCGAAGTAGGCCAGCCGCCCTGCCGCGACCGCAGCCCTCACCCCTGCCCTCTCCCGCAAGCGGGAGAGGGAGCGAGCGCGCACCGAGCTGAACGGAGAACTCCCTCTCCCGCTTGCGGTAGCGCGGGAGAGCGGGAGAGGGAGCGAGCGTGCACTGAGCGGAACGGAGAACTCCCTCTCCCGCTTGCGGGAGAGGGCAGGGGGTGAGGGCCAGCGGCCTGTGCAGTCCCCCTCGGGGTTTGTCCGCAGACCGCCCGCCAAGCCCCTCATTGACGGGGCCGGGTTGTCGCGCCCGTGCCGCACTCCCGCCGGGAGGCGGGCTAGCATCCCGCGCGATGCTGCGACGACGTGCCGTTCCCCTGCTGCCGAGTCTGTTTGCCGCCGTCGTGCTGGTCCTGGCTGCTGCCATGGCGATCGCGCCGCGCGGCGTCGCGGCGTTGCCGCAAGAGCCTCGCCCCGACCGTTCCGACCGCCCCTCACTGCCGGAAGTGTCGCTGCTCGCCGAGCCGCGTTTCGAGACCGTCGGCATCGACGCCCCGGTGCCGCTGAACGTCATCTCCGCGGTCGCGCAGGACCGTGCCGGTTTCCTGTGGATCGGCACGGGCGCCGGGCTGGTGCGCTTCGACGGTTATCACTTCCGCCAGCCGGGCGCGCCGATCGAGAACGGCGTGCGGTCGGCCCGCAGCCTCGGTTTCATCCGCGCCCTGCTCGTCGCACGCGACGGCCGGCTGTGGATCGGCACCGAAGCCGACGGCCTGGCCGCCTACGACCCGCAGACCGAGAAGCTGTCCCTCTTCCGTTCCGACGCCAACCCGCAGCTGCCGCGCAGCGCGGTCTCCGCCGGCACGATCCGCGCGCTGGCCGAGGACCGCGACGGCCAGCTGTGGATCGGCACCATCGGCCACGGGCTGGACCGCTACGACCCGGTCGAGGGCCGCTTCCAGCATTTCCGCCAGGGACTGCCTGGCGGCCTGCCCGACGACCGCGTCCAGTCGCTGGCCATCGACGGTGACGGCGCGCTGTGGGTCGGCACCTGGAAGGGCCTGGCGCGCAAGCGCGCCGGCGCCGACCGCTTCGAACCGGTGTTCTCGACGCCGGGCCAGCCAGGTCTTGCCGGCAAGATCGTGCTGAGCCTCTTCGTCGCGCCCGACGGCCGGGTCTGGGCGGGCACGCAGCAGGGCGACCTCGCCCTGATCGATCCGAAGACCGGCGAGGGCGCGATGCTCGAACGCGCCGAGGACGCGGTGAACGGCTCCGTCAACACCTTCGTCGCGCTGGACGACCGCCACCTCTGGCTCGGCCGCAACGGCGGGCTCGAACTGCGCGCCGTCGCCAGCGGCGAGCTGCTGCGGACCATGAAGCACGACCCGCTGAACCGCGGCAGCCTGGGCGGCAACGAAGTCCGCGCGCTGATGCGCGACCGCGCCGGCTGGATCTGGACCGGCGGCTACGGCGGCGGCCTGCAGCGCCACAACCCGTCGAACACCAGCACCTGGGTGCGCGGCCGCGATCCCGGCAAGCAGGCGCAGCTGATCGACCCGAGCACCCGCGCGATGGTGCAGCTCGACAGCGGCGAGATCTGGCTGGGCAGCAACGAGAGCGGCGTGACCGTGCTCGACGAGCAGCTGCGCTCGACCGCCACCCTGCGCCCCGCGCCGGGGCAGCGCGGCGGTCTGTCGGGCGGCCGCATCTCCAGCCTCGTCCAGATGAAGGACGGGACGATCTGGCTCGGCAGCGACGGCGGCCTGCACCAGTACACGCGCGAGCGTCAGCTGCTGCGCGTCATCCAGGCCGGCACGGGCCGGGCGCGGCGGCTGCTCGCGGGCCGCGACGGCACGCTGTGGATCGGCACGCAGGACGGGCTCTACCGCTTGCCGCCGGCAGCATCCGCCCATGCAGCACCGGCCGCGCCGGCGGCAGCGGCGACACCGGCGGCAGCGGCGACGCAGACGGCTCCGGCGACACCAGCGGCGCAGGCCGCCCAGGCCGCCCAGGCCGTTCCGATGCGGCTCCGGCAGGAAGGCGGCCAGCCGCTGACCGGCGACGTCAATGCGCTGTCCGAGACCGCGGACGGCGGCCTGTGGGTCGGCACCGAGAAGGGCCTGTACCGCCTGCCTCCCGGCGGCACGGAACTGGTCGTCGCCCGCGCCCGTCCGGGCCGCGACATGAGCCACCATTCCATCGTCGGCCTGCTGGTCGATTCGAAGCAGCGCCTGTGGGTCGACACCGCGGCGGGGCTGCATCTGCTGACCCGCTGGGACGGCCGCGACGCGGAGTTCGACCGCATCAGCGAGAAACACGGCGTGATCGGCCGCTCGTTCGGCGCCAACCTCCTCGAGGACGGCGAGGGACGCATCTGGTCGCAGAACTTCGTCTACGACCCGGCCAAGGACAACTACTACGAGCTGACCAACGCCGACGGCGTCGACATCGGCACCGGCTGGTTCCGCGCCTACCTGAAGACGCGGGACGGCCGGCTGCTGTTCGGCGGCAGCAAGGGCGTGCTCGTCGTGACGCCGGAGCGCTTCGAGGCCTGGGCCTATCAACCCGCGCTGGTCACGACGGAACTGCGCGTGGACGGCCAGCGCCTGCCCGCCGGCAAGCTGCCGGAGAACGGACTGACCCTCGGCGCCGACAACCGCAGCTTCAGCGTCGAGTTCGCCGCGCTCGACTTCAGCGAGCCCGAACGCAACCGTTACGCCTACCAGCTGGAGGGCTTCGATCCGGAGTGGATCAGCACCGGCGCCGACCTGCGCGTGGCGGTCTACACCAACCTCGATCCGGGCAGGTACCGGCTGCGCGTGCGCGGCACCAACCGCAACGGCGTGTGGAGCCCGCTGGAGCTCGACATCCCGGTGCGCGTGCTGCCGGACTGGTGGCAGACCTGGTGGGCGCGCACGCTCGGCGGCGCGACGCTGATCGCGCTGGTCTACCTGCTGGTCGCCCTGCGGACCTCCTACCTGCGGCGCTCGCAGATGGCGCTGGAGATCAAGGTGCGGGCGCGGACGGCCGAGCTCGAGCGGCTCTCGCTCGACCTGCAGGCGAAGACGGTCGCGCTGGAGGAGTCCAGCCTGTCCGACCCGCTGACGGGGCTGCGCAACCGGCGGTTCCTGACGCAGCACATCGACGCGGACGTGGCGCTGGCGGTGCGCCGCCATGAGCAGGCGCGCGGAAGCGCGAACGGAGACGGAAACGGCGACGGCGCGGCGCCGCCGGAAGACGGCGACCTGATCTTCTTCCTGCTCGACCTCGACCATTTCAAGGCGCTGAACGACCGCCTCGGCCACGCGGCCGGCGACGCGGTGCTGCAGCAGATGCGGGAGCGGCTGACCGCCGTGTTCCGCGAGGCGGACTATCTCGTCCGCTGGGGCGGCGAGGAGTTCCTCATCGTCGCGCGCGACACCTCGCGGGCGCATGCGGCGGAACTCGCCGAGCGGGCGCGCCTGCAGGTCAGCGGTGCGCCTTTCGACCTCGGCGAGGGCCGGCGCGTGGACGTCACCTGCTCGGTGGGATTCGCGGCCTTCCCGCTCGCGCCGGCGTTTCCGCGGGCGATGGATTGGGCGGCCACGATCGCGCTCGCCGACGAGGCGCTCTACGCGGTCAAGCGCGGCGGGCGCAACGGCTGGGAAGGCGTCGTCGGCGTGCCGCCGAGGGCGGATGTCCCGGACCTCGAGGGCGCACTGCGCCGACACTCGCGCGAATCGATGGCAGACTGGCTGGCGAGCGGCGACCTGACGGTCGTTCGCTCCTCGCCGCCGGCTGAACCAGAAGCCGCCCCTGCGCGGACTCACGACGCCGGCAAGTCCTGACCCTGCGGCACGGGGCGCCCGGCCACGCCGGTCCGCCGATTGCCCGACGTGCGACCAGACCGGCGCGGAGACGGCAATTGACGCTCCCACCCGATGGCCGTTGACCGGCAATCGGTAAAGCCGACCAGTAAAGGCTGCCAGAGCCTGTCCGTCATCGCCGCCACGGCGACCGGATTGGCCCGATGATCGGGGGCTTCCCCGGCCCACCGGTTCCGACCTGGCCGCCGTCCACGGATCGAGGAGAACCTTCGTCTTGATGAACGACTTTGCGAACTTCCTGCAGTTCAGCAGCTGGCCGCCCCGGCCCGACTGGCTGTTCTGGGCCTCGCTGACCATGGTGGCCGCCGGCGTGCTCGGCGAATTCGTCAACCGCCGGCTCGGCCTGCCTCGCGTCGTCGGCTACAGCGTCGTCGGCATGGTGCTGGCGGCGTTGGGTCACGGCATCTTCGCCAACGGCGCGCTGGACGCGCGGCTGCGGCTCGTGGTCGATCTCGCGCTCGCGCTGCTGCTGTTCGAGATGGGCTCGCGCGTGAACCTGCGCTGGCTGCGCAACAACAAGGCGCTGCTGGGCGCCAGCGCGGCAGAGGCGGTCGCGTCCTTCGTCGTCGTCGGCTTCGGACTGACGCTGCTGGGCGTGAGCCCGCTGGTGTCGTTCAGCTGCGCGATCCTCACGATGGCGTCGAGCGCCGCGGTGGTCGGCCGCGTCGGCGCGGAACTGCGCGCCGCCGGACAGGTGAGCGAGCGCATGCTCGCGCTGACCTCGCTGAACACCATCTACGGCGTGCTCGCCCACAAGCTGCTGCTGGGCTGGCTGGCGTTGGACCAGAAGGGCGACTGGCTGGAAGCCGTCGCGCAGCCGCTCTATGCCTTCGTCGGCTCGATCATCGTCGCCGCGCTGCTGGCGCGGCTCACCGCCAACCTGATGCGCCGGCTGGACCTGCGCAACGAGAACTCGGTGCTGATGCTGCTCGGCCTGGTGCTGGTGGCGCTGAGCGTGGCGCGGGTGCTGAACCTGTCGACGCTGCTGGTGCCGCTGCTGGCCGGCATGATCCTGCGCAACACCACCGAACGCCCCTGGGTGTGGCCGCGCCACTTCGGCACGGCGGGCGGGGTGCTGGTGCTGATGCTGTTCGTCGCGGTCGGTTCCGCGTGGACGCTGCAGGCCCTGGCGATGGGCGCCGTGCTGGCGCTGGCGCTGCTGCTGCTGCGCCTGGTGGCCAAGGCGCTGGCCCTGACCAGCATGGCGCGCCTCAGCGGCATCGACGCCCGCCAGGGCATCGCGCTGGCGGTGTGCCTGAGTCCGGTGTCCGGCACGATGCTGGTCCTGTTCAGCGAGGTGCAACTGCATCATCCGCCGGTCGCGGCGATGCTGGCACCGGTCATCCTGTCCACGATCGCCTTGATGGAACTCGTGGGACCGATCGCCGTGCAATGGGGCCTGCGCCTCGCTGGTGAACATCACCCTGAAACGACAGTCAAGGAGGCTGCGAAGAAATGAGCCTCGAACCTTTTGCCATCTCCAAGCCCCTGACGATGGGCGTGGAGCTCGAGCTCCAGATCGTCAACCGCCACGACTACGACCTGATGCCGGGATCGAAGGACCTGCTGCGGGTGATGAAGGGCGAGACCGTGCCGGGCGACGTCACGCCCGAGATCACGGACAGCATGATCGAGCTCTGCACCAACGTCTGCACGAACTACGAGCAGGTGCTGGAGCAGCTGACCACCACGCGCGATGCGCTGGTCCGCAGCGCCGACCGGCTCAACCTGGGCCTGTCCGGCGGCGGCACGCACCCGTACCAGCACTGGAGCAAGCAGCGCATCTTCGACAAGCCGCGCTTCCAGGAGATTTCGTCCCTCTACGGCTACCTGAGCAAGCAGTTCACGGTGTTCGGACAGCACGTGCACATCGGCTGCGAAGGCCCGGACCACGCGCTGCGGCTGCTGCACGGCCTGTCGCGCTTCATCCCGCATCTGATCGCGCTGTCGGCGTCGTCGCCCTATGTGCAGGGCAATGACACCGGCTTCCATTCGGCGCGCTTGAACTCGGTGTTCGCGTTCCCGCTGTCGGGACGTGCGCCCTTCGTGCTGACCTGGGACGACTTCCTGGTGTTCTTCGAGAAGATGACCCACACGGGCGTCGTGAAGAGCATGAAGGACTTCTACTGGGACATCCGGCCCAAGCCCGAGTTCGGGACGATCGAGGTGCGGGTGCTCGACACGCCGCTGACGATCGAGAAGGCCTCGGCGCTGGCGGCGCTGATCCAGTGCCTGGCGCGGTGGATCTCGCACGACAAGCCGTTCGCGCTGCACGAGGACGACTACCTGCCCTACACCTTCAACCGCTTCCAGGCGTGCCGGTTCGGGCTGGACGGCACCTTCGTCGATCCGAAGAGCGGCGAGCACCGCAGCTTGCGCGAGGACCTGAATGTCACGCTGCATGCGCTGGAGCCGCATGCGGTCGCGCTGAAGGCGGAGCCGGCGCTGCGGTATGTCCGCGAGGAAATGCGCTGGCAGGGCAACGACGCGACATGGGCGCGCGGGGTCGTGGAGAAGGAACAACTGCTGAACGAGCTGGTGCGGCAGCAGTGCGAGCGCTGGGCGGGGCGACCGGTGGGCTCGGCGCGGTGATCGAGCCGACCGCGGCGACCTTCGCGTAGAAGCTCGCCGCAAGGTTGCCACCCACGGAGTGAATGCGTGGCATCCAAGCCCCCGTTCGCTTCAGGCAGCTTGGCGCCCCATCAACGTGACACGCTGCGTCGACTCCGTCAGCAGGCGGCCTTCCTCCAGTGCCTCGCGGATGCCGAACTCCTCCAGGGCATAGACGCCGTGAACGGAGCGCCAGAGAAATCCCTTGTCCTTGAGCGCATCCAGGGCCTGTTGAACGGTCTCGACGTTGATCGGTTCGTCGACATCATTACCGTCGTCCTGCTCAATCACCAGTCGAAAGGTCTCCAAGGTACGGTTCCAGAACGGTACGAAACGCCGGCCCTGTGCGGCCAGCACGCGGAGCACCGCCGACTGAAGCGGACTGAGCAGTCCGATCAGCGCCAGCAGATTCTGAATGCGCGAATCGGCCCTTGACTCGATGGCCTCGGCAAACACCGCTGCGGCCTCTTCCGGGGTCCAGTTGTCTCGCAGAGCAAGCGCGTTCAGGCCGACCTGCATCCATTCAGGTCGGTGGCCCGAACGCTCGAAGAGCGTGGACAAGGTTCCCACCGTCAACGCCGCGGACGACGGTGCACGCGCGCAGATCCAGTGCAGATAGTCGGCTCCGAGCGGCGGAAACTCCTTCATCGGAGCGCAAAAGAATGCCTGATCCTTCCATTCCACCAGCATGGCCAGCTTGTCGCGATTCGATCCGGTCGCCACGATCCGAAGGCCGTGGTGCGGCCCCATGTTCAACTTGTCCCGAGCGGCCTTCAATGCATAGAGGGCGTTGCTGCCCTTGTCCGTCGTGATCGCATGCTGAGCCTCATCGACGATAAGCACGATCATTCGTTGGCATTCATCTGAGAGCATGGCCAATGCCCTCGCCAACGACACCTGCTTGCCGAGGCCGACCCGATCCATGGTGAAGGCGACACCCCCCATGTTCACTCGCTCCATGCCGGCCGAACGCGCAAAGCGCAAGACGACGCCTTCATGCCGAGCGAGTTCTTCGCGGATGGCTTCAATGATGACATCACCGGGGTCCTGGTCGCGCTCCTCCCAGAGGTCAGCGTAGATGACGATGGCGCCGCGGCGCTTCAGCTCGGGACAGAGGTCCTGCTGCAGGAACGTGGACTTCCCGGTGCGGCGACGAGCGCCGAGAAAGAGACCGGACCGTGCGGGCGCAAGGTCGTCGTCAAGGATATGGGTTGCCAGCTCTTGCGCCAGCGCAGTGCGATGAAAGATGGACACGGGCTACTTCTCCAGATCGATTCAACGAGGCTGAACGGGATCTCCAACCGCCGCTCTGATTTGTCGAGCCGCAATTGGAGTCACGAGTCCGCATGCTCTGCGCATCGATCTGATCGCAGTCTGATCTTTATCAAAGACGTCTGGCGTTTCCTTCCTAGGTGGGAAGAGGGTCAGGTCTTGTTATCCACGCGCGCACCAACTTGAAGCGCACGCCTTGATCTCAGTCATGTGCATGCCGCCAAAGAAGCCGCCCACGATCTCGGGCCATGTCATTGGCCTGAGATCGTGGGCGGCTTTGCTCTAGCTGCGCTCTGCTCTGAGATCGCAATCTGCGATCTCAAACAGGCACCTCGTCGACTGCGCGGCCGACGATGCCGAGCATCCCGAGGCCTTCGCGCAGAGACTGGCGCACGCTCTCCACCACGTGGCGGGAGGGATCGCCCTCCACGCAGTTGTCCTCGACCATCGAGAGCGTCGCCGCTGCGGACACCAGCGTGTTGCGCAGGTTGGCGATGGCCGAGGCGACGGACACGTCGGTGCGCAGGCAGACCGCATCGGCGCCGAGGCGCAGGCCGAAGAGCTGCGCGTCGCTCATGCCCCACTCGTTCTGGAGGCGGATGAGCGAGCCGAGGTCGCAGTCCGCCAGCGGGCGGCGGTCTCGGATCGGGCCGCGTGCTTCTTTGATACGCGTTTGATGCAGGGTTCCCATGTTCGTAAGACTCCGAAGAACTTTGGAAACCACCGGCTTCGACTGCCAAGTCGCGACGTGCGGTCGATCGAATCGAAGGGGTGGGCGAGATGTTCAAACCACCTTGCTTTCGCCGTGTGACCACCCTCGCGGAATGGTCCATCTCGCCCATGATCGAAATGACATGGACGTCGCCCTCGCATTGAACGCGAGGGCGGGGTCAGCAAGGTGGGTTTGAAACACCGGAGTCCATCGTGCAACCGGTCGACGAATCACTCTCTGATAAAAATCAAAGTGCTCCGGCGATTCCGCCATCGTGGGGTTGCTTGGGGGATGCCTGGGGGAGCGTTTCCCACCGAGGTGCCGGGTCTTGTCAGGTCGTCGTCAACCTCGCCACACGGCACTTGCTTCATCCCGAAGTTGCCGCGTAGACTTCATCCCAACACACCCGCCACACGTCCTGGTTTTCGGCCAGGGTTCTGCGCAAGCAGACGTGCAAAACGGCGGGTTACTTGTTTCTGAGTCTCATCGTTTGAGATCGCAATCTGCGATCTCAAAACGTGGAAGGCCTCCGCTCGATTTTCCGCAGCGGCTTCCCTCTTCAGGGTGTCTCCCGAGTCCGTGCACCGCATCTAGACTCGCGCGCTTCGAATTCCGGCCTGTCAGAACGCCCCCACCATGAGCACCCTCTTCGCCACCTTCAGCCTGTTTTCCATGGTCGTCTCGACCATCGCCAGCATTGGCTGCATCTGGTTCGCCGCAAAGATCGTCGGCGCGCATGAAGCGACCTTCGGTCGCTGCGTGGTCGCCAGCGTCGTGTCGGGGGTGGTCGTGATCGCCGGCCTGCTGCTGCTCGGACCTGTGCGCGGTTTGCTGGTCGCGCCTCTGCTGATGCTGGTCGCCTTCAAGTTCATCCTGGATACCAGCTTCCTCGGCGCTTTCATCATCGGTGTGCTCACCGTCGCCTTCCAGACCGGTCTCAGAAAGCTCATGGAATGAACTCTGTTTGAGATCGCAATCTGCGATCTCAAACGGGCCGCTCGTTGTCAGCCCTTGGCGTTAAGCGCTTCCAACTGCTCCGGCGATCCCACATTCGCCCACGGCCCCGTGTAGAGCTCCGCCGTCACCGCTCGCGCGTGGATCGCGCGGTCGAGGCTCGCGCGGATGCGCTGGTGCTGACCTGGCTGCACGCCGTCGAAGAACGCGCGCTTGTACAGGCCAATGTTGCTGTAGACCTCGAGGTCTCCATCTATCGTGGCGAAACCTCCCGCGTCGATGCCGAAGTCGCCCGTCGGATGCCGCAGCTGCTTCGGCACGAACCACAGATGCGCGAGCAGCGGGCTCGCTGCAAAGGCCGCGGCCTGCGCCGGGTCGAACGCGAAGTCGGGAATGAAGATGTCCGCCGACACCGCCCAGAAGGCGTCGTCGCCGTCCGCGCACAGCAGATCCAGCGCCGTCGCAATGCCGCCGCCCGTCTCCAGCGCGCGGCCGTAGCGCTCGCCCTCGTGGCTGTAATGCAGCGTCACGCCGAACCGCGCGCCGTCGCCCAGCTTCGCCTCGAACTGCTCGTGCAGCCACGCCGTGTTGATCACGATGTCCCCGATGCCCGCCCGCGCGAAGGCCTCGATGTGCCACTCGATCAGCGGCTTGCCCCGCACCTTGAGCAAGGGCTTGGGCGTGTGGTCGGTCAGCGGCCGCATGCGCTCGCCGCGCCCGGCCGCGAGGATCATGGCTCGCATCGATCAATCCAGGAAATGAGGCCGCGAGTGTAGAGGGCGCTCTCCAGCCCTTCCCCGCGCACTTTTCCACCCGAGTCGCGAACGCTGAAGCCGCTTCCCGGCGGCATCACTAGAATGCCGGGTTTGCCCCAACTGCCCGAGACCACCACCATGGCCGAGACCGCTGCCGCCGTCGTCACCCCGAACACCACCCAGATGGCCAACGCCATCCGTGCCCTGGCGATGGACGCCGTCCAGCAGGCCAACTCCGGCCACCCGGGCGCCCCCATGGGCATGGCCGAGATCGGCGTCGCGCTGTGGAAGCGCCACCTGCGCCACAACCCGGCCAACCCGCAGTGGGCCGACCGCGACCGCTTCGTGCTGTCCAACGGCCACGGCTCGATGCTGATCTACGCCCTGCTGCACCTGACCGGCTACGACCTGCCGATCTCGGAGCTCAAGGCCTTCCGCCAGATGCACTCCAAGACCCCGGGCCACCCGGAAGTCGGCATCACCCCCGGCGTCGAGACCACCACCGGCCCGCTCGGCCAGGGCATCACCAACGCCGTCGGCTTCGCGCTGGCCGAGAAGCAGCTCGCCAAGGAATTCAACCGCGACGGCCACACCATCGTCGACCATCACACCTACGCCTTCCTCGGCGACGGCTGCCTGATGGAAGGCATCAGCCATGAAGCCTGCTCGCTGGCCGGCTCGTGGAAGTTGAACAAGCTGATCGCGATCTACGACGACAACGGCATCTCCATCGACGGCCAGGTCGGTCCCTGGTTCGGCGACGACACCGCCAAGCGCTTCGCCGCCTACGGCTGGAACGTCGTCGGCCCGGTCGACGGCCATGACGTCGACGCCGTCGACGCCGCCATCGCACTGGCCAAGACCAGCAAGGACAAGCCCTCGCTGATCATCGCGAAGACCCACATCGGCAAGGGCAGCCCGAACCGCGCCAACACCTCCAAGGCCCACGGCGAGCCGCTCGGCGCCGAGGAAATCAAGCTGACCCGCGAAGCGATGGGCTGGTCGCACGAGCCCTTCGTGCTGCCCGCCGAGGTCTACGCCGACTGGGACGCCAAGGCCGCCGGCGCCGGCTTCGAAAAGGCCTGGGACGACAAGTTCGACGCCTACGCGACGCAGTTCCCGGAACTGGCGGCGGAGTTCTCGCGCCGCATCGCCGGTGTGCTCCCTCCCAACTTCGCCGACATCGCCGCGCAGGCCGTCATCGGCGCGCATGAGAAGGCCGAGACCGTCGCCTCCCGCAAGGCCAGCCAGATCGCGCTCGAAGCCTTCACTGCCGCGATGCCCGAGCTGCTGGGCGGCTCGGCCGACCTGACCGGCTCCAACCTGACCAACACCAAGAGCACGCCCGCCTTCCGCCTGGAAGAGGACGGCAGCTCCAACGGCGGCCGCCACATCAACTACGGCGTGCGCGAGTTCGGCATGGCCGCGATCATGAACGGCGTCGCGCTGCACGGCGGTTTTATCCCCTACGGCGGCACCTTCCTGACCTTCAGCGACTACAGCCGCAACGCCATCCGCATGGCCGCGCTGATGAAGCAGCGCGTGATCCACGTGTTCACGCATGACTCCATCGGCCTGGGCGAAGACGGCCCCACCCACCAGTCCGTCGAGCACGTCTCCAGCCTGAGACTGATCCCCGGCCTGGACGTCTGGCGTCCCGCCGACACCGCCGAGACCGCGGTGGCCTGGACCCTGGCCCTGGCCAACAGCCAGCGCCCCAGCGTGCTCGCGCTGAGCCGCCAGAACCTGCCCTACCTGAAGAAGTCGGGCGAGGCCGTCGACGCCATCACCACCGGCGGCTACGTGCTGAGCGAGCCGGCCGACGTCGGCCTGAAGAAGAAGGCGCAAGCCGTGCTGATCGCCACCGGCTCGGAAGTGCAGCTGGCCATCGCGGCGCAGCAGCAGCTGGCCGTGGCCGGCATCCCGGTGCGCGTGGTCTCGATGCCTTGCACGAGCCTGTTCGACCGCCAGGACGCGAAGTACAAGAAGAGCGTGCTGCCGGAAGGCCTGCCGCGCGTCGCCATCGAGGCCGGCGTGACCGACCTGTGGTGGAAGTACGGCGTGTCCGCCGTCGTCGGCCTGGACACCTACGGCGAATCGGCCCCGGCCAACGTGCTGTTCAAGCACTTCGGCTTCACGCCGGAGAACGTCGCCGACACCGTCAAGGTGGTGCTGGGCAAGGCGCGCCTGAAGGGCTGAGCGACGTTTCGCACGTGATTCGCGCTGGGCTTTTCCAGCACGACGTGAAGAGGTGCCTCGTGCACCTCTTTTCACGTCCGGCTCCCCGGCGTCGATGCCGCCAACGTCGGCGACATTGGCAGTCTCCGTCTGCGCCCCCCCCCTCCGAAGGGGGCCTCGATTCGACCGCGTCCCCGCATAGACTGCGCGACGCCCGTCGGCGCGCTCAATCGCCCTCGGCTCAGGGACAAGACTCGAAACGAGGGAGCACGATGACACGGCATCTCTTCGCGCGCGCAATCGGCGCCGCATTTTCATTGGCGATCGCCAGCGGCGCGATGGCCACGACCGGCGCGACGGACATCAGCCCGCCGTCGCCCGCGCAATCGCTCAGTTGTCTGCAGCGGCCCGAGCAGCCGCCGAAGTTCCCCGCGCGCGGCAACTACGATCGCACCGGTGGCTTCGCCCGCATCAAGCTCAAGTTCGTCTCGCCGAATCAGGCGCCCGAGGTCCAGCTGCTGACCAACTCGCTGCGCGAGGACATGCTCGACGTCGTCACGCGGTATGTGGATCGCTACCGCCTGCCCTGCCTGAAGCCGGCCGACGGCACGGTCAGCGCCGTCCAGGAATTCGAGTTCTCCAACTCCCAGAAGGCGCCGTTGCCGCTGGCACCCGATGAGCCCACGCTGCGCGGACGGTCCGACCTCTGCTACACGCGTCCGAAGCAGGACATGGTCTTCAACACGCTGAACGCCGGCCGCGAGGTCAACAACGTCGTCATCACGATGACCTTCGCCGGCGACGGCGAACAGCCGCCGGAGGTCAAGGTCCTGCATGCGCAGGCCGTGCCGTTTGCCATCGACACCGTCGTGGCGTGGGCCAGCGGGTCCCGCATGTCCTGCCGCAAGGCCGGCGATCCCCCCGTCGTGCTCCGGCAGTCCTTCCAGCTGTATCCACCCGGTGTGCAACGCCGGGTCCTCAAGGTCGAGCAGCTGAACCTCGTCGACTTCCTCGGCATGACCCAGAACCCGCAGGCCGACGGCGTGCGCTTCGACTTCAACACGATGGCCTGCCCGTTCAACGTGAACTACACGGCGTACGGCCCTGCCCTTCCCAACGAGGTCACCGACGGTGAAAAGAAGGCCGACCGGGCGATCTTCATCGACTGGCTATCCCGGCAGAACCTGAACTTCTCGTCGCCGAAGCAGGCCCGCGCGCTGTTCGGCGAGACCCTGCAAATCCGCGTGCCGTGCGGCGAACTCGATCTCCAAGCCAAGACCTGACCCTGCGCATGAAACACCATTCCTTCGCCGGCGCCATCGGCGCGCTCGGTGCGCTCGGCCTGCTGGCCGCACTCCTCGCGGGCGCTCCCGCCCACGCCCAGCAAGGCGACATCAGCGCCGCGCCCGCCGACCCCGCCACCAGTCCGCTGCGCTGCCTGCAGGGGCCCGCCGCGCTGGAGTACCCCGCGGAGCCGCGCCGGCTGAATCTCAGCGGCACCGTGCGCGTGGCCCTCGCCTTCTCGGCGCCCGACCAGGCGCCGGAGGTCGAGGTCCTCGCCCGCTTCGGCGACGAGCGCCTCCTCAACGCGGTGCGCGCCCATGTCGCCGCCTACCGGCTGCCCTGCCAGGCCGCCGGCCAGCCGCCGGTCCGCGCGGTCCAGACCTTCCTGTTCCGCCCTCAGGAGGCCGTGCCGGTCCGCTGGTCCCATCCCGTCGAGGAAGAGGACCCCGCACGCCTGCGCGCCATGCGCGAGTGCCTGCGCACGCCCGCCGAGAAGCTCGAGGTCGGCGCCTCGAAGTTCGATCGCAAGACCGTCAGCAACGTGCTGACCCGGATGACCTTCACCGCGCCCGACCAGCCGCCGCAGGTCGAGGTGCTGTACAGCTCCGCCGGCGGCAACACGCAGGACGCCTTCATCGATCGCATCCGCGAGTACCGCCTGCCCTGCCTGGCGCCGGACGCCCGGCCGGTGAGCTTCCTCCAGCAGATGGTCTACCGCCGCAACGATGCGGGCCGCGCCGTCTTCAAGGACCAGGTCACGCTCGGCGAGTTCCTGTCCAACATCAAGGACATCCGTCAGCAGCAGGTGGAGTTCGACTTCAACACGATGCACTGCCCCTTCACCGTCGCGTGGAAGCTGGGCAAGCCGGCCGTGGCCAATCACGTCGGCGAGATCGGCGAGCACGACCGCAACCGGGCGGAGTTCCTCAGCTGGCTCGCCGGCCTGCAGATGGACCTCACGCCCGAGCGCTTCGAGCGGCTGCTGGGCCGCATGGTGAAGATCGATATCGCCTGCGGCACGCTGAGCCTGCAGCCCGCGGCGACCACGTCCCTCACGCCAAGCGCCGCGACGAACGCCGCGGCGCCCTGACCGCCGCACCGCGCGCCCGCGTCGGCGTCCTGTAACCGCGTGGTGCCGGGTCATGAAACCCGGTAACCCGTTCGAACCGAGTGTCCGCGACTATCTGTTCAAATCGAAGGTTCCCGGCGACCCCGCCTGCCGCCGCCACCTGCCTGTGGTGGCAGCCCCGCGCGGCGCCGGACAGAACACCTCCGAGGCACGACGCCCACTGGCTGGGCGGCGCGCCCATGACGTCATCGATTCATTTCACTCGCAGGAGACTTTCCTCATGACCATCAAGATCGGTATCAACGGGTTCGGTCGCATCGGCCGCATGGTGTTCCGCGCCGCCGTGGCGAACTTCAAGGACATCCAGATCGTCGCCATCAACGACCTGCTCGAGCCCGATTACCTGGCCTACATGCTGAAGTACGACAGCGTCCATGGCCGCTTCGACGGCGAGGTCGCGGTCGACGGCAACACGCTGATCGTCAACGGCCAGCGCATCCGCCTGACCCAGGTCAAGGATCCCGCCGAGCTGAAGTGGAACGAAGTCGGCGCCGACATCGTCGTCGAAGCCACCGGACTGTTCCTGACCAAGGAAACCGGCGAGAAGCATCTGACCGCCGGCGCCAAGAAGGTGATCATGTCGGCCCCGTCCAAGGACGATACCCCGATGTTCGTCTACGGCGTCAACGACAAGACCTACGCCGGCCAGGCCATCATCTCCAACGCCAGCTGCACCACCAACTGCCTGGCCCCGCTGGCCAAGGTGCTGAACGACAAGTGGGGCATCAAGCGCGGCCTGATGACCACCGTGCACGCCACCACCGCCACGCAGAAGACCGTCGACGGCCCGTCCAACAAGGACTGGCGCGGCGGCCGCGGCATCCTCGAGAACATCATCCCGTCCTCGACCGGCGCCGCCAAGGCCGTGGGCGTGGTGATCCCCGAGCTGAACAAGAAGCTGACCGGCATGTCCTTCCGCGTGCCGACCTCCGACGTCTCGGTCGTCGACCTGACCGTCGAGCTCAACAACAACGCCACCTACGCCGAGATCTGCGCCGAGATGAAGGCCCAGAGCGAAGGCGCCCTGAAGGGCGTGCTGGGCTACACCGAGGACAAGGTCGTCGCCACCGACTTCCGCGGCGACCCGCGCACCTCGATCTTCGACGCCGACGCCGGCATCGCCCTGGACGGCACCTTCGTCAAGCTGGTGTCCTGGTACGACAACGAGTGGGGCTACTCGAACAAGGTGCTCGAGATGGTCAAGGTCGTCGCCAAGTAAGCGGCTCCTTCCCCCTTCGAAGCCCCGCCCCGGCGGGGCTTTTTCGTTCCTGGAACGCCCTCGATACGAACAGTCACCACTTGGTGGGCCGATGACCGATGTTTGCGTGAGGAATCCCCCTTAAGAGGTGAGGCCTCGCAGCAAATGTGTCATGTCATTAGCAATTTCTTAGCGGCCTCACCCATAAACTGGCTAGCTCAGTTTTGTGGAGTTTCCGCATGTCCGTGCTGTGTTTGCCGAAGCGCATCGCCGCTGCCCTGGCCCTGATCGGGTTGTTCGGAGCCGGCAGCGCCGGCGCGGCCACCGGCGCCGCCCTGAAGCCGGACCAGCAACCCGACTTCGCGCGCGTGATCGTGCGCTTCAAGGCCCAGGCGGATGCCGTCAAGGCGCGACCGCTCGCGGCGCGCGCCACCCCCTCCGAAGCGAAGGACATCGCGCAGGTGCGCGGCACGACGCTCGGCCTGAGGCATGCCGCCTCGCTGCAGGCGCGCCGCAGCCTGGACGACCGCACCCACGTCTACACCGCCAGCGGCATGAGCTCGGCGGAACTCGCCAAGCGACTGGCCGCGGACGGCGACGTCGAGTCGGTCGAGGTCGACCGCTGGTGGAAGCACTATTCCACGCCCAATGACGAGTTCTATGCGACCGCCGCCAGCAAGGGCGTCACTGCGGGCCAGTGGTACCTCAAGGCTCCGGATTCGACGGTGCTCTCGTCGATCAACGCGCCGGCGGCCTGGGACAAGTCGACCGGCAGCGGCGTCGTCGTCGCGGTGCTGGACACCGGCGTGCGCATGGACCATCCGGACCTGGCCGGCCAATTCGTCGCCGGCTACGACCTCATCGGCTTCGGCAACCGGAGCGACGCGAACTCGGTCGCCGCCGCCAATGACGGCAACGGTCCCGACAGTGATCCGAGCGACCCGGGCGACTGGGTCGATCAGTCCGACATCGACGGCGGCCGACTGAGCGGCTGCACCGCCGACGACATCGGCTCCAGTTCCTGGCACGGCACGCGCGTGTCGGGCCTGATCGCGGCGCTCACCAACAACGGGCAAGGCATGGCCGGCCTGGCCTACGGCGCCAAGATCCTGCCGGTGCGCGTGCTGGGCAAGTGCGGCGGCTGGGCGTCCGACATCGCCGCGGGCATGCGCTGGGCGGCGGGTGTCGCCGTGCCCGGCCTGCCCACCAACAGCAACCCGGCCAAGGTCATCAACATGAGCCTGGGCGGCGACGGGGCTTGCACCCCGACCTACCAGGACGCGATCACCGCGGCGTACAACAACGGCGTTTCCGTCGTCGTGGCGGCCGGCAACGGCGTCGAGAACGACGACCCGACCAAGGAGGGCGGCATCGCCGTCGGCACGCCGGCCAACTGCGCCAACGTGATCGCGGTCGCCGGTGTGCGCCATGCGGGGACCAAGGTCGGCTTCTCCAACCTCGGCCCGCAGGTGACGATCAGCGCGCCGGGTGGCAACTGCGTCAACACGACGCCCGGCAGCCCCTGCCTGTATCCGATCCTGTCCACCAGCAACAGCGGCACCACGACCCCGGTCGCGAACAACAACGCCTTCAACTTCAGCGGCACCGGCACGAGCTTCTCGACGCCGCTGGTCAGCGGCACGATCGCGCTGATGCTGCAGGTGGATCCGACGCTGACGCCGACGCGGATCAAGGCGGCGCTGCAGTCGTCGGCGCGTGCGTTCCCGGCGCCTGCTGCCGGCGTCGCGCAGTGCGTGGCCGGCAACAGCACGCAGCCGCAACTCGAGTGCAACTGCACGACGGCCACCTGCGGTGCCGGCATGCTGGATGCGAATGCGGCGGTGGCGGCGGTGACGCCTGTCACCACGCCGACGACGCCCACGACGCCGACCACGCCCACTAACACCTCGTCGGGTGGCGGCGGTGGTGGTGCGATGAGCGGCTTCTGGCTGGCCGCGCTGGTGCTGGCGATCGTGGCGTTGCGTTGGCCGAAGCCGCGTCTGGTCAAGAGCCGCTCGGAGTAATCGAGCCAGAACCTGAAGAAGTCCTCGGTAGCAAAACCGGGGCAGTACGGAACTGGTTGGGGACGGTGAGGCGTGAGGTTTCGGAGCTTGCCTCCGGGGCCTCATGCCTCGGCGGCCAACGCCCCGAACGGGTCAGGTGGGCGGTCTCCCGCCAGCGGGGAGAAGCGACAAGGCTTCAGTACTTCCTCGGCCGCTGGCCCTCACCCCTGCCCTCTCCCGCAGGCGGGAGAGGGAGTAAGAAGGGCGGAGCGCTCCTGCAAGCGGAAGAAGCGGCAGAAGCGGGGAGGAAGGGTCAGGTCTTGTCGTCAGCGGCTCGCGCCCGAGCCTGAGCCGTTCGCGGCGCTGGCGGCGGATGACGCCGCCGGCGCCTCCACCGAGCAGTCCTTGCGCTTCTCGCCCCAAGGCGGATTGGCCAGCGCGTTCAGTTTTCCGGATTGCGTGCCATCCAGGCGGGCCACGCGCAGCGTCGTCTGCTGCAGCGGCTCCTGCAGCCGCATCACGCGCAGGCCCTTGTAGTTGCGCTTGGTCATCCCGTCGAGCGCCGCCAGCGCCGCGGCCTCGCTGTCGTGCTTGCTGAGCACCAGCGTCGGCTGTTCGTCGGGGAAGCCCTGCAAGGGTTCGAACGCGATCTTGGCGCTGCGGTAGGTGTCTTCCTTGCGTTCGCGGAAGTCCTTGCTCGGCATCTTGATGGTGGCCAGCGCCCACACGCCGCCGGTGTTGACGGCCGTGGTCTCGATCGACGCCGCCGGGATCCCGGCGTTCGTCAGCGCCGCGTTGGCGCGCTTGAGCAGCTCATCGCCGATCAGCGGCCCCAGTTCCAGGCAGGACCGCGCCGCGAGCTGCGTGACGGCCTTCTGGTTGAGCAGCGACAGCCGCTCCGGGTTGACCTGCTGGTCCAGCCGCGGCGTGGCGGGCGCCACGCCGGCGATCCACCCCTTGTTCCAAGCGAACACCAGCACGTTGACGACGAAGAGCAGGACGACCGCGGCGCGCAGCATCGTGGCTTACCCCTGTCCGGCGGATGTGCCGCCGAGTCGCACGCTGACCTCGCCGCCGCTGACCGTCTGGCGGCCCTGCGGGGTGTCGATCAGCAGTTCGCCGCGATCGCTGACGCCCGCGCCCGTGCCTTCCAGGACGCCGGCGGTGATCGCCTTGCCCTGCAGCAGGTCACGCCGCGCGAAACGCTCGCGCCAGGCGCCGAATCCGGTCTGCGGGAATGCCGCCAGCGCCTTCACCAGCACCGGCGCCAGCCGTGCCAGCGCCTGCGGCGGCGTCACATCGGGAATCAGTTCCTGCAGGCAGGCGAAGCCGGTGTTGAGCTGCGACTCCGCGACCTTCGCGCGGTCCGACACGTTCAGGCCCACGCCGACCACCGCCATGCGCGAACTCCCGGCCGGCACGGTCTCGATCAGGATGCCGCCCAGCTTGCGTTCGTCCAGCCACAGGTCGTTGGGCCACTTCAGGCCGAGGCGGCTGCCCTCGGGGTCGAGCGCCTCGGCGATCGCCGCGCCGACGACCAGCGACAGGCCGGACCAGTCCGCGACCTCCACCGGCATCGACAGCGAGAAGGTCAGCGACGCGCCGGCCGTGCTGTGCCACGCCCGGCCCTGCCGGCCGCGGCCGTGGGTCTGGTGTTCCGCGATCAGCAGGCAAGGATGCAGGTCATGCTGACGGCGCCCGTAGGGTCGATCGCCGGCACGTCCCGCGGCCACGGTGCCTTCGTCGCGGCGCACGCGCTCGATCAGCGTGGCGTTGGTCGATTCGACCCGCGCCAGCACCTCGATGCTGAGCCCCGGCAGCAACGGCTCCAGGTCTTGCCACAGGGCCTCTGCGCCCCAGTTCTGATGTTCTTGCATCGCCGCGAATGTGATCCTGCGATCTCGTCTTGGTCTTCCCGGGCGGGTCGGCCCGGTGGTCGTGAATGGCCGGAGTCTAGAGGGAGATGGCCCCCGTCCGGGGGCCCGCACCATGAATCGGTGGCTGTAGGACCTGACAGGGTCCCCCCCGCCGTTCAGCGCTTGCGCTCCTTGGGCGCCAGCATGGTGCCCCGGCATCCCGGCGTGCCGCACCGGCATTCGAACCGCTTCTTCAGCTTGGGCGTATAGCGTTCGTCGATCACCAGACCATAGTCGTAGAACAGCTCCTCGCCAGGGGAAATGTCCGTCAACGCATGGATGAACACCCGGCCGTCGACCTCCTGGGCCTCGCAGTTGGGGCTGCAGGCGTGGTTGATCCAGCGCGCCTGGTTGCCGCCGACGGCCGCGTCGATGACCCCGCCGGTCTCAAGGTGAAAGTAGAAGGTATGGTCCGGTTGCGACGGATCGTGCGGATGGCGACGCAGGGCTTCGTCCCATTCGATGCGCTCGCCCTTGTATTCGATGAGCTTCTCGCCGGCCTGCAGCGGCACCAGGGCGTACACCCCGCGTCCATGGACGCCGGAGGCGCGGACCTGGATCCGCGTGGACCGCTTGGCGGCAGGCGCCTGGGCGCCCGCGTCCGCGTCCGCGAGCGGATCGATGGGGGCGGGAACACTCGGAGCGGGGCGCGGTTGCGACATGGAGCGAGTCCGGTACATTGAATTCATGGGTGCGCGCGCGTGTACACACGTACGTAGGCGCGTGAGCGCGCGAGGCCGGATTGTAGGCAGGCGTTCATGAAGATCCTGGACACCTGAACGAAGAGGAAAGAAGCAAGCGCATGAGCAAGGCATTGGTGATCGCGGAAAAGCCGTCGGTGGCCCAGGACATCGTCAAGGCGCTGACCGCGCTGTCGGGCAAGTTCGAGAAGCATGACGAGTATTTCGAGAACGACGCGTACGTCGTCAGCTCGGCCGTCGGCCATCTGGTGGAGATCAAGGCGCCGGAGGAGTTCGACGTCAAGCGCGGCAAGTGGAGCTTCGCCCACCTGCCGGTGATCCCGCCGCACTTCGACCTGAACCCGATCGACAAGAGCAAGGGCCGGCTGAACGCGCTGGTCAAGCTGATCAAGCGCAAGGACGTGACCTCGCTGATCAACGCCTGCGACGCGGGGCGCGAAGGGGAACTGATCTTCCGCCTGATCGTCCAGTACGCCGGTACCGCCAAGGCGCAGGTGGCCAAGCCGGTGAGCCGGCTGTGGCTGCAGTCGATGACGCCGCAGGCGATCCGCGACGGCTTCGAGCAGCTGCGCACCGACCAGCAGATGCTGCCGCTGGCCGACGCGGCGCGTTGCCGCTCGGAGGCCGACTGGCTGGTGGGCATCAACGGCACGCGGGCGATGACCGCGTTCAACTCGCGCGACGGCGGTTTCTTCCTGACCACGGTGGGCCGCGTGCAGACGCCGACGCTCTCGATCGTCGTCGAGCGCGAGGAGAAGATCCGCAAGCACGTCTACCGCGACTACTGGGAGATCCGCGGCAGCTTCGACGCCGAGGCCGGCCAGTACGAGGGCAAGTGGTTCGATCCCGCGTTCAACAAGAACGCCGACGATCCCGAGCAGCGCGCCGACCGCGTCTGGACGCAGGCCGAGGCCGACGCGATCGCCGCCGCCGCGCTGGGCCAGCCCGCCACGGTGACCGAGGAGTCCAAGCCCAGCACGACGGCCAGCCCCGGCCTGTACGACCTGACCACGCTGCAGCGGGAGGCGAACTCGCGCTTCGGCTTCTCGGCCAAGACGACGCTGGGCCTGGCACAGGCGCTGTATGAGAAGCACAAGGTGCTGACCTACCCGCGGACCGACTCGCGCTACCTGCCCGAGGACTACCTGATCGTCGCCCAGGACACGGCGCGCATGATCGCCAGCGCGAACATGCCCGGCCCGTTGCAGCCGCTGGCGCAGCACGCGCGCACGGCGCTGGACAAGGGCTACATCAAGCCGACGAAGAAGGTGTTCGACAACACCAAGGTGTCGGATCACTTCGCGATCATCCCGACGCTGCAGGCGCCCAGCAGCCTGACCGAGGCCGAGGCCAAGCTCTACGACATGGTCGTCAAGCGCTTCCTCGCGGTGTTCTTCCCGCCGGCCGAGTTCCAGGTCACGACGCGCATCTCGACGGTGAAGACGCCGGCGAAGTCGTACACCTTCCAGACCAACGGCAAGGTGCTGGTGAAGCCGGGTTGGCAGGCCGTCTACGGCAAGGAAGCCACCGACGAGAACGCCGAGCCGGGCACCAGCGGCGCGATGTTGGTGCCGGTGAAGGCCGGCGAGGTCGTGCGCACCGAAAGCACCGAGGTGAAGGCCCTGGTGACCAAGCCGCCGGCCCGCTACACGGAAGCGACGCTGCTGTCGGCGATGGAAGGCGCGGGCAAGCTGGTCGACGACGACGAGCTGCGCGAGGCCATGGCCGAGAAGGGCCTGGGCACCCCGGCCACGCGGGCCGCGATCATCGAAGGCCTGCTGGCCGAGAAGTACATGCTGCGCGAAGGCCGGGAGATGATCCCGACCGCCAAGGCCTTCCAGCTGATGACGCTGCTGCGCGGCCTCGGCGTGGAGGAACTGACCAAACCCGAGCTGACCGGCAACTGGGAGTTCCAGCTGTCCGAGATGGAGAAGGGCCGCCTCAAGCGCGAGGCCTTCATGGCCGAGATCGCCGCGATGACCGAGAAGGTCGTGCGCAAGGCCAAGGAGTACGACCGCGACACCATCCCGGGCGACTACGCGACGCTGAAGACGCCGTGCCCGAAATGCGGCGGCGTGGTCAAGGAGAACTACCGCCGCTTCACCTGCACCGGCAAGGTCGGCAACGGCGACGAGTGCGGCTTCTCGATCCCCAAGATCCCGGGCGGCCGCAGCTTCGAGCTGGCCGAGGTCGAGACCTTCCTGCGCGACAAGAAGGTCGGCCCGCTGGAGGGTTTCCGCTCCAAGGCGGGCTGGCCCTTCACGGCCGAGCTGGCGCTGGTGTTCGACGCCGAGATCGACAACTGGAAGCTGGAGTTCGACTTCGGCGAGGACGCGAAGAAGGCCGAGGAGAACGGCGAGCCGGTCGACTTCAGCGGCCACACCGCGCTGGGCCACTGCCCGAAGTGCAATGGCCGCGTCTTCGACTTCGGCAGCAATTACGTCTGCGAGCACGCCGTCGGCGACAAGATCACCTGCGACTTCAAGAGCGGCAAGATCATCCTGCAGCAGCCGATCGAGGCCGAGCAGATGACCAAGCTGCTGGCGACCGGCAAGACGGACCTGCTGGAGAACTTCGTCTCCAACAAGACGCGTCGCAAGTTCAAGGCCTTCCTCGCCTACGACAAGAAGGAAGGCAAGGTGATGTTCGAGTTCGAGCCGCGCGCCGCGAAGCCGGGGGCCAAGACCGGCGCCAAACCCGCCGCCAAGTCCACGGCCAAGGCGCCGGCGGCCAAGGCACCCGCGGCCAGGAAGGTCGCTGCGAAGAAGGCGACCGCCAAGGGCTGAGGCCTTCCGGGGCCGCTGGCGCCCGAGACCAGCTTTCGCGCGCCCCCAAATCGCAACCCGTGAAATCCTGGGGGGTCGGTTCGTGCCTCAAAGCCCGGACGCGCCTTGCATTTGCGCGACACTCGACCGCAAACAATCTTGCGATTCAGGAGAGGGCATGCGGTCATGGGTCGATCGACGCTGAGCATCCAGACGCGGCTGGTCGCCGCGCTGAGCCTCAGCGCGACGGTGCTGGTGGGCTTGATCGGCCTGTACTGGGTCGACCGCCACGAGCACGAACTCAACGAGGCGCTGACCGAGCGCCAGCAGCGCATGGCGCAGCTGGTGGCACGCGGCTTCGCGGAACCGGTCTGGAACCTGGACAGCGCCGCGCTGTCGGAGCTGCTGGACGCCGTGATGGCGGATCCGGAGGTCCAGTCGATCACGCTGGCCGCCCCTGGCCTGGAAACGCTGCAGCGCTCGCGCCAGACGGCGGCGGTGCGACCGCTGACGCTGGAATTCGAACTGAGCCACCGCGCCGGGGCACAAGGGCCGGCGGGCGCGCTGGGCCGTGCGACGCTGGTCTACACCCGCAGCTACATCGACCAGACGCTGGGCGAGACGCGCCGTCTGGTGGCCAGCCTGCTGGCGACGGTGCTGCTGGCGATCGCGCTGACCAGCTACGTGCTGGTGCGGCGGCTGGTGGAGCGTCCGGTCTCGCGCCTGCGCAGCCTGGCGCAGCGCGTCGCCAGCGGCGAACTCGGCGCCCACATCGAGCCCGAGCACGCCGACGAGATCGGCGACCTGACCGAGCAGCTCAACGCGATGAGCGGCAAGCTGCGCGACTTCGCGGAAGGCCTGCGCAGCAGCGAGCAGCGCTACCGCAGCCTGTTCGAGAACGCGGCGGAGGGAATCTTCCAGGCCGACGGCCATGGGCGGCTGCTGCGCGTGAACAAGGCGCTGGCGCAGATGCTGGGGCTGGGGCATCCCGAGGCCGCGCAAGGCGTGACCCTGCGGCGCATGGCGCGCATCGAGCGCGACGAGTACCGCCGTCTGGCGCGCGCGCTGGAGCGGCATCGCCTGCTGCAGCAGGTGCCGCTGCTGGTGACGACGCGCGACGGCCGCGACCTGTGGGTCGAGCTGAGCCTGCACCTGGTGCTCGACGGGGCGCCGCGCATCGAGGGCCTGGTCAGCGACATCACGCTGCGCCGGCTGGCGGAGCAGGAACTGACGCAGCATCGCGACCACCTGGAGGAACTCGTCACCGAGCGCACCGTGGAGCTGTCCCAGTCCAAGCAGCGGGCGGAAGCCGCGAATCAGGCGAAGAGCCGCTTCCTGGCCACGATGAGCCACGAGTTCCGCACACCGTTGAACGCGATCCTGGGCTTCGCGCAGCTGCTGCAGATGGACAGCTCGCTCAACGACGCGCAGAAGCATCGCATCCGACTGATGCGCGAATCGGGCGAACATCTGCTGGTGCTGATCACCGACCTGCTGGACGTGGCCAGCATCGAGGCCGGCAAGCTGACGCTGCAGCTGAGCCCGATCGACCTGCGGGCGCTGCTGGAGATCTGCAGCGAATCGATGCGGCCTCGCGCGGCCGAGAAGGGCCTGGCCTTCGCCGTCCAGTTGGACCCGCAGCTGCCCTCTCGCGTGCGGGCCGACGGGCAGCGTCTGCGGCAGGTGCTGCTGAACCTGCTGTCCAACGCGGTGAAGTTCACCGACCACGGGCGCATCGGACTCGCCGTCGACGTGGTGGCGCAAGGGCCCAGCAGCCTGATGCTGCGCTTCACAGTCTCGGACACCGGGATCGGCATGGCGCCGGATCAGATGGAGCGGCTCTTCCAACCGTTCGAGCAGGTGGCCGACCAGTCGCGCCGCACCGGCGGAACCGGGCTCGGGCTCGCGATCAGCCAGCAGCTCGTGCGGCTCATGGGCGGAGAAATCACCGTCGAGACCTCGCCCGATGAAGGCAGCCGGTTCAGCTTCGCGCTGGAGCTGCCGCTGGCGTCCTGACGCGGCCTTTCGAACTTCGCCTCGCCAAGCGCGGGCACTCCACGGTGCAGGGGGCATCCCTCCGGGAACCCCCAGCACCATTCCGGCCCCAGTGGCAATCGCTGACTGCACGTTGAACGGAGGCTGCTGTGCGGGCGGCGCGCGGGCATCGTGCGCCGGGCGGCATACTCCTTCGCCATGACCGCCGTCCTGTTCTACAAGCTGCTGGCAATCTTCATCGCCGCAGGCATGGGCTGGTTCGTCGGGCACATGCGCTGGCTGGGCAAGGCCGGCGGCGAGAACGACCCGGCCCGCATCCTCTCGAACATCGCGTTCTACCTGTTCGTTCCGGCGTTGATGTTCCGGACCACCGCGCGGGTGGAGATCTCGGAACTGCCGTGGCTCACCGTGGCCGCGTTCTTCGCGCCGGTGGTGCTGATGCTCGTCGCCGTCTACCTCTATGAACGCAAGCGCCATCCCGGCAACCCCGCCGCACCCGCCGTGCGCAGCATCACCGCGAGCTTCGGCAACACGCTGCAGGTCGGCGTGCCGCTGGTGGCCGGGGTGTTCGGCGAGAGCGGCCTCGCCGTCCACATCACCGTGGTCAGCCTGCACGCGCTGACGCTGCTGACGCTGGCGACCGTGCTCGTCGAGATGGACCTCGCCCGCCACACAAGCGGCGGCGCGAGCCTGAAGCGGACCATCCTCACGACGATGCGCAACACCGTCATCCACCCGGTGGTGCTGCCGGTGCTGTGCGGCTTCGCCTGGCACGCCACCGGCATCCCGCTACCGGCGGTGCTCGACGAGGTGCTGCAGATGCTGGGCAGCGCAGTGGTGCCGCTGTGCCTGGTGCTGATCGGGATGTCGCTGTCCTACTACGGCCTGCCGCGCGGCGCGATGCGCACGCTGCTCGGCCTGGCCGCGCTCAAGCTGCTGGTGCTGCCCGCGCTGGTGCTGGGCATCGCGCACTGGGGCTTCGGCCTGTCGGGCATGCCGCTCGCCGTCATCGTGATGATGGCGGCGCTGCCGCCGGGCTCGAACGCGATGATGTTCGCGCAACGCTACCGGACGCTGGAAGCGGAAGCCTCCGGCGCCATCGTGCTGGGCACGCTGCTGTTCGCAGCCACGGCACCGATCTGGCTGGCGATTCCAGCCTGGCTCACCTGAACCGGCGGCCCGCCGGTCTGCACCTCGCGACACCAGCACAACCTACCAGCACGAGCTACCAGCACGAGCTACCGGGATAACCGACCAGGACGACATGACGGCACCGACGATGACTTCGAACGCAGCCTCCCCGTTCTCCTTCGTCCGCGCCGACGAAGTGGCGCCGGAGATCCTCCACGCCGCGTTCACCGCGGCGTTCGCCGATTACCTGATCGGCCCGTTCCAGATCCCGTTCGCGCAGTGGCCGATGTTCCTCGCGCGGCAGGGCGTGGACCTGCCGCTGTCGCGCGTGGCGCTCGACCCGACCGGCGCGCCGCTGGCGTTCGCGTTCGTGGCGCCGCGGCCGGTGTCGAATCGCTGGCGCCTCGCGACCATGGGCGCGCTGCCCGCCGCGCGCGGCACCGGGGCCGCGCCCGCGCTGCTCGACGACTTCATCGCCCGCGCGGCCTCGGCCGGACTGCGGGCCGTGGAGCTCGAGGTCTTCGCGCAGAACGAGCGCGCGCGCCGTCTGTATGAGGGCCGCGGCTTCCGCCGGCAGCACGACCTGTTCGGCTACGTCGCCGAACCCGGCACGATCGCGCCGGCCACCGGCGGGGCGCTCCACGCGATCGACATGCCGCATCTGCTGGGCTGGCTGGCCGCCGCCGAGCACCGCATCCCCGACCTGCCGCTGCAGGTCACGGCCGCCACGATCCGGCATGGCGTCGACTATCACGGCTGGCAGACCGCGGACGGCCAGATCGTCTTCAGCCTTCCCGACGAGACCGTGATGGTCCACAGCTTCATCGCGCCGCGCGAGGCCGACGCCCGGGCGCTGATCCAGGCCCTCGCCGCCGTGTACCCGGAGCGCCGCCTGCGCGTGCCCCAGTTGCAGCGCGAGGACCTCGGCGGCGGCGCGCTGCGCGCGCTGGGGGCCGTCGCCCAGCCGCTGCACCAGCAGCTGATGCTGCGGCCGCTTTGACCGGCTCAATCCGCCACGGATGCCATCCTGACCCGGCGTCGTGTTGACGGCGCCTTGACGTGGGACCGGCCAGCCGATCGGTTCCAACTCGCCGAACCTTGATATTTCGGAGTTCCGGCACTTGTGAGGGGCGCCCGCTTTGGTTAGCGTGCCCCGCACCAACATAGAAGGGAAGCGTCCCACCATGCGATTCATGCCTGCGGCACCCGCCGCCATCACCCTGGCCGTCCTGACCGCCCTCGGCGGCACCGCCCTCACCTCCGCGGCCCTGGCCGCGCCGGCCGCGGCCGGCACCAGCGCCGTCTCCGCCGTCGGCGGCACGCTCAACGTGAAGCTGGAGAAGGTGAAGCTGGCCAACGGCTTCGAGGTGATCCTGGTCGAGGACCACAGACTGCCGCTGGTGGCCTTCAACCTGTGGGTGCACGCCGGACCGCGCAACGAGGCGCCAGGCCAGACCGGCTTCGCCCACCTGTTCGAACACCTGATGTTCGCCGGCACCCGCCACATCCCGCGCGGCACGGCCGACAAGATCATCGACGCCGCCGGCGGCACCGATTCCAACGGCTCGACCGACTTCGACCGGACGAACTACTTCTTCACGCTGCCGTCCAACCAGCTCGAACTGGGCCTGTGGCTGAAGTCGGACATGCTGGGCTACATGATCGACGAGGTCGATTCGGTGTCGCTGGCCAACCAGCAGGACGTGGTGCGCAACGAGCGCCGCCAGTCCGTCGAGAACCGCCCCTACGGCATCGTCGAGGAAGCGCTGTACCAGGCGCTGTTCCCCGAGGGCCATCCGTACCGCGCCACGGTGATCGGCTCGCACGCCGACATCCAGTCGATCAAGCTGAACGACGTCAAGGCCTTCGCCCGCAGCTACTACCGCCCGAACAACGCGACCCTGGTGCTGGCCGGCGACTTCGATCCGGCGCAGGCCAGGCAACTGGTGCAGAAATATTTCGGCCCGCTGAAGGCTGGCGATCCGGTGCCGCCGGTCAACGTGCCGCAGCCGAAGCTGACCGAGGAGAAGCGCGTCGAGGTCACCGACCGCATCGAGCTCCCGCGCCTGGACATCGCCTGGCACACCCCCGCCGTGTTCCAGCCCGGCGACGCCGAGCTGGACCTCGCCTCGCACGTGCTGGGCGGCGGCAAGTCCAGCCGCCTCTACAAGACGCTGGTCTATGACAAGCAGCTGGCGCAGTCGGTGCAGGTGCAGCAGTACTCGCTGTCGCTGGGCTCGGTGTTCTCGGTCGAGGTGATCGCGCGTCCCGGCAAGTCGCTGGACGAGATCCAGAAGATCGTCGACGACGCGGTCGCGGACCTGTCCGTCAACCCGCCCACGCCCGAGGAGATGGCCCGCGCCCGCGCCGCCATCGAGACCGGCACGCTGGCGCGCCTGGAGAAGGTCCAGGCCCTGGCCGACCAGATCAACTACTACAACCAGCAGGCCGGCGATCCGAACTACATCGGCAAGGACCTGGCGCGCTACCAGGCGATCACGCCGGAGAAGATCCGCGACGTCGTCGCGCAGCAGCTGAAGAAGAACGCCCGCGTCGTCGTGCTGGCGACGCCCGGCGAGCAGAAGCTGGCGCCGGAAGTCGCGACCCCGCCGATGGCGGACAAGGCCGCCAAGGGCGAGCGCGAGTCGATGAACGCCGACGTCGCCTGGCGCAAGACGCAGCCCAAGGGCGGCAAGGCCAAGGCGCCGGTGCTGCCGGAAGGCAAGCGGATGACGCTGGCCAACGGCTTGACGCTGATCCACGTGCCGAATCCGGGCCTGCCGCTGGTGAGCGCGACGCTGGTCGTGCGCGCCGGCCAGACCGCGAACCCGGCGGACCGTCCGGGCCTGTCGAGCTTCACCGCCGGCATCCTGCAGCAAGGCACGCAGACGCGCACCGCGCAGCAGATCGCCGACGAGGCCGCCGCGCTGGGCGCGGCGATCACCACGGGCGCCGGCCGCGACGAAGCCCGCATCGAGGCCAGCAGCCTGAAGCGCAACTTTGCGCAGACGCTGGCGCTGGTCGCCGACGTGACGCTGCACCCGGCCTTCGATGCCGCCGAGATCGCGCGCCTGCAGAACCAGCGCCTGGCTGCGCTGCAGCAGCAGCGCGAGCAGGCGCCGGCCGTCGCGTCGGTGGTCTCCAACCGCGTGATCTACGGGGAAGGCCATCCGCTGGCCAAGGCCGCCATCGGCGACGAGGCCTCGATCAAGGCCACCGACGCCGCCGCGCTGCGCCAGTTCTGGTCGACGCACTACCGGCCCGACCAGGCCGCGCTGGTGGTCGCCGGCGACATCTCGGCCGACGAGCTCAAGTCGCTGGCCGAGCGCCTGTTCGGCGGCTGGGAACGTCCGACGGCGGCCGCCGCCGCGGTCAACGCCGCCGCGCCGCAGCCGGTCGCCGCCCGCGTGATCCTGGTCGACAAGCCGAACGCGCCGCAGACCGCGCTGAGCGTCGTCGCGCCCGGACCGAAGTCCGGCACGCCCGACGCCGAGGACATCAAGGTCATGAACGCCGCGATGGGCGGTCTCTTCACGTCGCGCATCAACACGCAGCTGCGCGAGGTCAAGGGCTACACCTACGGCATCTACTCGGCCTACACGATGAACCGCGACAGCGGCCTGTTCGGCATCCGCGGCAGCGTGCGCACCGACGTCACCGGCCCGGCGCTGACCGACATGTTCAAGGAGATCGACGGCATGCGCGCCAAGCCGATGGGCGCCGACGAGCTGAACCGCGTGCGCAACGCGCAGCTGCTGGCGCTGCCGGGGCTGTTCGACACCAACCGCGTCGTGGCCTCGAGCTACGCCAGTGAATGGGCGGTCGGCGCGCCGGCGGACAGCATCACGTCGCTGCCGCGCAAGTACGGTGCCGTGAACGCCGGCAGCGCCTACAAGGCGACCAAGACCTACGTCGATCCGGCCGCGCTGATCGTCGTGGCCGTCGGCGACAAGGCGAAGGTGCTGCCGCAGCTGGAGGTTTTCGGTCGCAAGCCGCTGGAGATCCGCGACCTGCAGGGCGCGCCGGTCGACGTGACCGCGCCGTCGGCGCCCGCCTCGGCCGCCAAGCCGTGATCCGCCAGGCCGTGACGGCCTGACGACCACGCAGAACGGACGCCTCGGCGTCCGTTCTTCATTGCGTCGTCCCTGGGATCAATGCGGCAGCATCAGCGGCAGCGTGGCGCTCAAGACGGCCCTCAAAACGGCGCTCAGGACGGCGCTCAGGACGGCGTCAGATGGTCGATCGCCGCCTCCACGCGGCCCCGGTCGTGCGTGCTCAGCCCGCGCGCGGCCTGCCGGTACTGCGTCACCACCTCCGGATCCGCCGGCAGGTGCTCCGCCAGCGTGATCAGCAGCTCGGCGCGATCGAAGCCGGCGCTCATGCCGACCGCGGCGCGCAGCACCTGCAGCGCGACCTCGCGGTCGACCCGGGTCTCGTCCATCAACGCGGTCAGCGCCGAGCGGCGGTCGAAGTCGCCGGCGATGCCGCGCACCGCGTCGACATAGGCCGCGGCATACGGCCCCGCGTCCCCGTGCATCTGGTGCGCCGCCGCCTCGAGCACGGTGCGCCGGTCGAAGTCGCCGCCGATCATGTCGCTCGCGGCGATCGCCGTGCGCAGGCGGTCCGGCGTGGCCTCGCGGTCCTCGTCGATGAGCGCGACGATGGCCGTGCGCTTGTCGAAGTCGCCGCCGAAGCCGCGCACCGCCTGCTGCCACGCGGTCATCACGGCCGCGTCGTTGGCCAGTTGCGGGGACAGCGCCACCAGCACCTCGCGGCGGTCGAAGTCGCCGCTGAGCGTCGGCACCTGCTCGAGCAAGGCGCGCTGCTGACCCGGCGCCAGCGTCCGATGCTGGATCAGCGCGATGAACGCGGTGCGGCGCTGGAAGTCGTCCGTCATCCCGCCGGCCAGCGCGATCAGTTGGGACACGGTCTCGTCGCTCTGCGGGCCGCTCTCGAGCAGCGCCTCGATGCGGCTGCGACGCGCCATGGCGTCCCCGGCCTTGCCGATGTCCGCGAGTGCCGCCTCGGTGCCGCCCTGGCGGAGCAGGCGTTGCACCCGCGGGCCGCTGCCTTGGACACTCTCGGCGATGAGACCGATCTGGCCGGCGATCCAGGCCCGCGCCTGCGCATCGATCGGCTTCGTGTCGCCGTCGAGCCAGAAGCGACGCACCTGCCCGCCCTTCCCGTCGGCGACGATCTCGAGGCGGCGCGTCACGCCGTCGGCCCGTTCCATGATCGTGAGCTTGTCGTCGAGCGAGACGAGGTCGGACTCGTCGTCGTTGAACGCCAGATCCCCCGAGTAGTTCACGCGCCGCTCGACGCCGTCGGCGATCACGACCTGCCGCGTGACCTTCATGCCGCTGAACGCCGACGAGACCGCGCCGCTGACGCCGCTCAGGTCGACGCTGAACCGGGGCGCCTTGCCGATGACCAGCATCGGCACGGCCAGCGCCACGGCGCACAGGCCGCCGGCGATCAGCACGCGGCCCAGGCGGCGACGTGCGGGGGAAGTTGCAGCCATCGGGGAGTTCTCCAGCAGCGCATCCATGCGCGTCATCAACGGGGACCGGGTCGCGGCCATCGCACTGGCCAGCACCGGCATCGCGCGCGTGCCGCGCCGGCCGTCGAGCGCCGCGGTCGCGGCCGCCAGGTCGCGCGCGCAGACGTACAGGCCCTCGGCCAGCGGCATGGCACCGGCCTCGGCGGCGGCCCAGGCGTCGCAGGCCAGCTCGGCGAGCAGGTCCAGCCGGCGCATCGCCAGCCGGTTCAGCGGCTGCAGCCAGCCGAGCTGCGACACCAGCCGGGCGGCCAGGCGCCAGGCGAGGTCATGCCGGCGGAGGTGCGCCACTTCATGCGCGAGGACCGCCACGCGCTGCTGGCCGTCGAGCGTGCGCATCAGGCGTTGCGGCAGGCAGATCTGTCCGCCGGGGGCGACCAGCGGGCTGGGCCAGTGCGGGCTCACGCGCAGCGTCGGCGCGCGAACGCCGGCGATGCCGGCGAGGTCGGCCGCGGCCTGGTGGAGTTCGGCGTCCTCGCAGACCGGCAGCGCGCGCACCTGGCGGCGCAGTCGCAGCCAACGGACCAGCGTGAGCCCGAGGCCGGACAGCGCGACCAGCGGCCAGGACAGCAACAGCGCGGCAAGACCGTCGCGCAGGAGTTCGCGGCGCCGGATCATCGCGCCATCGCCGATGTCGCCGATGTCGACGACGCGATCCGCGGCCACCGTCAGGTGATCGGCCGGCCGCTCGATGAGCGATGGGCTCGGCGAAGGGTTCGGCGATGGGGCGGGTGTCGGCGCCGGCGCCGGCGTCGATCCGCGCTCGACGCTCGACGACAGCGCGTCCTCCGGACCGGCATCGCCGTTCCCGACGTGCTGCGCCGTCGGCGCCCAGAGGTCGGGCAACGCGACCCGCGTGACCTGTGTGAGCGGCTGCACGCTCGCCGTCAGCACCGCGCCGAAGAAGGCCGCACGCCAGAACGCCTCGCGCCACGCGGGGTGCTTCAGCCAGCCGGCGCGCTCCAGCGCCCAGACACCGCCGAGCAGCACGGTGCTGTGCAGCAGGTAGTTCAACAACCAGCTGGTGAGGGCTTCAATCATGGCGGCCTCCCTTGCTCTTCAGCAGCGCGCGCATCTTGGCGAGGTCGTCGTCACCGAGTCCGCCTTCCTCGACCAGATGGCTCAGCAACGCCTCGGGCCGGCCGCCGAAGAGCGTGCTCAGCAGCCCCGACACCATCGAGCGCTGCACCTCCGGCTCACTCACCGCGGCGCGGTAGACCAGCGCGCGGCCGTCGCGCTCACTGGCGATGAGGCCGCGCTTCTCCAGTCGCGACAGCAGCGTCGCCACGGTCGTGTGCGCGAGCGGGCGCTGCTGGTCGCGCAGCGCCTCCGCCACCTCGGCGGTGCTGGCCTGCCCGCGCGCCCACAGCACGCGCATCAGCGCCAGCTGCAGCTCGCTGAGCGACACATCGCCCTTGCCGTCGTCGTTGATCGACTCGTCCATCGTCGGATCCCGTATCTCTACACCTGTCGTACTACAACTGTAGAAGATCGGACGTCGCCACCGCAAGTGCCGGGTTCCTGGGACAAACCCTCACCCTGCCCGCCCGCAGGCTGATGTGCCGGGACCTGGGTGACAGGCGTGCCGGGTATGCCGGGTGTGCCGGGACATGGGTGACACCGCGAAGGCTCTCCTTGCGGCTTTCGATGGCCCCGGCGCGGCGACGCCGGCGGGGCATCGGTCAGAATCCAAGACCTATGACCGACCTCAGCGCCTACATGACCGGCGTCGGCGAGGCGGCCCGCGCGGCCGCGACGCTGATGGCCGCCGCCCCGACCGCCGCCCGCAACCTCGCCCTGCAGGCGCTGGCCCGCCGCCTGCGCGAGGCCGGCCCGGCGCTCGCGACCGAGAACGGACGCGACCTCGCCGCCGCCACCGCCTCGGGCCTGGATGCCCCGATGGTCGACCGCCTGCGACTGACCGCGAAGGTGCTGGCCACCGTCGCCGAGGGCTGCGAGCAGATCGCCGCAATGCCTGACCCCATCGGCGAGATCACCGGCATGAAGCGCCGGCCGACCGGCATCAGCGTCGGGCAGATGCGCGTGCCGCTGGGCGTGTTCGGCATGATCTACGAGAGCCGTCCCAACGTGACCATCGAGGCCGCCTCGCTGGCGATCAAGAGCGGCAACGCCTGCATCCTGCGCGGCGGTTCCGAGGCGCTGCACAGCAACCTGGCGCTCGCGGCGCTGGTGGCGGACAGCCTGGAGGAAGCCGGCCTGCCGCGCGACGCGGTGCAGCTGGTCAACACGACCGACCGCGCGGCGGTGGGCCTGCTGATCGCGATGCCCGCCTACGTCGACGTCATCATCCCGCGCGGCGGCAAGGGCCTGATCGAGCGCATCAGCCGCGAGGCCCGCGTGCCGGTGATCAAGCACCTGGACGGGAACTGCCACAGCTACGTCGACGCCGAGGTCGACCTGGACCTGGCGGTGACCGTCGTCGACAACGCGAAGACGCAGAAGTACAGCCCCTGCAACGCGACCGAATCGCTGCTGGTCCACGCGAAGCAGGCGGCGGACTTCCTGCCCCGCATCGGCATGGTGTTCGCGGCCAAGGGCGTGGAGATGCGCGGCTGCGCGCGCACGCTGGCGCTGCTGGAAGCGGTGCCGCGCGACCTGCTCAAGCCCGCGACGGCCGAGGACTGGGACACCGAATACCTCGCGCCCATCATCAGCATCAAGGTCGTGGACTCGCTCGACGAGGCGATCGCGCATGTCAACCGGCATGGCTCGCACCACACCGACGCGATCCTGACGACCAACCACGTCAGCGCGATGCGCTTCCTGCGCGAGGTCGATTCGGCCAGCGTGATGGTCAACGCCAGCACGCGCTTCGCCGACGGCTTCGAGTACGGCCTGGGCGCCGAGATCGGCATCTCCACCGACAAGTTCCACGCCCGCGGCCCGGTGGGCCTGGAGGGGCTGACGTCGATGAAGTGGGTGGTGCTCGGCCAGGGCGAGATCAGGAGCTGATCCCGCCCCGACGCGCACCGTGCGGTCGACCTCGGCGCCCCCCGGTTACAACAGCACTTGGGCGATGGCGGCGGTGTCGGCCGTGGGTTCAGCGGCCTGCGCCGATGACAATGCCGTTGAGATGGCGGCCGTGGCGGCCAGCGCAAACGTGAGCAGTCGTTGCATGCGTTCCCTCCTGGACGGCCACGCTATTGCGGTGCTGGCACACTTCCGGCCTGCCGCTTTCCCCGACAACCGCTGGTCCTCCGCCCACCATTTCCCCATGTCCGACGCCGCCACCGCTCCGATTCCCGCCGTCCACGCCTCGCGCCGCAAGGCGCTGGTGCTCTTCTCCGGCGGCCAGGATTCCACCGCCTGCCTGGCCTGGGCGCTGGACCGCTTCGCCGAGGTGGAAACGCTGGGCTTCGACTACGGCCAGCGGCACCGCATCGAGCTCGACTGCCGCCAGACGGTGCGCGCGCAGATCGTCGCGCAGTTCCCGCAGTGGGCCGCCAAGCTCGGCGAGGACCACCTGCTCGACCTCGGCCTGCTCGGCCAGATCTCCGACACCGCGTTGACGCAGGAACGCGCGATCGAGCTGCAGGCCAACGGCCTGCCGAATACCTTCGTGCCGGGCCGCAACCTGCTGTTCCTGACCTTCGCCGCGACGCTGGCCTACCGCCGCGGCGCATCGGTGCTGGTCGGCGGCATGTGCGAGACGGACTTCTCCGGCTACCCCGACTGCCGCGACAACACGCTCAAGGCGCTGCAGGTGGCGCTGAGCCTGGGGCTGGACACGCCGATGACGCTGGACACGCCGCTGATGTTCCTGACCAAGGCGCAGACCTGGGCGCTGACGGCGTCGCTCGGCGGCGCGGCCTTCAACGACCTGATCATCGAGCACACCCACACCTGCTACCTCGGCGAGCGCAAGACCCGGCACGCTTGGGGCTGGGGCTGCGGCCACTGCCCCGCCTGCGAGCTGCGCGCCAAGGGCTGGCACGAGTTCCAGGGTTCGAAGGCGGCCGGCCCGGCCGCCGCGCCCTGAGCAGCGCGATCGCCGACGACGCCATGAACGACGTGACCGGGGTGCATTGGAACTGGTGGTTGTGGGGCCTGGCCGCGGTGCTGGCGTTCTGGGGCATCGGCGCCTACAACCGCGTGATGCTGCTGCGCAATGAGATCGGCAAGGCCTACGCGCAGCTGGACGACGCGCTGACGCGCCGCTTCGCCCATGGCGACCTGCTGCTGGAACGGCTGCGGGAGCGGCTGCCCAGCGAGCAGGCCAGCCTCGACGCGCTGGCCGCGGCGCAGGTCGAGGCCAAGGCCGCCGCGCAGGCGGTGCGCGCCCGGCCCTACGCGGCGGACCCGGTGGCGCACCTCGCGGTGGCCGCGGCGGTGCACGGCGCCGCGATGACGCGGATGGTGTCGCTGGTCGAGCACCATGCGGAACTGAGCGCCGATCCGGACCTCGGCGGCGCCGTCGACGAACTCAAGATGATCGACCGCCAGCGGGCGTTCTCGCGGCAGGTCTTCAACCAGGCGGTCGACGCGTACAACGCGGCGATCCGGCAGTTCCCGACCCGGGTGCTGGCGAGCTTCGTCGGCTTCAGCGAGGCGCGCAGCCTCTGAGCGGCAGCGACGTGGGGCGGATCAGCCCTTCTTGTTCTTCATCAGGGCGAGGAACTCCGCGCGCAGCGTCGCATCCTTCAGGAACGAGCCGCGCATGACGCTGTTGGTCATCGTCGAGTCCATGTCCTTGACGCCGCGCCAGTGCATGCAGAAGTGGTCCGCGTCCATGACGATCGCGAGGCCGTCCGGCTTGACGCGGTCCTGGAGCTCGTCGGCCAGCATCACGACGGCTTCTTCCTGGATCTGCGGGCGGCTCATGATCCACTCGGTCAGGCGCACGTACTTGGACAGGCCGATGAGGTTCGAGTGCTCGCTCGGCAGCAGGCCGATCCAGACCTTGCCGATGATGGGGCACAGGTGGTGCGAGCAGGCGCTGCGCACGGTGATCGGGCCGACGATCATCAGTTCGTTCAGACGCTCGGCGTTGGGGAACTCGGTCACCGTCGGCGGCGGCGCGTAGCGGCCCGCGAAGACCTCCTTCACGAACATCTTCGCCACCCGCTTGGCCGTCTCCTGCGTGTTGTGGTCGCTGTCGGTGTCGATCACCAGCGACTGCAGCACCTCCTGCATCCGCGTCTGCACCTCGGCCTGCAGCTGGTCGAGTTCGCCCGCCTCGATGAAGGCGGCGATGTTGTCGTTGGCATGGTGGCGCTTTCCAGCCTTCACGAGCCGGTAGCGGATGCGCTCGGAGGTCGGCAGCGCGGCCAGTTCGTCGGGGCTCAGGATCAAGGTGCTCGTCATGGGCCAGGATTGTCGCAGGCCCGCAAGCGCTCGCTGCCATCGCCACTAAACTCCACCGGTGTCTGCCCCCTCTTCCCCAAAGAATCCCTCCGTCGGCGGCGCGCCGCCGCTCCATCGGCTGCTGGCCAGCGCCGCCGACGCGGTCCAGGCCGTGCGCGAGGGCCAGTCGCTGACCGAGTGGCTCGCGCGATGCCCCGCCGACCTCCGCCCCGGCGTGCAGGCGCTGAGCTTCACCGTGCTGCGCCGTCTCGGCGCCGCGCAGGTCGTGCGCGCCGCGCTCGCTCCGAAAAATCCGCCGCCGCGCGTGGACGCCCTGCTGGTGACCGCACTCGCCTTGCTCTGGCCCGGCGAGACGGCCTACACCGATCACACGCTGGTCGACCAGGCCGTGCATGCGGTCCGCCAGCGCGCGCCCAACAGCGCGGGCTTCGTCAACGCGGTGCTGCGCCGCTTCCTGCGCGAGCGTGAGGCGCTGGTCGCCGCCGCCGAGGCGGATCCGGTCGCCCGCTTCAACCATCCGCGCTGGTGGCAGGAGCGCCTGCATGCAGACTGGCCCGCCCAATGGCAAGGACTGCTGCAGGCCAACCAGCAGAAGCCGCCGATGACGCTGCGGGTCAATCCGGCGCATGACGACCTGGACGGCTACCTCGCCCGTCTGCGGGAGGCCGGCATCCCGGCGCATCACGCCGGCACGCTGTTCCCGCAGGCCATCGTGCTCGACGAGCCGCGACCGGTCCATGCCCTGCCCGGCTTCGACAGGGGCCATGCCTCGGTCCAGGACGCGTCGGCCCAGCTCGCCGCCCCCTTGCTGCTGGGCCGGCACCGGCCGCAAGACCTGTCCCCGAGCGAGGACTGGCCGGAACTCGGCACCGGCGCGCGGGTGCTGGACGCCTGCGCCGCGCCGGGCGGCAAGACCGCCCACTTGCAGGAACTCGCCGGCAACCGCCTCGATCTGCTGGCTTTGGACGCGGACGCCAAGCGGCTGGAGCGTGTGAGCCAGAACCTGCAGCGCCTGCAGCTGGCCGGCGCGGTGCGCGCCGCCGACGCCCGCGACACCGCCGCCTGGTGGGACGGCCGCCCGTTCGACGCCATCCTGCTGGACGCGCCGTGCAGCGCCTCCGGCATCGTGCGCCGGCATCCCGACGTGCGCTGGCTGCGCCGGCCCGACGACATTCCGTCGCTCGCTCGCATCCAGGCCGAACTGCTCGAGGCCCTGTGGCCGCTGCTCAAGCCCGGCGGCCGACTGCTCTACGCGACCTGCTCGGTCTTCAAGGCGGAAGGCCAGGACCAGATCGACGCGTTTTTGCAACGCCATGGCGATGCGCGGTCGCGTCAGTTCGACCAGGGGGCCGGGCATCTGCTGCCGCTCGCAGACAATGGTCCGCAGGACTCCGCATCCGGCGCGGCGGCCGTCACCGACGGCTTCTATTACGCGCTGCTGCAGAAGACCTGACCCGAGAACTTCCCCCCCTGAATCCGTCCGCGTGCCTCCGCCGTCCCGTCCCGTTTCGCTGCGTTCCTGGTGGCAGCGCCTGACCCTGGTCGGCGCGCTGCTGGCGCTGCACGGCTGGGCGCTGGCCCAGGGCGTGGCGCTGCAGGTGCTGAATGCGGAACGGGTCGAGGATGGCCTGGCCGTCAGCTTCAGCACGCGCTTCGAGCTGCCGCGGCAGGTCGAGGACGCCCTGCTCAAGGGTGTGGCGATCTACTTCGTCGCCGAGATCCAGGTCTTGCGCAACCGCTGGTACTGGCGCGACGCCCGCGTCGCGCAGGCCAGCCGGACCTGGAGACTGACCTGGCAGCCGCTCACCCGCCAGTACCGCGTGAGCACCGGCGGCCTGCACCAGAGTTTCGACACGCTGGGCGAGGCGATCGCCTCCCTGCGCGGCGTGTCCGGATGGCGCGTCGCCGAGACCAAGGACATCGAGGACGACGGCCGCTATTACCTGGAGTTCAGCTACAAGCTGGACACCGCGCAGTTGCCGCGGCCGATGCAGATCGGGCTGGGCGGCAGCCAGGGCTGGGCGCTGAGCGTGGACCGCAACCTCACACTGACGCTGGAGGCGCCGTCCACGCCGCCGCCGAACCGGCCGCAGCCTTGAGCACGCGGAACCCGCCTCCTTGACCTGCCTGGCCGACGTCCCTTTGCATCCGCCGCTTGTTCGTTCGCTTCATCGTTCGCTTGTCCGTTCGCTTGTCCGTCGCTTGTTCGCCGCTCCTCCGATCCCCCTGATTCAGCAAGGACCCTGACCCGTGACCAAGTCGGCGCGCCTGGCGTGGTTGATCTCTGTGACCGCGATCGCGGGCGCCAGCGGCATGCTGGCGTTCCTGCTGTCCATCAGCACGACCGCGCAACGCGGTTTCCTGGAGCGCCACTACGTCTGGCTGTTCTGGGTCAACGTCGCGGTCGCCACCGCGCTGATCATCGTGATCGGCGTGGCCGGCACGCGGCTCGCGCTGCGCGTGAAGCGCGGCCGCTTCGGCAGCCGGCTGCTGCTCAAGCTCGCCGGGATCTTCGCCATCGTCGGCGTGGTGCCGGGCCTGCTGATCTACACGGTCTCCTACCAGTTCGTGAACCGCAGCATCGAGAGCCTGTTCGACCAGCGCCTGGCCAGCGCGCTGGAAGCCGGCCTCACGCTGGGCCAGGACACGCTGGAGAACCTGCGCGCCGAACAGACCGTCCGGACCCGGGCCGCCGCCGAGCGCTGGGAGGACGGCGCGCTGGCGCCGCTGGCGCTGGAGCGGCTGCGCGACCAGCTGGGCGCGCGCAGCGTGGCGCTGATTGCCGGCAACGGCCAGGTGGTGCTGTCCGCCGGCGGCGAGTCCAGCGAGATCCCCGCGCGCCCCAGCGCGACGCTGATGTCGCAGGCGCGCAGCAACGGCATCGCCTCGCGCCTGGAAGGGCTGGAGGACGAGCAGCTGGCGATGCAGGGCGAGGCGCGCATCCGCTCGCTGGCCCTGCTGCCCAGCAGCGCGCTGCAGCTGACCAACAGCGACCGCTACCTGATGGTCGTCAAGCAGATTTCCGGCAAGGTGATCAGCAACGCGCTGAACGTGTCGGCGGCGAACCAGGAGTACCAGCAGCGCTCGCTGCTGCGCGACGGCCTGCGGCGGATGTACCTCGGCACGTTGACGCTGGTGCTGATCCTGGCCGTGTTCGCGGCGCTGCTGCTGGCGGTGGCGCTGTCCAACCAGCTGGTGCAGCCGCTGCTGCTGCTGGCCGAGGGCATGCGCGAGGTCGCGACCGGCGACCTGAAGGCCAAGCCGGTGTTCCGCTCCGGCGACGAGCTCGGCGGGCTGACGCGCTCGTTCGCGGACATGACACAGCAGTTGGCCGACGCGCGCGCGCTGGTCGAGCTCAGCGTGACGCAGCTGGAGCGCGCCCGCACGCATGTGCAGACCATCCTGGACAACCTGACGGCCGGCGTGATCGTGTTCGACGCCGACCGCCGCATCGAGACCGTCAACCCCGGTGCGACGCGCATCCTGAAAATGCCGTTGTCGGCTTACGTGGGCCGGCCGCTGGAGGACCTGCCGGTGCTGGCGGCCTTCGGCAAGGACATCTGGCAGCGCTTCGAGCTGCAGAGCAGTCCCGAGGCCGGCGAGCGCGAGCACTGGCAGGATTCATTCGAACTGCAGCTCGACGAGAAGACCGCGCTGACGCTGCTGGTGCGCGGCGCGCTGCTGCCGCAGGATGCGCGGCTGCTGGTGTTCGACGACATCAGTGAGGTGGTGTCGGCGCAGCGCTCGGCGGCCTGGAGCGAGGTGGCGCGCCGGCTGGCGCACGAGATCAAGAACCCGCTGACGCCGATCCAGCTCTCGGCGGAGCGGCTGCAGTTCAAGCTTGAGGCCAAGCTCGAGGGCAACGACCAGGCGATGCTGGTGCGATCGGTCGGCACCATCGTCAACCAGGTCCAGGCGATGAAGCAGCTGGTCAACGAATTCCGGGACTATGCTCGGCTGCCCGCGGCCAAGCTCGCGCCGCTGGACTTGAACGGACTGGTGGCTGAAGTGCTGACCTTGTACGCCGAGGCGCAGGAGGCGGGTCAATTGACGGCGGAGCTGGCGACCGACCCGCCGCTGATGCTGGGCGACGCGCCGCAACTGCGGCAGGTGATCCACAACCTCGTGCAGAACGCGCTGGACGCGGTCAGCCATCGCCCGGACGGCCATGTGACGGTGAAAACCCAGAAGGCCTTGACCGAAGCCGGCGAGCTGCGGGCGCTGCGCCTGGTGATCGTCGACAACGGGCCCGGTTTCGCGGAGAACGTGCTCAAGCGCGCCTTCGAGCCTTACGTCACGACCAAGACCAAGGGCACGGGGCTGGGACTCGCGGTGGTGAAGAAAATCGCCGACGAGCACGGCGCGCGCATCCGCTTGGTGAATCTACCAGCAGCCAGCGGCGCCGATCAGCCGCCGAGCGGCGCACAAGTTTCGTTATCATTTTCAAAACTCGCGACTGCACCGAGCCCTGCGCAGGACGCGCCTCGGCCGCGTGAACAGTAGGCATACATGGCAACCATACTTGTTGTTGACGACGAACTGGGCATCCGGGCCCTGTTGTCTGAAATCCTCTCCGACGAGGGGCACACCATCGAACTCGCGCAGAACGCCCAGCAGGCGAGGGCCAGCCGCGAGCGCTCGCGCCCGGACCTGGTGCTGCTGGACATCTGGATGCCGGACGTCGACGGCATCACGCTGCTCAAGGAATGGGGCAGCACGGGCCAGCTGACGATGCCGGTCATCATGATGAGCGGCCACGGCACGATCGACACGGCGGTGGAGGCGACCAAGTTCGGCGCGATGGCCTTCCTGGAGAAGCCGATCACGCTGCAGAAGCTGCTGCGCGCGGTCGAACAGGCGCTGGTGAAGACCACGCCCCGGCCGGCGCCGCCGGCGGCGCCGGTGATCGGCGCCGTGATCGGCAACAGCTATCCGCGCCCGGAGACGATGCAGCCCATCGCGGCCGGCACGCTGCCGGTGCAGACGGCCGGTCTCGCGCCGGTGACGCCGTTGCCGCACCAGGGCTTGGCCTCCGAGCAGGTCTTCGAACTGGACCGCCCGCTGCGCGAGGCGCGCGATGCGTTCGAGAAGAGCTACTTCGAGTTCCACCTCGCCAAGGAGAACGGCTCGATGACCCGCGTGGCCGAGAAGACCGGCCTGGAACGCACGCACCTCTACCGCAAGCTCAAGCAACTGGGCGTTGATCTGTCGAGAAACAAGCGCGGCAGCGGAATTTAGTGCTATAGTCGCTGTCTTCGTTGTTCAGCCCAGGACGCAAGACCTGGGATGACTGGAACAGCGGAGCGAGACCCAGTCTCACGGCCAAGTAGCTCAGTTGGTAGAGCAGCGGATTGAAAATCCGCGTGTCGGTGGTTCGATTCCGCCCTTGGCCACCAGATTCAAGAAAGCCCGGCTCTGCCGGGCTTTTCTCATTGCGGCCTCAGCACCGCCCAAGCCTCATGGCCAGGCATGTAGTACGCGCGATCAAAGCGCTCTTGCGCCCGCGCGCCTTCATAGACCTCGGATGGACACACGCCGGGTGAACGGCTTGCACGTTCGTTGGCCGCGACCGCGATCAACTGCCCGCCCGCGGCACGGGCCATGGTCAGCAAGTCGTTCGAAGGCAACTTGAGCATGACGCATTCGCCGTGCTTCAATTCATCGACCAGCTTCTTGAAGAACGGCGCGGGCGGCGTGTACGCCCCCGGGCGTCGCTGCGCGCCAGCCGGCGACGATGACAAGACCTGCGCCTTCAGCACCCTGCGCGATTCGGGCAGCCGATGCCACCCTCGCGACATCTGGTTGCCGAGCGCGATGAGCCCAGGATCCATGCCCAATGTGTAGTGGAGCGATGCGCCGCGCTTGAGCGCGGACTCGACCATCTCGGGCACCGACCGCCCGAACGCGACCGACCTGCGCCCCTCTCCGCGCTCCAATGGCGGCGGCGCATCCTGCGCACGCTCGAATCCTTCAACGCTGCCCGTGGCGAGAAACTCCAGCGCCCCACGGCCATCTCGACAGGCGGCAGCTTTCGGGCATTCCATTTCTGGATTTCTGACTTCAGTGCGGCCACCCTGTCCGCGTCGATGCTCCCGCACGACGACACTGTCGTCGTCGGCGCGGATGCGCCCACCATCGGGGAGGGTGATGTGAGAGGCAGAGGGTTCATAGCACGACTCCTTGACGCCTTGCGGCGCCGACCTGGCACCGCGGGAATCGCAGCGTCCAGATCGTCGAGTCCCCTCGACGAGCCGACAGGTTCTCGCAACTTATCGCGTGATGATGTCCCGGTGCATAGGCGCCAGCAGCGCCAGTAGTCGGTTCTGCACCGTGAACGGCACCTTCTGGTCATCCATGGCGAACTGCAGGTCCTCGACTAGCGCATTGAAGTCAGCCTTGTCCAACGCCAGGTGGGCGTGGGACTTCGCCATCGTCTCGCCGTCGTAGACACAGGGCCCGCCGCTGAGCTGGCAGAACTGTTTGCGGATCGATTCCTTCAGCGCCTTCGGATTGACGCCGTCGAACTTCTTCTTGATGCGATCGTCCGCGTAGGCGCGATCGACCATGCCGTCGACGATGCGGGCAATGCCTTCCTCGCCGCCCAGCCCGCGGTACAGCGCGTCGTCCGCGGCATTCGCATGCACGCTGACGCCGACGCCGATCAGCAACGCCAGCACACCAGCCGTCCACTTGCTTCGAGCAGATCGCATCGTCAGGGTCTCCTCGTCGATTCGTCGTGGTGGCCGCTTGGGGATTCTTGGGCTTCTTCGGCTTATGGGCGCGTCACGCCAAGGATCAGTACGCGAACTGGATCGACCCGTAGACCCCGCGCTGGCGCCGCGGCTGGATGCCGGGCACCACACGCCCCAGGTCCACGTAGGCCGCCGTCAGCGAGAGATGCTTGTTCGGCGCCCAGGCAACGAACACATCCTTCCAATCGTCCTCGCGCAGCGCGTCACCCAGGACCGATGGGTTGAGCTTGTCAGGCTTCATGCGGTACTCGGCGCCGATCGCCCACTGCTTGTTGATCAGGTACGCGACCGACACCTCGGGCATCAACGAATAACGGCTGCTTGCCGTTCCGCCAAAGCCCAGCAGACCGTTCTGGTTGGCGCGCGTCGCGCGCAGCGTCACGTTCACCAGCGTGCTCTGCGCGAGCAACAGCTTGGTGGCGCTCAGGTAGACATCGACGCCGTTGCGCTTCGCGCCGAGGGCGCTCAGCGTCGGCGCCAGGCCGCCGGCGTCCAGGTGCTTGTATTCGACCCCCAGAGCGATCTGCGGCATCCACGTGTCCGCGTCGAGCACCGCATCGCCGATCAGCCGCAGCTTCGCGCCGAGGATCGTCTGCTTCAACCTGAGCCCCGGCAGACCGAGCGCGGCGCCCGTGCCGCCAGCGCTGAAGTCCTGCTTCGCGAGCGACAGCTCGGCGCGCTCGCCGAACGCCACGGACGCGCCGTAGCCGGAGAGGCTGTAGTCCTGTACCGGCAGGCGCGTGAAGTAGGCCGTGGCGCCGACCTGGCCGCTGGTGGCATAGCTGCCCGTCAGCGCCCAAGGGGTCAGGCCGCCCCCGGCGGCGCCATCGATGCTGCTCACACCGCCGGTCAGCAGCAGCTTGCCTTGTGCCTGTGCGGCACAAGCCAGCGGCACGGCCAGCAACAGGGGGGCAAGCGTTCGAATCATCACCAGGCGCCGGTGTTGGCCATCGAGATCCAGGGCTCCGCCGGCGGCAGCGCCGGGCCGTCCTGCAGCAGTTCGACGGAGATGTTGTCGGGCGAGCGCACGAAAGCCATGCGGCCGTCGCGCGGGGGACGGTTGATCGTCACGCCAGCGTCCATCAGGCGCTGGCAGGCCGCGTAGATGTCCGGCACCGCGTAGGCGACGTGGCCGAAATTGCGACCGCCGGTGTAGACCTCGGGGTCCCAGTTGTACGTGAGTTCGATCTGGGCCTCCTCATCGCCGGGCGCGGCGAGGTAGACCAGCGTGAAGCGGCCCGCCTCGTGCTCGGTGCGGCGCACCTCCTGCAGGCCGAGCGCGTCACGGTAGAAGTTCAGGGAGGCCTCGAGATCGGTCACGCGGACCATGGTGTGCAGATACTTCATGAGCGGTCGGCGGATGGCGTTGGAAGAAGGGAAACGGAATGATGCATTGTGGCCGCGACCGGCCCGATGCGCATGCGCCAAGGCCATGTGCGAAGACCGGCTCGATGCGGCCGCGCCAAATGAAAAGGCCCGCGTCTGCGGGCCTTTGTGCGAGCGGAGCGCTCCCGGGGTCAGGTCGCCTGGGGCGCGGCGTCGTCGCCCTGCGCCTGCGGCGCCGCCTGTGCCAGGCGTTGCGTCAGTTCCTTGCGGAAGCGGTTCAACTCCTGGACGCTGGCGAAGCTGCGCTCCATCAGCAGGCTCATGTTGTGCAGGATGCGTTCGACGACCTTGTTTTCCCAGACGGTATCGAACTGGATCTGCTTGTCGAGCCAGCGTTCCAGCCACTCCGGATCGGGCAGACGGCTCTGGATCGTGTCGCGCGGGAACAGCTTGGCGTTCACATGCAGGTTGGTCGGGTGCAGCGCCTGCGCGGTGCGACGCGCGCTGGCCATCAGCACGCCGACCTTCGCGAACGCAGCCTTGGCCTCGTCGCCGAACTTGGTCATCGCGCGCTTCATGTAGCGCAGGTAGGCGCCGCCGTGACGCGCCTCGTCGCGCGACAGGGTTTCGTAGATCGCCTTGATGACGGGCTCGGTGTGCCATTCGGCGGCGCGACGGTACCAGTGGTTCAGGCGGATCTCGCCGCAGAAGTGCAGCATCAGCGTTTCCAGCGCCGGCGCGGGATCGAATTCGAAACGCACCTCGTGCAGCTCGGCCTCGGTCGGCACCATGTCCGGACGGAAGCGGCGCAGGTACTCCATCAGCACCAGCGAGTGCTTCTGCTCCTCGAAGAACCAGACGCTCATGAAGGCCGAGAAGTCGCTGTCGTCCTTGTTGTCGCGCAGGAACATCTCGGTGGCGGGCAGCGCGGACCACTCGGTGATCGCGTTCATCTTGATCGTGCGCGCCTGATCGTCGGTCAGCTTGGACGCGTCGAACTTGTCCCACGGGATATCCGTGTCCATGTTCCAGCGCACGGCCTCGAGTTGCTTGAAGAGTTCGGGATAAAGCATCTGTCTGCGTCCTGTTGAGCGCGCCGGATTCTACCGGTCGCACCATGACAATCCCTTACGCCATTGGCCTGTGGGGCGATCTGGCCTAATCAGGCTTCCAACCAACCTGATGCCGCATTCGCTTCTTGCGCAGCGGCGCGGCCTTCGGCCCCGGATTTACCGATTCCAGGAGACAACGACATGACCCAGTCTTTCGGCCCTTTCCTCAGGCGAACCGCGCTCCTGCTGGCGGCACTGGTGGCGCCCTTGGCCGCGACCTCGGTCCACGCCGCGCCCGCGGCAGAAACCGCCGCGTCCACGGCATCCTGCCCCGAATTGCTCAATCGTCAAATGCCTCGACTGCAGGACGAGAAACCCCAGGCGCTCTGCCAGTATGCGGGCAAGGTCGTCCTCGTGGTCAACACGGCCAGCTTCTGCGGCTACACGCCGCAGTACAAGGCGTTGGAAGCCCTCTCCGCGCGCTATGCGGACAAGGGCCTTGTGGTGCTCGGTTTTCCGTCGGGTGACTTCGGCAACCAGGAGTACGGCAGCAACAAGGAAATCGCCGAGTTCTGCGAGAACACGTTCAACGTGAAGTTCCCGATGTTCAGCAAGAGCAACGTCGCGGCCGGAAAGGCCGACCTGAACCCGCTCTTCGCCGATCTGGCCAAGCGCACGGGCCAGTCGCCGAAGTGGAACTTCCACAAGTACCTGATCTCGCGCGACGGCAAGCAGGTCATGAGCTTCGCGTCCGGCGTGAGCCCGGACAGTACCCAGTTCACCCAGGCGGTCGACAAGCTGGTCTCGCAATCGCAATGAGCACCTGTTCGCTCGGACAACTGAAAAACCTGATTCCCAACGCTTTTTCGTTTGAAAAAGCTGAAAAAAAGGGGCGGGTTCTGGCAATCGGTGCGCCTGTAGCGAGCGGTCGTCATCACCTTGAAAACTGTCCCGGCTAGGTGGGACAGCGGTGACAGTTGCTCACTTATTCGTTCATCGATGGGATGACATCGACCGCGATGCGCTGCACCATGACGGCTCGATCAACACATCGCTGACGACAGACGCAGCGTCGACAGCCGGTAGCAGCGCTCCCTTTGAGGACGCTTAAGCAGGCCGGAAGGCGCAGCGGTTCAGGAGGGCATTCCGGGTTTCCACCAGTCCCGGCAGCGATGGGAGTACAGTCAACGCATCCACTTTCAGCCGCAAGACCTGCTTCCTCGTGAAGCTGCAATCCCGAGGCCTTTCTCCTCCTCCTCCCTCCCTCCCTCGTTGGCCAGGGGCGTCTTGCAGGCTACTTTTATACCCAGGGCTTCCGCATCGCGGAGGCCCTTTGTATTTGTGCCTCGCGAGCGCTCAGGCCAGCCAGCCCTTGCGGCGGAAGTAGATGAAGGGCGCGGTGACCGACGCCACCATCAGTCCGATCGCGAAGAAGTAGCCGTACTTCCAGTGCAGCTCGGGCATCGCTTCGAAGTTCATGCCGTAGACGCTGGCGATCAGCGTCGGGGGCAGCAGCGCGACGCTCGCGACCGAGAAGATCTTGATGATCTTGTTCTGGTTGATGTTGATGAAGCCGACCGTGGCATCCATCAGGAAGTTGATCTTGTCGAAGAGGAAGGCCGTGTGCGAGTCGAGCGAGTCGATGTCGCGCAGGATCTGCCGGGACTCCTCGAACTGCTCGGCGTTGAGCATGCGGCTGCGCATCATGAAGCTGACCGCGCGGCGGGTGTCCATGACGTTGCGGCGGATGCGGCCGTTCAAGTCCTCCTCGCGCGCGATGGCCGCGAGCACCTCGCCGGCCTCGGTGTCGTTGACGTCCTTCTTCAGCACGCGGGCGCTGACCTTCTCGAGGTTGTCGTAGATGCCCTCGAGCACGTCCGCCGAGTACTCCGCATCGGCGTCGTAGAGCTTGAGCAGCACGTCCTTGGCGTCCTCGATCAGCGCCGGGATGCGACGCGCGCGCAGGCGCAGCAGGCGGAACACCGGCAGGTCCTCGTTGTGGACCGAGAACAGCACGTTGTTGTACAGGATGAAGGCCACGCGCACGTTGCGCGGCGCCTCCATGTCGTCGATCAGGAAGTCGGAGCGGATGTGCAGTTCGCCGTTGTCCTCCTCGTAGAAGCGGGCGGACTCCTCCAGATCCTCGTCGACGATGTCCTCCGGGATCACGAGGCCGAAGCGCTCGCGGATCCAGTCCTTCTCCTCGGGCGTGGGCGACTCCAGGTCGACCCAGACGGGATCGCGGTCGTTGTCCGTGCGCGCGAGCAGTTCGGCGGCGGTCGCGATCTCCTCCTGGACCATGCCCCCCTTGAGGCGGCCGTTGTCCAGCGTGAAAACATTCAGCATGCAGGTCCTTCGTCGGCGGTGACGCGCTCTGGCGAACGCGCAAGCCGGAGTGCGCGTTGACGGACCCTCGGGATCGTCGCGGCGCAGGATTTGTCAGGGAGCGGGCGGCGCCGGAATGGGGCACGCGCGGGATGCAGGTCGAAGGTGGCCCGTCTCACTCCGGACAAGCGTCGCGGCGGCGTTGGTGCGGTGACGCTGAACGCTCAGGGGCTGCGGCGGATTGACGCTGGAGTGGATGGCCACCGAGGGTGGTCGCTGTCCAAGGGGAACTCCAGTAATCGGGACACGGAATTATCACATCGCGTCCTCGGGAGCGGCAAGGAAGGACGCTCCGGAGCGTCCGCCGCACAACACCCAGCATTCGAGCACGGACCTCGCCATGCCGCAAGGCGGGAATATTCACCCCCAAAGCTTGCTTTTGATCACTTGCCCGAGCCCCGGATCGGGAGCAGACTGGCCTCGTCTTCTTCATCGACATCGCCCCAGAACCCGCATGCCATCGGCCCTCGCGGCCTTCCGGGTCCCTCGCGGACCGTCCCTCCGCACGTCGTCTTCCGAATCCTCCACCAGATCCCCGAACGCTTCCGGCTCCAGGTCGGCGGCGTGTCCTTCCACCCACATCGATTTCCCCACCCCTCAAGCCCACACGACCCCGAGACTTCCCCCAAGACCCTGAATCGCTCTTTTCCCGCGGCATCCGCCGCCGACTCGACACCGTTTCCGACCAAGCCCTTGTGAAAGGAGGCTTTATGAACCTGACCATCAGCGGCCACCATCTCGAAGTGACACAGGCTCTGCGTGAGTACGTGCTGAACAAGTTGAGCCGGGTGATCCGGCACTTTGACCAGGTTGTGGACATCAACGTCCTGCTGACCGTGGAGAAGCAGAAGGAGAAGGATCGACGCCAACGCGCGGAAGTCACGTTGCATGTGAAGGGCAGGGAAATCTTCTGCGAGCACTCGCACGAGGACCTCTACGCGGCCATCGATGAGCTGATGGACAAGCTGGATCGGCAGGTCTGCCGCCACAAGGACCGGGTGCAGAACCACCACCACGAGTCGGCGAAGCGCATGGACCTGAGCGCCGGGTGACCGGCACCGGGGCTCCGGCGCGCCACGCGCCGGGTGAGAGCCCCTCCCGGACCTCGGGGATTTCCCGGAGGTTCCTCCGCAAGGCGGCCCATCGGGCCGCCTTTTTGCCGAGAATTGTTGCAATGCAACACCAAGGGCGACGTTTTCACCGGAGCGTCGCATCCGTCACACCCCCTGTCGGTAGCGGGATTCCTATAATCCTGTCCCTCAACCCTCGAATCTGCGCCCCGATGGTGCGCAGTGCTGCTCCCCCAGCCCGCCGGTTTCCATGACCGGCAAATGCCCGATGAACCGTCTCGCCGCCATCCTTCCCGCCAGCAACGTGCTGGTCGATGTGGACGCTTCCAGCAAAAAGCGGGTCTTTGAACACGCGGGGCTGCTTTTCGAGAACAACCATTCGATTTCACGCGCCGCGGTCACGGACAACCTGTTCGCCCGTGAGCGCCTGGGCTCCACCGGCCTGGGTCACGGCGTCGCGATCCCGCACGGCCGCATCAAGGGCCTGAAGAATCCGCTGGCCGCCGTGCTGCGCGTGCAGCAGCCGATCGGCTTCGATGCGCCGGACGACGAGCCGGTCACGCTGCTGATCTTCCTGCTGGTGCCCGAAGCGGCAACGCAGAGACACCTCGAGATCCTCTCCGAGATCGCCGAGATGCTGTCCGATCGCGAACTGCGCGAGCGCCTCAAGACCGAGCCTGAGGCCGCGACGGTGCATCGCCTGATCGCCGACTGGGAGCCGCTGAAGTCGGTCGCCTGAACGACGACGCAGCTTCCGGATCCTCCACCCCCACGACCGCGGCCCACCGAACTTGAAAGCCACCTCCATCAGCGCGGACCGGTTGTTCGAGGAACACCGCGAGGCCTTGCGTTGGGAGTGGATCGCCGGACACGCGCACCCGGAGCGACGGTTCGACGAAGCCGCGCTGCGCGACGCGCAATCGGCCGCCGACCTGGTCGGCTACCTGAACTACATCCATCCGTACCGCGTGCAGATCGTGGGCCGGCGCGAGGTGGGTTACCTGAGCCAGGCCTCGGGCGACGTGCTGGACCGTCGCATCGCACGCATCGTCACGCTGGAACCGCCGGTGATCATCGTCGCCGACGACCAGGTGGCGCCGGACCGGCTGGTCGCGATGTGCGACCGCGCCGAGATCCCGCTGTTCACCACGGCCGAGAGCGCCGGCCATGTCATCGACCTGGTGCGGGCCTACCTCGCGCATGTCTGCGCCAACCGCACGACGCGGCACGGCGTGTTCATGGACATCCTCGGCCTGGGCGTGCTGCTGACGGGCGAGTCCGGCCTCGGCAAGAGCGAACTGGGCCTGGAACTGATCAGTCGCGGCCACGGCCTGGTCGCGGACGACGCGGTGGACTTCTTCCGCATCGCGCAGACGGCGATCGAAGGCCGCTGCCCCGAACTCCTGATGAACCTCCTGGAAGTCCGCGGCATCGGCCTGCTGGACATCAAGGCGATCTTCGGCGAGACAGCGGTGCGCCGGAAGATGCGGCTCAAGCTGATCGTGCACCTCGTCCGCAAGGAAACGATGGAGCGGGATTTCGAACGCCTGCCCTACGAGCCCTTGTACGAGGACGTGCTCGGCATGCCGGTGCGCAAGGTCGTGATCGCGGTGGACGCGGGCCGCAACCTGGCCGTGCTGGTCGAGGCCGCGGTGCGCAACACCATCCTGCAGCTCCGCGGCATCGACACTTACCGCGAGTTCGTCGAGCGCCACCAGCGCGCGATCGAGCAAGGCCTCAACGACACGAACTGAAGATCGGGGCCGCTCAGCGGCCCATCTTGTTCGGACAATCCTTCTTCACGCAGTTCGCATACAGCGCGAGCGAGTGCTCCTGCAACTGGAAGCCGCGATCCATCGCGATGGCGTGCTGGCGTTCCTCGATCTGCGGATCGTAGAACTCCTCGACGAAGCCGCAGGTCAGGCACACGAGGTGGTCGTGATGATGCCCCTCGTTGAGCTCGAACACGGCCTTGCCGGACTCGAAGTGATTGCGCGACAGCAGGCCCGCCTGCTCGAACTGCGTGAGGACGCGATAGACCGTCGCGAGACCGATGTCCGCGCGTTCATCGAGCAAAGCTTTGTAAACGTCCTCGGCGGTCATGTGCCGCTGCTGGGTCGTCTGGAAGATCTCGAGGATCTTGATGCGGGGCAAGGTGGCCTTCAGCCCGCTGTTCTTGATTTCGTCTGACCGGTTCATGGGGTTTGCGCCTGCGGAAGAGCGTGGGTGCGAGCCGCTAGAATCCGACGATCATAGCCTTTGCGCCTCGGCCGAGACGTGCCATGTCATTGAATTCCCGTATCGCCCGCATCGCACGTCCGAACGCCTCCGGTGTCGCCGTGGCAGGTCTGGTTGTTGGTCTCCTGGCGCTGGGCGGTTGCTCGCAGATGCCCAAGTTCGACGCCCTCTCCGTGAGCGGCGACAAGGTGCTGGGCCTGGTCACGCCGTATCGCGTCGAGATCGTGCAGGGCAACGTCGTCACCAAGGAGCAGGTCGCCGCGGTCAAGCCCGGCATGACGCGCGCCCAGGTGCGCGACGTCCTCGGCTCGCCGCTGCTGGCCGACGTCTTCCATGAGGCCCGCTGGGACTACGTCTTCACGATCCGCCGCCAGGGCGCCGCGCCGCAGAACCGCCACATCCTGCTGACCTTCGACGGCGACCAGCTGTCCAAGATCGACGCCCCGGACGATCTGCCGACCGAGAAGGAATTCATCGCGTCGATCAACACGCTGAAGGTGTCCGGCAAGGAACCCAAGCTCGAGTTGACGGAAGAGGAGCGCAAGGCGCTGCCGCCGCCGGTGCGCACGGCCGCGACCGCGACGCCGGAGCCGATCGGCCCGACGCGCGACTACCCGCCGCTGGAGCCCCGCCGATGAGCCGACTGCGGATCGCGATCACCGGCGCGTCCGGCCGCATGGGCCGCATGCTGGTCGAGGCGGTGCTGGCAGCGGAGGATCTTGAACTGGCCGCCGCGCTGGATCGCGTCGGCAGCCCCGCGCTCGGTCAGGACGCCGGCGCGTTCCTCGGGCAGACGACCGGCGTCGCCATCACCGACGACCTCCACGCCGGCCTGTCGAAGGCCGACGTGCTGATCGATTTCACCCGACCCGAAGGCACGATGGCGCACCTGGCGCTGTGCGCCGGGCTGGGCGTGCGGACCGTCGTCGGCACCACCGGCTTCAGCCCCGACGAGAAGGCGAAGATCGGCGAATTCGCGCAACGCGCCGCCGTCATGATGGCGCCCAACATGAGCGTGGGCGTGAACGTCGTGCTCAAGCTGCTGCAGCAGGCGTCGAAGGCGCTCTCGCAGGGCTACGACATCGAGATCGTCGAGGCCCATCACCGCCACAAGGTCGACGCGCCCAGCGGCACCGCGCTGAAGATGGGCGAAGTCGTGGCCGAGGCGCTCGGCCGCGACCTGAAGACCTGCGCGGTCTACGGCCGCGAAGGCGTCACCGGCGAGCGCGATCCGTCGACGATCGGCTTCGCGACCGTGCGCGGCGGCGACGTGATCGGCGACCACACCGTGATGTACCTGGGCATCGGCGAGCGCATCGAGATCAGCCACAAGGCCTCCAGCCGCGCCACCTTCGCGCAGGGCAGCCTGCGCGCCGCGCGCTTCCTGGGCGAGCGCAGGACCGGGCTGTTCGACATGAACGACGTGCTCGGCATCGCCTGAGCCTGCGACGTCCCCTGATCGGCGCCCGACTCACGACGCGATGACCGAACTGATCCACCTCTGGCAAGCGGGCGACGGAGTCGCCCGTTTCGTTTCCCTGCTGCTGCTGGCGATGTCGGTGTGCAGCTGGGTGCTGATCTTCTGGCGCAGCTGGACGCTGGCGCGGGCGCGCACCGATCTCGGCCGCGGACTGCCGGTGTTCTGGGCGGCGCCCGATGTCGGACAGGGCCGGGACCAGTTGAGGACGCTCGACCGCGGCGCGCTGATGCTCCCGCTGATCGAGGCCGCCCTGCAGGACAGCGCGCCGGGCACGCTGGCGGCGTCCGCGCAGAAGGCCTCGCAGCTCACGCGCCGCCTGCGCGACGCGCTGCACGCCGTGCTGAACGGCCTGAGCCGGGGACAGGTCGTGCTGGCGACGATCGGGGCCACCGCCCCCTTCGTCGGCCTGTTCGGCACGGTCTGGGGCATCTACCACGCGCTGCTGAGCATCTCGTCGACGGGCAACTTCAGCCTGGACAAGGTCGCCGGTCCGGTCGGCGAGGCGCTGATCATGACCGCCGCCGGCCTGGCCGTGGCGATCCCGGCGGTGCTGGCCTACAACCTGTTCGGCAAGTGGGTCGCCGCCTGCGAGGCCGAGCTCGAAGGCTTCGCGCACGACCTGCGCGAACTCATCGGCGGCGCCTGAGCGCCCTGCCCGACCGCCCCCTCCACCGGACCTGCACGCGATGAAGTTCGGCCGCCTCGAACGCCGCGAAGCCCCCAAACCGTTGGGCGAGATCAACATGACGCCGTTGATCGACGTCATGCTGGTGCTGCTGGTGATCTTCATCATCGCGGCGCCCTTGATGGGCAGCGCGCTCAAGCTGGATCTGCCCAAGAGCGATGCCGCGTCGCCCGCGCCGGGCGCGAGCTTCATCGCGCTGGCCGTCACCCCCGAGGGCGAGTACCTGCTGGGTGAAGACAAGCTCGACGCCAAGGCCTTGCGCGAGCGGCTCACGCAACTGGCGCAGCGCCAGCCCGATGCCGAACTGCGCCTGAGCGCCGACCAGTCCGTGCCCTACGGCAAGGTGGCGCAGCTGATCGGCTGGGCGCAGAAGGCGGGACTGAACCGGATCGCCTTCGTCGCGGAGCACGGGGAAGCGGCCGACAGCGCCGACCCCGGCGCGCCTCCCCCGAAGCGCTGATCGTTCCCCCCGCAAGGTGGCCCTCCCACAGAGGATGGGGCGGCCGCGCGCGGCCTCCTACAATCGACGGCTACGTTGCCCGAGCCACCATGAACGAGAAATACGCCCCCTCCGAGGTCGAACAGGCCGCCCGCGATCACTGGAACGCCCGCGACGCCTACCGCGTCGTCGAGGACGCGTCCAAGCCGAAGTTCTACGCCTGCTCCATGCTGCCCTACCCGAGCGGCAAGCTGCACATGGGCCATGTCCGCAACTACACGATCAACGACATGTTGACGCGTCAGCTGCGCATGAAGGGCTACAACGTGCTGATGCCGATGGGCTGGGACGCCTTCGGCCTGCCCGCGGAGAACGCGGCGATGAAGAACAAGGTGCCGCCGGCCGCGTGGACCTACGACAACATCGCCTACATGAAGTCGCAGATGCAGGCGATGGGCCTGGCGATCGACTGGTCGCGCGAGATCGCCACCTGCAAGCCCGACTACTACCGCTGGAACCAGTGGCTGTTCCTGAAGATGCTGGAAGCCGGCATCGCCGAGCGCCGCACGCAGGTCGTGAACTGGGATCCGATCGACCAGACCGTGCTGGCCAACGAGCAGGTCATCGACGGCAAGGGCTGGCGCTCGGGCGCGACGATCGAGAAGCGCGAGATCCCCGGCTACTACCTGAAGATCACCGACTACGCCGAGGAACTGCTGGCCGCGGTGGCCGATCCTTCGGACCCGAACTACCTGTCGGGCTGGCCCGAGCGCGTGCGCCTGATGCAGGAGAACTGGATCGGCAAGAGCGAGGGGGTGCGCTTCGCCTTCCCGCACGCGATCGCCGGCGAGGACGGCCAGCCCATCCAGGGGGGGCTGCTCTACGTCTTCACGACGCGCGCCGACACCATCATGGGCGTGACCTTCTGCGCCGTCGCGCCGGAGCACCCGCTGGCCGCGCACGCCGCGAAGACCAACCCCGCGCTGGCCGCGTTCATCGAGGAATGCCAGCAAGGCGGCACCACCGAGGCCGAGCTGGCCACGCAGGACAAGAAGGGCCTGGCGACCGGCCTCTTCGTGACGCACCCGCTCACCGGCGAGCAGGTCGAGGTCTGGGTCGGCAACTACGTGCTGATGAGCTACGGCGACGGCGCCGTGATGGGCGTGCCGGCGCATGACGAGCGCGACTTCGCCTTCGCGAAGAAGTACGGCATCGCGATCAAGCAGGTCGTGGCGGTGGGCGACGAGGCCTACTCGACCGACGCCTGGGCCGAGTGGTACGGCGACAAGCAGCGCGGCCTGTGCATCAATTCCGGCGCGCTGGACGGCCTGACGCACAAGCAGGCGGTGGACAAGGTGGCCGAGCTGCTCGGCACCAAGGGCCTGGGCGAGAAGAAGACGACCTGGCGCCTGCGCGACTGGGGCGTCAGCCGCCAGCGCTACTGGGGCACGCCGATCCCGATCATCCATTGCGACAGCTGCGGCGCGGTGCCGGTCCCGGAGAAGGACCTGCCCGTGGTGCTGCCCGAGGACTGCATCCCCGACGGCAGCGGCAATCCGCTGAACAAGCGCGCCGACTTCCTGGACTGCAGCTGCCCGAAGTGCGGCGCCGCGGCCAAGCGCGAGACGGACACGATGGACACCTTCGTGGACAGCTCGTGGTACTTCATGCGTTATTGCGACGCGACCCACCCGGACAGGATGGTCGCCGAGGGCACCGATTACTGGATGCCGATGGACCAGTACATCGGTGGCATCGAACACGCAATCCTGCACCTGCTGTACGCGCGCTTCTGGACCAAGGTCATGCGTGACCTCAAGCTGATCAAGTTCAGCGAGCCGTTCACCAACCTGCTCACGCAGGGCATGGTGCTGAAGGGCGCCTTCTTCCGCAAGCCGGAAGACGCCGGCAAGCACTACTACTGGGAACACGAGGTCGACGTCATCCGCAATGAGCACGGCGTGCCGACCGGCGGCGCGCTGAAGGCCGACGGCCTGCCGCTCGAGTACGAGATGACGACGATGTCGAAGTCGAAGAACAACGGCGTCGACCCGCAGGCGCTGATCGACGAGTACGGCGCCGACACGGCCCGACTGTTCGTGATGTTCGCGTCGCCGCCGGAGCAGACGCTCGAGTGGAACGACGCCGGCGTCGAAGGCGCGCACCGCTTCCTGAAGCGCGTGTGGGGCTTCGGCACCAAACATGCCGACGCGATCAAGACCGGCGGCATCGACTTCGGCGCGCTGAGCGACGACGGCAAGGCGCTGCGCCGCGAGGTCCACCTCGTGCTGAAGCAGGTCTCGTACGACTACGAGCGCATGCAGTACAACACCGTGGTCTCGGGCGCGATGAAGCTGCTGAACGCGCTGGAAGCCTTCAAGGCCGAGGGCCAGTCCGCCGCGGTCCGGGAAGGCTTCTCGGTGCTGCTGCGCGTGATCTACCCGGCCTGCCCGCACATCGCGCACGCGCTGTGGACCGAACTCGGCTTCGCCGCCGAGCTGGGCGAGCTGCTGGACGCGGCCTGGCCCCAGGTCGACGAGTCGGCGCTGGTGCAGGACCAGGTCGAGCTGATGCTGCAGGTCAACGGCAAGCTGCGTGGCGCGATCAAGGTGGCGGCCTCGGCCGACAAGGCCACGATCGAAGCGATCGCGCTGGCCAGCCCGGACTTCGAGAAGTTCGCCGAGGGCAAGCCACCGAAGAAGGTCGTCATCGTGCCGGGTCGTCTCGTCAACGTGGTGGTATGAGCATGAAGCGCCGTGATCTGCTGTCGTTCGCTTCCTTGGGCGCACTGGGTGCCGTTGGCGCCGGCGGCCTGCTGTCGGCCTGCGGCTTCGAGTTGCGCAAGGAACCGGTCTATCACTTCAAGACGCTGGCGCTGACCGGCTTCATCCCGCACTCGCCGCTGGCGCAGGAACTGCGCCGCCAGGTGCAGCGCAGCACGGTGCGCCTGGTCGAGGACCCGAACCGCGCGGACGTCATCATCGAGGCCGAGCGCGAGATCCGCGACAAGACCTCGGTGGCGACGACCGCGGCCGGGCAGATCACGGAATGGCAATTGCGCTTGTCGCTGGACTACTCGCTGCGCACGGCAGGCGGGGACATCCTGTTGCCGCGCACCGAGTTGCGGCTCACGCGCGACATGAACTACAGCGAAAGCGCCGCGCTGGCCAAGGAGCAGGAAGAAGCCTCGCTGCAGAAGGCCATGCAGGTGGAGGCCGTCGGCCTGCTGCTGCGCCGCCTGGCGGCGGTTCACCTGCCCACCTGACCCGGACGGACCACGCGCATGCAGATCAAGGGCGAGGCGCTCGCCGGCCACCTGGCGAAGGGGCTCAAGCCGGTGTACGTGGTGCACGGCGACGAGCCCCTGCTCGCCCAGGAGGCCGCCGACACCTTGCGCGCCGAGGCGCGCAAGCAGGGCTACACCGAGCGCCAGGTCTTCATCGTCAGCGGCGCGCACTTCGATTGGGCGTCGGTGATCGCGTCGTCGCAGGCGATGAGCCTGTTCGCCGACAAGCAGTTGATCGAGATCCGCATCCCCGGCGGCAAGCCGGGCAAGGACGGTTCGGACGCGCTGCAGCGCTACGTCGACGGGCTGCCGCCGGACGTGCTGACGCTGGTGACGCTGCCCCGCCTGGACAAGACCCAGATGAGCAGCGCCTGGTTCACCGCGCTGGACAGTGCCGGCGTGTCGGTGAAGGTCGACCCGGTCGAGCGGCGCGAGCTGCCCGCCTGGATCGCCCGGCGGCTGCAGCAGCAGGGGCAGCCGGTCGCGGCGGGACCCGACGGCCAGCGGGCGCTGGAGTTCTTCGCCGACCGCGTCGAGGGCAACCTGCTCGCCGCGCACCAGGAGCTGCAGAAGCTCGCGCTGCTGCACCCGGCGGGAGAGCTCAGCCTGCAGCAGATCGAGGCGGCCGTGCTCGACGTGGCGCGTTTCGACGTCTTCAAGCTCAGCGAGGCGCTGCTGAGCGGCAAGGTGGGCCGGGTGCTGCGCATGCTCGACGGCCTCAAGGCCGAGGGCGAAGCCGCCGTGCTGGTGCACTGGACGATGGCCGAGGACATCCGCGGCCTCAAGCGCGTCCACGATGCGGTGGCCGCGGGCAAGCCGCTGCCGATGGCCTTGCGGGAGTCCCGCATCTGGGGGCCGAAGGAGCGCCTCTTCGAGCGCATCGTGCCGCAGTTGCACGGCGCCGCGCTGACACGGCTGGTCGTGGCGGCGCAGATCTGCGACGGCATCGTCAAGGGTCTGCGCCACCCGGAATGGCCCACCGATCCCTGGGAAGCGCTGGGGCGATTGGCCCTCCTGTTGGAGCAAGCCCTGCGCCCGCCAGGCCAGAAAACCCGCTATGGTTGACGCCTGTCGTCCATCTGGCGTCGCTGATGAGCTCCTCCCGTTCCGCTCCTTTCCTGATTGCCGCCGTGACCTGGGCGGGGGCGCTGATGAGCGCCTCGGCCGCCCACGCGGCGGACTGGACGATCCAGGTCCGTGACGCCGGCGGCGCGCCGGTGCCGAATGCGGCCGTGGCCGTCGAACTGAAAGGCCAGCCGGCCAAACCGGCCGCGGGTGCCACCGCCGAGATGTCGCAGCGCGACCGCCAGTTCCAGCCTCAGCTGCTGGTGGTGCAGACCGGCACCGCGGTGAACTTCCCCAATTTCGACACCGTCCGGCACCACGTCTATTCGTTCTCGGCGACGAAGAAGTTCGAGCTCAAGCTGTATTCCGGCACGCCGTCGGAACCCGTGGTCTTCGACAAGCCAGGCGTGGCGCAGCTCGGCTGCAACATCCACGACCGGATGAGCGCACACATCGTGGTCGTCGACACACCGGTGTTCGGCATCACGGATGCCAAGGGCGAGGTCAAGCTGAACCTGCCCCCCGGCGATCACCGCCTGCGGCTGTGGGCCTCGCGCCTGGGCAATGCCGCGCCGACCGCGCAGCCGTTGACGGTAGGCGCGGCAGCGACGGGTGTGCTGAAAGTCGAGCTGAAGGACTGACGCCGCGATGCGCTGGCCGGACTTCCTCAACCTGCGGCGGCTGGAAGGGCGCATCGTCGCGTTGTTCCTGGCGCTGCTGCTGGTCGTCCAGCTGCTCAACCTCGCGCTGATCGACCAGGGCATCGGGCGCAACGCCCGGGCCCAGGTGACCGAGGAACTGGAGGCCGGTGAGCGCATCCTGGTCCAGCTCATCGACGAGGACAACCAGCAGCGTGGCCTGGTGGCCGACCTGCTGCAGTCGGACTACGGCCTGCGCCAGCTGGTCTCGGCCGGCATCCAGGGCGAAGAACTGCGCGCCATGCTGCAGGACGTCTTCACCAACCTGAGCGAACGGGGCGACGCCGCGTTCATCGGCTACGCGGACGACGCCTTCAAGCTGGTGACGGCGACCGATGCGATCGCCGCGAAGGTGACGCCGCTGCTGCGCGGCGTCACCCGCGAGCAGCAGGGCCGCACGCAGAGCCAGCTGCTGCTGCTGGACGGCAAGGCCTACCAGGTCGTGGTCGCGCGCATGCGGGCCGCCGGGTTGGGCGGCTGGATCTTCACCGGCTTCGAGATGAAGAGCGACCAGCTGCAGGAGCTCAAGCGCATCGTGCGCATCCAGGGCGTGCTGCTGGCGCAATCGGCGACGGGGCAGTGGCAGGTCCTCGCGTCGGTGCTGGACCCCGCCGCGACGGCGCGCGTGGTGCAATCGCTGCCGACGCTGGGCGCCTCGGACCGCGAGGTCCGGACCTTCCACATCCCACTGGACGACGAGCTGTTCCAGGCCCGCCTGCAACCGCTGGCGCACGGCGGCGATACCGACAAGTCGGTGGCCGTGCTGCTGCTGCGCTCGGTGGACGAGGCGCTGGCCCCCTACCGCCGGCTGCAATGGATGCTGCTGGGCTTGAGCGGCGTGGGCGTGCTGCTGTTCGCAATCGGCGCGGTGCTGACGGCACGGCGCATCAGCGGACCGGTCAAGGCCTTGGCGAGTGCGGCGCACCGGCTCGGCCAGGGCGACTATGCGCAGCCCGTCGAGCGGCCCTCGCGCGACGAGATCGGCGATCTGGCCGAAGCCTTCGAGGCAATGCGCCAGGGCATCCGGGCACGCGAGGAAGAGGTGAACCGTCTCGCGTTCTGGGATCCGCTGACGGACCTGCCGAACCGGGAGCAGTTCCACCAGGCGCTCGCCAGACGGATGGCGGAGAGCGATGTGCGCTTCTCGCTGCTGATGCTGAACCTGGATCGCTTCAAGCATGTCAACGACGTGCTCGGACGCCCGTTCGGCGACCGGCTGCTGCGCGCGGTGGCGGACCGGCTGCAGCACCTGCTGAAGGACGAGGTCAGCCTGATCGCGCGCGTGGGCGGCGACGAGTTCCTGCTGATGATCGACGGCGCCGGGGCGACGCGGGCCGAGGCGATCTGCAAGCGCATCCAGCGCGACTTCGAACGGGCGTTGAGCATCGACGACCAGACCGTGGACCTGTCGGCGGGCATGGGCGTGGCCTTGTACCCGCAGCATGGGCGCGACCCCATGCTGCTGCTGGCGCGGGCGGAGCTGGCGATGCACGCGGCCAAGCGCGGCCAGAGCGGCTGCGAGGTCTACGCGCCGAGCATGGATGCGGCCAGCCAGGAATCGCTGTCGCTGTTGAGCGAGTTGCGGCATGCGATCGACGCCGGCGAGCTGCGGCTCTTCCTGCAGCCGAAGGTCGACCTGCACGGCCAGAAGATCTGCGGCGCCGAGGCGCTGGTACGGTGGCAGCATCCGACGCGCGGGCTGGTGCCGCCGATGGAGTTCATCCCCTTCGCCGAGCAGACGGGGTTCATCCGCCAGATCACCGCGTGGGTGCTGCATGCGTCGGCGCAGGCGTGGATGGGCTTGCAGCGGGACGGACTGGCGCTGCCGATCAGCGTCAACCTGTCGACGCGGGACCTGATGGACCAGGACCTGCCGATCAAGGTGGCGGACCTGGTGGCGGGCGTGCCGCCGCCGGCGCTGTGCCTGGAGATCACCGAGTCCGCGATCATGGACGACCCGCAGCGCGCGCTGCAGACCTTGGAGCAGTTGCACGCGCTCGGGTTCAAGCTGTCGATCGACGATTTCGGCACGGGTTATTCGTCGCTGGCCTACCTGAAGCAGCTGTCGGTGGACGAGCTGAAGATCGATCGCAGCTTCGTGATGAACATGGAGCGCGACATTGACGACGCGAAGATCGTGCGCTCGACGATCGAGCTCGCGCACAACCTGGGGCTGACCGTGGTCGCCGAGGGGCTGGAAACCGCCAAGCAATGGACGCTGCTGCAGACGCTGGGCTGCGACCAGGGCCAGGGCTACTTCCTGTCGCGGCCGATGCCGGCGGAGAAGTTCAGCGACTGGCTCCGCGGCTGGCAGCCGCCGGACCTCGACGACGCGCAGGCGAACACGATCCTGGCCGGACTATGAGGGACAGGTCTTGCCTGGCTTGAACGACGGTCGAGGTTGACCCACTCACTCGTGCGAGTCATTCCCTCATGATCGCCAAGTGCCAGGCACTGGCGGACGCAAAAGACCCATCGCGTTCCTGATCCTGACGACTCAAGAGTCTCGGTCTTCAAGCGCATCACACAAGGCTTCAAGCCCGGCGCGCACGGTCTGCGCGCGCACGGCATGCCGGTCGCCGGTGAAGTGCTCCTTCCACACCCGCACGCGCTGCCGGCCGTGCATCAGCGCCAGCCACACCGTCCCGACCGGCTTGTTCTCGGTGCCGCCGCCCGGCCCCGCCACGCCGGTCACGGCGATCGCCCAGTCGATCGGCGCATGCGCCACCAGGCCGCGTGCCATCTGCTCGGCCACCTCGCCGCTCACCGCGCCGTGCAGGGTGATCAAGGCCGCCGGCACGCCGAGCAGCTCCGTCTTCGCCTGGTTGGTGTAGCTCACCACGCCGCGCTCGAACCACTGGCTCGAACCCGCCAGGCTCGTGCACGCCGCTGCGATCAGCCCGCCGGTGCAGGACTCCGCGGTGCCCATGCGTTCCTTGCGCTGGATCAGTGCCAGGGCGATGCGTTCGATCAATTCGGATTCGTCGGGAAACAGCATGGGGATCTCCTCGTCGATGGATCTGGATGATCGGATCCGTGGGTGAATACGACCGGTCGTCGGTGCTTGGGCGCTTCAGTGCAGCAAGGCCTTCGCGCCGGCCAGCACCACGAGCGTACATGCAGCCGCGACCAGATCGTCGAACAGGATGCCGAAGCCTTGCCACACCGTCACCGGCTGGCCGGGCTCGATCTTGAAGAGCGCATCGGCCCAGCGCACCGGCCCCGGTTTGGCCGCATCGAAGAAGCGGAACACGCCGAACGCCGCCAGTTGCCACCAGAACCCCGCCGGCATGATCAGCCATAGCACGAGCCAGATCGCGACGATCTCGTCCCACACGACCGACCCCGGGTCGCAGGTCCGCAGGTTCCGCGCCGTGACCGTCGAAGCCCACCAGCCGATCGGGATGCTCGCGGCGATCACCACGCCCCACATCACCGGCGTCAGCCACAGGTTCAGGATCGCGAACGCGGCCCAGCCCCACAGCGTGCCCACGGTGCCCGGCGCCTTCGGCGCCAGCCCGCTGCCGAAACCCATCGCGATCCAGTGCGCGGGGTGCCTGGCCATGAAACCGAAAGTCGGACGCACCGCGCTCATGATTTGAAGTGGTCGAAGCTCTGCAGTCGATGCTGCAGCGGACGCCCCACGCCGTCGACGACGCGCAGGCCGGGTTCTTCATCGATGCGTCCGACGCGGTACACCGGCGTGCCGGAGGCGCGCCCGGCCTCGAGCACACGCTCTCGTGCGTCGGCAGGCGCCGTGAAAACGAGTTCGTAGTCGTCGCCACCGGTCAGCAGGCACAGCTGCTGGACGTCCTCCGGCATCGCGCCGAGCACGCCCGAGCGCGGCAGATCCGCCAGCCGCAAGGTCGCGCCGACTTGGGAACGCTTCAGCACATGACCGATGTCGCCGGCCAGGCCGTCCGACACGTCCACGGCGCTCGTCGCGATGCCGCGCAGCGCGCGTCCGAGCGCGACGCGCGGCTCCGGCATTTCCATCCGCAGGCGGGCCTCGTCGAACTGCGACGCGCTCAGCGACAGCGTGCCGCGGAACACCTCCAGCGCCAACCGCGCATCACCGAGCGTGCCGCTGACCCAGACCTCGTCGCCCGGCTTCGCGCCCGAGCGCAGCAGCGCCTGGCCAGCGGGCACTTCGCCCATCGCCGTGATGTTGATGTTGAGCGGACCCGCCGTCGTGTCGCCGCCGGCGAGCACGATGTGATGCGCGTCCGCGAGCTCGAACAGCCCTTGCGCGAACCCCGCCAGGAAGGCCTCGTCGACGCGCGGCAGCGCCAGCGACAGGAAGAAGGCCTTGGGGGTCGCGCCGCAGGCGGCGAGGTCGCTGAGGTTCACCGCCAGCGCCTTGTGGCCGAGCCGCCGCGGCGACACCGTCGACAGGAAGTGCCGGCCCTCGACCAGCATGTCCGCCGTCACCAGCCACTGGTGGCCGGCCGATGGTGTCAGCACCGCGCAGTCGTCGCCGATGCCCAGCGTGACCGCGCCGCCCTCGGTCCGGCCTGCGCGCCCCGCGCGGCCGAAGAAGCGGTCGATCAGGTCGAACTCGCCCAGCGGACGTGCGTCCCGTCGATCGCCCGCGCCGGATGGACCGGCAGAGGCACCGGTAGATGCGCCGGCAGATGCACCGGTAGATGCGCCGGTAGATGCGCCGGTAGATGCACCGGCGGACACGCCGGATGCGTCAGAAGAATCACCCATGGGCGGCATTGTCGCCGCGCAGCAGGTTGGACAGCTCGACCGCGGACTTCACGTCCATCTTCTCGAAGACCCGCGCCCGGTGGACTTCCACCGTGCGCACGCTGATGTTGAGCTGGTCGGCGATCAGCTTGTTGGGCAGGCCCTGGACGACGAGCTGCATCACCTCGCGCTCGCGCTCGGTCAGATCGCCGACGCGATGGCCCAGCGCCGACTTCGCGTCGCGCGCCGAGATCGCCTTGGCGCTCTGCGCCAACGCATGCTCGACGCGGTCCACCAGCGCGTTGTCCGAGAACGGCTTCTCGACGAAGTCGTAGGCGCCCTGCTTCACCGCCGCCACCGCCGTCGGCACGTCGCCGTGACCGGTCAGGAAGATCACCGGCAAGGTCTCCAGCAGGCCGCGCTCGATGAGCCGCTCGAACAGCGCCAGGCCGCTCATCCCGGGCATGCGCACGTCCAGCAGCAGGCAGCTCGGCGCCGACGGCCAGTCGCGCCCGCTGCGCGGCAGACCGTCCAGCATCGACTCGAACGCCTCGGCGCTGCCGAAGCCCTCGGACAGGAGGCGCCGCGAGCGCAGCAGCCAGGCGAGCGCGTCGCGCACCACTTCCTCGTCGTCAACGAGGTAGACCATCGGCAGGGACTGCGGCTTCATGCGGACGACTCTCCAGATCCAATGACGGGGAAACGGTCGGTCCCGGGCATCGAGGCCGACCCAGGCGCATCCTCGCACGGCAGGCTGAATCGGAACTCGGTCCCGGTCGGCGACGCGGGCGCCACGCGACTTTCGAAATCCATCGCGCCGCCGTGCTGCTCCACGACCGTGCGGCACAGGCTCAGGCCCAGGCCCATGCCCTCGGTGCGGGTCGTGAAGAAGGGCGTGAACAGCTGGCGCGCGACTTCCTGCGGAATGCCCGGTCCGCGGTCGATCACCGCAAAGCTCAGCCAGCGCGGCTGCAGCCGCTTCACCTGGATGATCAGCGCCCGGTCGGCCAGCGGCGTCGGGCCGTCCATCGCCTGGATGGCATTGCGGGTCAGGTTCAGCAGCACCTGCTCGACCATCGTCCGGTCGCAGCGCACGCGCGGAAGACCTTTCGCCAGGTCCATCTCGATGCGCGCGCCGCTCTTGCGCGCCTGCAACCGGATCAGCGGCAGCACCGCCTCCAGCAGCTGCTCGACATTCACCCACTCCCGCGCCGCCTCGCGACGCCGGACGAAGTCGTGCACGCTCTTGATCACGCGGCCGGCGCGCTCCGCCTGCTCGGCGATGCGCGTCACGGCCTGGCGCACCATGGCCGGCGTCTGCGGATCGTCGGCCTCGCGCACCATCAGGTTGATCGACGCCGTCGCGTAGCTCGCGATCGCCGCCAACGGCTGGTTCAGTTCGTGGCTCAGCAAGGAAGCCATCTCGCCCACCGTCGCCAGCCGCGCCGTCGCCTGCAGCCGGTCCGACTGCTGGCGCGACAGCTCCTCGACCTTGCGCTGCGCGCTCAGGTCCAGCACCGCGCTCATCCAGCCGGTCTGCTGGCCCTCGGCGTTCAGCAGCGGCGCCTCGTAGATCATCACCGGGAAGCGCTCGCCGGTGCTGCGCGCGAAGACGGTCTCGAAGCCTTCGCGCGGCGGCAGCCCGGCCTCCCAGCGCGCCTCGCGGTCGTGGTGGCGGCGCCAGTATTCGTCGGTGAACTCGGGCGGCCAGTACGGCGGCGCATGCGGCGGACGGCCGGTGCCGACCACCTCCTCCGCCGGGTAGCCGACCATCGCGCAGAACGCCGGATTCACATAGCTGATGTTGCCGTCCAGGTCGCGCGCGCGCAGCCCGGTGATCAGCGAGTTCTCCATCGCCTGCCGGAACGCCAGCGACTCCGCCAGCGCGTGCTCCGCCTGCGCGCGCTTGCGGGTGTCGCGCGCCAGGATGATGACCAGCGCGAACAGCGCCATCGAGAGGCCGAGCACCAGCGCCGTCGCCAGGTTGGGGATCAGCTGTGGCCGCCCGGTGGCGTTGTCCACCCGCAGCTGCAGGCTGAGGCCCGGCAGGTCGAGCAGGCGCTCCGACAGGTAGAAGCCGGTGCCGCGCGTCAGCCCGGTGCGCGCCAGGCGCGTGCCGTCCCCCTCGACGAAGGACATCTCGAAGCGACGGGCCTGGTCCTGCGAGACCGATTCCTCCAGCAGCGGCCGCAGCCCCATCGTCGCGACGACGTAGGAGCGCGGCTCGCCGGCACGCACCCGTGGCAGGCAGAGATCGGCGACTTCCATGCCGTCGCCGCCGGGACCGGGCACGAAGTACGAGCGTGAGAACAGCGGCGTGCCTTGCCGCAGCGCGGCGATGCAGGCGAGTTCGGTCTCGATCTGGAGCTGCTCGCGCGCCAGGATCGAGAACAGCGGCGGCGCATACGGCGTGTCGACGGCACGGCGCACCTGGCGTTCCGAATCGCGCAGCTCGATGCGCAGCAGCACGCGCGTCTGGCGCAGCTGTGCCGCGGCGTTGCCGCGCCAGTCGTCGTCCTCCGCCCACATCAGGCCCTGCAGCCCCTGCAGGTCGCGGCCGATCAGCTGCTTGGCGCGCGCGGTCACCTCGGCGGCGGCCAGGTCCGACGCTTCCTGCGCGCGGGCCGCTTCATGGCTCAGGGTCAGCGACAACAGCAGCGACTGCGCGATCAGCAGCAGCGCGACCAGCGTTCCCCACAACAGCGCACGCCGCCAGCGCCGGGGGCGGGCGCCCGGTGCCATCGGGGGGAAGGGGGCGGCGGGTCGCATGAGGGTCGGAGCAGGCAAGCGGAGGTCGACGGAAGGTCGGAACTTTGAACGTGGAACGTGGATGCGGCGTGTGGATGCAGCGTGTGAATGGAGCTGTGAATGCGGCGTGTCGATGCGCGTGTGAACGCGCCGTGAAAGGCGCTTGAAAGGATCGCCCGCACTCGCCGTGGCGAGCGGGTCGCGCGCGTGCGGGGCAGGCAGTATGGCGCGCGCAAAGCCCGTGGCGATGCGCAGTTTCGCGTATGTGCCTGCGGCCCTGCCGACATGCAGCATACGCATAGTCCGCACTGCCGCCGTCGGGGCGGACTCCTACAATCGCCGACCCGGCCCACGACGGCGGACCGGTTTCAACCAGAAGAGTCCCCCATGTCCACGTCCGAAGAAAAACGTGCGCAGTTGCGCCAGGCCGCTCTCGAATACCACGAGTTCCCGACCCCCGGGAAGATCGCCATCGCGGCCACCAAGCAGCTGATCAACCAGCGTGACCTGGCCCTGGCGTACTCGCCGGGCGTGGCGGCCGCGTGCGAGGAGATCGTCGCCGACCCCGCCAACGCGTTCCGCTACACCTCGCGCGGCAACCTGGTCGCGGTGATCTCCAACGGCACCGCCGTGCTGGGCCTGGGCGACATCGGCCCGCTGGCTTCCAAGCCGGTGATGGAGGGCAAGGGCGTCCTGTTCAAGAAATTCGCCGGCATCGACGTCTTCGACCTCGAGATCGACGAGAAGCACGACCTCGACAAGCTGGTCGACGTGATCGCCGCGCTGGAACCCACCTTCGGCGGCATCAACCTCGAGGACATCAAGGCGCCGGACTGCTTCTACGTCGAGCGCGAGCTGCGCAAGCGGATGAAGATCCCCGTCTTCCACGACGACCAGCACGGCACCGCCATCGTGGTCGCGGCCGGCCTGCTCAACGGCCTGAAGGTCGCCGGCAAGGACATCAAGTCGGTGAAGCTGGTGACCTCGGGCGCCGGCGCCGCCGCCCTCGCCTGCCTGAACCTGCTGGTCAAGCTGGGCCTGCCGCGCGAGAACATCTGGGTGACCGACCTGGCCGGCGTGGTCTACGAAGGCCGCACCGAACTGATGGACCCGGACAAGGCCGTCTACGCCCAGCCCACCGAGCAGCGCAGCCTGCGCGACGTGATCGCCGGCGCGGACATCTTCCTGGGCCTGTCGGCGGGCGGCGTGCTCAAGCAGGACATGGTCGCCTCGATGGCGGCGCGGCCGATCATCTTCGCGCTGGCCAATCCGAACCCGGAGATCCAGCCGGAGGACGTCCACGCGATCCGCGGCGACGCGCTGATGGCCACCGGCCGGACGGACTATCCCAACCAGGTCAACAACGTCCTGTGCTTCCCGTACATCTTCCGCGGTGCCCTGGACTGCGGCGCGACGACGATCAACGACGAGATGGAGATCGCCGCCGTCCTCGCGATCGCCGAGCTCGCGCAGGCGGAGCAGAGCGAGGTCGTCGCCGCGGCCTACGCCGGCGCGAACCTGAGCTTCGGGCCCGAGTACCTGATCCCGAAGCCCTTCGACCCGCGCCTGATGATGAAGATCGCCCCGGCGGTCGCGCTGGCGGCGGAGGCCTCGGGCGTCGCGCTGCGTCCGATCGCCGACATGCCGGCCTACCTGGAGAAGCTGCAGAGCTTCGTCTACGCGTCCGGCACGACGATGAAGCCGATCTTCCAGATCGCGAAGAAGGCCAAGCACAAGCGCGTGGCCTACGCGGAAGGCGAAGAGGAACGGGTGCTGCGCGCGGTGCAGATCGTCATCGACGAGGGCATCGCCCGCCCGACGCTGATCGGCCGTCCCGAAGTCATCGCGCAGCGCTGCGAGCGCTTCGGCCTGCGCCTGCAGGAGGGTCGCGACTACGACGTGGTGAACACCGAGTTCGACCACCGCTACCGCGACTACTGGCAGACCTACCTCGCGATGACCGAGCGCAAGGGCGTGACCCAGCAGCTCGCCAAGATCGAGATGCGCCGCCGCCTGACGCTGATCGGCGCCATGATGCTGCACAAGGGGGAAGTCGACGGGATGCTCTGCGGCACCTGGAGCAACACCGCGATGCACCTGCAGTACATCGACCAGGTCATCGGCAAGCGCCCCGGCGTGAAGACCTTCGCCTGCATGAACGGCCTCATCCTGCCGGGCCGCCAGGTCATGCTGGTCGACACGCATGTCAACTACGACCCGACCGCCGAGCAGCTCGCCGAGATCACGCAGATGGCGGCCGAGGAAATGATGCGCTTCGGCCTGCGCCCGAAGGCGGCGCTGCTGTCGCACAGCAATTTCGGGTCGAGCAACTGCCCCTCCGCCGTCAAGATGCGCGACGCGCTGGCCTTGATCAAGGAGCAGGCGCCCTGGCTGGAAGTCGACGGCGAGATGCACGGCGACGCCGCGCTCGACCCGCACTACCGCGAACAGCTGGTCTCCAACAGCACGCTGACCGGCGAAGCCAACCTGCTGGTCATGCCCAACATCGACGCCGCCAACATCAGCTACAACCTGCTGAAGACGGCAGCCGGCGGCGGCATCGCGATCGGTCCGGTGCTGCTCGGCGCGGCCAAGCCGGTGCATGTGCTGACCCCGTCGGCCACCGTGCGCCGCATCGTGAACATGACGGCCCTTACCGTCGCGGATGCGAACGCCGCACGCTGAGCGCGGGGCGGATCGGGACCAAACAATGGTCGGTCCCAAGCCCTTCGGCGCCCCGCCAAAGGGCTGCCCCAGGGCCTTTAAACCCGACCTGCGGCCCGGCCTATAGAAAAAGTTTGTAGCGGCTCACCAGTCGATTTCTCCTGGATGACTGCTACGCGCTGCTAGGCACATCGCGAATGTGTGCACACGCTAACGTTGCCGCTTTTTAGGGCATTCTGGTAGCCCCCGGCTTGAGCATTCGGGCCCGTTTCTGTACCATCTCGGTTTCAGAGTTCAGGGTTAACCCTCTCTGACCCCGCCCACGCCACCGACGATCGCAGACTCCCAGCAGCTTGCAGTCGGGGGCCACGGCACGGGTTGGACATGAACTCGGAACCCCATCTAGGAGGAACGCGACAATGCTTTTGCAGACAGTCCGTCCCAACATCGTGCAGGCGATCAGAGCCTACCGGGTCGAGGACTTGATGCAGGCCGCGCAGGACGCCGGCCAACACTTCCTGTACGCCGACCTGTCTCCAGCGGAGACCAAACAGGACGTGCTGGAATTGATTGCCAGCAATTTCCTGTTTCCGGCGCACTTCGGCAAGAACATGGAAGCGCTGTACGACTGCATGACCAATCTGGTCCACAAGTCGGGCACGCAACCAGGTTTCGTCGTGGTGCTGGACCAGTTGCCGGACCATGCGAAGTTCGATCGTGAGGCGCGCGAGCAGTTGCTCGACGTCTTCCGCGAGGCGGCCGATTTCTGGGCCGAGCGGAAGGTCTCATTCCGGTGCTTCTATTCTTTTCAGTAGCCCGCTCCCAAGAACAAGGGTCATGGGAGCGGGCGACTGAGGTGGCCCCAGAAGCGAAGCCGGTGCTCAAGAGCACCAAGGCGAATCCGAATCCGAACTTCGGCATGAACATGCCGATGATGTGCAGCGCGTTCGACACGTCCATGTGGCTCAGCGCCGCATGACCGGTAGCCAACGCGATCGGCGATAGCACACGCGGTTGAAGCACGCGGGACCCTCGGGTCCGATGCAGAAGGCCTTCCGGCGACGGAAGGCCTTTTTGTTTGGCTCAGCCCTGGACCGCGAGCGCCAGCGCGACGAACTCGTCCACCGGCACTTCCTCGGCGCGGCGCTGCAGGTCGAACTCACCCTGGAAACCGCGGGCCTCGAGCCACTTTCCGAGCGAATGCCGCAGCAGCTTGCGACGCTGCGAGAAGGCCGACGCGACCAGCTCGCTCAGCAGCGCCTCGTCGAGCTTCGCCGGCGCCGACAGCGGCACCATGCGCACGATCGCCGAATCGACCCGCGGCGGCGGATCGAAGGCTTCCGGCGGCACGTCGAACAGCGCCTCGACGTCGTACCGCCACTGCAGCATGACGCTCAGCCGACCGAAGTCCTTGCCGCCGGGCTTGGCGGCCATGCGGTCGACGACCTCCTTCTGCAGCATGAAGGTCTGGTCGACCACGTGGTCCACGACGCCCAGCAGGTGGAAGAGGATCGGCGACGAGATGTTGTACGGCAGATTGCCGACGACCTTCAGCTTGCGGCCGCGTTCGGTGGCCAGGGCGGCGAAGTCGACCTTCAGCACGTCGGCCTCGATGACCGTCACATCGCCGCGCTTGCGCATGCGGGCGGCGAGGTCGCGGTCCAGCTCGATGACGGTCAGCGGCCGGCTGGACGCCGGCAGCCGCTGCAGCAGCGGCAACGTCAACGCGCCCAGGCCCGGGCCGATCTCGACCATGGCCTGATCCTCGCCCGGGGCGATCGCGTCGACGATGCCGTCGATGATGGCCCGGTCGGTCAGGAAGTGCTGGCCGAAGCGCTTGCGCGCGACATGTCCCATGAACTCAGTCCCGGCCGGTCAGTCCAGCCACTCGCGCGTCTCGATGAAGGCGCGGGCGCGTATTTCCTTCATCCAGTCGTTGTAGGCGTCGTCGTACTTGCGCTCGCGCAGCGCATTGCGGGCCTGCTCGCGCAGTTGCTTGGTGTCGAGGACCACGTCGCGGCGTTCCATCACCTGGATCAGGTGGATGCCGAAACGCGACGGCACCGGATCCGAGATGCCATTGATCGGCAGCGTGTCCATGGCCTGCTCGAACTCGGGCACGAAGCCGCCCGGCGAGACCCAGCCCAGGTCGCCGCCTTCCTGCGCGCTGCCGTCTTCCGAGTTGGCGCGGGCCAGCTGCTCGAACGTTGCGCGCTTGGACTCGATCGCGCGCTTGAACTCCACCAGCCGGCGGGTCGCCTGCTCGGGGCTCAGTTGCTCGGACGGACGCAGCAGGATGTGGCGTGCGTGGGTCTGCACGACCACGTTGATCGATGCCTTGCCGGTCTGGCGCTCGATCAGTTTCAGCACGTGGAAGCCGGCTTCGGAGCGCAGCGGTTCGGGCCGCACTTCACCGTCCTTCAGGCCCTTGACCGCGTCGACGAAGACATCGGGCAGCTTGTCGGCGGCGCGCAGGCCGATCTCGCCGCCGCGGCCCTTGTTCGCGTCTTCCGACACTTCGCGGGCGACCTTGGCGAAATCCTCGCCGGCCTTGATGCGGGCGAGCGCGGCGTCGGCGCGCGCCTTGCGCTCGGCGACCACCGCGACGCTCGAGCCTTCGGGCACCGGCACCAGGATCTGCGCGATGTTCAGCTGCGCGCGCCCTTGCAGCGCCGCCTGGCGCTCCTCCAGGTACTTGTCGATGTCGCCGTCGGTGATGCGGATGCGGCCCTGCACCTCGCGCTCGCGGACGCGCTCGCTCAGCATCTGGTCGCGCAGGTTCTCGCGGAAACGCTTGAAGTCGATGCCCTCGGCGGCCAGACGCTGGCGCAGCTCGGGCATCGTCAGCTTGTTCTGCGTCGCGACGTTGGCGACGACGCGATCCAGCTCCGGCTCGTCCACGCGCGGGCCGTTCTCTCGGGCGTAGGTCACGATCACGCGCTCGTCGACCAGGCTGTCCAAGGCCTGCTTGTGCAGCAGCTCGTTGGTGACGGTCTGGCCGCGCTGACGGGCTTCGTCGCGCGCGCGCTCGGTGCGCTGGATCACTTCCGACGCCGCCACGATGTCGGTGTTGACGATCACCGCGATGTAGTCGCCCGGCTTGAGCTGCCGCTGCTCGACGACCGGACGATTGGCCGGCGCCGATGCCGCCGCTGCAGGCGCGGGGGCGGAGGCTGCACGGGCCGGAGCGGGCGTCGTCTGCGCCGAAGAGGCCGAGCCGGCCAGGGCGGCGCTCAGGGACAGGAGGGTGGCCGCCACCGGCTGGAGATATCGCATCGAACGCAGTTCAGTCATATGTGCCAAAAGCCGAGCGCTCGGAGCTCAGCGAACGGTAACCCGGGATATTGTCTCTCAACACTTTCAGCGCATTGGAGCCCAGCGGCGAGAGGCCGACCAGCTCCAGCTGGAGGATCAGTCGGGTGTTGGTTTCCGCGCGGCCGGTGGCCTGGCGTTCCGCGCCGACGCGCAGGATCCAGCAGCCGGAGTCGTACTCCGCGCCGATCACGGAATCGGTGAAGCGCTTGTCGCGCATGCTGTATTGCAGGCGGCCCGCGCCGTACCAGGCACCGGCGCAACCGGGTCCGCCGGCGACCGACTTGCGGTCTGGCCCGAACAGCGGCCATTGCCATGCCAGCTCGACCTGCTCGCTCTGCCCGCGGGCGAGGCGGTAGGACGCGCTGACGGTCCGGAACGGTCCTGGCGAATAACGCAGCCGCAGCACGGTCCGCTCGACCTTGCCGTCGGCGGAATTCAGCTGCAGCGTGCTGTCGGTCCACCAGGCCTGGTTCAAGTGCGCCGAAGCCAGCAGCACCACGTCGGACAGGCGGTGCGTCTGCGGCGAGCCGTCGGGGGTGATCTGCTGGTTGCGGAACAGGTAGCGCTGGACCATGCCCAGGCGCAACTGCTCTTCGCCGCGCTCGTCCTCGATCCAGCGCGTGGTCGCGCCGAAGGCCAGCATGTTGGCGTCGTTGACGCGGTCCACGCCGGAGAACTGGTTCTCGGCGAAGACCGAATCGAAGTTGTAGTCCCGCGGCGCCGCGTCGAAGTTGGGGATCGCGCTCTGGTCGCGGTACGGCGTGTTGACGTACAGCAGGCGCGGCTCGAGCGTCTGGCGCATCGCCTGGCCGAACAGCGAGGTGTTGCGTTCCAGGATCCAGCCATGGTCGACGCTGAAGGTCGGGATGGTGCGTCCGATCGAACGCCGGCCGGCCGCGTCGATCGGCTGGTCGAGGTTGTAGCTCGCCGCGTTGATCGACATCTTCGGGATCAGCCACCAGGCCGCGCCGCTGAACGGCAGGCTCAGGTGGCCGAGCAGGTGGATCCGCTCACCGGTCTGCGTCTGGGAGTCCAGCGCGCCGCCGGGCAGGTCGAAGCGGTTGTACTCCACCTCGAGGCCGCCTTCCAGGCGCGCGCGGCGACCGGTCGGGAGGTAGCCGGCCAGCACCGATTCATCGGCGCCGGTCTGCAGCCGCACGCCGATCTGCGGCGAACGCTGGTACGGCGAGGCGAACTTGTCCTCGATCTGCGCGACCTGCAGCGGCTGCCATTTCTGGATCCGCGCGTAGGTCTGCATCTCGCCCCAGTTGAAGCTGAACTCGCGCTGCGTGCGCAGGTCCGTCGACAGCAGGCGCGGCGTCTGCGTCAGCATGCGGCTGCGCAGGTCCTTCCAGTAGTCGTCGTCGGAGACGCGCTCGGTATGGACGTTGTAGGTCCAGTTCGGCGTCACGTCGCCGTCGGCGTTCAGCCGCAGGTCCCAGCGCGAGATGCCGGTGACCCGGTCGTGCGGCAGCAGCGCGTAGTCGATCTGGCCGCGGTGGCCCGGCTCCAGGTAGCGGAACTGCGTGTCGACCCCGGGACCGCGGCGCGTCATCACGAAGGGCGTGATCGTCGCGTCGCGGTTGGGCGCGATGCTCCAGTAGAAGGGCTGGCTGTACTCGACGCCGCTGCGGTTGTCGATGTTGACGTTGGGCGGCAGCAGGCCGGACTTGGGCTGGTCGCCGAGCGGGAAGCTCAGCGACGGCGCGGCCAGGATGGGCACGCCGAGGAAACGGACCACGGCGTCCTTCGCGACCCCCTCGCCGGCGTCGAAGTCCAGGTTCAGGCTGCTGGTGACCAGTTCCCAGTCGCGCTTGCCCTTGCGACCGTTGGCGGCATCGGCGGCGTCCTGCTCGCCCTTCTCCGACACCGGGCAGGTCGAGTACGTCGCCTCGTCGGCGCGCATGCGCTGGTCGCCGAGGAAGTGGATCGCCTTGGCACTGCCGCTGCCGCCGGTCGCGGCGAAGAAGTAGGTCGGGCTCTGGAGCTGGCCTTCGAACTTGTCGACGAAGAGCTCCAGCCTGGGGCCGCGCAGCACGGCGCCGTTCTGGCTCAGCTCGACGTCGCCTTCGGCCGTGGCCAGGTCCTGCGGGTAGTCGTAGCGCAGGGTCTTCGACTTCAGCAGCATGCCGCCGTAACGCAGCTGGACGTCGCCCTCGGCGGTGGAGGTCTGGTCCATCTCGCTGGTGATGCGGTCGGCGCTCAGCGCCAGCGCGGGACGGGCGTCCTTGCGCTTGGTCTGGTGCAACTGCTTGACCGACTTGAGGGTCAGCGGCTGGCCGGCGGACTCCTGCGCTTGCGCGGAGAAGGCAGAGAAGCCAGGCAGGGCGACCGCCAAGGCGGCCGCCAGCGAGATCGGGCGGGGACGGGAAACCGGTGGGCGCATCAGGCGGGCAGCGTCTTGCAGAGGTCAGGCGGCCGCGCGTCGATCGCGCCGCGCTGCCCGGGGTTTGTAGAATCATTATCCACGAGGCTCGCGAGCCGGCAGGACCGCCGGAGCGCCTTGTCACCGACCCCGGGGCCGCTCGCGCAGCGGCCCTTCCGCATCCCCGCCGATGACCCCTTCCTCCCCGCACGCCCCGCCCGCAGCGTCACCGCTCTGGCCCGACGCCGACCGCGCCGCCCGATTCCATCGCTGGCTGGCGCCGCTGGTGACGACGCACGGCCTGCGCGAGGAGACGCTCGCCGCGGCCAGCAGCGATGCGGGCTTCCGCCGCTACCTGCGCATCGCCACCGTCCACGGCGGCATGCTGATCGTGATGGACGATCCGGCCTCGCCCAACCAGGTGGCGAGCTTCGTCCAGGTCGGCGCGCTGATGGCGGAACGCGGCCTGCATGTGCCGAAGCTGCTCGCGCACGATGCCGGGCTCGGCTTCGCGTTGATGGAAGACCTCGGCACCGCCTCCTACCTGGACGCGTTGCTCGCCGCGCAGCGCGCGGGCGACACGGCGGTGCCCCGCGCGCTGATGCGCGATGCCACGACCGCGCTGCTGCGCTGGCAGACCAGCGAGGCCGCCCGCGTCGAGGGCGCGCTGCCGCTGTTCGACGAGGCCTTCGTTCGACGCGAGCTGCAGATCTTCGTCGACTGGTGCGTCCAGGCCCACCACGGCAAGACCTGGAACGACAAGCAGCGCGGCTACTGGGACCGGACGGTGGCGCTGCTGTCGGCCAACGTCCTGGCGCAGCCGCGCGTGCCGATGCACCGCGACTACATGCCGCGCAACCTGATGGTCTGCCCGGCCGGGACCGGCGGCGCCGATGCTACGGCCTTCGCCACGCCCGGCATCCTCGACTTCCAGGACGCGGTGCTGGGCCCCGTCACCTACGACATCGCCTCGCTGATGCGCGACGCGTTCATTTCCTGGGAAGAGGCCGAGGAGCTCGACTGGGCGGTGCGCTACTGGGAAGGCGCCCGGCGCGCCGGCCTGTTCGGCCTAGACCCGAACGGCGAAGACCCGCACGAGATGGCGCTGGACTTCGGCCTGTTCTGGCGCCGGCTCGAATGGACCGTGCTGCAGCGGCAGCTGAAAATCATGGGCATCTTCTGCCGGCTCAAGCACCGTGACGGCAAGCCGCACTACGCGCAAGACCTGCCGCGCTTCTACGCCTATGTCGTGAAGACGGCGACGCGCTACATCGAGCTGTCGCCGCTGCTGCGCCTGATCGAAGATCTGCAGCCGCAATACACGCAGGTCGGCTTCAGCCTGCGCTGACGCCCGCAGGCGCTGAAGCGACGCGGAGGGGCCCCGCGCGCCGCCTCAGTCGCCCTCGGCGGGGGTGGCGGCCGCCTTCGCCGCCTGCGCCGCCAGGAACTCCTGCGCGGCGCGATACGACGGGCAGCCCGCGGCGGTGAGCCACGGATCCTCGTCCTTCCCGCCGAAGATCTCGACGAGGAAGTCCATGAACGCGCGGGTGCGCGCCGGGACGAACTTGCGGGTCGGCATCGCCGCCCACAGCTGGTAGCTGTAGATGCGCCACTGCGGCAGCACGCGCTCCAGCGCCCCTTCCATCAGCGCGTCGCCGACGACGAAGGACGGCAACCCGGCCACGCCCAGCCCGTGCAGCGCGCAGGCGTACTTGGTGTCGACCGAGGAGGTCGTCATCACCGGGCGGCTCGGGATCGCGAAGAAGCTCTCGGTGGTGAGCCCGTCCGCGCCGCAGCGCTCGAAGGTCACGCCGCGGGTCAGCTCGTGGATCGGCGGCAGCATGACGTCGTGCTGCTTGAGGTCGGCGGGATGCTGCGGCTTGCCGCGCCGGCCCAGGTATTCGGGCGACGCGCACAGGATCACCTCGGTGCGGGCCAGCTTGCGGGCGATGAAGTCGCCCTGCAGCGGACTGCGGGTCGAGATGACGGTGATGTCGAAGCTCTCGTCGAGCGTGTCGACGGGGCCCGGCGCGACCAGCTCGACGCTGACCAGCGGGTACAGCGCATGGAAACGCGCCATGTGCCGCGCCAGCTGATGGATCGCGATGGCCGGCGGGATCAGCACGCGCAGCGTGCCGCGCGGCTCGTTGGTCGCCGCCGAGGCGAGCGCCTCCGCCTCCTCGATGTCGCTGAGGATGCGGCGGCAGCGCTCCAGGTAGCCCTCGCCGACGTCGGTCAGCGACAGCCGCCGCGTCGTGCGGTTGAGCAGCCGCGCGCCGAGGTGCTCCTCCAGATCCGCCACCAGCCGCGTGACCACGGCGGGCGCCAGGTCCATGGCCCGCGCCGCGCCGGCGAGGCTGCCCTCGTCGATCACGCGGGTGAAGACCCGCATCGCCTTGACCTGATCCATCCCGTCTCCTCCGGGCGGACGCCGCGTCGCCGCGGGCCGCCTCTGCTGTGCGTCGATCAGCGGACCGGGGCGACCCGCCGAGCCAGCGGGCCGCCGACCGGGTCCGCGGCGGTCAGGGGTGCGCGGCGATCACCTGCGCCACCGCGGCGGTCAGGCGCTTGCCGTAGGGCACGTGCAGGAACTCGTTGGGGCCGTGGGCGTTGCTCTTCGGGCCCAGCACGCCGCAGACCATCATCTGCGCGGCCGGGAAGCCCTTCTGCAGCATGCTCATCAGCGGGATGGTGCCGCCCTGGCCGATGTAGCCGACCGGCTGGCCGAAATGGGCCTGGCTGGCGTCGTCCAGCACCTGGCTCAGCCACGGCGACAGCTCCGGCGTGTTCCAGCCGGTGGCGCCGTAGGCGCCGGCGCGACCGTCCGGCACGAAGCTGACCTTGGCGTTGTACGGCGCGTTGTCCTCGAGCAGCGCCTTGAGCTTCAGCGCGGCCTCGTTGCCGTCGATCAGCGGGGGCAGGCGCAGCGACAGCTTGAACGCGGTGTATGGGCGCAGCACGTTGCCGGCGCTCTTCAGCTCGGGGAAACCGTCCACGCCGGTCACCGACAGCGTCGGCCGCCAGGTGCGGTTGAGCAGCACCTCGACCGGGTCGGAGGTCACCGGCAGCACCGGTCCGCCGTCCGCGCCGCAGGCCCAGGGCAGGCGCTTGTAGACCTCTTCCTTCAGGATCGCGGCGGTCGCCTGCGCCTGCTCGAAGCGCACGCCGGGGATGTCGCAATGGAAGGATTCGGGCAGCAGGCGCCCGGTCTTCGAATCCTCCAGCCGGTCCAGCACCTGGCGCAGGATGCGGAAGGACGACGGCACCACGCCCGACGCGTCGCCGGAGTGGATGCCTTCGGTCAGCACCTCGACCTTGAGCACGCCGGAGACCATGCCGCGCAGCGAGGTCGTCATCCAGAGGCGGTCGTAGTCGCCGGCGCCGGAGTCCAGGCAGACCACCAGCGAGACATTACCCAGGCGCGGCCGGAGCAGGTCGATGTAGGCCGGCAGGTCGTAGGAGCCGGACTCCTCGCAAGCCTCGATCAGGCCGACGCAGCGCGGGCGGGGGATGCCCTGCTGGTCCAGCGCCAGCAGCGCGGTGATGGAGGCGTAGATCGCGTAGCCGTCGTCGGCGCCGCCGCGGCCGTAGAGCTTGCCGTCCTCGTATTTCGGCGTCCACGGGCCGAGGTCGGCGCGCCAGCCGTTGAACTCGGGCTGCTTGTCCAGATGGCCGTAGAGGACGACGGTGTCGGTGCTCTCGGGCTTGGTCGACGGCAGTTCGAAGAAGATGACCGGCGTGCGGCCTTCCTGGCGGATGACCTCCAGCGTCAGGCCGGGGATCTTCCGGCCCTCCACCCACTGCGCGGCGTCGCGGACGACGCGCTCGATGTAGCCGTTGGCCTGCCAGTCGGCGTCGAACATCGGGCTCTTGGCGGGGATGGCGATGTAGTCGGTCAGCGCGGGGACGATCTCCTGGTCCCAGACCTTCTCGGCGAAGGCGCCCAGGGCGCTGATTTCATCGGTCTGCAGCGGCAACGACGGATCACGTGCGTTCATGAGGGGTCTCCTGGGGTCGGTGCCGTCGATTCTAGGAGCGTGAGCCCAGCCAGGCGCGCAGCCGGGCGAAGACCTGTTCGCGCTCAGGTTCGTTGAAGATCTCGTGGGACAGGCCCGGGAAGGGCACGGCCTGCACCGCCCCGCCCGCAGCGGCGGCCGCGGCGAAGGCGGCGCTGCCGGCGGGGGCGACGCAGCGGTCGGCACCGGCCCACATCAGCAGCGTCGGCGTGGTCCAGCGCGGCACCAGCGGCAGCGTCTCGGCGCCGAAGCTGGCGATCATCCGCGCCAGCGTCGGGGTGATGCGGTTGTGCACCAGCGGGTCGTCCTTGTAGGCCTGGACCACGTCCGCGCTGCGCGAGACCCAGGCCGGATTCAGCCCGTTGCCGACGGCCAGGTGCGGCACCAGCGGCAGCGTGGCGCCGAGCAGCCCGCGCTGGAAGGCGGACAGGCCCGGATCCAGCGCCGGGGAACTGAGCACCAGCCCGTCGACCGGCCGCGACCACGGGGCGTTCTCCAGGGCCCCGGCGACGAAGCGGGCCGCGACGGCGCCGCCCATCGAGTGGCCGAGCAGGATCAGCGGTCCCCGCCCCTTGCGATCGTCGGCGCGCAGGCAGTCGATGGTGGCGGCCAGATCGAGCAGCAGGCTGTCGTGCTTCGGGATGTCGCCGCGCGGGCCGCCGGAGGCGCCGTGTCCGCGCTGGTCGAAGCCGGCGACGTGCCAGCCCCAGTCGTTCAGGCGCCCGGCGACGGCTTCATAGCGGCCGATGTGTTCGCCCAGGCCGTGGACGATCAGCACGGTGCCGCGGGTGGGCAGCGACAGGTCGGCGCCCCATTCCCGCCAGTGCAGCGGAAGGCCGTCATGGCCGGTGAGAGTCTTCATGGGGCCGGAGTGTAGGATCGCCCGGCCGGTCCACCCGCCGTGGACGACCCCCACGTTTCGACGACGATGACGCCCGCCCTGCCCGAGAGCTTCCCGCCCTTCAACCCGGAAGTCCGGCTCCTGCCGCCGGCGATCGAGCGCTGGCGGCGCGGCACCGGGACCGACGTCGAGTTCGTCCACGTGCTGGATGCCGGCCGGCCGGGGCCGACGGCGATGGTCGTCGCGCTGACCCACGGCAACGAGCTGTGCGGCGCGATCGCGCTGGACAGGCTCTTGCACCAAGGCGTGAAGCCCCTGCGCGGCCGGCTGATCCTGGCCTTCGCCAACGTCGAGGCCTTCCGGCGCTTCAACGTGTCGGAGCCGTTCTCGTCGCGCTGCGTCGACGAGGACATGAACCGGATCTGGGACGACGCGGTGCTGCGCGGCGCGCGCGACTCGGTCGAACTGCGGCGCGCGCGCGAGCTGGCGCCCTTCGTCGATGCCGCGGACGTCCTGCTGGACCTGCATTCGATGCAGGAGGCCGGCGCGCCGGCGCTGACGATCTGCGGCATGACGGACAAGAGCGTGCCGCTGGCGCGCGCGCTGGGACAGCCGGAAACCCTGCTGGTCGACACCGGCCATGCGGCGGGCCTGCGCCTGATCGACCGGGGCGGTTTCGCCGATCCGGCGAGCGACCGGCAGGCCGTGCTGGTCGAATGCGGCTCGCACTGGGAGCCGGAGAGCGCGGCCATGGCGCAGGACGTCACGGTGCGCTTCCTGCGCCACCTGGCGATGGTCGACGCGGCGTGGGCGGACGCGCAGCTGCGCGTGCCGGCGCCCGCGCGGCAGCGGCTGGTGCGCGTCGGCGAGGGCGTGACGGCGGTGACGCCGGCCTTCCGCTTCCTGATGCCGACGCACCACCTGAAGGTGATCCCCCAGGCCGGCACGCCGCTGGCCGAGGACGGCGGACGCCGTTGGCTCACGCCGCACGACGGGTGCGTGCTGATCATGCCTTCGCGCCGCGCCGGCCTGAGCGGACAGACGATGGTGCGGCTCGGACGCTACGAGGAGTGAGCGCGACGCACGGGTCGCCGACGCTCAGTCCCGGTCGAACTTGAACACCGCCATGCTGGCCATCAGGTTCGGCAGCAGGCGGACCTGGCGGCTCTCCTGCACGCCGAAGCTGTCCAGCACGCGCAGCCCGCACTTGCGAGCCAGGATCTGGAAGTCGGCGTAGGTGCCGACGCGGATGTTGGGCGTGTCGTACCACTGGTACGGCAGCACGCGCGTCACCGGCATGCGGCCCGCGAGGATCTGCAGGCGGTTCGGCCAATGCGCGAAGTTGGGGAAACTCACCACCCCCATCCGGCCGACGCGCGCCGTCTCGCGCAGCATCGCCTCGGTATTGCGCAGGTTCTGCAGCGTCTCCAGCTGCAGCACGACGTCGAAGCTCTGGTCCTCGAAGATCGCCAGCCCCTCTTCCAGGTTGAGCTGGATCACGTTCACGCCGCGCTGCGCGCAGGCGAGCACGTTCGCATCGTCCAGCTCGACGCCGTAGCCGGTGCAGCCCTTCGTGGCCTGCAGGTGCGCCAGCAGCTCGCCGGTGCCGCAGCCCAGGTCGAGCACGCGCGAGCCGGTCGGCACCAGCTCCGCGATCATGTCCATCACCGCGCGATCACTCATACCGCCACGCCTTGGAGACGGTGGGACACCGGCGCAGAAGCAGCGCCCGGCAGCGGCTTCTCATGCTCCTTCGCGACGCGGTCGAAATAGGCGCGCAGCACGCCGTGATACCGCGGATCCTCGAGCAGGAAGGCGTCGTGGCCGTGCGGCGCGTCGATCTCGGCGTAGGACACGTCGCGCCGGTTGTCGAGCAGCGCCTTGACGATCTCGCGCGAGCGCGCCGGCGAGAAGCGCCAGTCGGTCGTGAAGCTCACCACCAGGAACTTGCACAGCGCGCTGGCGAAGGTGCGGCTCAGGTCGCCCCCGTGCTCGCGCGCCGGGTCGAAGTAGTCCAGCGCCCGCGTGATCAGCAGGTAGGTGTTGGCGTCGAAGTACTCGCTGAACTTGTCGCCCTGGTAGCGCAGGTAGCTCTCGATCTGGAACTCGATGTCCGAGGTCGAATAGCCCAGCTCCGCCGAGCGCATCTGGCGGCCGAACTTCTCCTCCATCACGTCGTCGCTCAGGTAGGTGATGTGGCCGATCATCCGCGCCACCCGCAGCCCGCGGCGCGGCACCACGCCGTGCTCGTAGAAGAAGCCGTCGTGGAACTCGGGGTCGGTGATGATGGCCCGGCGGGCGACCTCGTTGAACGCGATGTTCTGCGCCGACAGGTTGGGCGCCGTCGCCACGGCGATGCAGTGGCGCATCCGCTCCGGGTAGCGCAGCGACCAGTCCAGCGCCTGCATCCCGCCCAGCGAGCCGCCCAGCACCGCCGCCAGCTTCTGGATGCCGAAACGGTCCAGCACGCGCGCCTGTGCGTCGACCCAGTCCTGCACGGTGACGACCGGGAAGTCCTTGCCGTACACGCGCCCGGTGTCCGGATTCAGATGCATCGGCCCGGTGGAGCCGAAGCACGAGCCCAGGTTGTTGATGCCGATGACGAAGAACCGGTCCGTGTCCAGCGGCTTGCCCGGGCCGACCAGGTTGTCCCACCAGCCTTCGCTCTTGTCGACGCCGGCGTGCGTGCCGGCCACGTGGTGGCTGGCGTTCAACGCGTGGCACACCAGCACCGCGTTGGACTTGTCCTCGTTGAGCCGGCCGTAGGTCTCGACCATCAATTCGTACCCGCCGATGCGGGCGCCGCTGCGCAGGGTCAGCGGCTCGTCGAACAACAAGCGCTGCGGTGTGACGTCACCGACAGATCCCATGGAACACCTCAAAAAACAAAACCCGGCGCCGCTGCTTGAAGCGGAACACCGGGTCTCGATCCGTGGATCGGGTGTCCCTCTTTAGCTGCATTTCTTGGGCGCCCGCAAGCCGGACAAATCGGCGCCATCCGAGGAAGTATAGCTACGGCGCGGTACAGAGGCAGTGCACGATCGCGCGCACCGGCGGCTTCGAGCCCGCCGGACCGGCCTCGGCCTGTTCGGCCAGCCAGGTGATGTCGACCTGCGCCTCGCGCAGCGGTGCCGGCACCGCCGGAATGCCGCCCAGCGCGTGCATGACCATGCCGCGCAGCGACGGCGCCGCGGCGTCGCCCATGCTCGTCAGCAGCCGGTCGAAGGTGCTGCGGTCGGGCTCGACGTAACGCACCGTCGGCTCGTCGCCGAGCTTCGCGCGCTTGGCCGCGCTGGCGATCGCGTCGGCCAGCAGGCCGGTTCTGTCGACCAGCCCGCGCTCCAGCGCCTGCGACCCGGTCCACACGCGGCCTTGGCCGACGGTGTCGATCTGCTGCGGCGACTTCTTGCGCGCCTGCGCCGCCTTGCCGGTGAAGTCGGCGTAGATGTGCTCGATGGACGACTGCACCACCTGCGCCATCCGCGGATCCAGCGGACGCCGCGGGTCATAGCCGTTGGCCAGCCAGGTCGTCGCGTAGCCGCCGGTGTGGATCGAGAGCTTGTCCAGCAGCTTCTCGCCGGTGGGCAGCATGCCGAACACGCCGATCGAGCCGGTGATCGTCGACGCGTCGGCGATCACCTCGTCCGAAGACATCGAGATCCAGTACCCGCCCGAGGCCGCCACGCCGCCCATCGACACGACGACCGGCTTGCCGACCGCGCGGGTCAGTTCCAGCTCGCGACGCACCAGCTCGGAGGCGAAGGCGCTGCCGCCCGGCGAATTCACGCGCAGCACGACGGCCTTGATCTTCTCGTCCTCGCGCGCCTGGCGGATCAGCCTGGACATCGACTCGCCGCCGATCTTGCCCGGCCCGGCGCTGCCGTCGACGATCTCGCCTTCGGCCACGATCACGCCGACCTGCCCCTCGGGCTTGGGCAGCTTGGGCGGCAGCTGCGCGACATAGGCGCCCAGGCCGATCTGGCGCAGGCGCTTCTCGTCCTTGGCGCCACGCTTCTCGAGCAGCGCCTCGACCTCGTCCTCGGTCTTCAGGCCGTCGACCAGCTTCTCGGCCAGCACGAACTTGCCGGGGTCGCCGCCCACGGCCTTCAGGCGCTCCGGCAGCTCGTCGATCGCGCGCTGGATGGCCCCCTTGGGCAGCTTGCGCGCCGTCTCGACGCCGGTCTGGTAACGGGCCCACAGCTCGTCGTACAGATAGGCGTCGGCCTCCATCGTCGCGGGCGACGGCCCGTTGGCGAAGTAGGGCTCGACCGCGTTCTTGTAGGTGCCGACACGCAGCACGTTGGGCGAGATGCCCACGCGGTCCAGCGCGTCCTTGTAGTAGTTGCGATAGCGGCCGTAGCCTTCGATCATCACGCCGCCCATCGGGTGGACGTAGACCTCGGTGGCCTGCGCCGCGAGGTAGTACGAGCGCTGGTCGAAGGCCAGTCCGGCGGCGACCACCGGCTTCTTGCTGGCCTTGAAGCGGGTCAGCGCGGCTTCGATCTCATGCAGCGCGGCGGGCGTGGCGCCGCCCATCTGGTCGAGGTTGAGCACGACCTGCACGATGTGATCGTCCTTGGCCGCCGCGTCCAGCGCGCGCAGGATGTCGCGCAAGCGCGTCTGGGCGCGCGCCTCGCCCTTGATCTGCGCGATCGCCTGGTCGCGCGGCGATCCGGAGAACTGCTCGACGACATCGCCGCGGATGTCCAGCACGAGCGTCGTCTTGTCCAGCAGCGGCTTGCCGCCGCGCACCGCCGCCCAGATCAGGCCGATCACGATCAGCCAGAACAGCAGCGTGAACACCACGCGCCGCGTGCCGTTCAGGAACCACCACACGCCACCGAAAAAGCGCCCGATCGGCGCCAACGCTCGCTTCACACCCATCCAATCCTCCCGGGATCCGTCAACGGAATGTCAGGACAGCGAGGATCTGGATCGATCCCCCGCTGGACCGGGCCATTGTGGGCCCAGTTGAGCCCCCCGGCGGGAAGTCGGCCGGGGATTCGCCCTTCGGAGGGAGCGCGCACGCTTGGCGCCGGGCCGCGTGCCGGATCAGGCGTTCGCGGGCGGCAGCGTGTCCTGGAAGCTCTGACGCGTCATGAGCTTGTCGAAGTGCTTCGCGAGGTTGGGGTGCGACGCACGCCAGTCGATCTGGGCGAAGCGGAAGTCCAGGTAGCCGAGCGCGCAGCCGAGCGCGATGTCGGCCAGCGTGAAGTGGTTGCCGGAGCACCAGTTCTTCTCGCCCAGCCCGTTGGCCATGGCCTGCAGCGAGGCCAGCACCTTGTTCATCTGACGTTCCACCCAGGCTTCGCTGTGCTCGCCCGGCGCGCGGCCGGACCAGGTGCGCTCCAGGCGCGCCGCGATGCAGGCGTCGATCAGGCCGTCGGCCAGCGCTTCCCAGGTGCGCACCTCGCAGCGCTCGCGGCCGCGCTCGGGGATCAGGCGGCCGACCGGCGACAACGTGTCGACGTACTCGACGATGACGCGCGAATCGAACACCGCGCCGGTGATCGAATCCTGCCCCTCCATCACCAGGCACGGCACCTTGCCGAGCGGGTTGATCTTGAGGATGTTGTCGCTGCCCCAGACGTCTTCCAGCTCGAACTGGTAGTCGAGCTTCTTTTCCGCCATGACGACGCGGACCTTGCGGACGTAGGGGCTGGTGAGGGATCCGATGAGCTTCATGGTGTCGGGGGATTCTAACGAGTCGCCTTCCGCGACTGACTCCCGGACGCGACAGTGGCGCAGCCCTCATTTGGGTGTATTGCCGTCCCTTGGGCCGGTGACGCACACTCCCGCCCGCCCCGCCCGAATACGGAGGAATGCGGGGAAATGCGGAGTCGTGGCCGAGGGGGCCGACGACGCGCATCAGGCAAGCGGTGCGCCCAAGAGACAGACCGGATCCCGCAGGGAGACCGGTCACCACAGGACAGAGAGAGGGAATCCATGCAGCAGCACGAGGAGGGGGCGGCGACCGGCGGTTTGACCGGATGGCCGTTGTCGGAATACCGCAAGCGCAAGCTCGAGATCCAGTTCACCGGGTCGGGCAGCGAGTACTTCCGGATCTGGATCGTCAACCTGCTGTTGACGATCGTCACGGCCAGCCTGTACTGGCCGTTCGCGAAGGCGCGGCGCATCCGCTACTTCTACGCCAACACGCTGGTCGACGGCCATGCGCTGAGCTTCCACGGCGATCCGTGGAAGATGTTCCGCGGCCATGTGCTGCTGCTGGTGCTGATGGGCACGTACTCGGCGGCGGGCCATTTCTCGCCGCTGGCGGGGCTGGTGGCCTTCGGCGTGATGGCCGCGATCTGGCCGGCGCTGTGGCGCGCCGGCATGCAGTTCCGGCTGGGCAACACCGGCTGGCGCGGCTTGAGATTCGGTTTCGCCGGCACGCTCAATGGCGCCTATGCGCCGGCGCTGCCGGTCTGGATCCTGTCCGGCGTGGCGCTCACGGCGCAGGTGATCGGCGGGCCGGCCGGGCTGCTGGTCAACGGCAAGCCGCGTTTCGGCCTCGTCGAGCAGCTGGTGGTGCTGACCGTGATCGTCATGGCGCTGGTCGTGCCGTGGATCGTGGCGGCCGCCAAGCGCTACCAGCACAACGGCTACCGCATCGCGGCGCAACAGGGCGAGCTGCGCCTGGGCGCCGGCAGCGTGTACTGGCTGTGCCTCAAGGCGGCAGGCCTGGGTCTGCTCGTGCTCCTGGCCGGGATGCTGCTGGCCATGGGCGTCGTGGGCGCGAGCAGCTTGAGCAAGTCCCAGGTCGTGATCATGATCTCGACCTTCGTGTCGTTCGGCATCACCTACCTGCTGCTCTTCGCGCTCGTCGGACCGTTCTTCACCGCGCGCTTCCAGAACCTGGTCTGGAACCGCACGACGACCGACGACCTGTCCTTCACCAGCCAGCTGCGCTTCGGCGCGCTGGCCGGGCTCACGCTGAAGAACTGGCTGCTGACGGCGGTGACCCTCGGCCTGTACCGGCCGTTCGCCGCGGTGCACACCGCGCGCCTGCGCCTGGAGGCCGTGAGCCTGACGATGGACGGCGATCCCGAGACCTGGGTAGCCGGGCAGGAGAGCGCTTCGCAGGACGCCGCGGGCGACCTCGCGGGCGACTTCTTCGGCATCGACATGGGACTGTGATGCCGGACGCACCGGGCGTGTCGGACGGAGCGCACAGCGCGGAGGTCGAGGCCGCAGCCGCGACGCTCCAGGCGGACTGGTTCGACGGCCGCAGCGCCCGCGCGCGGCCGGTCCGGCTCTGGCTGGAACGCGAGCAGCTGGTCGTCCACGACCAGGACCTCGCGGGCGTCGAGCGCCGCTATCCGATCCGCCAGGTGCAATGGCCGGAGCGCACGCGCCACGGACAGCGGCAGGCGCAGCTGCCCGATGGCGGCGTGCTGATGGCCAAGGACGCCGCCGACTGGGACGCCTGGGCCGACGCCTCCACGCAGGGCCGAGGACTGGGCGGCGGACTGGCGGCGCGGTGGTTCTCCAGCTGGAAGCATTCGATCGTGGCGCTGGTCGCGGTCGTGGCCGTCGGCGGCACGACCTGGCACTGGGGCGTTCCTGCCGCCGCGGACGTGATCGCGCGCCACCTGCCCGCGGCCATCGAGCAGTCGATCGGCGACGGCGCGCTGGACCAGATCGACCGCCTGCTGCTGAAGCCGAGCACGACGTCGGCGCGCGAGCAGCAGCAGTGGCGCGAGCGCTTCGCCGCGATGGTGGCGAGCCAACCGGGGGACGCCACGCCCTACGAGCTGCACTTCCGCGACGCCGGTCAGACCTTCGGACCGAATGCGTTCGCGCTGCCGGGCGGGCACATCGTGATCACCGACGAGCTGCTGCGGCTGCTCGGCGACGAACCCGACGCGGTGCTCGGCGTGCTGGCGCATGAATTGGGCCACGTGCGGGAGCAGCACGGCCTGCGCCTGACGATGCGGGCGAGCCTGATGGGCGGCTTGCTGGGCGTCGCGATCGGCGACTTCTCGAGCCTGCTCGCGGGCGCGCCGGCGGTGCTGATGCAGGCGAGCTATTCGCGCGACTTCGAACGCGCGGCGGACGCGCAGGCGAAGCGCCTGCTCGTCGACAGCGGCCGGTCGCCGCGCGCGATGCGGGTGCTGTTCGAGCGCCTCGGCGAGTGGCGTTCGAAGCGGTCCGCGCAGGCGCGGGCCGAACGCGCGTCCGAGCCGCAAGGCCTCGGCCGCGATGTCGGCGAGCGGGCCAAGGCCGGCGCCGGCGAGCTGCTGCGCATCGCGTTCAACTCGCATCCGGCGGACGACGAACGGATGCGGTTCTTCGAGCGCTGATCGCGCGCCTGGCGGCGCTCCTACACTCTCCGCACCCTTTCGCGGAGATCGTGATGACCACCTCCCCTTCGCCTTCCAGCTCAGCGTCCGGCCCGGCTTCCCACCCGACGCCCACCGCCGCCACCGACGCCGCGACCAACGCCGCGCCCGACGCCGCGCCCGACGCCGGCTACGTGCTCTACGGCACGCGGGGCTCCGGCTCCGCGATCGTGGAGATCGGCCTGCGCTGGTGTGGCCAGGCCTACCGCACGGTGCATGCGTCCTCGTGGGAGAACGCGTCGGAGCAGGACGCGCTGCGCGCGCTCAATCCGCTGATGCAGATCCCGACGCTGCACACGCCCGACGGCGACGTGCTCACGGAAAGCGGCGCCATCCTGATGCACCTCGGCCTGCGCTTCCCGGCGGCGCAGCTGCTCGGCGACGGCGATCGCCAGCGCGACCAGATCCTGCGCGGCCTCGTCTACATCGCCGCCAACTGCTACAGCTGCATCAGCGTCATCGACTACCCCGAGCGCTACTCCACGCGCACCGAGCAGGACGACCGCGAAGCCATCGTCGCGGGCACGAAAGCCCGGCTGCACAAGCACTGGGAGATCTTCGCGGACATGTTCCCCGGGCAGCCGTGGCTCAGCGGCGCGAAGCCCGGCGCGCTCGACGCGATGGCGGTGATCGTGTCGAAGTGGTCGGGGTCGAGGCCACACCTGGAGGCGAACCGGCCCGAATTTTTCGCACTGCTTCAGCGCATCGAAGCGCTGCCGCAGGTCGCCGAGGTGTGCGCGACACACTGGCCGCCGAAGACGGTCTGAGTCGGGCGTTCAGGACGAGGACACCCGCTACCGAAATGACCTGCCGCGCCATGACGCCTGACGCCTGACGCAGGCCGGGCAGACAATCGAGGCGATTTCGCGCTGACGGAAGTCGCTGCACAGTGGCTGTGTTCATCACCCGCTGCGGATCACCTTCATGCGCCCCCTGAAATCGAAGACTACTCTTGCACCTCACGCGGCACGACGTCCGCGCCGCGACGACGACGCCGCGATATCGCTGGGGGCGGAGCCCGAGCCACGAAACGGCAATACGGCGAATGACGACAGCGACATTGCATCGACGGCGGCCGAGCCATCCATCGCGGCCTACGCTGCGGACGACATCGGTGCCCACGCCTCCGGAACCGTCCCGGACGAAATGGCGGCGGGCGGCGCACTCCCTCAGGCGCCGTCGCTGAAGGCGGCCGGTGTCGGGCTTGGCGTCTTCGGCCTGCTCGGTGCCGTGGCTGTCGGCTCGAGCACCAAGACGCACGCAGTCCCTGCATCGACGCCCGTGTCGCCGGGCACGGATCAAGCTCCCGCAACATTCCTCCCTCCGGCAGGAACCGCAGCGTCCGACAGGACGGGGATACCGGTCGAGCCCGTCGAACCCATCGCAACGGCGACGTCGATCAAGCCTGTAGAACCCATCGCACCGGAGACGTCGGTCAAGCCCGTCGAACCCATCGCACCGGAGACGCCGGTCAAGGCCGTCGAACCCATCGCACCAGAGACGCCAGTCAAGCCTGCCGTGGCCATCGCACCGGAGACGCCGGTCGAGCCTGTCGTGTCCATCGCACCGGAGACGCCGGTCAAGGCAGTTGCGCCACAGCCTGCCGGTTTCTCCTTGTCGGACGCCCACGTCATCGAAGCCACGACCGGCACGCGCGAGTTGGTCTTCCTCGTGCAACGCTCGGGAGACACGCGCCAGGGCGGGTCCGTGCGCTTCGCCGTCCAAGCGGACAAGAGCACGGTGTCCATGGACGAGTTGACTGGGGACCAGGCGGGCCTCGTGTCGTTCAAGCCTGGCGAATCGCAACAGCTCATCCGGTTGCCGGTCAAGGGGGACTATCTGAGAGAGACCGACGAACAGGTGTCGATCAAACTCTCCGAGCCGGTCGGGGGAACGCTGGACCGCGCGGAGGGGATCGGCACGATCCATGAGGTCGACGTCCAGCGCCTGCAGGCAGCCTACGGCATGCGCGACCTCAACGCCGGACTTGAGGGCCATGCGATTCGCGTGCGGCGTTCGTCCGACAACGAGGAGATGGACATCGGCTTCGATGTCCACGGCCACGTCGATCGCGAAGCGCTCCTGGACTTCGTCGGACGCGAGGCAACGGACAAGGGCTACGTGACGCGCTGGTACGACCAGTCCGGCCATTCGCGGGACATGGAAACGAAGGCGCCAGAGCGGCAAGGCGTGGTCGTCGACGGCGGAACGATCATCACCCGGCCGGATGGTTCGGTGGCCATCAGCTTCAACGCCGGCCGCAATGGCGATCCTGACGATCACATGACCGCCAATGGCGTGGCAGGCAGTGACTGGCGGAGCGCGGTGATCTATGCGACTGTGCAGTCGGAAGGTTCACGACTGGGATCGCTGTTCAACTTGGGCGGTGCAGACAAGGACCGACTGAGCGTCCATTTTCCTGACAGCTTCCGCAAGATCGTTTTCGACGTCGGCGACCCGGCTACCTTCGGCCGATTGGCCAAAGAATTCGACGGATCGATCGGCAACCTGGTTTTCGAGGCACACAACGACAGCGAGAGCGCGGGAACGGAAGCACTCAACTACACGGACGCCGCGCGCGTCATCTTTGGCAACGGCTCCTGGCTCGCGTCGAAGAACCCGTTGGAGGAACGGCGATTGAGCACCGACGATTCGTGGAGCCTCGCTTCGCACGGTCATGGCGTCGACTTTCCCCAGCAAGCGATGTACAACGAATTCCTGGTCTACCTCGCCAAGGACCACAGTACGCCCAGGGTGCAGAACCTGATCGGCACGGCGCAGGATGATGTCCTCACCTACTCCGATGAGACGGACCTGAAGCGCATCGACGGCCTGGCGGGCGAGGACACGCTGTATGTGTCCGGCACTGCTGTCCTTGACCTGACCCAGTTCTCCGGCGGCATCAAGGACATCGAACAGTTCTGGCTGGACAACGGTGAAAGGAACCTCGTGATCCTCTCGCACGCCACTGTCGAAGCGCTCGATACGAAGACACTCGCCATCAGGCTGGACAGCAAGGACGTCGTCTTCCTCGGCAACGAGGACATCAGCCGAAAGGAAGTCTTGAGGGAACGACTGCAGGAACTCAATCCCGCCGTGAAGTTCAACGTCCTGATCGACGGTCAGGCCGTCATCTGAGGCTCAGGCCGCCTGGAACTGCGGCAACAGCCGCACGTGCGTGTACCGGGCGGGACGCTCGAGGGGATCGAGGTTCGCGTCGATCGGCGCGAAGCCGCAGCGGGTCCAGAACGTCGCGGACGCCGCTTCCTCGCAGTTGACGTGCAAGCGGCTGAAGTGCCCCTGCGCGCTGGCGAGCACCGCGTTCACGAGACGCTTCGCCAGGCCGTGGCCGCGCCAGTCGGGATGCACGTAGAAGCGACGCATGCGGCCGGTGCCGGGACGTCCGGGTGGCGGCTCGACGTTGAGCCCGCCCACCGCGATGACCTGCCCGTTCGTGTCGAGCCAGGCCCACAGCGATTCGCCGGGCTGCTCGTAACGGTTGGCGCCGCTGCGCCATTCGTCCATCAGGCGGCGCAGCATCTGCCGCCCCTCGCTCTCGCTGGCCGCCAGCAGCGGCGCCCAGGCAAGGGGATCCATCTGATGCACACGGATCAGGCGCGGTGCGGCGCCATCGGAGGCCAGGGAAAGCATCGAACGAAGCGGTAACCAGTCGTCAACCGAGCGGGAAAGGACGGATTAAGCAGCAGGCGGAATGCCCCTCGCATCAGGGACAACCCGCCCGCCGTCGGTCCTTTCCAACGCCCGCCCGATGCCTGGTCCGCCGGCCCTCCCGGCCGCCGACGCGGCGGCCGGGATCCCCGATCACCGCGGCGGTTCCGGCTTCTTCGCGCTGTCCGGATGCTCGATCCAGGCCTTCAGTTCCGCAGCCCGCGCATGCTTGGGCGACAGCTCGATGAACGCCTGGTACGCGGCCCGCGCGCCCGCGTCGTCGCCCGCGCGCAGCAGCGCGTCGCCCAGGTTCAGATGCGCCAGCGCGCGGCTGCCGTCCATCTCGATCGCCTTGCGGTACCAGCGCGCGGCCTCGGCCGGCTTGTCGCGCTTGTAGTAGATGAAGCCCAGGTTGTTGGCCGCCAGCGCGAACCTGGGCTGGAGCTTGAGCGCTTCGGTGAACGCGGCCTCGGCCTCGTCGTAGCGGCGCTCCTTGTAGAGCTGCAGGCCGCGGTCGTTGGCGCGTTGCGCGGCGATGCGCGCGCTGGTCGGCGCCGGCGCGGCGCTGGTGGCGATGGCCGTGTCGGTGCCGTCCAGGCCCTTCAGCGTGACCTGCACCGAGGTGGCGCTGGCCGCGGGCGATCCGGGCGCGGCGCCGGTCGGCGCGGAGGCCTGCGCCACCGGTTGCAGTTGCGCGTTGCGGGCGTCGTCCGCCTGCTTGGCCAGCGCGCTGGTCTTGAGGTCGAGCTGGTTGCTGTCGCCGCTGAGCGCCTGCTCCTGCGCGGACGCGAGCTCGAAGATGAACTCCCCGCCCTCGCTGCCCGGCAGGCTGCCGAAGGCGGGCGTCTGGTGCGCGATCGCCGACACCGCCGGCGCCACGTAGGCGGCCAGCTCGGTCGCGGTGATGAGGCCGTCGCCGTTCAGGTCGGCCTTGCCGGACAGCGCCTGCAGCAGCGTCCAGGTGAAGACCGAATGCCCGCCCGGACCGTCGTCGGCGACCTGCTGGTCGGCGCCGCCGGCCGTCATCATCTGGCGGCCCAGCCGGCGCGCGTTGTCGCGCACGAAGTTCGAGCTGCCGCCCGGCGCGCCGCCGCGCGTCAGACCCAGGCCCGAGTAGCAGGCATCGATGACGAAGAAGGCATGCTTGGCGGGCAGCGCCTCGCTGAGCTCCTGCAGCTGCGGCATCGCGATCGCGTCGGTCTGCAGGTCGTCGGTGCCGGCGTCGACCGGGATGATGTAGCCGACGTCGCGCCCGCTCGGCAGCTTGCGCGTGCTGCCGTGGCCGGCGAAGAAGACGAACACGCGGTCGTCGCGCTTGAGCCTGCCGTCGCCGCCCTTGCGCGCCATGCCGTTGAGCGCGCGCAGGATGTTGGCGCGGGTCGCGTCGGCGTCGGTCAGCGTGGTGACGTTCTCCGGCCGGAAACCGAATTGCGTCTGCAGCGTCTCCTGGATCGCGCGGGCGTCGCGCACCGCATGCTGCAGTCGCGGCCAGGCCTTGTACTGGTCGATGCCGATCACGAGCGCGACGCTGTCGCGATAGAGGTTGGCGCCGGCGAGTTCCGGCGGCGTCGCGTCCGCGGCGGGCGTGTCGGCCGCGACGATCTTGCCGTCCTTCCAAGCCGCGAACTTGTAGCCTTCCGCCTTGAGCTGGTCGAGCACCAATGGCAGCGCCTCGACGGTGCGCGCATGGATGTCATGGAAGAGCACGATGCCGCGCTGCTGCTTGCCGAGCTCCCCCAGCACGCGCGCGGCGATGGACTTGGGGATGGGGTCGGACCAGTCCAGCGAGTCGACGTTCCACATCATCGAGCGCAGCTTGAGCGCCTCGATCGCGCCCAGCGCCGCGTCGTTGCGCGCGCCGTAGGGGAAGCGGAACAGCGCCTGGCCGTCGCGGCCGGCGGCGTCGAGCAGCGCCTCGGTCGAGCTGGCTTCCTGGCGCACCTTGTCGAGCTCGAACTTCGACATCACGCCGTGGCTGAAGCTGTGGTTCGCGATCGGATGGCCGGCGGCGAGCACGCGCTTGGCGACCTCGCTGCCGGGGCCCGGCTTGATCTTGCCGCTGGCATCGACGCTGCCGAGGTTTCGCCCCAGCTCGAAGAACACGGCCGGCGCCTGGTAGCGCTTGAGGATCTCCAGGATCTCGTCGGTGTAGCGCGGATGCGGACCGTCGTCGAAGGTCAGCAGCACCGTCTTGGGCGGCAACTGGCGGCCGAAGAACTCGCGCTCCTGCTTGGTCGGTCCACGCGTCGCCGCGGCGGCGGGCGCAGTCGTTGTCGTCGCGGGTGCGGCGTCATCCGGCGTGTCGGTGACGCTCGGACGCGCCTGCAGGTCCGGCAGGATGGTCGCGTAGTCCTTCAGGATGCGGTCGCGCGCGTACAGGCGCTTGAGCTTGGCGACGTAGTCGGTCCACTTCTCGCGCTTGGGCACGATGCCGCGCTGCGCGAAGCGGCCGAAGGTGTCGCGCAGTTCCTGCTCGTAGGCGTTCTCGATCTCGGCCAGGACGCTGAGGTCCTCGCCGGCGCGCTTGGCCAGCTTGAGGCCGGCGATGCTCTGCGAGGTCGAGAACTGCTGCGCGAGCTGCGTCAGGAATTCCTTGAAGGCGAGCCGGTCGGCGTCGAACCACGACGGCTCCTGCTCGACGCGGTCCAGCAAGTCCGACAGCGCGGCCAGGCCGGCGGGGTCGGTGCTCTTGGCCGCCGTCTCGCCGAGGGCGCGGATGCTGTCCTGCATGTCGTGGAAGAGCAGCATGCCGACGGCGCGCACGGCATCGCGTTCCGCAGGCTTGAGCGCGGCTTCGCCGTCCATCAGCACGATCATCTGGCGGTAGCGCGCGAGCACCTCGTCGCTCTGCTGGCGCAGCGTGGCGCTGACCGCCGGACTGGCGGAGGCCGCTTCCACCGGCGCCAGCGGCCGGGGCGCGTCGCCGCCGGGCTTGCAGCCGCTCAGCACGGTCATCGTGACGGCGGACGCGGCGGCCAGGATGGCCGCCTGGGCCGTCATCCGGACGGCGCCCTTGCGTGGACTTCTCTCTTGCATGCCTTCCCTCGAACCTTCCCTCGAACTTCCCTCAATGCGCTCGTGCAGGCCTGCCGGACGTCCTCCCTCGGGCGTCGGCAGGCCGAAGCGGCGCCATTGTGACCCGCTCTGTAGAATCCCCGGGTTTGTCCCACCCCCTGAATGGCCGGTTCCGGCCCCCGCGCGCCATGAATCTTTCCGCCCTCACCGCCCTGTCGCCCCTGGATGGCCGTTATGCGTCGCGCATGGCCGCGCTGCGCCCGCTGCTGTCCGAATTCGGCCTGATGCACCGTCGCGTGCAGGTGGAGATCGAATGGTTCATCGCGCTGTCCGACGCGGGCCTGGCGGAACTGAAGCCGCTGTCCACGGCCTCGCGCGAGTTCCTGCGGGCGCTGGTGGCGGATTTCTCGGAGACCGACGCCCAGGCGATCAAGGACATCGAGAAGACGACCAATCACGACGTCAAGGCGGTGGAGTACTGGATCAAGCAGCAGTTCGCCGGCAAGGCGGAGCTGGAGGGCGCCGGCGAGTTCGTGCACTTCGCCTGCACCAGCGAGGACATCAACAACACCAGCCACGGCCTGATGCTGAAGGCCGCGCGCGACCAGGTGATCCTGCCGGCGCTGGACCGCGTCATCGAGAAGATGACCGCCATGGCCCAGGCCCACGCCGCCGCGCCGATGCTGAGCCGCACGCACGGCCAGACCGCCAGCCCGACGACCGTCGGCAAGGAGATCGCGAACGTGGTGGCGCGCCTGCGCCGCGCGCGCACCGTCATCGCCGAGGTGAAGCTGCTGGCCAAGATGAATGGCGCCGTGGGCAACTACAACGCGCACCTGTCGGCCTATCCGGAGAAGGACTGGGAGGCGTTCAGCCGGTCGGTGATCGAGCAGCAGCTAGGCCTGAGCTTCAACCCGTACACGATCCAGATCGAGCCGCACGACTACATGGCCGAGCTGTTCGACGCCGTGACGCGCGCCAACACCATCCTGGTGGACTGGTCGCGCGACGTGTGGGGCTACGTGTCGCTGGGCTACTTCAAGCAGAAGACCAAGGCGGGCGAGATCGGCTCGTCGACGATGCCGCACAAGGTCAATCCGATCGACTTCGAGAACGCGGAAGGCAACTTCGGCCTGGCCAGCGCGGTGCTGACGCACCTGAGCCAGAAGCTGCCGATCTCCCGCTGGCAGCGGGACCTGACGGACTCGACGGTGCTGCGCAACATGGGCGTGGCGCTGGGTTACGCGCTGCTGGGCTACGACTCGCTCACCAAGGGCCTCGACAAGCTGGAACTCAACCAGGCCGCGCTGGACGCGGACCTGGATTCGTCGTGGGAAGTGCTGGCCGAGCCGATCCAGACGGTGATGCGCCGCTACGCGCTGCCCAACCCGTACGAGCGCCTGAAGGAACTGACGCGCGGCAAGGCGATCACGCGCGAATCGATCCAGGCCTTCATCCAGGGCCTGGAGCTGCCCGAGGCCGAGAAGCAGCGCCTGCTGGCGATGACGCCCGGGAATTACACCGGCACGGCGGAAGCGCTGGCGAAGCGGATCTGATCGGTTGATTTGTCGATTGGCCGCCGGTCGATCGGCCGGATCGCAAGAAAGGGGCAGTGCATTCGTGCACTGCCCCTTTTTGCTATCGACCTCCTGTTCAAGGGTCTCGTTCAAGGGTCTCGTTCAAGCGCTTCGTTCAAGCGTCCGGATCCGGCACGTCGGGCCGACGCCAGCGGTGACCCACGAGCACGGCGCAGCAGGCGATCCAGGCCCCGGCGATGACCTCAAGCGCAATGCCCGCCAGGGCTTGCGGCGCGGCGGCGGCGAGGGCCCAGAAGGCCTCCGCGCCGATCGCGGCGACCACGAGTCCGAGCAGGGCGACGGCGCTGCGCGAGACGCGGGGACGGGTGCCGTCGACGGCCGCCGCGAGGAACACCGCCGTCACCCTGAAGACGACGGCCCCCCACAGCATCGCGCCCATGATCGCGAGGAAGAGCTCCGGGTACGACCAGGCCGCGCAGCAACCCGGCAGCGCCAGCACGAGACGAGCGCCCGCGCTCGCGGCGATCACGCGCGCCGCGGTCCGGAGCAGCCCCGGCGCCGACGGAGGTCCGGCGTCGTCGGCGTTCACCGCGTGATGTTGCATGCCTTGGAGTACTGCGCCGCCAAGCCGCCGCCGATGGCCCAGCCGCCCAGCACGCTGAGGAAGCTGCCGCCGATGCCGCCGACGGTCGCGCCGATGCCGCTCCAGGCCAGGATGGTGTTGGCACAGGCCGCGCCGTCCGCGGTGGCGCGTCCCGCCGGCGTGCCGGCCCAGGAATCGCCGCCGTGCACGGCGTCGATCTCCGCGTCGGTCAGCTCACGGAAGGCCAGGTCCTGTTCGTGGAAGGCGCCGTCCACGGCAGCGGTCGTTGCGCGGGTCTTGTCAGAAATCATTGCGGTCATGTCGATGTTCTCGAAGGAAAGTGGGACTCACGACCTTGGCGTCGACGAGTCACGCCGTCGGGTGACGGCGCAGTGGCATTCCATCGGGAACAAGCCCGCGCGCCCATGACCCGCCTGTGCGTCGATGGGGCCGGCGCGAGGCCGCCACCACGACACGCGCCTGTCCGATCGCCATGAAAAAAGGGCAGTGCATTTCTGCACTGCCCTTCACCTGGCGGGGAATCGGGGGTCGGGTGTCGCTCGGAGCAGCCCCCGTCAGGCGCCGGCGCCGGGGGGAATCGGCACCGGTCAAACGCGGTCGATCAGAACTGGTAGGCGACGCCCATGCTCAGACGATCGTCCTTCTTGTCGAAGCCGTTGGCTTGCGGCATGTTGTTGAAGCGGGTGGCTTCGGCGCGCAGCGAGACGTTCTTCGTCAGCGCGTAGTCGACGCCCACGCCCAGCTTCAGGCCGGTCTTGTCCTTGTCGCCCAGGCCGTTGTTGAAGTCGCGCTGGGCGTACGCCAGGCCCACCTTGCCGTAGACGCCGAAGCCGGCGCCCAGCGGCGCGCGGGCGATGCCGTCCAGCGAGTACACCTTGTTCTTCGCGGTCACGCCGCCGAAGTCGACCTTGCCCAGGTCGCTGTAGCCCACTTCAGCCGCGAAGTTCTCGTTGAACTTGTAGCCGCCGAAGATGCTGTAGCTGTCCGACGTGCGCTTCTGCGAGTTGCCGTCCACGCGTTGCGTGGTCTTGCCGACGTCGCCGCCGATGTAATACGGGGTCACCGGGTCGGCGTGCGCGACGCCCGCGCCCAGCGTCAGTGCGACGGCCGCGGCGGCCAGCAGACCGGCGTTCTTGCCGTTGATCGACGTGCGGGTGTTGTTGTTGCTGTTCATCTGGAACTCCTTCAGAGCTGTTGATCGATCTGTCGTTCCGGGTCGCCTGGGTCAGTGGCCAGGCTCGTTCGACATGGAGCTCATTCTGGGAATTCGACCCCGCCGCGTCTGTGGAGCGAGTTGAGCGCTTGTGTGACGGTCGATGACAGCGGCGTCCGCAGCGCTTGACGAAGCTTCACGCGGGGCGGTCTGCGCACTGCGACGGCCGCTGGCCCTCACCCCTGCCCTCTCCCGCAAGCGGGAGAGGGAGTAAGCGTCACAGCGCTTCTGCTGCCGCAGGGGTTTGACACGTTGCTCTCCCGCAAGCGGCAGAGGGGGAAACAGGCGGCGACGCCGCGAGTGGCGTCGGTCGGACTCCCTCTCCCGCTTGCGGGAGAGGGCGGGGGTGAGGGCCAGCGGCGGTGGCAGTACTGGGGTCTTCAGGCCGCTTCCGCCGGCCAGTACAGCAGCAACCGCGCGCCGCCGAGGCGCGGTGCCTCGCCCAGCCGCGCATGCCCGCCGTGCGCATGCGCCACATGCCGCACGATGGCCAGCCCCAGGCCGAAACCGCGCGTGCCGCGCCCCTTGCGCTCCAATCGCTTGAAGGGCTCGAACGCCGCCTCGCGCAAGGACGGCGGCACACCCTCGCCGTCATCGTCGATCGCGAGCCAGAGCTGCCCCGCCTCCACCCACGCGCTCAGCAGGATCCGCCCCTTCGCATACCGCGCCGCGTTGCGCAGCCCGTTGCGGATCGCGTAAGGCAGGAGCCGTTCATCGAAGGGCAGCACGTCCGGCAATCGCAGGTCGGTATCCAGCGCCTTGCCGTCGAGCAGCGGCGCCAGCGACGCCGCCTCCTTCGCGAGCATGTCGCCCAGGTTGCCCTGCATCACGTGCGGCTGCAGCGCGCCCATGTCCAGCCGCGCCAGCGTGAGGCTCGCATCGATGAGTTCGTCGAGTTCGGCGATGTCGCGCTCGCAGGCCATCACCGCCTGTTCGCGGCGATCGCGGTCGTCTTCGTCCACGAGCGCATCGACCGCGAAACGCAGCCGCGCCAGCGGCGTCCGCAATTCATGCGAGACCGCCCCGGTCAGCTCGCGCTGCGTCGCCATCGCGGCGGCCAGCCGCTCCAGCATCGCGCGCGTCGCCGCAGCCACCGGCGCGAAGAGGCGGCTCTTCAGCGGCGGCAGTTCGGTGTCGAGCCGCCCCGCGCTCAAGCGCTCGGCCGCGCGCTGCAAGCCGCGCAGATCGCGCCACAAGGGCCTCAGCTGCCACCATGCGATCACGGCGACCGCCAGCGCGATCACCACCGCGACGCCCAGTTGCGCGGCGAGTTCCTTGGGCAGCTCGCCGCCCCGCTTGGAATCCAGCGGTCCGAGCAGCAGCAGCTGGTCGGGCTCGCCCGGCAGCGCCGCGTAGATGCGGCGATTGAAGCCGGTCACCAGCACCTCGCCGCGTTCGAGCCGGCGTCGCTGGTCCGCGCTGAGTTGCGCAAGATCGGTGCGGATCAGCCGCACGGGATAGTCGAACTGCGCGTCGAGCTCGCGCACCCGCTCGCGCCGGGCCGGCGGGTCCAGCGGCGCGAGGTCCCGCACCAGCAGGTCCACCGTGCCGCGCATGAAGTTGCGGACGTAGTCGTTGGTGACCTCGGAAGCGCCGATCAGCACCAGGCCCTCGACGAGCAGGATCAGCGCCAGCACCGCCAGCCCCAGTCCCAGCGCCATCCGCAACAGCGAGGCGCGCAGCGTGATCGCGGCCATCAGTCGATCGCGAAGAGGTAGCCCTGCCCGCGCACCGTCTTGATCCGCACCGGCGCCTGCGCGTCGTCGCCGATCTTCTTGCGCAGCCGCGAGATGCGCGCGTCGATCGCGCGGTCCAGCCCGTCGAACTCCAGCCCGCGCAGGCCCTGCATGATGTCGTCCCGGCTGACCACCTGCCCCGCGCGGTGCGCCAGGAAGTTCAGCAGTTCGTACTCGGCGGTCGTGAGGATGACGGGCTCGCCGTTCAGACGCAGCTCGCGCGATTGCGGCAGCAGCGTCAGCGGGCCGAAGTGCAGCGCCTCGCCGATCGGGTGCGCCGCCGGCAGCGCGTCGCGGCGCAGCAGCGCCTTCAGCCGCGCCAGCAGCACGCGCGGCGCCACCGGCTTGGCGATGTAGTCGTCCGCGCCGCCCTCCAGGCCGAGCACCTGGTCGATGTCGTCGTCGCGCGCGGTCAGCATCACGATGCGGCCGGGGAAATCGCGCCGCGTGTCGCGCAGCACGTCGAAGCCGTCCTTGCCCGGCAGGTGGCCGTCCAGCAGCACCAGGTCGAAGGGCTCCTGCCGCATCAGCGCCTCGCCGGCCAGGCCGTCGCCGCAGACGGTCACCGCATAGTTGGCCTTGCTGAGCGCTTCGGCCACCAGTTGCGCCAGACGCTCGTCATCCTCGATGAGCAGGATGCGCGCGGCGGGCTGAGCAGAAATGTCCATGGCACCGAGCATAGGCGAGGCCCTCCCCCGCCGACTTCAGCCACGCTTAAGCGCGCCTGCGCACGCGCGCGGGCTTCAGCGGTCGGCCGGCACTTCCAGCCGCCAGCCCGCCGGGGTCTTCACCGCGCGCAGCGTCGGATCGTCCGCGAGCGGCGCCCAGCGCTGCGCCAGATGGTCCAGCGCCTGCGGGGACAGGTCGGTGCGGCTGGCCATCACGCGATCGACGGTCTCCGGGGTGACGCAGGCCATCAAGGTCGGGCGCGCCGGTCCGCGCAACGCGGCGTGCCATCGGGACCGCAGCGCGGCGATCTCCTCGGCGTCGCTGCGCGCGACCGGGTCGTGCCAGGAATAGACCCGCGACAGGCCCTCGTGCGCCTCCGTCTGCTGCAGCCCGTCGTCGCTCATGCCGATCGCGAGCAGCACGCGCCCGGACGGCTCGTTCTCCGGCGCGGTCGTGCCCAGCAGATGCCGCAGCCCGAGCACCTGCCGGCAGTAGTCGAAGGTGGCCGCGGCGGCCTCCCGCGCATAGCCATGCCCCCAGAACCGCGCCGGGAAGCCGTAGCCGATGTCCGGATGCGGCAGCCCCTCGCGCTGGATCACGCCGGCCAGGCCGAGCAGTTCGCCGTCCTCGAGCCGCTCCACGGCCCAGAAACCGAAACCGAGCAGCCAGTACCGCGCCTCCAGCCGCTCGCGGATCCAGGCCGCGGCCTGCTCGTCGGTGCGGACCTGCGCGTCGTAGATGTGTTCGATCCAGGCCGGCTCGTTGAGCAGCCCGCGGACGAAGGCCGCGTCCGACTGCCGGAACCACCGCAGGCGCAGTCGCGCCGTTCTCAACACGTCCATCCCCGCCTCCCCTCGCCCACAAAAGCGGGACAATACCGCACATGAAATTCATGTCGATGCTCCAGGCCGCCGAGCGCCTCAACGACTCCCTGCTGTGCGTCGGGCTGGATCCCGATCCCGCCAGGTTCCCCAGCCCCTGGAAGGGCGACGCCGGCCGGATCTACGACTTCTGCGCCGCCATCGTCGACGCCACCAAGGACCTGGTGAGCTCGTACAAGCCGCAGATCGCGTACTTCGCCGCGCACCGCGCCGAGGACCAGCTCGAGCAGCTGATGACCCACATCAAGCGCCATGCGCCGCACGTGCCGGTGATCCTGGACGCCAAGCGCGGCGACATCGGCGCCACCGCCGAGCAGTACGCCCGCGAGGCCTTCGAGCGCTACCAGGCCGACGCGGTGACCCTGTCGCCGTTCATGGGCCGCGACAGCGTCGAGCCCTACCTGCGCTACGCCGACAAGGGCGCCTTCCTGCTGTGCCGCACCTCCAACCCGGGCGGCGACGACTGGCAGATGCAGCGCCTGGCCGACGTGCCGGGCCAGCCGCGCCTGTTCGAGCACCTGGCCGCGCTGGCCCAGGGCGACTGGAACGTCAACGGCCAGCTGGGCCTGGTGGTCGGCGCGACCTACCCGAAGGAGATCGAGCGCGTGCGCGAGCTCGCCCCGACCTTGCCGCTGCTGATCCCGGGCGTGGGCGCGCAGGGCGGCGACGCGGCGGCCACGGTCTCCGCGGGCTGGCGCCAGGGCGGTGGCACGGTGATCGTGAATTCCTCCCGCGCGGTGCTGTACGCCTCCTCCGGCGAGGACTTCGCCGCCGCCGCGCGCCGTGTGGCGCTGGCGACACGCGACGCCTTGCGCCCGGCCCGGCCGGCCTGATCCGCAGGCGCTGACGCCCGCCAATTAATTGGCAGAAATCCCGAACGCGCACCGAACTGGACGCGTTTGGGGATTCCTCTCCTCTCCAGAACACCCCCCGCTCGCCGAGACTCCGTTACCGGACGTTGCAATCCGGGCCGCCGCGCGCCGATCCGGCATGCCGCTCGCCCCGGAACCTTTCCAAGGAGAGAAAGGGCATGTCCATACACAACGAGTTGGGGCGGGGTCGAGTGAGCAAGGATTCCCAGGACGATCTGAGCAGTCTGGTGGGGCATGAACTGTCGCGGGGCGACAGCCTGCCCGCCAAGCTGCAATGGCGCGCCGCGCGGCTGTTCATGGCCGCGTGCGTGCTGCTGTCCGGCATGGCCGGGGTCCTGCTGCTGGCCAGCGCCGGCGCGTCGGAGCCTCTGGGCGGCCTGCTGCCACCGGTGTTCGCCCTCGTGACCACCTTCGCCGGCCTGGCGATGCTGTGGCGGCTCCCCGCCCAGCACGGCCCCGCGGCGGCGGTCGCGTTGATGTGCCTGGCGATGGCCACGGCGCTGTCGCTGGCGGTCTCGCGCCAGCTCGGGCTCAATGCCGCGAGCCTGGGCATCATGGGTCTGATGGTCGCGCTCGGGACTGGCATGATCGGTCTCGGCACGGGACTGTCGCTGTTCGGGCTGGGACTGGCCGCGCTGGGCGGGCTGGCCTCCGCGGAACTCGGCGGCTGGATCCAGGTCGGCGCCGCGCCGGTCGGGCTGACCGCCCGGTTGCTGACGCAGCTGCTGCTGCTGACCGCGGGGCTGGTCGTCGGCCTGGGCACGGCCAAGCTGATCCGGCGCGCGATGCAGGAGGTCAACGACCGGCACGCGCGCTTCCGCCACCTGCTCAACATGGCGGCGGACTGGTACTGGGAGATGGACCGCCAGTTCCGCTTCACCCACCTGACCGAACACAACCCCGGCGCCTCGGGGCTCTCGATGGCGGAGCGGCTCGGCCGCGCGCCGTGGGAGATCGAGCACCTCGGCCTCACCGACGAGGAGCTCGACGCGCACCGCGCCGACCTCGAATCCCACCGTCCGTTCCGCGGCCTGGTGATGCGGCGCACGACCGCGGAGGGCACGTTGCATTACGTGTCGATCAGCGGCGAGCCGCGCTTCGACGCCAAGGGCAACTTCCGCGGCTACTGGGGCGTGGGCCGCGACGTCACGGACGAGGTCCAGACCGAGCAGGCCATGGTGGCCACCGAGACGCGCTACCGCGAGCTGTTCCGCCGTTCGCCGTCGCCGCTGGTGCTGCACCGCTGGGGCCGCGTGATGGATGCCAATCCGGCGGCCATGGCGATGTTCGGCTACACGCAGCGCTCGTCGATGATCGGGCAGGACCTGTTCTCGCATTACGAGCCCGGCGACGAGGAACGCGCCCGCCAGCGCGCCGCCAAGATCGAGGCGTTGCCCGTCGGCGCGATGCTGCCGATGACGGAATTCCGGCTGCGGACGCTGTCGCGCCGCCGCCGACTGGTGCAGGCCACCAGCGTGCGCGTGGACGCGGCCACCGGGCCCGCGACGCTGTCCTTCTTCATCGACCAGACCGAGACCTCGCGCGCGCAGGACGCGCTGCGCCGCTCGGAGGCGCTGCTGTCGCACCTGTTCGCGACCAGCCCCGACGTCGTCACGCTGACGGAGACCGTCAGCGGCCGCTACGTGATGGTCAACAAGACCTTCGAGCTGGTCAGCGGCTACACCGCCGACGAGGTGCTGGGCCGCAGTTCCGAAGAACTCGGCATCTGGCAGGACATCGCCGACCGCGAGCGGCTGGTCGAGGCCTTGCGGTTGCACGGCCGCGTCAGCGACCTGCCGGCGACCTTCGTCAACCGGCGCGGACAGCCGATCCCGATGCTGCTGTCGGCGGCGCCGTTCGTGATGGACGGGATGTCCTATCTGGTCGTCAACTCGCGCGACGTCAGCGACACCGAGCGCACCCGGCTGGTCCATGCGGCGATCCTGGAGAACGCGTCGATCGGCATCGCGCTCACGCGCGACCAGCACTTCGTGCAGGCCAACCGGCTGGTGGAGGAGATGTTCGGCTGGCCCGCGGGCGGACTGATCGGCCAGGCCGGCAGCGTGGTGTGGCCCAACCCGGAAGACTACGAGGCCGTCGGCCACGAACTCGGTCCGCGCCTGGCCGCGGGCGAGCAGGTCGAGGTCGAACGGCTGATGCGACGCCGTGACGGCAGCCGGTTCCTGTGCCGGATCCTGGCGCGTGCCGTGGACCCGAACCACCCGAGCCGCGGCGGCACGATCTGGATCATGGAAGACGTGACCGAGCGCCGTCGCGTCGAGGCCGCGCTCGCGCAGGCCAAGGACGAGGCGCAGGCCGCCAACCGGGCCAAGAGCGCGTTCCTGGCCAACATCAGCCACGAGATCCGCACGCCGCTGAACGGCCTGGTCGGCCTGGCGCGGCTGCTGCAGCAGCCGGACCTGGATGGCGACACGCGCAGCCACTACCTGGACCAGATGGTGGACAGCGCGGAGAGCCTGTCGGGCCTGATGTCGGACATCCTGGACCTCTCCAAGATCGAGGCCGGCCGGCTGACGCTGGAGACGGTGCCCTTCGCCCTGCGCGACATGCTGGCGACGATGCGCATGGGCTACCTGACGCTGGCACAGGCGCGGGGGCTGGGTTTCAGCATCGACGTGGACGATGCGGTGCCGGCCTGGGTGATCGGCGATCCGGTGCGCACCCGGCAGATCCTGAGCAACTACCTGAGCAACGCGCTGAAGTTCACCGAGCAGGGCCGCGTGGCAGTGCGGGTGCGCCGGCTGGACGAGCGCCGTCTGCGCGTCGAGGTCAGCGACACCGGCCCCGGCATCGCCGAGGCCATGCAGGAGCGGCTGTTCCAGCCGTTCACGCAGGCGGACGAATCGACCACGCGCCGCTACGGCGGCACGGGCCTGGGTCTGTCGATCTGCCGCGAGCTGGCGACCTTGATGGGCGGCGACGTGGGCGTGGACAGCCAGCCGGGCGCGGGGGCGACCTTCTGGGCCGAGCTGCCGCTGCCCGCGGCGCCCGCGCCGGTGAGCGCGCAACGCCGCGCGCCGGCGGACGACGCGGAGCTGGCGGGGCGCCGCATCCTGATGGTCGAGGACAACCCGGTGAACATGATGATCGCCGTGGCCATGCTCGAGCAGTGGGGCGCGGAGGTCTCGCAAGCGAGCGACGGCAGCCAGGCGGTGGAGGCGGTGACGGCCGCGGCCAGCATGGGCAAGCCTTTCGACGCGGTGCTGATGGACGTGCAGATGCCGGTCATGAGCGGCCACGAGGCGACTCGGCAGCTGCGCCAGCGCTACGACGCGACCGAACTGCCGATCATCGCGCTGACGGCGGCCGCGCTGGTCCAGGAACGCGACGAGGCGCTCGCCGCCGGGATGAACGAGTTCCTCACCAAGCCCATCGACGCGCAGCGGCTGCGGCAGGTGCTGGTGAAGCTCACGGCGGACTGACCGGGTCAGATTTGTCCACCGGCCCGTTGCTGCCGTCCCACTACTGCCGACGACCTGCAATCACCCGAAGCTCCGCGCGGATCTGCTGCGACAGGTTCATGGCCGCCTCCGCCTCCTTCCGCGTGATGTGCCGTTCGGTGGAGTAGTCAGCATGGTTCCTGCTGCGGCGCAGGGTACCCAGCCTCTTGGCGAATTCCAATTCGCCCTCACGTTCGTAGTGCTCCTGGGTCCACTGGTGAGCCTTGGGATGTCGCTGGGAAATGCCTGCCAGGTCGCGAGCGCGCAGGAACACTCCGTAATAGGCACTGCCGGTCCTCAAAGCGACCGGGCCATGCTTGCGCAAAGACGACCAGCCAAAGGCGTTTGATCGCCGGGACGGACTCGTACAGTGCGTAGAAGTTTTCGATCTCGGGATAGGGATACTCAGCGTCCGGCGCATAGCCGAAGAGCGTGAACTGCAAGTCCATGTTGTGCTCCTCGGGATCCCGGTTCACTTGGACACTGATCTGACGGTCGCCGGCGCAACGAGCCAGTTCCCGATCAATCACTTGGAAGTCCTCTCGCAGCAGATGCGGATGCCTCTGCGCATACCACTCGATGATGTCTTCGTAGTCCTCCGTGCCGCGGAGCGCCTGGAGGTCGTACGGCCACTCGCCGGGCGAGCAAGGGTTCGCCCACGGCCGATAGAGGTAGGGCTTCTGGCTCTTGCTGTACACCCACACCGGTCGTCCGCGCTCGGGGAACGCCGGCACTGGCGCCAGCGCTGCCTCCTCGGGCTCGTCTTCGAATTCGATTCGCTGCAACATCGTTTCTGCCTTTCTGCCATCGACCTCCTGTCGATGCGATGTATGCATTCTCGAAATCGAAACCCTTTCTGCCATGACTCAAAGTTGTGGGCGGCGGGGGGTATGAAGAGGACCCACTTTCGAGGGAATGAGGCTCCTCTTCTGAGCCCCCCGCAGCGCCATGCGAAATGGAACAGCCCTTACCTCGCGCTCAGGCTGGTGCCCTTCCAATCCGCCGCCTGCCAGCGCTGGAACGCACCGAGCATCGTCACGTCGCCGGCCTGGCGCTTCGTCTCCAGCGTGTCGAGGTCGACCAGCTCGTAGCTGCGCTTGTAGCGGCCCTCGGCACGGGACTCGCGCGCGACCAGCAGCTCCCTGCCGCCGGGCACCCAGCCGGCGAATTCCGCGTAGCCCAGGCCCGGCTGCGCCGCCACCGGCGGCAGCACCGACACCTTCCAGCCCTGCGCGGTTCGGCGCAGCAGCCAGAGCTCGCGCCAGCCGTCCGCCGGCACCGAGGCGATCGCGATCGCCGAGCCCTCGCGGTTGATCCGCGCCGAGGCCGTCATCACCAGCCCCCACGCGCAGTGGCGCAGCAGCGGCGCGTTGCCTTCCTTCGCACCGTTCAACGTCAGGGTGAGGCAGGTCTCGCCCGGCTGACCGGGCGCGACGCCCAGCTTCACGGCGCCGAGCGCCTGCTCCGGCGCAGCAGCAGGCAACGCGGCCCAGCGCATCGCATTGCCGCGCATGGCGGCATCGTTGTAGGTCGGCTGATCGTCGTCGGACAGCTCAGCCGGCACCACGCGCGCAAACGCTTCGAGCGCACGGCGCGCGGCGGCCGACGAGGCGTCCACCTGCAAGGCCACGGGCGCGGCGGTCGCACCGGCCGCACCGGCCGCTCCCGTCGCACTCGTCGGACCGGCGGCGCCTGCCGCGCTTGCAGCGCTGGCACGGCGCGCCCGGATGAACGCCAGGCTGCTCCACACGCCGGACTGCCGCATCAGGACGCGGTTGCGCCAATGCGTCGCCAGCGCCGGGTCCCTCAGGTCGACCTTGTCGAGCACGTCCGCGCGCCACTGGTCCATCTGCTCGCGCTGCGGCGGCGTCGCGACCGGGCCCAGGCAGTCGACCCGCGTCAGCGCCAGCGCGGCGCGCGCCTTCTGCTCCGGCGTCGAGGCCGGCATCGCCAGCACGCGGCGGAACGCCTCGCCGTCGTAGCAGAGCTGCATTGCGCCGGCCTCGCGCTCCAGCGTGCGGAAGCGCAGGCCGTAACGCGCGGCGACATCGAGCTGCGCGGCGACCTGGGTTTCCGCAGCGGACGGCGCGACCGTCGCCACGCCGTCCGACCGAGACTGCGCGCGCGACGCGCGATCGGCCAGCCGCTCGGCGAGCGTGCCCATCGCATCGAGCGCTTCCGCGCCGTCGACGCCGTTCATCTGCGCCGCGCCCGCCGCCTGCACGTAGGCGGCGGCCAGGCCCAGGCCGAGCGACTCCGCGCCCGGCTGCTGTCGCACGACACGCAGCGCGGCCAGCAGCGCCTCCGGCTGCGCGGCCGGGCCGTTGAGCGGCAGCAGCGCGGCCTTGCGGACGAAGCCGCCGCGCTCGCGGCGGTAGTCGTAGACCTGGAAGTGGTCGGGACGCTCGCCGCGGATCTCCAGCGCCTCGCCGCGCCAGAGCTGCGCCTGCGCCGGCGACGAGTCCTTCGCCGCCGCGCGCATCGCGACGTTGTCCTGCACCACCAGCGCGGTGCGCGGTGCCGCGTCGTCCGGCGAGACGCGCTTGATCGGCGGCTTGGGCGCGGCATCGTCAGCCGCAGCCGTGGTGGGGATGGCGACGGCGGACGTCGACGTGGCGGCATTGGCTGAGTGGACACAGAGCAGCTGGACGGCGACGGCGGCGATGGCAGCGGCCATCACGAGTTTCATGCGGCACATGTCGGAACCCTTTCGACTCAGGATCAAGGACGGGAGCAGGAACGTGGCGGATCGGTGGCGATTCATTGCGAGGTCCCCTCGCCTTCTCCCTCCGGACGACCGTCCGGACGCGCCTCCTGCTTCTTTCCCAGCAGCGTCTTGCCGATGAATCCGCCGTCCGACGGCGGCGGCGCGATGATCACCTGCACCTTGTCGGAGAGCTTGTCCGCCATCGCCTTCTGGATCAGCAGCGGATGGCGGCTCAGCAGCACGCCCTCGGCCGCCATCTGGTCGACCGCGACCTTGCCGATGCGCGTCTGGCGATAGGCCTCCGCGTCGGCCAGCTTCTCGCGCGCCTTGGCCTCGCCCTCCGCTTCGATGCCGCGCGCCTGCGCGTTGCCTTCGGCCATGCGGACCCGCGCGACGCGCTCGGCCTCGGCTTCCAGCTGACGCTGTTCGACCTGGCGCTGCTTGAACGGCAGGACATGCTTCATCGCCTCTTCCTGGCCCTTGGCGGCGATGATCTGCTCGCGCGCCGCGGCTTCGGCGGAGGTTTCGCGGCGGACCTTCTCGGCGGCGGCCTCCAGCTCGGTCTGCTTGACCTGCTTCTCCTTGAGCTCCAGCGTGTAGCGCATCTTCTCGCTGGCCAGCCCCTCGGACAGCAGGTTCTCCAGACCGGCGCGGTACTCCTGCGGCAGGTCCACGTTGCCGATCTCCAGGCCGCGCAGCACGATGCCGTCCACCGCCAGCTTGCGGCGCAACTCCGACTCCAGCGCGGCCTGGATGGGGCCGCGTTGCGTCGAGAAGATCTCGCGCACCGTGTGCGTCGCGATCTGGCGGTAGACGATGCCCTGCAGCGCGGGGGCGATCACGTCGCCTTCGATGTCGTCGGGCAGCGAGGCGGCGAGCTGCGCCAGTCGCGTCGGGTCGACGGTCCAGCGCACCGTCAGGTCCAGGCCCAGCGAGAGTCCTTCGAGCGATTGGAGCGGCGCTTCCCCGTCGGCGCGGGCGAAGCGGTCCGGGTGATAGCTGCGATCGCGGACGGGCAGGTCGCGGACGTCGTGCAGGCCGGGGATCTGGAGCAGCGAGCCCGAACGGGCCTCGGTCACGCCGCCGGTCAGCAGGTTGGTGCGCAGGCTGACGGTGCCTCGCGGCACCTCGTGCACCGGCGGATGCGTCACCAGCAGCGCCACCGCGCCGGCCACGGCGGTCAGGCCGGCCAGCCAGGGCAGGCAGCGGACGACGCTGGCGCCGGCGCCACGGGGGACACCGGGCAGCCGAGCCTTGAGCCGCGCGGCGGCGTTGCGGATCGATTGCAGGCGGTCGTTCATGAGGTCCTCCGGGGGTCCCGGCTATCGGGTGTTGGGATGTCGCTCATGGTCCGGAAAGGGCCCGGAAGCCTCAATGCGGGCGTCGGCCGGTCCCTTCACGGTCCGGAAGAAACCCTCACACGCCCGCCGCGCGGGAAGGCGCCGCGCTGCCGATAATCCGGCGCCATGGCCATCCCCAGGAACAAGGTCGCCGTCATCGAGGACGACCGCCCCACCAGCGAGCAGCTCACCGGCTGGATCCGCGCCGCGCGGCCCGAGCTGCAGGTCGATCAATGGTTCGACCGCGACGCCGCCGAGGCCGCGCTGGCGCGCGAGCGCTACGAGATGGTCGTGCTCGACATCGAGCTCGGCCGCGAACGCAACGCCGGCATCGCGCTGATCAACGAGATCAACAAGCTGAACGCCGGCACGCCGGTGCTGGTGGTGTCGGCCATGCCGGCGGCCATCTACCGCGGGATCATGAAGGCGCTCGACGCCTGGGACTACCTGCAGAAGACCAGCTTCGACGAGTCCGAGTTCATCGACACCTTCCTCGACATCCTGCGCGCCGCCCGCGCCCGCGAGGCCGCCGAGCCGGTCGCGGCCGCGCCCGAGGCGCTGCAGCTGGACCCGCTCTGGCAGCGCAGCCCGCTGTGGAAGGGCCAGCGCATCAACCTGCCGCTGACGGCCCAGCGCATCCTCGCCACGCTCTACCAGCGCGCGCCGCAGGTGGTGTCGTACGAAGAGCTCTACGACGTCGTCAAGAGCGGCCGCACCCGCGACAACGTCCGCAAGCATGTGTCGACGCTGCGCGAGGCGCTGAAGGAAGTCGATCCGACGTTCGACGCGATCGAGAACGTGCCGATGCGGGGGTTCCGGTGGTCGGCGCCGCGATGAGCGCCTTGACCGTGATTGCCCCGCGCGCAAGTGGCGCTGGCATCGCATCGACGACGCGGGTCGCCGCATGAAGCTCGGACCGGTCGAGCTGCCCGCGCTGGCCGTGCCGCGCCTGGGCCTGGCGGCTTTCCGCCGGCGCGCGGTCGTGCACCTGGCCTTCCTGCTGCTGGCGCTGGCGACGGTCGGCCTGGTGCTGACCGTGCTGACCGACCAGAAGCAGCGCGCCTACCAGCGCTACGCGCAGGGCTTCCGGCAATCGCTGGCGGAGATCGTCCTGCAGCTGCGCCATCCCAGCGGGCAGTTGGCGCTGCTCAATCCGACGATGGGCGCGGGCGACCGCGACGGCCAGGCGCCGGTGCTGCTGCCGTTCTCGGCGATCGACTTCGACGACCAGAACAAGGCGCAGCGCGCGGTCGAGATGGCCGGCTGCGGCCTGCGCTGGCCCGACGGCGCGAGCCTGTGCGCCGCCGTGGGCGCCAACGCCTACGCGGGCGGATTCCTCTACCTGGTCGGCAGCCTGGAGAGCGGCCCGCTCGCCGGCCGGGAGCACGGCGCGCTGGACCTGAGCGGCGTGCATCGGGCGCGGGTGACGCTGAAGCTGCGCGGCGGCACCCAGACCTGGATTGCGCCGTTCGAAGGCGCCGCCGCGGCCGACGGCACGCAACGCGGTCGACTGACAGGCTTCCTCGGCGCGGGGCCGCAACTGCCCGGCAAGGCGCGCCCGGTGCGCGAGTTCCGCGGCTGGCTCTGGCGCGAAGGGCCTTGCGCGGAAGGCAGCAGCGGTCCGGACTGCGCGCGACGCACCTTCTATTCGATCCGGCTGCCGGTGGAAGCCTTCCAGGAGGCGCTCTTCGACGACGCCGGCCGCCGCGCCCGGCCGGTGTGGCCGCCTGCGGACCTCGACCGGATGCGCGTGCGGGTGGAGCTGCTCGGCCCGTCTGAACCCATCGAACCCGGCGGGTCCGCCGATCCGGCCGCGGCATCGGCGGCGGCCTCGGCGGCACCTGCGGCGGCATCGGCGATGGCATCTGCGGCGGCATCCGATGCGACGTCCGTCGTCGCGAGCGCCACGCCCGCACCAGTGCCGGTCCTCTTCGACAGTGCCAAGCCGGGCGCGTCGCTCGCGCTGTCGCTGGACCGGATCGGCGCTTCGCTGCAGCCGGGCGAGACGCTGCGCATCGAGCGCCTGGGCAAGCAGGCGACGACGATCGCCGAGCGCCGCGGTCCGGAGCTGTCGGAGCACGCCCTGCCATGGCTGATCCACGTGATGCGGCGCCTGCCGGTGCAGGGCGACATCCTCGGCGTCGGCGCGGACACCGATGCCGCGGAGGTCCGCTGGCTGACCGCCTCAGACGAAGTGGCGACGCCGAGCGGCCGTTACCGGCTCGACCTGCGCGGCGACCTGCGCAGCCTCGACCGCCAGCTCGCGCTGGAGGCGCGACCGCTGGCCTGGCTGGCGGCGGCGATGCTGGCGGCCGTCGCGCTCGCGTGGCTGATGGTGGAACTCGGCCTGATCCGTGGCATCGCGGTGCTGACCAGGCGAGCGGCGGCCGTCTCCTACAACATGCAGGACGCGCGGGCGGATCAGCGCATCAGCGAGCTCGATGTGGCCGACCTGCGCGGCCGGGACGAACTGGGCATCCTCGCGGGCAGCCTGGCCGATGCGCTGACCCGCGTGAAGGACGGCCTGCGCCGCGAGCAGCTGCGGGCGGAGCGCGAGCGCGAGATGTGGCATGCGGTGGGGCACGAGATCATGTCGCCGCTGCAGTCGCTGATGGTGCTGCACGGCGCGGCGGACGATCCCAGCCATCGCTACGTGCAGCGGATGCAGCAGGCGGTGAAGGTGTTGTACGGCAGCGCGCCGCCGAGCGAGGCGCTGGCGTCGGCGGACCTGCACACCGAGGTCCTGGACCTGGCGGCCTTCTGCCGCGAGGTGGCGGCGAACGCCCACTACGCCGGCATCGATCACGTGAGCTTCGAGACCGCGCTGCCCGAGCCGCAGCCGGTGCACGCGGAGGCCTACGCGCTCGAGGACGCCGTCACGCACGTGCTGCGCAACGCCGACCGCTACCGGCCCGGAGGCACGCCCATTGCCGTCACCCTGCAGGCGGGCGAGCCCGGCTTCGTCCTGCTGCGGATCCGCAACCAGGGGCCGCAGATCGACGCGGCGATGCTCGACCGGATCTTCGAGTACGGCGTGTCCGACACGGCACCTCAGGTCAACGGGGAACGCCGCGGCCAGGGGCTCTTCGTGGCGAAGACCTACCTGGCGAAGATGGATGGCAGCATCCGGGCATTCAATGTGCCGGAGGGGGTGGTGTTCGAGATGAGCCTGCGCCGCGCCGCGGTCTGACCGGCTCCCCCTCAATCGACAAGGAGGTCCTCATGCCGATGAATCCCCATTACGCGCTGACCGAGCCGATCCGCGACGCCGTCGACACGCTGTCGAAGGAACATCCGCTGCTGGTCGAGTTCGGCGCCTCGTGGTGTCCCATCTGCGAGGCGGCGCAGCCGCTGCTGGCGCAGGCTTTCGACGGCCGGCACGCGATGGTCCAGCACATCAAGGTCGAGGACGGCAAGGGCCAGGCGCTGGGCCGATCGTTCAAGGTCAAGCTGTGGCCGACGCTGATCTTCATGCGCGACGGGCAGGAGGTGGAGCGCCTGGTCAGGCCCACGAACGCCGCGGATATCCGGGCCGCGCTGGAGCGCATCGACAACACGTGACGGACAATCGCGCCCCATGACCCAAGCCCATGTGCTGCTCCCCAAGGACGGAGCGCCCGATCTGCTGTTCGTGCTGCTGCACGGCGCCGGCGCCGATGCCGAACAAATGCGCCCGCTGGCCGAGGCGCTGCACCGCCAGTACCCACGCGCCGCGCTGGTGCTGCTGCAGGGTTTCGAGCCCTTCGACGCGATCCCGGGCGGCGGCGCGGGGTTCCAGTGGTACTCCGAGCAGGGCGACGACACGCTCCGGGCGCTGCGCCTGAGCGCGGCGGTGCCGTCCCTGGTCGCGCTGGTGCGCGGCTGGGCGGAGAAGCTCGATCTGGAGTGGGGGCGGGTGGCGCTGGGCGGGTTCTCACAGGGCGCGATCCTGGCGCTGGAAGCGCTGCAGCAGGAGGAGCAGCTGGCGGGTCGCGTGCTCGCCTTCGGTGGGGCGTTTGCCTACTGGCCGCAGCATGCGCCGAAGGATGTCTCCATCCATCTGCTGCATGGCAAGGACGACAGCGAGCTGCCCTACCCCGCGCTGCTCAACGCGGCGCGCGAGCTGATGGCGCTGGGCGCCGACATCACGGCGGATGTGCTCCCGCATGTCGGCCATGAGCTGCACCCGGCGCTCATCGAGCGCGCGATGGAGCAGTTGCGGACGTTCATTCCGGCGCGGCTCTGGCGCGAGGCAGTGCTCGCTGCAGCAGAGCAGGACAAGAACGAGCCGCGGCACTGACACGGCCGCTGGCCCTCACCCCCACCCTCTCCCGCAAGCGGGAGAGGGAGTCCGACCGGCTCCACCCGCAGCGTCGCCGCCTCTTTCCCCCTCTCCCGCTTGCAGTAGCACGGCCCGCCTTGCTCCCTCTCCCGCTTGCAGTAGCACGGCCCGCCTTGCTCCCTCTCCCGCTTGCGGGAGAGGGCAGGGGGTGAGGGGCGCGCGCAGCGCGCGGGGTCTAGGCAGTCATGCGACACCTCTTGCGGGAGAGGGTGGGGGTAAGGGCTGCGGTCGCTGCAGGGCGGCCAGTGTCAATCGAGGGTGACTTCAGTCCTCACGGTACCCGCCCGATCCGCCCACGCGACCAGGCTCAGACGCGTGCCTTGCGGCGCTCTCACCACCCACTCGCCGTAGGCGCGATCCCCCGTGATGTCGCGCTCCGGCAAGAACGCCAGCTGCGTCTGCTTCGGCGCATGCCCCTCCAGCTGCGGCCCTTCCATCCGCGGCTTGCCGCTGACCAGCCCGACCTCGGGATCCACCGGCAGGATGATCTCGAACATCACGCCGCGCGTCTGCTTGCGCGCCAGCGCCTGCTTGGTCACATAGGCCGGCAGCCAACCGCTGTTGCCCACCGCCATGCGCACGCGCCAGGTGTCCGGCCCCAGCGCCCGCACCTCCGTGCGCAGCAGCTCCAGCTTCGGCAGGCTCAACGCGATCTGGTTCATCCATGCCGGGAAGCGCGCGGCCTCGCGCTCGCGCAGGTGCGGCGGCGGGTTGCGCCAGAAGTTCATCTTGTCCCAGCCGCCGATCTCCACCGGCCCCAGCTGCGGATGCATGAACGAACTCCACTCGACATGCGCCTTGCCGTCGCAGTGCTCGTCGCTCCACTTCAGCAGCTTGAGGTCGTCCTCCACCGGATGGTCGCGGAACCAGTCGATCCACTTGTAGCCGGTGATCCCGGCCTCCTTGTTGGGCGACCACAGCTCCACCACCCAGAACAGCGCGCCCAGGTGCTCGTAGACCCAGTCCTGCGTGCCGGTGATGACCTCCTTCGGGTGGTACTTGAACTCGTGCCAGATGCTCACCGCCGGATAGCCGGTGTGCTGCTCGCCGAGCTTGGAGAAACGCTGGAAGGTCCAGAGGTCCTCGGGCGGCATCTCGTCGTCGCCGCGCGTGCCGCAGGGCCGCAGGATCACGCCGCTGTGCGTGTGGAAGCTGATCGCCGCGCCGATGTTGGGATGGCTCACCATGAAGTCCACCATCGCGCGCACCTCGGGCTCGCTGGTCGGGTACGGACCGGCGCCGACCTGTTCGAACTCCTGCCGCCAGCCGGCGGGGAAGTTGCGGTTCAGGTCCAGGCCTTCGCTGTCGCGGTTGACCTTGATGCTGAAGCCGTCGTGGTTGATCACCAGCCCCTCGGGCATCAGGCGGTAGTACTCGCCGCCGAATTCGCCGGGCTGGCGCGGGACCATCAGGCGCGGATCGTCCGGGTGCTTCTTGTAGCCGCCGTGCGGGTCGGCGATGCGCATCGTCAGGATGCGGCCGTCGCCGTCGATGTCCTCGACGCTGAGGCCTTCCACCGGCTCCTCGTCGAACGGGTACGGCCGCGTCGACGAGCGGATGTGGCGAGGCCGGTCGGCCAGCGCGAGCTCGGCGCCGTCCGGGTTCAGGCGCGGCACCATGTAGATCGTGCGCGTGTCCAGCAGGTGCGTGACCTGCGGGTCGATGCCGTACTTGGCCAGCAGGTCGTGCAGGTAGTACAGGCAGGTCGTGCAGGCGGTGAGTTCGGCGGCGTGGATGTTGCCGTCGAGCCAGAAGGCGGGCTTCTCGACGTCGCTGCCGGTCGCGGTGTTGGTCAGGATGAGGGCCCAGATCTCGCGGCCCTCGAAACTCTTGCCGATGGACCGCACCGACACCAGGTTGGGACGGGCCTCCGCGTAGCTGAACAGCAGTTGCGTGAGCGCGTCGTAGCGCGGGAACTCGTCGAAGCGCGGGATGGGCAGCGTCGGGATCGATGGATCCGGCGCGGGCGCGGCGGCGGGCGGGAGAGCGGTCATGGGCGTCCCAGGGGCGGTGTCGGTGCGGCCGATTTTGCATGCCCACGCCCCTGCGACCGAGAGGCCTCTCCACGCCGCGACAGCGCGTTTTCCCTGAGACGGGTTAAATTGCTGCCCTTGCACGTGCGCGCCGTCGATGCGGCGGGCGCGCATCGCACGACATGAACGAACGACCGAACAATCGAACGACTGGACGACCGAATGGACCACGCCACCCGGCGGTCCGCGAGGACGCCGACGCGAAGCTGGAGAGATGGCTGTGAATCACTGCGAGAAGATCCCGTTGGGGACGCAAGGGGCGACCGAGTGGGAAGTGGTGCACCTGCCGTCCACGCTGGGCGACTTCCAGGCGCGGGCCTTCCGCAGCCCGGCGACGGGCTCGGAGCACCTGGTGCTGTCGGTCGGTCCACTGCAGGAGCGCGGCGGCCTGCTGCGCGTGCACAGCGAATGCCTGACGGGCGACGTCTTCCAGTCGCTGCGCTGCGACTGCGGTCCGCAGCTGCAGGGCGCGCTGGACCTGCTGAAGGACGAGGGCGGCATCGTCATCTACATGCGCGGCCATGAGGGGCGCGGCATCGGCCTGGTCGAGAAGCTGCGCGCCTACGCGCTGCAGGAAGCCGGCGTCGACACCATCGACGCCAACCTGCGCCTGGGCCATGCCGAGGACGAGCGCGACTACGCCGACGCCATCGACATCCTGTGTCTGCTCGGCGTGAAGAGCGTCCGGCTGATCACCAACAACCCGCAGAAGCGCGACGCGCTGGTGGCGGGCGGGGTCGAGGTCGAGGCGCTGGTGCCGCTGCGCATCGCCGCGAACCCGCACAACGAGCGTTACCTCGAGACCAAGCGCAAGCGGATGGGGCACTACCTGGAGTGATCGGGGATCGTCCACGAGCGACGCCGGAATGACACCGGAATGACGCCGTCGGTCCTCCCATGAGTCTCCTCCACGCTTCACCCGGCGCGGGCTTCGACCAGCCCTTCGAGCTGATGGCCGCTTGCCACGAGCGGATGGCGCGGACGCTGACCCTGCTCGAACGCCTAGGCGCGCATGTGGCCGCGCACGGCTGCGACGCGCAGGCGAGGGATGCGGCGAAGGACGTGCTGCGCTACTTCACGATTGCCGCGCCGCTGCACCACGAGGACGAGGAACTGCACGTGCTGCCGCGGCTGCGCGAGCAGGGCGACGGCGAGCTCGCCGATCGATTGCTGGCCGACCATCGGGAGATGGAAACGCGCTGGGCCGCGATCGTCCCGGACCTGGAGGCGATCCGTGATGGATCGATGCCGAATGAGGCGCTGGTCGAGGCGCGCGAGCGCTGGCAGACCTTCGCGACGCTTTACCGGCGTCACATCGACGCCGAGGATCACGATGCCTATCCGTCGGCGAGCGCGGCAACACCTGACACCGTGCTGCGTGTGATGGGCGAGGAAATGGCGGGCCGGCGACGCACCTGAATCGTCGCCCACATCAATGGCCACCGTGCTTCGGCGTTTGTGACCAACTCGTAACGCCCCCGCCCCTTCGCAACCTTTCTCCCGCGCGCCGGCACCTACGCAGAACCCCTGCGTGAATTTCCGCCGCGCCCATGCCGCTTTTCCTCCCCGTCCCTATCCCTTGGGACGTCGTTCTCCGGCAGCTCCTGCTCGCGCCCTGCTTCGAAGAGATCCTCTTCCGGCTCGGCCTCCAGGAGCGGCTGTCGACCTCGCGCGCTGCCGCCGCGCGGCGCCATGCCGTCGTGCTCACCGCGCTCGCCTTCGGCGCGGCGCACGCGATCGTGCTCGCCGTCGTCACGCCCGCGCCGGCGCTTCCCGCATTGCTGCTCGCGCTCGCCACCGCCGGGCCTGCGTGGTGGATCGGCCTCAGCTACCGACGGCATCGCTCCCTGCCGCGCTGCATCGCCTGGCATGCCGGCTTCAACGCGTGCTGGCTGCTCGCCGCACCCGCCCTGCTGCCGCTGCTCGCGCCGGGCCCGACGCTCCCTTTTGCGCCGCCCTTCGCGTCCCCCTTTTCGACCCCTTCCGCATCCCCTTCCGCGTCCCCCTTCTTCTCGACGGTCTCCGTCTCCCTCTCTTCATCCTGACGAGGCTCCCGCCATGACCCTTCCCTTGCGCAGCGCCCTACCCGGCGCGATCGTCGCGACTTTTGCGATCACGGCCGCGGTCCTCGCGGGTCCTGCGTTCGCCGCGGACCCCGTCGCCGGCCAGGCCCGGTTCTCGCAGGTCTGCGCCGCCTGTCACACGGTCGCCTCCACCGCCGTCGTCGACCGCGGCCGCAACAACCCCGCGATGATCCAGAACGCGCTCGACACCATCCCGCAGATGGCAGGCGTCGGCGGCGCGGTCTCCGCCGCCGACATCGCCAACATCGCCGCCTACCTCGGCAACTCGCCCTCCTCGATCAGCTTCGCGCAGACCGCCGTCGGCCAGTCCAGCGCCGTCTCCACCATCACCATCAGCGCCAGCCGCAGCGCCGCCCTTGGCAGCCTGTCCGCAGTCGCCAGCGGCGACTTCGCCGTGCAGGGCGGCACCTGCGGCACCACCGTGCCCGCGGGCACCAGCTGCACCGTCGGCGTCGTCTTCAGTCCCACCGCGGCCGGCACCCGCAGCGGCGCGCTCACGATCAGCCACAACGGCATCGCCACGCCCATCCCCATCACGCTCAGCGGCACCGCCAACGTCACGCTGACCGCCGTGCTCTCCGCCGATGCCACCACCCTCGCCTTCGGCAACCAGCCCCTGGCCAGCGCCTCCGCCGCGCGCACCGTCACGCTGAGCAACACCGGCACCGCGCCGCTCAACTTCAGCAGCATCGGCGTCACCGGCGCCAACGCCGCCGACTTCACCCGCGGCGGCACCTGCGCCGCCGGCACCTCGCTCGCCGTCGGCGCCACCTGCACCGTCACCGCCACCTTCGCGCCCGCCGCGACCGGCTCACGCGCCGCCACCCTGACCGTCGCCGCCATCGCCCCCACGGCCAACAACGCCACCGCCAACGTCGACATCGCCCTGAGCGGCACCGGCCAGGCCCAGCCCACACCGGTGTCGACGCTGTCGACCACGCAGCTCAGCTTCGGCGCCCTGTCCGTCGGACGGACCAGCACCCCGCAGACAGTCACCGTCTCCAACACCGGCAATGCCGCGCTGACCTTCAGCGCCATCGCGGCCACCGGCCCGTTCACGACGACCGACACCTGTGGCGGCGGCGTGCCCGCCGGCGGCAGCTGCGCCGTCAACGTCAGCTTCGCGCCTGCCGGCGCCGGCGCCGCGACCGGCACGCTCACAATCACCAGCAATGCCGCCGCCTCGCCGCAGTCGGTCGCGCTCGGCGGCAGCGGCGTCCTCGCCAACACGCCGATCCTGATCTGGACCGCGGCGACCAGCGCCGACTTCGGCACCGTCACGATGGGCGCCGACGGCGGTCTCAAGCACTTCACGCTGAGCAACACCGGCGATGTCGCCGCGACGCTCGGCAGCTTCGCCTTCGCCGGCGATGCGGCCGCCGACTACCGCGTCGACACCAGCGCCACCTGCACCGCCGGCGCCATCCTCGCCGTCGGCGCCAGCTGCGACCTGGCGATCGGCTTCAGCCCGCGCGGCGTCGGCAAGCGTGCCGCCACGGTTGCGGTCGTCGCGACCAACGCCTCGCTGCCCGCGCCGTTGACCTTGACCGGTGTCGGGGCGGCTCCGCCGCAGCCTGCGCTGCAGCTGTCCGCCACCTCGCTCGACTTCGGTCCCGCCGACACGAACGGCCGTCCGCTGACGCTGACCAACAGCGGCGCCGGCGTGCTGCACATCAGCGCGCTCAGCGTCGACAGCGCCCGCTTCGCCATCGACACCGCCGGCACCAACGCCTGCGGCGCGGCGCCCTTCGCCGTGCAGCCCGGCGCGAACTGCCAGGTCACGTTGAGGTGGCTGGGTGCGGGCGCGGCTGCCTCGGCGCCTGCCGGCACCGACACCGGCACGCTCACGCTGCAAGGTGACATGACGCCGGCCACCACGACGGTCGCGCTGCGCGGGTCGCCGGGCGGCACTGAAGCGTCGAACAGTGGTGGCGGCGGTTGCACGATTGGCTCGGGCACCGGTGCGGCCGATCCGTTGCTCCTCGTGATGGCGGCACTTTCTGCGCTGATCCTGTGGCGTCGCCGCACTGCGACAAGCCCGTCCCTCACCCCCCGCCCTCTCCCGCGGTGCGGGAGAGGGGGCCAAGAGGGTGCCACGCAACTGTCGAGCGATGTGGCCAAGACATGGGAGCAGACCGCGAGCACATCGAAGAACGAGCAGGCAGCGAGTGCTGCTGGGGCCGGAATGGTGCTGGGGGTTCCCGGAGGGATGCCCCCTGCGCCGTGGAGTGCCCGCGCTTGGCGACGAGCAGTCCGAGCGGTCTCCGCCAAGGCAACGCCGCCTGCCATCGCCGCGATCGCACTGACGACGGTCTTCTCGTTCGCCACCACCGACGCACACGCCGCCGACGTCGGCCAGCCCTTGCCGGTTGCGAGCGTCCCCAGCGCCGACGGCGTCCCGGTCCCATTGCACGACGGCAAGGCCAAGGTGACCTACGTCGACTTCTGGGCGTCCTGGTGCGGTCCGTGCCGCCAGTCTTTCCCCTGGATGAACCGCATGCAGGCGAAGTACGGCTCGCAGGGTCTGCGCATCGTCGCGGTGAATCTCGACGCGAGTCGTGCGGACGCGCAGGCCTTCCTCAAGGAAGTGCCGGCCACGGTGTCGTTGGGCTTCGATCCGAAGGGCGACTCCGCCCGACGTGTCGGTGTGCGCGCGATGCCGAGCTCGGTGCTGCTCGGTCCCGACGGGCGCGTGCTGATGCAGCACAGCGGTTTCCGCGCCGAGGACGAGGCCGAGCTCGAGGCCCGCATCGCCGCCGCGCTGAAGACCCCTTGAAGGAGATTCCGATGGAAACACGTTCCCTCTTGCGCCGCCGCGCACCTGGCGCGATCGCCGCGCTGATCGCGATCGCCAGCACCGGCTGCGCCCTGCAGCCCCCCCAACCCTGGGAGAAAGGCGCCCTCGCCCGCCCAGAGATGACGATGGGCGGCGACGTCCTCGGCGACCGCTTTGCGCAGCACATCTACACGAGCAAGGAAAACGCGTCCGGCGGCAACGGCGTGGGAGGAGGCGGCTGTGGATGCAACTGAGCACGACGTGACCGCTGGCATGAACGTGAACGCGCCCGTGGATGCCGGCGCGGGCACCGGCAGCGGCCGCAACACCTGGGGCGGCGTCCTGGCCGCCGCCCTGCTGCTGCCCGGCCTGCAGGCCCCCGCGCTCGCCGAGACCCCGCCCGAGCAGGCCGAGATGTCGGTCAAGCTGCTGCACTACCGCGACCGCCAGCCCGGCTTCGATCGGATCCAGGTGACCGCGCCGTCGGTCTACCTGATGGTGCCCGTCGCGGGTCGCTGGTCGGTGGAAGGATCGCTGGTGAACGACAGCGTCTCCGGCGCCTCGCCGCGGTATCACAGCGCGGTCTCCGGCGCCTCGCGGCTCGACGAGACCCGCAAGGCCGGCGACCTCCAGGTCACCCGCTACAACGACCGCGACGCGTGGTCGCTCGGCGCCGCGTATTCGACCGAACACGACTACCGCTCGCGCACCGTCTCCGCCGGTTATCGCCGTTCCAGCGAAGACAACAACACCACCTGGAACATCGGCGCCGCCTTCAGCGACGACTGGATCGGATCGTCCAACGACCCGACGCTCAGCCGGGGCCGGAACACGACCCAGCTGACCGTCGGCGTGACCCAGGCCTGGACCGCGGTGGACCTGGTGCAGCTCAGCGTCGGCGCGAATTGGGGCCACGGGATGTACTCCGACCCGTACAAGTTCCCCGACCGTCGGCCCGACCGGCGCGAACAGTACACGCTGATGACGCGCTGGAACCATCATTTCAGCGACTGGCAGGCGACGCTGCGCAGCAGCTGGCGCTACTACGCCGACAGCTTCGGCGTGCGCGCCAACACGCTGGAAACGGCTTGGGTGCAGCCGCTGTCCGGCGGCTGGACGGTGACCCCGTCGCTGCGCTACACGACGCAGCGTGCCGCGAAGTTCTACTACGACCCGGTTTACGACGCGTCGCTCGGCGCCCCGCTGCCGCCCGGCTACACCGCGACCTCGCCGCAATACCTGTCCCCGGACCAGCGCCTGTCGGCCTTCGGCGCGATCACCGTCGGGATGAAGGTCGCCTACGAGATCGCTCCGCGTTGGACCGCCGACCTGAGCCTCGAGCACTACGAGCAGCGCGCCGCCTGGCGCCTGGGCGGCAGCGGCTCGCCGGGCCTGGCGCGATTCCAGGCCGACTGGCTGCAGGTCGGCCTCTCGCACCGGTTCTGACCGGCAGCGACAAGCCGGCAGCGACGACTCCGCAACGACCCGCAACGACCCACGGCAACGACCCGCGCGCCATGTGGACCGTCCACCGCCATGCCTTCACCGCGATGGCCTCGCCCAACGAGATCGTGCTCGGCGGCGTGGCGGCGCACGCGGCCGCCGACGCCTGCGAAGCCGCCGAGGCCGAGGTGCGCCGCATCGAGCGCAAGTACTCGCGCTACCGCGACGACAGCGTGATCGCCGCGATCAACGCCCGCGCCGGCCGCCATGCCGTCGCCGTCGACGACGAGACCGCGCAACTGCTGAATTTTGCCGCCGAGCTGCATCGGCAGAGCGACGGTCTCTTCGACATCACCAGCGGCTGCCTGCGGCGCGTGTGGGACTTCAAGGCCGGCCGCGAGCCCACGCCTGATGCCCTGGCGTTCCAGCGTCTGCGCATCGGCTGGCACCGCGTGCACTGGGACGGCCGCGCGATCGCCCTGCCGCAAGCCGGCATGGAGATCGACTTCGGCGGCATCGGCAAGGAGTACGCCGCCGACCGCGCGGTCGCCGCGTTGCGCGACCTCGGCATGCGCCACGGCTTCGTGAACCTCGGCGGCGACATCCGCGTCATCGGTCCGCGTCCCGACGGCCAGCCCTGGGTCTTCGCGATCCGCCATCCGCGCCGCGAGGACGAGGTCTGCGCCCGCATCCCGCTGCGCTACGGCGCGCTCGCCACCAGCGGCGACTACGAGCGCTTCTTCATCACCCCGGACGGCCGCCGCTGCTGCCACATCCTCGATCCGCGCACCGGCCAGCCGGTCCGCCACTGGCAGGCCGTCAGCGTCGTGGCGCCGCTGTGCGTCGCGGCCGGCGCCCTGGCCACGATGGCCATGTTGATCGGCGCCGATGCGCCGTCGCGGCTGAGCACGCCGGACGTGGGGTTCCTGCTCGTCGACGCCGACGGCCGGGTCCACACGCACGATCCCGAACAACTGATCCAACCTCCGACCTCGCCATGAGACTGCTCACCCCCTTCCTCGCCGGTGCGGCGGCCGCGTTCGCGCTGGCCGTCACCGCCCCGGGTCCCGCCCGTGCGGCGACCGATCAACCCGCGTTCCTGGAACCCGCCCAGGCCTTCCCGGGACGCGCGCGCATCGACGTCCCCGCGCACGCTGCGGACGCCGCAGGCGCCGGCCAGGCAGCCGGCCCCGCGGTGATCGTCGAATTCGACATCGCCGCCGGCTACCACCTGTACCGCGAGCGCTTCGCCATCGAGGCGGAGGGCGAGGCGCTGCCCGCGCCGGGCCTGCCCGCCGGCAAGTCGGTCTTCGATCCCAACTTCAACAAGACGATGACGTTGTGGGCGGACGCCGTCCGCGTCGTGCAGCCACTGCCGCAGGGCGTCGCGCCTCAGACGCTGACGGTGCGCTACCAGGGCTGCGCGGACCGCGGCCTCTGCTATCCGCCGCAGCAGGCGCTGGTGCATCTGGCGCGCGGCGGCGACGGCCTGCTGAAGGCGACGTGGGAAGCACAGCCGGACGCCCTGTCGGCGCCCATCGAGAACGCCGCGCCCACAGGCTCGGGCACGTCAAGCACACCGGGCGCTTCGACCGCGGAGACCCCTGGAGCGACGACATCGGCGGCAACGACGGCGCCGTCGACATCGACAACGTCCACCGCCTCCGACCTGGCCCCCCTTGACAGCAGCGCCGCCGCCCTCCAATCGGGCAGCCTGCTGCGCGTCGTCGGCATGTTCCTGCTCGGCGGTCTGCTGCTGTCGTTCACGCCCTGCGTGCTGCCGATGCTCCCGATCCTGTCGTCGATCATCGTCGGCCAGGGCGCGCCGGTCTCGCGGGCGCGCGGCTTCTCGCTGGCCGTGGCGTACTCGCTGGGCATGGCCATGGTCTACACGAGCGCCGGCATCGTCGCGGGCCTGCTCGGCGCCGGCTTCGCCGCCGCGCTGCAGAACCCGTGGGTGCTGGGCAGCTTCGCGCTGCTGCTCTCGGTGCTGGCGCTGTCGATGTTCGGCGTCTGGGAGTTCCAGATGCCGGGCTTCATCCAGGACCGCGTCAACGACGCCTCCAACCGCATCAAGGGCGGCCGCCACATCGGGGTGTTCCTGATGGGCGGCCTCTCCGCGCTGCTGGTGGGGCCGTGCGTCGCGGCGCCGCTGGCCGGCGCCCTCGTCTACATCAGCCAGACCCGCGACGTGGTGCTGGGCGGCTCGGCGTTGTTCGCGCTGGCCTGCGGCATGAGCGTGCCGCTGCTGCTGCTCGGGCTCTCCGCCGGCACCTTGCTGCCGCGCGCCGGCCGCTGGATGGAACACGTCAAGACCTTCTTCGGCCTGCTGCTGATCGCGGTGGCGCTGTGGCTGGTCTCGCCGGTGCTGCCGACCGGTGCGCTGATGTTCCTGATCGGCGCCGTGGCGTTGATCGCGGCGGTCTGCCTGGGCGCGTTCGAGGCCGACCGGCCGCGCGCCCTCAAGGCCGGCGGCGCGCTGGTGGCGCTGTGGTCCGCCGCGATGATCGGCGGCGCGCTGTCCGGCGGCGACAGCGTGCTGATGCCGCTGCGCCATCTGGCCCGGAACCCGGCGGGCACGCTGCCGATCGCCAGCGCCGAGGCTGCCTCGCGCCCCGGCCAGGCACCGGCCTTCGAGCGCATCACGACGGTGGCGCAGCTGGACGCGGCGCTTGCGGGCTCGGACCGTGCGGTGATGCTGGACTTCTACGCCGACTGGTGCGTCGCCTGCAAGGAGATGGAGCACCTCACCTTCTCGGATCCCGCGATCGCCGCGCGCTTGCGCAACGCGCGCCTGCTGCAGGCCGACGTGACCGCCAACAGCGCCGACGCGAAGGCCCTGCTCAAGCGCTTCCAGCTGTTCGGCCCGCCGGGGATCCTGTTCTTCGATCCGCAGGGCCAGGAGCTCGCGGCCGCGCGCACGATCGGCTTCCTGCCGGCCGACGAATTCGCCCAGCGCCTGGACCGCGCCAAGCTGTGACACGCCAGGCAGAAACGACATGAGCCTCCCGCAACGACACACCGCCCTGCTGATCCTCGGCTCGGGCCCCGCCGGCTACACCGCCGCCCTCTACGCCGCGCGCGCCAACCTCCAGCCGCTGCTGGTCACCGGCATCGCGCAAGGGGGTCAGTTGATGACCGGCGTGTCGGGGGTGTTCGCTGCGGGAGACGTGCAGGATCACGTTTATCGGCAGGCGATCACCAGCGCCGGTACCGGGTGCATGGCGGCGCTGGATGCGCAGCGGTTCCTGAAGCAGCAGTCGGGCTGACTGCGTGAGGCCGCTGGCCCTCACCCCCACCCTCTCCCGCAAGCGGGAGAGGGAGTCCGGCAGGCGCTCTTCTTATCCTCTTTGTCATAAGGGGAAGAGGGAGTCGGGCAGGCGCTCTTCTTACCCCCTCTCCCGCTTGCGGGAGAGGGCAGGGGTGAGGGCCAGCGGCCTGTCGAAGTCAGATGCCCTGCGATTCATTGCAAGCGGCAAGACGGAGGGAGCAGGAAGGGCTCAGAAGGACCAGGCCACCCCGGCGACCCAGCGCTGCAGCGACGGGTCGCCGCGTTGCGGCAGCGAGCTGTACAGCCGCGACACGCTGAAGCGCCAGTCCCCGACGGGGTAGGCCAGCCCGGCATTGGCGAAGCGGTAGGAGCCGCTGCCATGCCCCCAATTCGAGACCATCCCCCAGCCCACGTCCGCAGCCAGCGCGCCGACGAGGCGCCGGTGCCAGGTCAGCTCCGCGATGGTCGCGCCGCGATGGCCGAGGTAGCCCCAGGACGTGTACGCGGCCAGGTCCGGCGACACCGACACCGTCGCGCCCCACTGCCCCCAGGCGGCGGTGTCCCACAGCCCGCCGAGCGACAGCTCGCTGTAGCGCAGCCGGTCCGCATTGCCGCCGCCGGCGTAGGCGTAATGGGCGCCCGACAGCGTGACGACGCGGCGGTCGTCGATCTGCCACCAGCGGGTCGCGGAGAGGATGGCCTCCGCCTTCGCCCCGTTGCGCATGTGCAGGGTGCCCAGGCCCAGCCCCAGGCTCCAGTTGCGGTCGTCGCGGTAGTAGAGATCGGCGGTGGCCCCCGGCTCGTCGCCGCTGAGGCCGATGCCGCGCGAGACGCGCTCCGTTACCGCCGAGACCGTGCCGCCCCAGTGCTGGGCGGCCGCCATCCCCGACGCGACGAGGCCCGACGCCAGGAGGGCGACGGTTCGAGCGGGTTTTTTTGGGGGCACGGCAACCATCGGCGGCGATTCTGGCACCCATGAGGGACACTTCCGCAGAAATCCGTCGCCCATGTTTCAACCTGTTCCGAATGAAGCGGACACGGCCGCCGAGTCGCGTCTGCGTGCCTGGTTGCAGGCCGCCGCGGCCGGCGACCGGTCGGCGTTCGAGCAGTTGTACCGGCATTGCCAGCCGCGGCTGTCGCGCTTCGTGCTGCGCAGTTGCGGCCGGCCCGACCTGGCCGAGGAGGTCGTCAACGACACCTTGTGGATCGTGTGGCGGACCGCGGGCAATTTCCGCGGCGAGTCGCGGGTCTCGACCTGGATCCACGGCATCGCCTACCGCTGCATGCTGAAGGCGCTGCGCGACGGCGTGACGGCGCAGGAGATCAACGCGTCCTCGGTGAACGAGGCCGAGCTGGCGAGGGCCGAGCCCGCCACCAACGACGCCGTCGACCGCGAGTTGCGCGACTGGGTGACGCGCGGTCTGGCCGCGCTGCCGGTGGAACAGCGGGTGACGCTGGAGCTGGCGTACTACCTGGGCGAGACCTGCGAGGACATCGCCCGCATCATGAATTGCGCCACCGGCACCGTGAAGGCCCGCATGTTCCATGCGCGCGTCCGGCTGCGCAACGTGCTGCCCGAGCTGGGCGGCGAGACCCCCCCGGCCAGCGGCACCGAAGGACCGACCCGATGACTTCCCACGACGCCCCCTCCGGGTCCTCCGGACTTTCCGCCGGCGATCCGTCGATGGACCAACCGAACGAGCACCGCCAGGTGTGGGACGCGATCGCGTGGGTCGTGGCCGGCACCGCGACGCCGGACCAGCGCCGCCTGGTGCACGCCCATCTGCCGCACTGCGCGCATTGCCGCGAGGAACTCGAACTCCAGCGCAACATCCACCGCGGCATGCAGGACGCGCCACGCGTGGTGGGCGCAACGGGCGCAACGGGCGCGGCGGGCGTGGCGGGCAGCGACGCCGAAGAGGCCTCGATCCAGGCCGGCCTCGACCGCCTGTGGGCGCGCGATCGCGACGCGGGTCCGGCGACGCCGGTGGCGGGGCCGCGCGGCGCCTCGGCCAACGACGGCGGATCGCGCACGACACGCTGGCTCACAGCCGCGGTGGCGGTGCAGGCGGTGGCGATGTGCGTGCTGGGTCTGCGCCTGTGGAGCGACGGCCACCCGCCCGCCGAGTACGTGACCTTGAGCCAGCCGGCCGCGCTGCCTGCCGGCGCGGTCGTCCGGCTGGTGCCGGAAGAGCGCGTGGACATGGGCCGCCTGCGCCAGGTCTTGACGCACCACGGCTTGCGGATCGTCGGCGCCGACGAGGACGCGAGCAGCCTGCTGCTGGCGCCGTTGCAGCCGGCGCCGGTGTCGGCCGTGCCGGCGATGGTGGCGCGGCTGCGCGCGGAACCGGGCGTGCTGCTCGTGGAGCCGGTCGGCGCCGCGGCGCCGGGACGCTGAGCGATGCCCTCCTCCTTCGTGCGAGGCTTCGGTGTCATCGTCTCCGCATTGAGCACCCTCGCGGCGGTGCTCGCGTTGAGCGTGCCTGCCAGCGCGGAGACCGCAGCACCGATGGCACCAATGGCACCGTTGGCGACGATGGCGGCCTCTGAAGGCCACCTCATCATCCTGGCCGTCGACGACCGCGGCGAGCCGCTGCCCGGCGCCGGCGGCTCACCCCGCGGCGATTACCGCCGCATGGCGGGTTATGCGGGCAGCGCGCGAGCCATGGCAATGTCGGAGGCGCTCGCACGCGAGTACGGTCTGCGCGAGCAGGCCGCGTGGACCATCGCACCGCTGAACCTGCGTTGCATGCTGTACGCGCTGCGCGACGGCGACGATGCGGAGGCGATGTTGGCGCGCCTGCGCCAGGACGTCCGCGTGAAGCTCGCGCAACCGCTCAACGAGTTCGAGACGCTGGGCGGTCCCGCCCAGGAAGCGCCGACGCCTTCTCCGCCGTTGCCCTCGTCAACGCCTCATCCGGCGCCGCCTGCGTCCTCGCCGACCTCGCCGACATCGCCGACATCGCAGACCTCGCTCTACAACGATCCCTACTTCGGCCTGCAGAAGGGCTTCCAGCAGATGTCGACGGCGGCACTGCAGCAGGTCAGCGTCGGCGCGCGGGTCAAGGTGGCGATCATCGACACCGGCGTCGACGCGCGGCATCCCGACCTCCTCGGACAGGTGTCGACCCAGCGGGACTACGTCGCCGCTGGCGGCGCGCAGGTCGACGCGGTGCCGGAGCGCCACGGCACGGAAGTGATGGGCCTGATCGCGGCGAAGGTGAACAACCGGCAAGGCATCGTCGGCGTCGCGCCGGGCGCGGTGATGACGAGCTACCGCGCCTGCTGGACGGATGTCGCGCGCGCCGGTGCGGACACGGGACCGGCGCCCGCGCGTTGCAACTCATTCACGCTGGCGCAGGCGCTGGGCGCGGCGATCGCCGATGGCTCGGACGTGATCAACCTCAGCCTGGGCGGTCCGAGCGATCCCCTGCTGCTGAAGCTCGCGCAGCACGCGCTCTCGCGCGGCGCGGTGCTGGTGGCGGCGGCGCCGCCGGGGCGCCTCGGCAAGGGCTTTCCGAGCGAGGTGCCCGGCGCGCTCGTCGTGGCGAGCACGGGCGAAACCGCGGGCGCCGAAGGCTGGCTCGCCGCACCGGGACGTTCGGTGCTGACGACGACGCCGGGCGGCGGCTACGACATCGACACCGGCAGCTCGCTGGCGGCGGCCCATGCGACCGGCGTGATCGCGCTGCTGCGCGCGGCGGCGCCGGGCGCGGATGCCGAGCGGCTCAAGCGCGCGCTGCTGGGCTCGATGAGCGCGACCGGCGCGATCAACGCCTGCGCGGCGGCGCGGACGCTGGGCGTGGCGGGCCTGCATTGCGAGCAGCCCTGAGGGCGCACGGATTGCCCGGTGAGGCGCATCTTCACCAAGGAGCCTCCATGTCCGAGCGCAACAAGGCCGCCCTGACGGCCGCGAACGCCGCCATCACGCGCGGCGATACCGAGGGATTCCTGGCCTTCTGCGCCGAGGACATCACATGGACCACGGTCGGCGAGGCCACGCTGCACGGCAAGGAGGCGGTGCGCGACTGGATGTCGACCGGCTACGCCGAGGCGCCCTCGTTCACCGTGACCGACCTGGTCGCCGAGCGGGACCTCGTCGTCGCGCTCGGAACCATCGAGAGCAAGGACGACGACGGCCAGCCGATCCAGAACGCCTATGCCGACGTCTGGCGTTTCCGCGACGGGTTGATGGTCGAGTTGCGGGCGTTCGTGATTCCGAGCTGAGCGCGCGTCCCCTTCGACGGGGTGTCACACGACCCGGCTACGCTGAGGGCGTCCCCAGACGCTGAAGGCGGCGATGTACCCAGGCGAGCGCTTGAACGCCGGCACCCATCTGATGGGCCTGCTGGCCGCCCTTCCCGCGGTCGCGTGGCTGGCGCATGAGGCGCTGGACACCGGCAGCGGGCGGCGCTTCGTCGTGGCCTGCATCTTCGGCGCGGCCCTCATCGCGCTGTTCGCGGCCTCGACCCTCTGCCACAGCACCCGGGGCCCACGCCAACGCCTCTGGGTCCGCCTGGACCACTCCGCCATCTTCCTGCTGATCGCGGGGACGATGACGCCCTTCGCCGTGCTGACCGGCGACGGCTGGCTGCGGTGGGTGGCGCTGGCGAGCGTCTGGATCGTGGCGCTGTGGGGCATCCGGCGCACCGTGTGGGGCGACGTCGACCGGCCCATGCTCAAGGTGTACCTGGCGGTCGGCTGGCTCGCCACGCTGGTGTGCATTCCCGCCATGCGGCAACTGCCGACGGCCTGCGTGACGCTGTTCATCGCCGGCGCCGCCGCGTACACCGCCGGGACCTACTTCTTCGCCCATCCCGGCTGCAGCCGTCATGCCCACGGCATCTGGCACCTGTTCGTGGTGGCCGGCAGCGCCCTGCACTTCGGCGCGGTCGCGCACTGCGTGCTCGCCTGAGGCAGGCCTTCACGGCAACACGGACGGAAGGTCCGACGAACGACGCCGCTCACCAGTTCACGGTCGCGCGCCGCAACCGCGCCGGGCGCCGTTCCATCCGGCGCATTCGACAGCCCATCGCTTTCGTCAGGCAAGGCCTGGCCCCCTCGCCGACCATCGCGGCTCCTTCCACTCCAGGAGCGCGCGATGTCCGTCGCCCTCACCCCTGCCGCGGGCACACGCCGCCCCCGCGCGCTGCTCACGATCCTGGTCGCGCTGCTCGAGCTCGCGCATCTCGCCTGGCAGTGGACGCACGGCGGCATCGTCAGCCATCACCTGCTCGCGAATCCCGACCTGCCGTCCGTGTCCAACGGATGGGGCCTCGTCGCCCTGCCCGCACTGGCCTGGATCCTCTCCGGGCGCTTCCTGCGCCGAGCGACATCCGCCTCCGCGACACGCACGATCCTGATCGCCGCCCTGGGCGCCGCTGGCGCGGGCATCGGACTGTCGCTGGCCTTCAGCCTCGGGACGCCCGATCACGCCGCGGTCGTCCTCCTGGCGATCCTGCTCAGCGGCGTGGCGCTGCCGACCTACCGCGCCGAGTACGTGCTCGGATTCGTCCTCGGCATGGCGTGGACCTTCGGCCCCATCCTGCCGATCCTGGTCGGCTCGGTGCTGGCGCTGAGCTCCTTCGTCGTCCGCCGGGTCGCGTGGCCGGCGATGGGCTGGGCGGTGGCGCGGCTGCGGGCGTATGGGGTATCCACGGTCGCATCCGCGGCTGGGCGCCGACGCCCCAGGTCGTGACCGGCATCTTCCTCATCCAGGACGGCCCCGTTGCACTGGACGCATCGGAAGGGTGTCCTCAAGATCCAGGCCTCCTGATTTCAGAAGGTCGCGCCCCATGCGGCCGGCGTGGTGCGCTCAAGTCGGCATCCGACATCAAAATGAGGGGCAGTTGCCAAACCCCCTCCTCCCCATGCCCCTCCGCGACCACACCGTCCCCGTCACCCCGTTCCGCCAGAACTGCTCCATCGTCTGGTGCGACGTCACGCAGGAAGCCGCGATCGTCGACCCGGGCGGCGAGATCCCGCGCCTGCTGGCCGAGGTCGAGCGCCTCGGCCTGACGCTGAAGGCGATCTGGCTGACCCACGCCCACATCGACCACGCCGGCGGCACCGGCGAACTCGCGCGGCTGCGCGAGCTGCCGATCATCGGCCCGCATCGGGGCGACCAGTTCTGGATCGACGGCCTGCCGCAGCAGGCCGCGATGTTCGGCTTCCCGCCGGCCGAGATGTTCACGCCCACGCGCTGGCTTGAGGACGGCGACACCGTGCAGATCGGCCACGAGACGCTGACCGTGCGCCATTGCCCCGGCCACACGCCCGGCCACGTCGTCTTCCACTCCGCGAGCGCGAAACGCTGCTTCGTCGGCGACGTGCTCTTCGCCGGCAGCATCGGCCGCACCGACTTCCCCGGCGGCGACCACGCCACGCTGATCCGCGCCATCAACGAGCGCCTCTGGCCGATGGGCGACGAGACCGTCTTCGTCCCCGGTCACGGTCCTGAGAGCAGCTTCGGCGAGGAGCGCCGGACGAATCCCTTCGTCGGCGGGCGCTGGGGTTGAGGTACTGCGCCGGCCGCTGGCCCTCACCCCCACCCTCTCCCGCAAGCGGAAGAGGGAGCAAGACGGCGCGACGGCTTCAGAGCGACGACAGGCCGGTGTCCAGGAACCGCGATTCGGGGAAGCCGCGCAGCGCCAGCGCGGCCAGTTCCACCAGCTCCTCGAAGCTGCGCTCCTTCTGCAGCACCGCCACGCCGCCCATGCGATCGGCGGCGTCGGTCAGCTCGTCGCCGATGTAGCCGGTCGTGACGATCACCGGCACCGTCGGCAAGGTCCCGCGCACCGCCACCGCCAGCTCCAGCCCGTTCATGCCCGGCATGTTGAAGTCGGTGATCAGCAGCTGCACCGGCACGCGGCCTTGCTCGATGTCGGCCAGGCATTCGGTCGGCTCGGCATAGGCGCGCACGTCGTAGCCCGCCTTCTTGAGCAGCGCCTCCACCATCATCAGCACGATCGGATCGTCGTCGACGTAGAGGACGTGCTCGCCCGCGCCGGGCTCGGCGACCTTGGACAGTGCCGACGTGTCCAGCGTCGCCGCGTCGCTGCCCACCACCGGCAGATAGACCGAGAACACCGTGCCCACGCCCGGCCGCGACTGCACGTCGATCGCGCCGCCGTGCGCGTGCACGATGCCGTGCACGATGTGCAGCCCCAGGCCCGTGCCCTGGCCCCGCGGCTTGGTCGTGAAGAAGGGCTCGAACAGCCGCTTCGCCACGTCTTCCTCCATGCCGTGGCCGTCGTCGCGCACGCAGAGCTCCGCGTAGTGCGTCGGCGCCACGCGGCCGATCGCGAAGGCGTGCGGCACGTCGAAGTGCACCGCGCGCAGGCCGACATGCAATTTCCCGTGCCCGCCCGGCATCGCCTGCCACGCGTTCGTGCACAGATTGAGCACCACCTGCTGGACCTCCGCCGGATCCACCGTGGCGACGCAGTCGTCGCCGTGCAGGTCCACCGTCAGCAGCACCGACGCCGGCAGCGTCGAGCGCAGCAGGGCGATGCTGTCCTCGACCAGGGGACGCAGCTTGTGCTTGGACAGCTCATGCCCGCTGCCCCGCGCGTACGCCAGGATGCGCTGCACGATCTCGCGCGCCCGGTCGCCGGCGCGCTTGATCTGCTGCATGTGCTCGCGCAGCGGCGACGTGGCCGGCAACTCGTCGAGCATCATCCCCGCGTGCCCCAGGATCGCCGCCAGGATGTTGTTGAAGTCGTGCGCCACGCCGCCGGCCAGCGTTCCCAGCGATTCCATGCGCTGGATGCGCATCAGCTTCTCCTCGAAGTCGACGCGCGTGAGCTCGTCCGCCTTGCGCATCGTGACGTCGATGAACAGCACGACCAGGCCGTGTTCGCACGGAAAGGCCCGGCATTCGAACCACTTGCTCAGCCGGGCGTTGAATTCCTCGTAGATGTGAGCGACCCGTGATTGCATCGCCGCGCGCGCCTCGAGGTCGAAGCGCGAGCCCATCGCCTCGCCCAGGCTGGTCCAGTAATTCCTGCCGATCAGGGCCTCCCGTTGCCGACCGCAGGCGCGCTCGAAGGCGACATTGACGAACTGGATGGTCCAGTCGTGTTCCAGCAGGATCACGGCGTCGGTGACGTAATCCAGTGCGGCCCCGACGTGCGCGACGCCTTCCCCGGGTGCAACGGAAGCACCCGGTCCGTGCGAAGCCTCGTGTGGCGGCATGTGGACCCCTGGTAGAAGGGGCCAAAGTGTGGTCCCTCTGGGGCGGCGTCGGCAATCGCTGTGCCAACACCTAACCGTAGGGAAGCCCGATGGCATCGGGCTTCTCGGCCCTTTCGGGCCTTTCGGCCTTTCCAGCCTCTTCGGCGTTTTCGGGCCTTTCGGTCCGTCGAGGCTCGAAAGCGGACCGCAGCGCCTCGCCGCCGTCCGTCAGGACTTCGCCGCCGGCGCGGGCGGCTGGTAGCGCTGCTGTGGCTTGGCGGCCCGGGCATACAGCCCCTGCACGCGCGGCAAGGTCCGCTCCATGTCACGGATTCGCGTCGGCCCCGACGGGTGCGTGGACAGGAACTGCGGCGGCGCGCCCTTGCTCGCCTTGCCCATCTTCTCCCACAGCGTGATGCCGGCGTGCGGGTCGTAGCCGGCGCGCGCCGCCAGCTCCATGCCGACCAGGTCGGCCTCGCTCTCGTCCTCGCGGCTGAAGGTCAGCGACAGCAGTTGCCCGCCCATGTTGGCCAGGCCACGTCCGAGATCGCCCAGGCCGAACAGCGCGGCGCCCAGCTGGATCGCGCCGTTGGTCGCCATGTTCTTGCCCATGCGCTCGCGGGCATGCTCGCGCAGCGCGTGCGCCATCTCGTGCCCCATGATCATCGCGACCTCGTCGTCGCTCAGCTGCAGCTGCTGCAGGATCCCGTAGTAGAAGGCGATCTTCCCGCCCGGCATGCAGAACGCGTTGAGCTCCTTGCTGCCGACCAGGTTCACTTCCCAGCGCCATTGCTGCGCGCGCGTGTTCCACGCCGCCGTGAACGGGATGATCCGCTGCGCGATCGCGCGCAGGCGGGTCAGTTGATCGTTGCTGGGCGGCGCCAGCGCCTTCTGCGCCAGCGCCTGCCGCATCATCTGCACGTACTGCTGCTGCGCGGCGGCCTCGATCTGCTCGGCCGACACCAGCTTGGTGAAGCGGCTCTGCTTGCCGACGTCGACACCGTCCTGCGCCCAGGCGGGCGACAGCGCGAGCGCGCCGCCGGCGGCGATCAGGCCCGTGAACAGGCGCCGGGCGGGCTGCCGCGGCCCGCCGTCCGCGCCGCAGCGGCGGCAATCGCAACGGCCGAAGCCGGAGGTGGGCGCCGAGGGCAGGTGAACGTCGGCGTCGGGGGAGAAGTCAGCATCAACCATGGCGCGATTCTAGGCAGGCGACAATCCCGACCATCATGTCCCAGTCGCCCCTGATCACGCCGTCTCCGGCCTGTGCCACTTCGCCGCTCGATCCGCAGGAGTTCCGCGCGGCCCTCGGCATGTTCGCCACGGGCGTCACCATCGTGACCGCCCGCGCGGAGGACGGCACCCTGGTGGGTCTGACGGCCAATTCGTTCAACTCGGTGTCGCTGTCCCCGCCGCTGGTGCTGTGGAGCCTGGCCCGCCGGGCCGGCTCGATGCCGGTGTTCAGCCGCGGCTCGCATTACGCGATCAACATCCTGGCGGCCGATCAGAAGGAACTGGCGCAGCGCTTCGCCACCCGCGACATCGACCGCTTCGCCGGCGTGCGCTTCCGCGAAGGCTGCGGCGGCGCCCCCGTGCTGGAGGGCTGCACCGCGGTCTTCGAGTGCGCCAACCGCAGCCAGTACGAGGAAGGCGACCACGTCATCTTCGTCGGCGAGGTCGAGGCCTGCACCCGCACCGAACAGGCGCAACCGCTGATCTTCCACGGCGGGCGGTACTACACCGAGCTGCCGATCTGAGCGGCCCGGGCCGCGCCGCCTTCGGACGCGCCAGGACGCTCTGGGACGCTCTGGGACGCTCTCGAACGCTTTCCAACACCCATCACGGGCGCTCAGGTCGCGACGCTCATTCCCCCGCGTGCCGCCCGACCGGCCAGAACGGCGCCATGCGCCGGACCGCGCGCCAGCGCCACAGGGCCAGCAAGGCGGTCAAGGGGGCCGTCAGCGCCAGGACATGCCAAGGCATGATGCTGAAGAACCGGTTCGCGCCGATGCTCAGTCCGGCCACCAGCATCCCGCCGAGCATGAGCAGCACGGCCTGCGTCGCTCCCGGTTGATGCTTCCTTGACCAGTCCTGCCACAGCAGCAACCCCGCGGGCAGTGCGATGGCGGCGAAATGCAAGCCCATCAGCGGCTGCTCGGGCGGCCACTCGCCGGGCACGAGCGCCACCATCAGCATCAGCACGGCCGCCCCGAAGCCCAGCATCAGCAGGAACTGCGTCAGCATCCGACGCGCGAGCACGCGATTCATCGCCTCGCCGCGCGGCATGCCCGGCACGAGCGTCAGCAGGGCCTGCTCCGTGCGGGTCCGTCTCAGCATCGCGGAGATGTTGAGCAGCGGCGCGAACAGCGCGGACATCAGGCCGAACGAGGTCCCCGGCAGCGCCCCCTGCAGCACCGTCGCCGCACGCGATGCGGGCAGCCAGTGCAACACCGCGAGTTCCGCCGCCAGCAGCGCCAGGAAGATGACGACGGTCACGCCGAAGGTCGCCGACCAGTGCAGGTTCCGCATCGCGGCGATCTCGGCCCGCGCCGCCACGCTGTCGGCGGTCGGGGTGGCGGTGCGGACCAGGTGGCGGGTCCAGGCCGGCAGGCCCCAGGTGAACGGCTTGGCGAGCAGGCGCAGGACCGGGTGCAGCGGCGGCCGCGCCGCGCGCGTCGCGCAGGTCGACTTCATCGACATCAGGTCGCTGAACACCTTGGCCGACTGCCAGGCGCGCAAGTGCGCGGGGCCGCCGTCCTGGAACAGATGCCAGAGGATCACGCTGAGCGCGAGCATCGCCAGCGCCGCCTGCGTCACAGGCTGCTGCTCGTGCCAGCCGCGCAGCATCGCCGCGGTCTCCCGCCAGACGGCGGTGTCCTTGAGCAGCGCGCTCGGGATCCACGGAAAGACCCAGAACACGAACCAGGTGATCGGCCAGCGCAGCGCGATCGAAAAGCTGACGAGCACGGCCCCCGCCAGCATGGTGAACAGCAGGAAGTGGCCGAACACGGCATGCAGCAGCAGCCCGCTGGCGATCGCGATCACGAGGAACAAGGCGACGCCGACCTCGCGCAACTGGCGCAGGTGGCCGGGGACGAGGCGCGCGGTGATCGGGTGGTTCTGCATGCTCATCGCGCCCGCGCACAGCCACCACGCGAATTGCAGTCCGATCGCGACCGTGATGCAGAACGCGGTGGCCGCCGCGGAGGCGGACTTCATCGAAGCGAGTCCCGTGATCGCCGCCAGCGGCAGCAGCGCCCACCACTGGCGGCGCAGGGGCCGCATCGTCGCGCTGAGCACGGCGAGATGCCCGCCGACGCCGGGCAACGGCAAGGCCGCGTTCATTGCGTCAGCTCCAGGAAGAGGTCCTCGAGGCTGAGCGGCTCACAGCGCAGGGCGGCGTCGCCTTGCGGGAGCTTGCCATCAGGGAAGCGCACCAGCCAGCGCGGGTGTTCGCCGAGGTCGCGCCGACCCAGCACTTGCCCGCCGTACGCGTCGACGGCCGCTTGCAGCCGTCCCACCGGACCGGCCAGCAGCCGCACCTCGTCCGCGAGCGCGTCCTGCGGCGCCTGCAGCGCGATGCGGCCGCGGCTCAGGAAGGCGACGTTGAAGGCCACGCGCTCCAGGTCCGACAGGATGTGCGTCGAGAACAGCACCGTCGTGCCGCGGTCCAGCACCTGGTCCACGAGCTCCCGCAGGAAATCGCGGCGGCCGGCGGCGTCGAGGCTGGCGACGGGCTCGTCGAGCACCAGCAGGTCGGGTTCATGCGCCAGCGCGCGGATGATCGACAGCCGCTGCTGCTGGCCCTGCGAGAGCTGGGCGATGCGGCGGTCGCGCGGGATCTCCCAGCGCGACATCAGGCCGTCCACCTTCGCGTCGTTCCAGCGCGGATAGAAGCTGCGGAAGTAGCGCAGCAGGTCGCCGGCCGAGAAGTCCTCGAACAACGCGGCCTGCTGCGGCACGTAACCCAGGCGCGCGCGCAGCGCGTCGTCCGGCGTCAGCGCCGATTGGCCGAAGAGCCGCACGTCCCCGGCCTGGGGCTCGCGCAGGCCCAGCAGGGTTTCCAGCAGCGTGGTCTTGCCCGCGCCGTTGCGGCCGAGCAGGCCGACGACCTGTCCCGGCGCCAGTGTCCAGTCCAGGTCCGCGAGCACGCCCGGCTGGCCCTTGAAGTCGACGCGCAATCCGCTCGCGCACACCGGCGGCGCGGCCAGCGCGTCGTCCGCGAGCGCCCGGCTCTGCGCCGGGCTGATCGCCGTGTGATCCAGTGTCTCGTGCAGTGTCTGCTTCAGCGTGTGCGTCATCGCGTTTCTCCCTGGTCCTCGAGCAGCGCCTTGAACAGCGCCAGCACCTGATCCGGCGGCAGCTCCAGCTGACGCGCCTCGGCGGCGGCCTTTTCCAGCGTAGGGCGCAGCAGCTCCACGCGGCCGCGCGTCTTCATCGCCTTCTGATGCTGCGCCGCCACCACCATCGGCAAGCCGCGGCGGCGCTCCACCAGCCCTTCCGCCTCCATCAGCCCGAAGGCCTTGGAGATGGTCATCGGATTGACGGCCAGCGCCTGCGCCAGCTCGCGCACCGACGGGATCTCCTGCCCCGCCACCAGCTGCCCGCTGGCCACGCGGCGGCGCAGCTGCTCCACCAGTTGGCGGTAGATCGGCTCGGGGGAGCCCGGGTTGATGCTGAAGAGGAGGTCGGCGTCCATCGGCGAGGTGCGGGTGCCGACGGTGTTGTCAGCGTGTATCAGTACAGTAATACACAAGGGAGTACGGCGTCAAGCTTGCGGGAACTTCTCCGCATAGAGCTGCGCCAGCCAGTCCACGAACACCCGCACGCGCGGCGACAGCTGCCGGTGCTGCGGATAGAGCGCCGACAGCGTCATCGCCGGACTCTCCCAGTCCGACAGCACCTCGACGAGCCGTCCATCGGCCAGTTCCTGCTCGAGGTGGAAGCGCGGCACCTGGATCAGCCCGCAGCCGCGCAGCGCGCAGGCGAGGTAGTTCTGCGCGTCGTTGACCGAGATCCAGCCCGGCAACTGATAGCGGCGCAGCTGACCGTCCACCATGAGCTCGATCGGATAGTCCGTCCCCCCGCCGCTGGCGAAGAAGCGCACCGTCTGGTGCCATGGCAGATCGTCCGGATGCCGCGGCGTGCCGGCGCGCGCCAGGTAGTCGGGACTCGCGCAGAGGATCTGCGGCATCGAGGCCAGCTTGCGCGCCACCAGCGACGAGTCGCGCGGCGTGCCCGCACGCAGCACGCAGTCGACGCCCTCGCGGACGAGGTCCACCAGCCGGTCGCCGCCGCTGATCACCAGCTCGATCTGCGGGAAGCGGGCGTGGAACTCGTCGATGCGCGGCAGCACGATGTGCGACGCATGCACCCCGTGCATGTCCACCCGCAGCACGCCGCGGGGATTCGCAGCGACCTGCTTCAGCGAGGCCTCGGCGTCGTCCAGCTCGTTGAGCACGAGCACGCAGCGCTCGTAGTACGCCTGGCCGTCGAGCGTCGGCCGGACGTCGCGCGTGGTGCGGTCCAGCAGCCGCGTGCCCAGCCGCGCCTCCAGCGCCTTGATGGCGTGCGTGGCCGTCGCCCGGGGGATGTCCAGGTGCGCGGCCGCCTGCGTGAAGCTGCGCAGCTCCACGATCCGGGTGAACAGCTGAAGGGTCTCGAATCGATCCATTCCAGCATCCTCGCAGGCGTTTGTTGATTCAGGTTGAACTGACAAGCCAATTGTCACGCCTTTTTCCGGATGGGATCAACAACCAGAATTCGTTCCATCGCCACCCGGAAGCCCTTCTGGCTTCCCTCCCCCCCGGCTTCCGACCACCCTTGGAGCGAACCATGACCGCCACTTCCACCTCGACCTCGACCCCGATCTCGACCGCCATCTCCACCGACGGCGGCCTGCGCACCGCCCTCGTCACCGGCGCCTCGCGCGGCATCGGCCAGGCCATCGCCAAGCGGCTGGCCGCCGACGGCTACACGGTCGTCGTCAACTACGCCGGCAATGCCGCCGCGGCCCAGGAGACCGTCGCCGCGATCGAAGCGGCCGGCGGCCGCGCCAGCGCCGTGCAGGCCGACGTGTCGGATGCCGGCCAGGTCGCCGCGCTGTTCGAGGAGACGCTGCGCCGCCATGGCCGTCTCGACGCCGTCGTGCACAGCGCCGGCGTGATGCCGATGGGCGCGATCAAGCCGTCCAGCCTCGAGACCTTCGACCAGGTGATCGCCACCAACCTGCGCGGCGCCTTCCTGGTGCTGGCGCAGGCCGCCGAGAAGGTCGCCGCCGGCGGCCGCATCGTGGCGCTGTCGACCAGCGTGATCGCGAAGTCCTTCCCCCACTACGGCCCGTACATCGCGTCCAAGGCCGGCGTCGAAGGCCTGGTCCACGTGCTGGCCAACGAGCTGCGCGGCCGCTCGATCACCGTCAACGCGGTCGCCCCCGGCCCGGTCGGCACCGAGCTCTTCTTCAAGGGCAAGTCGCAGGAGCAGATCGACAGCGTCGCCAAGGTCGCCCCGCTGGAGCGCCTGGGCACGCCCGAGGACATCGCCAACGCCGTGTCCTTCCTGGTCGGCCCGGACGGCGGCTGGATCAACAGCCAGGTCCTGCGCGCCAACGGCGGCTTCGCCTGATCGACCGACCCCGGACGGTCCTTCATCGGGCCGTCGCCCCCCCGGAAGGGGGAACTCCGGGCGATCGAGGGGGGCCGCGGCGGCGGCGCGCTGATATCCTGCCGCCGCCTCGCGCACCCGCGCGGCCGCGGACCAGCCGCGCAACACCCGACCCCTGAATCCCATGATCGTCGGCATCGACCTCGGCACGACCAACAGCCTGATCGCGGTCTTCCGCGACGGCCGCCCCCAGCTGATCCCCAACGCCCTGGGCGACTTCGCCACGCCGTCCGCGGTGGCGATCGACGACGCCGGCAAGCTGATCACGGGCCTGGCCGCCCGCGAGCGCGCCGCCACCGATCCGGCGCGGACCGCGCAGGCCTTCAAGCGCCTGATGGGCAGCGACCGCACGGTGCGGCTCGGCGACCGGACGATGCGCGCCGAGGAGCTGTCCGCGCTGGTGCTGCAGTCGCTGAAGGCCGATGCCGAGGCCTTCCTCGGCGAGCCGGTCACCGAGGCCGTCATCACCGTCCCCGCCTACTTCAACGAGGCCCAGCGCCGCGCGACGCGCACCGCCGGGGAGCTCGCCGGCCTGAAGGTCGAGCGGCTGCTCAACGAGCCGACCGCGGCCGGCCTCGCCTACGGCCTGCAGGACCGGCCGGACAACAGCACCTTCCTGGTCTTCGACCTGGGCGGCGGCACCTTCGACGTGTCGGTGCTGGAGTACTTCGACGGCGTCGTCGAGGTCCGCGCCAGCGCCGGCGACACGCGCCTGGGCGGCGAGGACTTCGCCCACGCCGTGGGCCGGCTGTTCATCGAGCGCTGCGGCGCGCTGTCGCTCGCCGACCGGGAGAGGCTGCAGAAGGATCCCGCGCTGTGGTGGCGCGCCGCCGAGCAGGCCAAGCGCGACCTCAGCGAGCGCGACACCACCGTCATGGGCCTGATGCTGGACGGCCGCCGCGCCGAGCTGGAGATCACCCGCGCCGATTTCGAGTCCGCCACCGCCGAACTGCTGCAGCGCCTGCGCCGTCCGATCGAGCGCGCGCTGCAGGACGCGCAGCTCTCGCCCGCCGCCTTGAACGAGGTGGTGCTGGTCGGCGGCGCGACGCGCATGCCGATGGTCCGCCAGATGATCACGCGGCTGTTCCAGCGCCTGCCGCTGCGCACCATCGATCCCGACCAGGCGATCGCGCAGGGCGCGGCGGTGCAGGCCGGGCTGAAGGCGCGCGACGCCGCGCTGGACGAGGTGGTGCTGACCGACGTGATGCCGTTCTCGCTGGGCGTGATCACCGCGCAGCGCGTCGGCCAGCAGACGGTGGGCGACCGCTTCAGCCCGATCATCGAGCGCAACACGCCGGTGCCGGTGTCGCGGATGGATCGCTTCTACAGCATGCACGACGGCCAGAAGGAAGTGGAGCTGGACATCCGCCAGGGGGAGTCGCCGATCGGCAGCGACAACCTGCACCTGGGCAAGCTGTCCATCCCGCTGACGCCCGCGCCGGCGGGCGAGTCGGCGATCGAGGTGCGCTTCACCTACGACGCCAACGGCCTGCTGGACGTGGACGTCCGCGACGTGACAGGCGGACGCACCGTCAGCACGCTGATCCGCAACACCGCCACCGAGATGAGCGAGTCGCAGATCGCCGAGGCGCTCGCGCAGTTGCGCGCGCTCAAGCGCCATCCGCGCGACGAGGAGGAGAACCGCTACCTGGTCGAGCGCGCCAAGCGGCTCTACGAGGACCGGCTCGGCGAGCAGCGCGTCGCGATCCAGTCGTGGTTGAGCGAGTTCGAACAGGCGCTCGACACGCAGGACCCGCGCGTCATCCGCCACGCCCGCCAGCAGATGCGCGAGGCGCTGGACAGCATCGACGGCGGTTTCCGCTTCTGATCGGGGAACCGCGATGGAGGCATGGCACGAGGACTGGCACCGGGACTGCGCCACGGTGGGGCTCGCCGGGCCGAGCAGCGACCTCGGCGAGATCAAGCGCGCCTACGCGAAGACGCTGCGCACGACCCGGCCCGACGACGACGCCCAGGCCTACCAGGCGCTGCGCGAGGCCTACGACCGGCTCGTGGCGCACGCCCGCCGGCAGTCGCTCATCGAGTCTCAGGCCGCGGCGGAAACCGCCTCGGCAGCGGGCGGGCCGCTGGGCGAGCCCGTCGCCGAGCCGACGGGCGCTGAACCGGGCGCTCAACCGGGCGCTCAACCGGGCGCTGAAGCTGTCGTCGCGGCATCGCCCATGGCCGAACAGGTCGACGCCCGGATGGATGACGAATGGCCGGCACCGCCGCCCAGATCGGCGCCCCGCCCGCCGCAGGAGCGAGTGGTGTTCCTGGATCCGCCCGCGGGGCCCTCGCCGGAAGCCCTCTGCCACGAGGTCGTCCATCTGCTCAAGCAAGGCCCGGCGAAGCTGGAAGCCGCGATGCCGGCGCTGCGCCGCCAGCTCGGCGACCTGCCCTTGGAGCAACAGCTCGAGGCCTCGGCGCGATTCGCGGACCTGGTGGTGCAGCTTGAAGCCCACCTGCCCCCGCGGCTGATCGACCTGCTGCGCGAGCACTTCGACTGGTCGCGCGATTTCCGCATCGAGCGGATGCTCGGCGGGGAGCGCATGGCCGCGCTCGCGGCGGTGCTGGAGCGCCATCCGCCGCCGATCACCGATCCGGCGACGCTCGAGGAATTCGCGCCGACGGTCCGCGTCGCGCAGCTGTCCGGTTCAGCGCGCGAAGGGGACAGGTTCAAGGCCTTCATCGGCGCGCTGCTGATGGGGCACACGCTGCCGCTGCATCTGCAATGGGCCGGCTGGCAGCTGCTGCGCCGCCTGGGCCTCGACGAGGCGCAACTGGGGGCCGTCCAGAAGCTGGGCGTGAAGACGCGCAACGCGGCACTGCCGCTCATCGCGCTGCTGGCGGGCGTGCTCAGCGGCGTGCTGGCGGGCAGCGCGAGCGAAGGCTTCGAACACGGCTTCTCCGCCCTGTGGTGGGTGGTCATCTTCTGCGTGTTCATGGGGTATGTCGGTCAGGCGCTCGACTTCCTGCGCGATGCCGTGCCCGCCTGGCTGGCCGGGAAACTCAGATCGGAGCGCTGGGACCGCGCGTCGCCCTGGGTGGGCGCCGCGAGCTTTGCGGTCGCCGGTCTCGTCCTGCAACTCGCGCCGGTGTACGGCGACGCCATGGCGGTGCTGAGCCTGGTCTTCCTGGCGGTCGGCCTGCTGCTCGGTCTGAAGGGCACGCCCGCGATGATCACGACCGCCGTGGCGCTGTGGGGCTTCGTCGTGTGGGCGGTGCCGCCGATGATGATGCCCGTCGCCGCCGGCGTGCAGGCCGCATGGATCTCCGCCGGGGTCACGGTCTACCGCCTGCGCCTGTACGTGCCCAACCCGACCTTCCGCGTGCAGCCCACGCGGCCGGCGGGCGGGTGGAAGGCGATCGCGCTGCTGTTGACCGTCGGGTTGCCGACGCTGACGGCCTGGCTGTCCAGCCTGGCCGGCATGCGCCTGACGCTGGGCGCCATCGCGCTGGGCTTCACCGCGGGCCGCGCGGTCGGCGACATCGGTCTCGTACCGCGCGCCGCGATCATGATCGGCACCTTCTACCTGGCGATGGGACTCTGGCTCGCGGCGCAGCGCGCGGGCTGGCTCCTGGCGCGCCGGCTGTTCCGTGACCGGCCGGCGGCGTCCGCCGGCGCCGGCGGACGCTGACCGCGATCACTGCACCGGCGCCCAGCCCGATGGCGTCCAGCGGAACAGCACGTCCGTCAGCGGATTGGCGGTCTTGCCCATCAGCTCCCGCACCTGCGCGCGCAGCGCGTCGAGCGTCGACGCGTCGTCGTCGCTCACATAGAGCACCGTGTCGTTGGCCGGCGCCGCGACGATCAGCTTGCCCTTCTGCGCGTCGGCCAGCGGCTTCCAGTCGTCGATGAAGATCAACCGGCTCGGCTGGAGCACCGGTCCGTCGAGCTTGCCCACCTCGCCCGCGGGCACGGGCTTGGCATGCTGCAGCACCTGCGGCATCGCGTCGTAGGTGTTCTTGCGCGCGGTCTCGCGCACCTGGTCGACCGACAGGTTCAGCGTCTTGTAGTCCTGCTCGCTGATCAGCCGCGTCGCGCGCATCGTGTCGAAGACCGGCACCGTCACCAGCGGGCCGATGAAGGGCCGCGGGCGGAAGGTGGTGGCGTCGCCGCCGACTTCGCGCTGCGCCTGCTGCACCGACGCGGCCGTGCGCACCGCCAGTCGCAGCGACTCGCGCGTCGCGGGGATCGTCGAGGCGCGGAACTGCTGCGTCGTCGTCTTCACGAACGCGCCGACGTCGTCGGCGCAATTGCCGCGGTTGGTCTGGCAGCCCGCGTAGAGCTTGTCGATCTTCGTGCGCTGGTCCGCGACGCCGAGCGTCAGCGGCTCGCGGACGACGACGGTGCCGTCGCCGAGCTGCTGGCGCAGCTGCGACGCGACGTACTCGGTGAAGCCGACGGCGTCCTGGGGGACGCCGGCGGACTGCGCGAATGCTCCGTCTGCTGCACCGCAGAAAGCGGCAGTGGCCGCGAGGGCGGCCACGGTGGATCGGAGAACGGAACGCGGTTGTCGTTGGAGACGAAGACGCATGACGGACATGAGGACCTCCGTGATTTCGTGGGGAGGTCGGGGTTGGGCAAGCATCGCTCCCGCCGGCTGCACTGCGACGGCTGCTGGCCCTCACCCCCGCCCTCTCCCGCAAGCGGGAGAGGGCGTGAGCGTGCACCGAGCTCAACGCGCCTTCACGCGCCCGACACGCGGTACTGATCCGCCTTCGCCACGCCTTCCATCGCCGGATCGCTGACCGACGGCGCGCCGGTCTCGATGTGCCCGGCGAAGCGCCGCAGGAAGTCGGTCTGGCCGCTCACCCGCACGGACACGTCATACCAATGCGCCGCGACCGCGACCCCGATGCGCAGCTCGCTGCTGCTGCGCGCCGGCACGTTCACCGTGCGCGGTGCCGAGCCCTGGTACTTGTTGTGCGCGACGGTGAAGGTCGCCGCGACCGGGCCGGTGTTCACCAGCGTCAGCACCAGCTCCCCGGTGGCCGGCGCGGACTTCGCGACGACGTCCGGATTGGGCTGGCCCGCCGCCGCCGCGCGCCGCGCATTGCCGGCGAGGTGGCGATGGAAACCGTTGGGCCCGAGGACCCACAGGTCGTAGGCCCCGGCGGCCTGCGGCGCGAAGCTGCCGGTGAGCTGCTTGCCGGCCTCGACCGTGTAGCGGCGCGGGATCTCGCCCAGGCGCGTGCGGTCGTAGACGTGGAACACGGCAGCGGCACCGCCCGTGTTCTGGAAGGTGACGGCGATCGTCGTCGCATTCGGACCCGCGCCGGGCGTCACCGCGCTGGTGGCCTGCAGGTCGTAAGGCAAGGCGCGCGCTGGACGCACGCCCGCGTTCTGCGACGGCAGCTGCAGCGAGCCCGGGATGCCCGGCGTCGTCGTGCCGGGCAGCGCGCGGGCCCGGTTGGCGAGCGCCACGGTGTCGGGCAGCTTCGAGAAGAACTCGCTGTCCTCCGGATCGGCGAAGTTGAAGCACGAGGTCAGATCGCCCGCGACCGCACGGCGCCACGCGCCGATGTTGGTCTCCTTCACGCCGAAGCGGGCCTCGATGAAGCGCAGCACCGAGGTGTGGTCCGAGGTCTGCGAGTTGACCCAGCCGCCCTTGCTCCACGGCGACACGATGTACAGCGGCACGCGCGGGCCCATGCCGTACGGCCGGTGCAGGTAGGTGGCCGAGGCGCCGTTGAGGATCTCGCAGTACTCACCCGTCGTGTCGACCGTCGACGCGCCGGCGAGCACCGCCTGCGCCGGGTTCGCGTTCCAGGTCACGTACGAGGGCGCGGCCGGCGGCGGCACGTGGTCGAAGAAGCCGTCGTTCTCGTCGAAGTTGATGAACAGGACAGTCTTGGCCCACACGTCCGGATTCGAGGTCAGCGCGTCCAGCACCTTGGCCGTGTAGTCCGCGCCCTGCGCCGGGCTGGACGGTCCCGGATGCTCGGACCCTTCCGCCGTCGCGACGACCCACGACACCTGCGGCAGGCGGTTGTTGACCACGTCGTCGCGCAGCAGGTCGAGGTCGCGCGTGGAGATGCCGCGGTCCTTCAGCACCTGCGAGAAGCCCGGCCGGTTGTACCAGCCGTCGCGGAACACCTTGAACCCGGCCAGCGAGTTGTCGGTGAAGTTGTCCGCCATGTTCTGGTAGACCTGCCAGCTGATGCCGGCCGACTGCAGGCGCTCGGGGTAGGTGGTCCAGGTGTAGTCGTCCAACGGGTTCGCGTTGAACCAGTCGTGGCTGTTGTCGGTGGACGGACCGTTGCCCAGGCGCAGCGGGTCGTTGGTGCCGGTCCAGAGGAACAGCCGGTTGGTGTTGGTGCCGGTCTGCGTCGCGCAGTGGTAGGCGTCGCACAGCGTGAACGCGTTGGCCAGGGCGAACTGGAAGGGCAGCTCCTGCTCCTTGAAGTGGCCCATCGAATGGTTCTGCTTGGCCTTGGGCCAGTTGTTCATGCGGCCATGGTCCCAGGCGGCCTGGGCGTCGGTCCACGAATGCGGCGTGCCGCTGACGCGCATGAAGGCGAAGTTCTGCGCGGTGTTCAGGTGGAAGGGGGCGATCGCGCCGGGCGCGGCGTTGTTGACGGTGGGCTGGATCCAGACCGAGCGGCCCTTCACGTTGGCCGAGTCGGCCACCGGCGCCGGGAACGGATCACCGAAGCCGCGCACGCCGTTCAGCGTGCCGAAGTAATGGTCGAAGGAACGGTTCTCCTGGGTCAGGATGACGATGTGCTCGACGTCCTGGATCGTGCCGGTGCGCACGGCCGCCTTGATGGACAGCGCGCGGGCGATGGCCGGCGGGAAGCTGGTCATCGCGGCGGTGGCGCCGGCGGCGCCGGCGACGGCGCGGAGGAACTGGCGGCGGGGCGGTTGCTGCTGCGTCATGGCGGGCTCCTCAGGCGGTGGCGGTGGCGTTGGCGGCGGCGCTGTTGGCGGCACTCGCGTGCTGCGAGGACTTGCGGCGACGGATCACCAGCGCGGCCACGGCGAGGCCGCCCAGCGCGAGCGCGCCCGAGGCGGGTTCCGGCACGGCGGATGCGAAGGTCAGGTCGTCCATGACGAAGAAGGCGGGATCGTTGCTGCGGAAGACGAGGCGGTCGACGAGGCCGGTGTAGCCGCTGCCGAGGAACGCCGGGCTGTCGCTGAGGTTGAGCAGCGAGGTCGACGCGACGAGCGCGCCGCCGAAGTACAGGTCGATGGCGACGTTGACGCCGTCGAAGCCGGCGAACCAGGCGCCCTGGAAGGTGCTGGGCGAGAGGAAGCCGATGGTGCTGGTGGCGCTGCTGCCGTCGAAGCCGAGCGTGGCGCGGCGGTCGCCGGAATGCGGCGTGTACGGCGCCTGCTCGCCGGCGTACTGGAACCAGGAGCTGGCGGACCAGTCGAGGCCGGCGTAGTGGACGGGGACGACGCCGTCGTCGGTCAGGTCGTCGAAGGTGACGACGGTGGCGGACGCGAACGGTGCGGCGATGGCCAGGGCCAGCGGCAGGCAGGCGCGGGTGACCACGCGGGTGGCCGCATGGGTGAGGGCACGGGACAGGGTGCGGGCGAAGGGCTTGCGCATGGGGACTCCAGGGAGGTCGGGCGGACGGGAAGCGCCGCGACCGCGCGTCGATCTGAAGGGGTCAGGTCTTGACGGCGCGGTCGCGGAGGGACGGGCGGATGTTCAGAGGCTCGGGTGACAGACCGGTGAACGGTCGGTGTCATCGACAGGCCCGGAACTTGCCCACGGGACCGCCGTCCCTGGAAGCGGGGGCGCGTCGCGGGAGCGACGCGAAGGTGTCATGTAACGCTGTCGCGCTATGACGCCATCATCACGAACGGCAACCCGCCGATCACGGAGATCACCATGGACAGCAGCATCAAGCCGAGGAAGGTCATGATCGGCCGCACGCGCTCGCCCTCCGGGCGGCTGCAGTACAGGTAGATCGGCACCACCAGCAAGGTCGCGCCCAGAATGCCGCCGCCCATCAGCGTGCCGCCGAAGAAACGCCTCTGAATGGAGTCGCGCCGGTACCAGGCATAGACCACCACCATGGAGGCGAAGGTCAGCGGGATCTCGATCATCCCCAACCGGACATGATGAAGCTCGCGGTACCCCGACACGCAGCCGCTGAGCAGCGACAGCAAGGCCAGGGCGATCAAGGTGCGTTTCAGGGTCACGGGTGTCGGTGTCGAGGTCGAAGAGATCGACTGTAGCGGCCCGCCGTCGGACCTCCCCCACTCGGCGGAAGGCGCGTCCTGCCAATGGCCCTGATCAGTATGAACAGGGGGACTGACCTCCCTGGATCAGTTCCCCCATCGGGTCCGCATTTTGGAGGAAAGACAAGAAGCCCTTGCTTATCGAAACTGCGTGCAGCCGGGTCATGGGACCCGTGATCACGGAGAACGAAGATGGCAATGGATCTGGCCGCGCAAGGCTTCAAACACACCGCGAAAAGCAAGCCGATCTGCACGATACAGAAGCTGGCAGAAGCGTTGCAGCATCCGCCTTCGATCTTTGGCACGGCGTCTCCGTCGGACCTCGAGGCCGACCATGAGGAACGCGACTGGTCGCTGGCAACTCGGGACATCCAAGACATCCTCGAAGTCCGTCAAGTGTCTCCGCAGGCGCTGCTGTCGAAGCTCAAGGCCACTGCGCGATTCGTTCAATTGCATGAACTGCGCCTGTGCGGAAACCCCTGGCTCCATGTCATGCGCTTCCAGAACGTTGCCTCTATTTCCTACGTGATCCACCTGGATCTGGATCAGGAGGATGCCAACACGTGGAATGAACGTTTCCACTCCATGTTGGCCAGTCAAGATCTGCTCGATCTGCCGCTTCACATCAACCTCAGGGAGCGCGGCCCACGCCGCTGACTCCAGAAGCGCCCCATGGAGGGAATTCCGTCATGCCGATCAACAGCAAAGAGCTGCTGCGACTTGCCCGAGAACTTGCGGAAAGCCCAATGGAGGTCAAACGCAGGGCGGCCATCAGTCGTGCCTACTATGCCGCCTACCACCGATGTTTTGACTGGGAGAAGAAGCTCCCGCTCGCTGGCGAAGATCACGGCCTGCGCGGCAGCCACGAAGCCCTGATCGCCCGCCTCCGACATCCTCATGAAAGGTGCGATGAACCCGCCGCGGACTGCTCTCGCCATATCGGCGAGCGCCTCGACATCCAGCGAGAGAATCGAGTCTTGGCAGACTACAAGGTGAAACAACAGCTGCCAAGCCGGGTCCTTTCGGAGCAACTGAAGTTGGCCGCCGAGGTGATCGACCGATGTGACCGCCATGATCGCGGCGAAGGATTCGTCGCAGCCCCTGGCCGCACGAAGCCGTGACAGGTCGTCGCATCTTCCGTCGACCTTCAGAAATCACGTGCGCCCTTCTGCGAACCGCTGATACCACGCCACCGCCTCCGCATTCGCCATCGCATCGCGCTTCATCACCTGCTCCGCCGCGGCGCCGAGCAGCAGCTTCTTGATCGGCAGCTCCATCTTCTTGCCCGACAGCGTGCGCGGGATGGCCTCGACCTGATGGATCTCGTCGGGCACATGGCGCGCCGACAGCGCCTTCTTGATCGAGGTCTTCAAGCGCAGCTGCAGCGCCTCGTCCAGCGGCAGGCCGTCCCGGAGCTGCACGAACAGCAGCAGGCAGCTCGGCCTTCCGAGGTACTCCAGGTCCACGACCAGGCTGTCCAGCACCTCCGGGTGGGTCTCCACCGCGCGGTACAGCTCCGACGTGCCCATGCGGATCCCGTGGCGGTTGATCGTCGCGTCCGAGCGCCCGTAGATGATCCCACCGCCTGAGGGCGTCACGCGCAGCCAGTCGCCGTGGCGCCAGAGGCCCTCGCCGTTCGGCCCGCGGTACATGTCGAAGTAGCTCGACAGGTAGCGCTCGTTGCCGTCGTCGCCCCAGAAGTACAGCGGCATCGACGGCATCGGCCGCGTACAGACCAGCTCGCCGACCTCGTCGATCAGCGCTCGGCCCTGCCCGTCCGCATCCACCTCCGAGAACGCGTGCACCGCCGCACCCAGACTCCGCACCTGCATCTGGCCGCGCACCAGCGGCTCGGTGATCAGCCCCGTGAGGAAGGCCCCGGCGAAGTCCGTGCCGCCGCTGATGATGCAGATCCAGATCGGCCGGCCTTCCGGCGTCGGGCAGTTGGCCCAGATCCAGTCGTAGCTCTCGTCCGCCAGCGGACTGCCGGTGCTGCCGATCGCGCGAAGGCGGCTCAGGTCGCCGTGCTTCATGGGCTCGACGCCGGCCTTCAGGCAGCTCGCGTAGAACGCCGCGCCGGCGCCGAAGAAGGTCGCGCCGGACAGCGCCACGAAGCGCCACAAGGTGCTCCAGTCCGGCGCGTCCTTCGGTCCGGCGGGACTCCCGTCGAACAGGCAGATCGTCGTGCCGCCCATCAGCGCGCCGACCTGGCAGTTCCACATGATCCAGCCCGTCGAGCTGTACCAGTGGAAGCGGTCGCCCGTCTCCGCCGTCGCGCCGACGTTGTTGTGGATCGAGCCCTTGAGCATCTCCAGCAGCACGCCGCCGTGGCCGTGCACGATCGGCTTGGGCAGGCCCGTCGTGCCGCTCGAATAGACGATCCACAGCGGGTGGTCGAAGGGCACGGCCTCCGGCGCGTGCGAACGCGGATTGGCGATCAGCGTGTCCCAGCGATGGGCGCCGCGCTTGGTCCTCGCAGTTCCCTCCGCGCTCGATCCCGTTGCCGTTGCCGTTGCCGTTCCCGTTCCCGTTGCCGTTCCCGTTGCCGTTGCCGTTGCCGAGTCCACGACAGCAGATCGGGCCAGCGGCGAAGGATCGGCCTGGGGATCGAGATTCCCGAGCAGCACCACGTCCGTCACCGTCGGCAGTTCATCGAGCAACTGCCCCAGCATCGCCGTGCGATCGATGTCCTGCCCCGCGTAGCGCACGCCGTCGGCGGCGATCAGCAACTTGGGTTCGATCTGGCGGAAGCGGTCCAGCACCGCCACCGGTCCCATGTCCGGCGAGCACACCGACCACACCGCGCCCAGGCTGGCGACGGCGAAGAAGGCCACCGCCGTGGCCGGCACGTTGGGCAGGTAGGCAGCGACGCGATCGCCGCGCCGCACGCCGAGGTCGTGCATCGAGGCCGCGAGCGCGCCGACCTGGCGTTGCAGTTCGGGCCAGCGCATCTCGCCGAGCTCGCCGCGCGCGAGCATCGCCTCGTTCGCGTGGACGATCGCCGGGTGGCCGGCGGCCTCCGCCGCGTCGACATGTCGCAAGGCCTGCGCCGCGATGTTCAGCGTCGCGCCTCGGAACCAGACCGCGCCGGGCATGCGCTCCTCGCAGAGCGCCGTCTCGAAGGGCGTCTCCGAGCGCAGGTCGAAGTGGTCCCAGATGCTGCGCCAGAACGCGTCCAGCTCGGTCACCGACCAGCCCCACAGCGACGCGTAGTCGTCGAAGACCAGGCCTCGCTGCTCGTGCAGGAAACGGCGGTAGTGGTCGATCTGCGGCGTCGGGGGCATGCGGGACTCCTTGTCGAGTCTCTGACGGTAGCCGAGATCCCTCTGGCCCGCCGTCACGCGCGTGACCGGCCCGGTCGGCCGGGCTCGCGCCTTCTTACTGCGACGGCCGCTGGCCCTCACCCCTGCCCTCTCCCGCAAGCGGGAGAGGGAGTCCGACCGGTTCTGCTCGCAGCGCCGGCTCCTCTTGCCCCCTCTCCCGCTTGCGGGAGAGCGCGGGGGTGAGGGCAGCGGCGGTGGCAGTGCTGCAGACCTCAGCGCTTCGGCAGCTTGTCGGTCTCGATGTCGACGTAAGGCCAGAAGATCTGGTTGAAGAACGGCCGCCGGTAGCCGACCAGCCACGGCTGCGCGATGTCGGTGACGATGCGGTGCACGCGGAACTTCTGCGGCATGTAGGCGGTCAGCAGCTTCTGCGCCTCGCGCAGCAGCTCTGCGCGTTCGGGGCCGTCGGGCAGCACCATCATGCGACGGTAGATCTCGTCGTAGCGCTCGAGCTTGAAGCGGCCCAGGTTCTGCCCGCCGGCCGCGGGACGATGTGGGCCGTGATGATGCGCGAAGACAGGTCGCTCAACTGCGCCGGATCGAAGCCGGTCTCCGCGACGAGGAAGGCGCGGTGTCGGCCCTAGTGCTTGAACTTTGCGGCGGCATCGGGATCGATGTCCACGTACTCCCACCAGTTCTGCCAGAACTGCGGCCGGCGGTAGCCGATCAGCTGCGGCTGGGCGATGTCGGTGATGAAGCGGTGGCCGCGGTACTTGTAGGGCATGTACGCGGTCGCATAACGCTTGGTCTCGTCGAAGAGCTTCATGCGCGCCGGTCCGTCGGGCAGGTGCGAGGCCTCGTCGTAGAGCTTGTCGACGGCCGGCAGCCGGAAGCGCGCGTAGTTCTGCGCGCCGATCTGGCCGCTGTACATCCGCGCCAGCGAGTCCTGCCCATCAGGCTTGGACGCGGAGGTCGCCAGCGACCAGATCTGGTACTTGCCGGCGCGCAGCGACTTGAGGTTCTCCGGCCACTTCGCCGGCTTGAACACGATGCGCAGCCCCACGGCGTTGAGGTTCTTCTGCACGATCTCGTCGATCTGGCGCTGGAACTGCTCGGGCGTCGTCAGGCTCTCCAGCACCAGCGGACTGCCATCGGGTTTGTCGCGCCAACCGTCCCCATCCTTGTCGACGTAGCCGTAGAGGTCCAGCAAGGCCTTCGCACGCGCCGGATCGAAGCTGCTCATGTCGCTCTTGAACGCCGCGTCGTAGCCGGTGGTTCCCGGCATGTAGAGCGACTGGGCCTGCACGGCCTGGCCGCGTCGGACCAGCGTCAGTTCACGCTGGACATCGATGGCCAGCGAGACCGCGCGGCGCAGCGCGATCTTCTCCGGCGTGTAGCCGCCGACCACCGGATCCTCCATGTTGAACACGGTGAACAACACGTCCGACGCGACGGTCCGGTACGCGTGCTTGCCCTGCTTCTCGAGGTTGGGCGCGATCCTGCCGTTGGGCATGGCCTGGGTGATGAAGTCCTCGGGCGTGCGCTCGATGAAGTCGTACTCGCCGTTCAGGAAGGACAACCAGCGCGGCTGGTTCTCCTCGATGACGCCGATCTCCACGCGGTCGATCATCGGCAGGCGCCGGCCCTTGAAGCGGAGCTTCAGCGCCTGGCCTTCGGCGTCGTCGGCCGCGGGATCCACTTCCTGGTCGTAGAAGCGCTCGCGGTAACCCGGGTTGCGCTCCAGGACGATCAGCGAGCTGCGCCGCCAGTGCTTGAGCACGAAGGGCCCCGTGCCCACCGGATGCGCCATCGAATCGCCCGGGTAGGCCTCGATCACCTCGCGCGCGACGGCGCCGTACAGGTCGCCCTGCGCGAAGACCTCCATCAGGCGCGGCCGCGTCTCCTTCGACTTGAATTGCAGCGTGTAGCGGTCCAGCGCACGCAGGCCCTCGATGGGCTTGTCGTAGTCGAAGGGCTTGCCGGACTTGCGGACCTGGTCGTGATACTCGTTGAGGCCGACCAGCTCGAGCTCCTCGACCTCGCTCCAGGCCGGCGACGCCACCGCCGGATCGGCGAAGCGCTTGAACGAATAGACGTAGTCCTCGGCGGTCAGCTCGCGCGCCTTGCCCTTGAAGGCGGGATCGTCGGCGAAATGGATGCCCGGACGCAGCGTCACCGTCCAGACCTTGTAGTCGTCGGAGAACGCCGGCATCGCCGCCGCGGTCAGCGGCTTCATGCGCGCGGGGCGCGCCAGCTGGTCGTAGGTGTAGAGCCCCTCGAACATGTGGGGCGTGATCATCCGCGAGTAGAGGTCGGTGATCTTCGCGGGATCGAAGCCGGTCTCCGCGACGCGGAAGGCGTAGCGCAGGACCTTGGGTTCGGCGGCCGCAGTGCTGGGCGCGGCGGGCGCGGCGGGCGCGGCCGGCGCGGCAGTCACGCCGTTCAGGCCGGCCCCCGCCAGGGCAGAGGCGAGGACGGCCCCGCGCAGGATCGAAGAGAGGAATCGGGCGCGAGGCATCACGGCGTCAGTTCACTTCTTCAGATGGGCCTTGGCCAACGCGTCGGTGTCGATGTCGACGAACGAATAGAAATCGCGCTGGTACAGGTTCTTGTCGTAGCCGATCACCCAGGGCTGCGTCATGTCGGTGAAGATGCGGTGCACATGGACCTTGTAGGGCATGTACGCGATCATCAGGCGCTGGGCCTTGTCCATCACGGCCAGTCGCTCGGCGCCGTCGGGCATGCCGTGCTGCTGGCGGTACAGCGCGTTGAACTCCGGCAGGTCGAAGCGCGCCTTGTTGGACTGGCCCTTGCTGCCGACGTAGCCCAGGCCGAGGAAGTTCTCGCCGTCGGGCACGTCCGCGCTCCAGCCCATGCCCCACATCTGCAGCTTGCCGGCGTTGGCGGACTTCAGGTTCTCGGGCCATTTCGCGAGCTTGAAGCGGATGCGCACGTTGATCGCATCCATGTTCTTCTGCCACAGCTCGGCCAGTTGGCGGTTCTGGCCATCAGGCTGCGTCGCGTATTCCAGCACCAGCGGGCTGCCGTCGGGCAGGTCGCGCCAGCCGTCGCCGTCCTTGTCGACATAGCCGTACAGGTCCAGAAGCGCCTTGGCGCGCGCGCGGTCAAACTGGCTCATCTCCGACTTGAAGCCCTTGTCGTAGCCGGTCACGCCCGGCGAGATGATCCCCTGCGCCGGGATCGCCTGGCCGCGACGCGGCAGGCGGATCTCCTGGTCGAGATCGATGCCCAGCGCGATCGCGCGGCGCAGCGCGATCTTCTCTGGCGTGTAGCCGCCGACGACCGGGTCCTCCATGTTGAAGTAGGAGATCGCGACGTCCGCGCGCTCGTAGCGCACCGCCTTCACGCCTTCCTTCACCAGGTTGGGCGCGAGCTTGTTCTGCGGCATGCCGACCGGCGCGAACTCCGCCGGCAGGTCGTCCAGCAGGTCGAACTCCTTGCGCAGGAAGGACAGCCAGCGCGGCTGGCTTTCCTCGATGACCGCGATCTCCACGCGGTCGATCAGCGGCAGCTTGCGGCCTTGCAGCCGGCGCACGGCGTCGGCCAGCTCCGGCTTCGCGGTGGCGGGATCCTCGTGATACCGCTCGTCGCGGTAGTTGGGATTCTTCTCCAGCACGATGCGCGACGAGCGGCGCCACTCGCCGAGCTTCCATGCGCCGGTGCCGACCGGGTGCTCCATGATCCGGTCGCCGTAGAACTCGACGACCTCGCGCGCCACGATGCCCACCATCGGATCGGCGAAGTGCAGCAGCAGGCGCGGATCGCTGTTGGCCACGCGCATCTCGACGGTGTAGCGGTCCAGTGCGCGCAGGCCGTCGACGGGGCGGTCGTAGTCGAACGGCGTCTTGTTCTTCAGCGACTCGGCGCGCACCTCGGACAGGCCCAGGATCTTCGCGCCCTCGAAACGGTACAGGTGCCCGCTCTTCACGCGCGGGTCGTAGTGGCGCTTGATCGTGTAGATCAGGTCGTCTGCGACCAGTTCGCGCGGCTTGCCCTTGAACGCCGGGTCGTCGCTGAACAGCACGCCGCGCTTGAGCTTGAACACGAAGCGGCGCGCGTCGTCGCTGACTTCGGGCATGCCGTCGGTGACGGCGGGCTCGAGGCGATAGGGCCGGCCCAGGTAGCTGTAGCGCAGCGGCGCGTCGAAGATGCCCGCAGTGATGTTGCGCGAGTACAGGTCGGTGACCTGCGCCGGATCGAAGCCGGTCTCCGCGACGCGGATCGCGTAGCGCAGCACCTTGGGAGCGGCTGGCGTGGAGTCGTCGGCGGCCACGGCGCGATCGGGGACCGCGCTGAGGGATGCCGAAAGTAAGAGCGCCAGGAACCCCGTCCCGGCCAAGCCGCGTCGCATCAAGATGCCGTCCTCGAATCCGAAAGCGCGTCAGTCTAGTGGGCGATGTCCGCGCCCGCCATGCCAACAACCCCGAGACCTTCGACGACCAGTTCGGCAGGGGCGCATTGCGGATGAACACCCTGCTTCCACGAGCGTGCTTCATCAGTTTTCTTCGATGGATTCAGGGCAAATGCCGGTGCGGGTGCAGTAGGCGCTCACGTAGACTCGCGCGTGGTTTTTCACCTGCAGGCCCCGGCCGTCACAAGCGTCCGGGGTTTGTCTTTATCGGTCGCCGGGTTCGACATCGGGCTCGGCGGCGCTTGCTTGGAGTCCCGCGCGTATGGCGGCCTATCTCATCAGGCGCCTGTGGCAAATGATCCCCACCTTGCTGGGTGTCGTGCTGCTGGTGTTCTTCCTCTTCAAATGGTTCGGCGGCGATCCCGCCGAAGTGCTGGGCGGCCTGAACGCCAGCCAGGACCAGATCGAGGCCATCCGCGATCAGCTCGGACTGAACAAGCCGGTGTGGGAACAGCTGTGGATCTTCCTGCAGCAGATCGTCACCTTCGACTGGGGCAAGAGCTGGGCGACCAACGAGTCGGTGTCCAACCTCTTCGCCACGCGCATGCCGGCCACGCTGACGGTGATGCTGCCGATCCTGGTGCTTGAGGTGATCCTGGCGATCCCGTTCGCGCTGGCCGTCGCCTACATGCGCGGCAGCCTCACCGACCGCGCGGTCATGATCCTCACGACGGTCGCGGTGTCGATCTCGCTGCTGGTCTACGTGATCGTGGCGCAGTACTTCTTCGCGTTCCGGCTGGGCTGGTTCCCGGTGCAGGGCTGGAGCGACTCGCTGTGGACCAACCTGACGACCTACGCGCCGCTGCCGGTGCTCGTCGCGGTCGCCGTCGCGCTGTCGCCGTACACGCGGCTCTACCGCACCTTCTTCCTCGACGAGATCGGCCATGAGTACGTGCGCACCGCGCGTGCCAAGGGCCTGACCGAGAAGACCATCCTGCTCAAGCACGTGCTGCGCAACGCGATGATCCCGATCATGACCAACATCTCCGTGGCGCTGCCCGGCGTGTTCGTCGGCTCCTTCCTGCTGGAGGTGTTCTTCTCGATCCCGGGCCTGGGCCGCGAGATCCTGCTGGCGGTCAACCGCAACGACTATCCGGTCATCCAGGCCTTCGCGATCTACATCGCGGCGCTGACGATGGTGGTCAACCTGATCACCGACCTTCTCTACAAGCTCGTCGATCCGCGGGTGGTCCTCAAATGAGCGCAGTGCTGCCCAATCCCACCGCGGCCGCGAAGCCGCAACGCTCGCGCGGCGTCTGGTACGCCTCGTGGCGGCGCCTGAAGGCCGACAAGCTCGGCATGTTCGCGATGGTCGTCGTCGCGCTGTCGCTGCTGCTGGTGGTGGCCGCCGGCCTGGGCCTGGTGGCCCGCGACTGGCAGAAGGAGACCGGCGTGCCCAACGCGCCGCCGACCTTCGTCGGTCCCGCGCCGGCCGAGAGCGCCGGCGCCATCGCGCAGCCCAAGGGTCCGAACGTCGACCTCAGCGACATCGATCCGCTCGCGCCCAAGTACGCCGAGTGGACCGAGAAGGCCAAGCAGTACAAGACCGACGAGTCGCCGCGCGCCGAGACCCTGCCCTTCGGCGGCGACCGCCTGGGTCGCGACGTGCTGGCCAAGGCGGTCAAGGGCGCCGAGATCTCCATCATGGTCGGCGTGCTGGCCGCCCTGGTGGCGACGCTCATCGGCACCGTGTTGGGCGCGCTGTCGGGCTTCTACGGCGGCAAGGTCGGCGACTTCCTGGAGTGGGTCTACAACGTCTTCACGGCGATGCCCAACATCCTGCTGATCTTCGCCTTCGCGGTGGTCTTCGGCCGCGGCGTGCTGCCGGTGGTGATGATCCTGGGCCTGGCGGGCTGGACCGGCATCTACCGCCTGGTCCGCGCCGAGTTCATGAAGCACTCGGTGCGCGAATACGTGCGCAGCGCCGAGGCCATCGGCGCGAGCAAGCGCTCGCGCATGTTCAAGCACATCCTGCCCAACGTCTCGCACGTGGCGCTGGTGCAGCTCTCGCTGCACGTGGTGGGCTTCATCAAGAGCGAGGTCATCCTGTCCTACCTGGGCCTGGGCGTCAGCGTGGACCAGGTCTCCTGGGGCACGATGCTGGCCGAGGCGCAGAGCGAGCTGATCCTGGGCTACTGGTGGCAGCTGGCCGCGGTGACCGGCTTCATGGCGGTGTTCGTCACCGCCTTCGCCCTCTTCACGGATGCGCTGCGCGACGCGCTCGATCCCAAACTGCGCGGTCTGGAGTAACGCCATGCTGTTGAGCATTCAAGACCTGAAGGTCGCCTTCCGCATGGGCAAGGTCGACGGCGTCATGCAGCGCCAGCTGGCCGTCAAGGGCGTCAGCTTCGACATCCCCGAGAACGGCACGGTGGCGCTGGTGGGCGAGTCGGGCTCGGGCAAGAGCGTGACGGCCATGTCCATCCTCAACCTGCTGCCCGACAACGCCGAGCGCAGCGGCGCGATCCTGTTCCAGGGCCGCGACCTGCTGAAGACCTCGCTGCGCGAGCTGCAGTCGGTGCGCGGGCGCGAGATCGCCTGCGTGTTCCAGGATCCGATGAGTTCGCTGAACCCGGTGTTCCCGGTCGCGGACCAGATCATGGAGCCGCTGATCAAGCACCTGGGCATGACCCGGCGCCAGGCCCTGGTGCGCGCCGAGGAACTGCTCAACGAGGTCGGCATCCCCGATCCGAAGCGGCGTCTGAAGAGTTATCCGCACGAGATGTCCGGCGGCCAGCAGCAGCGCGTGATGATCGCGGTCGCGCTGGCCTGCAGCCCCAAGCTGCTGATCGCCGACGAGCCGACCACGGCGCTCGACGTCACCATCCAGCGCCAGGTCATGGAGCTGCTCGCGCGGCTCAAGGAATCGCACAAGATGAGCATGCTGTTCATCTCGCACGACCTCGGCGTGGTGGGCGAGATCGCCGACCAGGTCGTCGTCATGCGCCATGGCGAGATCCGCGAGAAGGCGCCGGTGGCGGACATCTTCCACCACCCGCAGGACGCGTACACGAAGGCCCTGCTGGCGTGCCGCCCGTCGCTGACGGAGAACCCGGCGCGCCTGATGGTCATCGACGACCACATCGCCGGCCGTCTGGTGTCCGAGGGCACGGGCAAGGCCAAGGATCCGGCCGCGCCGGTGATCCTCGAGGTCAAGGGGCTGAAGAAGAGCTTCTTCTTCAAGTCGGGCCTGTTCAGCAAGACCGAGTTCAAGGCCGTCAAGGGTGTCGACTTCCAGCTGCGCAAGGGCCACACGCTCGGCGTGGTGGGCGAGTCCGGCTCCGGCAAGACGACGATGGGCCTGACGCTGCTGCGGCTGCACGAGCCCACCGGCGGCCAGGTGCTCTTCGAAGGCCAGGACCTGCTCAAGATGAACGGGCCGGACTGGCAGAAGATGCGCCGCCGCATCCAGGTCGTCTTCCAGAACCCGTATGCCTCGTTGAACCCGCGCTTCACGATCTCGCAGACGCTGCTGGAGCCGATGGAGATCCACGGCATCGGCAAGAGCCATGACGAGCGCATCGCCACGGCCAGCGCGCTGCTGAAGAAGGTCGGCCTGGACGAATCGGCGCTGCACAAGTATCCGCACGAGTTCTCCGGCGGCCAACGCCAGCGCATCGCGATCGCGCGCTGCCTGACGCTGCAGCCGGAGGTGCTGGTGCTGGACGAGGCTGTCTCGGCGCTGGACGTCTCGGTCCAGGCCCAGGTGCTCAACCTGCTGAAGGATCTGCAGGACGAATTCGGACTGAGCTACATCTTCATCAGCCATGACCTGGCCGTGGTGAAGTTCATCTCCGACGAGGTGCTGGTCATGCAGCACGGTGACGTCGTCGAGCAGGCGGATGCTCGCGCGTTGCTGGCGGCACCCAAGCAGGAGTACACGAAGCGACTGCTGGGCGCGGTGCCGCGCGGATACCAAGGTACGGAGCCCACAGCGAGCGTGGCCTGAGCCGCCCGACTGGGGCCCCTTTTCGGAAGTATTAGGAGGGAATTCGGCTGCCGGGAGGCAGCCGAAGGGGGGACATGGAGAAAAGGGGCCCCAGTCGGGTGCTCCTGCTCGGTCCCCCGCTTCCCCGGTGCACCAAAACTGAACTTTCCACAAGCGCGAAGACTAGGCCCCTCGCTCACGCGGGGCGACCGCCTGCTGCTGCGTCAAGCGATGGCTAGAATGGCCAGCAAGTTTTGTGCCGTCAGGATCCTCCATGTCGCTTCGCCGCCCCTTGCTGTTGTCGACCGCGCTCGCGCTGGCCTTGGCCGCGCCTTTGGCGCAGGCCGCCAAGGACGATCATGCGAAGCCGCTGAACCTGGTCTTCGACCGTGAAGGCGCGATCGACAAGGTCAAGCAGCGGTCCGAGTTCAACGGCAACGTGATCATGACCAAGGGCTCGATGGAGCTGCGGGCTGACCGGATGGACGTCCAGGAGACCAGCGACGGCTACTACCAGGCCTACGCCAACGGCACCTCCGCCAAGCAGGTGCACTTCCGCCAGGACCGGGACAACCCCGGCGAGCGCATCGAAGGCCGCGCCGACCAGATCGAATACGACACCCGCACCGAGACTGTCCGCCTGGTCGGCAATGCCGAGGCGCGGGTGATGCAGGGCGACCAGCTCAAGCAGGCGCTGTCCGGCGCCACCTTGAACTACGACAACCGCACCGAGCGCCTGATCGTCGAGACCGGCGCCGGTTCGCCGCACCCCAGCGGTCGCGGCCGTGTCGTGCTGATGCCGCGCAACACCGCGAGCGAACCGCCGCCGGCCAGCAGCGCCCCGCTGCCCTTGCGCCCCAGCATCAACCTGACGCCTCGCCAGTCGCCCCAGCAATGACGGACGCCCGCACGAATCCCTCCCGGAGCCGCCTCCAGGCCTGGGGGCTGCAGAAGTCTTACGGCGTCAGGAAGGTGGTCAAGGACGTCCACCTCGACCTGCACAGCGGCGAGGTGATCGGCCTGCTGGGCCCGAACGGCGCCGGCAAGACGACCAGTTTCTACATGATCGTGGGCCTGGTGCGCGCCGATGCCGGCGAGATCCAGATCGACGGCCAGCCGGTGCAGACCCTGCCCATCCACCAGCGCGCGCGCATGGGGCTGAGCTACCTGCCGCAGGAAGCGTCGATCTTCCGCAAGCTCAACGTCGAGGAGAACATCCGCGCCGTGCTCGAGCTGCAGCTCGACGACAAGGGCAAGGCCTGGCCCTCGTCGCGCATCGACGCGGAGCTGGACAAGCTGCTCAACGAGCTCTCGATCGAGAAGCTGCGCGACACGCCCGCGCCGGCGCTGTCCGGCGGCGAGCGCCGCCGCGTCGAGATCGCCCGCGCGTTGGCCACGCAGCCGCGCTTCATCCTGCTGGACGAGCCCTTCGCCGGCGTCGATCCGATCGCGGTGCTGGAGATCCAGCGGATCATCCGTTTCCTGAAGCAGCGCGGCATCGGCGTGCTGATCACCGACCACAACGTACGCGAGACGCTGGGCATCTGCGACCGCGCCTACATCATCAGCGAAGGGGCGGTGCTCGCCGAAGGCACGCCCCAGCACATCGTCGAGCATCAGGACGTGCGCAGGGTCTACCTCGGCGAACACTTCAAGATGTAAGGGCCGGGAGTCGACATGAGGCCGACGCTACAGGTTCGCCTGTCCCAGCATCTTGCGCTGACGCCTCAGCTGCAGCAGTCCATCCGTCTGTTGCAGCTGTCGACGTTGGAGCTCCACCAGGAGGTGGAGCAGATGCTCGCGACGAACCCGCTGCTGGAGACCGACGAGGAATTCGACGCCCCGCTGCCGACCGCCACGCAGGAGCGCCTGACCGAGCGCGAGGAACGCGAGGAGCGCGTCGCGCAGACCGAGTCGGACGCGCCCGCCGGGGACACCCCGGCCGGTGAGGAGATGCGGGCCGAGGAGTTCGGCACCACCGAGCGCGACGACTGGGAGAACGGCACCGAGCGCGACGACTTCGACGGCATCCGGGAGACGCCCGGGAGCGCGTCGTCGTCCTCCGGCGATGACGACGAGCGCCCCGAGACCGAGGCGCCCGATGAATCGCTGCAGGACGTGCTGCGTGGGCAGATTCCGGGGATGAACCTGAGCGCGGTCGACCGCGCGGCGCTGCTGGCGTTGATCGAATCGCTCAATGAGGACGGCTACCTCGAGGATCCGCTCGACGAGCTGGTCGCCGCGATCCTCGGCGAGGACGCGGACCTGGAGCAGCGCGAAGACCTGCTCGACCGTTTCAAGGTCGCGCTCAAGTGGCTGCAGTCGATGGAGCCGGCCGGCGTCGGCGCGCGCGACCTCGGCGAATGCCTGGAGCTGCAGCTGCGCACGCTGCCGCGCTCGCCCGAGCAGGCGCTGGCGGTCGTCGTCTGCCGTCGGCATCTGGACCTGCTCGCCAAGCGCGACTGGCGTCGGCTGATGTCGCTCACCGGCTCGGACGAGGAGCTGCTGCGCGACGCGCAGTCGCTGATCGCGGGCCTGGAGCCCAAGCCCGGTCGCCGCTACGCGCGCAGCGAGAACCGGCCCGTCATCCCGGACGTGATCGTGCAGAAGGCGGGACGCAACTTCCGCGTCTCCATCAATCCGGACGTGCTGCCCAAGCTGCGCATCAACGAGCTCTATGCGCAGGCGCTGCGCGCCACGCGGGGCGGCGTCAGCAACTCGCCGCTGGGCGGGCAGCTGCAGGAGGCGCGCTGGTTCATCAAGAACATCCAGCAGCGCTTCGACACGATCCAGCGCGTCAGCGAGGCGATCGTCGAGCGGCAGCGCGGCTTCTTCACGCATGGCGAACTGGCGATGAAGCCGCTGGTGCTGCGGGAGATCGCGGATGAGCTGGGCTTGCATGAATCGACGATCTCGCGCGTCACGACCGCCAAGTACATGGCGACGCCGTGGGGGACCTTCGAACTGAAGTATTTCTTCGGATCGAGCCTGTCGACCGAGGCCGGCGGGAATGCGTCGAGCACCGCGGTGCGGGCGTTGATCAAGCAGTTCATCGCGGCCGAGAACACCACCAGCCCGCTGTCCGACAGCCAGCTGTCGACGATGCTCGGCGAGCAGGGCATCACCGTGGCGCGACGCACTGTCGCGAAGTATCGCGAGGCGCTCAAGCTCGCGCCGGCGAATCTGCGCAAGTCGCGCTGACGTCGTACTGTCACCGCTGCTGGCCCTCACCCCCGCCCTCTCCCGCGAGCGGGAGAGGGAGTCAAGCAGGGTCGGCGTCGGTGGGACAATCTGCTGCTTGATCCTCCCGGGCGCTCCGGCGCCCGATTCACGCTGCACGCACGATGTCCGATTCCGCCTATCACCTGTTCCTGCCCTGCGCCGCCGGCGTCGAAGACTGGCTGGAGGCGGAGGTGCGCGACATCCTCGGCCCGGAGGATTGCCTGCAGGGCCCGAAGGCCTTCCGCGGCGGTGTCGGCCTGTACGGCACGCTCGCGGCGGTGATGCGCCTCAACCTGCACAGCCGGCTCACGCAGCGCGTGCTGATCGAGGTCGCGCGCGAGGAGTACCGCCATGAGGACGACATCTACGCGATCGCGCGCACTGTCGACTGGACACGCTGGATCACACCGCAGCAGACGCTGCGCGTCGATACGACGGCGCAGCGCTCGCCGCTGCACAGCCTGAACTTCGCGACGCTGCGGGTGAAGGACGCCGTCTGCGACATCCTCCGCGACGCCACCGGCGAGCGGCCCAGCGTGGACACGCGCTGGCCGGACCTGCCGCTGCAGCTGCACCTGACCGAAGACTTGGCGACGGTCTACGTCGACAGCTCGGGCGAATCGCTGTTCAAGCGCGGCTGGCGCGAGGACAAGGGCGATGCACCGCTGAAGGAGACGCTGGCGGCGGCGATGCTGGCCGCGGCGGGCTGGAAAGGCACGCGCGACGCGGGGGGCGCGCTGCACGATCCGTGCTGCGGCTCGGGCACGATCCCGGTCGAGGCCGCGACCATCGCCTGCAACATCGCACCGGGCATCCAGCGCCGCTTCGCGTTCGAGAAGCTGAAACCCTTCCAGTCGTTGCTGCCGGCCTGGCGCGCGATCAAGGAAGAAGCCCGCGCGGCAGAACGTCCGTCCGCAGTGCCCATCTTCGCGAGCGATGTGTCGTTCCGGATGGTCGACTTCGCGCGACGCAACGCGGAGCGTGCCGGCGTGGCGCAGTACATCCAGTTCAACGGTGGTGATGCGCTCGAACGTCCCGCGCCGGCACTGCCCGACGACTTGCCCGGCACGCTGATGCTGAACCCGCCTTACGGCGAGCGGATCGAGGTCCGCGGCAAGGCCGGCACGCAGCGCATGGACGGCGTCGCGCTGTCCGAAGAGCGCGATGCGGGCGATGACTTCTTCCCGCGTCTCTCGGCGCATTGGAAGCGTGCGTACACGCAGCATCCGGCGGGATGGACCGCGTGGCTGCTATGCCCGGAAATGAAGTTGCCGAGCAAGATGCGACTCAAGGAGTCGCGCCGCATCCCGATGTGGAACGGACCCATCGAATGCCGGCTCTTCAAGTTCGACCTCGTCGCCGGCTCGGCCCGCAAGCAGAACGCAGGGACCACTGACTCCGACGAGTAACTCCGCTGAAGGTGGGCCCCCTTGGTGGGGATGCGCCTCCCCCGTCGATGCGATTTCTTTTCGAGGCAATGACCGAGATGATTCACGCAGATCTGGGACCCGAACTGGAGGCCATCGTGCTGAATCTGATCGAGAGCGGAAAGTATTCGTCGCGCACGCAGGTGCTGCGCGAGAGTGAGGAACTGAAGGGCTGGCGCGAAGCGAAGTTGCGCGCGTTGGATGACGAGCTCGCGCGTCGGCTGGCGTCACCACGCGATCAGTACATCCCCTTCGAGGACGCTCGAAAGACCATCCTCGCCGGCCTCGACCCTGAAGGCGACTTCAAGGCATGAAGGTGTGCCTCCACGTGGAGGCGCAGTCGGATCTCCTGTCGATACGCAAGTACATCGCCGCGCAGAACCAGCGACGGGCTAGTAGCTTCGTCCGCGAGCTGCTCGAGAAGATCGAGGAGCTGGCCCATATGGGCGAATCGTTCCCGGTGATTGCCCGCTACGCCCGCTCAGGACTCCGCCGTCGGATCCACGGCAACTATCAAATCATCTATCGCGTGTTCGAAGAATTGGACACCGTCGACGTGCTCCACGTCCTCCATACATCGCGGGACAACGTTGCGTTTCTCGCCGCGTGGGAGTGACCAGGCGGCCCGAACAGGCTCTCAGGCCTCGCTGAGAGCCAGCCAGCCGAGGACAGCGAGCGGCGCGGTATCGGCCCGCAGGATCCTGGGACCGAGCTTCGCGGCGCTGAATCCGCGTGAGCGGGCGGACTGCTCTTCGGCGTCGCTGAGCCCGCCTTCCGGGCCGCTGAGGACGGTGATGCGCTGCGCATCGCTCGATGACGATGTCAGTGCCGACAGCGGCCGCGCGGCCACGGGGCTCAGCAGCCAACGCTGCTCGTCGGCATCGGCGGGGAGCTCGGCAAGCCACGACGCCAGCGTCTTCACTGGCGCGACCTGCAAGGGCTTAGCGCGACCACACTGCTCGGCCGCCGCGATCGCGACGCCTTGCCAGTGCGCGCGCTTCTTGTCCGCGCGGTCGCCGTTGAGGCGCAGCACGGAGCGCTCGCTCATCAGCGGCTGGATCGCCACCGCGCCGAGCTCGCAAGCCTTCTCGACGATGCCGTCCATGCGATCGTTGGCCGGCATCACGACGGCCAGCGTCACCGCGCGCTTGAGCTCGCGATCCACCGCCTGACGCGCCTTCAGCGCGACGCGGACTTCGCTGCGCCCCATCGCCGTGACCGCCGCGGTCCACTCGTCCCCGCTGCCGTCGAACAAGGTGACCTCGTCCCCCGGCTGCAGCCGCAGCACCTGCACATGGCGCGCCGCCCCGGCGGGCAGCGCCCATTCAGTTTCGAGCCCCGCCGCACCCAGCGGCTGCTCGACAAACAACCTCGCCGCCAACGTTCACCCCTTGTGCTTGCCCACCCAGGCGGCGAAGGTCGTCAGGACCTTGCGCAGGAAGGCTTCCGTCTCCGGCTTCGCGAAGCTGCCGTCGTCCTTGAACATGTCGGCCGCGCCGCCGAGGTAGACCTCCGGCGACGGCAGCAGCGGCGTGTTCAAACAGGCCAGCACCTGGCGCAGGTGGTGGTTCGCGCCGAAGCCGCCCAGCGCGCCCGGCGACAGCGTGATCACCGCCGCCGGCTTGCCGTCGAAGGCGCTCTGCCCGTAGGGCCGCGATCCCACGTCCAGCGCGTTCTTCAGCACGCCGGGGATCGACCGGTTGTATTCGGGGCTCACGAACAGCACCGCGTCCGCGGACTTCACCGCCTTGCGGAAGTCCACCCACGCCGCCGGCGGATCGGCCGCGTCGTCTTCGTTGTAGAAGGGCAGCGCGCCGATCTCGACGATCTCGAGCTTCAGCTCAGCCGGGGCGATGTGGGCCAGCGCGAGGGCCAGCTTGCGGTTGAACGACGCCTTGCGCAGGCTGCCGACCAGCACCGCGACGCGGTAGGACGTGGACATGGAGGGGCTCCCAACAATGGAAGGACCGCCTCCAGGAAGTCAGGCGGTCCGGGTCAGTTGAACCCCAGTGTCGCACGCAGTTCGTGCGCCGCGGCGTCGCCCTTGGCGGCCCGCACGCGGTCGATGATGTCCAGCGCCAGCGTCTGCAGCTGGTTCATGTCGGCGCACTGCTCGACCTCCAGCGCGATCTTGTAGCCCTTCAGCAATCCCTGCTGCTTGGCGAAGGCGCTCAGCGCCGCGTACAGCTCCTGGTACGGCAGCGACGAGGTCGGCGCCCCCGCCAGCCGCGACGGCGCAGGGCGCGAGGCCGAAGCGCCGCTCATCCGCGACGACGGCGCGCCCGATCCCATCGGGGTGGCGATCGATGCCGGGCCCATCGGCCGCGACAGCGGCGCGCCGGCGGTCACCTTCACGAGTTGATGCTGCACCAGCAGTTCGAGATCGGTGGGCGCGGCGCCCTGCACCACCCCCACCCATTCACCGCCGGTCTTGCTGGCGTCGATCACCAGCAACAGGTTGCGGGCCACGCGCGCCTGCACCAGCGTACGCACCTTGATTTCCGCCCTCCCGGCCTCTGTCTTTTCGTAGCGTTCTTCGAGCACGGCCTTGCCTCCTCCTCAGGAGGGCGAACTTTAGGTTGTCAAGGGCGGTTTTCGCCCAAGTGCAATCCCTCAAACTGCTACCGACTGCTACTTCTTGTCGCGCAATTCACGGCGCAGCACCTTGCCGACCGGCGTTTTAGGCAGTTCGGTCCGGAACTCGATGATGCGCGGGCGCTTGTAGCCGGTCAGGTTGGCTTCGCAGAAGGCCTTCACGTCGGCTTCGGTCAACGCCGGATTGCGACGCACGATCACGACCTTCACCGCCTCGCCGGCCTTCTCGTCGGGCACGCCGACCGCGGCGCACTCGGCCACGCCGGGCATCTGCGTCAGCACGTCCTCGATCTCGTTCGGATAGACGTTGAAGCCGCTCACCAGGATCATGTCCTTCTTGCGGTCGACGATGCGGAAGAAGCCGCGCTCGTCCACCGTGCCGATGTCGCCGGTGCGGAAGTAGCCGTCGGCGGTCATGACCTTGGCCGTCTCGTCCGGCCGCTGCCAGTAGCCCGCCATCACCTGCGGACCGCGGATCGCGATCTCGCCGGGGTTGCCGGCCGGCACCTCGTTGCCGTCGTCGTCGAGCAGCGTCACCTCGGTGCCGGACAGCGGCAGGCCGATCGAGCCGGTGTAGGCCGTGCTGTCCGTCGGGTTGCAGCAGGCGACCGGCGAGGTCTCCGACAGCCCGTAGCCTTCGACGATCGGGCAGCCGGTCTTCTCCAGCCACAGCCGCGCCGTCGCCTGCTGCACGGCCATGCCGCCGCCGACCGAGATCACCAGCCCGCTCCAGTCCACCGTGTTGAACTGCGCGTGGTTGGCCATCGCCATGAAGAGCGTGTTCACCGCGGGCAGGCTGTGGATCTTGTGGTGGCTGAGTTCCTTGAACACCGCCGGCAGGTCGCGCGGATTGGGGATCAGCACGTTGCAGCCGCCGACGCGCATCGACAGCATCAGGTTGGTGGTGAAACCGAAGATGTGATACAGCGGCAGCGCGCAGACGCTCATCAGCTGTTCATCGGCGGGCTTCTTCTTCAGCGCGGGCTGGTACCAGGCCTCGCACTGCAGCGTGTTGGCCACCAGGTTGCGATGCAGCAGCACGGCGCCCTTGGAGACCCCCGTCGTGCCGCCGGTGTACTGCAGCACCGCGATGTCGTTGGGGCCGACCGTCGGCCGCTTGTAGCTCTGCCCGCGACCCTTCGAGACCGCGTCGTTGAAGCGCACCGCCGACGGCAGCTCGAAGGCCGGCACCAGCTTCTTGACCTTGCGCACGACGTAGTTGACGACCATGCCCTTGGCGAAGCCGAGCATGTCGCCCATCGCCGCCAGGACGATGTGCTTCGTCGGCACGTTCGCCAGCACCTGCTGCAGCGTGGCGGCGAAGTTCTCGATGATGACGATCGCCTTCGCGCCGGCGTCCTTGAGCTGGTGCTCGAGCTCGCGCGGCGTATACAGCGGATTGACGTTCACGACGACGAAGCCGGCGCGCAGCACGGCCGCGACGGCGACCGGGTACTGCGGCACGTTGGGCATCATGATGGCGACGCGATCGCCCTTCTCCAGCCCCAGGCCCTGCAGGTACGCGGCCAGCGCGCGCGAGGCCTCGTCGATCTGCGCGAAGCTGATCGAACGGCCCAGCATCTTGTACGCGGGGCGCTCCGGGAACTGCTTGAACGCCGCTTCCATCAGCTCGACGAGCGAGGGATAGACGTCCGCATCGATCTCGGCAGGCACGCCCGCCGGATAGTGCTTCAGCCAGTTCTTCTCCATTGTTCTGTCTCCAAGGTACGGCGCGGATTCTCGCCGATCGCCATCGACGCCCCATCAGGGGATTCGATAGACCGCACAAAGTGGAGAGATGACTCCAGAACGCGCCGGGAGAAGCTCAATTGCCGACGCGCAGCGGCAGCCGCAGTTGCAGTTCGGTGCCGCCTTCGAGGGGCGCCTCCTCGGGCGCACGCCAGTCGATCTCGGCCGAGATCCGCTCGGCGCGACGGCGCATGCCGCGCAGGCCGTTGCCCTGGCGCAGGTCGGCCGCCATGCCGCGGCCGTTGTCGACGATGGAGAGCAAGACCTGGCCCCGCGCCTCGTCCACGCGCGTCGAGAAGCGGACCCGCGTGGCGCCGGCGTGGTGGATGACGTTGCTGAGCGCCTCCTGCACGATGCGGATCAGCTCGCGGCCGCCGGTGCCGCGCAGCGTCGGCAGCAGCGGGACGTCGGTGAGCTGCCAGTCGAGCTCGAGCCCGGCGTCCTGCAGGCGCGGCGCCATCCGGTGCCGCAGGTTGGCGAGCAGCAGCGTGAGGTCGCCGTCCGTGACGGCGAGCGCATCGACCGTCAGCCGCATCTCGCGGATGCATTCGTCGAGCTGGCCCACCAGCGATTGCGGCGGCACGCCGCGCTCCGCGCACAGCCGCGCGGTCACGAGCTGCGAGCCCAGGCCGTCATGCATCTCCTGCAGCAGGCGCTCGCGTTCCTGCGCGGCGGTGCGCTGACGTTCGCTGTCCTGCAGATCTTCCCAGCGGTCCTGCAGCTCGCGGGTCCGGGCGTCGAGCGCCTGCTCGAGCCGGGTGCGCGCCATCGCCTCGTCGCGCAGCGAGCCGACGAAGCGGCGTTGCAAGGCCACGCCCGCGATCGCGATCAGGACCGCATGGCCGACGACGTTGATGTCGACCACGCTCATCTGCCGGGTGAGCACGAGGGCGAACCAGCTCACGTAGAGCCAGACCCAGGCCGACAGGGCCACCGCGCAGGCGCCGACGAGGGGGGTGCGCCGCTCCGTCGCGAGCGCGGCGCGGGCCGCGAGCAGCGCGGCCGCCGCCAGCACCCCGGCACGGCTGCCGAGCGCCCACCAGGGCCAGGGGTGATGGAAATCGGTCCAGCTCCAGCCCAGGAAGGCGGCGGCGCCGTCGATCACAGTGCCGAGCACCAGGTAGGCCACGGCCATCTTCTCCGGCCAGCGCGCCGCGATGCCCGACAGCCGCGCGACGAGGAACAGCAGTCCCGCCTTCGAGAGCACGTCGGCCAGATCGAGCGTCACGCGCCACCAGGGCGCCGGGAAGAGCGCGCCGTTGAGCAGGTAGGGCGACAGCAGCAGCGCCGTGCAAAGGCAGAACAGGCCGGTGACGCCGTACAGCCACTCCTGGCGCAGGGCGAGCCAGACCATCAGCATGAACGCGCCGATCACGATGCCGGCGAGCGCCGTCGTCACACGGACCATCTGCCAGAAGCGACGACCTTCCTGCAGCGTGCGGATCTGCACGGACGGCCCCAGCAGCGGCGCGGACAGCCCGGCGCCCTCGAAGCCCGGTCGCGACAGGCGCAGGGTGAGCCGATGCTCGCCGGCGGGCAGCATCGCGGGCGGAATGCTGACCTGCAGGCGGCGTCCGGCGAGCAGCAGGCCGCGTTGCGCGAGGTCGTCCTCGTCCTCGGCCGCGTAGCCGCTGCCCGGGCTGGAGGTCGCGATCAACTGGCCGTCCAGATAGACCGTCGCGGCGGGACGATGCTGGATCACGAGCCAGTACGGCGCTTCGGCGGCCCGGTCCAGCCGGAAGTCGAGCGCGAACCAGAGCGGGCCGGGCGCGTCGGTCTCGTGGATCTGCACCGGCAGCGCCACCACGTGTCCCGGCGCGAGGGGCAAGGCGGGCGTGGTGGGGATCGTCGAGGGCATCGGCGTCGGCGTGGCCGTCGGGTTCAACGGTCGGGACACGACGGCCGACGCGGCGGCCTCCGGCGGGATCGGACCGGCCGGCACGCGCAGCTCGGGCAGCAGGTGGGCCGGCGCCTCGGGCAGCGCGCCGCGGATCTGCGCGGGATCGCGCGCATCGCCCGGGAGCAGGCGCGCTTCGGTCAGACGCAGCACCTGCGCCGGCATCGCGGTGCCGTAGTGCTGCGAGAACAGATGGACGGCCCAGAGCACCAGCAACGGCAGTGCCACCAGCAGCACGAGCCGCCGGATCGACACCGTCGTCGTTGCTGGACGGACCTCCATCGATCGGGTGAATACCGCCACGTCGCCCCCAAACGCCGCACAGGAAAGGGAACGGCCGGCCCCGCGAGAGGCCGGCCGCGGCAGATGCTAGGTCATCGAGCGTCCGCGTGACACCTCGGACCTAGGGGGCGGGACAGGTCAGATCACGGCGCCGGCATGCTGGTACTGCAAGGTCAATGGGCTGGACGGACCCACGTTGCCGGCGGCATCGATCAGGCTGACCTGGACCGTGTAGGTGCCGTCGGGGCTTCCGAACAACTCTTCGACCAGGCCGCCCTGCACGTTCTGGCCGACGATCCAGTCGCCCCCGTTGATGCGGTACTTGAAGGTATCGCCGGGCTGACGGCCACCCACGACCACGACGGGGTTGGAGGTCACCCCGTCGGTCGCACTCACGCCGTCGTCCTGCAACAAGGAGAGCACGGGTGCGGATGGCGGCGTGGTGTCCAGCGTCAACTGGACCTTCCTCAGGCCGACGTTGCCGGCAAGGTCGGTTTCACGCAGGTCCAGCACATGCTTGCCGTCGGATCCGAAGAGGCTCGTGGCGAGTCGTCCGTCGCCGGGCGCATCCCGCCATGCGCCGCCATCGATGCGATAGGACAGGGTGTCCTGAGCACGGGCGCCGGCGCTGTGAAGGCTGATCGTGAGATCGTCCTGGGCATTGAGGGTCACCTCGTCCGGCACGCCGGCACCCGACTGCCGCTGTGTGCTGGAGGAGGCCCACCTGGGGATCAGTGCCTCCTGGTCCAGCGTGAACGTCAGCGTCGCCGCCTCGCTGGCGTTGCCGGCGGTATCGACCTGCTTGACTTGCACGGTCGCGGGACCCGGCAACAGCGCATCGACGTTGACCACCGTCGTGCCGGCCGCCCACTCGTTCCAGTCGTTGCCATTCGTGCTCACCAGCAGCTTGGCGCCGGGCTCCAGCCCGCCCACACGGACACTGCCTGACGAGGTGATGCCGTCGGTGCTGCTGGCGCCGGTGTCGTTGAGCAACCCGAGCGTGGGCGCCTCGGGCGGGGTGAGGTCGAGCCTGGCCGACAGCATCGTCACCGGACTCACGTTCCCGGCCACATCGATCTGACGCACGGCGATGTACGGGGTTCCATCCCCATGGAACATGGACCTCGGGATCTGGCCGTCATTGGCGACGAACCACGGCGACAGCGGGAGATTCTCCAGCTGGAACTCGACGCGCGCGCCCTGCTCGGCGCCCGGCACCGTGATGATGTCGGCCAGACCCAGCGCCGGCTTGTCGGCCGGCATCGTCCAGTGCAACGCGGCGGGCGCGCTGCGGTCCAGCACGAAGGACAGCGTTGCGGCGGCGCTTTCGTTGCCGCTGGCATCGATCTGCTTGACTTGCAGCTGCTGGGCGCCGTCGGTGCTGAACAGCGAGTCCGGCAGCAATGCGTCACCGCCGCGGGGCGTCCAGGTCTTGCCACCGTCGAGGCTGAACGCCAGCGTGCCGCCCGCCTCCAGCCCCGAGACGTTCACCGATCCCGAGGAGGTGATCAGGTCGTGATCGCTGAGGCCGGTGTCCTTCTGGAGCGACAAGGTCGGAGCCGCGGGCGCGGTGAGGTCGACGGTCGCGACCAGCGTCGACGTCGCGCTCACATTCCCGGCCACGTCGGTCTGGCGCACCTCGATGTGCGTGGCGCCGTCGCGCTGGAAGCGCGTGGCCGGAATCTGTCCGTCTGGCGCGATGAGCCACGGCGCCGCCGCATCCGTTCGATATTCGACAAGCGCGTCCGCTTCGACGCCCTGGAGCGTGATGACGTCGGCCGCGCCCAGCGCCGGCTTGTCGACCGGCATCGTCCAGCTCGGCGCATCGGGCGCCTTCCGGTCGAGCACGAAGGACAGGTCCGCGATCGTGCCTTCGTTGCCGGTCGCGTCGATCTGCTTGACCTCCAGATGCTGGGCCCCGTCGGCGGTGAACAGCGCGTCCGGCAGGAGCGCGTCGCCGCCGCGCGATGTCCAGGTCTTGCCCCCGTCGAGGCTGAGGGCGAGCGTGGCGCCCGCCTCCAGGCCGGAGACGGCCACCGCGCCCGAGGCGGTGACCAGGTCGTGATCGCTGCGTCCGGTGTCGTCCGCCAGCGCCAATCGCGGCGCGGCGGGCACATGCGCAGGCGGCTTCGGATCCGGATCTCCCGGCGAGGTGGGATCAGGGTCGGACTTGCCAGGATCAGGCTTGCCAGGGTCAGGCTTGCCGGGGTCGGGTTTGCCGGGGTCAGGCTTGCCGGGGTCGGGTTTGCCGGGGTCAGGGTTGCCAGGGTCGGGTTTGCCGGGGTCAGGGTTGCCAGGGTCGGGTTTGCCGGGGTCGGGCTGTTGTGGCTGATCGGGCGTCGGCTGATCGGGTTTTGGCTGATCGGGCTTGGGTTGATCGGGCGCGGGTTGATCCGGGTCCGTCGGCTTCGAGGTCCCAGGATCCGGCTTCTGCTCCGACCCCGGCGGGTCCGATTTGGGCTGATCGGGTTTCGGCGGATCGATGGCCGCGATCGGCGGCGGATTGCCGGAGTGGCTGGCCGCGCCACCGATGCCGAGCACGCCGAGACCCGCCGCCAACAGCGCGCCGTAGCGGTTGTCATGGGCGTGGACATCGGCCTGCAGCGCCTCAGGCGCCCCGACCGCGTCAGCCGCCGTAGCGGCAGAAGCGGTGGAAGCGGCAGCGGCGCTGGTGTCGACGTCCGGCGATGTGCCCGCGTCCGGAGTGGCCGAGCCGCCAGCAGCGGTGGTCTCACCCGCGGTGGAGTCCGGCGGGGCGTCGGCGGACACCGCCGGGACCTCGTCGACGCGCTCATCTCCGTCGCGGCGCGGACGAGGCTTGTGCGGACGGGGGGCGGGGGTGTCTGTCGGGGTCAGCGGCGCACGTGCGCCCGGCATCGGTTCTTGGGTGGCGGACATCATGGACTGCAGAAGCGGAGGGAGCCCGCAGTCTGTTCATGTCAGCCGCCGGCCGCATCAACCTCGACTTGCGATTCTTGCTGTCGCCTCCGACCCAAGTCGGTAGACCATCTACCGATAGTGGTGGAAGCTGACCGCAGACGCGCGCTGACCGCCCCGCCAATGGGTCACTCGACCGCCTTGAGCATGTCCTCGACCACCTTCTTCGCGTCACCGAAGACCATCATGGTCTTGTCCATGTAGAAGAGTTCGTTGTCCAGGCCCGCGTAGCCGGCCGCCATCGACCGCTTGTTGACGATGATGGTGCGCGCCTTGTACGCCTCGAGGATGGGCATGCCGAAGATCGGGCTGCCCTTCTGCAGCGCGGCCGGGTTCACCACGTCGTTGGCGCCGAGGATGATCGCGACATCGGTCTGGCCGAACTCGGCGTTGATGTCCTCCATCTCGTGCACCTGGTCGTACGGGACCTCGGCCTCGGCGAGCAGCACGTTCATGTGACCCGGCATGCGGCCGGCGACCGGGTGGATCGCGTAGCGGACCGTCACGCCCTTGTCGATCAGCTTCTGCGCGAGCTCCTTCACCGCGTGCTGCGCGCGCGCCACCGCCAGGCCGTAGCCGGGGACGATGATGACGCTCTCGGCATTGCCCAGGATGAAGGCGGCGTCGTCGGCGCTGCCGCTCTTCACGTTGCGCTGCTGCGTGGTGACGGCCGCGGCGCCGGCCTCGGCGCCGAAGCCGCCCAGGATCACGTTGAAGAACGAGCGGTTCATCGCCTTGCACATGATGTAGCTCAGGATCGCGCCCGAGCTGCCCACCAGCGATCCCGCGATGATCAGCATGCTGTTGTTGAGCGAGAAGCCGATGCCCGCCGCCGCCCAGCCGGAGTAGCTGTTGAGCATGGACACGACCACCGGCATGTCGGCGCCGCCGATCGGGATGATCAGCAGCACGCCGAGCGTGAAGCCCAGCAGCGCGACGAGGAGGAAGTCCATCGCGCTCTGCGAATGCCAGAAGCCGAAGAGGAAGAAGGCCGCGGCCAGGCCGAGGATCGCGTTCAGCCAGTGCTGGCCGGCGAAGGTGACCGGCGCGCCCTGGAACAGCCGGAACCTGTACTTGCCGCTGAGCTTGCCGAAGGCGATCACGGAGCCGGAGAAGGTCACCGCGCCAATGAAGCAGCCCAGCGCGAGCTCGATGCGGTTGCCGCCGGGAATCGGCTCGCCGCGCGGCGCGATGGCGAAGGCGTGCGGCTCCACGACCGCGGCGCCGGCGATGCACACGGCCGCCAGGCCGATCATGCTGTGCATGAAGGCCACCAGCTCCGGCATCTTGGTCATCTCGACGCGCTGCGCCATGACCGCGCCGATGCCGCCGCCGATCACCAGGCCGCCGAGCACGTAGCCCAGGCCGAGCGTCTGTCCGCCGGCCAGCTTGAGGATCAGCGCGCCGGTCGTGAGCACGGCGATGGTCATGCCGACCATGCCGAAGAGGTTGCCGCGGATGGAGGTCGTCGGATGCGACAGGCCTTTCAGCGCCTGGATGAAGCAGACGCTCGCGATCAGATACAGCAGGGTGACGAGATTCATCGACATGTGGGCCCCTCGGTCGATGGGTACATCGCCCGATCCCCCGAGGGAATCCGGGCCGGCTTGGGAACGGCCCGGCGCTCGGCCCGGTCCGCTTCGATGCGGCGGTGGGTCACTTGCGTTCCTTCTTCTTGAACATCTCCAGCATCCGTCGCGTGACGAGGAAGCCGCCGAAGACGTTGACCGCCGCGAGCGCGACGGCGAAGGTGCCCAGACCCTTGCCGAGCGTGGTCTCGGTGAGCGCGGCGGCGAGCATCGCGCCGACGATGACGATGGCGGAGATCGCGTTGGTCACGGCCATCAGCGGCGTGTGCAGCGCGGGCGTGACGGTCCAGACCACGTGGTAGCCGACGTAAATGGCCAGCACGAAGATCGTCAGGTTGATGAGGGTCGGGGAGACGGCGTCCATGCGGAGAGCTCCTTCGGGGTCAGGCCTTGCGCAGCACCTGGCCCTCGTGCGCGACGAGGCAGGCGGTCACGATGTCGTCGTCGGCGGGCAGCGCGAAGCCGCCCTCCTTCGTCAGCACCAGCTTCAGGAAGTCCAGCAGATTGCGCGCATACAACGAGGACGAGTCCGCCGCGACCAGCGCGGGCAGGTTGGTCTCGCCGACCAGCGTGACGCCGTGCTTGCGCACGGTCCGGCCAGGCTCGGTCAACGGGCAGTTGCCGCCGGCGGGCGCGGCGATGTCGACGATCACGGAACCGGGTTTCATCGCCCGGACCATCTCCTCGGTGACCAGCACCGGTGCCGGACGGCCGGGGATCAGCGCGGTGGTGATCACGACATCCGCCTGCGCGACGCGCTTGGCGACCTCGACCTGCTGGCGCTGCAGCCAGCTCGGCGGCATCGGACGGGCGTACCCACCGACGCCCACGGCGGCCTCGCGTTCCTCGTCGGTCTCGTAAGGCACGTCGATGAACTTGGCGCCCAGCGACTCGACCTGCTCCTTCACGGCGGGCCGCACGTCCGAGGCCTCGATCACCGCGCCGAGCCGCTTGGCCGTGGCGATCGCCTGCAGGCCCGCGACGCCGACGCCCAGTACGACGACCCGAGCGGCCTTGATCGTGCCGGCGGCGGTCATCAGCATCGGGAACAGGCGCTGGTAGTGGAAGGCGCCCAGCATCACCGCCTTGTAGCCGGCGATGTTGGCCTGGCTGGACAGCACGTCCATGCTCTGCGCGCGGGAGGTGCGCGGCGCCGCCTCCAGCGCGAAGGCGGTGAGGCGGGCGCCGGCCAGCCGTTCCAGGCCCTCGCGGTCGAACGGATTGAGCATCCCGACGAGGACCGCGCCCGGCTTGAACAGCGCGAGCTCGCCCGGATCCGGCGACCGGACCTTCAACACCAGGTCGGCGCCGAAGGCGGCTTCCCGGCCGACGATCTCCGCCCCCGCCGCGGCGAAGGCCTCGTCGGTGGCGCTGGCGTTCAGGCCCGCGCCTTGCTCCACGCGCAGCGCATGGCCCTGCGCGACGAGCTTCTTGACGGTTTCCGGCGTCGCGGCGACGCGCGTCTCTCCCGCCGCGGTTTCCAGCGGCACACCGATCAGCATCTGGAGGTCCTCCGTCCGATTCAGGGTCCGGGCGAGCTTAACCGGGCGACCGCCCTGGGCGAGGCTCGCCCGCGACAGGGGTTTTCACCAGGGAGGTGCACGTCGGCAACCGGCAGGCAACTGGAAAGCAACGTGCGGGCAATGCTGTTTCGAGTGGTGAACAGCGGTCGTCCGACCGGGTGAAAGCGGCGTTAAATGGAGGCGTTCAATGACCCCCGAAAGGAGTCAAACCATGATCAAGAAGATTGTTCTCAGCAGTGCGTTGGCGATGGCGGCCCTGGTGCCGATGGTGTCCCGGGCGGCCGACGTGGGCGTTTCCGTGAGCATCGGCGAGCCGGGCTTCTACGGGCAGATCGACATCGGCAACGTCCGGCCGCAGGTCGTGTACGAACGGCCGGTGCTGGTCCAGCGCGTCCCCTCGCCGGAGCCTGCGGTCTACCTGATGGTGCCCCCGGGCCACCAGAAGAACTGGGCGCGTTACTGCGGGCGCTACAACGCCTGCGGCCGTCCGGTGTACTTCGTCCGCGAGACCTGGTACCGCGACGTCTACGCGCCGCAATACCGGCGCGAGCACACCGAGTACCGCTGGCGTCCGGACGGCCGCCGCGACTGGCGCGACGACCACGGTCACGGCCGCGGCCCTGACCGGGGACCCGATCGCGGCCCGGACCGCGGACCGGACCGGGACCATGGCCGGGGTCCCGACCATGACCACGGACGGGGTCCCGATCGCGACCGCGACGACCACGACCACGACCGCGGTCGTCGCTGATCCCTTGTCCCGATGACAAGACCCCGGCTTGCCGGGGTTTTTCATTTTCGGCGTTCACAATGCGGCCCGCACCCATCGAGGTGGCCGCTCCCGGCATTGGCGCCGCGGCGCGAGCCGCCCTTCCAGGAAGGACCAATGACCGAACGATTCAAGCCCAGCGTCACCGTCGCCGCCGTGATCGAACAGGACGGCCGCTACCTGCTGGTCGAGGAACTCACCCGCGACGGCCTGCTGCTCAACAACCCCGCCGGCCACCTGGAGCAGGCGGAGTCCGCGATCGACGCCGTCGTCCGCGAAGTCCTCGAGGAAACCGCCCGGCCGTTCACGCCGGACGCCTTCCTCGGCGTCTACATGTCGCGCTTCCTACGTCCCGACCGCAACGACGACATCACCTACGTCCGGCTGGCCTTCACCGGCCGTGTCGGCGAGCAGATCCCGGGCCGCCCGTTCGACGAGCCCATCCAGCGCACGCTGTGGCTGACGCTGGACGAGATCCGCGCCAGCCAGGACCGCCATCGCAGCCCGCTGATCCTGCAGTGCATCGAGGATCACGCGGCCGGCCGCCGGTTGCCGATCGAGGCCGTGAGCGGTCATCCGTCGCTCTACGCGCCGCGGGCCTGGCCGCATTGAGCAGGCGCCACTGAGCAGGCCGCACGGAGCAGATCCCATCAAGCAGGCCGCACTGAGCAGGCCGCATTGAGCAGGCCGTTCTGAACGGCCCGCCCGCGGGTTCAGAGGGTCATGGCGGCGCTCATCGCCTGCGCGCTGTGGCGCGGCTGACGCCGGCAGGCTTCGAGCTCGTTGACGGTGCAGCGCGCCAGGGTCGTCAGCGATTCGCGCTGCCGGTCGCGCAGGCGCCGCGGCAGGCGGTCCATCACGCACAGGCTGCCGACGAGCTCGCCGGTCGACAGCAACAGCGGCACCGACGCATAGAAGCGCACGTAGGGCGCGCCCTGGACCAGCGGATGATCGACGAACCGCTGGTCGTGCCAGGTGTCGGGCACTTCCTGCAGGCTGCCGTGATGCATCAGGTGCGTGCACAGCCCCCGGGCGCGCGGCATCTGCCGCAACTGCAGGCCCGAGGTGCCGATCAGCCGCAGCTGCCCGCCGTCGACCAGTCCCACGGCCGCCATCGCGCCGCCGCTGATGTCGCAGGCCAGATCGGCGAGTTCGTCGAAGGCCGCATGCGCGCGCGAGGGCACGTCCAGCCCGTCCACGGCGGCCTGGCGTTCATGTTCGTCCGCCTGCAGCGGCGCGAGCCAGCCGCGCAGCAGCGCCAGCGCCTCGTCGGTCTGGCTGGCCTTGTCGAAAAAGCCCGAGAGGCCGTGCTCCGCGCAGGCGCGCCGCGTCTCCTCGTAGCAGGCGTGGGTCAGCACCATCACCCGGGCGCCGATGCCCAGTTGCCGGATCGCCCGCAGCACCCGCAATCCGCTGCCCGGCTGCAGCGCCAGGTCCATCAGCACCACGTCGGGCTGACACTGCGTGATGGTCTCGATCGCGGACTGCTCGCAGCCCGCCTCCCCCACCACGTGCATCTGGCGCTCCCGCGCCAGCAGCGCCCGCCATTGCGCCCTTGCCGTGAGGGACCCGTCGACGATGACGATGTTCATGTGGCTGTCCTCCCTGTTTCATCCAGTGTCTGCCCCCGCGCGGCGGCGCAGCAGTCGGCGTCGCCGCGAGCGCCTGTCGGCTTTGGCGCATACCCTTGTGAGCCATCCCTCACATCCGGCCGAGGGACAATGCCGCCCCATGAATCCCAAGAAGCAACGCATCGTCGTCGGCCTGTCCGGCGGCGTTGATTCCGCCGTGACGGCCTGGCTGCTGAAGCAGGCGGGCCACGAGGTCGTCGGCATCTTCATGAAGAACTGGGAAGACGACGACGACAGCGCGTACTGCTCCTCCAACATCGACTTCGTCGATGCGGCGGCGGTGGCGGACGTCATCGGCATCGAGATCGAGCACGTCAACTTCGCCGCCGAGTACAAGGACCGCGTCTTCGCCGAGTTCCTGCGCGAGTACCAGGCCGGCCGCACGCCCAACCCGGACGTGCTGTGCAACGCCGAGATCAAGTTCAAGGCCTTCCTCGACCACGCGATGCGCCTGGGCGCGGAGAAGATCGCCACCGGGCACTACGCCCGCGTCCGCGAGGTGGACGGCCGCGTGCAGCTCCTGAAGGGGCTGGATCCGCTGAAGGACCAGAGCTACTTCCTGCACCGGCTCGACCAGGCGCAGCTGCGCAAGACGATGTTCCCGGTCGGCGACCTGCCCAAGACCGAGGTGCGCCGCATCGCCGAGGAGATCGGCCTGCCCAACGCCAAGAAGAAGGACTCGACCGGCATCTGCTTCATCGGCGAGCGCCCGTTCCGCGAGTTCCTCAACCGCTATCTCTCCCACAAGCCGGGCCCGATCAAGGACGACCGCGGCCGCAAGGTGGGCGAGCACGTCGGCCTGTCGTTCTACACGCTGGGCCAGCGCCAGGGCCTGGGCATCGGCGGCGTCAAGGAGAAGGGCGCGCCGCGCGGCGGCGGCGAGCACGCGCCGTGGTTCGTCGCCCGCAAGGACCTGGACAGCAACACGCTGGTCGTCGTGCAGGGCCATGACCACCCGCTGCTGCAGAGCCGCGGCCTGGTCGCGCAGGACCTGAGCTGGACGGACCGGGCGCCGGGCTTCGGCGGCTTCGGCGCCAAGACCCGTTACCGGCAGGCCGACGCCGCCTGCGCGCTGACGCCCGGCGAGGGCAGCATCCGCCTGGACTTCCCGCAGGCGCAGTGGGCGGTGACGCCGGGCCAGAGCGCGGTGCTCTACGACGGGGACGTCTGCCTGGGCGGCGGCGTGATCGCCGAGGCGATCGCCTAGGCGCTCGCGAAGGCACCACCCCGGGCCCTCCCGCAGGCGCCGCCCCGGGCAGCGCGGCCCGCAACTCATCCGGCGATTCGGGGCACTCGTCGCATGGGCGGAACCGCCCCGCGGGTGTCCCATGACAATGCGCACCTTCCCTGCCGGACGTCGCCTGTGGCACGCTGGCAGCCTGTCGCCGTGTCTGTCGCCTCGGCCCTTCCGGATGCCTCCCTTGGATCGCCCCCTCGATCGTCTGCTCGCCCGCATCGCCCAGCCCGCCTTCGTGCTGCGCATTGCCGCCCTGGCGATCTGCCTGCTGGAACTGGGTTCGGCCATCTGGGGCCTGATGGGGAACCAGACGGAGCCCTACGACGGCGTCCTGGCCAGCCTCTACCGCCGCACCGGCGGCACCACGCACGACGCACCCTTCGTCCTGACCTGCCTCGCGCTGGTCATGGTGTTCGCCTGGCACTTCTGGCGGCTGGCGCGCCAGCAGCACCTGGACCTGCCGCCGCGCAACGCCTTGTCGCGGCTGGTGCTGCTCGACGTCCTGGCGCTGCTGGTGACGCCCGGACTGCCCTTCCTGGTCACCGTGCTGGCGGCGCTGCTGCTCAACGTGCGGCGCGCCTTCAATTTCGCGTTGGCGCAGGTCGTCATCAACGTCGCGCTCTACTGGCTGCTGCCCAGCGAGGCCCAGCGGCTGGAGCAGATCCAGCCCGACATGCCCTGGTGGCTGAACAGCGTGGGCCTGTCGATGTCCATGGTGGCGCTGCACGGGATGGCCTTCGGCCTGGGCCGGCTGGCCGCCGCCGAGGGCGAACGCCGGCGCTGGTTCCAGGCGATGCTGGCCGAGAAGCAATCCGGCGAACGCCTGCAGATCGAGCAGCTGCGTTACGCCGAGCGCCTGCACATGGCGCGCGAGCTGCACGACGTGATGGGCCACCACCTGACGGCGCTCAACCTGCACCTGCAGCTCAGCGAGGCGCTGCTGCAGCGCCACGACGAGCCGGGCGCGGCGCAGGCGGTGGAGAAGGCCAGACTCGGCGCCGCCGGGCTGCTGGCGGAGGTCCGGGCGGCCGTCTCGCGGGAGCGCGAAAGCCAGCGCATCAACCTCGAGGCGGCGCTGCGCACGCTGGCGGACGGCATCGCCAGCACCCAGATCGAGCTGGCGCTGGACCCGGTCGCGCAAGACCTGACGCCGCGCTGCGCGCATGCGCTGCTGCGCTGCGTGCAGGAGGCGGTGACCAACGCGGTGCGGCATGCCGGCGCGACGCACGTGCGCGTCACGCTGGAGGCGGTGGAGGCCGTGGGAGTGGAGGCGGTGGACCGCGCCGACGTCGCGGCACCGGCGTCCGCGCCGGCGTCAGCGCAGGGAGAACGCGCGCGGACCCGGTTGCCCTCGGCGGCCTCGCAGGTCCGGGTGCGGGTTGACGACAATGGCCGGGGCACGCGCAAGCTGCGCGAGGGCAACGGCCTCAAGGGCATGCAGGAGCGCATGGCCGAATTGGGCGGGACGATGCAGGTGCTGCGGCATCACCCCGGATTCCTGATCGAATTGAACTGCCCGCGGCGCGCCTGAAGCGGGCCGGCGCCAGGAAGGAGACGACATGAGCGATACCACGATCAAGCTGCTGCTGGTGGAAGACCAGCAACTGGTGCGCGAGGGGCTGAAGGGCCTGCTGGCGCTGCACGACGACATCCGCCTGATCGGCGAGGCGTCGGACGGGGCGGAGGCGCTGGAGCTGCTGGCGCGCGAGCAGCCGGACGTGATCCTGTCGGACATGCGCATGCCGCGGCTGGACGGGATCGGGCTGATCCGGGCGCTGGCGTCGCGGGCGCTGAAGATCCCGGTGGTGCTGCTGACGACCTTCGACGACACGGCCGCCTTCGACGAGGCGGTGCGGGCCGGGGCGCGGGGTTTCCTGCTGAAGGCGATCAGCCCGGACACGCTGGTGCAGGCGCTGCGCGACGTGGTCGGCGGATCGACCGCGCTGCGGCCGCTGCTGACCGAGCGCATGGAACGCGCGCCGGTGGAGCGCGCCTTCGCGGCGACGCCCGAGCCCGAGTCGCTCAGCCCGAAGGAACTTCAGGTGCTGCGTCTGGTCGCCAGCGGACGCAGCAACACCGAGATCGCCGCGCTGCTGGGCAACAGCGAGGGCGTCATCAAGAACCACTGCTCCGCGGTGTTCGCGAAGATGGGCGTCAGGGACCGCACGCAGGCAGTCCTGCGCGCGATCGATCTCGGCTGGATCTGAATCCGGCTCGGTCTCTCGGGGCGTAGCGAGCGGACGTCAGGCTAGGCGGGCGGAGCGGAGGAACCGGAACGTACTTCCTGTACGTGAGGATTCCGAGCATCCGACCAACGACGCATGGCGTTCGCGCAGTAGCCCCTGCTCTCAGATCCAGAGGTCGTAGTCCTGGAGGGCGCGGATGCGGCGCTCCACCGACAGGAAGCGGGCGGCGCCCACTTCGCCGATCGCCTTGACGACGCGCGGGTGGTACTTCTTGTAGAGCTTCTGCTCGGCGTCGACATACCCCAGGTAGCCGCGCGAGAAGTACTTCGACTGCGCGTTGGTCGGCTTCTCGCCGATCTGCACGTACTCCACCGACATGCGGGTGAACTGGCGGTTCAGCGAGGCGAGCTCACGCTCATAGGCCTCGTAGACCGGGACGAATTTCTTGCTCTGCGCCTCGTCCAGGGCCAAGGCCTTCAGGACCACGCCCTTGCGGTCGGCGCGGACGGCGTCGCGCAGCGATTGCGCCTGCGCGGTGTCGGGCACCGGCGCCGGATCGGCGAAGGCCGGCAGCGCGGCGGTCAAGGACAGGCAAAGCGCGGACAGCGCGGCGAACTTCTTCATCTCTCATCCCTCGTCAAGCGTCGGACTTCGACGGCGGGGATTCTAGGGAGCGGGGTTTGCCCTGGCCCCCCGGGACTTCACGGGGAGACAGGCGAACGCGCCTGCCGCCAGCGGTCCAGCCAGCCCGCGTGTCGCGCGTCGGCCACGCGCAGCACCAGTTCGGTGCCGGCGCCCGGCACGCTGTGGACCGTGAAGCCCGCGTCGACGAGCCGCGCCCGCTCGCGCATCCCGCACATGCCGAAACGCACGCCGCGCGCCGGACGGCTCGCCCAGTCCGGCGCGAGCCCGATGCCGTTGTCGCGCACGGTCAGCGTGACGGCGTCGGCCCGGTAGTCCAGCTCCAGCGTCACCTCGGTCGCCCGCGCGTGGCGGTCGGCATTGGTCAGGCCCTCGCGCGCGATCAGCAGCAGCTCGTCCTCCACCGGCGCCGGCAGCGCGCGCGGCGTCCCGCTCACCCGCATCCGGAACTGGCCCGGCGGACGGACCAGGTCCTGCCCGGCACGCGACAGGCGGTCGATCCAGGCGGCGCCGTCCCGGCCCGCACCTCCGGCCGCACCTGCGCCCCCACCTCCGCGCTCACCGCCGCCCTCGCCACGACTGGCATCGTCGCGCGCGTCGCCGTCGAAGTCGCTGCCTCCGTCGTCCCCGCGATCCGCGGCGTCCTCGTCGTCGATGCGCTGGCGGAGCTGTCCGACGCGATCGCGCCCTTCGGCCAGCAGGACCTCCGCGCGCGTCAGGTCGCGCTCCATCTTGTGGCGCAGCGCCGCGTCGGCGACGCGCCGCACGCTCGCGTCCAGTCCCAGCAGCAGGCCCTGGAAGCCCTGCAGGAGGGTGTCGTGCAGGTCGCGCGCGATGCGTTCCCGCTCGCGGTGGCGGTCGGCCAGGCGCTGGCGCAGCCTTGCCTGCAAGGACCGGACCCGCAGCCGGTACCCGCCCCAGACCGCCAGGATGAGCGCCAACGCCGCCGCCCAGCGGAACACCGGCTGCTGGTGGAGCATCGGCACGATGCGGAAGGCCAGCACCGTCGGCTGACGGCTCCAAAGGCCGTCGGGATTCGAGGCGAGCACCTCGAAGCGATAGTCGCCCGGGCCGAGGTTGGCGTAGGTCGCCTCGCGCTGCGTGCCGGCGTCGCGCCAGTCGGCATCGACCCCGACCAGCCGGAAGCGGTAACGGACCTGTTCCGCCTTGCTCAGCACGCGGGCGGCGTAACGCAGCGTCAGCGCATGCGTGCCCTGGGGCAACTGCAGACCTTGCGCCGCCGGGTAGTTCTGCCCGCCGGCCATCAAGGCCTGCACGTCCACGCCGACCTCGCGCGCGCTGCGCGGGGTCCGTGCCGGATCGAGCCAGACCACGCCCAGGTTGGTCACGAACCACAAGCGGCCGCGGGCGTCGCGCACGGCGGTCGGTGTGGCCGACGCCTGCCGCGCGATGCCCGGCAGGCCGTCGGCGGCGTCGAGCAGCTGGTAGCTCAACGGATGGGCCGACTCGTCGAACAGCGCCGGCACCTCCGCCGCGGCCAGGCGCACGAGGCCCCGTGCGCCGTTGAGCCAGAGGTCGCCGTCGAAGGATTCGACCACGCCGGACACCCGCCCGAACGCCGGGTCGCGATCGAGGGTGATGGTCGCGAAACGGCCGTCCCGCCCGAGGGCGACGCCGTTCTCGCCGGCGACGATCAGCCCGTGACGGGTGTTGATCACCGTGAGGATGCGGCCGGTGCGCAGCCCTTGCGCCGGACCGAAGCGCAGGCGCCGGCCGCGGTCGTCGATGCCGGTGAGCACGCCGTCGTGGCCGAACCAGACCGCGCCGTCCGCATCGACCGCCAGCGCCCCGGGCGGGGCGCCGTCCAGTTCCGCGTCCTTCACGCGCTCGAGGCCCGCGCGCGTCGCGTGGAACACGCCGGTCTCGCGCAGCGAGAGCCACAGCCCGCCCGTCGGGTCGGCGGCCATGCCCTCCGCGGCGACCCGCGACCCCGCCGGCAGCGGCAGGTTCCAGCGCTCCCAGCGCCCGGCCGGCGGCGAACGCCAGAGCGCCTCGTTGTCCCACAGCCAGAGCGAGCCGTCGGTCGCCCGCAGCGCCTGCGTGGCCGGTCGCCGCAACAGCGGGCGGGGATCGACGCCGTTCTCGCGCACGGGGCCGCCGGGCGGGTCGACGCGCCAGCTCGCGGAGGAGCTCGACAGCAGCACGCCGGTGCCGTCCGGCTGCACGCTGAAGCCGGTGGACGCCGCGTCCTCGAGCCGCGTGACGCGCTGCATGCGGTGCTGGCGCAGGCTGCTCACGCCGACGTTGGTGCCGACCCAGATCTCGCCGTCGTCGCTCTCCAGCAGCGGCACGGTGATCGACGATCCCAGCCCGTCGGCGACGGTGAACCACTGCCCACGCGTCCAATCCAGCTGCTCGCCCGCCGGCAGTCGGGCCGTCTCCGCCGCGTCCGTGCGGAACACGCCGCGCCCGTTCACCGTCACCCACAACCCGCCGTCGCTGGCGAACAGCATCTGCTTGACCAGCGTGACCGCCTGGCCGTCGCGCGAGGACACCACGCTGGGCGAGAACGGCGCCGCGGCGAGATCGTCGGCGCGCACCGGCCCGGGCATCGGCGCCGTCTCCGGCAAGGCCGCCCAGGAACGCCAGGATCCTGGCAGTCCCAGCGGCCGCACGCCGCCGCGGCCATCCGCCAGCCAGAGCCGGTCCTGCCCGTCCTGCGTCATCACGGCGGTGCGGCCCGTCGGCACGCCGGTGTAGTCGAAACGGTCGGCGCCCGCCGCGAGGCGATAGAGCCGCTCGCCGGAACTGACCCACAAGGTCCCTTGGCGATCGCGGAACAGGTATTCGGCGCTTGGCTCCGGATAGCCCTGCTGCTCGCCGACGCGCGACCAGTGCTGGCCGTCGAAGCGGGCGAGCCCTTTGCCCGTCGCGGCCCACAGCGCGCCCGACGCGCGCACCAGCCTGAGCACGCGGCCGCCCGGCAGCCCTTGCGCCGCGCCGTGACGGACCACGCGGCCCTCGCGCAATTGCACGACGCCGCCATCGAACAGGCCCAGCCACAGGGTGCGGTCGTCGTCGACCAGCAGCGCGTTGATGTTGAGCGCCGGCAGCGAGGGATCACCGGGCCGGTAGCGCTCGAAGCGCAGGCCGTCGAAGCGGTACAGGCCCATGCCGGTGCCGAGCCACAGCACGCCCTCGCGCCCGCCGTCCAGGGTCCAGACGTCCGGCGGCGCGCCGTCGCGGACGGTCCAGGAGCGGTGCGAGAAGCCCGTCAGGCCTTCCTCCGCCGCACGCGCCGGTGCGAGGCCGGCGCCGAGCAGGCACGCCGCCACCGCGAGGATCAGTCCGATCCGCCGCCTGGTCACGCCGGGCTCACGCGGCAGGCAGCGGACGGAGCCCGTAGAGCCCCTGCGCCGACGCGCGCGCCGCGGCGCGCACCGGGTGCGGGAACGGATCGTCGATCAGCGGCTCGTCGTCGAGCAGCCCCCGCCGCAGCGCCTCGGTGGCGGCCTGCGTGCGGCTGCGTGCGCCCAGCTTCTGCAGCAGCGTCTTCACATGCGTCTTGACCGTGCCGGCCGCGACCCCCAGCCGCAGGCCGATCGACTTGTTGTCCAGGCCCAGGCACAGCATGCGCAGCACGTCGCGTTCGCGCGGCGTGAGGTCGTCACCGAGCCAGCCCTCGGCGACCGCGCCGGCCGCCGTGCGGCACAGGTAGCGCCGACCGGCGGCGACGGCGCGCGCGGCATCGCGCAACTCCTCGAGCGCGCAGGCGGCGTGCACATAGCCCAGCACGCCCGCGGCCATCGCCTGACGGACCCGGCCGCCGTGCGCCACAGGACTGACGACCAGCCAATGCGGCCCGGGCAGGCCGCCGCCGGCAGGACTGCCGGTCCCGCCTTGGCTGCCGTGGATGCCGTTCGTGCCGTGGCTGCCGTTCGCGCCGTGCCGGCCGAGGGTCGTGCGCCGCGGCAGGCCCGCCAGCGCCTGCAGGGCGCCCTCGTGATCGGCGACGACCAGCCGGATCGGATCCGCGCGGCCGGACGGTCCGGCGACGAGTGTCGGCAGCACGCCGGACTCTGCGATCAGGCCGGCGTCCTCCCCGGCGTCGTGGGCGCGGAAGAACGGCGACAGCGCGGCGGCGATGCCGGCGCGCAGCAGCGGATTGCGGTGAAGGACGATCGCGTCGAGGACGGCGTCCGGGATGGCATGGAGGCGCTCGATCAGGGACATGGACGGCTCCCGGGCGTTGAAGGGCGGTGAAGGGCGCCTGAAAGCGCTCCCCTCAGAGACTGCGCCGATCATCGGAAGCGATGTTGCACCGCGATAGCCCCGGTCGAGTCGACAACGTTTACCCGAAAGGGTATCGGCCCCCTGGAACGGGGACGTCCGGCGGGGGTCGCCCCTATGATCGCCGCCATGGTGCCACCGTCCGATCCCATCCGCGTCCTGACGGTCGACGACCACCCGCTGATGCGGGAGGGCATCGCCGCGGTGCTGGGCGAGCAGCCGGACATGACGCCGGTGGGCGAGGCCGACAACGGCTGGCAGGGCCTGCAGGCCTTCGAGCGGCTGCGGCCCGACGTCACGCTGATGGACATCCAGATGCCGGGCATGGACGGGCTGGAGGCGCTGGCGCGGCTGCGCGCGCTGAGCCCCGCCGCGCGGGTGATCGTGCTGACGACCTTCAAGTCCGATGGCCAGGCCTGGCAGGCGCTGAAGCTGGGCGCCAGCGGCTACCTGCTGAAGACGCAGCTGCGCACCGAGCTGCTGGACGCGATCCGCGCCGTGCACCGCGGCCATCGCTGGATCCCCAACGAGGTCGCGCAGGAGATCGCCGCCCACGCCGGCCAGGAACAGCTCTCCGGCCGCGAGCTCGACGTGCTCGAGCACATCGCGCAAGGCCGCAGCAACCGCGAGATCGGCGGCCTGCTCTCGCTGTCCGAGGACACCATCAAGGCGCGGGTCAAGACCATCCTGTCCAAGCTCGACGCGCGCGATCGCACGCATGCCGTCGTGCTCGCGCTCAAGCGCGGCCTCTTGCGGCTGTGACGCGGCTGTGACGCGGCTGTGATGCGGCTGTGATGCGTCCGTAGTCCCTCCGGACCCCGATTGCAACGGGGCGTCACACCGGCCTGCCTCCTACGGGAGAGCATGGGCTGCACCATCGGCGGCTGGCTGCGCCGGGAGGCCCTTCCTACGATGGGTCATTCCCCGGAGACCCTCGATGACGCCCCCCCTTCTCCCCACTGACCTCACCCGTCGCGACGTGCTCGCGCTGGGCGGCCAGCTCGCGCTCGCCGCGGCGCTGCCGCTCGCGCTGGCCGACGGCGCCGAGGCTGCGGCCTCTTCCGCTTCTTCACCCACACACACCCTGCCAGGAGCCCCCATGAGCTACGTCACCACCAAGGACGGTACCCAGATCTTCTACAAGGACTGGGGCAGCGGCCAACCGGTCGTCTTCTCGCACGGCTGGCCGCTGAGCAGCGACGCCTGGGAAGACCAGATGCTGTTCCTGGGCCAGAACGGCTTCCGCGTGATCGCGCACGACCGCCGCGGCCACGGCCGCTCCAGCCAGAGCTGGAACGGCAACGACATGGACACCTACGCCGACGACCTGGCCGCGGTGCTCGACAAGCTGGACGTCAAGAACGCCGTCCTGGTCGGCCATTCGACCGGCGGCGGCGAGGTCACCCGCTACGTCGGCCGCCACGGCACCAAGCGCGTGGCCAAGGTCGTGCTGGTGGGCGCCGTGCCGCCGACGATGATGAAGTCCGCCGCCTACCCGAACGGCCTGCCCAAGGAAGTCTTCGACGGCATCCGCGCCGGCGTCCAGAAGGACCGCTCGCAGTTCTACAAGGATCTGACGACGCCGTTCTTCGGCGCCAACCGCGCCGGCGCCGTCGTGTCGCAAGGCGCGCGCGACAGCTTCTGGCTGCAGGGCATGCAGGGCTCGCTGAAGTCGCAGTTCGACTGCATCAAGCAGTTCTCGGAAACCGACTTCACCGAGGACCTGAAGAAGATCACCGTGCCCACGCTGATCATCCATGGCGACGACGACCAGATCGTGCCGATCGGCAACGCCGCCGAGCTGTCGGTGAAGCTCGCGCCCAAGGCCACGCTGAAGGTCTACAAGGGCGGCGCCCACGGCCTGGCGGTCACCGCCAAGGACCAGCTCAACGCCGACCTGCTGGCCTTCGCCAAGTCCTGATCGTTCCCGGCCGATCGCCCGACCGCTCGACGGCACCGTCGCCGTCGGGCTCGGATCGGCCGTCCACCCCCTGAAGGAGATGTCCATGACCCCGATCGCCAAGGCCGCCCCCGGCGCCAAGTTGCTGAACCCGAAGGACCACACGCTGGTCCTGATCGATTTCCAATCGCAGATGGCCTTCGCCACGCACTCGATCTCCGCCAACGAGCTGCGCACCCATGCGTCGCTGGTGGCGCAGGCGGCCGCCGGTTTCGGCGTGTCGACCATCCTGACCACGGTGGCGGAGAAGAGCTTCTCCGGCCCGATGTTCGAGGAGATCACCGCGCCCTTCCCCGGCCAGAAGCTGCTGGACCGCACCTCGATGAACACCTGGGAAGACGCCGCGGTGATCGAGGAGATCAACCGCATCGGCAAGCCGCGCATCGTGCTGGCCGGCCTGTGGACCAGCGTGTGCATCGTCGGTCCGGCGCTGTCGGCGATCGACCAGGGCTTCGAGGTCTACGTGATCACCGACGCCTGCGGCGATGTCTCGGTCGAGGCGCATGAGCGCGCGGTCGAGCGCATGGTGCAGGCCGGCGCGCAGCCGATGACGGCGCTGCAATACCTGCTGGAGCTGCAGCGCGACTGGGCGCGCGGCGAGACCTACGAGCTGACCACCGGCATCGCGAAGAAGGTCGGCGGCTCGTACGGCATCGGCATCCATTACGCCAAGTCCATGTTCGGCGCCCACGAGGGCTGATCGCCCGCGTCAGGCGTTTCCCCTCGGATCGGCACACCCGCAGGAAGGCGGCCCTCATGAATGCTTATGTTTTGTCGGCCGCCGTCGGGTTGCTGGTCGGGGTGATCTACGGCGTGCTCAACGTGCGATCGCCGGCGCCGCCGGTGATCGCGCTGGTGGGCCTGCTGGGTATCCTGGCCGGCGAGCAGATCCCGCCGCTGGTGCGGCAATGGCTGCAGCGCGACACGCACCAGGCGAGCTGGATCGAGCAGAAGGTGCGTCCGCACATGTTCGGGCAGATGCCCGGGTGCGAGAAGGCCCAGTCGCAGGCGCAGGCGCAGGCGCAGGCACACACGCCGACGAAGGCGACGGAGACCCACGATGTCTGAAACGAAATCGACGGCGGCGTCCGCGGCCACGCCCGACCTGGTGCTGTTCAACGGCCGCTTCACGACGCTGGACCGCACGCGACCGAGCGCCACGGCCGTGGCCATCAAGGACGGCCGCTTCCAGGCCGTCGGCGCCAACCCGGAGATCCTGGCGCTCGCCGGCGCCGCGACGCGTCGCATCGACCTGAAGGGCCGCGGCGTGCTGCCGGGCCTGATCGACAACCACCTGCACATCATCCGCGGCGGGCTCAACTTCAACATGGAGCTGCGCTGGGACGGCGTGCGCAGCCTGGCCGACGCGATGGCCATGCTGAAGGCGCAGGTCGACATCACGCCCGCGCCGCAGTGGGTGCGCGTGGTGGGCGGCTTCACCGAGCACCAGTTCGCCGAGAAGCGGTTGCCGACGATCGACGAGTTGAACGCGATTGCGCCGGACACGCCGGTCTTCCTGCTGCATCTCTACGACCGCGCGCTGCTGAACGGCGCCGCGCTGCGGGCCGTGGGCTACACCCGCGAGACGCCGGAACCGCCGGGCGGCCAGATCCTGCGCGACGCGCCGGGCAACCCGACGGGCCTGCTGCTGGCCAAGCCCAATGCGTCCATCCTCTACGCGACGCTGGCCAAGGGTCCGAAGCTGCCGCCCGAGTATCAGCTCAACAGCACGCGCCACTTCATGCGCGAGCTCAACCGGCTCGGCGTCACCGGCGCGATCGACGCCGGCGGCGGCTTCCAGAACTATCCCGAGGATTACCAGATCATCCAGAAGCTGTCCGACGCCGGACAGCTGACGATCCGGCTGGCCTACAACCTCTTCACCCAGAAGGCGGGGCAGGAGAAGGAGGACTTCCTCCATTGGGCGCAGTCGGTCACCTACAAGCAGGGCGACGACTACTTCCGCCACAACGGCGCGGGGGAAATGCTGGTGTTCTCCGCCGCCGACTTCGAGGACTTCCGGCAACCTCGTCCGGACATGCCCGACGCGATGGAAGGCGAGCTCGAGGAGGTCGTGCGCATCCTGGTCCAGAACCGCTGGCCGTGGCGCATGCATGCGACCTACGACGAGACGATCTCGCGGGCGCTGGACGTCTTCGAGAAGGTCCATCGCGACACGCCGATCAACGGGCTGAACTGGTTCTTCGACCATGCGGAGACGATCTCGACGCGCTCGATGGACCGGATCGCCGCGATGGGCGGCGGCGTGGCGGTGCAGCACCGCATGGCTTACCAGGGCGAGTACTTCGTCGAGCGCTACGGTGCGCGCGCCGCCGAGGCGACGCCGCCGGTGGCCGAGATGCTGCGCCGGGGCATGAAGGTCTCGGCGGGAACCGACGCGACGCGGGTGGCCTCCTACAACCCGTGGGTGTCGCTGTCGTGGCTGGTGACGGGACGGACCGTCGGCGGGTTGCAGGTCACGCCGCAGCGCAACTGCCTGGACCGCGAGGCGGCGCTGCGGATGTGGACGGAGAACGTCACCTGGTTCTCCAACGAACAGGGCAACAAGGGCCAGATCGCCGCGGGACAGCTGGCCGACCTGGTCGTGCCGGACCGCGATTTCTTCGGCTGCCCCGAATCGGAGATCGCCGACACGAGCGCGCTGCTGACCCTGGTGGGCGGCAAGGTGGTGTGGGGCGCGGGCGAGTTCGCGGAGCTCGACGAGTCGGCCCCGCCACCGGCGATGCCGGACTGGTCGCCGGTGCGGCGCTTCGGCGGTTACGGCGCCTGGGGCCATGAAGGCAAGCCGCTGCAGGCGGCGATGCAACGCGTCGCGTGCTGCGACACCGCCTGCGGTGTCCACGGCCATGCGCACGCGAACGCCTGGGCATCGGAGATTCCGGCCTCGGACCTGCGCGGTTTCTGGGGCGCGCTGGGCTGCGCGTGCTGGGCGGTGTGATGAGCACGGTGTGATGAGCGAATTCCAAGCGATGAAGACGTCCTCCCCCGCCGCCCCGCGATGGGTGGAGGGGATCCTCCAATGGCCCACCTTCGGGTGGCTGCTCCGGGTGGGGCTGGCGTCGGCCTACCTCATCGGCGGCATCGACAAGGCGATGGACTTTTCCGGCGCGGTCGCGGAGCAGGCGCACTTCGGCCTGCAACCGGCGGCGTTGTGGGCCGTGCTGGCGATCGCGGTCGAGCTGATCGGCGCGGTGCTGCTGATCGTCAACCGCCAGGTGTGGCTGGCGGCCGGCGCGCTGGGCGTGCTGACGCTGGTGGCGATGCTCGTCGCCAACAACTTCTGGGCCCTCGACGGTCAGGCGCGCTTCATGGCGAAGAACGCGTTCTTCGAGCACCTCGGGTTGATCTGCGCGCTGGCGATGGCGGCGAGGATCGCGGTGCTCGAGCGCAAGGGGGCGGCATGACCGGCGCGAAGAAGCTGCTGCTGGCGAGCCTCGCGCTGGGATTCATCGGCGGGTATGTGGACACGGTGGGGTTCGTCGCGCTGTTCGGCCTGTTCACGGCGCACGTGACGGGCAACTTCGTGCTGATCGGCGCGGAGCTGAGCCGCGCGAGCGCCAACAGCGTGCTGCTGAAGCTGCTGGTGTTCCCGACCTTCATCGTGGCGGTGGCGCTCGCGCGCCTGGTGGCGCTGCGCTGCGAGCGGACGAAGACCGTGGCGAGCCGGCCGCTGCTGGTGATGCAGACGGTGCTGTTGCTGGTGGCGCTGGTCTGCAGCGTGCCGGCGGGCGCGGTGCTCGCGCCGGAGGCGCCGTGGGCGATGGCCACGGGCTTGTTCATGACGGCCGCTATGGCCGTGCAGAACGCGGCGGGACGCCTGGCCTGGCCGGCGCTGACGCCGACGACGGTGATGACCGGCAACGTCACCCAGGTGGTGATCGACTGCGTCGACCTGCTGCGCGGCGCGGCCGCGCCGGAGGTGCGGGACCGGCTGAAGCGTTTCATCTGGCCGGTGCTGGCGTTCGCGGTCGGGGCGCTCTCTGGAGCGTTCGCGTATGCAGGGTGGAAGTTCTGGTCGCTGCTATTACCGCTGGTGATGCTTGTCGGTCTGGTCGTGATGGATGTGAGGTCGGATCACAAGGGGTGATCGCGTGAGAATGGGTCCACCCCATTCGACGAGACCACCATGAGCAGAGATCAGGCCCTCACCCAGGCCGCCCAGCAACTGGGCTACGACTTCGACGGCGAGATCAAGGCCGGCGGCAACTACCAGCCGCTGATGCGCGAGGGCCATACCGTCTACGTGAGCGGCCAGGTGCCGCGCGTGAAGGACACCGTCGTGGTCACCGGCCGTGTCGGCACCGAGGTGGACCTGGCCCGCGCCCAGCACGCCGCGAAGATCTGCGCGATGCGCGCGTTGGTGTTGCTGCAGCGCTCGCTCGGATCGCTGGACGCGGTGCAGCAGATCCTGCGCCTCAACGTGTTCACGCAGTGCGCCGAGCACTTTACCCAGCTCAGCGAAGTGGCCGACGGCGCGTCGGAGCTGCTGGTGCAGGTGCTGGGCCCGGCGGGCACGCATGTGCGGACCTCGGTCGGGGTCTACGCGTTGCCCAAGAACGCGAGCGTCGAACTGGACCTGACCCTCAGCGTCGTTAAGGGCGCGTGAGTCGACGAGCTTCAGATCGAACGCTCGACTCCCTTGCAGGGTTTCCACTGCGCGAGGCCGTGAAAGGCCCTCGCTAGCATGGCCCCGCGACAGGCGCGGAAAGCGCCGTCGCTGTCCGACACCAGACAACAACGCGGACAAGCCCAGGGGAGGGCTCCACCAAGACAGGAATGAAGCGACGCGACCCTCGCTGGGCCGCCGCATGTCCGGTCGCGGCGTGAGCGTCCTCCCACGGCTTGATCCACGCCCACGTGTCCGGACGGGGCCGTCGCTGGGCCACTCAACAAGGGAGCTTCTCTGTCATGACACGTACTCTGTCCCGATTCGGCGTCATCGCCGCGATGGCCCTCAGCGGCCTGACCTCGCTGTCCGCCTTCGCCAGCACCAACATCTACAGCGGCACGCTGATCCTGCCCGACGGTCGCAACACGCGCTTCGATCAGGCTCAGGCCGGCAGCGTCTACCGGCCGATCGCCGAAGCGCAGGCCTCGGTGATGGCCAAGATCAAGTCGGGCATCCAGCCCAAGATCAAGGACGCCTTGCAATCGGTCAGCGGCGCCGTCGCCAACAGCGCGTCGGCCACCGTCAACGGGCCGGTCTACTTCCAGCTGAAGAACGGCGTCGCCTCGTTCTGGGGTCTGCAGGCGACCGGCTCGGTCCGCGTGCAGCAGTCCAAGCTCGGCATCTCGGTGAGCTGCACGGTCCAGGCCACGATCAACTCGTCGACCCGCGTCAACGGCACGATCGATCCGTACACCGGCGTGTTCACCTTCGCCAATGTCGAGAACTTCTCGGTGACGCCGAGCTACACCTGCGACACCAGCCTGGACTGGATCCCCTTCGTCAACATCGTGGTGGATGCGGTCGTCGACCACTACGTCGACCAGGCCATCGCCGACGGCGTGCGCGCGGCCTACAACGCGCTGGGCGAAGTCAGCAAGCTGGCGCCGGTGCAGCTGATGGGGCTGGACACCCTGCCCAACAACCTGTTCGTCGTGAACGGGTCGGACCTGTGGCCGAGCTTCAAGGCGGACCTCGCGAACGCGTTCTGGTCCATCGACCTGACGATGACGATCGGGGACCCGAAGCACTACATCCACGGCCCGACCGGCTACGCGCACATCGCGACCTCGAACGACCCGGTGTTCTCGCTGATCTTCAACGGCTACGACTTCTCGCTGTGGGACAAGCGGACCTACGTCGACGAGGTGTTCTGCCCGAACACGCGTATCCAGCCGAACTGCTATTTCTTCTGAGGTGGTGAGGGACGCCGCACGGCGTCCCCATGAGGGAGGGACCGTGGCGTAATCCGCAGCGGTCCCGGTCCCATCGTTTCAGGGCTTGCTTCCAAGCTTGGTCGTTTGCTTCGGCAACTTCCGCTCTTCGGACTTCAGTCGCCGCTCGACCTTCTTTGTATCCTCGGCAGCGGGCAACTGCTCCGGCACGATGCTCCGGTCAGTCAGCAGCTTGCGCACATCGCGATTGTTTTTGACATGCTCGTGCGTGATGCTCAACTCACCGCGCAGATCCTGCTGTTTCACCTGAGTGTTGGTGATTTCATTGGCAAAGTCCTTGGCCTTGATCGTGATCGTTGGCAGGAAGTCCGCCAGTGGCCGACTGTCCGGTATCGCCAAGCGATCCTTCATGTTCTGGGTGGTCAGACCGCCGAAAAGCGCAGCGTCCCCTTTGCTCAAGATTCGACCAAAACCTTGGCTGTCGACGCCGCGCTCGTAGAGCACGCCCGACAACTCTTTCTGCGACCCGCTGAGCTTTTCACGGGCGTGCAGGCGCTCCCATTCGGCGATGCGGGTTTCAATCAACTCCTGCTTGCGTGTTTGCACCGCGAAGTACGTCATCGCGAAGGCGATCGCGTCCTTTCGAGGGTCGCCGTTCTGGGCGATCAGATAGCAGGCGTAGCGGGTCAAGGCAATGTCTTCGACTGGCCGCTCGGCCTGCGAGCCGATTTCGACCATTTTGCTGACGTCAGCAAAATGGTCCTCCAATGGCTGCCCGGCGTTGCGGCACGCCACCTTCGCCTTTTCGACCACCAACTCGAAATTGCGCCACTGCGCGTAGCCCAGCAATTCTTGGAGCTCGCGGGCCAACCAGAACTCGACACCATCTTCCTGTCGAGCATTGTCCTCGAAGCTCTTGTGCAGTTTATGGATCAGTTCCTTCTTCATGGGCTCTCGCTGGTAGCGTGATCAAGTCGGGCCGGTGCAGACACCAAGACGAAAAAATGGCCCGCGGCTTTGAGCGGCGGGCCAGACGTCTACGGAGCAGGCGCTCTACGTCGATCAGAACGGAATATCGTCATCCATGTCGTCGAAGCCGGTCGCGGCCTTCGGCGCGGGCGCCGGAGCGCGGGGGGCCGCGGCGCGAGGCGCCGGCGCGCGCGGGGCGTCGAAGTCGCCGCTGTCGCGACCGCTGCCGCCCTGGCCGCCGCCGCCACCGCTGCGCTCAGCCGAGCGCTCGCGGCTGTAGCCGCCACCGCCCCCGCCGCCCATCTCATCGCCGCCGTCACGGCCGCCCAGCAGTTGCATCTGCTCGGCAATGATCTCGGTCGTGTAGTTGTCCTTGCCTTCCTTGTCCTGCCACTTGCGGGTCTTCAGGCGGCCTTCGACGTAGACCGGACGGCCCTTTTTCAGGTACTCGCCAGCGATCTCGGCCAGACGGTCGTAGAACACCACGCGGTGCCATTCGGTCTCTTCCTGGCGCTCGCCACCTTCGCGGCTCTTCCAGTTGCGCGTCGTCGCGATGCTCACGTTGCACACCGCGCTGCCGCTCGGCGTGTAGCGCAGTTCGGGATCACGGCCCAGGTTGCCGAGGATGATGACTTTATTGACCGAGGCCATGGTGGTTGCCTTCGCTTGCGTATGGTTGGGGTGTTCGGAAAATTGACCGGAGCGGGCGCTTCGGGCCGGTTCGGCTTGCTGAAAAGCGGCGCAGGGTGCGGATTATGCCGCCCGCTCCATCCCGGAGCGATTGCTCGAAAACGCCGACCTGATCCCGGCTTCAAGTCGGTGGATGACCTGGATCAGGCCACCTCGGCTCAGTTCATCCGTCGCCTCGACTGCTTGTGCGCATACATCGCCGCATCCGCCTGCTGCATCAGCTCGTCGAGCGCCAGCGGCGCCTCCCCCGACATCGCCACGTCGCCCACGCTGAAGGCCAGTTCATAGCCCCGCTGCGCCCGCAGGTTCAGCGCCGCGACCTGGGTGCGCACGCGCTCCAGCGCGGGCGCCATCTGCGCGGTCGCCGTGCCGCTGAGCAGGGCCACGAATTCATCCCCGCCGGTGCGGGCCACCACGTCCGACGCCCGCAGGCAGAAGCGCAGGATGTCCGCAAACGACTTCAGCGCCCAGTCGCCCTCCGCGTGGCCGTAGCGATCGTTGACGTGCTTGAAGTGGTCGAGGTCGAAGTACAGCATCGTCGCCGGCCACTGCTTGCGCCGGCACAGCGCGAGCACGTGGCCCGCCTGCGACTCGAAGCCCCGGCGGTTCGCCAGACCGGTCAGCTCATCGACCATCGCCATGTACATCGCCGCGAACTGCTGTTCGACCATGAAGGCCAGGTCCCGCAGCGTCGCCTGGTCGTCAGCATCGAAGCCGCGCGGCGCGTGGTCGATCAGGCACAGCGTACCGAGCCGGTGTCCGCTCGGCGCGCGCACCGGACAGCCCGCGTAGAAGCGGACATGCGGCGGACCGGTCACCAGCGGGTTGTCGGCGAAACGGGGATCCGCATGCGCGTCGGGGATCAGCAGGATGTCTTCCGACAGGATGGCGTGGCCGCAGAAGCTGAGGTCGCGCGGCGTCTCCCGCACGTCCAGGCCCTGCGCCGACTTGAACCACTGCCGGTCCGCGTCCACCAGGCTCACCAGCGCGATCGGCACCTGGAACAGCCGTCTGGCCATCCGCGTCAGGCGGTCGAAGCGTTCCTCCGGGGCCGTGTCCAGCACCTGCAGCACGCGCAGCGTGGACAGGCGGGCGTTCTCGTCTTCGGGCAACGGCGCAGCAATCATGTCGACGTGTCTGCCTGTGCTGTGGAGGTTCGATGCAACTCTGCGCCGCCGCGGGACCCGATCGCAAGCAGGTCCACGGCGGGCCCGCCGATGTGCGGGACAATCGGGCGCTCCATGAGTTCGTCCAGCCATCATCCCGTCCCGCTCGCCATCCTGCAAGAGGTGTTCGGTTACAGCGCCTTTCGCGGCCAGCAGGCCTCGATCGTCGACCACGTGACCGCCGGCGGCGACGCGCTGGTCCTCATGCCCACGGGCGGCGGCAAGTCGCTCTGCTACCAGATCCCCGCGATCGCGCGCCAGCGCGCCGGCCACGGCGTCACCGTGGTCGTCAGTCCGCTGATCGCCCTGATGCACGACCAGGTCGGCGCCCTCGAGGAGGCCGGCGTCAACGCCTCCTTCCTCAACTCCACCCAGACCTCGGAAGAGACCCAGCGCATCGAGCGCGAGATGCTCGCCGGCCGCCTGACCCTGCTCTACGCGGCGCCGGAACGCGTCAACACGCCGCGCTTCATCGCGCAGATGCAGTCGCTGTACGAGCGCGGCCTGCTGAGCCTGTTCGCCATCGACGAGGCGCATTGCGTCAGCCAGTGGGGCCACGACTTCCGCAGCGAGTACCTGTCGCTGAGCCTGCTGCACGAGCGCTTCCCCGACATCCCGCGCATCGCGCTGACCGCCACCGCCGACGACATCACGCGCGCGGACATCATCGAGCGGCTGCAGCTCGAGCAGGCGCAGGTCTTCGTCGCCTCCTTCGACCGGCCCAACATCCGCTACCTGATCGTCGAGAAGGACAGCCCGCGCGAACAGCTGCTGCGCTTCATCCAGGACGAGCACGAGGACGCGGCCGGCGTCGTCTACTGCCAGAGCCGCAAGAAGGTCGACGAGACCGCCGACTGGCTGAAGTCCAAGGGCATCAACGCGCTGCCGTACCACGCCGGCATGGAGCAGGACCAGCGTCGCCGCCACCAGGACCGCTTCCTGCGCGAGGACGGCATCGTGATGGTCGCGACCATCGCCTTCGGCATGGGCATCGACAAGCCCGACGTGCGCTTCGTCGCCCACCTGGACCTGCCCAAGAACATCGAGGGCTACTACCAGGAGACCGGCCGCGCCGGCCGTGACGGCGCGCCGGCCGAGGCGTGGATGGCCTACGGCCTGGCCGACGTCGTCCAGCAGCGGCGCATGATCGACGAGAGCCCGTCCACCGACGAGTTCAAGCAGGTGCAGCGCGGCAAGCTCGACGCGCTGCTCGCGCTGGCCGAGGCCATCGACTGCCGGCGCGTGCGGCTGTTGAGCTACTTCGGCGAGGACAGCCAGCCCTGCGGCAACTGCGACAACTGCCTGAATCCGCCCGCGACCTGGGACGCGACGGAAGCGGCGCGGATGGCGCTGTCGTGCATCTACCGCTTCCATCAGGTGACGGGCTTCAGCTTCGGCTCCGGCCACCTGATCGACGTGCTGCGCGGCAAGGAGACCGACAAGGTCAAGCAGTACCGGCATCAGGAACTGAGCACCTGGGCCGTCGGCGCCTCGCTCAGCGAGCAGCAGTGGCGGGCCGTGATCCGCCAGCTGATCGCGCTCGGTTATGCGGTGACGGAAGGCGAGTACAACACGCTGTCGCTCGGCGGCGAGGCCAAGGCGGTGCTGCGCGGCGAGGTGCGGATGCTGCTGCGCCAGCCCGCCACGCCGACCAAGCGGAGCAAGTCCGGCCGCACGGGGGCGTCGACGTCCCGTCGTTCGGAGGCGGAGACCGATCTGGACGCGACGGCGCAGGCGCGCTTCGACGCGCTCAAGGCCTGGCGCGCCGAGGTGGCGCGCGAGCACGGCTTGCCCGCCTACGTGATCTTCCAGAACGTCACGCTCGCGGAACTGGCGCGCGTGCGGCCGCAATCGCTGGAGGAGATGTCCGGCATCAGCGGCATCGGCGCGAAGAAGCTCGAAGCCTATGGCGACGCGCTGCTGCGCGTGCTGGGCGAGGACTGACCCCGCGGCCCCGTCCAGGCCCGTCCGGCCCGTCGTCGCGTCACGCGAACGTCATGATGGAAAGGAAAACGCCCGGCAATGCCGGGCGTTTTCGTTGGCGAGCGCTACAGCCGTTCAGCCGCGGTCGCCGCCTTGACAGCGCAACCGCAGGCGTTCAGCAGAGCTGGGTCGTGCAAGCGACCTGCGCGGCCGAAGCCAGTCGCTGGCCGTCGGCCGAGCTGTCGCGGCGGCCGGTGATGTAGACGGTGGGCAGCTGCGTGCGCTTGGCGGTGATGACCACCGGATCCAGCGTGATGACGGCGGCGCGTTGCTCGCGCTGTGCCTGCACGTGCAGCAGGCTGAACGCGATCGCCAGCGTGGCGCCGATGCCGAAGGCGAAGGCCTTGAAGCTCGCCGCGCCGGTCATGCCGATGCGCGGGCCGCGGGTGGAACGGGTCTTGGAAGTGGTGGTGCTCATGTCGATCTCCTGGAAGGGGTTGCGTGTGTCAGTGAAGTCAGTGTCGTCATTGCCGCCCCGATTCGCGAGGCGCAAGCGACGAATGCGCGCGGCGGCGGAGTGAACTGCGTGCCATCGCGACGAATGGGCGGGACGGCGCCACCGATCGCCGGGATCGCCCATTCCATCGATGTTCTGAGCGATCGACCTGTCCGTGTCCGCGGACAAAAAAAGAAGCCCGCTGGTCAGGCGGGCTTCGAAATGCCGGGGGGAAGCGTGGCGTCTATCGGCGCACAGGCGGCACGGTCATCCGCGCGGCTTGCTCGCCTGATCGGCCTGAGGTCCCGGCATGGTCTGCTCGGCCCAGTGCAGGGGCAGGGTATTGGACGGACGCGCGGCCTCGTTCGTGTCCGCCAGCCACAAGGCGATGACGGCAGCGCTGGCGACGGCGGCCAGGGCGGTGAGGAAGGTCTTTGCGGCGTCGTTCATGGCGGTCCCCTGCGGTGTCTTTCCTGTCCGGGAAGGTCAACGAGGGTGGACTGTGCGCCGCCGTCCATGACAAGGCCATGCGGACGCGACGAATTGCCGCAATCGCGCGCCGAAATGCCGGTCAGCCGGTTGAACGGAAGTCAGGGGGTCGCGTCAGACCCGCGCCGGTCGCGATGCCCCGGCCTGGGGCGGCCAGACGGCCAGCCGGTTCTCGAGCGCCACGGCGGGTTGCGGCCGGCAGTAGAAGTAGCCCTGCTGCTGCCAGCAGCCGAGCGCCAGCAGCGCGTCGCGCTGCGCCTCGGTCTCGACGCCCTCGGCGACGACGTCGATGCCCAGCGCCTCGGCCATGCCCATCATGGCCCGCACGAGCCCGCGGTCGTCGGCGCTGCTGGGCAGGTCCCGGACGAAGGCCCGGTCGATCTTCAGCCGCGCCGGGCGCAGCAGCTTCAGATAAGCGAGCGAGGAATACCCCGTCCCGAAATCGTCCACCGACAGGCTCAGCCCCAGTTCCGACAGGCGGGCCAGGGTCTGCAGCACCGTGTCGGTGTCGGTCAGCAGCGAGCTCTCGGTCAGCTCGATCGCCAGCTCGCCGGGGGCGACCGCGTGGCGGCGCATCGACTCGGCGATGCGCTCGGCCAGCCGGGGCTCGCGGAACTGCAGGGCCGACAGGTTGATGGAGATCGGCCCCGGATGCCGTCCCGCCGCTTTCCAGCGCGCCAGCTGCGCGCAGGCCTGCTCGATGGTGCTCCAGCCGAGCGCCAGGATCTGTCCCGTCTCTTCCGCCAGTTCGATGAACTGGCCCGGCATCACCAGGCCGCGCTGCGGGTGCTGCCAGCGCATCAGCGCCTCCAGGCCCGACCACTCGCCGGTCCGGGCGTCGACGACGGCCTGGTAATGGAGCAGCAGCTCGTCGCGTTCCAGCGCCAGCTTCAATTCGCGCTCGAGCTCCATCCGCTCCACCGCCGCCGCGTCCATGTCCTGCTGGAAGAAGCTGTAGCGCGACCGGCCCATCTGCTTGGCGCGGTACATCGCCAGGTCGGCATGCCGGACCAGCGTGTCGAAGTCGTCGCCGTCGCGCGGGAACAGCGCGATGCCCACGCTGGCCGACACGCTGGCCACGCCGCCTTCCAGCTGCAGTGGCGCGTTCAAGGCCTCGATCAGGCGCTGCGCGGCGACCCCGACGTGCTCGCTGGAGTCGCGCATCAGCAGCAGGAACTCGTCGCCGCTGACGCGGCAGGCGAGGTCCGATTCCCGCACAGCCTGGCGCAGGCGCTCGCTCGCCTGCAGCAGCATGCGGTCGCCCGCCGCATGGCCGAGCGAATCGTTGATCGCCTTGAAGCGGTCCAGGTCGACGAACAGCAGCGCCAGGTGCGTCTGCTCGCGACGCGCGACGGCCGCCTCGTGCAGGAAGACCTCTCGGAACAGCGTCCGGTTCGGCAGCCCGGTGAGGTGGTCGTACATCGCCAGCTGATGCAGCTGCGCGTTCTTGCCTTCCATGTCGGCCAGCAGGCCCGCGATCTGCTGGCCCATCTGGTCCAGATGGACGCCCAGCTGGCCCAGTTCATCCTTGCGGTTCCAGCGCAGGCGCGGGACCGGCTGGCGCTCGGCGATCGCGCTGGCCAGGCGCTTGAGGCGGTCGATCGGCCGCACCAGGCGCAGGTAGAAGACCAGCAGCACGATGACGACACCCGCCGCGACCTGGAAGGCGACGATCAACGCCGTCTGCCGGCGGCCTTCCTTCAGCATGCGCTCCTGCGCCGCGTCATCGAACTGCACCCGCAGGCTGCCCAGCACCTGCCCGTCGCGCTGGATGGTCGCCGCCAGCGTGACCGTCGGCCAGCCGGGGCTGCACTTCGTACGGACGATGTCGCGGGTGTCGGCGCGTTCCTCGCTGAGTTCGACCGCGCAGACGTTGACGTCCGACAGCAGCTGATCCAGCGCCCGCTGCACCGCCGGTCCGTCCACCGTCCACAGCGGCTCGGCCAGGCCGTTCGCGGCGAGCGTCAGCACGGCCGCGCGCTGGCCTTCCAGCACCGGCTCCAGACTGCGCCGGATGAAGGCGTCGCTGAACGCCACCAGCGCCAGCGCAGGCACTGCGATCCCGATGACCACCGCCAGCAGGATCACGCTGCGCAGGGACAGGGAGGGGACTTGAAACTTGAGCAATGGGCGGACGCGGAAGGGGGGTCAGCCGATTCTGCACCTGCGCGCCGGAGGACGGCCACCATCGGGCCCCGAAAACCGGGGGACGATCGGTGCCGTTTGCCGGCGTTCCGGCAATATCACGCACCGGCGTCCTCCCAGCGTCCGACCTGCGTCGCCCGGGCGCGACGCAGGCGTCAGGACGCCCTCATTGGCCGGTGGTGGCGGGCGGAGTCGCTCCGCCGGCGGACGGCTCGGTGCCGATGTGCCTGGCCAGGAAGCGCTCCATGCGACCGTAGAAGTCTTCCAGGGTCGACAGCTTGGTCCAGATGTGACCCTCGTCGCTGTAGACGACGTATTCGACGTTCTTGTTGCCGCCGGCCTCGACGGCGGCGCGGAAGTCCCGGCCGTGCGTCAGCGGCACGCGAACATCGGAGGCGCCGTAGCCCAGCAACAAGGGCTTCTTGAGCTCCGCGGCGCGGCGCAGCGGCGACGTACGGCGGAACTGCTCGGCGTCCTTCTGCGGATCGCCGATCAGCACCGGCATCCCGTACTCCTTGGACACATCGGACGCGTCGCTCCAATTGATCGTGTAGAGGTAGTCCAGATCCGTCACGCCGACCCAGCTCACGCCGCACTGATACAGCTCGGGGTCCTTGATCAGGCCCATCAGCGTGGCATAACCGCCGTAGCTGGCGCCCGCGATGCAGACCCGTTTCGGATCCACCCAGCCCTTGCCGACGGCCCATTTCAGCGCGTCGGTGACGTCATCCTGCATGCCCAGGCCCCATTGCTTCCAACCCGCCCGGAACCAGGGGAAACCGTAGCCCGTGCTGCCGCGGAACTCGGGTTCGATGACCACGTAGCCTCGGCTCGCGAGGAACTGGGCCTCCGCGCCCCAGGTCCACTGGGTGCCGCGCGCGTTCGGACCGCCGTGCACCACCATCACCGCCGGGCGCGGGCCGCTCGCCTTGCCGCGCGGCAGGGTCACCAGCACCGGCATCTCCAGCCCGTCACGCGTCTTGATGCGCACCTGATCGCGATGGCCCATCACCGCCGGATCGATCCAGGGACGTTGGGCGCCGAGCAGCGAGAACTGACCCTTGTTGTGGTCGTAGACGTAGTACTCGGCCGGCAGCACGTCCGCGCTGGACGTCACCAGCACGCGTCCCGACTTCAGACAGTCGCTGCACTGGATCATGTTGACGCGCCCCGGCAGCTTCTTGTCGACGGCCGCCTGCATGGCCTTGAGCGTCGGGTCGAACCAGACGCTGCCCTGCGCATCCGTCATGAAGTGGATGCCGATCAAACGGCCGGTGTTGTGCTCGGTGACCGGCCAGCCTTCGAAGTCGAAGCCCTTGGCGGAGATCAGCGGCTGCTTCTCCATCTGCAGGGTCTTCGGATCGAGCCGGTACAGCGCCGTCGTGCCTTCCGGCGTGCGGGCCTCGATCAGGCGCAAGCCGCTGGGATCGGATGCGAACGGCTGCGGCGGCGCCTCCACCTGGGTACCGGTCTGCCACGGCTTCCATTCACCGGCCTCGTTCTTGAAGTAGACGGTGACCTGGTCCTTCTGGCTCGTCTGCAGGGCCCACGCCTCGCCGCGTCCATCGGTGTACCAACCGACGGTGCTCAGCGGCGCGCCGCCGTCCAGCGAACGGCGCGTCTGCGACTCGATGTTGAGGCGAGACAGCCGCACGGAGCGCAGCTGGTTCTTGGCGTCGAACCGGCCGGTCATGACCAAGACCTCGCCGCTGTCGTCATCGGGCACACCGGCAAGTTCCCATTCGTAGGGCAGGGCGCGCGAGGCGACGCGTGTGCCGGTCGTGTCGTCCGCGCCGTACAGGCTCTGGATCAGCACGCGCGAATCGCTGCCGTCTCGGCGCACGGACCAGAGGCCCTCGCTGTGCAGGTCCCGGCCCTTGCCTTCCTCGTCCTTGGTGGCCGTGTAGACCAGGCGCTCGTTGCCGACCCACGCGAAGGTGCCGATGCCGGCGTCCGCGAATCCGCCCACGGCCTTGATGTTCTTGGGGTTGTCGAGTTCGACCACCGCCAGCACCGTCTGTCCGGCCTTGACCTGCATGATCGCGGCGAAGAAACGGCCGTCGGGCGAGAGCAGCGCACGGCGCATCTCGGCGGGGCGGAAGAAGTCGGCGATCGGCGGTTTGGCCGCGGGGGCCGCGGCCGTCTGCGCCAGCGCGGCGGTGCCGGCGACCGTCGTCGCGAGGCCCGCGGCGCACATGGCAGCGCGCGCCAACGCGCGCAGCGAGAACATCTTGAAGCTCATGGCATCCCTCCCGGATCCGGTGTCTTTTCGTAGATTGCGGATTGTGGGACGGTGGCCGAACAGGACAACGCCCGGATTTCCCTAGGGCGGGCCGACATCGGCGCGCAGCCCGCACGGGACCGCACGGCGGCGCAACAAGCGCGGTCGTTGCCGGAGCCCTATCATGTCGAGTTCGCCTCCAGCAGTGTCCCGGCCGCCCCATGTCCACGAAAGTCCCGCCCGTCGCCCCCGCACCGTCCGAGCCCGGCGCCGAGCCGAAGGCGGGTGGCGTGCTGCACGCGGGCGCAGCGACGCAGGGGGACACCGGCCGCTACCTCGGGCAGGCGCTGCGACCGGTCGGCGAGACGCCGATGATCCGCGTCCGGGGCGCCCGCACCCATAACCTCAAGAACATCGACGTCGACCTGCCGCGCAACCAGCTGGTCGTCATCACCGGGCTGTCGGGCTCGGGCAAGTCCTCGCTGGCGTTCGACACGCTGTACGCCGAGGGCCAGCGCCGCTACGTCGAGAGCCTGTCGGCCTATGCGCGGCAGTTCCTCCAGCTGATGGACAAGCCCGACGTCGACGTGATCGAAGGCCTGTCGCCGGCGATCTCGATCGAGCAGAAGGCCACCAGCCACAACCCGCGCTCGACGGTCGGCACCGTCACCGAGATCCACGACTACCTGCGCCTGCTCTACGCCCGCGCCGGCACGCCGTTCTGCCCCGACCACCACCTGCCGCTGGAGGCGTCGAGCGTCGGCCAGATGGTCGACGCGGTGCTGGCGATGCCGGACGAGTCGCGGCTGATGGTGCTGGCCCCGGTCGTGCGCGATCGCAAGGGCGAGTTCGTCGAGCTGTTCCAGGACCTGCAGGCGCAGGGCTACGTGCGCTTCCGCGTCGACGGGCAGACCGTCGAGGTGACCGAGCTGCCGGCGCTGAAGAAGGCCGAGAAGCACGACATCGACGTCGTCGTGGACCGCATCAAGCTGCGCCACGACAGCGCCGACACGCTGCGCCAGCGGCTGGCGGAAAGCTTCGAAGCAGCGCTGCGCCTGGCCGACGGCCGCGCGCTGGTGCTGAACATGGACAGCGGCACGGAAGCGATCTACTCCAGCAAGTTCGCGTGCCCGATCTGCAGCTACTCGCTGCCCGAGCTCGAGCCGCGGCTGTTCTCCTTCAACTCGCCGGTCGGCGCGTGCCCGTCCTGCGAAGGCCTCGGCCAGGTCACCGTCTTCGATCCGGAGCGTGTCGTCGCGTTCCCGACGCTGAGTCTGGCCAGCGGCGCGGTGAAGGGCTGGGACCGGCGCAACGCCTACACCTTCTCGATGCTGGAGACGGTGGCCAAGCACTACGGCTTCGACATCGAGCTGCCCTTCGAGGAACTGCCCGAGCAGGCGCGCCAGGTCTTGCTGCAGGGCTCCGGCGAGGACGAGATCAGCTTCACCTACGAGGCCGAGGGCGCCAACGGGAAGAAGCGCAGCGTCAAGCGCGCCCATCCGTTCGAAGGCATCCTGCCCAACCTCACGCGGCGTTATCGCGAGACCGATTCCGCAGCGGTGCGCGAGGAACTCGCGCGCTACCAGAGCGCCAAGCCTTGCCCGCAGTGCGAGGGATCGCGGCTGCGGCGCGAGGCCCGCAATGTGCTGCTGCAACCGGCCGAGGCCGCCGAGGGAGAGCGCGGCAAACCGATCTACGAGGTCGAGCATGCGACGCTGCGCGAGGCGCTGCATTACTTCGAGGGGCTGAAGCTCAAGGGCGCGAAGGCCGAGATCGCCGACAAGGTGATCCGCGAGATCGCGTCGCGGCTGCACTTCCTCAACGACGTCGGCCTCAACTACCTGAGCCTGGACCGCAGCGCCGACACGCTGTCCGGCGGCGAGGCGCAGCGCATCCGGCTGGCGTCGCAGATCGGCTCGGGCCTGACCGGCGTGATGTACGTGCTGGACGAGCCCAGCATCGGCCTGCACCAGCGCGACAACGACCGCCTGATCGCCACGCTGCGGCGGCTGCGCGACCTGGGCAACTCGGTGCTCGTCGTCGAGCACGACGAGGACGCGATCCGCGCCGCGGACCATGTGCTGGACCTGGGCCCGGGCGCGGGCGTGCACGGCGGCCGGATCATGGCGCAGGGCACGCCCGAGGAAGTCGCGGCGAACCACGAATCCTCGACCGGCCGCTATCTGAGCGGCCTCGACCGCATCGAGGTGCCGAAGCAACGTCACGCGCTGTCCGACAGTCCCGATCCGCGCACGCTCAAGATCGTCAACGCGCGCGGCAACAACCTCAAGGGCGTGACCGCGGAGTTCCCGGTCGGGCTGCTGACCTGCGTGACGGGCGTGTCCGGTTCGGGCAAGAGCACGCTGGTCAACGACACGCTGTATGCGGCCGTGTCGCGCAAGCTCTACCAGAGCCATGCCGAGCCGGCGGAGCACGACGAGATCGAGGGCATGGACGCCTTCTACAAGGTCATCAACGTCGACCAGTCGCCGATCGGCCGCACGCCGCGCTCCAACCCGGCGACCTACACCGGCCTGTTCACGCCGATCCGCGAGCTGTTCGCCGAGATGCCCACCGCGCGCGAGCGCGGCTACGGCGCGGGCCGCTTCAGCTTCAACGTGGCCGGCGGCCGCTGCGAGGCCTGCCAGGGCGACGGCGTGCTGAAGGTCGAGATGCACTTCCTGCCCGACGTCTACGTCCCCTGCGACACCTGCTTCGGCAAGCGCTACAACCGCGAGACGCTGGAGGTGCTCTATAAGGGGAAGAACATCTCCGAGGTGCTGGGCCTGACGGTGGAGGACGCGTTGAGCTTCTTCAGCGCGGTGCCGACGCTGGCGCGCAAGCTGCAGACGCTGATGGATGTGGGCCTGGGCTACGTCAAGCTGGGACAGAGCGCGACGACGCTGTCGGGCGGCGAGGCGCAGCGGGTGAAGCTGGCGCTGGAGCTGTCCAAGCGCGACACCGGCCGCACGCTCTACATCCTGGACGAGCCGACGACCGGCCTGCACTTCGCGGACATCGCGCTGCTGCTGAAGGTCGTGCATCAATTGCGCGACGCGGGCAACACCATCGTCATCATCGAGCACAACCTCGACGTCATCAAGACGGCGGACTGGCTGATCGACATGGGTCCCGAGGGCGGATCCGGCGGCGGACGCCTGCTGGTCGCCGGCACGCCGGAAGACGTGGCCGCCTGCGAGGCGAGCCACACCGGCCGCTACCTGAAGCCGCTGCTCGCGCGCGGCTGATTCATCGCGGCACCTCTCGATCGTTCGGATCAAGCCGACCTCGGCCCCTTTTCGGAACTCAAGGAGGGAATTCGCTTGCCGGGAGGCAGGCGAAGGAGGGAGATGGAGAAAAGGGGCCGAGGTCGGCTTGATCGCGCACCAACCGGTGCAGTCACATGCCTGCTTTGCGCTTGACAGCCAACGCCAGCGCGCCCAGTCCCAGCGCGAACAGCAGCCAGGTCTGAGGCTCCGGCACGCCGGGCACCACCGGCAGGTCACCGCCGCCGCTGCCGCCGCCCTGCGGGATCTGCGGCAGCGTGATGATGCCGGGACCGCCGCCGACGGCCGGGCCCCCGCCGCCGCCCGCGCCGCCGCTGCTGCTGCCCGGGGTGGGCGCGACCAGGCTGGTATCGGACGTCGCCGTCGGCGGCAGGCCGGCCGTACGCGCAAAGCTGCCCGGATCGCCCGCGCCGCCATCGGCGGCACCGGCCGCCGGCGGCTCGAACATCAGCGGATCGTCCTCGTTCTTCGCCGTCTGGGCGCCGCCCGCGGCAGGCTTGAGATTGCCGCGCGAGATCCGGCTCACGTTGCGGCAGACCGTCGGCACCAGGATGCACTGACCGTCCTCGCAGTACACGAGGCCGCGCTCCAGCGTCTGCGCGGTCCACTTGCCGCGCGTGACGGTCTGGCAGACCGATCCGGCGCCGAAGTGCATGTCGCGGATCTCGGTGCCGTAGTCGTAGCGGCCGACGATGCTGTCGCGATGGATGTCGACGATCTCGTCGTACTGACGCGCCGCCATGCGTTGCTTCAGCTTCGCGCGCGTGGCCGCCGGGATGTCCTTGTACCGGTCGACGGCTGCGACCAGATCCCCCATGAAGGGGTTCACCCCGGGTCGGTCCCAGGAACAGTTCGGCAGCGTCACCGTGGACGCAGCCAACGCGAATGCGGCCACCAACGACATGACAGGTCTCTTTATTCGGCGGCCGCCTCCGTGAGAACACCTCGTCGGGGTCAGGCCTTGCCGGCAGTCTTTCCTGTATCCATCCGTGCGCTTGAATCACCGGATGTGACAGGAATTGGTCGGCAGTGTAGGGAGCGAACCCCCGTCGTTCCTGGGCCTCCCCCTCAGCCGAGGGTGTGGTCGCGCGTGGTTTTTGTCACACCGGTCTCGCAGTTCGCACAGGCCGGGTAAGAGCACCGCCGGCATGGACAACGCTGCCGTCCCGGGGATTCGCTGTTATCGTTTCGTTTCCCCTGCCCGCCATCGCCATGTCGTCCCCCTCCGCCGCCGCCCGTCACGTCCTCTACGTCGAGGACGACCGCATCAACATCGTGCTGATGGAGGAGGTGTTCCGGCTGATGCCCGGCTGGACGCTCGACATCGCCGAGACCGGCGCGCAGGCCATGGAAGCGCTGTCGCGCGTGACGCCTTCGCTGGTGCTGATGGACATGAACCTGCCCGACATGAACGGGCTGCAGCTCATGGCCCTGGTGCGCGCCGAACCGCGGTTCGCCACCCTGCGCTGCATCGCGCTGTCCGCCGACGTGATGGACGACCAGCGCCAGCGCGCACGCGCCGCCGGCTTCCAGGACTACTGGCTCAAGCCGATCGACGTGCGCCAGTTGCGCGCGGCGCTCGAGCGGCTCTGAGCCGCTCGCGATCGCGCGCTGACGCCGACCGCTGAGGCGGACGCAAAAAAGCCCGCGCGAGGCGGGCCTTGTCCGGAATGCGGAGGAGCCTGTCGGCCCCGGCCGCTCAATCCTTCAGGTGGCTGTTGATCAGACGGGTCATCTCGAACATGTCGGCCTTGGCCTTGCCGAAGATTTCCTTCAGCTTGGCATCGGCGTTGATGACGCGCTTCTGCGCAGCGTCCTGCAGGTTGTGCTTCTTGATGTATTCCCAGACCTTCTTCACCACGTCGGTACGCGGCAGCGGCTTGTCGCCGACGATCGCGGCCAGCGCGGGGCTGGGGGTCAGGGCCTTCATGAAGGCGGCGTTGGGGGTGCGCTTCTTCGCGGGCGCGGCAGCCTTCTTCGCAGGAGCTGCCGCCTTCGTCGCGGGCGCGGCCTTCTTCGCCGGTGCCGCCTTCTTCGCGGGCGCGGCGGCCTTCTTCGCCGCCGGTGCCGCCTTCTTGGCCGGTGCCGCCTTCTTGGCGGGCGCAGCCTTCTTCGCAGTTGCCATTTCGATTCTCTCCATCAAGGGTTGTTGATGTGCCGGGCCCTGGTGAAGGTCTGACGCCTTCGGTACTCGATGGCACCCTGCGCGGGCAATGGTACTGCGCACCTCTGTCATTGAGAAGGCTTTACCAGGGGGGAAACGGCCTCGAAGTCAACGTCGTCCCCCGTGTTTGTCGCAGGCGCGCATCAATCTCCGCATGTCCTACGCGCGCCGCACGTCTTCACCTACGGGGTTCCCCGTGGTCGACACGCTCAGTAGACGTCGCGCCGGTAGCGGCCGTCGCGGATGAGGGCGTCGACATCGGCGTCGCCGAGCGTCTCGCGCAGCACCGCGTCGACCGCGCCGGCCATGCCTTGCAGGCTGCCGCAGACGTAGAGCGCCGCGCCGTCCGCGACCCATTCGCGCAGCGTCTGCGCGTGGCGCGCGAGCAGATGCTGCACGTGCACGCGCTCGGTCTGGTCGCGCGAGAAGGCCCAGTCCGCCCGGGCGATCAGGCCGTCGCGCTGCCAGGCTTCGATCTCATCGCGGTAGTGCGCGTCGTGGGCCGACTGGCGCTCGCCGAAGAGCAGCCACGCCGGCGCGAGCCCGATGTCGTCGCGTCCGGCGGCGGGGGCGGCGGCGTTCGCCGTGTCCATGCGGGTCGCCGCCCGGGCCTTCAGATGCGCGCGCAGCCCCGCCAGCCCGGTGCCGTTGCCGATGAGGATCAACGGACGATCGGCGTTCGCGCCGATGCGGAAGCTCGCGTGCGCGCGCAGGCGCATCGCCACGCGGCCGTCAAGCGGCGCCCGTTCGGTCAGCCAACCGGAGGCGAGTCCCGGCATGCCGTCCTCGCGCACGGTGCGCCGGACCATCAATTCGACGCGACCGTCCGCGGGCACCGAGGCGATCGTGTATTCGCGCGGCCGGTGCGCGTCGCTGTCGGTGCCGCCGCCGCCGATGGCGTCGGCGTCCTCCGCCCCATCGCCCGCGACGCTGACCTGCACGAGGTCGCCCGCTTCCCAGGTCGGGAGCGGCGAGCCGTCCGCCGGCGTCAGTTCCAGGTGGAACACTGGTCCGCCCTGGCTGCCCGGATTCAGATGCCGCCGCGCACGCAGACGCCACGGCGTGAAGACCGGCATCTCCCATTCCGCGAGATCCGCAGTGCCCGCGAGGTGACTGAGCCGCTGGCGCCAGGACGCGAGCGCGTGTTCGTCGGCGCGGTCGACGTCGATGCGGTCGAACATCGGCCGCGCGCCGCGCTCGCGCAACCACGCGTCGAGCGCGCGGCCGAAGCCGCAGAAATGGGTGTAGGTCGCATCGCCCAGCGCCAGCACGCCGACCTCGAGCGAGGACAGCGCGAGGCCGTCACCCTCCGCCGACATCACGTCGCGCGCGAACGGCGCCGCGCTGTCCGGCGCGTCCCCCTCGCCGTACGTGCTGGCGATGAACAGCGCATGCCGGGCGCCGCGCAAGGCGTCGCGATCGATCTCGCCGAGCGCGGCCACGCGCACCGGCATGCCGGCCAGGTGCAGCGCCCTGGCGGTCTGCCAGGCGATCTCCTCGGCCTGGCCGGTCTGGCTCGCATGCAGCACCAGCACCGGCGGCCCCGCGTCGGCAGCGGGCAGCAGCGCGGCGGCGTCCTCGGCGGCCTGACGCTGGCGGCGGCGATGTCGCCACCCCACGGCGGCGCACATCAGCAGGTAGCACGCGATCAGCAGCAACGCCGCCGCGGGTCGGGACAGGATCGCCGTCATCAGAGCATCAGCGCGCGCATCGCGGTGGAGAAGCGCTCCTCGAATCCGCCGCCCTCGGCCGGCGTGCGACGCCGCCGCAGCAGCGCGGCGAGCCCGAGGCGTTCGGCCAGCGCGAAGCCCTCGTCCGGCCCGAGCACCATCAGCGCCGTCGACCAGCCGTCGGCCCACATCGCGCTGTCGTGAACGACCGTGACCGACGCGAGTCCGTGCCCGATCGGCCGTCGGCTGCGGGGATCGATGGTGTGGGAACGCCGCCCGCCATCGGCCGCGTCGAAGAATTTCCGGTAGTCGCCGGAGGTCGCGACCGACAGGCCGTGCAGCGCGATGCGCACCGGGGCGAGGCCACCATCGGCGGCCGGCGGCTCGAGGTCGACCCACCACGGTTGCCCTTCGGGCTTGAGTCCGGCCCCGCGGAGTTCGCCGCCGATCTCGACGAGGTGGTCCGGCAGACCGAGCGCGGTCAGGACCGCGGACACACGGTCGACCGCGAAACCCTTGGCGATCGCGGACAGATCGAGCGTCGCCTCGCCGGGCTGCGTGAGCACGCGACGCGCGGCATCCCACGGCAACGAGTCCCAGCCGCAATGGACGCGATCGCAGTCCTCGGGGGTCGGGGCTTGGAAGTCGGGCGCGTCGTGGCGCGGCGCGAGCGCGGTCTCCCCCGAAGGCCCGAAGCCCCAGAGCGCGACGAGGGCGCCGGCGGTCGGGTCGTAGGCGCCGTCGCTCTCGGCCGCGATGCGCAGCGCCGCGTCGAGGACGGTGGCGAAACCTTCCGCCAGCGGCCACGAGGTGCCGGCCGCCGCGCGATTGAAACGGCTGAGGTCGGAGCTCGCGTCCCAGCCGCTCATCTGTGCGATCACCTCGTCGCAGACGTGAACGGCGGCCGCCTCGATCGCGGCGAGGCGAAGCCCCGACGGGCCGATGAAACGCGCGGACCAGGTCGTGCCCATGGTCTCGCCGGCGAGCGCGTGCACGGCCTGACCGAGCGCCGGCGGTTCACCGGTGATGCGCAGCGGGACGAGGACGCGCGGCTCGAGCGCAGTGCCCGCGCCCTGCGTCGCCATCGTCCCGCCGGTCACGCTCACTTCGGCAGCACCTCGAAGGTGGCGCTCACGCTGGCGCGCTGCACCGGCGCTTCGCGCGTGCCGGTGGGCGCGTTCGGGCCGCGCGCCGGTCCGGTGCTCGCGCCGATGAAGTAGCGACCCGGCTCGGACCATTCGACGGTGAACTCGCCCTTCGCATCGGACTTGAGTTCGACCTCACCGAACTTGTAGCGATACCGGTTGCCTTCGCGGATCAGCTTGAGCTGCACGTCGGCGGCCGGCTTGCCGTCCAGCACCAGGCGGAACTTCGTCCTGTCGCCGTGGCTCAGGTCGGTGACCGGGCCCAGCGGCAGCAGCTCCAGGCCGTCGCCCTCGGGCTTGAAGTCGACCTTGCCCGCCTCTTCCTTGCTGACGAAGGTCTGCTGGCGGTTGCTCATCACCGTCAGCGCGGTGACCTCGGCATCGGCCGGCACGTCCTTGGCGAAACTCTCTTTGGTGCCGCGGAAGCGCTTGGTATCGCCGCCCTGCTTGTAGGCACCCATCAGCGACTGGCTGACGTTGCTGACGCGCCAGGTGCCGTCCTGCGTCAGCTTCACGTCGAAGCTCTCGCGGTGGCGGGCGGCGCTGCGGTTCTCGGCCTCGACGGTCTTGCCGTCGGGCGCGGTGACGCGCACGGTCTCGAGCTTGAGCGCGCGCTCGAAGTTAAAGAGGTCTTCCGAGACGGCCGCGTCGAACGAGGCCACCGGCTCCTTGCCGTCGAAGGCCGCCTTGTTGGGCAGCAGCCAGGTCATGTGGGCCTGCGCGGTCAGCGGGAGCAGCGCGGCGACTGCCAGCGCGACGGGCGCGACCCGCGTGGCCAGCCGGGTGGTGATCAGCGAAGCGATCGAAGTCTTCATCATGGTCAGTTCCTCCGTGTCTTGTCGTGGAGCCTGTCGCGGCGCGATCAGGGCTTGACCGTCAGTTCGAGCGCGCCGAGCTCGTGCTCGCCCTGCGCCTTCGCGGTCGCTGCCGCCTTCACCGGCCAGGTCAGCGGCAGGCGCTGCACTTCGCGGCCGCCGGCTTCGCGGCTGGATTCGACGATCACCTCGTAGTTGCCCGGCGGCAGCGCGGCCAGCGCGGCGCTCGTGTCCAGCGAGATCGCGTGCTCGCCCGGGGCGCGCGTGGCGGCGGTGACGCCGTCGGCGGGCACCGTCAGGTTGCGGCCGCCCTGGCGCCACCACTGGCGCATGTCCTTGAGCCACTTGGTGCCGGCGTTGTTCTGCTTCTTGGTGTCATACCAGACCGCCAGCTGAGCGACGGCCGGACCGGATTCGCCGGCCTTCTCGACCCACACGGCGATGTAGGGGCGGTGGTATTCGGCGACGTTCAGGCGCGGCACTTCCAGCTTGAGCTGGACCGTGGCGGCCCAGGCGGACGAGCCGACGGCCAGGGTGCCCAGGGTGCCGAGGGCACCGATCTGGAGGAGGGTACGACTTGCGGAGCGATTCATGGTCGAAGTCTCGGTGGAAGGTTGGGAGGATCCTGGCGGCGGCTCGGAGCGGAAGAACGGCAGGTGGCAACAGGGCGACCGTCATCGTGGCGCAGTGCCGGCGCTTGTCGGTCGGTGATCGGTCGGTGATCGGTCGGTGATCGGTCGGTGATGGGTCAATGGATCAGCAGCAGCGCCAGCAGCGCGGGAATCACGAGCCCCAGGCCGACCAGCGGCCAGGTGCTGGGTCGGCTGACCGCATGGAACTTGAGGATCAGCAGACCGGTGATCGAGAACAGCAGACAGGCGACGGCGAAGAGGTCGATGAACCAGCTCCAGGCCGCGCCGGCATGGCGGCCCTTGTGCAGGTCGTTGAGGTAGGAGATCCAGCCGCGGTCGGTGTCCTCGAACTCGACCTCGCCGCTGTCGCGCGCGATGCGGACCCAGGCGTCGCCGCCGGGGCGCGGCATCGCGAGGTAGATCTCGTCGCGGTTCCACTCGGCCTCGCGACCGTCGACCGCGCGGCCCAGCGCCTGGGCCAGCCACGCGCGCACGGGGGCGGGCACCGGGGCCTTGACGTCGGGCTCGTTGGCGGACTTCGGCTTCAGCGGCGCGGCCAGCTCGTCCGGCAGTTGCGCGGTCTTGCTCACGATGGCCGGCTTGGACTCGATGTCGGCGGCGTGGTTCAGCGTGATGCCGGTGACGGCGAACAGGATCATGCCGATCAGGCAGATCGCCGAACTGATCCAGTGCCACTGGTGCAGCTGCTTCAGCCACCCGGACCGCTTCGCCGAGTTGGCGGCATGGCTGCCGGAATGACTGCCCGAATGGGCGCTCTTGGGTCCGCTCATGTCTCGGCCCAGAGCCGCAGCAGGTTGTGATAGTGGCCGGTGAGCGCGGTCGTTTCGGCGTCGTCGCCCAGACGTCCGCGCAGCTTCTGGATGGTCTGGTCGAGCTCGAACAGCATCGCGCGCTGCCAGTCCTGGCGGATCAGGCTCTGCGTCCAGAAGAAGGAACAGATCCGCGCGCCGCGCGTCACCGGCGTCACGCGGTGCAGGCTGGTGCTCGCGTAGACGATGAGGTCGCCCGCGGGCAGCTTCACCTCGTGCGTGCCGTAGGTGTCGACGACCTCGAGCTCGCCGCCGTCGTACTCGTCGGGCTCACTCAGGAACAGGGTGGAGGACACGTCGCTGCGCAGCGGCTGGTCGGTGCCCTGCTGGCGCATGATCGCGCCGTCGACGTGGAAGCCGTAATGCTCGCCGCCCTCGTAGCGGTTGAACAGCGGCGCCAGCGTGCGCAGCGGCAGCGCCGCCGAGAGGAACAGCGGATGCCGCGCGAGCACGCCGCGGATGTGCGCGCCGATCTCCTGGGCGGCCGGGTGCTCCACCGGCAACTGCCGGTTCTGCTTGACCTTCGCGCCCTGCTCGCCCACGGTGGCGCGACCGTCGGTCCAGTCGGCGGCGTCCAGGAGCTTGCGCATCTCGCGCACGTCCTGCTTGCTGAGCACTTCGGGGATGTGAAGAAGCATGTCCGGATCGAATCAGTTCAAGAGGCCGGGACGGACGACGGCCCGGCCCTGCCGAGGCAGGGACGGGCCGCGCGTACGCTACCTCAAACCATCAGGCCTGGATCAGAAGCCGATGTTGGCGGAGAGCGTCGCGGCGCGCGGAGCGCCCAGCACCAGTCGACCGCCGCCGTTGTTCAACGAGCTCATGTACTTCTTGTCGAACACGTTGGTGACGTTCAGCTGCAGCGAGACGTTCTTGTTGACGCGGTAGGCGCCCATCACGTCCATCACGGTGTACGCCGGCAATTCGGGCAGGCCGGTCGACGGGGCCGCGGCGACGGTGATCACGCGCTTCTGCTCCGAGGTGTGGCGCGCGCCGACAGCGCCCGTCCAGTCGTTCCACTGGTACGAGGTCCACAACGTGGCGGACCACTTCGGCGTCCAGCGCACGCCGTCCGTCACCGTCTGCGTGGGGTTGGTGGCGGTAGAGGCGGCGCGCTGGTTGATCTGCTTGGTGTCCATGGTCTGGACGCCGGCGGTCACCTGCCAGAAGTTGGTGAGCTGGCCGACGGCGGCCAGCTCGATCCCCTGCACGCGGGTCTTGCCGCCTTGCGTGGCGACGTTGGTCAGCGCGTCCACGCTCACCTGGCCGTCGTTCTCGCTGCGGTACAGCGCGGCCGTCAGGTTCAGACGCTTGTTGAGCAGGTCCCACTTGGTGCCCAGCTCGTAGTTCGTCGTCTCCTGCGCATCCGCCGCCGTGCCGGCCTGGCCAGAGCTGCTCAGCGTGAAGTTGGCGCTGCCCGGAGGCGTCAGCGAGTTGGCGGCGGCGGCGTAGACCGTGCCGTTGTCGGCCAGCTTGTACACGGCGCCGAGGTTCCAGCTCGTGATCCACTTGCCCGCGCCGAGCTTGGCGGTGGTGATCGTGTTGATGTTGGACCCCGTCGCCGCGCCCGGCGCCAGGACCACCGAGCCGGTGGTGGTCTTGATCTTGTAGTGCTCGGTGCGCACGCCCAGCGTGAGCTTGAGCGCATCGGTCACGGAGATCGTGTCCAGCGCGTAGATCGCCTGGGTGATGGTGCTGCCTTCGCTGTCGGCGCCGGTGCGGTAGGGCATGCCGAGCACGTCGCCCGCGTTGGGGTTGTACAGGTTGGCGGCCGGGTTGGCGATCGCGGTGTAGCCGACGCCGTTGATGGTCTGGGTCGTGGTGCCGAAGCCCAGGCTGTCCTGGCTCTCGTACATCAGCTCGACGCCGGTGGCCAGGTCGTGCTTGATGCCGCCCGTGCTGAACGCGGCGTTGATGCTGGTCTGGTTGGCCAGGATCTCGTTGGTCTGGTCCACACGCTGACGCGAGCGGGCGATCTGCCAGGTCGACGGGTCCGCGGTGACGATGCCCGCTGCGGCGCCCGTGCCCGGCACGTTGGTGATGCCGATGATGCCGGTGATCACGCGGTCCATGTGCGTGCGGCCGTAGCGCGAGGTGTTGCGAACGGTCAGGCCGTTGCCGATGTCCATCTCCAGCTTGGCGGTGACCATGTCGGCCTTGACCTTTTCACGGTCGTTGCGGCTGCCGTAGTAGTTGTCGGTGTCCACCTTGGCGGCCGTCTTCAGCGCCTCCAGACCGGCGATGGCGGCGGGCGTCGCGCCGGCCGCAGGGTTCGCCACGGTGAAGCCGGGCCATCCGATCGCCGGGATGCCGCCGTCCGGCACGTTGTTCTGGCGCACATGCTGCGAGTACAGGAAGAAACGCGTCGGCGTGTTCAGGCCGAAGGCGATCCCCGGGGCGATCGCGTGCGTCTTGCGCTCGACGATGTCGCGGCCCGGGACGCCGTTGTCCTGCCACACGGCGTTCAGCCGCACGGCGGTGTTGTCCATCACCTTCCGGTTGACGTCGATCGAGGCGCGCTTGCGGCTCGCGTCGCCGATCGTGATCACGCCGTCGATCGAATCCTCGATCTGCGGCAGCTTGCTGATCAGGTTGATGTAGCCGGCGGACGCGCCGCGGCCCGTGTCGGCGCCCGACGGGCCCTTCACGACTTCGATCTGCTCGATGTTGAACACGTCGCGCGTGACCGCGCCCAGGTCGCGGATGCCGTCGACGAAGGTCGAGGTGCTGGCCGAGAAGCCGCGCATCTGGAAGGTGTCGCCGGCGGAGGTGTTGCCGTTCTCGCCCAGCTGCATGGTGATGCCGGGGGTGTTCTGCAGGGCGTCGATCAGCGACACCGCGCCCTGCTCGCGCAGCACTTCCTTCTTGATGACCGAGATCGTCTTGGGCGTTTCCAGCAGCGGCTGGGTGATTTTCGAAGACGCGCTCTTGTCGGCCTTGTAGTCGGACTGGGCGGTGCCGTCGACCTTCACCTGCGGCAGGTAGGGCGAGGCGGCAGCGGACGCGGTGGCGGCATCGGCCGGAGCGGCGGCGGGCGCGTCGGCGGCGTGGGCCAGGGGCAAGGTCAGGGTAGCGGCCAGTGCGGCCAGCGGCGCCACCGCGTGTTTGCGGCTCTTGATGTAGCGGGACATGGATTCGAGCTCCGAGGGGGAAGTTCTTGTAGGAATCTGGCTCGGCTGGCTGCGCGTGCTGGCGGCGTCGTCCCGGCGCATCACGGCGCACGGTGGCGGGCCCCTCCCTGGTCGCGACTGGCTGGCGGTGGCGGGTGATTGAGGCCGGACAGGTCTCAAAGGTCGCAAATGCTAAGCATTCTCATTTGAGTGTGTCAAAGAAATGCGTGTGGCACGTCCTTCCGCGTGGCGAACGCGCGACGTCCTTGTTTCTGTTCTGTAAAGAACAAAACCCGCGGGACGCAGGCGCGTCGCGCGGGTTTCGAGGCGGTTTGAAGGACCGCTCCCCCGGGCATTACCCGGAGAGACGCTCAGACCGGCGGCGTCAGTCGACCGCCTTCTGCGGCTCCCTGGAACGGTGCTCCGGGAGCTTGGGGGCGGTGCGCAGGCTCCACACCATCGTGATCGCCAGGATAGCCACCACCACGCCCAGGGACAGCAGCACGGGGATCTTGATCACGTCGATCAGCATCATCTTGGCGCCGATGAACACGAGCACCACCGCCAGGCCGTAGCTGAGCAGATGGAACTTGGACGCCATGGCTGCCAGCAGGAAGTACATCGCGCGCAGACCCAGGATCGCGAAGATGTTGGAACTCAGCACGATGAACGGATCGTTGGTGATCGCGAAGATCGCCGGGATCGAGTCGACCGCGAAGATCACGTCGGTCATGCCCACCAGCGCGATCACCAGCAGCATCGGGGTGGCGATGCGCTTGCCGTTCTCCAGCGTGAAGAAGCGCTCACCGTCGAAATGCTTGCTGACCGGCAGCACGCGGCGCAGCAGTTTCAGCGCGGGGTTGTCCTCCAGGTCGGGCTCCTGGCCGGCCGCCCACCACATCTTGATGCCGGTGATCAGCAGGAAGGCGCCGAAGAGGTACAGGATCCAGTGGAACTGCGCGATCAGCCATCCGCCCACCAGGATCATCACCGTGCGCAGCACGATGGCGCCGATGATGCCCATCATCAGCACCCGCTTCTGGTAGGCCGAGGGCACCGCGAAGTAGGTGAAGATCATCAGGAAGACAAAGATGTTGTCGACCGCCAGCGACTTCTCGATGAGATAGCCGGTGATGAATTCCAGGGCCTTGGTGTTGGCCAGTTCCGTGCTGCCGGTGCCGTCGCGCACGGCCCACCAGAGCAGGCCCATGAAGGCGACGCTCAGCGCCACCCATACCAGCGACCAGTTGATCGCTTCCTTCACGCCCACGTCGTGCGCGCCCTGCTTGCGCAGGACGACGAAGTCCAGGATCAGCGACACCACGACGATGCCGACGAATACCACCCACAGCCACATGGGGACGATCGTGCTCATGAGAGCTCCTTGCAAGAGGCGGATGGCGAGCATGCGCCATCCCGGTTTCAACGACAACGCACCGCCACAGGCGGCATGGTGCGGCCCGAAAGGTCTTGCAAGGCTGATGCGGGCTCGGGGTCGGGTGACCCGGCGAGTCCGGCCTCAGGTGCAGGGCCCGGCTGCCTTCACGGCAACGTCTTGACGGGCGTCTGCCGCGGCCAGGGCCGCGCGGCTACTCCCCTTTCGGAAGGTTCGGATTATCCTGTACTTTCATATTTTCAACTTCGCATTTTCCTGATTGCAGGTGCCGGTATGCTGAGTGGCATGAAAACGCTGACCCGCTGGATGCTGCTGGCCGCTGCACTGCTGCTCGTGGCCCATCTGTACCCGGGCGTCCAGGTGAAGGGCTTTGTCACCGCGCTCATCGCGGCCTTCGTGCTGGGCCTGTTCAACACCATCCTGCGGCCGGTGCTGGTGCTGCTCACGCTGCCGGTGACCTTGCTGACGCTGGGGTTGTTCCTCTTCGTCATCAACGCGCTGCTGTTCTGGGCGACGGCCAGCGTTCTGGACGGCTTCACCGTCGCCGGTTTCGGCGCGGCCCTGATCGGCTCGCTGATCTATTCGCTGTGCGGCATGGCCATCGACGTGCTGATCGAACGCTTGTTCCCGGACAGCGAATGACGACGCACTGAATGACGAAGGCCGCTCCCTGGAGCGGCCTTTGCATTGGAAGCCTGGCGATCAGGGTTCCGCGCCGGGCGGCACGCCACGCGGGTACATCTCCATGAGCATCTGGCGACGCTCGTAGCGCAGGTCGCGCAGGCGCGAGTCGATCACCGAGGCCTCGAACTGGTCGGCCGATCTGGCGCGGCCTTGGCGCTCCGCCGAGGCGAGGCGATCGATCGCCCCGGTGATGTCGCCGAGCGCCGCCCGGGTCTCCCCCTGCGCGCGCAGCGAGCGCAGCGGCTGGCCGAGCTGCTGCCACAAGGTCCCGCTTTCCTGCCAGGCCAGAGCGTCTTGTGCGTGCAGCGCCAAGTGCGTCTGCAACGCCTCGGCGGCTTCGCGCTTCACCTCCGGCCGCGGATCCGCCTGCGCCAGGTCGGCGCGGATCATCAGCATCGGGCGGGAACGTTCGTTCTTCAGCGGCTCCAGCGCCGCGAAGCCGGCTTCAGGCTTCCCACGGGCAACTTCCAGTTCGGCATGCGCGTAGACCAGCAGGCGCTTGGCGCCAGGATCGGCGCCTAGGAGACCAGCCAATGCATCGGCGGTCTTCAGGGTGGCTTCGGCGCGAGAGAAGTCGCGCAGCTTGATCGACGCGAGCGCGCTCGTGTAACGGGCGGCCAACTGGTCGATGTTCTTCTCTCCGGCCCTGGATCCGGCGTCCAGGCCCTGCAGCACACGCCAAGGATCGGTCCGCTGATCCATCAACACCTTCGCACGTGCGGCCATCAAGGCGTGCTCCGGAGTTCCGATCAGCTTCGCTTGAGCGCTCGTGCCCAGTCGGGCCTTCGCTTCGCCAATGCGTTCGCTGGTCAACGGGTGGCTGCGCAGATAGGGGTACTGCCCCGAATCCATCAGGTGATACGCCTGCTCCATCCGCTCGAACATGCTAGCCATGCCGGCCGGCTGGTAGCCGGCCTGCGTCATGACCTGGAAGCCGACGCGGTCAGCCTCGCGCTCCATGTCGCGCGAGAAGTTCAATTGCGCCTGTGCAGCGGCCGCCTGGCTGCCGACGATCACCGCCTGAGCGCCGTCCATGCTGCGAGCCTTCGCCGCGGCCAGGATGCCGAGAAGCAGACCCACCGTGGCGAGCGCGCTGGTGCGGGAGTCTCCGACGATGCTGCGCGCAATGTGACGCTGAGTGACGTGCGACAACTCATGGCCCATCACCGACGCCATCTCGTCGCGCGCCCCGGTCATCGCGATCAGGCCCAGGTGGATCCCCACGTAGCCGCCCGGCAGCGCGAACGCGTTCACCGACCGGTCGCGGACGAGAAAGAGCTCCCAGGCGAAGCGATCGCTGGTGTCGTCGCTGATGTTGCCGAGTCGACGCGCGGCATCCACCAGCGGCTGCCAGGTGTTTTGCGCGTACTCAAGCAGAAGCGGGTCGTCGAGGTAGTCCGGGTCCGGGCGGATCTGCCGCATGACCTGATCGCCGAGCTTCTTTTCGGCGCTGATGCTCACGTCGGCGGACACCGAGTCGCCCAGGGCCGGCAGGTTCACCTGCGCGATGGCGCCCTGACCGAGCAGGGACGCGCTGAGCAGCGCCGCCAGGCAGCGCCGGGTGAAGGGAATGGGGTTCGTTCGCTTCAAGGGATCTCCAGGGCGGGAACTATGATGACGCCTCTTCGGTTTCGCGATTGTTGCCGCGCTCATGAGCTCGTCTCTGACCCATTTTGACGCCAACGGACAAGCCCACATGGTGGACGTCTCCGGCAAGGATGTCACGCACCGCGTGGCCCGGGCCGCGGGCCGCATCCGGATGAAGGCCGAGACCTTGGCGCTGATCCGCGATGGGAACGCCAAGAAGGGCGATGTGATCGGGGTGGCGCGGATCGCCGCGATCCAGGCCGCGAAGCGAACTTCGGATCTGATCCCGCTCTGTCACCCGCTGCCGATCACGCGAGTCACAGTGACGTTCGAGCTGGATGAGTCGTCGAGCGCCGTGATCTGCACCGCGCAAGTCGAGACGCTTGGGCGCACCGGGGTCGAGATGGAGGCGCTGACCGCCGTGCAGGTCGGCCTGCTCACCGTCTACGACATGTGCAAGGCGGCCGACAGAGGCATGGTGATGGAGCAGATCCGCGTGCTGGAGAAGCAGGGCGGGAAGTCGGGCGACTGGCACGCCGAAGTCTGAACGCATCGGTCACTCAACCGATCTCGCCCTCATCGGCGCCCTCAGCGCAGTTCGCGGAAGCTGTATTCCCGCTGAGGCGGTTCGCACTGGAACGGTTTCGCCGCGGCACCGAGCGTGGCCACCTCATCGCATTCGGCGAGCCAGTCCTCGCTGGCCGCGTTGCGGAACTCACGCAGCCGCTGCACCAGATAGCGAGCCTTGTCGATCTCCCCCACCGCGTTGAGCGACTTCGCCCAGGACATCAGCAGGCGCGTGTCGATGAGGTGATGGCCGGTCTGCCGCGAGGCCTCGAGCGCCACTGCGCCGGGCGGCTGAACCGTCGCTTCGGCGTAGTCGGCCTGCAACGCGAACAGCGGGGAGCGCTGGCCGGCGGCAATGCGATCGTCCAGCGATGCGGCGCTCGCTGGAGGCGCGTAGATGTGGACGATGCGCAGGTAGTCCATGACCACCAGCGGTACCGCCGCCGTGATCGCCAGCCCGAGTGCGACAAGCGCCGGGCGCCGATGCGGCGATCCGGCGTCCGCGCGCGCGAGGGCCTCGCTTTCCGGCTTGTCGCCAGCGCGCTTGCCCGACCAGCACAACCCGTAGGCCAGCGCGGCGGGCAATAGGAAATAGGCATACCAGAGCGGGTACTCGACTTGGCTGTGGACGCCGATCATCGCCACGAGCATGCCCGCGCAGTGGCCTGCAGGGCCGCCCCGGACGGCACGCCAGAGACCGATCGCCAAGCCCCAGGTCAACAGCGCCAGCGTCAGCAATCCCAGCGGCAGGCCCATCTCGACGAGCAATTGCATTTCGAGGTTGTGCGTGTGATCGAAGAACGCGACCGGACGATCAGGGAACGGCGTCAGGGTCCAGGCGAGATTGAAATCCCCCCAGCCTGAGCCTGTCAGCGGGTACCTCGCGAGCAGGCCAAGAGCGTTCGCAAGAATCGCGAGACGCGCCGGCGAGCCAGCCCCCTCGCCGGAGAGGCGAGACTGCGCACGGAAGGCGTGATCGCCCAGCGCGGCGTACAAGTCCATCAAGCCCCAACTGATCGCGAACATGACCGCGGTTGATCCCAGCGCGATTCGCACGCGCGGTGACAGGCGCCAGTCGATCGCTCCCCAGATCACCAGCAGAGCGATGCCGATCCAGCCGGTGCGAGAGCCGCTGAGCAACACGCAGAAGACAAAGAGGAAGAGCAGGACATACAACGCGCAGGTGCCTGCCATCGCGCTGCCGAGCCGCCTGGCCAGCCATCCGCCCTGCTCCAGCCACACAGCACCGACGCATGCCCACATCAACAGGCTGGCGAGGTGATTGGGTTGCCGCATGTTGCCGACCGCGCTTCCCACGACGCCTGAGCGAGCGATGAGGACGCCGTTGGCGAGCTCCGGAAAGAACATCTGCACGATGCAGACGACCACACTCAGCAACCCCGCGCCGACGAGCGCGACGCAGAAAAGCGTCAGCACCGCGTCACGCTGTCGACTCGTTACAGCGCGACCGACCTGCACCGCCACCAACGCGCCAAGCAACATCGCCATGCTCGTGAGAGCCATCGACCAGGGGAGTCCGTGCGTGAGGGGCGCTACCGCCGCGACGACGGTCATTAGGAGCAGGCCCAGCGACACGCCGTCGAAGCGCCAGCCCGATTCGAGAGAGCGGCTCCACGCAAGGCCCGCGACCAGCAATCCCAGACCGGCGAAGGCTGCCAGCTGGTTGTAAAGCGTTGCCGACGGCGTCTGGTTGTAGGCAATCAACGGCGCCAGGGTCACGCCGATCAGCAGACCGATCAGAGTCAGGACCTGGAGATGGGGCGCGGTAGAGGAGGCGGAGAAATCGGCGGCGGGCGCTGTCGCGGCGAGCGTCATGAACGGTCCGGGTCGTGGGGACAGGGCGGAACTCTAACGGCAGGCGAGCATTTCGCCTGACCGACCCTGCACGGCGGCGCGGTCAGAAACCGTCGATGGGAGCGAAACCGATCGGGTCGCCGGTCGATCTGTCTATAAGCACAGACCAATCGTAGCGGCGGGCCACCAGAGGGATGTAAAGGAGTTGATCGATGGGTTTGCCGGTTTTGGCAGCCGCTTCACGCGCGGCGGTAGCGTCTAGGCCGGGCTTTGCAAGGATCTGAGCCAGCGGTTTGCCTACCTTGAGCGTTGCGGCCCGCGCGGCTCCATTCCACGGCCGCCAGAAGCTGGGGCGTGCGCCTATGTCCGCGCCGGCAAGCCCAAAGATGACCGCATCGAATTTTTCATCCGGATCTGGGTCCCTCGTGTTGACCAGTACTGGACCTGTCAGCGAGATGCTTTGAAGGCCGGGTGGAGCTTTCGACAACTCCGATTCGATGATACCCGCCGCGATAGTGAGGCGGAATCGCTCCCCTTCAAAAGCCAAGGCGGCCGGTCGGGCGATATAGACCGTATGCAGTCCATAGGCCAGCGCCGCCAATTGGATGGCGATGATGATCGCCATGTCTCGGACAAGCTCACCACGCGGCTTGGTCACATTGAAGATGGCAAGCGTGATCAGGGGGCCGAGAATCACGTCGCTACCGGAAACGATGCCAAACAGTTCCGCACCGCCAGAAACTATGTAATACGGCCATGGGTACCAGAGCAGAAAGACAAGTAGCGATGCCAACAGTGCGACAGCGACGCTGCCCAGCATGTGCCAGCCTGCGGCCTTGAAACGGAGAACGAGAGCCTGCTTCATTGGGACGCGATTGTGATCGACACCAAAAGCAGAAAAAGGGGCCATTCGGCCCCTTTTCAACTTTCAATCTTCTGCTTACTTGCAAGCAGCCGACAGGAACTTCTTGTTGATGTCGCTGGAGCAGGCCCAGGTCACTTGCTCAGAGCCGGCCACGCCGCCACCAGCCGTCAAAGTGATCTTCTTGGTGTCAATTTCCGCATCGCCCGTACCTTTGGCTTCCGAGGTGATCGCGGCGCCAGTCCACTTCACTTCTTTGACGTACGTGCTGTTCGACGGCGGAATGACGATATCGCCGGCGGCAGGCAGCGATCCCTTGACCGAGGCCCATTCCTGGATCTGAGCCTTGGGCTGAGTGGCGGCGACCATCACTTCAGAGACCTTCGTCTTCTTAATGTAGTCCGAATACGCCGGCAGCGCGACGGCGGCCAGAATACCAATGATCGCCACGACGATCATCAGTTCGATCAGGGTGAAACCTTGTTGAACGCGCTTCATAGAAACTCCAGAGAGAAAGTGGGGTAGAGACGGACCGAATGTACGCAGGGCCCGTGCCAGCCCGTTTTCGCCCTCGACTGTGATCAACTTCACGGCCTGTCGATCACCGCTGAACTTCAAGTGACGTTTTTTGTCAGCCGATGCCCGCCGCAATCCGTCACTTGCGCTGCACCTGACAAGCTTTGTCAGATCGCGCTGACACGAAGATCTGGCGTCCAGAAGCGACGCAGCCTGCGGCGGTTATCCGGCGCAGGCTGCGAGTCGCTGGTGACACAAGAGGCCGTCAAGCCAGCATGAACTCCTGGAAGTTCTCCAGGGCGGAGATCCGGTGCGTCGTACGCAGACCCATGACCGCATCCATCACTGCGGCGCGTTCTCCGGGCTTGATGTGAGTGATGTGCACGTCGATTGCACCGTCGAGTTTCGCCAGTTCCTCACGAAGCGTCGTCGGGCACAGGTGTTTGCTGATCCCGGCCAACCCACATTCGTCGTCACCAAAGGCGCACTCGATGATCAGATGGGCCACCTTGATCTGCGACAGGCGTTGCCAGAGGGCTGGATTGGGCCCGGTGTCCCCGGTGAAGACCCAGTGCCCCGACGACCCACCGTCGACCGCGAATCCCACAGCTGGCACCGTGTGCGCGGCACTGATGACCTCGATGCAGCGACCGCGGCCCAGATCGAGGCGCTCACCCACCGCAAACTCGTGGAACGTCAACGCAGGCCGCTCGAGAGACGGCAGACGGGTGAAGTCCGGCCAGATCACGCCGTTGAAGACATGCGCGCGCAGCGCCTGCAGGGTTTCGGGCAGTGCGTGTACCTGGACCGGGGTACGGCCCGCCTGCGCACGCCGGCGTTGGACCGTGTCCGCGAGCAGTCCGATCGCCAGCACATGGTCGAGGTGCGAATGCGTGACCAGGATGTGGTCGACCTTGACCATCGCGTCCACGGTGAGTTCGGCCACGCCGCTGCCGGCGTCGATGAGCACATCGTCGTCGAGCAAGAAGGAAGTGGTCCTGTAGCCGGCCGCCAGGGCGCCGGCGCAACCAAGCACGCGAATCTTCATGCCGAAGACTGTAGAGGCACCCTCGCATGACGCTAAGCGCCGAATCCTCGATTCGAAGATTTATTGCCGTCGCTTACGTGACCCCGCCGCGATGCCGTGAAAACCTGCACGCGTGTAGGTGTTCGCCTGACGTCACCGAATCATCTCGATACAGGATGGCGCATCAAAACGACGGCAGCGGCGCCGCAACCGGACACGAAAAAGGGACCTCACGGCCCCTTTGTTCAGAGAAGGGTCGATCACGCCTGGACGAACTGCATCTGCGTGCCCGCCAGTTCGATCACGTCACCGTTCTTCAGCGGGACCGACTCGGCCGTCAGCGGCGCGCCATTGACCACCGGGCGGGCGCCGCCCTCGACGTGCGCGAACACGTAGCCGCTTGGCCGCTTCGTGATCGATGCCACCTGCACACCCGGCTTGCCCACCGTCGTCACGACCTTGGTGAGCGACACCTCGCGGCCCGCCGCAGGTCCATTCAACACCTTGATCGCAGCCGGTGCCGTCGACACCGGTGCCGGGCCCAGCCCGCCGAATGACGACGGCAGACCGAAGCCGCTGCTCGGCGCGGTGCCGGGGCGCAGGATCATCGTCTTCTCATAGTCGGCGTTGTCCTCGACCAGATACTTGATCTTGTACTTGCCGACCTCGATCACGTCGCTATGCGACAGCAACTGCTTCTTGATCGCCTTGCCGTTGATGTACGTGCCGTTGGTCGAGTTCAAGTCCTCGATGAAGACATCCGCCCCGACCATTTGCAGCACAGCGTGCTCGCCGCTGACTGCCAGGTTGTCGATGACGATGTCGTTGTACGGCCGCCGGCCGAGCGTGGTCTTGTCCTTGGTGATCTGCACTTCCTTGATCACCACCCCGTCGAGCGACACCACCAGCTTGCCCATGCTTGACCTCGAGTCCTGTCTTTATTTGTAGAGGGCCGCCTCAACGGCGCCCATTGTTGCGACTGAATGGCCACCACGCCCATGGCTTGGTGCGAGTTTCGGCGCGAACCAGAACGATCGCAATATTATCCTTGCCGCCCATGTCATTGGCCGTGTCCACCAGCGCCTGCGCCGCTTCAGGCAGATCGCTGTGGCTTTGGAGCACCTGTGCCACGCTGGCGTCATCGACCATGTCGGAGAGCCCATCGCTGCAAAGCAGGATCTGATCGCCGGGCAGCAGCTCGTGCTGATGCACCTCCAGCATCACCGTATCCTCGACACCGACGGCTCGCGTGACCAGATTCTTGTTGCTGCTGAACACGGCTTCCTCGGGCGTCAGTAGACCCGCATCGATCTGTTCCTGCAGCAACGAATGGTCACGCGTGAGCTGCACCAGCTGGCCTTCGCGATAGCGATAGGCCCGCGAATCGCCCACGTGTCCCAGCAACAGGCTTTGTTCGCGGAACACCGCCAGCACCAGCGTCGTCCCCATGCCCGCATAACGCGGATTGGTGTTGGCGGCGTTGAAGATCGCCCGGTTGGCGTTGTCCACGCAGATGTCCATCGCGCGCCGCACATCGATGTCGGTCGCGTGCTGGCCGGCTTCAGCCAGCCATCGACCCAGTTCCGACTTGATGAAGGTCGTCAGCATCTGGCTCGCGACTTCTCCAGCGTTGTATCCACCCATGCCATCCGCGAGCACCGCGAGCCCGACGCCCGGTTCCAGGGCGACCGAGTCTTCATTGTTGTCGCGCACACGACCGGTATCGGTGGCGCTGAAGAACTCCAGGGTCATGTCTTGCTGGCGGGATCGGCTGGGGGAAAGGGATTGTGCACTGCGCCCTGGGACTGTAGCCGCAAAGTTTGCTCGAATGCCTGTCCCGCTGGTGGGGGGGGTGTGGCGCCCGTGCTATTGGCCAGTTCCACCGGAATCTGACTCAGCACCGCCTCCAGGTCCTGGGCCAATGTGTCGCCGCGTTGATAGCGCAACTCCGGGCGCTTCTCCAGCGCCAGGGCCACGACCAGGGCGAGCGACTCCGGAAGTTCGGGGCGGAGCCGGCGGATGTCGGGTGCGGGCTGATTCGTGATCTGGTGCATCAGCGTCGCCATCGACTCGGTCTGATGCGGCAGATGGCCGGTCAGCAACTGGAACAGCATCGCGCCCAGTGAGTAGAGGTCGCTGCGACCATCCACCTGCAAGCCGGCGAGCTGCTCGGGCGACATGTAGGACGGCGTGCCCAGGACCAGCCCCGTCCGCGTCCGGCTGCCGTCGGCCACGCGCGCGATGCCGAAGTCCATGATCTTCACGCTGCCGGTATCCCGTTCCAGCATCACGTTGGCCGGCTTGATGTCGCGATGAACCACACCATGGCCGTGCGCGTACTGAAGCGCTCGCCCCAGGCGCGCGCCAAGCAGCAGGACCTCGCGCAAGGGCAGCAACTGACCTGACCGCGTGTGGTGGCTGAGGTCCTGCCCGACCACGTATTCCATGGCGATCCAGGTTTCGCCGGCGCATTCGCCGGCATCCAGCACGCGCAGGATGTCGGGGTGATCCAGATGCCGGGCCGCGCTCGCCTCCCGCATGAAACGGTCTCGGACGTCGATCAGATCCTCCGGCGCGAACTCACGTTGCAGCGCCAGACGCTTGATCGCGACGGTCCGTCCGCTGCGACGGTCCACGGCGCGGTGGACCACCGCCATCGCGCCACGGCCGATCTCCTCGCCGATCTCGTAATCGTCGAGCGCGACACCGGCCGAACGCGGCATCGGCTGCGTCGTCGGCAGGGTGTCGTGCGCAACCCGCTCGTCGTCAGACGCGCCTCGGCCCAGCAGTCGCTTCAGGAAGCCGGAGGCGCTCATGACATGGCCGGCCTTTCGTCAGGCTTGCGCCGGCCGGCGCGCGGCCAGCAGCTTGCCGACGAGCAGGACGAACAGCGCGCCGCCAACGCCCAGGGCGTAGTAGACCTGCGGCAGGACTTCGGTGGTACCGGGCTTGCTGCCGGCTTGCATCGGCACCCAGGCGTTCAACGCCGGATCGGTCACCAGCATCGTGCCGGCAATCCATCCCAGCAGCATCGCGCCCAGCGTGATCACGATCGGGAACTTGTCCATCAGCTTGATGACCAGTTGGCTGCCCCAGACGATGATGGGGATAGACACCAGCAGGCCGAAGATCACCAGCGGCATCTGATGCTGGCCACCCGCGCCCTCGGCGGCGCCGGCGATCGCGATGACGTTGTCCAGGCTCATCACGAAGTCCGCAATGATGACGGTCTTCACCGCGCCCCAGAGCTTGTCGCTCGCTTCCATCTTCGCGTGGTCGTCCTCGGCCTCCGGGATCAGCAGCTTGATGCCGATCCACAGCAGCAACACGCCGCCGACCAGCTTCAGGAACGGGAGCTTGAGCAGCGTCAGTGCGAAGAAGATCAGCACGACGCGCAACACGATGGCACCGGCTGTGCCCCACAGGATGCCCTTGGTGCGCAGGTTGGGCGGCAACTTTCGGCAGGCCAGTGCGATGACGACGGCATTGTCGCCACCCAGCAGGATGTCGATCAGGATGATCTGGCCGACAGCAAGCCAGAACTCGGGGCTGGTGAGCATTTCCATGGAGGGGAACCCGCGCCGGGCCTCGCGCAACGAGGGCCCAGTCTAAAGCGTTGGAGGGGCAAACGAAGGAAGGGGCCCGATGGGCCCCTTCCTTGGTTCGGGGGGTGCGGCTGGATTGTCCGCGCCAGGCCCCCAGCACCGCAGTGCGTGAAATTACGCAGCAACGGCTCCTGACATCAGGTTTTTCCTGCTACTTACAGCAGGCCTTTCAGCAGCTTGCCCATTTCCGACGGGTTGCGCGTCACGGTGAAGCCACACTCTTCCATGATGGCGAGCTTGGCGTCGGCCGTGTCGGCACCGCCCGAGATCAGCGCACCGGCGTGGCCCATGCGCTTTCCGGGAGGAGCGGTGACGCCCGCGATGAAACCGACGACCGGCTTCTTCATGTTGGCCTTGCACCAACGGGCAGCTTCCGCCTCGTCCGGGCCGCCGATTTCGCCGATCATGATGACGGCGTCGGTGTCCGGGTCGTCGTTGAAGGCCTGCATCACGTCGATGTGCTTCAGACCGTTGATCGGATCGCCACCGATGCCCACGGCGGAGGACTGGCCCAGGCCGATTTCGGTCAGCTGCGCCACCGCTTCATAGGTCAGCGTGCCCGAGCGCGACACCACGCCGATGCGACCCTTGCGATGGATGTGGCCGGGCATGATGCCGATCTTGATCTCGTCGGGCGTGATCAGGCCGGGGCAGTTGGGGCCCAGCAGCAGCGTCTTCTTGCCGCCGGCCAGCTCCTTGGCCTTCATCTTGTTGCGCACTTCCAGCATGTCGCGGACGGGGATGCCTTCCGTGATGCAGATCGCCAGGTCCAGGTCGGCCTCGACGGCTTCCCAGATGGCGGCAGCAGCGCCCGCGGGCGGCACGTAGATCACCGACACGGTCGCGCCGGTCTGGGCGGCGGCTTCCTTCACGGTGCCGTAGATGGGGATGTCCGAGAACTTCTCGCCCGCCTTCTTCGGGTTCACGCCGGCAACGAACGCGTTCTTGCCGTTGGCGTAGGCCTGGCAGCCCAGGGTGTGGAACTGACCGGTCTTGCCCGTGATGCCCTGGGTGATGACCTTGGTGTCCTTGTTGATGTAGATGCTCATGTCGTATTCCTTGGCTGGGTCTTCGGCTTACTTGACGGCGGCGACGATCTTGGTCGCGGCTTCGGCCATGGTGTCGGCGGCGATGATGGGCAGGCCGGACTCGGCCAGCATCTTCTTGCCCAGCTCCTCGTTGGTGCCCTTCATGCGGACGACCAGCGGGACGTTCAGGTTGACGGCCTTGCAGGCCGTGATCACGCCTTCGGCGATGGTGTCGCACTTCATGATGCCGCCGAAGATGTTCACGAGGATGCCCTTCACCTCGGGGTTCTTCAGCATGATCTTGAAGGCTTCGGTGACCTTCTCTGCCGTGGCGCCACCGCCGACGTCCAGGAAGTTGGCCGGCTCGCCGCCGAACAGCTTGATGGTGTCCATGGTGGCCATGGCCAGGCCGGCGCCGTTCACCAGGCAGCCGATGTTGCCGTCCAGCGAGATGTAGGCCAGGTCGAACTTCGAGGCTTCGATCTCAGCCGCGTCTTCTTCGTCCAGGTCGCGGTAAGCGACGATTTCCGGGTGACGGAACAGGGCGTTGGCATCGAAGTTGAACTTGGCGTCCAGGGCGATCAGGTTGCCCTTGGAATCGCAGTTCAGCGGGTTGATTTCAACCAGCGACGCGTCCGTGTCCATGTAGCACTTGTACAGCTTGGCGAACAGGTCGACAGCCTGGTCCACCGAAGCGCCGCTCAGGCCGATGGCCGCGGCGATCTTCTTCGACTGCTCGGTCGTGATGCCGGTCAGCGGGTCGATGTATTCGGTGATGATCTTCTCAGGCGTCGAGTGGGCGACTTCCTCGATGTCCATGCCGCCTTCGCTCGACGCGATGAAGGCCACCTTCTGCGTGCCGCGGTCGGTCACCAGCGAGATGTACAGCTCGTTCTTGATGTCCGCGCCTTCTTCGATGTACAGGCGGCGGACCTTCTGGCCGACCGGGCCGGTCTGGTGCGTGACCAGCTGCATGCCCAGGATCTGCTCGGACAGCGCCTTCACGTCGTCCAGGCTCTTGCCCAGCTTGACGCCGCCGCCCTTGCCGCGACCGCCGGCGTGGATCTGCGCCTTGACCACCCAGACCGGGCCGCCCAGCTTCTGCGCGGCTTCGACCGCCTCTTGCACCGTGAACGCGGGAATGCCGCGCGGCACCGGCACGCCGAACTGGCGCAGGATTTCCTTGCCCTGGTACTCGTGAATCTTCATAGGGAGGTCTCGCTTGATGGATGAATCAGGAAGAAGCAGCCAGTGCCGCGGACGCTCCGCGGTGCCGGCGTGGAGAGGAGGTTTGCAACGCCGGATTCAGCCGGGCCCCCGCGGCAAGGAACCCGTCGTCGCGGCCATAGGACCGCGCGTCGACGGAGCGACGAAGGTGCGGCGGACGGCGCTCGGGGGAGGCGGAGGAAGACATAAAACCGATGCAAACACGCGAAAACACGCCCGCGGACGAACGCCGGCGGGCTGTTTTGCGAAGCCGAAAATGTAGCATGCTGCGTTGCATCAAGCCCTTGGCGCGGTTGAGACGCGCACCGCCGTAGGCTTGTCAGCGCGTCGCAAGGTGCTCGTGACGCACGAAGTTTCGTCGAGTTTCAGGGGCTGTCGCTCTTTCAAGCGGCATGAGCGCTCGCCGGACCGTGGGACTGCTCACTCGTCGACATCACGGCCCGCCGCAACGCGCCGGACCGCCCGGCGCGCGAGGTCGGAGCCAAATCCGCGCCCCACCAGAAAACGCAGGCGCTTGGCCAGCGCCGCGGCATCCGCCGCCGGTCCCTCGCCGAACTTGCGTCGCAACAACTCGCAGGCCCGCTCCAGCTCGCCGGCCGCGAGCGTCGAACGCTGCTCCGCGTCCAGCGAGATCCCATGCTGCGCGAGCTCCTGCTCGATGCGCCTCTGGCCGAATCGCTGCGAGCGCACATGGATCCGGGACTCGACGAATCTCGAGTCGTCGAGATACCCGTTGGCCTTGAGCCAGTCGAGGACCGCGTCGACTTCGACGCTGGGCCCCTGCGGTTCGTCTTCATCCGGAAAGTCATCGCTCAAGCCTGCCGAGGCTTCGGCAGCTTCGGCCTGGCGGTCACGCGCGATGCGCAGCAGCTTGCGCCGCAACTCCATGGCGCTGTGCTCCCGCTGCGCGAGCAGCGCCACTGCACGGGCCTTCAGCGACAGCGGCTGCGAGGCCCGGCCCCGCCGACCCTCTGGCGGGGTCATGCGACTGCCCCGCGCTTACTCGGCGTCGCCGCCGGGCGTCGCTCCCAGCAGCGGGACGCCCAGCGAATCGCGGATCTTGTTCTCGATCTCGACCGCCAGGTCCGCGTTCTCGCGCAGGAACTCGCGCGCGTTGTCCTTGCCCTGACCGATCTTCTCGCCGCCGTAGGCGTACCAGGAGCCGGCCTTCTCGACGATCTTGGCAGCCACGCCCATGTCGATGATCTCACCCTCGCGGCTGATGCCTTCGCCGTAGAGGATGTCGAACTCCGCCGTCTTGAACGGCGGCGCGACCTTGTTCTTGACGACCTTGACCTTGGTCTCGGAACCGATGACTTCCTCGCCCTTCTTGATCGAGCCGATGCGGCGGATGTCCAGACGCACCGACGCGTAGAACTTCAGCGCATTGCCGCCGGTCGTCGTTTCCGGGCTGCCGAACATCACACCGATCTTCATGCGGATCTGGTTGATGAAGACGACGGTGCAATTGGTCTTCTTGATGGTGGCGGTCAGCTTGCGCAGCGCCTGGCTCATCAGGCGGGCCTGCAGGCCCGGCAGCGAGTCGCCCATTTCGCCTTCAAGTTCCGCCTTCGGCGTCAGCGCGGCCACCGAGTCGATGACGATCAGGTCGACCGAGCCGGAGCGCACCAGCGAGTCCACGATCTCCAGCGCCTGTTCGCCGGTGTCGGGCTGGCTGATCAGCAGTTCCTGCAGGTTGACGCCGAGCTTCTGTGCGTACTGGACGTCGAGCGCGTGTTCCGCATCGATGAAGGCGCACACGCCGTCCAGCTTCTGCATCTGGGCGATGACCTGGAGCGTCAGCGTGGTCTTGCCGGAGGATTCCGGGCCGTAGATCTCGACCACGCGGCCGCGCGGCAGACCGCCGACGCCCAGCGCGATGTCCAAGCCCAGCGAGCCGGTGGAGACGACCTGGATGTCCTCGATCTTCTCGCCTTCGGCCAGTCGCATGATCGAGCCCTTGCCGAACTGCTTTTCGATCTGGGCGAGGGCGGCCTGCAGGGCCTTGGCTTTTTCGGTGTTGGCGTTCTTCACGGGGGCGTCCATGCAATCTTCTCCTGTTGGCTGCGGCGGATTATGGCGCAATCTGTATATCTGTACAGTACTTTGTCGAGTCCGTCGGCCCGCTGTGAAGGGCCGTGGAAGGTCGATGGCGCCATCTTAGGCAGTTGCTGGCTCACAGGATGAGCCAGTCGCCCGATTGCCGCTTTTTTCCCTCAGGGGTGGGAAGCGCCTTCATTCGAACCTGTCGCCGGCCTGACCCGGCACCCCCGACAGTCGCCTTGGCAGACGCCTCGGAAACGCCTAGGGAACACCGACGGACCGCTCCCTAGAATGTCTCCATGACCAGAGGGGACGACACATGCGCATCTTGATCGCCGAAGACGACCAGGTCCTCGCCGACGGCCTGCTGCGTTCGTTGCGGGCGTCGGGCTGCGCGGTCGACCAGGTCGGCAGCGGCAGCGAGGCGGATGCGGCCCTCGCCTCGCATGAGTTCGACCTGCTGATCCTCGATCTGGGACTGCCCAAGTTGCACGGCCTCGAAGTGCTGAGACGCTTGCGCGCGCGCGGCTCGGCCGTGCCGGTGCTGATCCTGACCGCGGCGGACAGCATCGAGGAGCGCGTCAAGGGGCTGGACCTGGGCGCCGACGACTACATGGCCAAGCCGTTCTCGCTGCAGGAACTCGAGGCCCGCGTGCGCGCGTTGACGCGGCGCGGACTCGGCACCGCGTCGAACGTGATCCGCCATGGGCCGCTGAGCTTCGACGCGACTGGCCGGGTCGCCTACATCAACGAGCAGATGGTGGAACTGTCGGCGCGGGAACTGTCGCTGCTGGAAGTCCTGCTGCAACGCGCCGGGCGCCTCGTGAGCAAGGACCAATTGGTCGAGCGGTTGTGCGAATGGGGCGAGGAAGTCAGCAACAACGCGATCGAGGTCTACATCCATCGGTTGCGCAAGAAGATCGAGCAGGGGCCGATCCGCATCGCCACGGTGCGCGGATTGGGCTATTGCCTTGAGAAGATTCCCGGCTGAGCTGCCGCATGGCGGCTGATTCCTCCGGTCACCGCTCGCTGTTCGGCGAGATCCTCGACTGGATGCTCGCCCCGCTGCTGGTCATCTGGCCGATCAGCGTCGCGTTGACCTGGCTGGTGGCGCAGGGCATCGCCAACAAGCCCTACGACCGCGAGCTCGACGAGATGGCGCGCACGCTCGGGCTGCAGGTGGTGACGGAACCCGCCCCCGGTGACGCGGTCGCGAAGCGCGGCCGCTCGCGCTACGCGCTGGCGCCCGAGGCGGCCGCGCTGCTGCGCGCGGACGAGTCCGACACCGTCTACTACCAGGTCCTCGGCCTGCGCGGTGAACTGCTCAGCGGTGACGCCCAACTGCCGGTCCCCGAAGTGGAGCCGCCGATCGTCCCCTGGGAGGTCAACCGCCGCTTCGACGAAGTCAACAACGAACAGGTGCGCATCTCCTACCTGTGGGTGGTGCCGGAGGGGATGGCGGGCAGCGACCGGATGATGCTGGTGCAGGTCGCGGAGACCTTGGGCAAGCGCTCCCGGCTGACCAACGAGATCATCAAGGGCGTCATCCTGCCGCAGTTCGTGATCCTGCCGCTGGCAGTGCTGCTGGTGTGGCTGGCGCTGGCGCGAGGCATCGCGCCGCTGAACGATCTGCAGCGGCGCATCCGCTCGCGCGACAGCTCGGACCTGAGCCCCATCGATGAGCAACGCATCCCGGACGAGGTCGCGCCGCTGGTGCAGGCCATCAACGACCTGCTGGAGCGTCTCGACCAGTCGATCCGCTCGCAGAAGCACTTCCTTGCGGACGCCGCGCATCAGCTGAAGACGCCGCTTGCCGGGCTGCGCACGCAGGCCGAGCTGGCGCAGCGCGAGATCGACGAAGGTCGCAGTTCTCCGGCGGAGCTGCGTCGCTCGCTGAAGCAGATTGCCGTGTCGAGCCAGCGCGCGGCGCACATGGTCAACCAGTTGCTCGCGATGGCCCGCGCCGAGGACCAGGAACACGCCGCGCGCCGCAGCGAGGTGAACCTGGCGGTGCTGGCGATCGAGACGGTGCGCGACTTCGTGCCGCGCGCGATGGAGAAGCGCCTGGACCTCGGCTACGAGGGACCGGAGGCGAGCCAGGCGGGTCTGCGCATCAACGGGCATCCGCTGCTCATCCGCGAGCTGATCCGCAACCTCGTCGACAACGCGCTGCTCTACACGCCCAGCGGCGGCACGGTCACCGTGCGCGTGGTCGAGGACCCGTTCGGGCAGGTCTGCGTCCTGCAGGTCGAGGACTCGGGGCCTGGCATCGTCGAGTCGGAACGCGAGCAGATCTTCCAGCCGTTCTACCGCGCGCTGGGCACCAACGTCGACGGCTCCGGCCTGGGCCTCGCGATCGTGCGCGAGATCGTCCAGCAGCATGAGGCCGAGATCGCGGTCGACGACACGCGGGCGCGCCGGCAGGCGGAGTCGGACGGCGTCGGACCCGGCGCGCGCTTCACGGTCCGGTTCGCGGCGCATCCGTTGTCGAGTGCCCATGCCTGAGCGCCCTCGCCACCGGAAGCACGGCGGGAGCGGCCCGTGGCGCCGCCTGGTCAGCGCTGCGTCCCGCCCCGGCTCTTGGCGATCGACATCAGCATCCCCAGCGACAGACCCAAGGTCACCATCGCCGTTCCCCCGTACGAGATGAACGGCAGCGGCACCCCCACCACGGGCAGGATGCCGGTCACCATCCCCATGTTCACGAACACGTAGGTGAAGAAGCTCAGCGTGATCGCCCCCGCGAGCAGTCTGGAGAACAGCGTCGGCGCCTCATGCGCGATCGCCAGTCCGCGCAGGATCAGCGCGGTGAAGCCGATCAGCAGCCCGGCCGCCCCGATCAGCCCGAACTCTTCGCCGTAGGCGGCGAAGATGAAGTCGGTCGTCCGCTCCGGAATGAACTCCAGGTGCGTCTGCGTGCCCTTCATGAAACCCTTGCCGGTCACGCCGCCCGAGCCGATCGCGATCTCGCCCTGGATGATGTGGAAGCCCTTGCCCAGCGGGTCCTTCGTGGGGTCCAGCAGCGTGCAGACGCGGTCCTTCTGGTAGTCCTTCAGCACGACCCATTTCACGTCGGGCTGGCAGATCTGGTCTTCGCTGAGGACCAGCGCCGTGATGCCCGCGCCGGCCAGCACCAGCGCCGGGACGATCAGCTTCCACGACAGCCCGGCGAAGAAGATCACGTACAGGCCCGCGCCCAGCACCAGCAGCGAGGTGCCGAGGTCCGGCTGCTTCGCGATCAGCCCGACCGGCACGACGAGCAGGATGAACGCGGCGACGAAATCCGGCAGCCGGAGCTGACCTTCGCGCTTCTGGAACCACCAGGCCAGCATGAGCGGCACGGCGATCTTCAGCAGCTCGGACGGCTGGATCTGCGTGCCGACGTACAGCCAGCGCGTCGCGCCCTTCTTCGTGATGCCGAACAGCGCCACCGCGATCAGCAGGGTGACGCCGATGGCGTAGAGCGGCAACGCGAGCTGCATCAGCCGCTGCGGCGGCACCTGCGCGGTCACGAACAGCACGCCCATGGCCAGGGCCATGTTGCGCGCGTGATCGACGAAACGGGTGCCGTGGTCGTAGCCGGCCGAGTACATGCACATCAGACCCAGCCCCATGAGCCAGGCCATCGCGAGCAGCAGCGGGATGTCGAACCCCTGGAACAGCGGCTTCACCCGCTGCAGCAGGCTGGGTTTGCTGAAGACGGCGCTCATCGTGAGGCTCCCGGCGTGGGACGTGTGGCCGCCGGAGCGGACGCAGCGGACCGCGTGGCGGACGTCGTCCGCACCGGCGCTGAAACGGGGGCCGAAGCGGGCGTCGAAGCGGGCGTCGAAGCGGGCGTCGAAGTGGGCGTCGAAGCTGCCGATGCGGCCGCCTCCGGCGCGCTGGCCGCGGCGTTGGGCAGCGGGATGTCTTCGACACGACGCGGCGTGCCGATGGGCGCGCCGACCTGGCCGACCCGCACCTTGGCGATGTCCTCTTCGCTTGGGTAGGTGCCGGTGAGCACGTAGTCGTACACGCGGCGCGCGATCGGCGCCGCCGATTCGGAGCCGAAGCCCGCGTTCTCGACGATCAGCGCCACGGCGATCGTCGGCGCCTGGTACGGCGCGAACGAGATGTACAGCGAGTGATCGCGCTTGCGCTCGTCCGCCTTGATGCTGCTGTAGGTCTGCCCGGCGCGCAGGCCGACCGCCTGGGCCGTGCCGGTCTTGCCGGCGCTCTGATACTGCGCGCCGGCGAACACCGCGCGCGACGTGCCTTCCAGCGTCACGTCATGCATCGCGTTGCGGATCACGTCGACGTCCGCTTTGCGCAGCGCCAGCGGCTCGAGCGCATCGCTCGCGACGCGCCGCTGCGTGTGCTTGACGACATCCTCGATCTCCCGCACCAGCCGCGGCCGGTAGCGCTCGCCGCCGCTGGACAGCGTCGACATCGCCGTCGCCAGCTGCAGCATCGTGAAGTTGTTGTAGCCCTGTCCGATACCCAGCGAGATCGTCTCGCCGGCGTACCACTTCTGCTGCTCCGGCCGCTTGTATGCGCGGCGCTTCCACTCGGTGCTGGGCAGGATGCCGGTCACCTCGCCCTGCAGGTCGATCTCGGTCCTGCGGCCGAAGCCGAAGGGCTCGAGCTGGTCGTGGATCATGTCCACGCCCATCTCGTTGGCCAGCGAATAGAAGTAGACGTTCGACGAGGTCACGATCGCCAGTCGCATGTCCTTCGGCCCCGCGCGGTCGCCGGTCGCGCTGCCGAACACCCGTCCGCCGAAGCTGTAGTTCAGGTTGTCCTGGATCACCACGTTGGCGGCGCGTTTGCCGGTGTTCAGGGCGGCCATCGCCATGTACGGCTTGAAGGTCGAGCCCGGCGGATAGGTGCCGCGCAACGCGCGGTTCAGCAGCGGCTTGTCGATGTCCTCGTTCAGCTCACGCCAGCTGTCGGCATCGATGCCGTCGACGAACAGGTTGGGATCGAAGCTCGGCTTGGAGACGAAGGCCAGCACTTCGCCGTTGCGCGGATCCATCGCGACCAACGCGCCGCGACGGTCGCCGAAGAGCCGCTCCACCAGCGCCTGCAGCTTGATGTCGACCGACAGGTGCAGTGTGTTGCCCGGCGTCGGCGGGCGGTTGCGCAGCCGGCGCACCGCGCGGCCGCCGGCGCTGGTCTCCATCTCCTCGAAGCCGGTCTGGCCGTGCAGTTCGCGCTCGTAGGCCTGCTCCAGGCCGAGCTTGCCGATGTATTCGGTGCCGCGGTAGTTGGCGACGTCCTCCTCGGACCAGTCGTCCATCGCCTTCTTCTCGGCCTGGTTGATGCGGCCGATGTAGCCCAGCATGTGCGCGCCGATGTCGCCCAGCGGGTAGCTGCGGAACAGGCGCGCCTTGATGTCCACGCCCGGGAAGCGGAAGCGCTGCGCGGCGAAGCGGGCGACCTCGGTGTCGGTCAGCTTCGTGCGGATCGGCAGCGACTCGAAGTTCTTGCTTTCCTCCATCAGCCGCTTGAAACGGCGACGGTCGCGCTGCTGGATCTCGATGACCGCGGACAACGCGTCGATCGTGCGCTCGAGGTCCGGGACCTTGGACGGCGTGATCTCCAGCGTGTAGGCCGAGTAGTTGCTCGCCAGCACCACGCCGTTGCGGTCGACGATCAGGCCGCGGTTCGGCACGATGGGGACGACGGAGACGCGGTTGGTCTCGGCGCGCTCGAGCAGCGTGTCGTGCTGCGTGATCTGCAGGTAGACGAGGCGCGCGACGAGCAGGCCGAAGCAGAACAGCACGAAGGCGGCCGCGGCGAACAGCCGCAGCCGGAAGCGGCTCAGCTCCGCCTGGAGGTTCTTGATGACCGTCATCGCGGGCGTGTTCCCGGCGCGCTCAGAGCGGGCGGTGCGCGTCGGGATCCGGCGCGCGACGCTGGGGCGCCAGCAGGAGCGCCGCCGTGATCGGCCACAACGCCGCCTGCAGCAGCGGTGCCAGGAGCAGGCTCCAGCCCGGCCACATCCCACCGACCATCAGGCGCACGATCAACGCGATGGCCGTCGCGAGCACGAACAGCGGCAACACGTGCAGGGCCTGCGCGCCCAGCGTGAACCACAACAGGCGCCGATGCAGCGCGACCGCGCCGAAGGCGAGCAGGCTGTAGGCCAGCGCGTGCTGGCCGAGCAGCGCGCCATGGTGGACGTCGATCATCAGGCCGAAGACGAAGGCCCAGCCCACGCCGACGCGGCGCGGCTGGTGCACGTTCCAGAACACCAGCACCAGCGCCAGCACGTCCGGCATCCAGGGCTGCCGTCCGACGGGGACCATGTCGATCAGCAGGCCGACGACCAGGCTGAACGCGATGAACAGGGGATTGGCGGGCAGCAGCAGCTGGCTCGCGCCACGGGGCATGATCATCGGGTGCCTCCTTTCGGCGCGGACGCGGCCGAGGCGCGCGTGCGCGGTGGCCGGCTGGCGGCTTCGGCGGCGGCGGCGTTCGCCGCGCTGGCCGCTTCCTGCGCGGCTTCGGTGCGGGCCGACTCCTGGCCTTCCAGCGGCTCCAGCACCAGCACGTGACGCGCACTGTCGGGCTGCGCAATCGGCGCCAGACCGACGCGCGCGAAGCTGGTGTCGCCGCGGCGCTCGACCTCGGCGACCTTCGCCACCGGCAGGCCCGGCGGATAGAGCCCGTCCAGGCCCGAGGTCGCGAGCGCGTCGCCGGGCTTGATGTCGGCGTTGGCGGCAATGAAGCGCAGCTCCATCACGCCGCGCTCGCCGCCATAGGCGACGCCGCGTTGCTGGGTGCGGGTGTTGAGCACCGGGATGGTGGCGTCGCGGTCGGTCAGCAGGGTCACTTCGGCGGAGAGCGGGTAGACCCGCGTCACCTGCCCGAGCACGCCGGCGTCATTGACCACCGGCGCGCCGAGCCGCACGCCGCCATGGCCGCCGCGATCGATGACGATGCGGCGCGAGAACGGATCCGGCGCCTCGTAGAGCACCTCGGCGGCGAGGCCTTTCACCGGCAGCGCCTCGCGCAGGTCGAGCAGCGCGCGCAGGCGCGTGTTCTCGGCCTGCAGCTGCGCCGCGCGGCTCAGGATGACCGCCTGCGAGGCGAGCTGCTGTCGGGCCTGGTTCTCGGCCTCGGTGGCCTTCTCCATGCCGCGGGCGTAGTCGCCGGCCTGCTCCCAGGCATCGACGGGGGCCAGCAGCGCGCGCTGCAGCGGATGCAGGGCGAGCGCCAACCCCGCGCGGGCAGGCGCCGTGACCTGGAAGCGGGAGTCCGCCACCATGAGGAAGACCGCCAATGCCGCGCAGAAGGCCAGCTTCGTCAACGCGGACGGGCCTTCGCGGAACAGCGGCGGTGGATTGCGGTCGAGAGTGCCGAGAGGCATGGAGGTCTCAGCGAAGGAGATTCAACGCAAAGCGGCCGTCCGGGGCCGCATCCACTTATTCGTTCGTGAAGATCGAGCCCAGGCGTTCCATGCGCTCCAGGGCCATGCCGCAACCTCGGACCACGCAGGTCAGCGGGTCTTCGGCCACGAGGACCGGCAGGCCGGTCTCCTCGGCCAGCAGCCGGTCCAGATCGCGCAGCAGCGCGCCGCCGCCGGTCAGCATCATGCCGCGCTCGGCGATGTCGGCGCCCAGTTCCGGCGGGGTCTGCTCCAGCGCGTTCTTCACGGCCGAGACGATCTGGTTCAGCGGGTCGGTCAACGCTTCCAGGATCTCGTTGGACGAGATCGTGAAGCTGCGCGGCACGCCCTCGCTGAGGTTGCGGCCCTTGACTTCCATCTCCTTGACCTCGGAGCCGGGGAAGGCCGAACCGATGTTCTTCTTGATGGACTCCGCGGTCGGCTCGCCGATCAGCATGCCGTAGTTGCGGCGGATGTAGTTGATGATGGCCTCGTCGAACTTGTCGCCGCCGACGCGGACCGAGCCCTTGTAGACCATGCCGCCCAGCGAGATCACGCCGACCTCGGTCGTGCCGCCGCCGATGTCGATGACCATCGAGCCCGACGCTTCCGACACCGGCAGGCCCGCGCCGATCGCGGCGGCCATCGGCTCCTCGATCAGGTAGACCTCCGAGGCGCCCGCGCCCAGCGCGGCGTCGCGGATGGCGCGCTTCTCGACCTGCGTGGAGCCGCAGGGGACGCAGATGATGATGCGGGGCGACGGACGCAGCAGCTTGGTGTCGTGCACCATCTTGATGAACTGCTTGATCATCTGCTCCGTGACCACGAAGTCGGCGATCACGCCGTCCTTCATCGGGCGGATCGCCTCGATGTTGCCGGGCACCTTGCCCAGCATGGCCTTGGCTTCGTGGCCGACGGCCTGGATGGTCTTCTTGCCGTTGGGCCCGCCTTCATGGCGGATGGCGACGACGGACGGCTCGTCCAGCACCACGCCTTTTCCGCGGACGTAGATCAGCGTGTTGGCGGTGCCCAGGTCGATGGCGAGGTCGGTGGAGAAATAGCGGCGCAGGGAGGCGAACATGTGTGTAGGCAAGACCTGGACAAGACGCTTCGGCACCTGGGGCCGCCAGTCATCGTCGAACTACACGCAATCGGCGGCATTCGACGGCATCAAGCGGCGTTCGTCTGCGTTCTGTCCGGGCGGCTGCGATTCGGGGCGGTTCGTGTCGAGTAATCGCGCGGACCGGCGACGTCCGCGCGAGCGAGATTCCTTGCCATAAGGAACGAGGCTGCGCTGGCAGCCTCGGCTCATGGAGATAAGCGGGGATAATAACTGATCACCCCCTGGTTTGGCCCGTCTGCAAGCCTTCCGTCAGCGTTCGTCGAATGTTTCGCGCGCCCGGCGACCCGCTTGTCCGACCGGCCCACGAGCACATCCCCATGGCACTCACCCACGACGACGTCAGCCGCATCGCCAAACTGGCCCGGCTGCAACTTTCCGGCGACGAGCAGGCCGCCCTGCTGCCCCAGCTCAACGGCTTCTTCTCGATCGTCGAGCAGATGGGCGCGGTCGACACCAGCGGCGTCGATCCCCTCTACACGCCGCTGTCGGCGGTGCAGGAGGTGGCCCTGCGGCTGCGCGAGGACCGCGTCACCGAAACCGACCAGCGCGAGCTCAACCAGCGCAGCGCTCCCGCCGTCGAGGACGGCCTGTTCCTGGTCCCGAAAGTCATCGAATGACCCCGCCCCTCCACCAACTCGGCGTGGCCGAGCTCGGCCGCGCCTTGCGCGCCAAGACCGTCTCCAGCACCGAGCTGACGCAACATCTGCTTGCGCGTGTTGCCGCGACGAAGGATCTCGGCGCCTTCCTGCACATCGACGAAGCCTATGCGCTGTCCCGGGCCAGGGACGCCGACGCGCGGCTGGCGCAGGGCGAGGCCGGCGCGCTGATCGGCGTGCCGCTCGCGCACAAGGACATCTTCGTCACCCGCGACATGCCGACCACGGCCGGCTCGAAGATGCTCGCGGGTTACCTGAGCCCCTTCGACGCGACGGTCGTCGAACGCCTGAACGCCGCCGGCACCGTCTCGCTGGGCAAGCTGAACTGCGACGAGTTCGCGATGGGCTCCGCCAACGAGAACAGCGCCTACTTCAAGGCGCTGAACCCCTGGGACCGCACGCGCGTGCCGGGCGGCTCGTCGGGCGGTTCGGCGGTCGCCGTGGCCGCGGGCCTTGTCCCCGCGACGACCGGCACCGACACCGGCGGCTCGATCCGCCAGCCGGCCAGCTTCTCGGGCATCACCGGCATCAAGCCCACCTACGGCGTGTGCTCGCGCTACGGGATGATCGCGTTCGCCTCCAGCCTGGACCAGGCCGGCGTGTTCGCGCGCTCGGCCGAGGACTGCGCCTTGCTGCTGTCGACGATGAGCGGCTTCGACGAGCGCGACGCCACCAGCGTCCAGCAACCGCCGCAGGACTTCAGCGCGCAGATGCTGACGGCGCGTGAAGGCGCCACCGCGACGCAGCCGCTCAAGGGCCTGCGCATCGGCCTGCCGAAGGAATTCTTCCCGGCGGCGCTGTCCGCCGACGTGAACGGTGCCGTGCGCGCGGGCCTGGCCGAGCTGGAGAAGCTCGGCGCGACGCTGGTGGACGTGTCGCTGCCGCGCACCGAGCTCGCGATCCCGGTCTACTACATCATCGCCCCGGCCGAGGCGAGCTCCAACCTGTCGCGCTTCGACGGCGTGAAGTTCGGGCATCGCGCCAAGGACTACGGCAACCTGATCGACATGTACGAGAAGACCCGCGCCGAAGGCTTCGGCGCCGAGGTCAAGCGCCGGATCATGATCGGCAGCTACGTGCTCTCGCACGGCTACTACGACGCCTACTACCTGCAGGCGCAGAAGCTGCGCCGCATGATCGCGGACGACTTCCAGCAGGCCTTCCAGCACTGCGACCTGATCGCCGGCCCGGTGGCGCCGACGGTCGCGTGGAAGCAGGGCGAGGGCGCGGACGATCCGGTCAAGGCCTACCTCGCCGACATCTTCACGCTGCCCGGCTCGCTGGCCGGCCTGCCCGGCATGAGCGTGCCGGTGGGCAGCGGCGAGGGCGGCATGCCCGTGGGCCTGCAGCTGCTGGGCAACTACTTCAAGGAAGGCACCCTGCTGCATGCCGCGCACGCGCTGCAACAGGCGACCGACTGGCATCGCCAGACGCCGGCGGGGGTGTGAACGTCATGAGCAAGAACAGTCAACTGGTGCGGGGTTACGAGGTCGTCATCGGCCTGGAGAACCACGTCCAACTCTCGACCGAATCGAAGATCTTCAGCGGGTCGTCGACCGCCTTCGGCGCGGCGCCCAACACGCAGGCCAGCGCGGTCGACCTGGCGCTGCCCGGTACGCTGCCGGTGTTGAACCGCGGCGCGGTCGAGCGCGCCATCCGCTTCGGCCTGTCGGTCGGCGCGAAGGTGGCGCCGCTGTCGATTTTCGCCCGCAAGAACTACTTCTATCCGGACCTGCCCAAGGGCTACCAGATCAGCCAGTACGAGATCCCCGTCGTGCAGGGCGGTCACATCGAGTTCTTCGTCGGCGACGAGAAGAAGGTCGTGAAGCTCACCCGCGCGCATCTGGAAGAGGATGCCGGCAAGAGCCTGCACGAGGATTACCACGGCCAGTCGGGCATCGACCTGAACCGCGCCGGCACGCCGCTGCTGGAGATCGTCTCGGAGCCCGAGATGCGCTCCGGCGCCGAGGCCGTCGAATACGCGAAGACGCTGCACGCGCTGGTGATGTGGCTGGGCATCTGCGACGGCAACATGCAGGAGGGCTCGTTCCGCTGCGACGTCAACGTCTCGGTGCGCAAGCCCGGCGCGCCCTTCGGCACGCGCCGCGAGATCAAGAACCTCAACAGCTTCCGCCACCTGGTCGACGCGGTGGACTTCGAGGTCAACTGGCAGATCGACCAGATCGAGGACGGCCTGACGATCCAGCAGGCGACGGTGCTCTACAACGAGAACACCGGCGAGACCCGCGCGATGCGCACGAAGGAGGACGCGGCGGACTACCGCTACTTCCCCGATCCGGACCTGCCGCCGCTGATGATCTCGGCGGACTGGGTGGCGCGCGTGCGCGGCGAGATGCCTGAACTGCCGACCGTGATGGCCGCTCGCTTCCAGGAGGCCGACGGCCTGCCCGCCTACGACGCGACGATGATGACGCAGAGCCTGGCGACGGCGCGCTTCTACGAGGCCGCGCGCGACGGCTGCGGCGCGCCGAAACTCGTGGCGAACTGGGTGATGGGCGAGATCTCGCGCCGGCTCAACTCGGAAGAGCGCAGCATCGACGCCGCGCCGGTCACGCCAGCCTTGCTGGCCGCGCTGATCAAGCGCATCCAGGACGGCACGATCTCCAACAACGCGGCGAAGCAGGTCTTCGAGGCGCTGTGGACGGGCGAAGGCAGCGATGTCGATGCGCTCATCGACGCCAAGGGCCTCAAGCAGATGAGCGACACCGGCGAGCTGGAGCGCATCCTGGACGAGGTGCTCGCGGCCAATGCCAAGTCGGTCGAGGAATTCCGCGCCGGCAAGGAGAAGGCGTTCAACGCGCTCGTCGGTCAGGCGATGAAGGCGACGAAGGGCAAGGCCAATCCGTCGGCCGTCAACGATCTGCTGAAGAAGAAGCTCGGCGCCTGAGCGGACGGGCGGCGGAGGCCCGACGGGCCTCCACGCCGCGCGTCAGCGCCAGCAGCGTCAGCGTCCGCTGGCCGGCGAGGCCTGCACCGGTGGCTTCGCGGCCGCAGGCGCGGGCGGCGATGCGGGCGGCGTCGCGGCCTTCTCCAGCGAGCCCGGCGCCGCGCCGGCCCACAGCCGCTTCAGCCGCGACAGCTCCTCGTCATAGAGCTTGTTGACGCGCACGATCTCGGCCTTCTGGTTGTCGATCGACTCGCGCTGCGCGGCGGCGGCGGCGTCGTTCATGTCGAGCTGATGCTGCAGCTTCATCGGCATGCGCTTGCCCTTGTAGAACTCGGCATCGTCGAGCATCGGCTTGCGCTCGGCGGCGAGCACCTGCAGGCGCTTCTCGGACTGCTGCATCGCCTCGCGGATGTCGTCGAGCGCCGCCTCGCGGGCGCGCTGGTGCGCGGCCTGATCGGCATAGCGCTGCAGCAGGTTCCGGTCGCGACGGACCGCATCCTGCTGGGCGGCGCGCTGGACCTCCTCCATGCGCTTGCGCTGATCGAAGGCCGACTGCTCCTCCGGCGACATCGCCGGCGGCACCATCTTCCGGACCGAACCGTCGGAGTTCAGCACGCGCTGCTCACGCGCCTGGCACTCCGGGATCGGTCGATCGGAAGTCAGCCGGCGGCCATCGGGCGTCGTGCAGGTGTAGATGTTGGGCGGCGGCGCTGCCTTGGTCTGCGCCCAGGCGGCACCCGCCAGCGCGCCGGTCAGCAGCAGACCGGACAGCGCAGCCCCCGCGAAGGATCGGGACAGCAGACGGCGGGAAAGGGAAGCGCGCATCAGACTCCGTAGCGATCTCTGTAGGCATGGACCACCGTCGCGTGAGCGGAGACGGCGGTGCTGCTGGTGGTCTGCAAATACTGCAGCAGGTCCGACAGCCCCGCGATGGCGACGACCGGCAGCTTCAACTGGTCACGCACGTACTGTACCGCCGACCAGGGAAGATCCTGGCCGTTCTCGGCCGCCTTCTCCTGGCGGTCCAGCGCGATGGCGACGCCGCAGGGGGTGGCGCCGGCGGCCTGGATCATCGCGATCGATTCGCGCACCGAGGTGCCGGCGGAGATGACGTCATCGATGATCAGCACGCGGCCCTGGACCTTGGCGCCGACCAGCGTGCCGCCCTCGCCGTGGTCCTTGGCTTCCTTGCGGTTGTAGGCGAAGGGCTTGTTGTGGCCCAGCCGCGCCAGCTCGATCGCGACGGCCGCGGCCAGCGTGATGCCCTTGTAGGCGGGGCCGAAGATCATGTCGAACTCGACGCCCGAGGCCAGCAGCCGCTGCGCGTAGAACTGCGCCAGCCGGCCGATCTTCAGACCGTCGTCGAACAATCCGGCGTTGAAGAAGTACGGGCTCAGACGCCCCGCCTTGGTCTTGAACTCGCCGAAGCGCAGCACGCCGGTGTCCACGGCGAAGGCGACGAATTCCTGGGCCAGGGCGTCCTGGGCATCGGGGTGGGAGGCGGCGGTGGTCATGGCGGCGCGACGTCGAGGCGTGACAGTGAAATTGGGGCGGAATTGTAGGGCGTGGGTCCTGGCGACCTTGGGGGTGACACGACGCGTCATGTCGCCTGAATCCCGCCGTTCAAGCAAGAAGAAGGCCTGCTCCGTCGCCGGTAGCAGGCCTGTTTTTTGCAGGGCGGCCCGCGGCCGCTGTGCTGCGCGAAGCAGCGTGGTTCAGCCGATCAGAAGATCGCCTTGAACTGGACGCCGTAGGTGCGCGGATCGTTGATGAAGCCGGTGTTGTTGTTGAAGTCGATCGCGCCGGTCACACGGATCTGGTCCGTGATGTTGCGGACGAAGCCGGCGACCTCGTACTTGCCGTTGTTCCAGATGTAGCCGGCGCGCAGGCCGCCTTCGGTCAGCGCCTTGCCGGTGAACTCCTTGGCCTCATACAGGAAGAAGTTGACCTTCGAGCGGTAGGCCCAGTCGGTGTAGATGTAGAACTCGTTGCCGGCCGCGGTCGGGATCGAATAGCGCGCGGTCAGGTTGGCGACCCACTTCGGCGCGTTCGGCAGCGGATTGCCGTCGATGCTGTAGTTGGTCGTCGAGCCCGCCACCAGCGGATCCGTCATCGTGCAACCGCCGCCGCAAGCCGGTAGCGACAGCGTGTTGTCGCGGATCTTGGTGTTGTTCAGGCTGCCGCCCAGGGTGATCAGCAGTTGATCGACCGGCAGGACTTCGAGGTTCAGTTCGACGCCGTTGCCTTCAGCCTTCCTGGCGTTCAGCAGACGGTTCGCGTTGTTCTGGCCGCCGACGGCGGTCAGTTGCAGGTCCTTCACGGTGTAGGTGAAGGCGCTGGCCGACAGGCGCGCGCGACGATCCCAGAAGTCCGACTTCACGCCCACTTCGTAGGAAGTGACGTTTTCCGGCGCGGCCTGCGATTGACCCGCGAAGCGCGACGCGCCCTGGACCGACGACGCGCGGAAGCCGGTGGCCACGCGGGCGTAGACGTTGGTCTCGCTGGTCAGCTTGTAGGTGCCCGACACGTCCCAGTTCCACTTGGAGTCGCCGGTGTTGGCCGTGACGCCGGTGGAAGTGTTCAGGTCGGTGTAGTCGCTGGTGACCTTGACGTCCTTCTTGTCGTGGGTGAAGCGCAGGCCGCCACGCAGCTGGAAGTCTTGCGTGACCGCGTAGTTCACCGAGCCGAAGGCCGCCCACGCGGTGTTCTTCTGGTACGTGTCGACGTAGCCGGCGGCGGCGCCGGTCGCGGTCGTGTAGTCGGTGCTGCGCGCGGTGTAGCGCTCGTCGAAGAAGTACAGGCCGCCTTGCCAACGCAGCGGGCCGGCCGCGGCGGATTCGACGCGGAACTCCTGGGTGATCTGGCGGTGGCCGTCCATCGAGCTCGACGACTCCGACGGGAAGGTCGCCTGGCCTTCGTGCGTGTAGGGCTTGGGGCCGAAGTATTCGAAGCCGCCGTCCACGTCGCCGCGGCTGAACGGGCGCACCGACTCGTAGCCGGTGATCGAGTACAGGTTGATCGCGCCCAGGCCCCAGCGCAGGCGGGCGCTGCCGCCGGTGGCGTGCAGGGTCTGCTCGTTGACGCCGTCGGTGTAGGCCTTCTCGGGATCGAAGCCGTCGACCAGGTCGTTGGTGCCGGTCTTGATGATGGAGGAGCGGAACACGCGCGCGCTGCCCTTCAGGTCGCGGCCGTGGAAGTTGAACAGGGCGCTGAAGTCCTTGTGCGGCTGGTACAGCGCCTGCAGGCGCAGGGCGCGGTCGTCGTAGCCCTCGAGCTCACCGGTCTTGCCGGTGGGCACCTGGTTCTTGACCCAGTCGTCGCGATGCTGGATCTGCGCGGAGATGCGGGCGGACCAGTCGCCGGTCAGCGGCACGTTGGCGGCGCCTTCCAGGTTCATCGTCCCGTAGTTGCCGTAGGAGACGTTCAGGTAGCCTTCCTGGCGCTGCGACGGCTTGACGGAATCGAACTTCACGACGCCGGCCGGCGTGTTGCGGCCGTAGAGCGTGCCCTGCGGACCCGCCACCACTTCGACGGCGGCCAGGTCGAAAGCCGGGAAGCCCTTCAGGATCGGGTTCTCCTGGACGACGTCGTCATACACCAGCGAGACCGGCTGCGAGGCGTTCAGGCGGAAGTCGGTGTTGCCGTAGCCGCGGATGTAGAAGCGCGGGAAGGCGCGACCGAAGGACGATTCGATGTTCAGGCTGGGCACGCGACCCGACAGGAAACGCACGTCCTGGCCGGCGGAGTTCAGCACGTCCAGCTTCTCGCCGGAGATCTTGGTGACCGCGTTCGGCACTTCCTTGATGTTCTCGACCCGGCGCTCGGCGGTGATGGTCACCGTCTCGAGCTGACCCTTTTCCTTGGTGGACGCGTCGGCGGCTTCCTGGGCCATCACGGGCCAGGCGAGCAGGGCGAGCGAGACGGCCACGGCGGCCTCGCGCAGGGCCGGAACGGCAGCGCGCTGGGTGGCAGATCGATTCATGGGGAGTACTCCGGGGAAGGATGGGGAACCGGGGGCGACGCCTGCGACTTCGATCGATAAACCGGCGTCACAGGCAGCAAAAATGTGGCGCGGGTTGGCGCGGTGGACGCGAATCTAGCAAGTTCGTCATAAAGCCGTCACCCTAGGCACCATGACGGTGCGTTTTCTGTTGCCCAAACACAGCACCCGCTCGCGTGTCGCCCGAATGGGCGTCGTCGGCGCACGGCCCGGGCGCTACGTGGTGCACCGCGTTCCCCCATCCGGATGAGTACGCGCCCTCCTAGGGAGGTCTCGATTCCCCCGCTGCTGCCAACTTCGGAACGGGGCTTTGCGATACTGCCGCCCTCTTCCAGGGTCACCCGTCCACCGCCCATGCGCTTCATCACCCTCAACCTCAACGGCATCCGCTCGGCCGCCACCAAGGGCGTCTTCGACTGGCTGCCGCCGCAGCAGGCCGACGTGGTCGGCGTGCAGGAACTCAAGGCGCAAGCCGACATCGTGGAGTCCCAGTTCGCGGGCTACGACACCCTCACCGGGCACTTCCACTACGCGCAGAAGAAGGGCTACTCGGGCGTCGGCCTCTACACCAAGGAGATGCCCAGCGACGTGATCGTCGGCTTCGGCAGCAACGAGTTCGACAACGAAGGCCGCTGGATCGAGAAGCGCTTCGACAAGCCCGGACGCAAGCTCAGCCTCATCAGCTGCTACTTCCCCAGCGGCTCCAGCGGCGAGGAGCGCCAGGCCGCGAAGTTCCGCTTCCTGGCGGAGATGTACCCCTACCTGATGGCCCTGCGCGCAGAGCGCGAGTTCATCCTCGTGGCCGACGTCAACATCGCCCACAAGGAGATCGACCTGAAGAACTGGAAGGGCAACCGGAAGAACAGCGGCTTCCTGCCCGAGGAACGCGACTGGATGACCCGCCTGCTCGAGAAGGACATCGGGCTGGTCGACGTCTTCCGTCTGCTCAACGACAAGCCCGATCAGTACACCTGGTGGAGCAACCGCGGCCAGGCCTGGGCGAAGAACGTGGGGTGGCGCCTGGACTACCACCTGGCGACGCCCGGCATGGCCCATCTGGCCACGCGCGAGGCCATCTACCTCGACCAGCGATTCAGCGACCACGCGCCGCTGACGATCGACTACGACTTCAAGTTCTGAGTTCGCGGCGGCTTCTTCTTTGACTGCGCCAGCCGACGCTGCCGGCGCCCCTCGCCGCTCAATCGCCTCCTCACGCTCGGCATTCGCTCTGAGGGGCGCCGGCAGCGCCGGCTTCGGATAGAGGGGCGCGGTCGAGAGGCGCGGTCGAGAGGTGTCGTCGAGGGGGCTCAGTCGACCTTGGCGCCGGATACCTTCACGACCTTGGCCCACTTGGCCGTCTCGCGGGCAATGAGCGCGGCGAACTCGGCGCTCGTGCCGCCGCCGGGGACCGCGCCCTGCGCAGCCATGCGCTCCTTCATCACGGGCGTCGCCAAGGCCTTCGCCACCTCGCGCTGCACCCGCGCGACCTGATCGGCAGGCTGGGAGATCGGCGCCAGCAGTCCGAACCACGACGTGGCCTCGAAGGCCTTCAGCTCCGGCACGCCGCTCTCGGCGATCGTCGGCAGGTCAGGCAGCGCCTCGCTGCGCTTCGCGCTGGTCACGGCGATGGCCTTCAACTTGCCCGACTTGATGTGCGGCAGTGCCGAGGGCAGGTTGTCGAACATCAGGTCCATGTTCCCACCCATCAAGTCCAGCAAGGCCGGACCGGAACCGCGGTAGGGGAAGTGGATCATGTAGGTGCCGGTCAGGCTCTTGAACAGTTCGCCCGCCAGATGGATGGAGGTGCCGTTGCCGCTGGAGCACATGTTCAGCTTGCCCGGGTTGGCCTTGGCGACACGCGCGAGATCGGCGACGCTGTTGATGCCGTACTTCTGCGCATTCGCCGGGTTCATCACCAGCACGTTCGGCACCGCCGCGACCAGCGTGATCGGCGCGAAGTCCTTGACCGGATCGAAAGGCATCTTCGGATACAGCGACTGGTTGATCGCATGCGTGCCCACCGTGCCCATCAGCAGCGAATGCCCGTCGGTCGCATGCGCCACGTCGGCCGAGCCGGTGTTGCCGCCCGCGCCGGGCTTGTTCTCGACGATGACCGGCTGGCCGAGCGCCTTCTGCAGCTCGGGCGCCATCGCGCGCGCCATGAGGTCGGTGGTGCCGGCCGGCGGGAAGGGCACGACGATGCGCAGCGGGCGGGAGGGCCAGGTCGATTGCGCGCGGACGAATTCGGGCAACCAGACAGTGGACGACAGCGCGAGCAACGCGCGGCGGTTCAAGCTCATGGGGCGTCTCCGATGTTGTGATCTTGGCCGCCCCAGTATGGGCGACTAGTCGGCGCCGGAGACCTCGGGGGATTCCGGACCCAGGAGGGTCTGGAGTTGCACGCGCTCCGAGCTGCAGGCGGCATCGAAGTCGGCCTCGATCTGGATCAGCGCCTGCGCGTCGCCCGCCTCGACGGTGACGATGCCGCGCGCCCGGTTGCGGCCTTGCGACTTGGCCGTGTAGAGCGCCATGTCGGCCCAGTTGACCGCCTGTTCCCAATGCAGCGCCAGCTGCGCCGGCGGCAGCGGGAAATGCGCGAAGCCGATCGAGCAGGTCACGCGCAGCGACCCGGCGGCGGTGGGGATGGTCTCGCCGCCGACGATGAACAGGATGCGCTCGGCCAGCAGCTGCAGCTGGTCCGGCGCGACGTTGCGCGCGAAGACCAGGAATTCCTCGCCGCCCCAGCGCACCACCAGGTCCTCGGCCCGCACCGCCTGCGCGATGCGGCGCGAGACCTCGATGATCACGGCGTCGCCGGCCGCGTGGCCGTGCCGGTCGTTGACGTGCTTGAAGTGATCGATGTCGATCATCAGCAGCGCGCCGGTGAACATGTCCTTCGCATGGCGGTCCATGACCGCGAGGAAGTGACGGCGGTTGGCAAGATCCGTCAGCGGATCGCGCTCGCTCTGCGCGCGCAACAGGCTCTGGTTGGCCTTCAGCTTGCGGTTGGCGTCGCGCACGCGGGCGAGCATCACGCCCATCAGGATCAGCGACAGCCCCAGCAAGGTCGCCAGCCCGACGCCGACGTACTGCGCCAGGCGACGGTTGCCGAGTTCCCTGTCCTTGAGCGTCTGCTCCCGGCGCAGCAGCTCGAGGTCACGCTGCTTGGCCTCGCTGTCGTACTTCAGCCGCAGCTGCTGCAGCGAGGATTCGCGGTTGCGCCGCGCCGTGTCCGCGCTCAGCGCGCGCTCCTCGTGATACAGCCGCAACGCCTCCTTCGCCTGGCCGACCTTGGCGTAGGCCTCGCCCAGTTCCCGCAACTGCAACGCGCGGCGCACGGGATCGAAGTCGCCCTGGGCCATCTCGAGGACGCGGGCGATCTCGCGCCGCGCCGGCTCGAACTGGCGCTGCTGGACGAGCGCGACCGAGAGGTTGTGCCGCAGCGTGCGTTCCACGGTCTGGTCGTTGTAGGACTGCACGACCGGCAGCGCCAGACGCGCGAGCTGCACGGCCTTGGCGGGCTGGTCGGTGTGGATGTAGGCGTCGAGCAGGTTGTTCTGCAGCAGCGCCACGTCGCGGCGCCCGCCCGACTGCTCGGCCAGCCTCAACGCGTCTTCCAGCGCGGCGAGCTGGGCCGTCCGGTCCCCGCGCCGCGAGGCGACCATCGACTCGACCATCTTCGCGCGGCTCATCGCCGAGATGTCCCCCTGCGCGAGCTGCCAGGCCTGGGCCATCCACTGCTGCGCCGCGGCGGACTCGTCCCGGACCTGGCTGTTGACCGCCAGCGACCCCATCATCGTGCCGGACGCGCTGTGGTCCTGGATCGCCTGCGCCAGGGACAGCGCCCGCCGCAACGAGGCTTCGGCAAACGCATATTCGCCGCGCGCGCCCTGCGCGCGGGCGACCAGACGCAAGGCCTGGATCATGACGCGCGCGTCGCAGCCGGGAGGAACCGCCGACGTCGATGCAGGCGAACAGGCGGGCGACAACTCGTCCACCGCCAGCTGCGCCATCTCGCCGGAGCGGCCGGTCTGGCCCTGCCGGTCCTGCAGCTCGGCCAGCAGCATGCGCGACAGCGGTCGCCCGCCGGGCCGCGACTCGAGCTCGCCGGCGATGCGGCGCACGTCCTCGGGACGTCCCGCCTGGACGGCGTTGCGGCCCAGCGTGTATTCGATGTGCAACCGATGGCTGGCGTGGGCGGGGTCGGCCAACAGCAGCCGCAGTTGCTGCGCCGCCTTCTCCGGCTCGTTGTAGCCGAAGCGGTCCAGCTGCGCGAGCTGCGCATCCAGCGCGCGGTCGGGGATGTCCGCGCGCGCCGGCATCGCCGCGCCCAGGGCCAGTCCCAGCAGGGCGATCGTCAGCAGGGCGCGCACCCGTGTCGTCATGCGCGGGGCTCCTGCGTGGGTCCGAGCAGGCTGACGAGCTGCACCTGCCCCTGGTGCCAGGCGGACTCGATGCGGCCGGCCAGCGCCAGCAGCTGGTCGCGATCGCGGGCCTGCATGGCCGCGACGCCGTAGGCCTTGTTGCGGCCGTGCGCCTTGGCCATGTACATCACGGTGTCGACGAGGTCGATGGCCCGCTCCCATTCCAGCGTCAGGTCTTGCGGCGCCATCGGGAAGCTCGCGAAGCCGATGGACGCGCTGATCGGGATGCGCAGCGGCCCGTGGTCGACCGGCTGGCCGCCCATCTGGTCCAGCAGCCGCTGGCCGAGCTGGCGCGCGTCCTCGGTGGCCTCGGAGTTCACCAGGATCAGGAACTCCTCGCCGCCCCAGCGCACGACCAGGTCCTGCTCGCGCAACACGCCGCGCAGGCGGCGCGCGACTTCGACCAGCACCGTGTCGCCGGCCGCATGGCCCCATTGGTCGTTGATGCGCTTGAAGTGGTCGATGTCGATCAGGAACAGGCTGCCGCGCAGCCCGCCGTCGCGCGTGCGTTGCGCGACGGCCTGCTGGAAGTGGCGCCGGTTGGCGAGCCCCGTCAGCGGATCGCGCTCGCTCTGCACGCGCAGCGATTCGTTGGTCTGCGCCAGCGCCGCATTCGTGCGGCGGATGCGCCGGTAGGCCAGGGCCAGCAAGGCGCCCGACAGCAGCACGCAACCGCCGACCTCCGCCCACAGCTTCAGCTGCAGGTCGCGCGTGCGGATCTGCTCGGCCTTGAGGCTGTTGTCCTGGTTGAGCAGCCGGATCTCGCGCTGGCGCTGCTGGTCCTCGAAACGCGCCTGCGCCTCGAGCACCGTGCGGCGGGTCTCGTCGCGCAGCACCTCGTCGAACTCCTTGCGCGACTGATGGAAGGCCTCGATCGCGCCCGGCAGATCGTCGAACTTCTCGAGGTAGGTGCCCAGCTCCAGCCAGGACTCGGCGGTGTAGCTGCCGGCCTCGCGCTGGGCGTCCATCGTGATGGCCTGCAGCACGTCGCGCTTGCCCTCCTCCAGCTTGCGCAGCCCGATCTTGGCGATCCCCGAGTTGTGCCGCGCCAGGATCTCGGTGGAGATGTCGCCGGTCTCGTGCGCCAGTGCCAGGCTTTGCGTGGACATCTCCAGCGCCCGGGCGTAGTTGCCGCTGCGCAGCTCGTAGTCCGCGAGGTTGCCCAGGGCCAGGGCCTGCAGGCCCGGCGCCTGCGCCTCGCGCGCGTACTGCAGCGCCTGTTCGCGGGCCTGCTGGCTGAGCTTCGGATCCTCGTCCTGCGAGTACACGATGCCCAGGATGGTGTGGACCGAGTACAGCAGCACCGGATCGGGATCCTGCTGCGCGGTCTGGAGCGCCTCCCGCGCCGTGCGCTTGGCGTGGTCGACCTGCTGGCTGCGGAAATAGTTGAAGGCGAGCGTGGCCTCGGTGGCCGCGGCACGCCAGCGCGATTCCATCGCGCGCGCCTGTTCCAGCGCCTTCAGTCCGCTCTCGACCGCCGCGTCGACCTCGCCGTAGTCGCCCTGCATGTAGGCCCGCAGTTCGGTCGCCCGCCACATCAGGCGCCGGTCGGCGGTCGCGGCGTCGATGTCGGACAGCCCGCCCAGCAGGCGCACCCCGGCGCCGAGTTCGCCGTTGGCCTTCAGCCACTGCGCGCGTGCCAGCATCAGCGCCAGCGGGATCTGCGCCCGCGTCGGCGCGGCCTCCGGCCAGGCCTTCATCGCTTCGAGCGCCGCCTCATGGCCGCTGCGATCGCGCAGCTGCGCGAGCAGCGCGGCGCGTTGGCTCAGCGCTTCCAGCCGTTCGGCGCTGCCCACCGCGGCGCGTGTCTCGATCGCCTGCAGCTCGCGCACGTGATCGCGCGGATGCGCCTGTCCGACGCGCTCCTGCTGTTCGAGCTCGGCCTGCAGCGCCCGGTCCTGCACCGCCGGCGCGGCCGAGACGGCGGACCCGCGCGATCCGGCGCCGTCTCCCGGGCCGCAACCGGACAGCAGCGGCACCCCCAGGCTCAAGGCGAGCGCGAGGGCCACGGCGCGGAGTTCCGAAGGCGTGAGGGGCATGAAGACCGAGGGTCAGTCCGTGCGGCCGCGCCGGAGCAGCGCGTGCAGCAGGATGGCGCCGAAGGTGGCAGTTCCGATGCCGCCCAGCGTAAACCCACCCAGCTTCAACGTGAAGTCGCCGGTGCCGATCACCAGCGTGATCGCGGCCACCATCAGGTTGCGCGGGTCGCGGAAGTCGACCTGATGGTCGACCCAGATGCGGGCGCCGGCGATCGCGATCAGACCGAACACCACGATGCTGACGCCGCCCATCACCGCCAGCGGGATGGCCTGGATCAGGGCGCCGAACTTCGGCGAGAAACCGAGGGCGAGCGCCATCAGGGCCGCGAAGACGAAGACCGCCGTCGAGTAGATGCGCGTCGCGGCCATGACGCCGATGTTCTCGGCATAGGTCGTGACGCCGGTGCCGCCGACGGCGCCGCTGGCGATCGTCGCCAGGCCGTCGCCGATGAAGGCGCGGCCGAGGAAGGGCGTCATGTCGCGGCCCGTCATCGCGCCGACCGCCTTCAGGTGGCCGAGGTTCTCGGCCACCAGGATCAGCGCGACCGGCGCGATCATCAGCATCGCGGCGCCGTCGAAGGCCGGCGCATGGAACTGCGGCAGGCCGATCCACGCCGCCGCCGCGACCTTGGACAGGTCGATCGGCGCGCCCAGGCCGAAGCCGTTGGTCAGCAGCGCGTAGATCAGGCTGGCCTGGATCAGGCCGGCGAGGATCAGCAGGCGCTGCAGCATGCCGCGCGCGTAGATCGCGACCACGGCGACGCTGACGAAGGTCGCCGCCTGCATCCAGGCGTCGAAGGCCGTGGGCGCCATGTTCTTGATCGGCACCGACGCGAGGTTGAGGCCGATCACCGCGACCACCGCGCCCGTGACCACCGGCGGCATCAGCTTCTCGACCCAGCCGCTGCCGGTGGCCGACACCAGCAGGCCGATGGCGGTGTACAGCACGCCGCAGGCGATGATGCCGCCCAGGGCCAGCGGCAGGTTGGGATTGGGACCGCTGCCGGCATACCCGGTCGCGGCGATGACCACGCCGATGAACGCGAAGCTCGAGCCCAGATAGCTCGGCACGCGGCCTCCGGTCAGGAAGAAGAACAGCAAGGTGCCCACGCCGCTCATCAGCACGGCGACGTTGGGATCGAAGCCCATCAGCAGCGGCGCCAGCACGGTGGCGCCGAACATGGCGATCACGTGTTGCAGGCCGAGCGCCGCGGTCTGCGGCCAGGACAGGCGTTCATCGGGGGCAATCGCCTTCTCGGGGCCGACGGTCACGGGCCGCCAGCGCATCAACCACGCCATGGACTTTCCTCAATGGGACAAGCCATCGAGTGTAAGGAGCGCACATGGCATCGCCACTCCGGCTTATCCCGTGACCGGGTGGCCCGATGGCCACGCGCGCCGATGCGATGCGCGATCTGCGCTCAGCCGCCGTCGCGCGGCGGTCGACGTTCAACGCTCAGCACGCGTTGGCACGCGCTCAGGACGCGCTCAGAACAGCACCATGTCGCGGTTGCGACGCGGCAGTTGCTGCAGCAGGCGTCGCCACGAGGCCCAGGCGCGCCAGACGGCGCCGCCGAACAGCAGGCTCAGGATCAACAGGATGGTCATGACGGCACTCCTCGATACGCGCGGACGCGTCGAACGATTTCGCACGATCGTGCGAAGTTTGTGGAAACGACAGGGCCGATGCGCGTCATGGCGTCGACCTCAGGGGGAAGGGAAGGGGGCTGCGGCCGGTGCCGTGTCCAGCCGCACCGGGGCCATCAGGCGGCCATAACTGGTCCAGGCCCGATCGAGTGCATCCGGCGTGCGCAGGAAGCGCACCTCGCGGACCAGCGCGGTGAACAGGCCGTCGAGCTCGAAGATCAGCTGATCGAGATCGGCATCCGCGCGCAGCTGGCCGGCCTCCTGCGCCTGCAGCAAGGTGCGCCGCAGCGTGCCGCGCCAGCGACGGACGCCGTCCAGCAGGCGCTCGCGCATCACGTCGTCGCGGTCGTCGTATTCGAAGGCGCCGGCTACGTAGAGGCAGTTGCCGTGCGGCCCGTCGACGCGCGCCAGCCAGGCCCGCACCATCGCGTCCATGCGGGGCAGGCCGCGAGGCTCGCGCAGCGCGGGCAGGATGACCTCCTGCTGGAAGATCTTCTCGAAGGCATCCAGCACCGCCGCCTGCAAGGCCTCGCGCGAGCCGATGCGCGAGAACACGCCGCTCTTGGACAGGTTCAGCCGCTTGGCCACCTCGCCGATCGACAGGCTGTCCAGGCCGTCCAGGCGCGCCATCTCCAGCGCGACATCGACGATGGCGCTCTGCGTCAGTTCGCTGCGGGCGGTCTTGGCTTCCATGGCGCACAATTTAGCACGGTCGTGCGAAGTGCGCTGTTTGCCTCTATGGCGGGGATGGCCGACGGGTTATTCGCCGACGGTTCCGGACGCGCCGGGCGCCTGGATGTTATCGCCGTCGACGGCGGCACCGGTCTCGCTGTCGGTTTCCGCATCGCCCGCCGGCGGACGTCCCCGCCGCGGCGCCGGCGACAGCGCCGGCTTGATGCCGCGCCGCTTGAGCGCCTCGCGCAGCAGCAGCTCGATCTGCGCATTGGAAGAACGCAACTCGATCGCGGCCAGCCGCTCGATCTCCTCCCACAACGCGGGATCGAGACGCAGTGGAAACTGCTTTTTCGCGGGACTGCCCATCGCTGCGCGGCTCCGTCGTCAGCGCTCCAGGCGGCGCGTGGTGATCATGGGCTCTCCCTCGGCACGCTCAGTTGTAGAGCGTGCCCGCGTTGATGATCGGCTGCGTGTCCTTGTCGGAACACAGCACCACCAGCAGGTTGGAGACCATCGCCGCCTTGCGCTCGTCGTCGAGCTGCACGATCTCGCGCTCGCTCAGGCCCTTGAGCGCTTCCTCGACCATGCTGACCGCGCCGTGCACGATCTTCTTTCGGGCGCTGATGATGGCCTCGGCCTGCTGGCGACGCAGCATCACCTGCGCGATCTCCGGCGCATAGGCCAGATGGGTCAGCATCGCCGTCTCGACGCTGACACCCGCGGGCTGGAGGCGCATCTGCAGCTCCGCGATCATCGCGGCCATCACCTCGTCGGCGCCGGCGCGCAGGGTGATCTCCTGGCTGTCGATGTCATCGCCCTCGTCGTAGGCGAACTGCGAGGCGACGTGCCGGATCGCGGCTTCCGCCTGGATGCTGACGTACTGCTCGAAATCGTCGACCTCGAACACCGCGCGGGCCGTGTCCTGCACGCGCCAGACCACCGCGGCGCCGATCTCGACGGGGTTGCCTCGCTTGTCGTTGACCTTCAGCGTGGGCGCGTCCAGGTTGCGGGCGCGCAGCGACAGGCGACGCTTGCTCATGAACAGCGGGATCGTCCAGCGCATGCCGGACGTGCGGTCGGTGCCCACGTAGCGGCCGAAGAGCGTCAGCACGCGCGCTTCGTTGGGCTGCTGGATGTACAGGCCGAGCAGCAGGATCAACGCGCAGGCGATGACGACCCAGATGCCGGGTCGCAGCAAGACCTGCCCCTGCGAGGCGATGAACAGGAACACCACCACGCCGGCCAGCGCCAGGCCCATCACCAGCGCGGCATACCCGTTCATGTGGCCGCCGCTGCGCTCGCTCGGCATGGCGGTCTTCGGGATCGCGGTCTTGTTCATCACCTGGCTCCTCCAAAAGGTGATATCACTTTAAGCCCCGATGACCCGGTTGCGCAAGCCCTGCCCCCCCGATCTCCCCCCAACGGAGGGACCCAGAAAGCAGAAAGCGCCCTCAAGGGGCGCTTCGCTTCCGCAGGACTCCAACCGGACACCCTCTCCCGCGACGCGGGAGAGGGTGGGGGTGAGGGCCAGCGGCCGTCGCCGTGCTCAGGCGCCCTTGCGCGCCAGCGGCAACAGGAAGTTGGCGACGGCGATGCAGCGCTGGCCGAGTTCTTCCTCGCTGACGCGCAGACCGAAGCCGGCCATCGCCGGCGACGTCAGATAACGCCCGCCGATCGCGACGGTCGGCACGCCGTCGATGTTGTACTGGTTCTGCAGCTTTTCGGCCTGCTGGCTCTTGGTCTGCACGGTGAAGGAGTTGTAGGTCTCCTTGAACTTGGCCGGATCCACGCCCAGCGGCGCCAGGAACTTGGCCATCTCCTCGACGTTCGTCAGGCCTTGCCCGCCGCGGTGGATGGCGTTGAAGATGGCCGGGCGCACCTGCGCTTCCTTGCCCATCGCTTCCAGCGTGAAGAACAGCTGCTGGTGGACCTTCACGTTGGCGCGGAAAGCGACGTGGACCTTGCGGTAGACGACGTCGGCGGGCAGTTGCTTGGCCCAGGCTTCGATCGTCGGCTCGAAGACGTAGCAGTGCGGGCAGCCGTACCAGAAGAACTCGATCACCTCGATCTTGCCCGGCGTCGAGCCCGGCACCGGCGTCGCCAGGCGCTGGTACTGGCGGCCTTCGACCGGGCCGCCCTGGGCCTGGGCCGGCGCGCCGGTCAGGAGCGCACCCCCGCCCACGGCGGTCGACAGGGCCGTGAGGGCGTTGAATTCGCGACGCTTCATCTTCGATTCCTTGTTGGTTCCGCTGGGGCCGGCGCCACAGCGGCCGGCCATCCTAGAAAGTCAAACTTAGAGCGGCATTAACCTCGTCTGGCGACTGGTCGAGGCGTGCCCGCGCGCTCAGCGCTGGATCGCCACGAGGTTGGCCTCGACGCCGGCGCCCTCGAGCTTCTTCTGCTGTGCCTCGGCCTCGTCGCGCGTGTCGAACGGCCCCAGGCGGACGCGGAACACGGTGCGGCCGGACTGTTCACGCTCCATCACCTTGGCGGCGAAGCCCTGGATCGCCAGCTTGGCGCGCTGCTGCTCGGCGTCTTCCATGCGCGTGTAGGCGCCGGCCTGGACGAAGAAGCTGCCGCGCGAGCCGTCGGGACGCGCGCCGTCGGCGCGCGGCTCGGTGGGACGCTGCTCTGGCTTGACGGACGGGATCTGGCTCTGGGCCTGCGGCTGAACCGCAGGGGCGCGTTCCACCGGGCGGCCTTCGACCGCCGGTGCCGGCGTCGGGCCCGTGCCGACCTGCGGGGCCGGCTGGGTCGCGGGCGGCGCCACCGCCGGCGTCACCACGCCCGACGCGGCCTTCGCGCCGGCGCGGCCGGCCAGCGGCGCGTTCGGGTCCCAATTGCGGTTGCGTTCCGCTTCCTGGGCGTCCTGCTCCGCGGTGCGCTGCGGCAGCTTGTTGACGAAAGGCACCGGGGCCTTCGTCACGTACAGGGCCACGCCCAGCGCGATCCCCAGCCCCAGCAGCAGGCCCACGATCAGGCCCATGGCGAATCCGCCGCGCTGCTTCTCTTTGCTCATTGCTGCTCCTGCGAGTCACGTTCCATCGCGTCCGGGGCCGACACCCCCAGCACCGCCAGCGCGTTGCGCATCACCTGCCGCGTCGCGGCCAGCAGCGCCAGGCGCGCGCGCGTCAGGGCCGGGTCGTCGCCCAGCACGCGTTCGGCGCCATAGTAGCTGTGCAGCGCGCCGGCCAGGTCGCGCAGGTAGAACGCGACGTCGTGCGGGGCCAGGTCTTGCGCGGCCGCGGTGAGCATGCGGGGATAGTCCGCCAGCTTGAGCATCAGCGCGGCCTCGGTCGGCGCGGTCAGCAGCGCCAGGTCGGCGCCGGCCACGGCGGCTTCGTCATGGCCCTGCTCCGCGCCCTTGCGCAGCACCGAGCAGATGCGCGCATGCGCGTACTGCACGTAGAACACGGGGTTCTCGTCGTTGGCCTTGAGCGCGAGGTCGACGTCGAAGACGAACTCGGTGTCGGCCTTGCGGCTGATCAGGAAGAAGCGCACCGCGTCGCGGCTGGTCCAGTCGATCAGGTCGCGCAGCGTCACGTAGCTGCCGGCGCGCTTGGAGATCTTGACCTCGCCGCCGTCCTTCATGACGGTGACCATCTTGTGCAGCACGTAATCGGGGAAGCCCTGCGGGATGCCGACACCAGTGGCCTGCAGGCCGCCGCGCACCCGGGCGATCGTGCCGTGGTGGTCGCTGCCCTGGACGTTGATGCACTTGGAGAAGCCGCGCTTGAACTTGTTGACGTGGTACGCGACGTCCGGGACGAAGTAGGTGAAGGTGCCGTCGGACTTGCGCATCACGCGATCCTTGTCGTCACCGTACTCGGTCGAGCGCAGCCACAGCGCGCCGCCGTCCTCATAGGTCTTGCCGTTGGCGATGATGCGCGACACGGCGTCCTCGACCTGGCCGCCGCTGTAGAGCGAGGACTCGAGGAAGTAGTTGTCGAAGCGCAGTCCGAACGCCTGCAGGTCCAGGTCCTGCTCGTGGCGCAGGAAGGCCACGGCGAACTGGCGGATCGAGTCGATGTCTTCCGGATCGCCCGACGCGGTGAACTCGCGGTCGTCGGCCTTGACCGTCTCCTTGCGGAGGAAGGCGTCAGCGATGTCCTGGATGTACTCGCCGTTGTAGAACTTCTTGCTCTCGGGGTTGTCTTCCTCGGTCGGCCAGACCGGATCGCCCGGCTTGAAGCCCTTGATGCGCAGCTGCGTGCTGTGGGCCAGTGTCCCGATCTGCACGCCGGCGTCGTTGTAATAGAACTCGCGGCTGACCTTCCAGCCTTGCGTCTCGAACAGGTGGCAGAGCGAATCGCCCAGCGCCGCCTGGCGCGCATGGCCGACGTGCAGCGGGCCGGTCGGGTTGGCGGAGACGAACTCGACCAGGGCCGAGGTGTCGCGCGCCGGCTGATGGCCGAAGCGCGCGGTCGCGGCGAACACCTCGCCGACCACGGCCTGCCGGGCGGCCGGCTTCAGGCGGATGTTGATGAAGCCCGGCCCGGCGATCTCCAGCGCATCCACCCAGCGCTCGAACGCGGGCTGCGCCTGCAGCTGGGCGATGAGCGTCTGCGCCAGTTCGCGCGGGTTCTTCTTCAGCGCCTTGGACAGCTGCATGGCCGCGGTGCAGGCGAAGTCGCCGTGCGCCGCCTGCTTGGGGTTCTCGAAAGCGGCCGCGGGCGCGGCGGCGATGAGGCCGGCGTCGACGGCCTCCTGGCTCAGGCCCTGGAGCACGGTGCCGAGGGCGGCGAGCAATTCCTGCTTGGCTTGGATCATGGGGCCGCATTTTAGGGGACCTCCCCTGTAAGAGACCGTGTGCCCCCCTTGCCCGCACCCTCTCCCTGGGGCAGGATGACCCTCCGATGAGCGCCTCCGACGATCTCCGTCCCTCCACCTTTTCCGACTCGACGCTCGGCGGACTGGCCGACCTGCCGGAGCAGATCGGCAAGTACCGGGTCTTGAGACGGCTGGGCGAGGGCGCCACCAGCGACGTCTTCCTCGCCATGGACGACTTCAAGGGCCAGGAGGTCGCCATCAAGCGCATGCGCGCCTGGTCGGCCGGCGGCCGCAGCGAGGAAGACACGCTCAGCATCCGCTTCTTCGCCGCCGAGGCCGCGCTGGCCGGCCGCCTGCAGCACCCGAACGTGGTGCAGATCCTGGACGCGGTGCAGGACGGCGACCTGCCCTACCTCGTCATGGAGTTCGTCCATGGCGTCACGCTGAAGCACTTCTGCCGCAACGACCGGCTGCTGCCGCTGGACCAGATCGTCGAACTCGGGTTCAAGTGCGCGATGGCCTTGTCCTACGTGTTCCGCCAGGGGGTCGTGCATCGCGACATCAAGCCGGCGAACCTGCTGGCGGTGCTGGACAGCCAGGGTCAGGTCACCGACGTCAAGGTGAGCGACTTCGGCAGCGCGCTCAACCTCAACGCCGACATGACGCAGGTGCATCGCGTCGGCTCGCTGGCCTACATGCCGCCGGAGCAGATCGAGGGCGGCGACGTCGGCGCGCAGGCGGACATCTACGCGCTGGGCGCCGTGCTGTACCACATGGTCTGCGGCCGCCCCCCCTTCGACGCGCCCAACCAGATGGCGCTGATGCACCAGATCTACCACCAGGCGCCGCAGCCGCTGCTCGGCCAGCGCGGCGGGGTGACGGCGGAGCTGGACGCGGTCATCCAGAAGGCGCTCTACAAGCACCCGTCCGAGCGCTACCCGGACTGGGAGTCCTTCGGCCAGGCGCTGTCGGAACTGGTCGCGAAGCAGCTGGTGCCGCTGGCACGGCTGAACGAGGTGAAGGACTCGGAACGTTTCAACCTGCTGCGCGGGCTGGAGTTCTTCGCGGGCTTCGGCGACGTCGAGCTCTGGGAGGTCGTGCGGCGCGCGCGCTGGCGCCGTTATCCGCTCGACTACCTGCTGTTCAAGAAGGGTCAGGAAGGCAACACCTTCCACATCGTCACGCAGGGCGAGGTCGAGGTCTGGCGCGACGGCGCGCTGGTCGCGACGCTGGGCACCGGCACCTCGGTCGGCGAGATGGCCTACCTCGCGCCGAATCCCGACCTGCGTCGCCACAGCACCGACATCAAGGTGACCCAACTTTGCACAACCGTGTCCTTCACGCCGGACTCGCTGGGGCAGCTCAGCCCGGAGTGCCAGCATCGTTTCGACCGGGCTTTCATACAGGTCCTGGTCAGGCGGCTCCATCTCGCCCATGAGGCGCTGGCGTCTCCGCGCCGGATCATGTGAGTGAGGCACTGACTCGCGGTTGCGATTCCGCGTGGAATCGGCGTCAACGGATGCGAGTCACCCATTCTCTTGACGGCCGTCAACCGCTCTTGAGAGCCGTTCGTTGCTGTGCTCAACTGCCCGACAGGTCCTTCCCCAACCCCCTGTAGCCCCCGTAGGAGAGAGTGATGAAACACCTGACCCCGACCTCGCTGTTCGCCGGTGCCCTGCTGGCCTTGGCCGCGCTGGGCGCGCACGCCGCGGACGACGCGAAGAAGGCCCCTTCCGAGAAGCAGCTGAAGCAGCAGCAGCTGATGAAGAGCTGCAACGCCGATGCCAAGGACAAGTCGGGCGACGAGCGCAAGGCCTTCATGAGCAGCTGCCTCAAGGGCGAGACGGCGTCGTCGCCGGCCAAGACCGCTCAGCAGGCCAAGATGACCACGTGCAATGCCGACGCCAAGGGCAAGACCGGCGATGCCCGCAAGGCCTTCATGAAGGAGTGCCTCTCGGCCAAGTGACGCCGCGCGACTCGCGCCACGCACCATGAACATGGCCCTCTCCCGAGGGCCATGTTCATTTCGTCCAGACTCCGCGTGCCAGCATCACCGCCGCGATCGGGATCAGGATCAGCAAGTGCGCCTGCATCATGATCAGGCGGCGCGTCGAACGGATCTCGGTCTCACTCGGCAGGCCGCCGCCGCCGTCCAGCGTCTTGAGCCAGCGGCGGAAGGTCAGCGTCGGCTTGATCGAGATCAGCCCGATCACGACGAACATCCCGAACTTGAAGTGCAGCAGCGGCTGGTGCCAGTACCAGCCCAGGCCCTTCATGCCCCACCAAGTGCGGGCCAGGCCGGTCAGCAGCACCGCCACCGCGGTCATGCCGTAAATCATGTCCAGGCGCGACAGGCGACGCACGACGGCCGGATTCATCCATTCGCTGCGGCACAGCGCCGCCTGGCTGGACAGGAAAACAACCAGGCTGAGGAGGGCCACGATGTGCAGGCCGGCGAGCAGGGCTTCGAGGGTCATGGGGTCTCCCAGGTGGAGGCGCGCGCCCAGTAGTTGGGGCTGCCGTGGTGTTCTTTCAGGAAGTCTATCCAGAGCCTGACGCGCAGCGGCAGGTGCTTGCGCTGGGGCAGCACGGCGAAGATGCCGTTGGGCGGCGCGGCGAAGTCGTCGAGCACGCTGACGAGTTCACCCGCCTGCAGCGCCGCGGCCACTTCCCAGGTGCTGCGCCAGGCCAGGCCGAGCCCCTGCCGGCACCAGTCGTGCAGCACCTGGCCGTCGCTGCAGTCGAGCCGTCCGCTGGGCCGCAGATGCTGCACCTGGCCGTCGATGCGGAACGCCCAGCCGCGCGTCTGGCTCGCGTCGGAGCTCAGCGTCAGGCACTCGTGCCGCATCAGCTCGGACGGATGTTTCGGCGTGCCGGCACGCTTCAGATAGGACGGTGCCGCCACGCACAGCCGCCGGTTGTCGGCCAGGCGCATGCTGATGAGGCTGGAATCGGTGAGATCGCCGACGCGTACCGCGCAGTCGAAGCCCTCGTTGACGATGTCGACGACGCGGTCGCTGAGGTTCAGCGACACGCTGACCTCCGGGTGCCGCGACAGGAAGGCCGGCACCAGCGGCGCGACGTGGCGCCGGCCGAATCCCGCCGGCGCGGTGATCCGCAGATGGCCGCTCGCTTTCACGCCGCCGGCGCTGACGCTGGCCTCCGCGCTGGCGAACTCGGCGAGCAGGCGCTGGCAGTCCTCGAGGAACGCGATGCCCTCGTGCGTCAGCGTGAGCTTGCGTGTGGTGCGCAGCAGCAGCTTCACGCCGAGCCGCGCCTCCAGCGCATCGAGGCGGCGGCCCATCACGGCGGGCGCCACGCCTTCGGCCTGCGCCGCGGCGGTCAGGCTGCCCTTGGTCGCGACGAGCGCGAAGGACTCGATCTGTTTGAGGCGATCCATGGGCGGCGATTGTTGGACCGTTGCACCGCCGGAAGCAATGAATGACGACCCTTGCCGTTGTTATTTGTGCAAAAAAGTCAGGGATCCTCGACCAGGGCCGACATGAATCGCCAGCCCCTCCCGGCCTACAGTCGACGCACCGTTGAACCGTCTTTCGGAGCCGTCATGACCGCACGCAGCCAACACCACCGCCTCCAGGTCGATGCCGCCCTGGCCCGTTTCATCGAGACCGAGGCACTGCCCGGGACCGGCGTCGAGCCCGCCGCCTTCTGGCAGGGCTTCGATGCGCTGGCGCACGAGCTGGCGCAGAAGAACGCCGCCCTGCTGGCCGAACGCGACCGGCTGCAGACCGAGATCGACGGCTGGCATCGCACCCACCCCGGCCCGATCGCCGACATGGCGGCCTACCAGGCCTTCCTGAAGCAGATCGGTTATCTGGTGCCGCTGCCGGCGGACCCGAAGGCGACGACCGCCAACGTGGACGCGGAACTCGCCATCCAGGCCGGTCCGCAGCTGGTGGTGCCTATCCTGAACGCGCGCTATGCGCTGAACGCGGCGAACGCGCGTTGGGGCTCGCTCTATGACGCGCTCTACGGCACCGACGTGATCCCCGAGGCCGACGGCGCCGAGCGCGCCGGCGGCTACAACCCGGTCCGCGGCGCCAAGGTCATCGCCTTCGCCCGCCAGGTGCTGGACCAGGCCGCGCCGCTGGCCGGCGCGTCGCACGCCGACGCCAGCGGCTACACGGTCACCGGCACCGCACTGGCCGTCGCGCTGAAGGACGGCCGCACGGTCGCGTTGGCCGATCCGTCCCAGTTCATCGGCTATCTGGGCGAGGCTGCCACCCCGACCGCGATCCTGCTGCGCCACAACGGCATCCACCTCGAGATCCAGTTCGACCGCACGTCGACGATCGGCCAGGCCGACGCCGCCGGCGTCTCGGATCTGCTGATGGAGTCGGCCCTGTCCACCATCCTCGACCTCGAGGACTCGATCGCCGCCGTCGACGCCGAGGACAAGCTCCTGGCCTACCGCAACTGGCTGGGCATCCTGCGCGGCTCGTTGACCGAGGAAGTCAGCAAGGGCGGCCGCAGCTTCGTGCGCCGCCTGAATCCGGACCGCGTCTACAAGGCGGCCAACGGCGGCGACGACGTCGTGCTGCCGGGACGTTCGCTGCTGTTCGTGCGCAACGTCGGCCACCTGATGACCAACCCGGCCATCCTGCTCGACGGCGGTCGCGAGATCCCCGAAGGCATCATGGACGCGGTGATCACGACGCTGATCTCGGTGCACGACCTGAAACAGCTGTCGGGTTCCGGACTGCGCAACTCGCGCCGGGGCTCGATCTACATCGTCAAGCCGAAGATGCACGGCCCGGCCGAGGTCGGCTTCGCCAACGAGCTGTTCGGCCGCGTCGAGCAGCTGCTCGGCCTGCCGGCCTCGACGGTCAAGCTGGGCATCATGGACGAGGAGCGCCGCACCAGCGTCAACCTCGCGGCCTGCATCGCCGCGGCGCCAAGCCGCGTCGCCTTCATCAACACCGGCTTCCTCGACCGCACCGGCGACGAGATGCACACCGCGATGCTCGCCGGTCCGATGCTGCGCAAGGGCGACATGAAGGCCAGCGCCTGGATCCAGGCCTATGAGCGCAACAACGTGCTGACGGGCTTGAGCGCCGGCCTGCGCGGCCGCGCCCAGATCGGCAAGGGCATGTGGGCCATGCCCGACCTGATGGCCGCGATGCTCGAGCAGAAGATCGCCCACCCCAAGGCCGGCGCGAACACTGCCTGGGTGCCGAGCCCGACCGCCGCCACGCTGCACGCGCTGCATTACCACCAGGTCAACGTGGCGCAGGTCCAGCAGCAGATCGAGGCCGAGGCGCCCGGCGTCGATCGCGCCGAACTGCTCCAGCGTCTGCTCACGATCCCGGTCGCCGCCGACCCGTCCTGGAGCGATGCGGAGAAGCAGCAGGAGCTCGACAACAACATCCAGGGCATCCTCGGTTACGTGGTGCGCTGGATCGATCAGGGGGTCGGTTGTTCGAAGGTGCCGGACATCAACCAGATCGGACTGATGGAAGACCGTGCGACATTGCGCATCTCCAGTCAGCACGTGGCGAACTGGCTGCACCACGGCGTCGTGACCGAACAACAAGTTCGGGCGACATTCGAACGGATGGCCGCAGTGGTCGACGGCCAGAACGCGGGAGACCCGATTTACGAACCGATGGTCGGCCATCCGAACAGCATGGCGTATCAGGCAGCGCTGGATCTGGTGTTCAGGGGGCGTGAACAGCCCAGTGGCTACACGGAACCGCTGCTGCACGCCTGGCGACAGAAGCGCAAGGCGGCGGGAGCTGCCCGCGATCAAGCTGGCGGCAAACAACTGTAAGCATCTGTCTCGAATTGCCGCCATCGTGCGGCGTACGCCTCCCCCATGAAAGCGACCTTCGGGTCGCTTTTTTTTTTGCTTCCGTGAAGTGTCAATTTCATCATTTTGAACCCACCTAGTCAGCATCTTGACTGCTCGTCTTCGATCGAAACGGCAAATATGGTGAGCACCGCTCGTTCAAGCGTGAAAAACCCTTAGGGAGCGTCACCGAGATTCGGCAAATCCGGTATTGCTTAAAGTTTGTTTACCTAAGCGCAGTGTTTGATGACACAAAGTTGTCAGTCCTGTAATCATTTTTGCCACTTCACGGATCCGGCATGACCCCTTCGCTTCAACTCCGCCGCGTGAGCCTCGCGGCCGCGCTACTCGCCGCCTCGATGGGCACCGCCCATGCCCAGGAGAACGCCCAGCTCGAGCGCATCGAGATCACCGGCTCGAGCATCAAACGCGTCGCCAACGAAGGCGCGCTGCCCGTCCAGATCATCACGCAGGAGGAAATCAAGGCCTCGGGCGCGAACAACGTGGCCGACCTGATCCAGCGCCTGCCCGCGATGGGCGGCAACCTGACGATCGGCGACATCGCCATCGGCTCGAACTCGGGCGGCATCGCCACCGCATCGATCCACGGCATCGGCGAAAGCTACACGCTGGTGCTGCTGAATGGCCGCCGCATCGCCCCGACGGGGTCGGGCAGCCGCATCAACCTGAATTCGATCCCGATGAGCGCCATCGAGCGCATCGAAGTCCTGACCGACGGCGCCTCCGCGCTGTACGGTTCCGACGCCATCGCCGGCGTGGTGAACTTCGTGCTGAAGAAGAATGTCCAGGGCGGCAACATCACCGCCAATTACAGCAACCCGCTCGGCAACGGCGGCACGGCCTACAACGTCAGCGCCACCTACGGCCTGGGCGACCTGAGCCGCGACGGCTTCAACGTCGTCGCCACCTACCGCCGCGACGACCAGCAGCAGCTGAAGTCCGGCGACCGCAGCTTCTCCAAGAGCGCCTATCTGCCGTTCACCTTCAACGGCAAGAACTACGCGTACGACCGCACCAGCACCTCGGCCGACCCGGCCAACGCCACGGTGGTGTTCAAGCGCCTGCCCGGCGAAACCACGACGATCCCGGCGTACGCGTTCAATCCGTACCGCATGGTCAATGGCAAGTGCGCGCCCAACAACGTCTACAGCCTGGCCAACACCATCCCGGCGAACTCCTCCGCCAAGGCCGGGACCGCGCAGTGCGCCTTCGACTTCGTCAGCACGATCGACGTGTACCCGGAATCGACCCGCGACTCGCTGTTCGTCACCGGCGAAGCCAAGATCAACGATCGCATCAAACTGTTCTCGGACGTCGCCTTCACCCGCCTGGACCTGACCGCTCGCATCGCGCCGAATCCGGTGCCTATCGCCATCGCGACGACCTCTCCGCTGTTCACCAAGTACGTGGCACCGTACCTGACGCCGGCGCAGCTCGCCCACGTCGACACGATCAACGCGAGCTATCGCGCGACCGATTTCGGCACCCGCGATTCCCGCACGGTGACCGACGCCAAGCATGTCGTCGTCGGCGCCGATGCGGAGCTCGGCGACTGGACCTTGAACGGCGCCCTGACCTGGTCCGAGAACGCCCTGGACGAGAAATACGTCGGCGGCTACTTCAAGGCCAAAGAGTTCGGCAGCATCTTGTCCACCGGCGCGCTGGATCCGTTCGTGCCCTCCGGCAACCAGAGCGCCGCGACGCAGCAGCTGATCAAGGACTCGATCTATCACGGCACGATCCGCGAGGCCTCGACGACACTCAAGGGTGCCGACGTGCGCGCCTCCGGCGAGATCTTCAACCTGCCCGCGGGCGCGGTCAGCCTGGGCGTCGGCGCGGACTTCCGCAACTACCACTACAAGCAGACGCCGTCGGCCGACGCGGTGAACGGCGTCATCTACAACTTCGCCGCCAACCCTCGCTACGACATGGAACGTGACAACATCGGCGCGTTCGCCGAGGCGCGCTTCCCCATCCTCAAGAACCTCGAGCTGAACGCAGCGCTGCGCTACGACAGCATCAGCAAGATCAAGGACAGCGTGAACAACCGCGACTTCGGCAAGACCGAGACCGCGACGACCTACAAGCTGTCCGCCAGCTACAAGCCGACCAGTACCGTCGTCCTGCGCGGCTCCTACGGCACCGGCTTCAAGGCGCCGGACATGCTGGACATCGCCCAGCCGCTGGTGAACAACGGCGTCACGGCGTCCAGCTACCCCTGCCCGTTCCCGGGCGACAACAAGGACGCGGCGCCGTGCAAGACCGGCAATGCGCAGTACACGCAGTTGTCCGGCGGCAACGAGAACCTGAAGCCCGAAAAGTCCAAGCAGGCCACCCTGGGCATTCGTTTCGACCCGACCCGCAACTTCGGCGCCAGCCTCGACTACTGGACGATCGACCTGCGTGACGCGGTGAGCGCGGTCTCCGCCAACCAGGCCTTCGCCAATCCGCAGCAGTTCCAGGACCTGTTCACGACCTACAAGCTACCCGCGGAGTCGAGCGCGTACTACGCCTACAAGTCGGTGTCGACCAACATCGGCAAGTCGAACTACAGCGGCCTGGACTGGCAGTTGGACGGTCGCCTCAACATTGAGGGCCTGGGCCGCCTGAGCACCACGGTCAACGGCACTTACATGATCGAGGCCAAGTACACGAAGCCTGGCACCGCCAACGAGTTCACCGACAGCCTTGGCAAGTACGGGATCGATGCCCAGGTCATCTTCCGCAACACGGCGCAGGCCAAGTTCGCATTGGAGACCGGCAAGTTCACAAACTCGATTTCGGTGAAGTACCGCTCGGGCTACAAGGACATCGAACAGACCGTCCGCGACCTGCAGACCGGCGTGAACACGCGTATCCAGCTGCTGGTGCCGAACTACATCACCTTCGACTACCAGGGCACCTACCGCTACAGCAAGGCGCTGGAACTGCGTCTGGGCATCCAGAACCTGACCAACCAGATCCCGCCGTTCACCCTGCGTGACTCGTCGGGCCACCAGGTCGGATACGACCCGCGTTACGCCAGCCCGCTGGGCCGTACCGTCTACCTGACGGGCAGCTACAACTTCTGATCGACGCCGCGACCGGTCCTGGCGGGGTGGCCTGCCAGGATGGTCGCAAAGGCCGGCCCATGCGCGCGCACGCCTGCCCATTCCCCGGACGCCCGATGCACGCATCGGGCGTTTTCCTTTGTCGGTCGACGCGGTGACATCGGCGCTCGTCTGGCCGGAAACGAAAAAGCCCCGCTTTCGCGGGGCTTCGCTTTTCAGACGACTGATCGGGAGATCAGAACGACTGGGTGTAGCGGACGTACATGAAGCGGTCGACCGGCATGTTGGGATCCACCGAGGCCGCCGACGAAGCAGCCAGACCAGCGGAACCGGCTTGGTAGTTGATGCGCGGCTTGATGTCGAACAGGTTGTTCGCACCCACCTGGATCACACCCTTCCACGGCGACTTCCAGGTCACGCTCAGGTCGTTGAAGATCTGAGCCGACTTGCGGTGGTAGCCGGAGCCCCAGCTTTGCTCGGTGTCGGGGTTCGTGCACTCCACGTCCACGTCCCAGCACTGGTCCTTGAACGAGCTGAAGTAACGGGTCATGAAGCGGACGCCCCAGTCACCCATCGACCAGTCGATCGGCAGGTTCGCCTTCACGCGGTAGTAAGGCCATTCGCCTTCGTACTTGTCCCAGTTGGAGTCCTTCGTGGCCTTCTGACGGTACTTCGTCAGGTAGGACAGCTCGAGGCCCACGCGGAACTGGCCGAACGAGGTACGGGGCAGCTGGTACGACGCGCTGACGTCGATGCCTTCGGTCTGGATCTGCGCCAGGTTCAGGTTGCCGCGCTCCAGGTACGTGACCATGCCGTTGCTCGGATCACGCTGGATCGAGGCGCAGAACGTCGGGTTGTTCTGCACGTAGCACTGGTCCAGCACGTACTGCGCCGAGATCGAGGTGATGACGTTCTTGATGTCGACGCGGTACCAGTCCACGCCGACCGTCAGACCTTGCACCTGCGACGGGCTGAACACGAAGCCCAGCGTCTTGGTCAGCGCGGTTTCCGGGGTCAGCGTCGCGTTGCCGGCGCCGGCGTTGAAGGCTGCGGTGCCTTGCGTCGAGGCGTTGACCGGCGAACCGGCCTGGTTGATCTGGCGGAAGTTCGCCGGAACGCCCTTGGCCAGGCAGTTGGCCGCCACGGCCGCCGAACCGGTCGCCGCGCCGCGCGGGCCGGTGTCGCAAGGATCGTAGTAGCTGTCGAACGACTGCTGGCCGCCACCGAAGGTGTCGCCGATCGTCGGTGCACGGAAACCTTCAGCGATCGTGCCGCGGAACAGCAGGTCCTTGACCGGCTTCCACTTGAACGACGCCTTGCTGTTGGTCGTGCTGCCGAAGTTGCTGTAATCCGAGTAGCGGGTCGCCAGGTTCAGGTCCAGCTGCTCGGCCATCGTCATGCCCTTGAGCACGGGGATGTTCAGCTCGCCGTAGACTTCCTTGATGTTGTACTTCGCGTCGGTCGCGTTGCCGGCCAGGTCGGTGGTGTACCCGCGGCTGGCCATCAGGTCCGGCGTGTCATGGCCGGACAGGCGGCGGTATTCCGCGCCGATCGACGCACCCAGCTCGCCCGCGGGCAGCGTCAGCAGGCTGCCGCCGATGTTGGCCTGGTACGAGGTGATCGTGCTGCCGTAGGTGGCGTGCGTCAGCGCGTTGACGTAGGCCAGGGCGGCCGGCGTCGAGGCGCTCGGGCCGCCGATGATGTTGAACGGCGTGCACTGCGTCAGCGGGATCGGCTTGGCGGCGGTACCGCACTGGACCACGCCGTCGCTGTTCAGGAACGACGGACCCATGGCGTTCTTCAGGTTCACCAGGTTCAGGTTGCCCGAACCGTTGACCACGCCGTCGGTCTTGTCGTACAGGACGCCCACGTCCCAGTTGAAGCCCTTGCCGGCCACCGTGAAGTCGCCTTCGAGGCCAGTGTCCAGATGCAGGGTCTTGGCGTTGTTCTGGGTGACGCGCGGCAGCTCGACCACGCGGCGGGTCACGAACAGGTCCTGGCCGTTGCCGGCGCCGGCCACGCGGTTGCCGTACGGGTTGTAGTAGCTGTCCTTGTCCAGGTAGACCGGGAAGCCGACCTGCGAGCGGCTGTTGAACGGATAACCAGCGACCTGCGCGGTCGATTCACGCTCCGCGTAGTTGGCGGACGTCTTGAAGCGCAGGTTGTCGGAGATGTCGTAGTCGCCCTTGACGAACAGCGACTTCAGTTCGACCGGGCTGGCGAACATCATCTGCGACGACGAGTTGAACGTGTCGCCCGCGCGGGTCGTGTGGTAGTTGGCCGGGTTGGACGCATCGGCGCCGACGCCGTCGGCCAGACCTTCCAGACCGCCCGTGTGGTTCAGGATCTGGTTGAAGCCGCCCGTGGCGGCCGAGGTGTTGGCCAGGCCGGCGGCCGTCAGCGGGCTGATCCGTCCCCAGGGCGAAGCGCCCCAGCCGTCGGAGCAGTGGTCCGGGCCGTACGAGCACGAGGTGATCGCGCGGTCCTTCGCCCAGATGACGCCTTGGCTCGAGTACGAGATGTTGGCGACCACCGAAGCCTTGTCGCTGCGGGTGCCCAGGGTCAGGTCGAACTGCTTGGACGTGCCGTCGCCCTTTTCGTTCTGGCCGTAGAAGGCCGAGGCCTCGATGCCTTCGAAGCCCTTCTTCAGGATGAAGTTCACCACGCCGGCGATGGCGTCCGAGCCGTAAATGGCCGACGCGCCGTCCTTCAGCACCTCGACGCGCTCGATCAGCGCGGACGGGATGTTGGACATGTCGGTGTAGCCGTTGATCGAGGTCGACCAGCGCTTGCCGTTGACCAGGACCAGCACGCGCTGGGAACCCAGGTTGCGCAGGTTGGCGTACTGGCCGCCCTGCTCGCGGTTGGAGGTCAGCACGGCGCCCTTGCTGAAGTCAGGGGTGCCTGCGGAGGTCAGCGCGTTGACGATGTCGCCGGCGGTGACCAGGCCCGACTTGCGGATGTCTTCGCGGGTCACCGTCTGCACCGGCTGCGACGTCTCGACGTCGATCTGGCGGATGCGCGAACCCGTGATCTCCACGCGTTCGATCTGTGTGGGCGAGCTGGCCGCCGGGGCCTGTTGTGCTTGAGCGGTGCCGGCAATGGCCAGCAGCGCTGCGAAAGCAATCTTTGAACGTTGATGCATGACTTCTCCGAAGGATGCGTGTGGGCTTGTGGACCTCTGACCCAGCGACCTGTCCGTCCAGGTCGGACAGGCCAGGGCTACGCGCCGGGTGACTCGAGCGAAGTGATTGTGGAGAGCGTCATCTGGCCGACTTCTCCGGGTAACCGCCAACTGGAAGTCATGCCCGCTTGCCTCTTTGGATACGTTTCGCAGCACACCGGGATTGCAACTATTTGCTAACCCATTGTTTTTATTTGCTTTTCTTCCGGCATCAAATTGGTGCGTGACTGTCATGTAAAGAATCGTTGATGTCTTCGCATGACCGTCGACACGGGTGTGTCGTTGGTCACTGGCAACAGACGGCAGGGTCACCCCCAGAACGGAGGGCCACGTTTTCCAGTATTCGCCCGGATGGCTTTGAGACATCACCCCTCACCCGACCCAGTCGTCCAAGTTGGTGCATCTTTGTTGTCAAACCGCCACCTTTTGAGCACGGATCGTGTCGGGTTAACCCTCGTTTAGGCCAACCGACTCGGAGAGCGCACCGGAGCAACATCGGGAAACACGCAGCTCTGCACACTGTTTTTGCGACGCCCTGACGACAGACGACAGGGCGTTGTTCTTCGCGGTGTTACCGCGCCGTCTCGGCGCCACACGCGCCGTCTACGCTTAGGAGTTGCAGAGATGTACAAACTGAACGCGGTGAGCCTGGCAGTCGCCGCCACCTTCGCGGCCGCGTCCCTTCCGGCGCTCGCCCAGCAGCAGGACCAGACCCAGCTCGAGCGGGTCGTCGTCACCGGCTCGGCCATCAAGCGGATCGACGCCGAGACCGCCGTCCCGGTGACGGTGGTGAAGATGGACGACCTGAAGAAGTCGGGGATCACCTCCGTCGAGCAGGTGATGGCCAACCTGTCGTCGGTGCAGTCCACCGGCAACACGGCCCAGTCGATCGGCTCCAGCAGCGGCGGCGCGTCCTTCGCCGACATGCGCGGCATCGGCGCCGACAAGACCCTGGTGCTGCTGAACGGCCAGCGCATCGCCAACAACGCGGTCGACGGCTCGGCGCCCGACCTGAACATGATCCCGTTCGCGGCGATCGACCGCATCGAAGTGCTGCGAGACGGCGCCTCCGCGCTGTACGGCACGGACGCCATCGGCGGCGTGATCAACTTCATCACCAAGTCCAACTTCCAGGGCGGCACCATCACCCTGGGCGCCGACTCCCCCGAGAAGACCGGCGGCAAGTCGCGCAACTTCAACGCCGGCTACGGCTACGGCGACCTGCAGAAGCAGGGCTTCAACCTGTTCGGCTCGATCTCGTACCGCAAGCAGGACGCCATCGACGGCACGCAGCGCAACTTCAACCAGCGCATGCCCGGCGGCCTGTCCTACAGCACCGCGCCGGCCAACTACACGCAGGACAACGCGACCTTCTACAACCCGACGGGCACCGCCTGCACCGGGACGCAGATGATCTACTCCGGCGGCGCCTGCAAGCTGGTCACCGCCTCGTTCGTCGACTTCATCCCCAAGGTCGAGACCACCTCCGGCCTGATCAAGGGCAGCCTGCTGGTCAACGACAGCCTGACGCTGGGCGCGGAGCTGTTCGCGACCCGCAACGAGGTCACGACCTTCGTCGCCCCGGTCCCCTACGGCGGTTATGACGTCAACCCGGGCACCAAGTACTACCCGACGCCGCCCGCGGGCTCGCTGATCGACACCACCCAGCCGGTGTCGGTGTACTGGCGCGACTTCCCCAACGGCTCGCGCGGCCAGACCAACAAGAACAACCAGCAGCGCCTGATGTTCACGGCCGACGGCAACGGCCTGGGCTGGGACTACTCGGTCAACCTGTCCTACAACCGCAACAAGGTCGACCAGTACCTGGTCAGCGGTTATGCCGACGGCGACCTGATCGGCGCCGGCCTGGCGGACGGCCGCATCAACCCGTTCGGCGACCAGGACGCCACCGGCACCGCGCTGCTGCAGCAGGCCGCGCTGAACGGCCTGCTGGAATCGGCCAAGGGCACGGTCACCAACCTGAACGCGCACGCCAGCCGCGACCTCGTCGACTGGTTCGGCGCCGGCCGCCCGTCGCAGCTCGCGCTGGGCGTGGAGTTCCGCCACGAGAAGTTCAAGTCGGCGGCCAACACCGACTTCGCCGCCAAGGTCTCGGCCTCGACCGGCGTGGATCCGAACTCGCTGGCCGAGGGCTCGCGCAACGTCAGCGCGCTGTACGGCGAACTGAACGTGCCGGTGCTCAAGTCCCTGGACGTGACGGCCTCGGTCCGCTACGACAAGTACAGCGACTTCGGCAGCTCCACCAACCCGAAGGCCAGCTTCCGCTTCCAGCCGATGAAGGAACTGCTGGTGCGCGGCTCGGCGTCCACCGGTTTCCGCGCGCCGACGCTGTATGAGCTGTACGGCAGCCCGGCCTACACCAACACCGCGGGCAACTACGCCAACCCGCTGCTGTGCCCGGACGGCCAGTCCGGCACCCAGTGCGAAGCGCAGTTCCAGGTGCTGAACGCCGGCAACAAGAACCTGCGTCCCGAGAAGTCGAAGACCGCCACCCTGGGCTTCGTCGTCGAACCGGCGGCCAACCTGAGCGTGGGCGTGGACTTCTGGTGGGTGCACCTGAAGGACACGATCGGCTCGATCCCGCAGTTCGCGCTGTTCAACAACTACGGCACCTACCCGGCGCTGCAGCAGTACTTCCACTTCGGCCCGGGCAACACGCTGTCCATCGCCAGCAACTGCCCCGGCGAAGAGTGCGGCTACGTCGACCAGACGCTGCTGAACCTGGGCAAGGTGCGCACCAACGGCCTGGACCTGAGCGCCCAGTACCGCCTGAACAGCGCGATCGGCCAGTTCGACTTCGCGCTGAACAGCACCTACGTCGCCAAGTACGAGTTCCAGGACTTCAAGGACGGCTACTGGGTTCGCAACGTGGGCAACTACGGCGAGTCGGGTCCGATCTTCCGCTGGCAGCACAACCTGACGACCAACTGGCGCTACCAGGACTTCGGCGCCGGCGTGACGATGCGCTACAAGTCGGGCTACGCGGACTTCGATCCGACCACCCACGCGCGCGTGCCGTCGTACACCACCTTCGACCTGTTCGGCAGCTGGGCGCCGCGCAAGGACCTGTCGCTGGTCCTGGGCGTGCGCAACCTGTTCGACCGCGATCCGCCGTTCTCCAACCAGGAAGATCTCTTCCAGGGCGGCGGCTGGGACTCGCGTTACGCCGATCCGACCGGTCGCGCGTACTACGTCCGGGCCACCTACTCGTTCTGAGCGGGTCAGCCACAGGGAAGCGGGAGGGGAGACCCTCCCGCTTTTTTTTCGTCCCGACGACGGCGCGCCGCCGTCCGCCCGCGGGGGTGGGAATCGCCGGTCCCGCCGCCTCGACGGGCTCCCTAGAATGTGCGGTTGTTCTTCGCTGTCAGAAACGCCCCCATGTCCGTCGAGTCGCCCGCGGGTCCGCCCGCCGCCTGCCAGGTCCTGATCATCGGCGCCGGCCCCGCCGGCAGCGCGGCCGCGCGCTGGCTCGCCCGCGCGGGTCTGGACGTCGTGATGGTCGACCAGCAGCCGCTGGGCCGCGACAAGGTCTGCGGCGACGGCCTGATCCCCGACGCCCACCAGGCGCTCGAACGCCTGGGCCTGCTGGACCGGGTGATGGCCAAGGCGGAGCGCTCGACGCACGTGGGCTGCGTCGGACCGCGCGGCGGCCGCATCGACGTGCCGGGCCACCTCGCGGTGCTGCCGCGCAAGCAGCTCGACGAGATCCTGAACCTCGGCGCCCAGGAAGCCGGCGCGCGTTTCCTGGCGCCGGCGCGCTTCGAATCGGCGTTGGAGGACGCGCAGGGCCGTGTGCGCGGCGCGCGGCTCACCCTCGACGGCCAGTCCCACGAGATCGCCGCCGACTGGGTGATCCTGGCCACCGGCGCGGTGCCCAAGGCGCTGACGGCGGCCGGCATGTGCGAGCGCCACACCCCCAGCGGCGTCGCGTTGCGCGGCTACGTGCGGGCGCCGACGATGGTCGGCGAGATCAAGGCGCTGGAAGTGGTCTGGTGCAAGGCGGTGCAACCGGGCTACGGCTGGATCTTCCCGGCGCCGGACGGCAGCTTCAACATCGGCGTCGGCGTGACCGACAGCCACAAGGACCTGGCCGGGAAGGGCCAGAAGAAGGACGTCAACCTGCGCGCCATCTTCGACGCCTTCGTCGAGCACTATCCGCCCGCGAAGCGGCTGATGGCCGAGGGCGAGCTGGTCGGCGAACTCAAGGGCGCGCCGCTGCGCTGCACGCTCAACGGCGCGCGCTGGACGCGGCCCGGGCTGCTGGTCACCGGCGAGGCGGCGGGCTCGACCTATTCGTTCACAGGCGAGGGCATCGGCAAGGCGATGGAGACCGGCCTGCTGGCCGCGGAAGCGATCTTGGCGCATCGCATCGCCGGGACGACCGGCATCGACAGCGCCCGCGACAGCCTGGTCCGCGATCAGTACGAATCGGGCCTGCGCGCGCTGCAGCCCAAATACGACCTGTACGAGCGCGGCAACCGCGTGAACCGTTTCCCCTGGCTGGCCGACCTGCTGATCTGGCGCGCGCAGAAGAGTCCGCGCCTGCTGCGGCGCATGAGCGGCGTGCTCAACGAGACCAGCAATCCCGGCAACCTGGTCAGCCTGAAGGGGATCACGCGGCTGTTCCTGGAATGACCCGTTGCATGATGAGCGCAGCGACCTGAGCCTGGAGAGACCGCGATGTGCCAGCTGATGGGCATGAATGCCCGCCGACCCACCGATGTGATGTTCAGCTTCGCCGGGCTGGCGACGCGGGCGCACGAGCACAAGGACGGCTTCGGCATCGCGTTCTTCGAAGGCCGCGGGCTGCGGCACTTCGTCGACCACCACAGCGCGCGGGTCTCGCCGCTGGCGGAGCTGGTCAAGACCTACCCGATCCGCAGCGACGTCGTCATCGCGCACATCCGCAAGGCGACGCAGGGCGTCGTATCCCTGGAGAATACGCACCCCTTCGTGCGCGAGCTGTGGGGCCGCTACTGGGTGTTCGCGCACAACGGCGACCTCAAGGGCTTCGCGCCGCGGCTGCATGCGGCCTTCAAGCCGGTGGGGCAGACCGACAGCGAGCAGGCCTTCTGCTGGCTGATGCAGGAACTGGCCAAGGCGCACGCCGACATGCCGGCGATCGAGGAGCTGAACCACACGCTGCGCGAACTGCTGCCGCGGCTCAACGGTCACGGCACCTTCAACATGCTGCTCTCCAACGGCCAGGCGCTGTGGGCGCACGGCTCGACCAAGCTGCACTACCTGCTGCGCCGGCCGCCGTTCGGCCACGTGACCCTGCAGGACGAGGACGTCAGCGTCGACCTGGCTGCCAAGACCACCGAGGACGATCGCATCGCCATCGTCGCCACCGAGCCGCTGACGCGCGGCGAAGCCTGGATCCTGATCGACCCGGGCACGCTGAAGGTCTTCGTCGGCGGCGAGCCGCTCTGCTGATGGCAGCCGTGGCGGCCGGTGCCCCGTGGAGCGAATGCCGAGCGTGAGGAGGCGATTGAGCGGAGCGGGGCACCGGCCGCCATGGCGTCCGCTCGGTCGTCGCAGTCGGCTGATCGTCCCCACCCACTGCCATTCGCCGCATCCGGAGGCGGTCGACGGCCCCCTGGCCTAGACTCGCCGCATGACTTCGCCCAGCGCTCCCGCCGACGCGGTCCCCCAGGTCAAGCCGCCCGCCGCGGCCGGCATCGCGCCATCGCCATCGCCATCGCCAGTGCCATCGGCAGTGCCAGTGCCATCGCCAGCAACATCACCGGCCCCGTCGACGTCCACCGCCGCCGACCCCGGCGCCGTCCAGGTCGACTGGACGCAATGGCTGTTCCCGGGCCCGAGGCGCACCTTCAGCGATGCCGAGATCGAACGCTCCGGCCTGAAGACCTGGTCCTCCGCCATCGACTGCTACGTGATGAGCAACGTGCTGGTGCTGGTGCTGGTCTTCTACACGATGCTGCCGCGCCACCTGGCACATGTGATCCTGATCGGCGGACTGGCGATGGCGTCCATCGGCCTGAGCGTCTCGCGCTGGCTGTGGCGCCAGCCGACCCGGACCCGCTTCAACGGCGCGACCCTCGCCTTGAGCGTGCTGATGGTGCTGTTCACGCTGGGCATGACGAAGGCGGGCTTCCGGGAAGAGGCCCGCGACCTGCTGCCCTTCGTCGCGGGCGGGATGACGCTGACGGTGTCGTCGTGGTGGTTCCTGACGCTGTACCGGACGCAGCAGCTGGGGGCGCGGCTGGCGGAGCTCGACGCGCAGGACGAGCGCATCGCGATGGCGCAGCGGCTGGCCACGGCGCAGATCCAGCCGCATTTCCTCTTCAACACGCTGGCATCGCTGCAGCATTGGGTCGACACGCGCGACGACCGCGCCGGGCCGATGCTGCGCTCGCTGACGCGCTACCTGCGGGCGACGCTGCCGATGTTCGAGCAGGACCGGCTGCCGCTGTCGCAGGAACTGCAGATCGTGCGCAGCTACCTGGACATCATGCAGGCGCGGCTGGGGCAGCGGCTGAGCTGGTCGCTGGACACGGACGAGACCGCCCAGGCCGCGATCGACACCGCGAGCCTGCCGCCCGGCACTTTGCTGACGCTGGCGGAGAACGCGATCACGCACGGGATCGAGCCCAGCCTGCGCGGCGGACACATCGCCGTGCGGGTGAAGGCGATGGACGGGCGCCTGCGCCTGGAGGTGCAGGACGGCGGCCGCGGGCTTCCGCCCGGGGCCTGCGAAGGCCTGGGCCTGGCCAACACGCGGGAACGGCTCAAGGCCCAGTTCGGCGCCCGCGCCACCTTGGGCCTGACGCCCGGTTCGCTGGAAGCGCCGGGGTGCCTCGCCTGGGTCGAGGTGCCGGCCGCCTGACGGCCTCGGGGCTGGCGCACGCCGCCGGGCCGCATTGAAGGACGCCGTCGCAGGACGCTTCGCAAGATTTTTCGAGGGAGACCACAGGCATGACGACAAGGATCCGCACCCTGATCGCGGACGACGAGGAAGGTCCGCGCGAGCAACTGCGCGCCGCGCTGGCCCGGCTGGCGCCGGAGATCGAGATCGTGGCGGCCAGCGTCAACGGCTGCGATGCCTGGGACGATTGCCTCGAGCACGAACCGCAGCTCTGCTTCCTGGACATCCGCATGCCGGGCATGTCCGGCCTGGAGGTCGGGCAGCGCCTGTCGCAGCTGGCGGAGCCGCCACAGGTCGTGTTCGTCACGGCCTACGGCGATCACGCGCTGTCGGCCTTCGAAGCCGGCGCCGTCGACTACGTGCTGAAACCGGTCGAGGACTTGCGGCTCGAGCAATGCCTCCAGCGACTGAGACAACGCCAGGCCTTGAACGGCGCCGCGCCGGACAAGGCGGGCGCCGACGACGTCGACCCCCACGGTCGCCCAACCTCGGCGGCGATGCCCGCGGCCACGCTGGAGCTGCTGCGCCAGCTGCTGCCCGCGCAGCGGCCCTCGATGCGGCCCATCCAGGCCAGCCAGGGCCGCGAGATCCAGTTGATCGCGCCGGACGACATCCTGTTCTTCCAGAGCGACAGCCGCTACACCCGCGTCGTGCATCGCGACGGCGAAGCGTGGATCCGCACGGCCCTCAAGGAGCTGCTGGGCGACCTGGATCCGGGCGTGTTCTGGCAGGTCCACCGCTCGGTGCTTGTCAACAGCCGCTTCATCACGAGCGCCACGCGTGTCGACGAGAACACGATGCAGCTCTCGCTCAAGGGGTGCGCGGAGAAGCTGCCGGTGTCGCGGCAGTTCCAGGGCCTGTTCAAGGGCCAGTGAGGCAGGATCGCCGCGCGCGACGCGGACAGCGAGGTGTCGCGCAGACACCGGGATCGCAGACGGAAAAAAAGGGGCCGAGGCCCCTTTCATCGTCGTGGCGGTGAGGCCTCAGCGCATCGCCGTCGGCGCGGGCGCCTCGGCATCGATGCCGCCTGCCAGCGCCTTGTAGACGCCGACCAGCGAGGTCGCCGCCGCCGTCTGCGATTGCGCCAGCTGGTTGCGCGCCGTGAGCAGTTCGCGCTCGGCGTCCAGCACCGCGAGGAAGTCGCTGATGCCGACCTTGAAGCGCTCACGTGCGATGTTGGCCGCACGCTCCGCCGAGACCGCCGCGTCGAACAGCGCCTGCGCCTGCTGCTGGCTGCGGTTGTAGGTCACCAGCGCGCCTTCGGTCTCCTCCAGCGCGGCAAGCACGGTGCGCTCGTAGCTGATGAAGGCCGCTTCGTTGCGGGCGTCCGCCGCCGCGATCTGCGCGCGGATGCGGCCGAAGTCGATCAGGTTCCACACCAGCTGTGCGCCGAGGTTGTAGGCGTACGCCGGACCGTCGCCCAGGTCGCCGATGCGCGACGCGTTCTGGCCGATCGTGCCGCCTAGCGTGATGCGCGGGAACATCGACGAGCGCGCCACGCCCACGCGCGCCGCGGCCGCGGCCGCCTGCGCCTCGGCTGCGCGGACGTCCGGACGGCGGCGCAGCAGGTCCTCGGGCGTGCCGATGCGATCCAGCGCGATCGTCTTCAGACCCGGCAGCGGCTTGACGTCGGACAGTTCCACGTCGAGCGCCGTCGGCGGTTGGCCCGTCAGCACCGCCAGGCGGTAGCGCGTGCGCGCCAGCGCCATCTCCAGCGAAGGAATCGTGGCTGCGGTGCTCTGCACCAGCGCGCGGGCGCGCTCGGTGTCGAAGCCGTTGCCGCGACCCGCTTCCTGGCGGCCGGACACCAGCTTCAGCGCCCCCTGCTGCGTCTCCAGCGACTGCTGAGCGACGCGCAGTTGCTCCTGCAGACCGCGCAGCTCGAAGTAGTTGCGCGCCACTTCCGCCGCGACGCTGATCTGCGCCGAACGCAGGCCCGCTTCGCCGGCCAGCAGCTCGGCCGCGGTGGCCCGGCGTTCGTCGGACAGGCGGCCGAACAGGTCGGCCTCCCAGCGCACGTCGAAGCCGACCGAGAACGCGTTGCCGCTCTGCGGGTTGCCCTGGTAGTCCGGCGCACGGGCGCGGCCGGCACCGGCCGTCAGGTCGACGGTCGGGAACAGCTGCGCATCGGCGAAGCGCGAGAGTGCCCGCGCTTCGCGCAGGTTGGCCGACGCGATGCGCAGGTCCGTGTTGGCCTGCAGCGCGCGGTTCACCAGCGAATCCAGCCCGGTGTCGTTGAAGCCCTGCCAGAAGCGGCCCACCGGCGCCTGCGCCAGCACGGCGCCGTCACCTTGCGGCGCGTTGGCGAAGCCGTTGGCCAGCGGCACCTCGGACTTCTTCGGCGCGGGCGCCGTCGAGCAGCCCGTCAGGGCCATCGTCGCAGCCGCCGCGGCGGCCATCAGAGAGACTCGGAAGAACATCATGCGCCCCCCTTGGCCGGATTGCCCTTGGGCGTATCGGCGTCGTCGACGCCCGGATGGAACGGGTGGGCGGCGGCATCGATCTGATGACGCAGCTCGACCGCATGGGCGCGCTTCTTCTCGGTGCTCTTGCGCAGCAGCGCGTAGAACACCGGCGTCAGGAAGATGCCGAACAGCGTCACCCCGACCATGCCCGAGAACACCGCGATGCCCATCGCGCGACGCATCTCGCTGCCGGCGCCGGAGCCCAGGATCAGCGGGATCACGCCCGCGCAGAACGCGATCGAGGTCATCAGGATCGGGCGCAGCCGCATGCGGCAGGCGTGGATGATCGCGTCGTGCAGCGCTTCGCCGCGCTCCTCGAGTTCCTTGGCGAACTCGACGATCAGGATCGCGTTCTTGCACGCCAGCCCGACCAGCACCACCAGCGCCACCTGCGAGAAGATGTTGAGATCCCCGGCCTGCGCGAACGGTGGGAAGTGCGACAGCCACACGCCGAAGAGCGCGGACAGGATGCACATCGGCACGATCAGGATGATGGCCAGCGGCAGCGACCAGCTTTCATACTGGGCCGCGAGGACCAGCACCACCAGCAGCACCGAGATCGCCAGCACCGCGCCCAGCGTCGGGATCGAGAAGCCGCCGACCTTGATGTCGCGGGTCAGCCGGTCCTGGTAGGTCAGCTCCGTCCACTCGTAGGTCATGCCGCGCGGCAGGTTCTTCAGGCGCTGCTCGATCTCCGCCTCGGCCTGGCCGCTGGAGAAACCGGGCTTGGCCGCGCCGTTGATGTCCGCGCTCGGGAAGCCGTTGTAGCGCGTCACGCGCGTCGGTCCGAAGGTCGGATCGACGTTCATCAGCGCGCCCAGCGGCACCATCTCGTTCTTCTCGTTGCGCGTCTTCAGGTCGGTGATGCTGCCGGCGTTGGAACGGAAGGGCGCGTCCGCCTGCACGATCACCTGGTAGGTCTTGCCGAAGCGGCTGAAGTCGTTGACGTACAGCGAGCCGAGGTTGATCTGCAGCGTGTCGTAGATGTCCTGCAACTTCACGCCCATCTGCTTGGCCTTGACCCGGTCGACGTGGGCGAAGAGCTGCGGGACGTTGATGTCGTAGGTCGAGTACGGCGTGCCGATGCCGCTCTTCGGGTCGCCGTAGATCGGACCCAGCGTGCCCCAGACGGCGCCGTACAGCGCCTGCTCGCCGAGGCCGGAGCGGTCCTGCACCTGCACCTTGAAACCGCCCGCGTTGCCCAGGCCGTCCACCGCCGGCGGCGGCACGACGAACATGCGCGCGCCCTGGATCTGCTGGATCGCGCCGTTGACCTTGCCCAGGATCGCGTCCTTGGAGGTCTCGGCGGAGGTCCGGTTCTCGAATTCGTCCAGGCCGAAGAACACGATGCCTTCGTTGGGCGCGGCCGAGAAGCCGGCGATCGACAGGCCCGGGAAGGCGATCGAGTCACGGATGCCGGGCACCTTCAGCGCGATGTCGCTCATGCGCCGGATGACTTCCTCGGTGCGGTCCAGCGTGGCGCCGGCCGGCAGCTGCGCGATGCCGATCAGGTACTGCTTGTCCGGCGCCGGCACGAAGCCCGAAGGGATGCGCGTGAACAGCAGGGCGGTCAGGCCCAGCAGGATCGCGTAGACGATCAGCGCGCCGCCCTTGCGCTTCAGGATGCCGGTGACGCCGCGGCTGTAGCCTTCGCTGCGGCGCTGGAAGAAGCAGTTGAACCAGTGGAAGAAGCGGCCGAACAGCTTGTCCATCCCCTTCATGATCGGGTCCTTGGGTGCGTCGTGGGGACGCAGCAGCAAGGCCGCCATGGCGGGCGACAGGGTCAGCGAGTTGAACGCCGAGATCACCGTCGAGATCGCGATCGTGACCGCGAACTGGCGGTAGAACTGGCCCGACAGGCCCGGCACGAAGGTCAGCGGGATGAACACCGCGCACAGCACCAGCGCGATCGCGATGATGGGCCCGGAGACCTCCTGCATCGCCTTGATCGTCGCGGCATGCGGCGTGAGCCCGTCCTCGAGGTTGCGCTCGACGTTCTCGACGACCACGATCGCATCGTCGACCACGATGCCGATGGCGAGCACCAGCCCGAACAGCGTCAGCGTGTTGATCGAGTAGCCCAACAGCAGCAGCACCGCGAACGTGCCCACGATGGACACCGGCACGGCCAGCAGCGGGATGATGGACGCGCGCCAGGTCTGCAGGAAGATGATCACGACCAGCACGACCAGCAGCACGGCCTCGATCAGGGTGTGGATCACCTTCTCGATGGAGGTGGCGACGAAGCGCGTCGGGTCGTAGACGATGTCGTAGCTGACGCCGGCCGGGAAGCTGGCCTTCAGGCGTTCCATCGTCGCGCGCACATCCTTGGAGATGTTCAGCGCGTTGGACTGCGGGGCCTGGAAGATGCCGATGCCGACCGCTTCCTTGTTGTTCAGCAGGCTGCGCAGCGCATAGGTGCCGGGGCCCATCTCGACGCGGCCCACGTCGCGCACGCGGACCAGGCCGCCGGTGGCGGTGTCGGTGCGGATGATGACGTCGGCGAATTCCTCCTCGGTGACGAGGCGGCCCTGCGTGTTGATCTGCAGCTGGAAGTCGGTGCCCTTGGGCGCCGGCGGCGCGCCGACGACGCCGGCCGCGACCTGCGTGTTCTGTTCACGGATGGCGTTGGTGACGTCGGAGGCGGTCAGGCCGCGACCGGCCAGCTTCGCCGGATCCAGCCAGATGCGCATCGCGTAGTCGCCGGAGCCGAAGACCTGCACCGAGCCCATGCCCTGCACGCGCAGCAGTTCGTCGCGGACCTGCAGCTGCGCGTAGTTGCGCAGGTACAGCGCGTCGCGGCTGTTGTCCGGACTGACCATGTGGACGACCATGGTCAGGTTGGGACTGGACTTCTCGGTCGTCACGCCGATCTGCCGGACGATGTCGGGCAGGCGCGGCAGCGCGCGGTTGATGCGGTTCTGGACCGCCGTTTCCGCGGCTTCCGGGTTGGTGCCGATCTTGAAGGTGACCGTCAGCGTCATGCCGCCGTCGGCGGTGGCCTGGCTGTCGAAGTACAGGACGTTTTCCAGCCCGTTGATCTGTTCCTCGAGCGGCGTGGCCACCGTCTCGGAGATCACGCGCGGGTTGGCGCCGGGGAACTGGGCGCGCACGACGACCTGCGGCGGCGCGACCTCGGGGTACTCGGAGATGGGCAGCCGGAAGATCGCCAGCAGGCCCACCAGGAAGATGAAGATCGAGAGGACCGACGCAAAGCGCGGCCGCTCGATGAAGAAGCGTGAGATATCCATGGACGGCCTCGCGTCGGGTTACTTCGACGACGCGGCGGGAGCGGCGGGGGCGGCGCCTTGCGGCGCGGCGACGGGGCGTCCCTTGTCGTCGAGCTTGGCCTGCTGCGGCGTGACCGGCGCGCCGGGCATCGCGTGCTGGAGGCCGTCGATGATCACGAGCTCGCCGGGCTTGACGCCCTGCACCACGCGGTAGCCGTCGAACAGCGCGCCGGCCTGGACCGGACGGGGCGCCACGATGTTGTTGGCGCCCACGACCATCACGACCTTGTTGGCCTGGTCGGTGCCGATGGCGCGGTCGGGGATCAGCGTGGCGGTATAGGAACCGGTGCCTTCCAGCCGGACGCGTGCGAACAGGCCCGGGGTGAAGAGCCCGTCCTTGTTGTCGAAGACCGCGCGGCCGCGGATGGTGGCGGTGGCCGGATTCAGGCGGTTGTCGACGAAGTCCATGCGGCCCTCGTGCGGGTAGCCCTGCTCGTTGGCCAGGCCGAGACGGATCTTGGTGGCCTGCTCGCGCTTGGCGCCGCCGGCGCGGGCGGCGGCGGCGTACTTCAGGAAGGTCGCCTCGCTGGCGTCGAAGTAGGCGTAGACCTTGTCGCTGGAGACGACCGTGGTCAGCACCGGCTCGCCGATGTTGACGAGGTTGCCGGGCGTCACGTTGGCGCGCGAGCTGCGGCCTGTGACCGGGGCGCGGACCTGCGTGAACTCGACGTTCAGCTTGGCCTGCGTCACGGCGGCTTCGGCGGCGCGGATGTTGGCCTCGTTGTTGCGGACGGCGGCCTTGAGCTGGTCGATCTCCTGCTGGCTGACGCCCTGGATGGCGACGAGCTTCTCGGCGCGGCCCAGGTCGGACTTGCTCAGTTCGGCGGCGGTGCGGGCGGCGGCGGCCTGGGCCTCGGCGCGGGCGACTTCGGCCTGGAACGGACGCGGATCGATGGTGAAGAGCGGGTCGCCCTTCTTGACGACCTGGCCTTCGCGGAAGTGGACCTTGTCGAGTGTTCCGGCGACACGGGCGCGGATCTCGACGGTGTCGGGCGCTTCCAGGCGGCCGGTGAATTCATCGAAGTCCTGGACTTCGCGCGAGATCGCCGGGGCGACCGTCACGGGCGGCGGGCCGCCATGGTGTTGTTGTTGTTGATCCTGTTGTCCACAGGCGGTCAGCAGCAGCGCCACGAAGGCGCCGGCGACGGCGTTGCGATTGAAAGAAAGTCCAGCCATGCATCACTCCCGAAAACGCCCACGGCATCTGTTGCACCGCAGCGTGCGGCGGAATGTACGCGGTACATGAAATACCAGCCAGTGGCTCAGGCAATACCTGTCCCTGGGGCTCAGGGCTTCCAAATACGAATTGACTGCCTGGGCAAGGTTGTGAGCAAGTCTCGTAGCAGACACTGCCGGAAAACGTCAGCAGGGTGGAGGTTCGGAGGATTGGGCAAGGGCGCCGGACTGACCCGGAGGGGTGGTTCGCGGCGCCGTTCATCCCTTCGCCCGCCGCCTCGCCCGCCGCCTCGCCCGCTTCACCCGCCCCTCGTCCGACGCGACCCGGGCAACAAAAAACCCGGGCAAGCCCGGGTTCTTCATGGCGAGTCCGTCAGGACTCTGGCGCGTCGATCAATGCACGCCGTGCATCAGCTTCTTCATCACCGGACTGAGCAGCATCAGCAGCACGCCGGCGCCCGCGGGGACGATGGTGAAGATCAGGAAGAAGGTGGACATCGAGTACGTCGACGAGATCGCGTCGATGTACGAGCCCGTCATGCCAGCGATCTTGTTGGCGATCGCGGCGTTGACGAACCAGACGCCGAACATCAGCCCCAGAAGGCGCGCCGGCGCCAGCTTGGAGATGTAGGACAGGCCGACCGGCGACAGGCACAGCTCGCCCATCGTGTGCAGCAGGTAGGCCAGCGTCAGGAAGATCATGCTGACCTGCGCGGTCTTCGCACCGGCCGGGATGCCCGACGCGCCGTACGACAGCGCCGCGAAGCCCAGGCCCAGCAGCACCAGGCCCACACCGAATTTCACCGGACCGCTCGGGTTCCAGCGACGCTCCCACATCTTGCTGAACATCGGCGCCAGGATCACCAGGAAGAAGGAGTTCAGCACCCCGAACCAGGTGGCCGGAATCTCGGATTGCTCCAGCGCGAATTCGCGGCCCAGCATCCACAGCGACAGGCCCCAGATCACCGCCAGCGCCAGTGCCAGCAGGGCGTTGGACGCCTTGTAGAGGCCCTCGGTGCTGCGGCCCAGCTTGATCAGCAGCCAGCTCAGGATCGCCACCGGGATCAGCGTCATCAGCGAGTTGACGATCTTGAAGATCAACCCGCTCGTACCGACCAGCGCGCGGTCGGTGTAGTCCGCCGCGAAGATGGTCATCGAGCCGCCGGCCTGCTCGAAGGCGAACCAGAAGAAGATGGTGAAGAAGGAGAACACGCCGATCGCGATCAGCCGGTCGCGCACGATGTGGGCGGGCGTGTCGTCCAGCGTCTCGCTCGCGTCGACCAACGGCGCGCTCTTGCCCGGTTCGCCGCCGATGTCGCCGAAGATGCCTTGCGCCAGCCAGAACTGCAGCGCGCCCAGGATCATGAAGACTGCCGCCAGACCGAAGCCGTAGTGCCAGCCGATCTTCTCGCCGATGTAGCCGCACAGCGAGATGCCGAAGAACGCGCCCGCGTTCACGCCCATGTAGAACAGCGTGTAGCCGCCGTCGCGCTGACCTTCGTTGTCCTTGTTGTAGAGCTGGCCCACGATCGCCGAGATGTTCGGCTTGAACAGGCCCGTGCCCAGGATCACCAGACCCAGGCCGACGTAGAAGGTGGCCTTGGTGTCGAAGAACAGTGCGATGTGGCCGGCCGCGATGATGAAGCCGCCCAGCACCACCGAGCGCCGCGTGCCGAGGAAGCGGTCCGCGATGTAGCCGCCGATGATCGGCGTCAGGTACACCAGCATCGTGTACGTGCCGTAGAGGCTGGTCGCCTCTTCGCGCGTCCAGCCCCAGCCCCCCTTGGCGGCCTCGGCGATCAGGTACAGCACGAGCAGCGCCCGCATGCCGTAGTAGGAGAACCGTTCCCACATCTCGGTGAAGAACAGGACGAACAGGCTGTTGGGCTGGCCGAGGATGGTCTGCCGCGCTCCGGGAGTTTGAATTGTGTTCAAACGACGCTCCGTGATCGATCGCTGGTGGATCGCTGGGGAATCAATGACCCGGCGCTCCGGGTCACGGGAAACCGCGTTCCAGGGATCAGAACGCGTTTGCCGCTGGTCCAGGCCCCGGATCGATCCGATCCCTCGGGGCCCGCCAGCGGCAGGCGGCGCCATTGTCAGCGAAAGGTCAGCGTGAACCGGCCCCTCGGCATTAGGGCTCACCCTAGGTGCGCAACCCCTTCCCAGGGCCGTCCGCACACGGCGACGGCGGCCTCGGACGCCGCGTTCATGGGCGTTCTTCGCGCAGCAGCCGCAGGCCGTTGAGCACCACCAGCAGGCTCGCGCCCGCGTCCGCCAGCACCGCCAGCCACAAGGAGCCGATGCCCGCGAGCGTCAACGCCGCCACGATCGCCTTCAGGCCCAGCGCCACGACGATGTTCTGCTTCAACACCGTCGCCACGCGCTCGGACAGGTCGATCAGCGCCGGGAGCTTGCGCAGGTCGTCCTGCATCAGCGCGATGTCGGCGGTCTCCAGCGCGGTGGCGCTGCCGGCGGCGCCCATCGCGATCGCGATGTCGGCGCGCGCCAGCGCCGGCGCGTCGTTCACGCCGTCGCCGATCATCGCGACGGGGCCTTGCTCGTCGGCGAGCTTGGCGATCGCGTCGAGCTTGTCCTGCGGCAGCAGCGGCGCGCGCACCGCGTCCTCCGGCAGGCCGAGCCGGCCCGCCATCGCGACGGCGCTCGCGCGCTGGTCGCCGCTGAGCATCGTCAGCGCCAGGCCGCGCGCGCGCAGCGTCTTCAGCACCTCGGCGGCTTCGGGTCTGGGCGTGTCCGACAGCGCCAGCAGCGCCAGCGTCTGCGCGCCGCGCATCAGCCAGACCAGCGTGTGGCCCTGCGACTGCAGCGCACGCGCGGCCTGGCGGGCCTCGTCGCCGACGGCCCCGCGCTGCTCGGCCAGTCGTTCATTGCCGAGCGCGAAGTCGGCGCCATCCAGCTGCGCGGTCAGGCCCAGGCCGGGGAGGTTCTGCAGGTGATCGACGGGCTCCAGCATCGTCCCCAGGCGCGCCGCATGCGCCGCGACGATGGCCTGCGCCAGCGGATGCGTGCTGCCGGCGTCCAGCCGCGCCGCCAGGTGCAGCGCCTGGTCGGCGTTGACCGACGGGGAGAGCGGCTGCACGGCCGCCAGTTGCGGCTTGCCCTCGGTCAGCGTGCCGGTCTTGTCGAAGGCCAGCGTCTTCAGTTGCCGGGCGCGTTCCAGGTACAGACCGCCCTTGATCAGGATGCCGCGCCGCGCGGCCGAGGCCAGGCCGCTGACGACGGTCACCGGCGTGGAGATCACCAGCGCGCAGGGGCAGGCGATCACCAGCAGTACCAGGCCCTTGTAGATCCAGTCGCCCCAGGTGCCGAGGCCCAGCAGCGGCGGCAGCACCGCGAGCGCCACCGCCACCAGCACGACCGCCGGCGTGTAGACACGGGCGAAGCGGTCGATGAAGGCCTGCGTCGGCGCGCGTTGCGACTGCGCCTGCTGCACGGCCGAGGCCATGCGGTCCAGCAGCGTGTGGCCCTTGCCGGCGGTGACGCTCATCTCGAGCAGGCCGTCGCCGTTGATGCTGCCGGCCAGCAGCGCGTCGCCGGGCGCCTTGTCGACCGGCATCGCCTCGCCGGTCAGCGCGGCCTCGTTCAAGCTGGAACGGCCCGTGAGCAGACGGCCGTCGAGCGGCACGCGCTCGCCCGGCGGAATGCGGACGGTCGCACCGATCGCCACCTCGGCCGCGGGCACCGACGTCCAGCGGCCATCGGCGCCCTGCACCTGCGCGCTCTCCGGCGCCAGCTGCGTCAGCGCGCGGATCGCGTCGCGGGCGCGGGCCAGGCTCAGGCTCTCCATCATCTCGGACAGGCCGAACAGCCACACCACCATCGCCGCCTCCGGCCATTGGCCGAGCACGATCGCGCCGATCACCGCCAGGCTCATCAGCAGGTGGATGTTGAGCGTCACGCTCTTCAGCGCGATCCAGCCCTTGCGCAGCGTCGGCAGGCCGCCGAGCAGCATCGTCGCGACGGACAGCGCGATCACCACCGGGCCGGATTCGTCGAAGCCGGAGAACGCCAGCGTTTCCGCCGCGATCGCGGCAATGCCGGCGATCGCCATGCGCCACTTGAGGCTGGCCGAGAGCGCCGGCGGCGGCGCGGGCGGCGGGGCCTCCGCTTCAATGGGCTCGGCGCTCATGCCGGCGGCATTGATCGCCGCGCGCAGCGGCGCGTCGTCGGGCAGGCGGTGATGGACGTCGAGCAGTCGGTTGATCAGGTCGAACTCGAGCGCGACCACGCCGTCCTTCCCCTGCAGTTGCTTGCGCAGCAGGCCTTCCTCGGTCGGGCAATCCATGCCGGCAATGAAGTAGCGCTGTCGGGTCGTGCCGGCGAGCGCCTCGGCGGTTGGGGCCGGCGACTTCGGGACCGGCGCGGCGCACGATCCGCCGTGGTCGTGGTCGTGGTCGTGGTCGTGGTCGTGACCATGCGCCTGTCCCTGACCGTGGTCGGCATCGTGACGATGCCCGTGCCGGGCCGGGGCCGGCGCTGAGGTCGAGGTCGGCTTCGCGGCGGGCGAGGGCGCCGGCGCGACGGCCGTGTGACCGCAGCATCCGCCGCAGGAGGCAGCGGTGGACTCGGGCGCGGCGGGGCGGTGATCGTGTTCCTGATGTGCCATGGGGTGGATTGGATAGTCTGTAGCCGCTCCAAGGTCAAGCGGCTATCCTGGACGACATGCGAATCGGCGAACTGAGCAAATCCACCGGCGTGGACATCGAGACCATCCGCTTCTACGAGAAGAGCGGCCTGCTGCCCCCGCCCGCGCGCAGCGACAACGGCTACCGGGACTACGCCCACGCGCACCTGGAGCGTCTGGCCTTCATCCGGCATTGCCGGGCGCTGGACATGTCGCTGGCGGACGTCACCCTGCTGCTGAACAGCCTGGAGACCCGCGATCCCGAGGAACTGGTGAAGGTCGACGTGCTGGTGGCCTCGCAACTCGGCAAGGTCCGCGCCCGGCTGCAGAGCATGCGGGCGCTCGAAGCGCAGCTGGTCGCGCTGCAGAAGCGCTGCGACGCGGACCATGACCACCACGCCTGCGGCATCCTCGAAGAGCTCGTCTCCGCGGCGCATGGCGAGGCCTGCGCCTGCCATCCTGATCCGCAGGGCAATCCGGGCCACACGGTGCCCCCTTCGCGAATCCGGGCGGGCTGAGAGCCGGCGAGCGTCTCAGTTCGTCATCGGCAGCGCCGCCTGCACGAGCCGCTCCCGCAGCCGCGGCACCGCGAAGTCGATGAAGGCCCGCAGCTTCAGCGGGAGCCGGCTCTGGCTGCGCGGCGCATACACGAGGTGCACCGGCCGCGGCGCGGCCTCGAAGTCCTCAAGCACCAGGCGCAGCCGCCCCGCCCGCACCTCGTCGTTCACCTGGTACGACAAGACCCGCGCGAGACCCGCGCCGGAACGGGCGGCATCGATAGCGGCGTCGATCGTCGTCACGCTCAGCCGCGATCGGAACGCCCCGGTGACCGCCACGCCGTCCTGCCGGAACGGCCAGGCGCCGTCGCTGGACACGCTCCCGAAAGACACGACGCGATGGCGACGCAGATCGTCAGGCGTCTGCGGCGTCCCGTGGCTCGCGAGGTAGGCGGGCGAGGCGCAGAGGACCTGCCGGCATTCGCCGAGCCGCGTGGCCACGAGACGGCTGTCCGGCAACTCGCCGATGCGCAGCGCGACATCGATCTGGTCGTCGAGGAAATGCGTGACCCGGTCGGTGAACTTGAGCTCGACGGCGATTTCAGGAAAGGCGTCCAGGAACGCGGTGACCGTCGGCAGCACGTGCAGGCGCCCGAACATCGTCGGCGCCGTCACGATCAACTCGCCGCGCGGCTCGGTGTACTCGCCGGCGGCGGCGCGTTCCGCCTCGTTGAGCTGGTCGAGGATGGTCCGCGCCGCCTCCACGTACGAGCGTCCCGCATCGGTCAGGTCCAGGCCCTTGGCCGAGCGGATCAGCAGCGATGCGCGCAGGTGCCTTTCCAGGTCAGCGACCTTGCGGCTCACGGTCGCCAGCGGCAGCCCGAGTCGCTGGCTCGCTTTCGACAAGCTGCCGGCATCCACCGCGGCGATCAGCATCGCCATTGCATCGATTCGATCCATGCGCGCTCGCGGCCCGGCATCGGCCGCCAGGCCTTCCATATTTCGAGAGGGTTGCTCTCGATCGTAGCGGCTTCCGCAGGAATCCGGGAAGGCCGAGACTGCCTCCATGCCTTCCAAGGCGGGTCACCGACCCGGGGAGGGCGACAAGGAAACCGTCATGAGCGCCACCAGCATCGACCCCGGCCAAGCCGCCACCATCCGCCATCGCACCGCGACCGTCCTGGGCCGGCAGGTGTTCTACCGCGAGGCCGGCGATCCGACGGCCCCGACCCTGCTGCTGCTGCACGGCCTGCCGACCAGCAGCCGGATGTTCAACCCGCTGATCCCGCTGCTGGCCGACCGCTTCCACGTGATCGCGCCGGACTACATCGGCTTCGGCCATTCGGAGGCGCCCCGGCGCGAGGACTTCGCCTACACCTTCGACCACCTGGCGGCGCACGTGGCCGGCCTCGTCGACGCGCTCGAGCTGAGCGCGTACACGCTCTACATGCAGGATTACGGCGGCCCGATCGGCTTCCGGCTGTTCCAGCAACGGCCCGAACAGGTGAAGGGCTTCATCATCCAGAACGCCAATGCCTATCTGGACGGCGTGGGCGACGAGGCCAAGACGGTCTTCGGCCCGCTGTGGGCGGCGCGCACGCCGGAGAGCGAGGCGCCCGCGCGTCAGTTGGTCAGCATGGCCGGCACGAAGTGGCACTGGCTGGTCGGCGTGAAGGACCCCGACCTGATCGACCCGGATCACTGGATCGTCGACCAGGCGCTGCTGGACCGGCCGGGCGTGCAGGACGCCAACGTCGACCTGCTGGAGAACTACCAGACCAACGTCGCGCTGTATCCGGACTGGCAGGCGGCCTTCCGCCGCCATCGCCCGAAGACGCTGATCGTCTGGGGGAAGAACGATCCGATCTTCATCCCGCCCGGCGCCCGCGCCTACCTGAACGACCTGCCCGAGGCGAAGCTGGTCTGGCTGGACGGGGGTCACTTCGTGCTGGACGAGTTCGCGCCGCAGGTCGCGGCGGAGATCAAGGCCGTCTTCGGTTGAGGGCGGGGCGCCGCCGCGCGGTGCGTCAGCGCGGCATCGAGCGGGCGAACTCCTCCAACCGCCGGCGGAGTTCGTCCCGGACCTGCCGCAGCGCCGGCGACAGTTGCGCGCGTCCGGGCACGATCAGGTGCAGCGGGGCCGGGTCGCCCCGCCAGTGCGGGTTGACGTGGACCAGTCGGCCACTGGCCAGTTCCTGGGCCACGTCGGGCCACGACTTGTAGGCGAGTCCCAGGCCCGCCAGCGCCCAGCGCTTGACGACCTCGCCGTCGTCGGCGACACGGCGCCCGGCGAGCGGCAGGTCCACCGGCTGGCCGGCGATCTCGACCGGCCAAGTGGCCGGCACCTCGCCGGCGACGAGGTAGCGCAGCGCCTCGTGCCGCGCCATCTCCTCCGGCGACGCCGGCATCCCCTGCAGTGCCAGGTAGTGCGGCGCCGCGACCAGCACCCGGCGGCAATCCGGCAGCAGCGGCAAGGCGACCTGGGCGCCGCCCGTCGGTTGTCCGTAGCGGACCGCGGCATCGACCGGACGCCGGAGCAGGTCCGTGAGCGGATCGCCGATCTGCAGGCGCAGCGTCAGGTCGGGATGGCGCTCTTGGAACTGCTCCAGCCACGGCAGCAGCACGTGACGCCCCAGGTCCGACGGCACCGTCAGATGCAGCTCGCCGGAGAGCGCTTCGCGGCCGGCCAGCGCCTCGTCGCGGCCGTCGATCAGCGCCTGCAGCGCCGCCCGCGCATGCGGGAGGTAGCGCTGACCTTCACCGGACAGCCGCAGGCTGCGCGTGCTGCGCACGAACAGCGGAAAGCCCAGTTGCTCCTCCATCCGCTTGAGCGCGGCGCTCGCGGCGGCCGGCGACCAGTCCAGCGCCTTCGCGGCCGCGGTCAGGTTGCCGAGATCGGCAATGCGCACCAGCAATTCGAGGTCGGTGATCCGGGTCATTGTTCGATTTTCTTTGAAAAAGCTTAGCCAGCCACCCGGTTCAATCGCGCCCGGCTTGATTCCAGACTGGAACCATCAAACAACCTGGAACACGCCATGGCACACCCCGACCCCACGACCGCGACCTCGACCGCGACCACGACTGCCACCACGCCCACCCATGCGCCGGCAGGCACGACCTTCACCCCGGACACCGTCAGCGTCGTCATCGGCGGAACCTCCGGCATTGGCCGCGCGGTGGTCGACGCCTTGAGCGCGCGCCCCGGCCGGGTCATCGCGGCGGGTCTGACGACCGGCCTCGACGTCGCGGATCCGTCGGCCGTCGCCGCCTTCTTCGAGTCGATCGGGCCGTTGGACCATGTCGTCTTCACCGCCGGCTCCCAGGCACCAGGCGGGCCGGTGGCGTCGCTGGACCTCGACGCGGCCAAGGCGGCGTTCGACATCAAGTTCTGGGGCGCGATCGCCGCGGCGCGCGCGGCGGCCGGCCGGCTGCGCCCGGGCGGCACGCTGACCTTGACCTCCGGCTTCCTGGCGCGCCGCGCCGTCCCCGGCGCCTTCGTGAAGACCGCCATGAACGCCGCGCTGGAGGCCTCCGCGAAGCTGCTGGCGCGGGAGCTCGCGCCGCTGCGCGTGAACGTCGTCAGCCCAGGCCTGACCGACACCGAGGCCTATGCCGGCATGGCGCCCGAGGCGCGCGCGGCGATGCTTGCCAAGGCTGCCTCGACCTTGCCCGCCGGTCGCGCAGGACAGGTCCAGGACCTCGCGGCGGGGTATCTCTTCCTCATCGACAACCCCTTCGTCACCGGCAGCGTCATCGACATCGACGGTGGGGCGCTGATCCAGTGAGCGGCCCGCGAGGAAGCGGCGAGCGCACTGTCCCCGCTGTGTGACACGCGACATTCCGTGACGGAGTGGGCATCGGCTCTCTCCAGGAGGGCCGAGGGACGTTCGGGTGGTTCAGTCCGAGCGCCGAACGGACGATGTAGAGTGCGGGCCGCCCGCGTTACAACTTCAAGACATGTCGAGCGCGGCCGGCCCACCCTCCGCTCTTCACGTCGCTCATGCGTGTCTGTTCACTGTCATCGGTCAAGAACCGCATCGTCCTCGGTCAGCCGCTCGCCTTCAGCGTGCGGGACACCGACCGGACGCTGCTGCTGGCGCGCGGGCAGGTGATCGCCGACGAGGCGCAGCTCGACGCGCTGATGCGGCGCGGCGCCCTGGTCGATGCGAACGAACTCGCCGAATCGGCGCGGCAGGCGGCCCCCGCGCCGGCGCGCTCCGCCGCCTACCTCCGCGAGCGCTTGCCCGAGGAATGGGATCGCGGCCAGCAGGAGGTGCGCAACGCCCTGTCGGCGTCGCCGGAACGCATGGCCGGCGCCTTGGACGGCGCCACGGCGCTGATGCTGACCCTGATCGACAGCTCGCCGGAGGTCGCACTCTCACAGGTGGTTCGACAACCTGAATCCACCAGCGGTCACTACGGCGTGACGCATTCCTTGCATGCGGCCACTGCCTGCCACGCGGCGGCCCGTTATCTGGGCTGGGGCCCGGACGACCAGCGTCGGGCCTTCCAGGCCGCGCTGACGATGAACCTGGGCATGCTGGACCTGCAGGCGCGGCTGTCCAGCCAGGTCTCGCCGCTGACGGCGATGCAGCGCGAGGCCATCAACGAGCACCCGATCCGCAGCGTCGAGATGCTGAGCGCCGCCGGCATCGACGATGCGGACTGGCTGGATGCGGTGCTCCAGCATCATGAGACGCCGGACGGGCGCGGTTATCCGCATGGTCTCAGCGACGTCGGCGAGCTGGCCGAGATGCTGCGCTACGCCGACGTCTACACCGCCCGCCTGAGCAGCCGGGCCAACCGGCCGGCGATGAGCGCGGCGCAGGCCGGGCGCGAGCTCCACCAGATGGCCGCGCAGAGCCCGCTGGCGGCGGCGCTGATCAAGTCCTTCGGCATCTTCCCGCCGGGCAGCCTGGTGCGGCTGGCCAGCGGCGAGGTCGGGCTGGTCGTGCGCAACGGCGACAAGGCGCACCGCCCGATGGTGTCGGCCTTGACCAACGCCAACGGCGAGCCGCGCCAGACCCCGGTGCTGCGCGACAGCAGCCGCGACGACCATGCCGTGGTCGCCCTGCTGCCCGCGCACGGCTCACCGATCCGCCTGTCCGACGAGCGCATCGCGGCGCTGATCGCCAGCGCCTGAGCCGCCCGGCCGGTGGCGCGAGGCGCCGCCGCAAAGCCTTGCAGCTGATTCACCTCGATGCATCAGACTGGCGAGGATCCACCTCTCTTTCGGTAAACCCGGCCCGCGTCCCCGGCGCGCAGACTCCGCCGTTTTCGGACATGGGGGATGCATGTGGGTCAAGCGGTCGAACTGAAATCGGGGCGCTGGCGCGCCATGGTGGCGACGGATCGCGGCGGACGTCTGCGCTGGCTGGGGGAGATCGGGCCCGGCGGTCGCGCACCGTGGTTGCGGCCGCTGCTGATCGAACGGGGCAGGCTGGTCGGCGGCGGCGCGGTGAGACTGGGCGCCCCGACCGGAATGCCCGAGGACATGGCGCGGCTGGTCCCGGACCCCGCCACCTTCGACGAACCCTGGCGCATCACGCACCAGGCGCCCGACGCGATCACGCTGATGCTGCATCCCTGCAGCCCGTCGCCGGGCGCCTGGGGCTTCCAGGCGAGCCAGACGCTGCGCCTGGACGAGCATCGGCTGGACTGGACCTTGTCGGTGCGCAACCTGAGCCGCATGCCGATGCCGGCTCGCCTGGGGTGGCTGCTGAACTTCCCGGAAGACTTCGCCGATGCCGCCTGGCTCGACGAGACGCTCGACACGGTGAGGCTGGTCGGCCGAGATCACGTGGAGCGCCGCGATCCCTGGTGCGGCATCGCCTCGCTGAGCGGCGCCGGCGGGCGCATCGTGCTGCTGCGCGGGGAAGCCCCGCTCGACACGCTGAGCTTCGAGCGCCATCCGACGCGCACCTCGGTGCAGGTCCGCCTGATGACGCCGGACACGCCGCGGCTGCTGTCCCTGGCACGGGGCGAGGAACTGACGCTGCGGCTGTCGATCGACCTGCTGGAGCCGCGGACGCCGCCGCTGCCGCGCGTGCCGCCGGACAACCCTGCGGGGTCGCCGATCCTCTGAGCGCCCCGATCGTCGAGGGGCGAGGCGAGACCGGCACGCGCCCCAAAGCGCGCGGGCGGCCAGGAGGCGGAGGGAGGCGCCGCCTATACTGCCGCGCGCCGCTCCTGCGGCTTCCCCCCATGCCGACGCTGCCCTCCCTCGCCGCCTTCCGGCCCTATCTGCGTGACGCCTTGCGCGACGATCTCGTCGCCGCCGTGGTGGTCAGCGTCCTCCTGATTCCCCAGAGCCTGGCCTACGCGATGCTCGCCGGCCTGCCGCCGCAGGTGGGCCTCTATGCGAGCCTGCTGCCGCCCCTGTTCTACGCGGCGCTCGGCTCCAGCCCCTTCCTCAACATCGGCCCGGTCGCGGTGCTGGCGCTGATGATCATGCAGACGCTGCAGCTCGCGCCCGCCGGCGTCAGCCCGAGCGAGGCCGCGCTGGTGCTGTCCGCCGAGGTCGGCCTGTTCCTCGGCGCGGCGGCGCTGCTGCGGCTGCACGCGCTGGCCGCGCTGCTGTCGGTGCCGGTGCTGCACGGCTTCGAATCGGGGGCGACGATCGCCATCGCCGCGAGTCAGCTGCCCGTGCTGATCGGCTCGACGGCGACCGGCGGCACGCTGCCGGATCTCTGGCGCTCGCTCTCGGCGCACGACTTCGACTGGCGCGGCGTCGCGGCGCTGTTCGGCGCCGTGTCGCTGCTGGCGCTGGTCGCGGTGCGGCGCCTGCCCAAGGGCTTCCTCTCGCGGATCGCGCCGCTCGCCGTGCTGCTGATCGGCATCGGCGTCGCATGGGGCTGGGATCCGCAGGGCCTGCCGCGCGTCGGCGAGCTGCCGCCGCTGGCGCTGGTCTTCACGCTGCCGCGGCTCGACGCCGAACTCTGGACGGCCATGCTGCCCGGCGCGGCGCTGATCGGCCTGCTCGGCTACGTGTCGAGCCTGGCCGTGGCCGAGTCGCTCGCGCGGCGCGTCGGCCAACGTGTCGATGCACGGCGGGAACTGATGGGCCTGTCCGTCGCCAATCTGGCGGCGGCGATCTCGGGCGGCATGCCCGCCGCCGCGAGCTTCTCGCGCAGCGTGCTGATGAGCGACGCAGGCAGCCGCACGCGCATGACCGGCGTCTTCGTCGCCGCGATGATGGGCCTCGTGCTGCTGACGGTATCGCCGCTGCTGGCCTGGGTGCCCAAGCCGGTGCTGGCGGCCAGCATCATGGTCGCGGTGCTGTCCGGGCTGAAGTTCGGTCCCTACGCCGATGCCTGGCGCTACGACCGCGCCGAGGCCCTGCTCATGACGGCGGTGACGCTGCTGGTGATCTTCGCCGGCATCACCGCGGCGCTGGGCCTGGGCGTGGCCAGTGCGATCGCGCTGCTGCTGCAGCGCAGCGCCCGACCGCACGTCGCGCTGATCGGCCGCATCCCGGGGACCGAGCACTACCGCAACGTCGAGCGCCACCACGTCGAGCTCGACCCGGAAGTCCTCGGCCTGCGCATCGACGAGAGCCTGCTCTTCCTCAACGGCCGCAGCCTGGCCGACGTCGTCCAGGCCCACCTCGACACGCACCCGAGCACGCGGCGCGTGCTGCTGCAGATGTCGCCGGTGAACAGCATCGACTTCAGCGGCCTCAGCGCGCTGAAGGAGCTGCACGAGACGCTCGAGCGCCAGGACCGGCGCCTGGACCTCAGCGAGGTCAAGGGGCCGGTGCTCGACCGGCTCAAGGCCAGCCAGTGGGAGTCGTGGTTCCGCGGGAAGATGTACCTGTCGCACCACCTGGGGATGAGCGACCCGGGCTGACGCCGCTCAATGCACCTCGTTCAGATGCCCATGCTTGCGCAGGTCGGGCATCAGGAAGCAGACGAGGAAGGCGAAGAAGCACATCACCGAGACGTAGACGTAGAACGCGCTCTCGACGTTCGCGGCCTTGAGGCTCAGCGCGACAAACTCCGCCGAGCCGCCGAAGATCGCATTGCCGATCGCATACGACAGGCCCACGCCCAGCGCGCGGATCTCGGGCGGGAACATCTCCGCCTTGATCAGCCCGCCGATCGAGGTGTACAGCGACACGATCGCCATCGCCAGGATGATCAGGCCGAAGGCCGCATACGGGCTCTGCACGCCCTTGAGCGCCGACAGGATCGGCCAGGTGCACACCGCCCCCAGGAGGCCGAACCACAGCATCGACGTCCGCCGCCCGATGCGGTCCGACAACGCGCCGAACAGCGGCTGCATGCACATGTAGACGAACAGCGCCGCCGTCATCACCGTGCTCGCCACCTTCTTGTCCATGCCCACGCTCAGCACCAGGTACTTCTGCATGTAGGTCGTGTACGTGTAGAAGGCCAGCGATCCGCCCGCGGTGAAGCCCAGCACGATCAGGAACGAGCGCATGTGCTTGCCGAACAGCTCGCGCATCGAGCCCGATTCCTTGCGGTCGAGCTGCTCCGCCTTCGCGGTCTCGGCCAGCGAGCGCCGCAGGTAGAACGCGATCACCGCCGTCGCGGCGCCGGCCGCGAACGGGATGCGCCAGCCCCAGTCGCGCATCTGCGTCTCCGACAGCGTCTGCTCCAGGATCGCCACGACCAGCACCGCCAGCAGCTGGCCGCCGATCAGCGTCACGTACTGGAACGACGCGTAGAACCCGCGCTGGCCGCGCAGCGCGATCTCGCTCATGTAGGTGGCGCTGGTGCCGTATTCACCGCCGACCGACAGGCCCTGGAACAGCCGCGCCGCCAGCAGCAGCGCTGGCGCCAGGACGCCGATGGTTTCGTAGGTCGGCATGCAGGCGATGGCCAGCGAGCCGCCGCACATCATCAGCACCGAGATCATCATGGCCGTCTTGCGGCCCTTGCGGTCGGCGATGCGGCCGAACAGCCAGCCGCCGATCGGCCGCATCAGGAAGCCCGCGGCGAACACGCCCGCCGTGTTCAGCAACTGGACCGTCGGATCGCCCTTCGGGAAGAACGCGTGCGCGAAGTAGATCGACGTGAACGCGTAGACGTAGAAGTCGAACCACTCGACCAGGTTGCCGGACGAGGCGCCGACGATGGCCAGGATGCGGTCACGCTTCTCATGCGCGGTGTAGTGCCCGGCGACGCCGGACGCCGACGTCGAGCCGCCGGCAAGGGGTGGGGTCTTGGCAGTCATGGCGGAAGCCTACTCCCGCGATGGGAAACCCGCAGGCGTGGTTCGGGCAAACCGAACGCCACGCGCACCGCGGATGGATCAGGCCATTTCGGCCATCGCCAATCGCACGCCGAAGGCCAGGAACAACGCACCGATGCCGCGGTTGAGCCATCGCCCGAGCGCGCGTGCCCACCCCTGCCCGCGCGCGCGGGCGCCCGCCACAGCGCTCGACCAGGCCAGCAGGTGGCACCACAGCATCCCGTTCACGTTGAAGACGGCGCCGAGGAACAGGAACGCCGCCGCCTTGCTCGGCGCGTCGGCCGCAATGAACTGCGGGACGAAGGCCAGGAAGAACAGCCCGACCTTGGGGTTGAGCACGTTGGTCAGGAAGCCCTGCGCGAAGATCTTGCGCAGCGGGGCGGCGGGGGGCGGGGTCGGGAGCGCCTCCTGGCCTCCGCCTGGCGCCAGCGCCAGGTCATCGTCGCGGTGTGCGCTGCGGTGGGCGTCGCTGTGTTCGCCGTGGTGTGCGCCCCCGGCGCCGGTCCGGTCCGCCGCGGTGCGTCGCTTGAACAGCATGCCGGCGCCCAGGTAGATCAGGTAGGCGGCGCCGAGCAGCTTCACCACCGTGAACGCCGCCGTGGACGCGGACAGCAACGCCGACAACCCCAGCGCCGCGGCCAGGATGTGGATGCAGGTGCCGGCACCGATGCCCAGCGCCGCGGCCGAGCCGGCGCGGAAGCCCTGCGTGGCGCTGCGCGCCATGATCAGCAGCGAGTCCGGCCCCGGCGTCATGTTGAGCAACAGGCCGGAGGCGATGAAGAGGCCGAGGTCGTGGGTGCCAAGCATCGGAGACGTCTCCCGAAAGGCCGCCATCATGCCCGCCCCCGGCGCGGACCGCGCGATATTCGCGCAGTGATTGTTCCGATCTTTTCAACGGTCTGTTGCGGAGGAATGGATTTAAGGGTGAACCCTTATGACGCATAGTTCATCCCATCGACACACCAGAACCGCTTCCGGGAATCTCCAACCGGCGACGACTTGAAACCTCCGGGCAACCGGCAGATTTCAAACGACACCGGGTTGAATCCCTGGCGCAACGGGCGGGTCGAATCATCCACCCCGTGCCCCTTCGCTGTTGCCCTGGGACCGAATCTGAAAGGAAAGATCATGACCTCCAAGAACATCCTGGCTTCCGTCCTCTTTGCTTCCGCCGCCCTGGTGGCCGGCAACGCGATGGCCAACGACAACCCGCACACCCAGCCGGTCAACACCCCGAGCGCCGTGAGCCGCGCCGAAGTGCTGGCCGACCTGGAGATCTACCGCGAGTCCGGCCTGGCCGCCGTCGAGCAGTCGGAAACCTACGGCTACGACAACGCCCGCCGCGACGCCGCCAAGGCCAAGTACGCCGAACTGCGCAGCTCGCCGTACTACGCGACCCTGGTGAAGAAGTTCGGCGGCAGCGTTCCGGCCACCGCCGTCGCGGGTCGCTGATCGCTGACCCCTGTTTCCGATACCTGCCTGCAAGAAACCCCCTGAGAGAGAACTCGAACAATAGATTGGTAGAGAGCACTTTTTGAGGTCAAGGGCTCCGGCCCTGGTCGGTGGCGGTTCTCCGCACTCCTCCCTCCTGTCCGTCACCGACCGCCTATACCTCCCCCTCGGATGAGCCGCTGCTCGCCGAGGGGGTTTTCTTTTGCTTAAGCGGAAATTAAGTATTTGCTTATCCGACCTCTGGCAGATATTCGAAAGGCAAGCGCGACCTATTCATCCGGCATTCGCCCAGCATTCGCACGACATCCGTCGAAATCGCCCCGGCGGCGGGCGTGACCCAGGATTACGGCGCGGAACGCGCACGACCGTGCGGAATCCCGGAGAATCGCCCCGCGGCCCCCCAGCAGTCCCCCTTCCGGGGCCGCCTGATCAAGGGCATCGGATGGACCGGATCGTGCAAATGCGGGCGTTCGCCCGGGTGGTGGAAACCGGCAGCTTCACCAAGGCGGCCGACTCGATGGATCTCCCCAAGGCCAGCCTGACGCGGCTGGTGCAGGCGCTGGAAGCGCGCTTGCGGGTCCAGCTGCTGACGCGCACCACCCGCAAGGTGACCGTCACGCAGGACGGCGCCGCCTATTACGAGCGCACCATGGCCCTGCTGAGCGAGCTCGAGGCCATCGACCAGGGCATGCTCCACGACCAGAGCAGGCCGCGCGGCCGGCTCCGCGTCGACGTGACCACGCTGACCGGCTCGCGGGTGCTGATCCCCGCGCTGGGCGACTTCCACGAGCGTTACCCCGACATCCAGATCGCGCTCGGCGTCAGCGATCGCGCGATCGACCTGCTGGTCGACAACGTCGACTTCGTGCTGCGCGTCGGCGCGGTGCAGGACGCCGGCCTCGTCGCGCGTCGTGTCGGTCAGATCCAGTTCTGCACCTGTGCTTCGCCGGCCTACCTGGCGAAACACGGCACGCCGGAAACGCCGGAAGACCTCGACCGGGAACCTCACCAGGCCGTCGGTTATTTCTCGTCGCGGACCGGACGGGTCTTCCCGTTCGTGTTCCATCGCGGCGACGAGCGCATCGAGGTCGAAGGCCGGCGCCGGCTCGACGTCAACGACAGCAATGCCTACGTCGCCGCCGGGCTGGCGGGGCTGGGTGTCGTCCAGCTGGCGAAGTACGCGGTCCAGGAGCAGCTCACGAGCGGCGAGCTGGTGCCGCTGTTCCCCGGCTGGCACCACAACGCGGTGCCCGTCTACCTGGTCTATTCGCCCAACCGCTATGTGTCGGCGCGCATGCGCGTGTTCATCGAGTGGGTGGCCGAGACGCTGGCGAAGAAGGGCCTCGGGCCGGACTGAACTGCAGGCTGATGCGCGGCCCGATGCGCCCGCTCACACGACGCCGGCGGGCGGGCCGCCGCGGCCCATCAGCCACACGACGAGCAGCGCCATCAGCAGCACCCACAGCACGACGATGGCCGCGCCCACCTTGAGGTTGCGCGGCAGCCGGCCGCGCTGTTCGGCGGCGCGCAGGCGCGCCCGCGCGATCACCTGCGGCGGCATCAGCCGGAGCACCAGCCAGAAGCCCAGCGGCACGAGGATGAGGTCGTCGAGCAGGCCCAGCACCGGGATGAAGTCCGGGATCAGGTCGATGGGGCTGAGCGCGTAGGCCGCGACCGCGATCGCCACGAAGCGCGCCAGCCAGGGCGCCTCCGGGTCGCGCGCCGCGTAGAAGACGGTGAGCAGCTCGCCCTTGAGCAGGGCGGCCCAGCGCTTGAGGGATCCGCGTTTCATCCGCCCATCATGCGTCAGCCGCCGCGCGGACGCCTCAGTCCGCCCAAATGACTTTCCGGCGCTGGGCGATCCACTTTTCCAGACGCGGGCCGTAGACCTCGTCGACGCGGTTGCGGCGCACCTTGAAGGTCGGCGTGATCAGGCCGTTGTCGACGGTCCACGGCGTCGCCGTGACGATCAGGCAGTCCAGTTGCTCGTGCGGATCCAGTCGCGCGTTCACCTTCTCCAGATGCGCGGCGAGTTCCTGCTCCAGCCCGGCGCGATCCCGCGCAGCGGCCTCGGGCGACAGCATCGCGATGCCCACCGGCTGCGCGAAGTTGGCGCCGGTCACCGCGCAGGCCTCGATGGCGGGATTCGTCGACAGGCGATCCTCGATCGGCGCCGGCGACACGTACTTGCCCTTGCTCGTCTTGAACAGGTCCTTCACCCGGCCCGTGATGCGCACGCAGCCGGCGAGCGCGCCCTTGTCGGAGATCTCCGCCTTGTCGCCGGTCTTCAGCCAGCCGTCGGCGGTGAGCGTCTCGGCGGTCAGCTCCGGCTGCTTGTAGTAGCCCAGCATCAGCGCCTGGCTCTTCATCTGCAGCTCCCCGGTGATCGGATCCAGCCGCGTCTGCACGCCGTCGTAGGCGGGGCCCACGCTGCCGATCTGATCGCGGCCCGGCACGGTGATGTGCGACAGCGCGAGGTTCTCGGTCATGCCGTAGCCCTCGTTGATCGGCAGACCCAGCGCGCGATACCACTTCAGCAGCGCGACCGGCATCGGCGCGGCACCACCGGCGGCAAAGGTGCATTCGTTCAGGCCCAGCGCCTTCAGGATCTTCTTGCGCACCAGGTTGCCGATGAAGGGCAGCTTCAGCAGCCGCTCGAGCTTGGCCTGCGGCAGCTTGGCCTGCACGCCCTGCTGGAATTTGGTCCACAGCCGCGGCACGGAGAAGAACACCGTCGGCCGGGCGCGTTGCAGGTCGGCGGCGAAGGTGTCCAGGCTCTCCGCGAAGTACACCGTCATGCCGGTGTGGAGCCAGCCGTGCTCGACCAGCGCGCGTTCGACGACGTGCGCCAGCGGCAGATAGGACAGCATGCGATCGCGTTCGCTCAGCGGGATGCGCTTGAGCCCCGTGGCGATGGCCCACGCGAAGTTGCCGAACGAATGCATCACGCCCTTCGGCGTGCCTGTCGTGCCGGAGGTGTAGATGATGGTGGCGAGGTCGTCGGCCGCGCGGATGGGCTTGCCCTTGAGCGGCTGCGTCTCCGCGCAGACCGCGTCCCAGTGGTCGTACGTGTCCTGGACATCGTCGGGGGACACCGGATAGGAGATGCAGGGCAGGCCGAGCGGCACGCCGGGTCGCATCCCTTCCCAGCCGTCGAGCTTGCCGACGAACAGCAGCCTGGCCTCGCTGTGGGTCAGGATCTGGTGGATGGTGTCGGGGGCGAGCGTCGGGTACAGCGGCACGCTGACGTAGCCCGCCATCCAGATCGCGAGGTCGCTCATCAGCCACCAGGCGCAGTTCTTGGAGAGGATCGCGACGCGGGCGCCGGGTTCCCAGCCCTGTTCGAGGCCCAGCGTCTTCAGGTGGGCCGCCATGCGGCGGGCCTGATCGGCGACCTCTTTCCAGGTGAAGTCCTTGACCACGCCGCTGCCCATCGGTTGGCGCAGCGTGACCCGATCCGGCGTGTCCAGCTCCCAGGCATAGAGGCGTTGCAGCGCCAGGGAGTCGGCAGGCAGGCGGGTCGTCGTGGACATCGGTGGTCTCCTTGTTGTGTATTGAATCGTGACGGAATCAACGCCGGAGACTACGACGCCTCACGTCGAGGAACGAGCGGGTTTCTTCGATGACCGTGATCGACTTGGCACCCTGATCCAGGGTTTCCTTTCGACACGGAAGCCCCGCTGTCCCGGTCGGCGGGAGCCGGGGCTCCCCCGGGCGATTTAGCGGAGCCTGCCGAGCGTATGAGCCCGGGGGAGCCCCGGCTCCTGCCGACGCGCTCGGTCCCCCGAGGCGAGGCTCAGCCCTTCGCCGCCGCCGCTTCCAACTCTGCGGCCACGAGCGCTTCCAGCGCTGGCAGCAGCACCTCGTCGCCGGTCGCCTTGGACACTGGCGCATCGCCCAACGCCGCTGCGCCTTCGCGCTTGAGCTTCGCGACCCACTGACCGGCTTCCTTGCCCTGCGCCAGCCCGGTGCTTTGCAGCAGCAGCGTGCCATCGGCCGCGAGCAGCTTGAAGTAGAAGAGGCCGTCCGCTTCCCGGTACTGCTTGAAGGCGGGCACGGTCGACTTCGCCTTGGATGCCTGGGCGACCGGCGCTGCCAACGGCTGGAAGCGGCGCAGGCCGACGGCCTCGCGCGCCTGCGCCAGCAGCGGACCCGCGATCGCGCGGGCCTTGGCGGCGCCTTCCATCAGGATCTCCTCGATCTTCTCGGGATTGGCCATCAGCGCGTCATAGCGCGCGCGCATCGGACCGATCTCCGCGTCGATCAGCGCGAACAGCTGGTCCTTCGCTTCGCCCCACGACAGGCCGGCATGCAGCGCCGCGCGGAAGCTCTGGCGTTGCGCGGGCGTCGCGAACGCGTCGTAGATCTGGACGAGATGCGAGCCCTCGGTCTCCTTGGGCTCTCCGGGCAGGCGCGAGTCGGTGACGATCTTCGAGATCGCGTCGCGCAACGCCTTCGCACCGCCTTCGAACAACGGGATCACGTTGTCGTAGCTCTTCGACATCTTGCGCCCGTCCAGGCCGGGCAGCAGTTCCATCTCCTCGTCGATGCTCGCCTCGGGCAGCACGAAGAGTTCCGTCCTGAAGGTGTGGTTGAAGCGCTGCGCCACATCGCGCGCCATCTCGATGTGCTGCGCCTGGTCCTTGCCCACCGGCACGCGGTGCGCGTTGAACATCAGGATGTCGGCGGCCATCAGGATCGGATAGCTGTACAGGCCCATGGTGATGCCGGCGTCCGGGTCCTCGCCCGCGGCCACGTTGGCGTCGACCGACGCCTTGTAGGCATGCGCGCGGTTCATCTGGCCCTTGGACGTGACGCAGGTCAGCAGCCAGGTCAGCTCGGGGATCTCGGGGATGTCGCTCTGGCGGTAGAAGACGACCCGGCTCGTGTCCAGGCCGGCGGCCAGCCAGGTCGCGGCGATCTGCAGGCGCGAGGCCTCGATCCGGGCCGGCTCGTCGCACTTGATCAGCGCGTGGTAGTCGGCCATGAAGAAGAAGCTCTCGGCGCCGGGCTCGCGGCTGGCCGCGATCGCGCGGCGCACCGCGCCGACATAGTTGCCGAGGTGCAGGGTGCCGGTGGTCGTGATGCCGGTCAGGACACGCAGGGTCATGGGAGCTCGTCGCCGTCGTTTCGCAAAACGGCGATTGTCCCGCAAAGGCGGGCCCCCATCGGAGGGACAGGTGATGCGGGCCGCCAGGCCCGGCGCGATCAGCCCAGGGTGGCCATCGATTGGCCGAGGCGCACGGCGCCCCCCGGTTGCCACTGCGCGTTGAACTGCATCGGCAGGTCCTTCGGGAACAGCAGCACGACGGTGGAGCCGAGCAGGAAGCGGCCCATTTCCTCGCCCTGCTTGTAGGCGAAGTGTTCGTTCTCGTAGTGCCAGGTACGCAGACGTCCCGGACGCGGCGGATTGACGACGCCGTGCCACACCGTGGCCATCGAGCCGACGATGGTCGCGCCCACCAGCACCAGCACCCACGGGCCGTGCTCGCCCTCGAACAGGCAGACCACGCGCTCGTTGCGCGCGAACAGACCCGGCACGCCGCGCGCGGTCGTCGGGTTCACCGAGAACAGGTCACCCGGCACATGCACCATGCGCACGAGGCGGCCGACGCAGGGCATGTGGATGCGGTGGTAGTCGCGCGGGCTCAGGTAGATCGTCGCGAAGTGACCGTCGCGGAACTGCGCCCCCAGTTGCTGGTCGCCGCCGAGCAGCGCGGTGGTCGAGTACTGATGGCCCTTCGCCTGGAAGATCTGGTCCGAGCGGATCGGCCCGAACTGGCTGATGGCGCCGTCGACCGGGCAGATCAGCGGCGCGTCGGCCAGCGGGCGGGCGCCCGGCTTCAGCGCCCGCGTGAAGAAGTCGTTGAAGGTCGAGTAGGCGGTCGGATCGGATTGCGCCGCCTCCGCCATGTTCACGCCGTACTTGTCGATGAAGCGCTTGATCGTCCAGGTCGTGAAGCCGCCCAGTTCAGCGCTCGCCAAGCGACCGGCCAACCGCGTCATGGCCCCTTTGGGCATCAGGTATTGGGGCAGGACGGCGAGGCGATCGGACACGGCGGTGGGCCCCCGGAAGGGCGAAAAAAGAGTGGCGGATTCTAGGCGGGCAAGTACGAGTCCCGCACCCGGGTTGCTCCCGGGCCAGGGAAGGACCTCGGTACCATCGCGTCCTGCGTCCCGTTCCTCATTGCACCTCCTCGCCCTCCGGCGTCCGTCTTCAGTGGTCCCTCCGATGTCCTCCCTCGAACCAGCGCACGAGCCACAGCACGAGCACCCGCCCGCGCATGAGCACAGCTCGTTCTACAAGTTCGTCCGGCTGGACGAGACTTCGGCGCTCGCGCAGCGTCTGCGCGATGTCAACGCGTCGCTGGGACACGCCATCGGCGGCAATCTCCTGCTGTCGCCGGAAGGCATCACCGGCGCGATCGGCGGACCGCCGGCAGCGCTCCAGGCCTACGAGGTCGCACTGCGCGCAGAGCCGCCGTTCGCCGACCTGCACTTCAAGCGCAGCTTCTGCACGACGCGCCCGTTCACGCTGCTGAAGGTGCATGAGAAGGCTGAACTCGTCGCCTTTGGACTGAACGGCGTGACCGGCCTGGCCGACACGCGCGACACGCATGTCTCGCCGCGTGAGTGGCGCGAGCTGATCCGGCGCGAGGACGTCGTCGTCCTCGACAACCGCAACCATTTCGAATTCGAACTCGGCCACTTCGACGGCGCGGTCGATCCGGGCGTGCGGCACTTCCGCGACTTCCCGGCCTACATCGACGCCCACGCCGACGCCTGGCAGCGCGAGGGCAAGACGGTCGCGATGTACTGCACCGGCGGCATCCGATGCGAGAAGCTCTCCGGCTGGATGACGCAACGCGGGCTGACCGTGCGGCAGCTCGACGGCGGCATCCTCAACTACTTCGAGCAGATGCCCGACGCCGACGCGGACTGGCGCGGCGAGTGCTTCGTCTTCGACAAACGGATCGCGATCGACACGCATCGCCGCGAGACCGCGACGACGGCGGAGGAGGTCTACGGCGACGACCCCGCCGAGGCCTGGCGGCTCGCGCGGGCGAAGCGGCTCGATCCCAAGGGCTGAACTCAGCCCGTCAGGTCTTCCGTCAGCCGCAGGCGGCGCGGATTGCGCGCGTCGATGACGGCGGTGTGCGCGGCCTTGTCGTGCAGGCCCTGGCGGTTGGCGTCCCACAGGATCTGCAGGAAGCCCATGCCACCGGTCGTCGCGCCTGCCGCGTAGCCGCCGTAGCGGCGCACGCAGAGCATCGGCTTGAGCGGCTTGCCGGTCAGCTCGACGATGCGCAGGCCCATCAGCTTCTTGCCCGGCGTCTGGCCCGGCCAGATCAACGGGAAGGCCACGAAATACACGAAGGCCCAGACGAGGTTCAGGCCCACGACCTCCCACCAATGGCGGAGCTTCTCGAGCGGTGAGCGCCTGGCCTCGTCCTTGAGCGTGCGGACCTCCTCCTGCAGCGCCTTGATGCGCACGCGGTCGGCCTTGCGCTGGAGTTCGCTGTCCTTCTCCAGGCGCTCCACCACCTCACGCTCCAGTCCGCCCAATGCCGGCGACGAGGCTGCGGAGGCCGCCGTCGAGGCGGTCCCGATCGCGTGCTTCACGAGGTCCCTGACGTCCTCGTTGACGTCGGTGGTGTCGTCGTCCTGGCCCTCGCCCTTGTCGGCCTTGTCGGCCTTGTCGGCCTTGGCGCCTTTGTCGGTCGATGCGGCGGCGACGGCCTCGCGACGGGCTTGTTTCGTCGGCTCGTCGATGTGCTCCATCGTGCTCGTGTAGAGCCCGAAGGCGACCAGGCACAAGGCCGGCGCCCAGCCGAGCCAGCCGGACTCCTTCTGCACCTCGCCGCGCGAGGCGCGCTGCTGCTTGTACCAGCGCCACGCGACCCAGCAGCACCCGGCGAGCAGCGGCGTGTTGCCGAAGTTCGAGAGTACCGTCACCAGCGCCACGTCGACGGCCATCGCCTTCGCGCGCTGCCAGGGCGAGGCCAGCGGCAGGCCGAGCAGCGCCGGCGCGACGTTGAGGTCCTCGGGGGTGATCCAGTCGCGGGGATCCTCGGGAGCGTCCGACGAGGCGCGCCGCTTCGCGAGCAGCTTGCGCACGGGCGACAGCGCAGGGGACGCCACGGGCGCTTCCGCCACCGAAGGAACGGCAGGGGGGGTGGACGGATCGACGGGCGGCATCATGGCTGCGCATTCTCGCGAGGCGCACTGCGACGCCACGACCATGACTTCCCTAACCTGCGCGGCACCCCGCGGCCGGCGCGGCTCCGATTTGGGATGTCCGGCTAGGCGCAGACCGGAGCCATAGCAGCGCTATGGCGAGGATCTGCAACGACGCCGGGCGCCCAAAGCGGGGCTGCGACGGCTGCGGGGGTGCGTTGCAAGATGCAAGACGATGTCCCGTCCGAGCGCCGGGCCATCCCGCGACCCCCGATAATTCGCGCTCGTCCACCGAATTCATCCGCGCGCCCTCGCGCCAGGCCATGTCCAACCTCATCGTCCACGGCGGTTCGCCCCTGAAGGGCCGCATCGTTCCCTCGGCCAACAAGAACGCCGTCCTGCCCATCCTCTGCGCCACCCTGCTCACCCGCGAGCCGGTCCGGCTGCACGGCGTGCCCGAGATCACCGACGTCAAGAAGATCCTGGAGGTCTTCCGCAAGCTCGGCAGCAGCGTGTCCGTGGACTTCAAGAGCGGCGTGCTGGACCTGCACCACCTGGACACCCACTTCGATCCGGCCAAGGACCATCTGCCCGAGGAGATGCGCTCCTCCATCATGCTGGTCCCCGGCCTGATGGCGCGCTTCGGCGCCGCCCGCATCGAGGACGACGTCAAGGGCTGCACCCTGGGCGCGCGCGAGATCGATCCGCACGTCGAGGTCTTCCAGCGCTTCGGCGCGAACGTCGACCGCGCCGCCGACGGCCTGGTGGTGAAGGTGGAAGGCCAGCTCCGCGCCAACGACCACTGGACCGACTACGCCTCCGTCACCACGACCGAGAACTTCGTCCTCTGCGCCGCGCTCGCCCATGGCACGTCGACGCTGATGAACGCCGCCAGCGAGCCGCACGTGCAGGAGTTCTGCCAGTTCATGCAGATGCTCGGCGCCAAGCTGGAAGGCCTGGGCACCTCGCGCCTGACCATCCACGGCGTCGCCGCGCTGGGCGGCGGTGAATTCACCTTCGCCGAGGACTTCCACGAGATCGTCACCTTCCTGGCGCTGGGCGCGATCACCGGCGGCGACGTCCGGGTCAAGAACTCGCAGCCCGAGCAGTTCCCGCTGATCGACCGCACCTTCGCCAAGTTCGGCGTCCAGATCGTCCACGAGGACGGCTGGTCCCGCTCCGTCGTCGACGGCAAGCTCAAGGTCAAGGAACCCTTCACCCGCAACATCCTGCAGAAGGTCGAAGCGGCGCCGTGGCCCTACCTGCCCGTCGACCTGCTGCCGATCTTCGTCGCGCTCGGCGTCAAGGCCGAAGGCAGCGTGATGTTCTGGAACAAGGTCTACGACGGCGCCATGGGCTGGACCACCGAGCTGTCCAAGTTCGGCGCCCACGCCTTCCTGTCCGATCCGCACCGCATGGTGACCTTCGGCGGCAAGACGCTCAGCCCCGCCGAGGTCGAGAGCCCCTACATCATCCGCGTCGCGATCGCGCTGCTCATGGTCGCCGCCAGCATCCCCGGCAAGTCCGTGATCCGCAACGCGACGCCGGTCCGCCGCGCCCATCCGCAGTTCGCCGAGAACATCACCCGCCTCGGCGCCAAGGTGGAATGGGTCGAGGGCGACTGACCGGCCGTCGCGTCCGCGCAGCCGCGGGCTGCCTGGCCGGGGCGGTCCCGGTCCTCGTGGCCGGGTGGCTCGTGGCGCTCGGTGCCGTGACGCCCGCCGCGGCGCAGCCGTCGCCACCGCCGGCGCCAGCGCTGCTGCGCTGGATGGTGCAGGACATGCCGCCGCATTTCGCCTATCGGGACGGCAGGCCGCCGCAGCGCGTCGACGATCTCGGCCAGGGCGAGGTCGACGGCTTCCTGCGCCTGCTCATCGAGCGCATGCCGCAGTTCCGGCACGAGTTCATCGAGCTCAGCCTTCCCCGTTTCGAGGCGCAGGTGCGCCAGGGCGAGACGCTGTGCTCCGTGCTGCATGTGCGCACGCCCGAGCGGCTGCAATGGCTGTACTTCACGACGCTCTTCCCGCCGATGATGTCGCGCCAGATCCATGTGATCGTGCGGCGCGAGGATCTGTCGCGCTTCGAGCCCAACGGGCAGGCGCTGCAGCTGGCGGACCTGCTGCGCCGCACCGATCTCACCGGCCTGCTGCCGCGCGACCGCAGTTTCGGCTCGCGCATCGACAAGCTGCTCGCCGCGAATCCGGAACGCGCGCCGCGCTCGATCGTCGCGGGCCGCGGCGCCCACCTGCTGCCGATGTTGCGGGCCAGGCGGATGGACTACACGCTCGAGTACCCCATCACCGTGGACGACTACAACGCCACGCATCCCGGTCCGCCCGAGCTGGCCAAGCTGCCGTTGGCCGAAGGCCGCAGCACGTCGGTCGCCACCGCCGGTTGCAGCCGCACGCCCGAAGGTCGCCGCGCCATCGAGGCGATGGACCAGGCCGTGCGCCAGCTCGCTGCCGACCCGCAGCGCGAGGCGTGGATCAAGGCCTGGCGCAACGGCGCGCCGATCGACGCCGACGACCTGCAGCGCCTGAACCGCTTCCTCGACGAGCGCGCGCGGGGTCCGGCGCAGATCGAGTGAATGACGCGACCCGCTGAAGCTTCGTTCCCCCATGGCACGTCCGACCAAGCTTGCCCTGCCGCTGCGCGACGGCGTCGCCGCGAGTGCGCTCGCCTGTCCGCCGGGGCCGTGGGCGCTGGTGCTGGACTTCCTGGCTGAACGCCTGCCCCTGGTCGCGCGCGACGATTGGGCCGCCCGGATGGCCCGCGGCGACGTGCTCGACGAGGCAGGTAAGCCGCTGACGCCCGACGCGCCGCATCGCGCGCAACGCCGCCTCTACTACTGGCGCTGGCTGGCGGACGAGCCGCAGGTGCCTTTCGAGGCCCGCATCCTGCACCTCGACGATCACCTGCTCGTCGCCGACAAACCGCACTTCCTGCCGGTCACGCCCAAGGGTCGCTACGTGCAGCAGACGCTGCTCACGCGGCTGCGCCGGGACACGGGCCTGGCGGACCTGAGTCCGGTGCATCGGCTCGATCGCGAGACGGCGGGGCTGACCCTGTTCTCGGTGCAACCGGCCACGCGCGACGCGTACCAGCGGCTGTTCCGTGATCGTGACGTCGAGAAGGTCTATGAAGCCATCGCGCCGTGGCGGAACGACATCGACGGGCGACTGCCCTTCGAGTACGAAAGCCTGCTCGAGGAACATCCGGTCGATTTCATGCAGATGCGCACGGTCGACGATCCGGATGCCGTGCCGAATGCGCGCACGCGCATCGCGCTGATCGAGCGGCTCGGCGCCGATCGCGCCCGCTACGAACTTCGTCCGCACAGCGGCGTCAAGCATCAGCTGCGCGCGCAGCTGTGCGCGTTGGGCCTGCCCATCGAGAACGACCGCATCTATCCGGTGCTGCAGCCTGTCGAGGACAGCGTGGACTTCACGCGTCCGCTGCAGTTGCTCGCGCGCGAGATCGCCTTCACCGATCCGGTGACTGGCCAGCCGAGGAAGTTCGTGACCTCGCTCCAGCTGACCGCCGCAGCGACACGCTCGTAGCGCGCCCCACGGGTCTCACCGGGCCCGGAACAGGGTGGGAGGTTCGCGGACGCGAGGCCTCCTACCCTGTGCAGGGCCGCGCTTGGCGACGGCATGCGAGCGCCGTCAGCGAGGCGCTCAGGCGTTCAACGCCTCGAGCCTGCGCAAGGCTGTGAGCGTCGCCCGGCAGGCGCCAGCGAGCTCGGTGCCCTTGATCGCGAGGTGCTCATGGAAGAACCCGTGATGCGTCGCGTGCTCATGAAAGGCCAGCGGCGTGAGCACCGCCGAGAACACCGGCACGCCGGTATCGAGCTGCACCCGCATGAGCCCGTCGATGACGGCTTGCGCGACGAAATCGTGGCGGTAGATCCCGCCGTCGACGACGAGCGCGCAGGCGAGCACCGCGTCGAACTGCCCGCTGCGCGCGAGCTTCATCGCGTGGAGCGGGATCTCGAAGGCACCGGGGACGTCGAAGGTCTCGACGCGGACGGGTCCGCTGGCTTCGAGCCCACGGACGGCGGCCTCGCGACATCGACCGACCAGGTCGGCATGCCAGCTCGCGGACACGATGGCCACGCGCGGAACGGCGGAGGAGGGAGAGTGGAGGGGGTTGGTCTGATTCATGTGAACCCTTCGGTTGGAACGATGAATCAGGGCGCGCACGCACAACGCGGCCGCCGGGCGGCGCAGGCGCGAACGCTTGCGCCGGCCCGCGAGGCCGACGATGGACGCGATCTCTTTCATCCGGACTGTGACCGTCGGCCCTGGCCTCTCACCAGGTCTGCTGACCCCGGCACCACAAGGGCGGTGCCGGGCGCTCGCGGGCTCCCGGGGTCGTCGGTCTGTCGACCGCGCCCCGGATACCGCCGGTGGGGACTTCCACCCCGCCCTGAGAACGCTGCCCCGCGCGCCTTCGGAAGAAGGGTGTGCGGGGCGGGCGGATTCTAGGTTTCAGAAGCCCACCTGAAGGGAGGCGGTCAGCATGTCCCCACGGCTGCGGTAGGTGTTCCCCCAGAGGTAGGCCGCCGTCAGTTCGGCGCGTCCGCCGAGTTCGATCCGCGCGACCGGTCCGGCCCGCCACGACTTCGGCTCGGCGAAACCCTGCGCGCCGAGGCGCCAACCGGGCTGCCAGCGGTGCAAGGCCTGCCATTGGAGCTTCGTCTGGTTCTGACGTCGCGACCCCGCGTCGTGGCTGAAGAAGACGTTGAGATTGAGCTGCGTCATTCCCCATTCGGTCTGGAAGATCGGACCGACTTCCATGGCGTTGCCCTGGCCCCGATTGCGGATGACCTGGAGATGCAGACCGAGGTCATAGGGCGTGTCGCCCTGCGTGAACAGGATCTGGTTGACCCAGTTGATCGAGCTCAGGGTCTGCTCATGCAAGGTCGGGCCGATCCAGCTGAGCAGCAGCTCGGTGCTCCATCGCGAGTTCACGCCGTAGCGCAGGCCGACTTCGGGCCACAGCGTGGCGGCCTCGTCCGGCGGATCGACATGCCAGTAGCGCAGGTCGAGCGTGGCCTGACCGGCCTCGCTGTACGGCCGCACGAGGTAGTAACCCGGATCGGCCCAGACAGCGTTCGCGCCGAGCAGCAGCCACGCGGCCACACCAGTTCGTTTCATCGCCTCCCCCTGAGGTGTGGTGGGGGGCCATTCTGCGACCCGCCCCTGCCTGGAGTTTCCCCGGGGAAACCAGCGAACACGGCTCGGCACAATGGCCTGACGATGACTTGACGGCGTATAGCGCGACTTCCGTCGCAACCTCGGCATCCACGCATGACCCACAAGGCCATCCGCATCTCGGTGGGCGCCCGCCCGCTGCTGGCGCTGTTCGTGTTCGGACTGCTGCTGGTGGCGTTGTCCAGCGGCTGGCAGTTGCGCGAGACCACGCGGCGTCGCGCCGCCGAAGCCGACGCGGAGCTGAGCGCCATCCCCCTGCTCTATGCGGGCCCGCTGGCCTACAGCCTCCAGCAGCGGCTGGAACGGCCCGAGGCGCTGCACGGCCTGCTGCATCACATCCTGACGCGTCACAACCTGCGTCGCGTCGAACTGCGCACGCGCGGCGGCGAGCAGTTCCGAGCCCTTGCCGACGACGAGGGGGAACCCGGTCAGATCGCCGAGTTCTCACTGGCCGGCAGCGGCGAGCTGCGCCTGCAAGCTTCGGCCGCGACGGTCGGCGACACGCTGAGGCACGACCCGCTGCTGCGCTCCGCGTTGCTTCATCTGGCCTTGGCGACGGTGCTGGGCCTGGTCGCCGCGCTCGTGCTGGACCGCTGGCTGCTGCGGCAGTTGAGCCACCTGTCCGCGCAGGCGAGCCGCTTCGATCCGACGCTGCCGCCGCAGAGCCTGACCTGGCTCGAGCCCGGCGAACCGCGTCCGCGCGAGTTGCTGCAGCTGGAGCAGGCGCTCGACCATGTGCGGACCTCGCTGGGCGACGAGCTCCATCGCGAGCAGTCCCGCGGGCGCGAGCTGCGCGAAGAGATCGCGCGCCAGCATCACGCGCTGCAGCAGGCGGAGCGCTCCCTCGAGGTGAAGCGGCGCGAGCTGGCCTCGATGGAACGCCACGACGCGCTGACGGGCATCGCCAATCGGAGGGAGTTCGATGCGGCGCTGCGGCGTGAGTTCAAGCGCGCCCAGCGCGACCAGGGACGACTGGCGCTGGCGATCCTCGATGTCGATCACCTGAAGCCGTTCAATGAGCGTCACGGACGCAGTGCCGGCGACGAGGTGCTGCGTCGACTCGCGCGGCTGCTCGCCGAGCATTTCCAGCGTGACACCGACCTCGTCGCCCGCCTGGGCGGCGAGGAGTTCGCGGTACTGCTGCCGGGCTTCGACATCGAGGCCGCGCAGGGGCTGATGGAAGCGCTGCGCGAAGGCTGGCGAGCCCTGGCGGTGCCGCATGGCGCGCTGCCGGACGGCGCGTCGGACGAAGCGATCGTGACGATCAGCGCGGGCCTCGCGGCCTCGCAGCCGGGTCATCCGTACCTGGGCCCGCTGGCCTTGCTGCAGGCGGCGGACGAGGCGCTCTACCTCGCCAAGCGCATGGGGCGCGATCGGCTCTGCATCGCGTCGTGAGCCGCCGGGCGCGTCCGCAGACGCGCCGGGCAGGGCCGTCGGGCAGTCGAGTCGGGCGTCAACGGCCGCGGGACTCGGCCTGCTGCAGCTGCTCCTCGACACGGCGCGCGGCGCGCAGCATCAGCGTCTCGTCGAGCTGCGCCTGCGGCGCGATGGCCATCACCGTCTCGTCGAGCGCTTCCGGCTTGTTCATCAGCGTCCATGCGACCAGCGAGATCGCGCCGACGCCGCGGCGCTGCATCGCCTCGGGCATCAGCAGCTCATGTTGCAGCTGCACGTGGTACCGCACGCTGGCCACCGCGGCGGGCGCCAGGCCCCAGCTCTCGCACAGCGCCGCGCCCAGCGCGTCGTGGCTGACGCCGAAGGCGGTGTGTTCCAGCTGCACCAGCTCCTTGTCGCTGGCGGTCGCGCGCAGCATCGCCGGGTAATGCCCCGGCGCATGGCGGTAGAGCACCGCCTTGCCGCATTCCTCGAACAGTCCCGCCGAATGCGCCGCCCACGGGTCGACGCCCAGCATCTGGCCCATGCGGCCCATCAGCAGGCCGCGCTTGGCGGCGCGGGTCCACACGGGCTCGAGCTCGACGGCCGGCGGGAAGGCCGCGCGCAGGCCCATCTCGAAGGTGATCGCGGCGACCTCGCGCATGCCCAGGTAGGTCAGCGCCTGGTGCACCGTCTGCACCCGGCCGCGCAGGCCGTACAGCGACGAGTTCACCGCCTTGAGCACCGCGGCGGCGAGCGCCATGTCGGTCTCCACCAGACCCGAGACGGCCTGCAGGTCGATGTCCTCGTCCGCCATCAGCAGCGAGAGCTTGACCAGCACGTCCGGCTGGGTGGGGATCTCGATATCCAGCGCGCGGAGTTGAGGATCGACAGGCATGGTGGTCAGCGGTTGTTTGGTCAGATGGTAGCCCGGGCGGTGGGCCACCGGCATCCCGCCTTTGGCGGACAGCCGGCGGGGTGTTGTTCGAAGGGCGTCTGGCGTGCCCGCGGGGCGGTGCGCGGCCAGCCGGTCCCGGGTTCAGCGGAGGAAGGCGTCGTAACCGGTCTTGAGGATGAGCAGCGACACCACGACGACGAACATGCCCCGCACGAACCCCGCGCCCTTGGCCAGGGCCATGCGCGTGCCGACCAGGCTGCCGACGACATTGGCCACGGCCATCACGGCCGCGACGTGCCACCAGACGTGGCCCTTGGCGGCGAACAGCACCAGTGCCGCGAAGTTGGTGGCGGTGTTCATGAGCTTGGCCGTGGCGGAGGCGTGCAGGAAGTCGAACCCCAGCAGCCGCACGAACAGGAACACGAAGAAGCTGCCCGTGCCCGGCCCGAAGAAGCCGTCATAGAAGCCGATCGTCAGCCCGATGACGCTGGCGATCAGCGTCTGTGTCGCGGCCTCGTGGCGCGGGGCATGGTGCCGGCCGAGGTCCTTCTTCGCCAGCGTGTACAGCAGCACGCCCAGCAGGATCGCCGGCAAGGCCTTGCGCAGGCCGCTCGGGTCCACCTGCGTCACGGCCCAGGCGCCGGCGAAGCTGCCGACCAGCGCGGCGGCCGCCGCCGGCATCAGCGCCAGCCAGGGCAGCGACACGCGCTTGGCATATTGGTGGGTGGCCCAGGCCGTCCCCCAGATGGCGGCGCCCTTGTTGGTGCCGAAGAGGGTGGCGGGCGCGGCGTTCGGATAGACGCTGAACAGCGCAGGCACCAGGATCAGTCCGCCGCCGCCCACGACGGCATCGACGAATCCGGCCAGGAGCGACGCCACGGCCGCGGTCAACAACTCGATCATCTGCAACGACTCGCAAGGGCGGCTCCAGGGCCGCGGACACGGGCCGAGAACGATCGCGGGATGCGCGCAAAACCAGGCCACGAAAACAAAACGGGCACCTGATCCAGGTGCCCGCGAATTGTGACAGTGTCACTGTTGTTCGTTCGAATTGGTCTGATCTGTTTTGTCTCCTCAGCCCCCGTAGGCAACCCCCTTGGTGCCGGCTTGTCGCCGGCGCGGGACGGGTGTCGCGTCGAGTGGGGTGGATGCTAGGACCCGGCCCCCGTGCACGCACTTGGGGTTTTCACTTGGCGGATGCACCAAGATGGAACGGTTGGCCGGCGCTCACTTGCACGAAATGGCCCCATCGAAAACGATTTGCGAACATCGCACGGTGCACTGTTCTCGCTCCCCGGGCGAGGGCCGCCCGGTGTGGCGTGGCGGTGTCATTCCCCTGAAACAAGGGGGCGGGCAGAAGCAGAACCGCCGCCGCGCATTGGTGGATGAAATTCTTGTGTGCGAGCCGGGAACTTTTCGAGCCGCCCGCGCAATACGTTCAACATCCCACCACGCAACGCACGCCGCACGCCCGATGAGCTTCTGGACCCGCCTGGCCGGCCGCGCCCGCCCTGACCCCGCCGGTTCCCTGGCCGGGAGCGAGCGTGACCCGCCGCCCTCTCATGTCGCCGCCAGCGAAGCGCTGGTGCGCCGGCTGCGCCAGGGCGACGCGAGCGCGCTGGAACCGTTGTATCGCAGCGAATCGCCCGGCGTCTTCCGCTACGCCCTGGCGCTGTGCGGCCAGTCCGACTGGGCGGCGGACGCGATGCAGGAGGCCTTCGTGCAATTCGCCGGCCGGCCTGAAGGCTGGGACGCGGGCAGAGGTCCGCTCGGTGCCTACCTTGCCGGCATGGCGCGGCATCACCTGCTGGCGCGCTGGCGGGACCTGCCGGTCGCCCACGACGAGGACGCGGAAGACGCCCGCCACGACCCCGCCGATGCGCCGGAACAGCAGCTGGTCCGTGCACAGGACCAGGCGCGCGTGTGGGCGGCCTTGCAGACCCTGCCCTGGACCTTCCGCGAGGCCATCGTGCTCGTCGATCTGCAGGAGCGGGCCTACGCCGAGGCGGCCCGCATCGCCGGCGTGGAGCTCAACACGCTGCGCACCCGGCTTCACCGGGGTCGGGCGCGCCTGCTGGCCGCGTTGCAGCAAGAGTCCCGGCCCCTGTCGTCCGCCGCGGCGGACGCGATCGAACGCTCATCGAAGTCCGCATGATGAAGACCACCGACACCTCACCGCCCCGCACCGCACGCCTGGCCGACTGGTTGTGGGCCGTGGCCCAGGACCTGCGCCAGCGCACGCCGCCGTTCGAGCGCGACGACGCCGTGCTCGGCGCGATGCGCCAGCAGTTCGCCGCCCGTCAGAAGGCCACCCGGGCCGGCCGCTGGAGATGGGCGCTCGCCGGCCCGGCGTTGTGCGCCTCCGTGCTGGTTGCCTGCGTCTGGCTGCTCGGTTCCGCGCCGCCGGGGGAATCGGGCGCCACCGTCATGGGCAATCCCGGCAGCGGCTTCATCGTGCTCGTGTCCGCCGACCGCTGGGCCGCGTTCGAGAAGGCCGGGACCGGCAACGCCTGGCTGGTGCCCGCGGAGGTCCCGCGCGAGCGCCTGGCCTTGCTGGGCCTGCCCTACGACCCCGCCGACGCGGCCGCGCCGGTGCGCGCCGAATTGCTGGTGCACGCCTCGGGCGACGTGCTCGCGATGCGGGTCATGCCCTGATCGATCCGATACCGCAGGACCACAGCGCCGCAGTTCCGCAGTTCCGCAGTTCCGCAGTTCCGCAGTTCCGCAGTTTTACGACCCCGCCACTCCCAGATTCCCTCGCCGCTCCCTTGAACAACGACCCGTTTCCCTCCCTGGAGACCGCCATGAAGACTTCCCTCACCACCCTCGCCCTGGCGCTCGCCGCCATCGCGGTCCAGGCCCAGCCCGCCCATGCATCGCCGGAACCGGACGCCCGGCCGGCGCCTCCCGCGCCGCCCGTGATGCCCGCCGTCGTGCCGCCCGTCCCGCCGACGCCGCCGGTGCCCGACGTCGCCGAACTGATCGCCGAATCCGGCGTCGCGATGCACATCCTCAGCGCGGAACGCGTCGTCAAGGGTGCGCCGTATTGCGCCCAGGCCGTGCATGAAACCGTCCAGCCGCTGGCCGACGGCAATCGCATCGTCCATCAGCAGACCAGCCAGCTGTGCCGCGACGGCGAAGGCCGGACGCGCCAGGAAGTCGAACGCCAGGGGCGCAAGGTGGTCTATCTCCGCGACGCCGTCAGCGGTGAGAACTGGCTGCTCGATCCCGAACGCAAGACCGCGCGTTATCTCGGCGGCGGGCGCGTGGACGCCGAGGCCCAGCGCGAGTACGGCGAACGCATGCGCGAGTACCAGGACAAGATGCGGGACTACAACGACAAGATGCGCGAATACGGTCGACGGATGCGCGACTGGGCGCGCGAGAGCTTCGGCCCGGGCGAGACGGCGCAGCGCGTCGAGGCGCCTAAGCCCCCGGCCGCACCGGCGGCACCGGCGGCACCGACAGCACCGTCGGTTCACGTCAACACGCGCATCGCCACGCCGGTCGTGATCGCCTCGGGGGAAAGCAGCCAGGAGGTCCGCGTCATCCGCGTCGAGACGCCGCCGGGTTCCCTGGGCCCGCTGGCGCCGATGTCGCCCCTGCCCCCGGCCGTGGCGATGCGGATCGAGCCGCTGATCCTCAACGGACAGGACGCGCCACCGAGCAACCTGCCGCCCAAGGAGATCGACGGACTCAAGGTCACCGGCGGACGCACGACGCGCACGATTCCGGCGGGCAAGATCGGCAACGAGAAGCCGATCGTCATCTCCCGCGAGGTGTGGACGTCTCCCGACCTGAAGGTCACCGTCAGCGTCCAGACCAAGGATCCGCGCAGCGGCGAACAGAACTACCAGTTGCGCAACATCCGCCGCGCGGAACCCGAGGCCGCGCTGATGCGCGTGCCGGCGGACTACGCGAAGACGGGCCTGCCCAAGCCGCGTGCGCCGAAGGACAGCAAGGAGAGCAAGGAAGGCTGAGCGGTGCCTTGACTCGGCGCTTTGCCTCGATGCGTTGACTCGGCGCATCGCGCCGGCCGGTCGGCGGCGCGTCGACAATGACCCTCGATGACCGCGCCGCCTTCCCCGCTTCCCCCGAAACTGATCCTGCAGACGCTGAACCGCGGCGACGGCCTGCTCGGCCTGCGGCCGCACGGGAAGCTGGGGCCGCGCGGCGATCGCGTGTCGCTGCTGCGGCTGGCGCGCTGGCCGGCGGATCCGGCGGCGCTCGAGCAATGGCAGGCCTTGCCGCTGCACCCGGTGGACGTCGAGATGCTGCAGTGGCGCGACGCGTCCTTCGGGCGAGGCCTGACCCCGTGCTGGACGCTGGAGCAGGAAGACCTGTTCCCCGACTTCGCCGCCGACGAGGTGCCCCGCCTGCGCCAGCTCGGCTGGGAGGTCGACTTCCTGCCCGGCTTCGCGCACCACAGCGTCGCGATCGACGCGTGGTCGCTGGAGATCCAGCCGGAGGACGAGGAGCCGGTCGACGTCCAGACCGCCATCGCCCCCGGCACCGGCGACCGCCTGCCGACCCTGGCGCTCTCGCGCCGCAAGGGCTCGTGGATGCTCAGCCTGGGCGTGACGGTGCAAGGGCAGCGCGTCGACCTCGCGCCGATGATCTGGGACCTGCTGCGCAAGGACCGGCGCTGGCTCTACGCCGACGCGATCGCCGGCATCGACGACGATGCCATCATCAGCTTGAAAGCGCCGGGCGGCCGGCGGCTGCATTCGACGGCGGCGCCGCTGAAGCGCCTGATGCTCAACCTGCTGGACGTCCTGGTCGCGCAGCGCTCACGGCGCGGACCGGTCAAGCTCACCTCGTGGGAAGCGGCGCGGCTGGCGGCGCTCGACATGCCGGACAGCCGCTGGCAGGTCTACGGGGCCGATGAACTGCGCACGATGTGGGAACGCCTGCGCGATGCGGGACCGCCGCCGGCACACCCCGCTCCGGAAGGGCTGGGCATCACCCTGCGCCCCTACCAGTTGCAGGGCCTGGCCTGGCTCCAGTACCTGGCGCGCCAGGCGCTCGGCGGCATCCTGGCCGACGACATGGGCCTGGGCAAGACCGCGCAGGCGCTGGCGCATCTGATGGTCGAGAAGCAGGCCGGGCGGCTGAACTCGCCGGCGCTGGTCGTCGCGCCGACCTCCCTGATCTTCAACTGGACGCAGGAGGCCGCGCGCGTCGCGCCCGACCTGAGGGTGGCGACCCTGTCCGATCCGGCCGAGCGGGCGCAGGTGATGCAGCGCCTGGGCGACATCGACCTGCTGCTGTGCAGCTACGGCCTCGCGTGGCGCGAGGTAAGGGCGCTCTCGAAGCCGACGTTCTCAGTCCTCGTGCTGGACGAGGCACAGGCGGTGAAGAACCCTCGCTCGCGGGCGGCGCGGGCGCTGCGCCGGCTCCAGGCGAACCAGCGCCTCGTGCTCACCGGCACGCCGCTCGAAAACCACCTGGGCGAGCTCTGGACGCAGTTCGACTTCCTGATGCCGGGCTACCTCGGCGAGGCGCGATCCTTCGCGCGGCACTGGCGCAAGCCGATCGAACAGACCGGCGACGCCCGCCGCGCCCGGGAGCTGGCCTCCCGCGTGCGGCCTTTCATCCTCAGGCGCCTGAAGGAAGAGGTCGCCAAGGACCTTCCGCCGATGACGGTCCTCACCCAGCGCATCCCCTTGCAGGGGCGCCAGCGCCAGCTGTATGAAAGCGTCCGGATCGGCGCCGACCACCTCGTGCGGCGGCTGTTGAAGGACTCGGAGATCTTCGGCACCGGCCTGATGTCGGTGCTGGACGCGATGCTCAAGCTGCGCCAGGTCTGCTGCGACCCGCGCCTGGTGCCGGGCATCGCGCTCCCTCCGGGGATGGAAGCGGCCAAGCTGGCATGGATCCAGGAGAAGGTGCCCGAGATGATCGCCGAGGGGCGGACCATCCTGATCTTTTCCCAGTTCACCGGCATGCTGGCCCTGATCGAGGACGCGATGGCCGAGCTGCGGATCCCACTGATGAAGCTGACCGGCGACACGCCGGAAGGCAAGCGGGGCGAGGTGGTCCGGCGCTTCCAGGCGGGCGAGGCGCCGCTGATGCTGGTCAGCCTGAAGGCCGGCGGCGTGGGACTGACGCTGACGGCGGCGGACACCGTCATCCAGGTGGACCCGTGGTGGAACCCGGCGGTCGATGCGCAGGCGCATGCCCGGGCGCACCGGATCGGGCAGACCCGGCCGGTCTTCGTCCATCAGCTGGCGATCGAGGGCTCGATCGAGGAGCGGATGCTCGAGCTGCAGGCCCGCAAGCGGGCGCTGGCGGACGGTCTGCTGGGCCGGGACGGGGGAGAGCGTCTGCAGAAGTTCAGCGCCGACGAAATCGACCGGCTGCTGGCGCCGTTGCAGTCCTCGGACGACGAGGACTGACGGCGCGGGGGGCGCTTGGCGGGCGGAGGCCGCCGCCCGGACTCGGAGCGGCCCGGCGCCCGGAATCAGCGCTTGCGGTCGAAGCGCAGGGCGCGCGCGACGCTGCGGCGGTCGCAACCGAGGCTGGCGACTTCAAAGGCCTCGTGCTTGCGGCCCTTGTCGTGCTGCGCCAGTTCCGGCATCGGGAGGCGGCGCGGCTGGGATTCGGTGCGGGTTTGGGACTTCATCATGGTCGGGGACCTTCTTGGCTTTCAGCGGCGTGTCGCGGGGGAAGACCGCTTGCAATGACCGCTTTGTGCCAGCTAACGCAGCCCGTCGGGAGGCCGTTGACAGGCTGCTCACAAATCTGAACAAAGCTCGCGCCATCCTCACCCGCCAGGCACCAGGACGGTGCCTTGGACGTATTGCGAACAGGTTCGAGCCGGGGGCAACTCGGCTAAGCTCCGACCCCATGTCCGCCGTTTCCTCTTCCTCGCCGGTGCCGGCGCCCGCTTCCGAGGGGTCGTCCGACCTGCTGGTCGCCTGCCTGTGCGCCGCCTGGTGCCGGACCTGCGATACCTATCGGGACGACTTCGCCACGCTGCGCCAGCAGCACCCCGGCGCCCGCTTCCTGTGGGTGGACATCGAGGACGACTCGGAACTGGTCGACGATCTGGAGGTCGAGACCTTCCCGACGCTGCTGATCGGTCAGGGCGAACGGGTGTGCTTCATCGGGCCGGTGCTGCCCGGGCCGGCGGCAGCTCAACGATTGATCCAGGCCGCTCAGGACAACCCGGCGATGTCCGCCGCCAGTCCCAATGCGCCGGCCGGTACGACCGCGGCGGCGCAGTCGCTGCTGTCTCGTCTGCGGCAGTCCTGCTGAGCGGTTCCCAGACCCCGGCCCTCACCCCCACCCTCTCCTGCGGTGCGGGAGAGGGGGCCACCCCGACACCCTTCCTACCCCCTTTCCCGCGAGCGGAGACGGAGGCTCGCCAGCGCTCTGCTTGCTCCCTCTCCCGCTTGCGCGAGAGGGTGGGGGTGAGGGCCAGCGGCGGCGGAAGTACGGCAGCCCGAGCGAGAATGGCCCACCGCCAACCCCAAGGCTGGCCATCCGCGCGACCCGCGGCGAGCCGGTGCATCGATGAACGTCCAATTCAAGAATTCGGTGGCTCGCGCCACGCCCATCCTGGCGCTGGATCGCGCCGCCTATCAAGCCCTGGCTCCGAAGCTGCCCAAGCGCACCCAGCAATGGCTGGCGACCTTGGGCTTCTCCGCCGCACCTGACACCTTCGCCCTGGTGCCGGGCGAGGACGGCAAGCTCGCCCAGGTCTTCGCCGGCGTGGCCCACGCCGCCCACCCGTTCGCGCTGTCGGCGCTGCCGCTCGCGCTGCCTGAAGGCGCCTACACCCTGTCGCCGGACGGCCTGCCGCTGCAGGACGAGGCCGCCGCGCTGTCCTGGGAACTGGGCTGCTACCAGTTCGACCTGTACAAGCCGCGCAAGCGCGAACCGGCCCAGCTGCTGATCAAGAGCAGCCCGGACGGCCAGCGCGGGCTGGCGATCGCGACCGCGATGACCGCGGTGCGCGATCTGGTCAACACCCCCGCCGAGCACATGGGCCCGGAAGAGCTGTCGAAGGCCGCGGCCGTCGTCGGCAAGCAGCACGGCGCGAAGTTCAAGGAGATCGTCGGCGACGACCTGCTGAAGAAGAACTTCCCGGCGATCCACGCCGTCGGCCGCGCGAGCACCCGCGCGCCCCGCCTGATCGAACTGAACTGGGGCAGCGACAAGCACCCCCGGCTGACCCTGGTCGGCAAGGGCGTGTGCTTCGACACCGGCGGCCTGGACATCAAGCCCGCCGACGGCATGCGCCAGATGAAGAAGGACATGGGCGGCGCGGCCAACACGCTGGGCCTGGCCACGCTGATCATGGCGCTGAAGCTGCCGGTGCGCCTGCAGGTGCTGATCCCGGCGGTGGAGAACTCGATCAGCGGCAACGCCTACCGTCCGGGCGACGTGATCAAGACCCGCGCGGGCCTGCACATCGAGATCGGCAACACCGACGCCGAAGGCCGCGTGATCCTGTGCGACGCCCTCGCCTACGCCACCGAGTCCAGGCCCGAGCTGATCATCGACCTGGCCACGCTGACCGGCGCCGCGCGCATCGCGCTGGGCGCGCAGCTGCCGGCGCTGTTCTCCAAGCACATGGACACGGCGCGCGACCTGGTCGACCTGGGCCTGAAGATGGACGATCCGCTGTGGCACATGCCGCTGTGGGCGCCCTACAAGGAAGGCATCACGTCCAACATCGCCGACATCGTGAACACCGGCCGCAGCGCGCTGGCCGGCGCGATCAACGCGGCGCTTTTCCTGGAAGCCTTCGTCCCGGCCGAGCAGGACTGGCTGCACATCGACCTGTTCGCCTGGAACGACATCGCGCGACCGGGACGCCCGGTCGGCGGCGAGGCGCAGACGATCCGGACGCTGCTGGCCTACATCGAGGAACGTTTCAGCGCCTGATCGGCGTCTGGATCACTCCCCGGCGCGCAGCCAGGCGGCGGCGCGCTCCGCGATCATCAGCGTGGGCGAATTCGTGTTCCCGCTGGTGATCGTCGGCATGACGCTCGCGTCGATGACCCGCAGGCCGGCGACGCCCCGCACACGCAGGCGGCTGTCGACGACGGCGGCCGGGTCGTCCGCCCGGCCCATGCGGCAGGTGCCGACCGGATGGAAGATGGTCGTCGCGATGTCGCCGGCCAGGCGGGCCAGTTCCTCGTCGGTCTGGAACTCGACACCGGGCTTGTGCTCGCGCGGCCGATAACGCGACAGCGCCGGCTGCTCGACGATGCGTCGCGTCAGCCGCAGGCTGCGTGCGGCGATCTCGCGATCCTCGGCGGTGCTGAGATAGTTGGGCGCGATCAGCGGCGCGTCGGCCGCGTCCGGGCTGCGGATCGCCACCGTGCCCCGGCTGGTCGGATTCAGGTTGCAGACGCTGGCCGTGAACGCGTTGAACGCGTGCAGCGGCTCGCCGAACGCGTCGAGCGACAAGGGCTGCACGTGGTACTGCAGGTCGGGCCAGTCCTTGTCCAGCCCACTCTTCGCGAACGCGCCGAGCTGCGACGGCGCCATGCTCATCGGGCCGGTGCGGCGCAGCGCGTACTCGAGTCCGATGCGCGCCTTGCCGAACCAGCTCGACGCCAAGGTGTTGAGCGTGCTGACGCCGTCGACCTGGAAGACCGCGCGGATCTGCAGGTGGTCCTGCAGGTTGGCGCCGACGCAGGGCAGATCCTTCACGACCTCGATGCCGTGCTGTTGCAGCAGCGCCGCCGGCCCGAGGCCCGACAGCTGCAGCAGCTGCGGCGAACCGATCGCACCCGTCGCGAGCAGCACCTCGCCGCCGGGGTTCAGGCGGACCGTCTCCAGCCCGTGAGGCGTGCGCACGAGCACGCCGTCGCACCGGACCTCGCCGTCGGCCTGCTCGAACAGCAGCCGCTGCGCATGCGCGCCGGTCCACATCTCGAAGTTGGGGCGCCGGTAGCAGGCCGGGCGCAGGAAGGCCTTCGCCGTGTTCCAGCGCCAGCCGTTGCGCTGGTTGACCTCGAAGTAGCCCACGCCCTCGTTGTTGCCGCGATTGAAGTCGGGCGTCGCGGGAATGCCGGCCTCCTGCGCCGCCGCCGCGAACGCGTCCAGCACCGCCCAGCGCAGGCGCTGCTTCTCCACGCGCCACTCCCCGCCGTGCCCGTGCATCGCGGGGTCGAAACCGGTAGGCCGTTCGGCGCCCTCGTCCAGGCGCCAGTGGTCTTCATGCTCGCGGAAGTAGGGCAGCACCGCGTCCCAGCGCCACGCGTCGTCGCCGGCCGCTTCGGCCCAGCCGTCGTAGTCGCGGGTCTGGCCCCGCATGTAGATCATGCCGTTGATGCTCGAGCACCCGCCCAGCACCTTGCCGCGCGGATAACGCAGGCTGCGCCCGTTCAGGCCCGCGTCGGGCTCCGTCTTGAACAGCCAGTCCGTGCGCGGATTGCCGATGCAATACAGGTAGCCGACGGGGATGTGGATCCAGTGGTAGTCGTCGCGGCCGCCGGCCTCCAGCAGCAGCACGCGCTTGGAGGTGTCCGCGCTGAGGCGGTTGGCCAGCAGGCAGCCGGCGGTGCCGGCGCCCACGATGATGAAGTCGAAGCGGCCCGAGCCGGTTTCGGGCGCCGCTTCGCGGTCCTTGCTTGCGTTGTCTCCGCCCATGTCTCTCTTGTCGTGATGGGTCTGTGAAGACCCATGCTGACCGAGGCACGGGCGGCCGGCAAGCACGTTGTCACCAAGAGCCGATGGGCTCTTCTTCCGGGCGCTCCGCAGTGCGCCCGTTCAGCGCGTACCAGTCGATGCGTCGCGTCAGCATCATCACCGCCGCCAGCACCGCGAAGAGCAGCGAGGCGCCGACCACCAGCGAGGCCTTCTCCAGGTTGAGCAGGATGAACAGCGCGCCGTAGAGCACCGCCACCAGCGCGCCGAAGCCCAGGCCGCGCAGCGCCGTGCCGAGCATGGCCGCGCCGTAGAAGGTCAGCAGTCCGATCGCCGCGCCCGCCGCCAACGCATAGGACAGCGCGAAGCTCAGGTGTTCCGACAGGCTGAGCAGCAGCAGGAAGAACAGCGTCATCGCGAGACCGACCAGCAGGTACTGCACCGGATGCACGCGGCGGCGGGACAGCAGTTCCAGCAGGCCGACGCTGACGAAGGTGAGCACGATGAACATCAGGCCGTACTTGATGGCGCGGTCGCTCATCACGTACGGATTGACCGGGTCGATCATCGAGAACGCCAGCGTGTCGGCCACGACGCCCGAGGCGCGCTCGCGCCCGGGCACCGGGTTCGGCGCATAGGCGCGACCGGCATCGGGGTCGCGCTCGACACCGGGCAGCGAGAACCCGGCGAGGAGGTCACGCGGTGCCGTCGTGGCGAGCTCGGTGACCTGCCACTGCGCCTCGAAGCCGCGCTCGCTGATGGTCTTGGACATCGGGAGGAAACGTCCGCCGAAGCTCGGATGCGGCCAGTTCGAGCGCAGCTTGACCTGCGTCACCGAGGCGGCCGGCACGATGCCGAAATCTGTCATTCCCACCAGGTTGATCGCGAACGACAAGGTCAGCGGCTGGTCGACCGCCTGGTCCGGAAGCGACGCGTGGAACCCGTGCGAGTAGCTGTCGTGACGGGTACCGGGCCGGACTTGCAGGGTCTGGGCGCCGCGCTTGACGCTCACGGCGCGCAGCCCCCGGGCGTCGCTGACGGCGAACATCACGCGCGGGTCCTCGCAGTCCACCTTGCCCTTGTGTTCCGCCACCGGCGTCAGCGCACCGAGCGAGGCCCATTGCGCCTGCAGCGTCACTTCGCCGGCGTAGCCGTTCACCTTGAACAGGCCGCGCTCGCGCTGCTCCTGATTCAGCGCACCGTCGACCTTCAGTTCGGTCGGAACCGCCGAGAGCACGAAGTCGCGCCGCTCCGGGGTCTTCGTGAGGTCCTTGCCGGTGCCGCTGACGGACTCCCACTCCTCCGTGCAGCTGCGTTGCACCATCGGGCCGAGCAGGACCTGAGGTCCCGCCTGGGCTGCGGCAACGCTGGCTTCGGCATCGCGCTGGCGATTCTGGCGCTCGTCGACCAGCCAGCCGATCCGCATCAGCACCACCAGCAGCAACAGCGTCACGCCGCCCAGGATCACCAGCTTCCACCACAGCGCCTTCTTCTGCATCGTCCTTCTCCTTGCCCATCGGCAGTCCACGGAAGGCGGCAGTCTCGGCAGCGGCGGTGAGTTCAGGACGAAGTTTGTGAAGCGGCCGTGAAGAGCGGGAAGGCGAGCCGCACCCGCAGTCCCGGCTCGGCCGGTTCGAAGCGCAATTCGCCGCGGTGCAGGCCGGCGATCTGGCGCACGATCGCCAGGCCCAGGCCGGAGCCCTTGCGCAGGCTGCCGGGCCGGGCGGTCGAGAAGAAACGCTCGCCCAGTTGCGCGAACGCGCCCGCCGGCACGCCGGGGCCGTGATCGCGCAGTTCAAAGAAGGCGTGAGCGCCGTGTGCATCGCTCGCGGGTTCGATGCCGACCTGCAGCGCCAGCTCCGAGCCCGCCGGCGCGAAGTCGATCGCGTTCGTCAGCAGGTTGCTGATGGCCAGCGCCAGCATCTCGGCGTCGGCCAGCAGCTCCACCGCGTCGCGGCGCAGCCAGCGCACCGCCAGCCCCTGCTGCGCGAGCCGGTCGCCCAACTGGGCCAGCGCCTCGTCGACCGCGCCGACCAGCGCCACCGGACGGGGACGCTCCGGTCCGCGCCGCAGTTCCAGCGTGGACAACGCGAGCAGGCGTTCGACCAGCTCCGTCATGCGCTCGCTCTGGGCGACCACCTGCGCGGCGAAGCGCTGCCGGTCGGCGACGGGCAGGTCGTCCTGCAGCAGTTCGCCGGCGCCGCGCAGCGCCGCCAGCGGGCTCTTCAGTTCATGCGTCAACGCCCGTGCCATGTGCTCCAGGTGCTCCCGCCCGTCCAGGCGCTCGCGCATCGCGTCCATGGCCTGGGCCAGATCGCCGAGTTCGCCGGGCACCTTCGGCGGCGGCTGGCGCTGCCCGAGCTGGACCTCCTGCGCGTAACGCCGCAGCCGCCGCACGGTGAGGATCATCCACGCGGTCACGGCCACCCCGACGGCCAGTGAAACGGCCAGCAGGCCGAGGCCCGCGATCCAGATGCGGCGCTCGGCGCGGTAGATGATCTGCTGGACGGCGGCCGCCGGCTTGGCGACCGTCACGACGCCGATCGTGCGTCCGTCCACGAGCACCGGCGCCGCGACGTGCATGACCGGGCTGCCCTGCGCGTCCTTGCCGTTGCCCAGGTCGGCGGCATGGCCGTAAGGCCTCAGCCGCTCGGGGGTCGAGCGCGCGCCGTACTCGCCCCGCAGCGTGCGGGCCACGTCGTTCCAGGCCGAGAAGTCCTCGCCCACCGCCGGCACCGGGCTGGTGTCGAGCACGACGCGTCCGGTCGCGTCCGTCACGTAGATCCGGAAATCCAGCGTGCGTTTGCGGGTCGTGAGGATGAGCGCATCGACGGGACGTTGCGCATAGTCGTGCACCCGTTGCGCGAAGCGCGTGCCGGCGAGGGTGCCGCCCGGCGGCATCGCGGCGAGCTCGTCGCGCGCCAGCGCGGCCACCAGGTTGGCGGTGTCGACCATCATGTCCTCCATCACCTCGCGCACGCTGGGCTTGAACTCGCCCAGCACCACGCGCAGCAGGATGAAGGCGCTCAGCCCCGCCACCAGGAAGAAGCCGAGGAACAGGCGCAGGCCGAGGCGCATCCGCCGTCACTCCAGCGAATAACCCATGCCGCGGTGCGTGCGGATCGGGTCGAGGTCGGGCCGCACCTGGCGCAGCTTGGCGCGCAGGGTCTTGATGTGGGTGTCCACGGTGCGGTCGCCGCTGTCGGCGTCCATGCCCCAGACGGCGTCGAGCAGGCTGTCCCGGCTGTGGATGCGTCCGGGCGCCTTCAGCAGCCGCAGCATCAGGCCGAGCTCGCGGCGCGTGAGCGGCAGCAGTTCGCCATGGAAGCGCACGCGGGAGCCCTCGGCCTCGACGACGAAGCCCGCGACAGCCGGCGGCGCAGGCTCCGTCGGCGCCTGGGCGCGGCGCAGGAGCGCCCGCACCCGCGCGACCAGTTCCCGGTTACTGAAGGGTTTGGCGAGGTAGTCGTCGGCGCCCAGCTCCAGGCCCAGCACCTTGTCGCCCTCCTCGCTGCGGGCGCTGAGCACCAGCACCGGCAGGCGCGCCAGTAGGCCCTGGCGCAACTCGCGGCACAGGTCCAGGCCGTTGCCGTCCGGCAGGCCGACGTCGAGGATCGCCAGATCCGGCGCGTTCGCGGCCAGCGCGCTGCGCGCCTCGTGCAGCCAGCCGCAGGCGCGGACCCGGTAGCCCTCGCGCTCCAGCACGAAGCAGACGGTCTGGGCGATCGCGGGATCGTCCTCCAGCAGGAGGACCTGGCCAGCGAACGGGGCAGGCGATGGCGCGGACGACATGGGAGACATGGGAGACGTGGCGGCGGAAGACGTGCTCATGTCCGCGATCATCGCGGAGTTGCGCCGGATTTCCCTTCGGCCAGCCTGCGGAGGTAACGCAAGCCTTCGGCCGCGCGCGGGCCGTACCAGCTGACCAGTTCGCCGTCGACCAGCCGCACCCGGGCGTTCGGGCAGAGCGCCTGCGCTTCGGCCAGATGCGCCTCGCCGAAGCGGTAGGGCTCCGAGCTGAGGAGCAGCTCGTCGATCTCCGCCAGCCAGGCTTCCTCACCGGTCACGACCGGGTAACGCGCCGCGCCGTGCGGACCGCCGTCGACCGGCGGCCAGGTGTGCCAGCCGACTTCGCCGAGCATGCGCGCGATGTAGGTGTCCCGCGCCACCGTCATCCAGGGGGCGCGCCAGATCAGGTAAAGCACGCGGCGGCCGGTGTGTTCGGTCGGGTGCCCGGCGAGGAACGAGCGGCAGGCGGCCAGTTCCTCCCGCAAGGCGGCGGCGAGGCGTCCGGCCCGGTCACGAAGATCGGGGACATCCGGCAGCGCCCCTTCGAGGTAGGAAATTCCGCCCATCGACGCCACTTTTCTGCCGGCGAGTTCAGACCTGACCCCCAGTTCGGCGGCAAAAACCTCCACCATCTCGACGATCTGCGCGATCAAGCGGAGGTTGTCTTCCGGCCCACACGGATGCGTCACCACCAAATGGGGGATGAAAGCGCGCAGCGCCTCCACCGTCTCCAGCCGGTTCTCGTCCACGTTGACCACCACATGGGTGGGGGCCAGCGCACGCAACTTGGGGAGGTTGACGTCCTTCGTCCCACCGATCTTTGATATTGCTGACACCGCCGGCGCGGGGTGAATGCAAAAACCGGTTCGGCCGACGATCCACGGCCCCAATCCGAGTGCGAACAGCAGTTCCGTCACCGAGGGGACGAGCGAGACGATGCGCATCCGCGGTGCGGCGGGGACTTCGTCCGGAAGGGGGAGCGGGGGGGCGATGGGCGACACGTTGTGCGATTTCAGCGGCTGGCAACCGCATAGTGGAAAACACTAGGCGTGAATGGAGGGAGTCAGGAACCTGATTTGCCCCACCAAGAGGCCGGAGGCGGGGATTGTTGAGCGCTTCCGACACTGCTCGGGGTTTGTGCGCATAAGCTGAAAAACAACAACCAGCTTGACGCGTTGCGAACCGCCAATCCTGTCACACATAATCGGATCGCCTGAATGCAGCGCCTTCGTATGAGTGGTTCACGATGGGTTGAAGCAGCACATTGGGTTATTTGGTTTTGAAAGGGCTTCCCCCATGGGAAACAAGCTATACGTGGGCAACCTCGCTTACAGCGTGCGAGATGAGTCGCTCCAGGAGGCATTCGCGCCATTCGGCACCGTCATTTCCGCCAAGGTGATGATGGATCGTGAGACCGGACGTTCCAAGGGCTTCGGCTTCGTGGAAATGTCGACGGACGATGAAGCGCAGGCTGCCATCAACGGCATGAACGGTCAGGCCCTCGACGGCCGCGCGATCGTCGTCAACGTGGCTCGTCCGCGTGAAGACCGTCCGGGCGGCGGTGGCGGCTTCGGCGGCGGCGGTGGCCGCAGCGGTGGTGGCGGCTTCGGCGGCGGCGGTGGCCGCAGCGGTGGCGGCGGCTACGGCGGTGGTGGTGGCGGCGGCTACGGTGGTGGCGGCGGCGGTGGTCGCAGTGGCGGCGGCGGCGGTTACGGCGGTGGCCGTAGCGGCGGCGGCGGTTACGGCGGCGGCGGCGGTGGCGGCTACGGTGGTGGCGGCGGCGGCAGCTACGGCGGCGGTCGCGGCGGCTACTGAGCCACGCACGGCAGGCGGGTTCATCCCGCCTCGCAATGAGAAAGGCGCTCCTCGGAGCGCCTTTTTCTTTGATCGATCAACATCCTGCCCGCGGGCCCGGCAAGCGCCGGCAGAGCTCGCAGCGCCAGCAGTGCCAGGGTCTTGTCTTGCCCCCTCTCCCGCTTGCGGGAGAGGGTGGGGGTGAGGGCCAGCAGCCGTGGCAGTGAAGCGGCGTCAGCTCTCGCCCTGACGATGCTTGCGCGGCCGTCCCGCCAGCAGGCGGTCGAAGACCGCGCCTGGCAGCAGCCGCATGAGGCGCGCCACGACGCCCATCTGCCACGGGATGAACCGCACCCGCGCGCCCGCCTCGATCGCGCCGTAGGCCTTGCGCGCGAAGTCCTCCGGCTGCATCAGGAAGGGCATCCCGTAGCGGTTCTCGCGCGTCAGCGGGGTATCGACATACCCCGGCGCGATCGTCACGACCTTCACGCCATCGGGCCGACATTCCCCCCGCAGGCTCTCGCAATAACTGAACACGGCGGCCTTGCTGGAACAGTAAGCGCCATGTCCCGGCAGGCCGCGGATACCCGCGACGCTGGCGATGCCCACCAGCGTGCCGCTGCGGCGCGCGCGCATCGCGCTGATGAAGGGGTGGAAGGTCGCGGCCAGGCCGATGTTGTTGGTGGCGTAGAGGCGCTGCATCACGGCGAGGTCCTCGTAGATCGCCGTGTCCATGCCGATGCTGATGCCGGCGTTGGCGATCACGACGTCGGGCAGGCCCTGCTCGGCGATGCAGCGGCGGCCTGTCGCCGCGATGGCCTCGACGTCGCTGACGTCGGCCCGGTACACGCGCCAGCGCGACGGGGTCAGCTGTTGCTGCTCGGCCCAGGCGCTCAACTCCTCGACGCGGCGCGCGACGAGCGCCAGGTTCCAGCCTTCGCGGTAGTACTGCAGCGCGAGCGCCTGACCGATGCCGCTGGAGGCACCGGTGATGTAGACAAGTCGGTTCATGGCTTGCGAGCGGCGGCGGTGGCGGCGGAGGCCGCAGTTCCCGGCTTGGCGGCCGCCTGTGCGCCGGCCTGTGCACCGGCTTTTGCGCCGGCCTTGGCGGGCTTCAGCGACGGACGCACGCCGGGCTTCGCGGCGAAGGTCGCACGACCGCCGCCGCTGAAGGTCAGACGACCGGTCACCTGGTCGTAGACGAAGCTCTTGACCTGCATCTCGCCGCCCATGCCGACGACCCGCGCCGGCAGGTGGGAGCGGATCTGCTGCTGCGGCACGAAGGCATGCAGGAACTCGCCGTAGAGCTCCAGGTCGGGCGGCTGCGAGGTATCGCCGTCGGGGAAGCGCTTGACCTTCACGTCGCCGAGCAGTTGCACCTCGCTGCCGTCGCCGTTGGACACGCCGCGCTGCGCGTCCGCGACCAGCAGTTCGTCCAGCTTGCCGTAGGCACGCAGCTGCGGGCTGTCGATCTCCAGCGTGTCGTTGTCGGGGTAGTGGCGCATCTCGGTGCCGATGATCCGGCCGGTGAGCCGGCCGTCGCTGCTGAAGCGCTGCACCTCGAAGCCGTTCATCCGGTAGTCCGGCTCATGCTTGGGTGCGGCCTTCTCGCGCGGGGCCTCGAGCTGCGGCGTGTTCTTGATGAGCCACCAGGTGAAGCCGGCCAGCATCGCCATCAGCAGCAGCGGCACATAGTTGGCCAGCATCGACTGCAGGCGCCCCAGCAAGGGCTGGGCGCGGCGGCGCGGCGCGGTCGGCGGCGGAACCAGCGCCGCCATCAGTGACCGCTCCCGTCCAGCGTCTCGAGGTGACCGTGCAGCAGCCGCGCGTACTGGCCGGCCGCCATCAGCAGCAGGTCGCAGAACTCGCGCGCGGCGCCGTGGCCGCCGGCGGCGGCGGTGACATGGTGCGCGACCGCCTTGACCTCGGCATGGGCCTGGGCCGGCGCGCAGGCGAAGCCCGCGCGCACCATCAGCGGCAGGTCGGGCCAGTCGTCGCCGATCGCGGCGACCTCGTCCCACTGCAGGCCCAGCTGATCGAGCAGCGGCTGCGCCGCGGCGAGCTTGTTCTTCGCACCGTAGACGGCGTGCGGCAGGCCCAGATCGGCGACCCGGCGACGCACCGCCGGCGAGTCCCGTCCGGTGATCACGATCGGCACGATGCCGCCCTGCGCCAGCAGCTTCATGCCGTGACCGTCCAGCGTCGCGAACGCCTTGATCGTCTCGCCCGCTTCGCTCAGGTAGATGCGGCCGTCGGTCAGCACGCCGTCCACATCGAAGATCGCGGCCTTGAGGCCGAGCGCCGGACCCTGCGCCTTCAGCAGCAGCTCGGGCGGGAAGGACAGCGCGGGCTTGAGTTCACGCACCACCGCCGGCATCGCCGCCGCCGGGTTGCCCGGGGTATAGGAAGGCGTGCCGCTCATCAGATCACCTTCGCGCGCATCAGGTCGTTGATGCTGATCGCGCCGACCAGCCGCTGTTCGTCGTCGACCGCCAGGACCAGCGTGATCCGGGCCTGCTCCATCAGGTCGGCCGCGACCACGGCCAGCGCGTCGGCGGCGACCGTGCGCGGATTTGGATGCATCACCTGTCCGGCGGTCAGGCCGCGCAGGTCGGTGCCGCGTTCGATCAGGCGGCGCAGGTCGCCGTCCGTGAAGATGCCGCCGACCTTGCCGTCGGCATCGGCCAGCACGGCGCAGCCCAGGCCCTTGTCGGACATCACCCGCATCATCTCCAGCAGCGGCAGCTCGGCGGTGACGCGCGGCAGCGAGTCGCCGCTGCGCATCAGGTCGCGCACGTGCGTCAGCAGGCGGCGGCCGAGCGAGCCGCCCGGATGCGAGCGGGCGAAGTCCTCGGCGCGGAAGCCGCGGGCGTCGAGCAGCGCCACGGCCAGCGCGTCGCCGAGGGCGATCTGGGCGGTGGTGCTGGCGGTCGGCGCCAGGTTCAGCGGACAGGCTTCCTGCTCGACGCGCGAATCCAGCACGAAGTCCGAATGCTTGGCCAGCGACGACGACAGGCCGCCCGTCATGCCGATCAGCGTGACGCCCAGGCGCTTGAGCACCGGGATGATGGCGTTGAGCTCGTCGCTCTCGCCGGAATTGGACAGCGCCAGCACGATGTCGCCGGGCGTGACCATGCCGAGGTCGCCGTGGCTGGCTTCGCCGGGATGGACGAAGAACGCGGGCGTGCCGGTGGACGCCAGCGTGGCGGCGATCTTGCGGCCGACGTGGCCGCTCTTGCCCATGCCCATCACGACGACGCGACCGGCGCTGTCGAGGATCGTCCGCACGACCTGCTCGAACGAATCGCCCAGGCGCGGACCGAGCGCCAGCAGCGCGTCGGCCTCGACTTTCAAGGCCGCGCGGGCCACGTCGAGCGCGCGGGAATGGGTGAGGGCGGCATGGGTCGTCATAAGGGCGAAAGTGTAGCCGCCGGGGTCGCTTCAGTCCGGCGCCGGCCCCAGCCGCATCGCCACGCCGAAGCCCCCGTCCACGGGGGGCAGGCGCAGGTCGCCGCCATGGGCGCGCGCCACCAGGTCGGCCATCATGAGTCCCAGTCCCATGCGGCCTTCGTACTGCTGGCGCTCCAGCGCGTCGTTGAGGTCCACGCGCTGCCAGTCGGCCGTGCCCTCGCCGTTGTCGGTGAGCGCCAGCAGGAGGCCGCCGTCGGGCTGCCGATGCAGGCGCAGCTGGACCTGCGAGGCGCCGTGCCGCCACGCGTTGTCGATCAGGTTGATCAACGCGGCGGCCAGCAGATCGGGATCGGCGTCGATGCCGGTGTCGTCCTCCGGCAGGTCCAGCGCGAGACCGTCCGGCAGCGGCAGCAGCGACAGCAGTTCGTTCAGGTCCAGGCGCTGCCAGCGCAGGCTCATGCCGGTGCGGAACAGCGTCAGCAACGCGGTCACGACCCGTCGCAGGCGGTCGGCCGCCTCGCGGGTGCGCTGCAGCCGGGCGCGCGATTCGGGCGGCGCCTCGCGCAGCGCCATCGCGAGCTGCGCATCCATGCCCGCGAGCGGCGTGCGCAGCGCATGCGCCGCATGGGCGCTGAAGGCGCGCTCGTTGGCCACGCGCTGTGCCAGGCGTTGCCCGAGGTCGAGCACGGCGGCGCGGATCCCCGCAAGTTCCTGACGGTGCTGCTCGGGCAGCAGCTGCCGGGTATCGAGCGGGTCGTAGCCGGCGAGCGCGCTGGACAGCTCGGCCAGCGGGGCCAGTTCGGCCCGGGCGCGCCGGTTCATCCACATCATGCAGAGCCCGCCGACCAGCAAGGCGGAGAACGCGCTGGCGAGCCCGACGCGGCTGCGCACTTCCTTGCGCTCGGCGCTGGTCTGCGCCACCATCAGCCAGCCCGGTCCGGCCACCGTCGGCAGCGGGCGCACGTGGACGCGCCAGTCGTCGCCGTCGGTGCCGTCGTCCTGCCAGTCGCTGAAGCCGGGCGGCAGCTTCCACGCGTTCACCGGCGCCAGGGGCGAGCGGTGCAACAGCGCGCCGTCCGCCCCGACCAGTTGCCACGCGAAGTGGGTGCTGAGGTCGTCGTTGTCCGCGATCTCGGCCGGCATGGCGCTGCTCTGGCGCAGCAGCTGTCCCAGCACCTGCGAGGACGCCTGCAACGTCTCGTCGAGCAGCTCGTCCACCTCCTCCTGCACGACCAGCCAGACGCTGACGCCGGCCAGCAGCGCCCAGAAGGCGGAAATCAGCAGCAGCTGGCGCGCCAGGCGGCCGGCGATCGAGGGGCGGCGCGGGCCCGTGGGCGCGTTCACCTCCTCGTTTCCCTGCACATTCACGCGGCCTCCAGCCCGAGCCGGTAGCCCAGGCCGCGGACGGTCTCGATCAACTCGCGACCGAGCTTGCGCCGCAAGCTGGACACGTGGACCTCCAGCGCGTTGCTCACCACCTCGGCGTCGTCGCCGAGCACCTGCAGCTCGAGCTCGCGTTTCGGATACAGCCGCCCGCCGCGCTGCGCCAGCGCCTCGAGCACGGCCCATTCCCGGGCGGTCAGCTCGACCGCGTGGCCGTCACGCGCCGCGCGCTTGGCGGCAAGGTCGAGCACCACGTCGCCGTAGCGCCGCTGCGAACTGCTCGCGCCCACGTGGCGGCGGCTGACCGCGCGCAGCCGGGCGGCGAGCTCCTCCGGAGCGAAGGGTTTGACGAGGTAATCGTCGGCGCCGCTGTCCAGGCCCTGGAGGCGGTCGGCCAGCAGGTCGCGCGCGGTCAGCATCAGCGCCGGCGTCGACACGCCGCGCTGGCGCAGCCCGCGCAGCCAGTCCAGGCCGGAGCCGTCCGGCAGCTGCCAGTCGACCAGCAGCGCCTCGAATTCCTCGTGCTGCCGCGGCAGCACCTCGGACAGCCGGCGGGCCCAGGTCACCGCGTGGCCCTCGGCACCGAGGAAGTCGCGCAAGGCCTCGCCAAGGAGTTCGTCGTCTTCGAGCAGCAGCAGTCGCATGGCAGGGGCCTTCGGGCCGGATCGTCGAACCGGGAAGATAGCAGCCGTCGACAGGTCGCGCGAGCACCGCCGCCGATGTGCGAAGCGACCTGCGTCTTCAGCCGGCCTTCAGCTTGGCTTCAGGGCGACTTCAGCGCCGCGGCGCCCACTGCGCCCCGTGAAGCCGCATCCTCTGTCCTCCCTTCAGCTCGGCGCCGGTTCGACCGCGACGCCGGTCCTGTCGCCCGTCGGGGCGATGTCGCTCCCGGCGCTGCGGCGCGGCTGGCTCGTCGCGCTGGCGGGCCTGGCGGCGCTGATGCTCTGGGACCTGGCCGGGTGGGACCTCGCCGTCGTGCGGCTCTTCGCCGACGCGCATGGCTTCGCGCTGCGCGACCACTGGATGACCTCGGGCCTCCTGCACCAGGGCGGCCGCTGGATGGCCACGGGCCTGGTCGTGATGCTGCTGATCAACGCGGTCCGACCCCTGTGGCCCGGACTCACGCGGCGCGAACGCTGGGGCGCGGTCGCGCTGACGGCGGTCAGCCTGATCCTGATCCCGTTGATGAAGCAGGGCAGCACGACGAGCTGCCCCTGGGACCTCGCCGAGTTCGGCGGCGTCGCGCACTACGTGTCGCACTGGCGCTTCGGCCTGCGCGACGGCGGGCCGGGCCATTGCTTTCCCTCGGGACATGCGAGTTCCGCCTTCGCCTTCTTCAGCCTCTTCTTCATGCTGCGGCGCGCCTATCCGCGGCAGGCGCGGGTCGCGCTGGGCGCGGTGCTGACCATGGGCGTGACCTACGGCTTCGCGCAGATGGCGCGCGGCGCGCATTACCCGAGCCACACGATGTGGACCGGCTGGATCTGCTGGACGCTGGCCGTCGTCGCGGCGCCGTGGCTGCGAGCCCGTGACGCCGACGCGGGTACCTGACGGATTCATCGACCTGGGCATCGCGGCCTCCCAGAATCGGCGCTCCTGCAACCGACTCTGGAGAGATGCGATGGGCAAGAAGCTGCTGCTGCTGGCCGGCGATTACGTCGAGGACTACGAGCTGATGGTGCCGTTCCAGGCGCTGCAGGCGGTGGGACACCAGGTCCATGCGATCTGCCCCGGCAAGAAGGCCGGGGACTTCGTCCTGACGGCGATCCACGATTTCGAAGGCGCGCAGACCTATTCCGAGAAGCCGGGTCACCGCTTCACCTTGAACGCCAGTTTCGACGACATCAAGCCGGGGGATTACGACGCGCTCGTGATCCCGGGCGGCCGGGCGCCTGAGTACCTGCGCACGATGCCGGGCGTGCTGCCGCTGGTGCAGCACTTCTCGCAGGCCGACAAGCCCATCGCGGCGATCTGCCACGGTGCGCAGCTGCTGGCCGCGGCCGGCATCATCCGCGGCAGGAAGGTCTCGGCCTACCCGGCCTGTGCGGCGGAAGTCGAGCTGGCCGGCGCCAGCTACGCCGACATCCCGGTCGACCAGGCGGTCACCGACGGCAAGCTCGTCACCGCGCCGGCCTGGCCGGCGCATCCCGCCTGGATCGCGCAGTTCCTCGCGGTGCTCGGCACGAAGATCACGCACTGACGAAAAAAACGGGCGCCGAGGCGCCCGTTTCGTCGTAACCGCGAGAAACCGCGGGGAACCGCGAGACACCGCGGTCACTGGGTCAGGGGTACAGGCCGCGCTCTTCGCGCGCTTCCAGCACCCGCGTGCAGGCGACCGTGAAGGCCGCCGTGCGCAGCGGGATCTTGTGCTGTTCGGCCGTGTCCCAGATGCCCTTGAACGCGCCGACGAGGATCTTGTCCAGGCGGACGTTGATCTCGTCCTCGGTCCAGAAGAACGACGAGAAGTCCTGCACCCATTCGAAGTAGGACACGGTCACGCCGCCGGCATTGGCGATCACGTCGGGCACGACGATGATGCCGCGGTCCGCCAGCACGGCGTCGCCGTCCGGGGTGGTCGGGCCGTTCGCGCCCTCGATCACGACGCGGGTCTGCACGCGCTTGGCGCGTTCGCCGGTGATCTGGCCTTCCAGGGCGGCCGGGATCAGGATGTCCGACTTCACGTCCCAGAAGTTCTCGTTGTCGATGCGGTCCGCGCCCTTGAAGCCGCCCACGCCGCCCGTGCGGGCCAGGTGGTCCAGCAGGTCGGTCATGTCCAGGCCGTTCTCGTTCAGGATGGTGCCGGTGTGGTCCTGCACCGCGACGACGATGGCGCCGTTGGCGGCGAACATCTTGGCGGCCACGGAACCGACGTTGCCGAAGCCCTGCACGGCGACGCGCGCGCCTTCCAGGTTCACGTTCAGGCGGCGCATCGCTTCGCGGCCGACGACGAACACGCCGCGGCCGGTGGCGGCCACGCGGCCGAGCGAACCGCCCAGCGCGATCGGCTTGCCGGTGACGACGCCGGTGGCGGTCGCGCCGACGTTCATCGAGTACGTGTCCATCATCCAGGCCATGATCTGGCCGTTGGTGTTCACGTCAGGCGCGGGGATGTCCTGCGTCGGGCCGATGATCATGCCGATCTCGCTGGTGTAGCGGCGGGTGACCTTCTCCAGCTCCTTCATCGACAGCGTCTTCGGGTCCAGGCGGATGCCGCCCTTCGCGCCGCCGTACGGCAGGTTCACCGCGGCGTTCTTGACCGTCATCCAGGCGGAGAGCGCCATCACTTCTTCCAGCGTGACGTCCGGGTGGTAGCGCACGCCGCCCTTGCCGGGACCGCGGGTCAGGCTGTGCTGGACGCGATAGCCCTCGAAGTGGGCGATGGTGCCGTTGTCGAGTTCGATGGGGATGTCCACGATCAGCGCGCGCTTGGGGCGGCGCAGCGTTTCCACCCAGCGGGCCAGCTTGCCCAGGTAGGGCTCGACGGCGTCGATCTGGGACAGGTAGGTGCCCCAGGGACTGTTGCGCGTGGGGGAAACGAAAGACAGGTTGGGCATGAAATGCTCCGTAACTTTTCGGTGGCGCGAACGGTACCCCGAAGCCCTGCCCGTCCGCCACGTGCGGCAAAGCCGAGTGCACATGCGGGCATGCGCCCCATGCATAAGGCAGGTAGTTTGCGCCTGGGAAGTGACCAAAGCCAAGCCCCCGCGGACGGGGCGCGCCCCGCGCCGCGCACGCCGGGGTGTGTGTGGAATGCGACGGACGCCGGGCGGCGGGCGCCGACGACGCGCCGACTTGTCCCATCCGGGGCTGCCCGGGGGTGCGGCCCAGTACCATCGCCGCCATGCTCACCGCGCTGGACCTGACCCTCATCTATCTGATCGCCGCCGTGCTGGGCGTGGTGGTGTGCCGTTCGCTGAAGCTGCCCCCGATCCTGGGCTACCTGGTGGTGGGCGTGGTGATCGGTCCGAACGCGCTGGCGCTCGCCAGCGATGTGCCCGGCGTGCAGCACCTGGCCGAGTTCGGCGTGGTGTTCCTGATGTTCGTGATCGGCCTGGAATTCAACCTCCCCAAGCTGCACAGCATGCGGTCGATGGTGTTCGGGCTCGGGCTGCTGCAGGTGGTCGTGACCATCGGCGGGACAATGGCCGGCAACCTCTTCCTGCGCTGGCTGTTCGGGATGCTGGGCTGGGCCTGGGATCTGGGGTGGCAGGGCTCGCTGGCGCTCGGGGCGGCGATGGCGATGAGCTCGACGGCCATCGTCGTGAAGCTGATGTCCGAACGGCTGGAGATGGAAAGCGAACACGGCCGGCGCGTGATCGGCGTGCTGCTGTTCCAGGATCTGGCCGTCGTGCCGCTGCTGGTCCTGATCCCGGCGCTGGGCGGCAGCGGCGCCGAGATGATCGAATCGCTCGGCTGGGCCGCGCTGAAGGCGGTCGTGCTGCTGGTGCTGCTGCTGACCGGCGGCCAGCACCTGATGCGGCGCTGGCTGACGCTGGTGGCGCGGCGCAAGAGCCAGGAGCTCTTCATGCTGAACCTGCTGCTGGTCACGCTGGGCCTGGCCTGGCTGACCGAACACGCGGGGCTGTCGCTGGCGCTGGGCGCGTTCGTGGCCGGCATGCTGATCGCGGAGACGGAATACAAGCACCAGGTGGAGCTGGACATCCGGCCCTTCCACGACGTGCTGCTGGGGCTGTTCTTCATCACCATCGGCATGCGGCTGGACTGGCAGACGCTGGTCTTCCAATGGCCGCTGGTGATCATCCTGACGCTGGTGCCGACGCTGGCGAAGTTCGTGCTCGTGGCGGGGCTGGCCAAGCTGTTCCGCGCGCCGACAGGCGTCGCGCTGCGCACCGGCCTCTATCTGGCGCAGGCGGGGGAGTTCGGCTTCGTGCTGCTGACCCTGGGCGCCCAACAGAACCTGATCGCGGCGCAGTGGGTCAGCCCGGTGCTGGCGGCGATGGTGCTGTCGATGCTGTTGACGCCGATCATCATCGAGCACAGCAACCGCATCGTCATGAAGCTGTCGGCCAGCGACTGGCTGCTGCAGTCGGTGCAGCTGACGACGATCGCCAAGAAGTCGATCAAGACCGACGCCCACGTGATCATCTGCGGCTACGGCCGCAGCGGGCAGAACCTGGCGACGCTGCTGGAGACCGAGCACATCCCGTACATGGCGCTGGACCTGGACCCCGATCGCGTGCGGCAGGCAGCCGCGGCGGGCAAGAGCGTCGTGTTCGGCGACGCGGCGCGGCTGCCCAGCCTGATCGCCGCCGGCCTGACACGGGCGAGCGCGGTGGTCATCTCGTACCACGACACGGCGTCGGCGCTGAAGGTGCTGCACGAGGTCCGCGGGCACGCGCCGCATGTGCCGGTGGTGGTGCGCACGATCGACGATACCGACCTCGAGAAGCTGCGCGCCGCCGGCGCGACCGAGGTGGTGCCGGAAGCGATCGAGGGCTCGCTGATGCTCGCGAGCCACGCGCTCGCGCTCGTCGGCGTGCCGATGCGCCGGGTGCTGCGCATCGCGCGGGATGCGCGGGATCGTCGCTATGGGCTGCTGCGGGGCTACTTCCATGGCGCGGACGACGACACGTCCGAAGAGCGCGATCAGGCCCGACTCCAGTCCATCAGCTTGCCGATGGCCAGCATCCTCGAAGGACGCACGCTCGGGGAGATCGGGCTGGTGGCCTGGGGCGTCAGCGTGGTGTCGGTGCGCCGGCCCAACGGGGCGGTGAAGGACGCGAGCGACGACCTGGTGCTTCAGGGGGGCGACACGCTCGTCGTGTCCGGGACGCCCGAGGCGCTGGCGCGCGCTGAACACGGGTTGTTGGTGGGCTGAAGCCACGGCGCCGAGTCCGAGTTCGAGTCCGCGGTGGGCGCGGTCTGTGCACTCCCTCTCCCGCTTGCGGGAGAGGGAGTCATCGGGTCAGCGCGATGCCTCGATCGAACACTGTTAGGTTTCCTGTCATCGCAATCTGCGTCTCGCCGGTCGCCTCGGACATCACGGCCGGCATCAGCAGCCGCGAACCCTCGCGGCTCAGGTGGCCCTGGTCGCGGTAGAGCGGCACGCCGTCGCGCTCGACCTGGCACGTGGTGCCGTCGCACAGCAACGGCTCGAAACGCAGCACGGGCAGGCGCGCATCCGACTTCGCCAGATCGGCGATGAAGCGGTGTTCGGCCACGCGGCGGCGGGTGTCGTCGGTCTCGTCGATCATGCAGCCCGGCGTCGCGCCTATCGTCCAGCGACGCGCCTGGCGTCGCTCCAGGCATCCTGCGATGTCGAAGGGCGCCGAGGGCGGCGGCGCCACCACCATCACCCGCTTGCCCATCGCACGCAGCCGCTTCACGGTCTCGCTCATGTCGTCGAGCAGCGCGGCGCGCATCGCCGGCTCACCGCGCAGGCGTTCCCCGCCTCGCGTGCGCTGGAGCTCGTATTTCGCGTCATCCAGGTACTGCGTCAGCAGGCTCGACAGGACCACGGTGTCGATCTCGGGATGTCGCTCCAACCAGGCCAGCACCGACGCGTTGAAGGCTTGGCACTGTTCGATCCAGGGCGACGCGAAGCTGTTGCCGCGCCCGATCTCCGGCCGCACCGGCGTCAGGCCGGGGAACGGTCCGCACGAGGACTTCGTCGCCTGCGCCAGCCCCTGGTCGCTGGCCACGCGGACCAGTCCCGGCACCAGGTGCATCGCGTAGGAGTCGCCCCACACCAGCCACCTCGCGCCGCGCCGCGTCCGGCACTCCTCGCTGCCGTCGAAAGGGGCTTCGGCATCGCAGTTGGCCGACAGCCCATAGTTGGCCTTGCGCAGTTCAACGAAGTCGATCGAACCCGGCGCGGGCTTGTGCAGCGCCAAGGCAATGCCGCCAAGTGCGAGCAACACCGTGCCGGTTCCCAGGATCAGCGCGCCGCGTCGGCCCGTGAGCAGCGCCTTGGCCGGCCGCTCGACAGCGCGATGCAAGGCCCACGCCAGCGGAAATGCGAGCAGCACCGCGCCGAGGCGCCAGGCCATCAGCGCGTGCGGATCGGCCTTCAGTCCGACCCAGGCGTTGTGCAGGATCGCGATCAGCGGCCAGTGGACGAGGTACAGCGCATAGGACCAGTCGCCGATGCGGACCAGCGGCGCAGCCGCGCGCGGCAGGTTGGCGGGCTCGCGCAACAGCAGGACCAGCGTCGCGAGTCCGACGACCCACGCCGCCGGTCCGGGATGCGCGGTGCCGAACCACTGCGGCACGATCGGCACGACGAGGAGCAGGCCCCCTGCCGGCCATGCGAGCCATCGCAGCGCGCGCTGCGCGGATGCCGTGGCCGCCCCCGCACGCGGGCCACTCATCAATGCGCCGATCGATCCCAGACCCAGTTCCCACGCGCGGGTCGGCAGCAGGTAGAACGCGCCGCTGGCGTCGATCGGCTGCCACCAGAGCAGCAAGCCGAGGCTGGCCGCCGTGACGAGGACGGCGACGCCGGTGCGCAGGCGCGCCGGGCTGAAGAACAGAAGCGCCGGCAGCACGAGGTAGTACTGTTCCTCGAGTGCGAGCGACCAGAAATGCAGCAGCGGCTTGAGGTCGGAAGCCCCCTGGAAGTAGCCAGTCTGTTTCCACAGCACGAGGTTGTTGGCGAAGCCCAGCGCCCCGAGCAACTGGCCGACGAAGTCGATCTGCTCGCTGCGGTTGAGCGCCCACGGCGCCGCCAGCAGGGTCGCGCCGAGCACCACATACGCGGCCGGCAGCAGCCGTCGCGCGCGGCGCCCGTAGAACGCGCGGAAGGAGAAGTCGCCGCGCTGCAGCGCGCGCTGGATCAAGCCGGTGATCAGGTAGCCGGAGATGACGAAGAAGATGTCGACCCCGAGGTAGCCGCCCGACGCGCCCGGGACTTGCGCGTGATACAGCAGCACCCACAGCACGGCGATCGCGCGCAACACCTGGATGTCATCGCGCAGCGGGACTTCACCGGCTGCCTGCGAGCCGTGCGGGCGATGGAAGGGCGTCGGGAAAGGGCTTGTCACCAAGGCGTCAGAAGGGCGGCGGGAGGAACGGAGTCGGCGATGCCGCATCGCGCGGCGGGCGAATTGTGCCCGGCTGCGGCATGCCGCCTGCGTGACACCGTGGTCCTTGCCGTTGCGCCACACTGCCGTTCATGTTGGACACCCAGCCCCGCAGCCCGCAACGCCGCCGCATCTACCTGATGCGCCATGGCGCGGTGACCTACTTCGACGGTTCGACCGGCCGACCGGTGCTGCCCGAGCAGGTGCGACTCAACGACGACGGCATCGCCCAGGCGCAGGCCGCCGGCGAGGCCTTCCGCGCCGCCGGCGTGCGCTTCGACCGCGCGATCGTGTCGGGCCTGCCGCGTACCGTGGAGACCGCGGACCTGGTGTTGCGTCATTCCGGCCAAGCCGAGTTGACCCCGCAAACCTGGCCCGAGTGGCAGGAGATCCGCGGCGGCCGCCTCGGCGACATTCCCGACGAGGACCTCCCCCAGGCCTTCAACGGCCTTCAGCGCAGCCCGGTCGCGGAGTCGCAACGTTTCCTGAACGGCGAGAGCGTCGGCGAGCTGCTCGATCGCGTGCTGGGCGGCGTCGCGCGGCTGCAGGCCGATCCCGACTGGGACTGCGCGCTGCTGGTCCTGCACGGCGTGGTCAACGCGGCCATCCTGTCGCATGCGGTGACCGGCGGCCAGCGCCTGATGCTGGGCAGCTGGGTGCAGTCGCCGGCCTGCATCAACGTGCTGGACGTCGCGCCGCCGACCGGGGACTCCCCCGGCAGCTGGCTGCTGCGCGTCTGCAATTTCGCCCCGTCGCATCCGCTGCATGCGGACGAGCGGGCCACCACGATGGAAGCGCTGTACGCGCAGTACCTCCGCTATCGCAGCCAACGCGGCTGAAGGACCTCCCCATGAACTTCGACTACAGCCCCAAGGTTGAGCAACTGCGCGAGCGCCTGCTGGCGTTCTTCGACGAGCACATCTATCCCAACGAGCGGCGCTACCACGAGGAGATCGAGGCCAACCGCCGCGGCGGCAACGCCTGGATCCCGACGAAGGTGATCGAGGAACTCAAGCCCAGGGCGCGCGCCGCCGGGCTGTGGAACCTGTTCTTGCCGCGCTCGCCGCGCGCGCCGGAAGGCCTGTCCAACCTCGAGTACGCGCCGCTGTGCGAGATCATGGGCCGCGTGTACTGGGCGCCCGAGGTCTTCAACTGCTCGGCCCCGGACACCGGCAACATGGAGACGATCGAGCGCTACGGCAGCGAGGCCCACAAGGACCGCTGGCTCGAGCCGCTGCTGCGCGGCGAGATCCGCTCCGCCTTCCTGATGACGGAGCCGGACGTGGCCTCGTCGGACGCGACCAACATCCAATGCCGCATCGATCGCGACGGCGACGAGTACGTCATCAACGGCACGAAGTGGTGGTCGTCGGGCGCCGGCGATCCGCGCTGCGCGCTGTACATCGTGATGGGCAAGACGAATCCCGACGCGGGACGCCATGAACAGCAGTCGATGGTGCTGGTCCCGGCCAACACGCCGGGCATCACGGTCAAGCGCCACCTGAGCGTCTTCGGCTACGACGACGCGCCGCACGGCCACATGGAAATCGAGCTGAAGAACGTGCGCGTGCCGGTGGACGACATCCTGCTGGGCGAGGGGCGCGGCTTCGAGATCGCGCAGGGCCGCCTCGGCCCGGGACGCATCCATCACTGCATGCGGTCGATCGGCGCGGCGGAGCGGGCGCTGGAACTGATGTGCAAGCGGGCGGTCTCGCGGGTCGCCTTCGGCAAGACGATCGCGCAGCAGACGGTGACGCAGGAACGCATCGCGGAATCGCGCTGCAGCATCGAGCAGGCGCGCCTGCTGACGCTGAAGGCGGCCTACATGATGGACACGGTCGGCAACAAGGTCGCCAAGGCCGAGATCGCGATGATCAAGATCGTGGCGCCGAGCATGGCGCTCAAGGTCATCGACTGGGCGATGCAGGTCCACGGCGGCATGGGCGTCAGCGACGACACGCCGCTGGCCTACATGTGGGCGGGCCAGCGGACGCTGCGCTTCGCCGACGGTCCGGACGAGGTCCATCGCAACTCCCTGGCGAAGCTGGAGCTGGCCCGCCACATGACGCTGCCCAACGCCGGCGACATGCCGGTCACCCGCGGCGGCTGAGGTTCCGTACACCGTCACGCAAAAAGCGTGGCACCCCACCAACGGGGGGACGTCGCTGGAACCCGCTTCTCCCCCCGGAGAGCGGTTTCCATCGAGGAGCGCGGTGGCTAGGATCAGCCACCCTTTTTTCCGGGCGTTCTCCCGAGCGCCGCTCCCGCGATGAACCGATTCGCCGAAGTCCGCACCTGGCCGCTGCTCGCGTTCGCGCTGCTGGTCGGCCTGCAGGCGATCGTGCTCACGGTGACCCTGGGCGGTTATGCGGTGGACGGCTGGCTGGCGTGGATCGGGATGGCCTCGCTGGTCCTGACGGTGCTGCTGGCGGCGGCGGTCGTGTCGACGCTGGCACGCACGCAGGCCCGGGCCAGGCTGGCGCAGCGCACGATGGAGGAAGCCATCGACGCGCTGCCGGCCAGCGTGGAGATCTTCGACGCCGAGGACCGCCTGATCGCCTACAACAAGCGCCTGGTGGAGATCTATCCGCACATGCTGCGGCACTTCCAGCACAAGTGCACCTTCGAGGACCTGGTGCGCGAATCCCTCGCGCGCGGCGGCATCCCCGAGGCCCGCGGCCGCGAGCCCGAATGGCTCGAGGAGCGCAAGCAGGCGCGCGGCCAGCAGATGTCGCCGCTGCTGCAGCGCGTGCACGACGACATGTGGCTGCGCATCTACGAGTCGCGCACGCCGTCGGGCGGGATCGTCGGCGTGCGGATGGACGTGACGGACCTGATCCACGAGCAGCAGCGCCTGGCCGCCAGCCGGGCCCAGCTCCGGGCGACGATCGAATCGGCGGCCAACGGCATCCTGACGCTCGATTCGGGCGGCCATGTACTCGAGGCCAATCCGAGCTGCGAGCTGCTGTTCGGCTTCACCGCGGCGGAGCTGCAGGGCGTGCACCTCGGCATGCTGCTCGGCGCCGCGACCGCGACGACCCCCGAACCCGGCGCGACACCCGACGCCGCGCTGGACCCGCGCGCACTGCTCGGCCAGCCCCGCGAGTTCACGGCACGGCATCGCAGCGGCGAGGCGCTGCATCTGCAACTGGCGCTCGCCGAGGTCCGCACCGACACCATCCACCTGTATGTCTGCATCGTCACGGACCTCACCGAGCGCAAGCGCCAGGAGGAGCGGCTGCGGCGCGCGAACGAACTGCTCGCGCGGCAGTCGACGACCGATGGCCTGACGGGCGTGGGCAACCGGCGGCTCTTCGACCAGCTGCTGCAGACGGAATGGCACCGCGCCACCCGGGCGAACCGGCCGCTCGCGCTGCTGATGGTCGACATCGACCACTTCAAGCAATACAACGACTGCTACGGCCACGTCTCCGGCGACGACTGCCTGCGCCGCGTCGCGACGCTGCTGCGCAGCTGCGCGGGCCGCGGCGGCGAATCGGTCTGCCGCTACGGCGGCGAGGAGTTCGCGGTGCTGCTGGTCGACACCGACCTGGCCGGCGCCCAGGTGGTCGCGCAACGCTGCCTGGACAGCGTGCGGCTGGCCGCGATCGAGCATGTGGGCTCGCCGGTCAGACGTTCGGTGAGCCTGTCGATCGGGGTGGCGTCCTTCATACCGCAGAACGGCGACGCGGCGCAACGCCTGATCCAGACGGCGGACTCCGCACTCTACGAGGCCAAGCAGGCGGGCCGGGCGCGCCTGATCTGCCAGCAGCAGACGGCCTGAACCGGCGGCGCCACAAGGCCGCGACGACGGCAGCGCGACAATCGCGTCCATGCCGCACGCCGACCCCACCCAGGATCCCATCGTTTTCCTGAAGCAGCAGATCCGCACCGTGCCGGACTGGCCGTCAGCGGGCGTGCAGTTCCGCGACATCACGCCGCTGCTCTCGAATCCCCGGGCGTTCCGGGTGCTAATCGACCAGTTCGTGCATCGCTACTTCGATGCCCGCCCCGACGCGATCGCCGGCCTGGACGCGCGGGGCTTCATCATCGGTTCGGTGCTGGCGTATGAGCTGAACGTCGGCTTCGTGCCGATCCGCAAGAAGGGCAAGCTGCCCTTCACGACCTTGCAGGAGACCTACGAGCTGGAGTACGGCAGCGCCACGGTCGAGATGCACACGGATGCGGTGAAAGCCGGCGACCGCGTGCTGCTGATCGACGACCTGATCGCGACCGGCGGCACGATGATGGCTGGGAAGCGCTTGCTGGAGCGCCTTGGCGCGGAGGTCATCGAAGGCGCGGCGATCGTGGACCTGCCGGAACTGGGCGGGTCGAAACGCCTGCGCGACGGAGGACTGAAGGTGTTCTCGCTCGTCGAGTTCGACGGGCACTGAGCACCGCTCGCTGATTTCAGCGGTCCATCGCTCGCTTTGCGTCGCCGCCACCGGGCCTGTCCGAATTTCTGTGTGTGCGGCTGATTGAACCTTCACCGAACACGTGAAGCGGGTGGACGATGTTACGGGGTCAGTTTCTTGAAGCGATCCTCGTACAGGATCGCAAACTGGTTCATCGCGGACTTCCAGTTGGGGCCGCTCGTCCCTAGTCCTCGGTGATGTTGCGCGGCCAGCCAAATCAGCCTGGTCGCCGCATCGTCGCTGGGGAAGTGCTCGCGAGTCTTGATGTTCTTTCGCAGTCCCGCGTTCACGCTCTCGATGGCATTGGTCGTGTAGATCACGCGACGCACTTTGGGCGGGGAAGCCAAGAATGGGATGACCTTGTCCCAGGCCCTCCGCCAAGCGCTGACGATGGTGGGGAATCTCTGCCCCCAGAGGCCCGCCTCAAACACGTCCACCTCGACCTCAGCCGCCTCAGCGTTCACGGACCGGCTTGATGGCCGCAGCGAACTCGCCCTACGATCCTTCAAACTGGCGAGGTCAAGGCTATTGCGGATGAGGTGCACGATGCAGGCCTGCAGCGTTGTGGACGGGAACTCCGATTCCGGTGCCTCGGGCATGCCCTTGAGCCCGTCGGTGCGCGCATGAGGACGTCGCGTGTGCCGTCGGGCAGCACGCCCAACGCCCAATACACGGCCTTGGAGCGCACCACGGCATCCTCTCGGATCTTGACGCGCAGCGCGTCAAAGAACACCACCTGATACATCGGTTCTAGCGGCAGCGTTGCCAGGCCGGGACCTCGGTCATCGCCTCCTCGTTGCCACGGCTAATGAGCTCGGGCGACACGTCCACCGAGTGCATCGCGGCGAGGAATCCCTGGATCACTCTCACCGTCAGGCCAGCCTCGTGCCGGGCGCGTAGCCCAGGTGATGGCTCATCTCGGTGCCCAGCGCGCGCTCCAGGGCGGCCTCATTGAACTGCTGGAAGATGTTCTCGAGCTCGACAGCCCCCGCCACTGGACAAATGCGTGGCGCCTATCCTCAGCGGAGGGCGCCGTAGTCCATATCCTCGACGTAAGAGCCGTACGTCGCGCACGTTCCGGTTCCATAAGCAGTCACCTCCGCGCCAGTTGCTTTCGCAGTCAAAGCCATGGCGGCAATCAGCCGCCCACCGGGCGTATTGGCATTGAATGCCAGCGCATTTGAATAGTCCGCGACTCGACAGCCAGCAACGGTTCCAACCACCGACTTGTCGAACATGATCATTCCCTTTCCGTCCTGATCCGTTCTCACCGAGAGAACCTTGGCGGTGATGGAACCGCCAGCAGACGCTTCGAGTGCAACGGTGGCGAGAATCAAGCAGAGCAGCTTTTTCATTTCTCTAGCGTCAGAAGTTTGCGTGAATAGAAATTGGACCGGGTCAGGGCCATCATGAGATCACCTGGAACGTCCTTGAACAACCCCATCACTTCCCGATGCAGAACCTGCTGAAGATCTCCCCCAGCAGGTCATCGGCGGTGAACGCTCCGGTGATCTCGCCCAGCGCGTCATGCGCGAGGCGCAACTCCTCCGCCATCAGATCCAGCGCCGGCGGCTGCGACTCGGCCTGGAGCAGCGCCAGCTCGATGTGTTCGCGCGTCCGGCGCAGCGCCTGCACGTGGCGCTCACGGGCGATGAAGAGCCCCTCCGGCACGGCGTGCCAGCCCACCTGCTCCAGCAGCTTGCGCCGCAGCGCATCCAGGCCCTCGCCGGTCTTCGCCGACAGCGTGAGCGCGCCTGCAGGCAACGACGTCGGCGCGTGCGCATCGGCCTTGTTGTAGATCTGAAGGATCCGCGCCGGGTCGACACTCGCGAGGCGTCCGCGGATGTCGGCGTCCTCGGACTCGTAGTCCGCATGGCCGACGCGTGTCAGGTCGTGCAGGAACAGCACCACGTCCGCGTCCGCGATCGCATCCCAGCTGCGCGCCACGCCGATGCGTTCGACCTCGTCCTCGGTGTCGCGCAGCCCAGCGGTGTCGCTGATGTGCAGCGGTACGCCGTCGATCTGGATCGTCTGACTCAGCTTGTCCCGCGTCGTGCCGGGAATCGGCGTCACGATCGCCAGCTCGGCGCCGGCCAGCGCATTCAGCAGCGAACTCTTGCCGACGTTCGGCTGCCCCGCCAGCACGACCTTGATGCCCTCGCGCAGGATCGCGCCCTGCCGGCTGCGGTCCAGCAAGGCTTCCACGCGCACCAGCAAGCGCCGCAGCTTTCCCAGCGCATCCGCCTGCTCAAGGAAGTCGATCTCCTCCTCCGGGAAGTCCAAGGTCGCCTCGACGAGCATCCGCAGCTGGATCAACGCTTCGCGCAAGCCGCCGACCTCGCCGCTGAGCGCGCCGGCCAGCGCGCGACCGGCGCTGCGGGCGGCGGCTTCGGTGCTCGCATCGATCAGGTCGGCGACCGCCTCGGCCTGCGCCAGGTCCAGCTTGCCGTTGAGGAACGCGCGCCGCGTGAATTCACCGGGCTCGGCCAAGCGCATCCGCAACGCGGGGTCGGCCTCCAGGCATCGCGCCAGCAGCAGCTGCAACACCACCGGTCCGCCGTGAGCCTGCAGTTCCAGCACATGTTCACCGGTGTACGAGTGCGGGGCCGGGAACAGCAACGCCAAGCCGTGGTCGATCGCCTCGCCCGACGCGCTGCGGAAGGGCAGATAGGTCGCCTCGCGCGGCTTCAGCGCCCGGCCGCAGATCGCCGTCACCAGCGGGGTCAGGTCTTGAGGCGCGGACACCCGCACGATGCCGACCGCCCCACGTCCGGGTGCGGTGGCGATGGCGGCAATGGGGTCCTGGTGGCGCGACAGCATGGGCCCGATTGTCTCGCAGCGCCCATGAAAAACGGCGATGCGCCCGTGGGCGGCATCGCCGTTGTCGTGGATGGCGCGGGGTAGGCCTCGTCGCCGTCTCTCGTGAGCCGACGCCTGGCGCCTCCGGTTCTCCACCCCCTCAAGCCGGGTGGAGAAGCGACCCCCGCATGAAGCCCATTAAGCACCCTCGCACAGGCGAAAAAAAGCCCCCGGTGTGCGGGGGCTCGGGGCTGCGCGTGAGGAATTGCCGAACCCCTCCCGCGACGGTCACCCTTACTTCTTCACGGCGGCTCCGCCGATCTGCTTGTTGATCATCCATTGCTGGGCGATCGACAGGATGTTGTTCACCAGCCAGTAGAGCACCAGGCCCGACGGGAAGAAGAAGAACATCACGCTGAAGGCCAGCGGCATGATCCACATCATCTTGGCCTGCACCGGGTCGGCCGGTTGCGGGTTCAGCCACACCTGCAGCAGGCTGGACGCCGTCATCAGCAGCGGCAGCGGACCGATCGGCGCGCCGAACAGGTGACCGAACAGGCTGTCCGGCTTGGACAGGTCGTGGATCCACATCACCCACGGGGCGCCGCGCATCTCGACGCTCGACAGCAGCACCCAGTACAGCGCGATGAAGAACGGCATCTGCAGGAAGATCGGCAGGCAGCTGCCCAGCGGATTGATCTTCTCTTCCTTGTAGATGCGCATCATCTCCTGCTGCATCTGCTGCGGCTTGTCCTTCATGCGCTCGCGCATTTCCTGGATGCGCGGGTTCACCGCCTTCATCTTGGCCATGCTGCGGTACGCGCTGGCGTTCAGGCCGTAGAACGCGGCCTTCAGCATCACGACCAGCAGGATGATCGCCCAGCCCCAGTTGCCCAGCAGCGAGTGCAGCACGTCCAGCAGCCAGAACAGCGGCTTGGACAGGATCTTGAAGATGCCGTAGTCCTTCACCAGCTCCAGGCCGGGGGCCAGGACTTCCAGCTTCTTCTCTTCCTGAGGACCCACGTAGAGCACGTCGTCCAGCTTGGCCGACGCGCCGGGCGCGACGGTGGCGAAGTTCATCACCACGCCGGCGGTGTACAGGTTCTCGTTGAGCGGACGGACGTTGAACTCGCGCGGGCCTGCCTCGTTGCGGATCCAGGCGCTGACGAAGTAATGCTGGACCATCGCGACCCAGCCGTCCTCGGCGTTCTTCTCGTACTCGGCCTTGCCCTTCTTCAGGTCGTCGAACGACAGCTTGTGGTACTTCGCCTTGTCGGTGTAGATCGCGGGACCCGAGAACGAGGTCGGCGCGAACGACGGACCGGTGTGGTCGATGTGGCCGTCACGCACCAACTGCAGGTACAGCTGCGGCGTCACCGGCGCGGTGCCGGTGTTGGTCACCTCGTGGTTCACCGCGATGGCGTAGTCGCCGCGCTTGAAGGTGTAGGTCTTGACCAGCTTCACGCCGCCCTGGTCCGCTTCCAGGCGCACGGTCAGCGTGTCCTGGCCGTCCTTCAGCTCGCGCGGACCGTCGACCAGCGTCAGCACCGTCTGGTCGCTGGGCGCATTCGGCACGTTCAGCAGGCCGGAGCGGGCGCTGTAGTTGCGGACCGGGTCCAGCACGACGACATGGCCGCTGGGGTTGGTGTCGTCGGCGTGCTTGAGCAGCTCGACGCGCACCAGGCTGCCGCCGCGGGTGTCGATCGTGGCCTTGACGACGTCCGTCGTGAAGGTGACCAGCTCGTTCTTGATCGGTGCCGGGGCCGCGGCGGTCGAACCGGCCGCGGAAGCGCCGGCAGCAGCCGGCAGCGCGGCGGCGGACGCGGCCGAGGCCGGGCCGGCCGGCGCGGTGGCGACCTTCGCCGGCGCCGGGTGGAACAGCGAAGGCTGTCCGTTGTGCCGCTGCCAGCCGTCCCACAGAAGGACCAGCGACATCGTGAACACCACCCACAAGATGGTGCGGCGAATATCAGTCATGGGAAGCTTTTGGATTGGCGGTTGAAGAGGTTGCCCCCGGACGGCATCCGGACGGACGCAGCAATCGGGTGAACAGGCGGGGCGGATTGTCGGGCACGGGATCGTGTCCGCCCAGACAGAATGGGTTGCAACGCAGGATCCGTGCGGCCGCCAGATAGGTGCCGGCGGCGGCGCCATGCTGGCGCAAGGCCTGCATCGCGTAGTTGGAACAGCTCGGGCTGTAGCGGCAACCCGCGCGCAGCCAGGCGCTGAACAGCAACTGGTAGCCGCGCACCAGCCCCATCAGCAATCGCGTCGACAGGCCGGGGCGGGGATCCATGGTCGTTTTTCCGAACCCGGAGTCCGGTCAGCCGGCCGCCGCCGACGCCGGCGGTCGCGCCAGCTTGCGGGTCAGTTGCAGCAGTTCCGCGCGCGCAACGGCGCGCAGCGCGTCGGAGGACGCGCTGGGGAACTGCTTGCGATCGAAGGGCATGCGCAAGCGCACCACCCAGAGGCCGGGCGGCAACTCGGGCAGGTCGCCGAACACCGCGCGGATCTGGCGCTTCAACAGCGTGCGCGTCACCGCGCGCTTCGCGTGCCGTTTGGGCACGACGTAGCCCAGCCAGGCCCTGTCGGGCGCGGCTGGAGCCGATGCTGCGGAGAGCGGTGCCACCGTTGCCACTTGCGATTCATCCACAGCTTGGGGATGAATCGGTGCATCACCTGTGGACAAGTCAGCCGATCCCTTGGCAGGGCGGCGCTTGGGCAGCGAGGGGCTGTCGGCCAGGTGGTGCACGGCGAAGTGCGGGCTGCGCGCGCGGCTGGGCGTGCCCAGCACGCGCTCGAAATCGGCCGATCGTACGACGCGGCCGATCACGGTGCTGACGAGGTCGTCTGGCGTTGGGTCGTGCGTTTGGCTCAGACGGCCAGGCGCTTGCGGCCCTTGGCGCGACGAGCAGCGATGACGGCACGGCCGCCACGCGTCTTCATGCGGACCAGGAAGCCGTGGGTACGGGCGCGACGGGTCTTGGAGCCTTGATAAGTGCGTTTCATGTTCAACCTCTAGGAAATCTCGGAACTTCCCGTCGCCTTGCGCCGTGCCTGTGGGCTTGTGCCAGTGGGCTTGTGCGCCGCGGACGGAGGACATCGGGGGATGTCGGAAGCCGCTTGAAAAGCGGAGGCCCACGAAGCTACGTCCGGGCGTCCGGAAAACCCGCGATTACAGCAAAGATTTGCACCAGGGTCAATCCGGATGCAAGTCGCCACGGGGATTACCAGCACTTGACCGGGGGAAAAAATCTGTGGATAACCCAGACTCCGCGGGCCCGGATCGGTACAATCGGGCCGCTCGAAGAATAAGTTTTCCACAATGAGCGCAGACTTGTCAGGTGCGGCCCTGTGGCAGCGCGGCTGCGAACGCCTGGCCGCTGAACTGCCTGAACAGCAATTCAATACCTGGATCCGACCGCTGCCCCCCGCGGAGGTCGCCCAGCAGGACGAGAACGGCCACGAGGCCGTGCTGGTGTCGCTCCGCGTCCCCAACCGATTCAAGCTGGACTGGATCCGGAGCCAGTACGCCGGCCGGATCGAGGCCATCCTCACCGAACTCGCCGGAAAGCCTGCGCGCCTGGAATTGTCGCTTGCACCGCGTGAAGCCATCGCGCCGCTGCCCCGCACGTCGCCGTCCGGCATGACGATGGGCCAGGTGCTGCAGCAGCACGGCCTGCGCGGCGGCCCCGGCGCCCCCCAGCCCGTGTCGGACCAGGCGGCAGCCGCCGCACGTCCGGTCGCGGCACCGCCCGCGGCCCCGGCGACCGCCGCCAGCCTGATCCAGGGCGGCGCGGCGCCCAGCGTCCCGGCCAACCTGCCGCCCAGCGCCACGCGCCACCGCATCAACACGAGCCTGACCTTCGACACGCTCGTGCCGGGCCGCGCCAACCAGATGGCACGGACCGCCGCGCTGCACGTCGCCGGCGCGCCGGGCCAGATGTACAACCCGCTGTTCATCTACGGCGGCGTCGGCCTGGGCAAGACCCACCTGATCCATGCCGTCGGCAACGCGCTGCTGAAGGACCGTCCCGACGCCCGCGTGCTGTACCTGCACGCCGAGCAGTTCATCTCGGACGTCGTCAAGAACTACCAGCGCAAGACCTTCGACGAGCTCAAGGCCAAGTACCACTCGCTGGATCTGCTGCTGATCGACGACGTGCAGTTCTTCGCCGGCAAGGACCGGACGCAGGAAGAGTTCTTCAATGCGTTCGAGGCGCTGCTGGCCAAGCGCGCCCACATCATCATGACCTCGGACACCTACCCGAAGGGCCTGGTGGACATCGACGAGCGCCTGACCAGCCGCTTCGACGCCGGGCTGACGGTGGCCATCGAGCCGCCCGAGCTCGAGATGCGCGTCGCGATCCTGATCAAGAAGGCCGAGGCCGAAAGCGCGCCGATGCCGGAGGACGTGGCCTTCTTCATCGCGAAGAACGTGCGCGCCAACGTGCGCGAGTTGGAGGGCGCGCTGCGCAAGGTGCTGGCCTACAGCCGCTTCTCGCACAAGGAAATCAACATCCAGCTGGCGCGCGAGGCGCTGAAGGATCTGCTGTCGATCCAGAACCGGCAGATCTCGGTCGAGAACATCCAGAAGACCGTGGCCGACTTCTACAAGATCAAGGTCGCGGACATGTACTCCAAGAAGCGTCCGGCCAGCATCGCCCGGCCGCGCCAGATCGCGATGTACCTGGCCAAGGAGCTGACCCAGAAGAGCCTGCCGGAGATCGGCGAGCTGTTCGGCGGCCGGGACCACACCACGGTGCTGCACGCGGTCCGCAAGATCGGCGGAGAGCGCCAGAAGAACACCGAGTTGAACCAGCAGTTGCACGTCCTGGAGCAAACGCTGAAGGGATGAGGAAAAACGCCTTCGCCTTCAGCGAAAATGCCGCGTTCGCCCGTACAGCCAACAGTGGAGAGAGGTTGACATGATCGTGTTGAAAGACAGCCAGGACAAAGTGCTTGCCGCGCTGCAGGCCGTGTCCGGCATCGTGGAACGGCGCCACACGCTGCCCATCCTGGCCAACGTGCTGGTCCGCAAGCAGGGCCGGCAGGTCGAGCTCACGACGAGCGACCTGGAGATCCAGGTCCGCACCACGGTCGAGTTCGACGGCGACGACGGCGACTTCTCCACGACCATCGGCGCGCGCAAGCTGATCGACATCCTGCGCTCGATGCCGTCGGACCAGACGGTGAGCCTGACGTCCAACCAGAGCAAGATGACGCTGCAGGGCGGCAAGAGCCGCTTCACGCTGCAGACCCTGCCGGCGGACGACTTCCCGCTGGTGCAGGAAGCCGCCGACTTCGGACCCGCGTTCAACGTGCCGCAGAAGACGCTGAAGGGCCTGATCAACCAGGTGCACTTCGCGATGGCGGTGCATGACATCCGCTACTACCTGAACGGCATCCTGTTCGTGGCCGAAGGCAAAATGCTGACGCTGGTCGCGACCGACGGCCACCGCCTCGCGCTGGCGCAGGCGGAGACCGACACCGAGATGCCCAAGCAGGAGGTGATCCTGCCGCGCAAGACGGTGCTGGAGCTGATGCGCCTGCTGAAGGACGGCGGCAAGGGCGACGACGAGAGCGCGCCGATCGAGATGCGCTTCGCCGGCAACCAGGCCAAGTTCAGCTTCAGCGGCATGGAGTTCGTGACCAAGCTGGTCGAGGGCAAGTTCCCCGACTACAACCGCGTCATTCCGAAGAACCACCGCTTCCACGTGCTGATCGGCCGCCAGCCGCTGCTGGCCGCGCTGCAGCGCGCGGCGATCCTGACCAGCGAGAAGTTCAAGGCGGTGCGCCTGTCCTTCGACCCGGGCCTGCTGTCGATCGCGTCGAGCAACGCCGAGCAGGAAGAAGCCAAGGAAGAGCTCGAGATCGACTACGGCGGCGACCAGATCGAGACCGGCTTCAACGTCACCTACCTGATGGACGTGCTGGCCAACATGTCGCAGGACATGGTGCGCGTGGACCTGAACGACAGCTCGTCGAGCGCGCTGCTCAGCATCCCCGACCACAGCGGCTTCAAGTACGTCGTCATGCCCATGAGGATCTGAGGTCGCGCCGCGACCTTCGCTCCTCAGAGCGGGAATGTGGCGCACCCCCTGCCCCCGCCAGGCGGGGGTTCTAGATAGTTTGACAAACGGCCGCTTGCGGCCTTGAACAGCCTTCCGATGACCGACAACAGCACTCCTGAGAACACCCCGACGCCCGTGCCCCAGAACGACGGCACGGGGTACGGCGAGTCCAGCATCCAGATCCTGGAAGGTCTGGAGGCGGTGCGCAAGCGCCCCGGCATGTACATCGGCGATACCTCGGACGGCACGGGTCTGCATCACCTGGTGTTCGAGGTCGTCGACAACTCGATCGACGAGGCGCTGGCCGGTTACTGCGACGACATCGTCATCACGATCCACACGGACAACTCGATCTCGGTCATCGACAACGGCCGCGGCATCCCGACCGGCGTGAAGATGGACGACAAGCACGAGCCCAAGCGCTCGGCGGCGGAGATCGCGCTGACGGAGCTGCACGCGGGCGGCAAGTTCAACCAGAACAGCTACAAGGTCTCGGGCGGCCTGCACGGCGTGGGCGTGTCCTGCGTGAACGCGCTGTCCAAGACGCTGCGCCTGACGGTGCGCCGCGAGGGCAAGATCCATCAGCTGGAGTTCAGGAAGGGCTTCCCGCAGGATCGCGTGATCGAGATCCGCGACGGCTTCGAGACCAGCCCGATGAAGATCGTCGGCGAGACCGACAAGCGCGGCACGGAAGTGCACTTCCTGCCCGACACGGAGATCTTCACGCAGAACGCCGAGTTCCATTACGACATCCTGGCCAAGCGCCTGCGCGAGCTCTCGTTCCTGAACAACGGCGTGAAGATCCGCCTGGTCGACGAGCGCAACAACAAGGAAGACAACTTCGCCTTCGCGGGCGGCGTGCGCGGTTTCGTCGAGTTCATCAACAAGGGCAAGACGCCGCTGAACCCGAACATCTTCCACGCCCAGGGCGACAAGATGTCGGACCAGAACACCAACGTCGGTGTCGAGGTGTCGATGCAGTGGAACGACGGCTTCAACGAGAGCGTCCTCTGCTTCACCAACAACATCCCGCAGCGCGACGGCGGCACCCACCTGACGGGTCTGCGCGCGGCGATGACGCGGGTGATCAACAAGTACATCGAGGACAACGAACTGGCCAAGAAGGCCAAGGTCGACGTCACCGGCGACGACATGCGCGAAGGCCTGGCCTGCGTGATCAGCGTGAAGGTGCCGGAGCCCAAGTTCAGCTCGCAGACCAAGGACAAGCTGGTGTCCAGCGAAGTGCGCGGCCCGGTGGAAGACGTGGTGGCCAGCAAGCTGACGGACTGGCTGCTGGAGAACCCGGTCGACGCCAAGATCATCTGCGGCAAGATCGTCGACGCGGCGCGTGCGCGCGAGGCGGCGCGCAAGGCGCGCGAGATGACGCGCCGCAAGGGCGTGCTGGACGGCATGGGCCTGCCGGGCAAGCTGGCGGACTGCCAGGAGAAGGATCCGGCGCTGTGCGAGATCTACATCGTGGAGGGCGACTCCGCCGGCGGCTCCGCGAAGCAGGGCCGGGACCGGAAGTTCCAGGCCATCCTGCCGCTGCGCGGCAAGATCCTGAACGTCGAGAAGGCGCGCTACGAGAAGCTGCTGACCAGCAATGAAATCATCACGCTGATCACGGCGCTGGGCACCGGCATCGGGCGCGGCGCGGGCAGCGACGACTTCAATCCCGAGAAGCTCCGCTACCACCGCATCATCATCATGACCGACGCGGACGTGGACGGTGCGCACATCCGGACGCTGCTGCTGACCTTCTTCTACCGGCAGATGCCGGAGCTGGTGGAGCGCGGTCACATCTACATCGCGCAGCCGCCGCTGTACAAGGTCAAGGTCGGCAAGCACGAGCAGTACCTGAAGGACGGCCACGAGCTGGACGGCTTCCTGCTGAAGGTCGCGCTGAACGACGCCGAGCTGCACACGACGGGATTGGGCACGGGTCCGGTGCTCAAGGGCGAGGAACTCGAGACGATGGCACGCCAGTACGTGGCGGCGCAAAACGTGATCGAGCGCCTGTCGGCCTGGATGGACGGCGAGGCGCTGCATCTGCTGGCGTCGGGTCTGGCGCTCAACCTGGACACCAAGGAAGCGGCGGACATCTCCGCGACGGCGCTGCAGGTCGCGTTGAACGACGCGGTGGTCCACGCGGAGGTCGATCCGCGCACCGACAAGCAGTTCCTGCGCATCAGCCGCCGCCACCACGGCAACGTGCGTTCGAGCATCATCACCGCGGACTTCGTGCACGGCGCGGACTATGAAGTCCTGGCCGAGGCCGGCAAGACCTTCAAGGGTCTGGTGGGCGAGGAAGCCGTGATCCGCAAGGGCGAGGGCGAGAAGGCCAAGGAAAGCAAGGTCGCGGACTTCCGCGCCGCGATGGCCTGGCTGATGACGCAGGCCGAGTCCAGCGTCGGCCGCCAGCGCTACAAGGGCCTGGGTGAGATGAACCCCGCGCAGCTGTGGGAAACGACGATGGACCCGACGGTCCGCCGCCTGCTGCGCGTGCAGATCGAGGACGCCATCGAAGCCGACCGCGTGTTCACGATGCTGATGGGCGACGAGGTGGAACCGCGCCGCGAGTTCATCGAGCAGAACGCGCTGAGGGCGGCCAACATCGACGTGTGAGCGTCGGACTGCCGCGTAAGGCGCCAAATTATTTGCGACTGGCGCCACTTAAACGCGACTAGCCGCCAGAGTTATCGCGACTGGCATATGAGATAGCGGAGATAGGGGCAGAGTTTTCAAAGCGCTTACGAAGAAGCTTGGGCACACAAGTTCGTCGTTTGATTGCAGGGGAGGTGAAGAGTTGGTCAACCTAGATAGCAGTGTTGCGAATCGGGCGATAACAGCGAGGCACAACTCCAGGGGAGAAAGCTTTGCTATTGGCGCATTTGTCGAGGTAGCGTCGTCGCCGTGGAACGCTTACGGCATCGGCAAGCTGGCCCGCGTGCAGGGGCGGCATGCGGTCATCTCTTACTTCGACATTCCTGACGACACGAACCCGCCAGACGTGACCGTGCTTCTAACAGCGGTCAAAGTCGTAGACCTACCGGTCCAGACGCGCGTCTTTCACCTCGATGAAGGAACCGGCCGATGGCGCGTAGGACGCGTTCTGGACGGTGAGGGACCGGTCGTGATGGTCCAGTTCCCAAATGGCCAGATTGACAACTTGCGTCGCGAGGAACTGCACACTCGATGGCGTAAGCCCATCACCGATCCGGTCGCGTTTCTGTCGCGACGAGTGACCGAAACACCGCTTTTTGCAGAGGCCCGTTCGGGATTCGTGCGCTGTGTTATTGCACAGCGCGCCGCAAGCCTAGGCATGGGCGCCGTTTTGTCATCCAACATCGAACTCGTTGACTTCCAGTTCAACGTCGTTAGGCGAGTCCTTCAAGACCCAGTTCAGCGATACCTATTGGCTGATGAAGTCGGACTTGGTAAGACCATTGAGGCTGGAATCCTCATACGGCAGTACATTCTGGATGAGGCATCGACTGCGCGCGCATTGGTTGTAGTACCTCCCTCGCTGGTCAACCAGTGGCGAGAGGAGCTTGCGGACCGCTTCAACTTGGCGGAATGGTTGGATGACTTTGTCCAAGTCATTGCCTCTGATCGCCTTGACGACATTGCGCGGCACATCCCAAGCGCGGGGATGCTTGTTGTAGACGAAGCTCACCATCTGTCTCGCCAAGACGAGCAAGGCGGAAATCGCCTGTACGACTTACTGAGAGTCAGTGTCCAGGACTCGCAACGACTGCTACTGTTGTCCGCGACACCCGTCCTCTCCGATACGTCCGGCTTCCTGCGGGTCCTGCATCTGCTCGACCCCGTTGTGTTTCCTCTAGATGACCTGGCTGGCTTCGAGCAGCGCCTGCAGTCCCGACAACTGATCGCAGAAGCCGTCGCATCGCTTGTGCCGGACAACGTCCTTTCGATGGAGGATGACCTTGATCGCCTGCAATGCGCCTTCCAAGAAGATGAGACGCTGGCGCGCTTGATCGGCGCCTTGCGCCCAATTGTGCAGGCGCTGCCCAATGAGACGGACGAAGTCTTTCTGCTCGCCTTGGGTGAGTTGAGATCTCACCTGACAGAGACGTATAAGCTTCACCGCCGCATTCTTCGCAACCGCCGCAAGTCGGTCCCAGGATACACACCACCGCGCTGCGGATTAGACGTCTTCGAATTCGAGTGCGCTGTCACGGGCGAACGACGGCGCAGTCTTGACCTGCTTCGCGTGCGGCTAGCCAACATAGAGGCACCCGGTGGCCTGAATTCGGCACTCCTAAGTGCCGTCGTACACCCCGCCGGTGCCGTCGCTTTGCATAACTTGCTGCACCACAGAGGCGTTGTGGACGATCAAGCACTTGCCTTTGCACGGCATGTCGATGAACTCACAAGTCAAATGCGCGGCGAAGGTGCTCGAGCGCGAGCGCTGGTCAGCGCCGTTGAAGAGCTTCTTCGAACGCCTGGTCAACAGGTTGTCGTGTTTTGCGACGACGTCACCGAAGCTGACGCCGCGGCTGTCGCGTTAGAACGATCACTTGCTAGTGGCACGGTTCAACGTCATCGCGTGTCAACTATGCAGGCCGATGACGGCGGCGATGTGATCGAGCCTTGGCACGCGTTTCGGCGTGATCCCTCTACATGCCGCGTGTTGGTTTGTGACGTACGCGCCGAGGAGGGTCTGAATCTACACGGCGGAAAGAAGGTAGCGGTTCACTACGACTTGCCGCTCGCCCCTAATCGCATCGAACAGCGCCTGGGACGTCTTGATCGATTTGGATCAGGTGACCCTCTCAGGTCAGTGGCACTTGTTTGCCGCGACAGCCAGGATGAGCGCACCTGGCTTGCTTGCCTTGATGACGGTCTGCAGGTTTTCAAGGCATCCATAGCGAGCCTGCAGTATCTGGTCGAGGAAACACTACAACCGACTGCCGATGCGTGGGCTGGCGAGGGTGAGCCTGCATTGGCAGCGTGGCGTAATCAGCTTGTTGGACCATCCGGCTGGGTCGCTAGAGAGAGACGCCGAATTGATCAGCAGGACGCCTTGGACGCACTCGGGGAGGTCGAGAGTGCAGTGTTCGACGACTTGGATGCGGTGGACTCCGACTGGCAGGCATGGCGCAACGCCTTTGACGAATTTGCCATCAAGGCCCTCCAGTTCCAGAAGCGGATTGAGGATTGGAAAGATCCGCTCCCTACAGGTGAGCAGGTATTCCGGCTCGCATACCGCCGGGACTCTGGCGCCTCTACCCTGATCACTCTCAATTCATTCATCGAAGGGCTCCTCGGCGCCATTGACACCGAAGCTCCACGAAGCTCATCCAAGAACCCGCTCACGTTTGCCTATGCTTATCGACGCAGAACGGCACTCTCGAAGCGAGGGACTGCAGGGAAGGTTCGCGCTTTGCGATACGGTGATGCGCTCGTGGAGTCGCTGTTTTCCTTCTGCGAGTCCGACGACCGCGGTCGTGTCCACGCGATGTGGCGCCAGGCCTCGGGATATGAACCGTTGGGCGCTACCGGCGTGGACTTGTATTTCCGGTTCGACTTTCTAGTGGAAGCAGACCTTCCGCAGAGTGAGCAGGCACAGGACGATGTCGTACGCGCGCTGCGACGACGTGTCGACGGTCATTTTTCGCCCCACTTCCACTCCGTATGGGTGTTGCCTAACGGACAGTGCGTGGACAGACCGCCCGCAGTGTTGGCCGCGCCGTATCGGTCCGACGAGGCCAAAGTTGCGGAGGATGATCGTGACTACAACCTGAACACAAGACGATGGCAAGTGTTGGAAATGCAGGCCAACCTCCCGTGGCTGCCTGACTGGAGCAAGCATTGCGGTACGGCCAGGGACGCCGCTCGGCGGTTCGTTCTGCAACTTGATGAGGTGACGATGCGGATTCGACAGGGACTGAGTGGCCTGCGTCGGCAGCACGAAAGTCGCGTCGCACAACTCAACTCACGAGCAGCCCGACTTGAAGGAGCGGCGAAAGATGCGGAGTTATTCGAACTTCGTGCGGAGGATGAACTGCATCTTCAGCTAACTAGCGCCGTTGCTTCCCCCACTCTCCGGCTGGATTCTGCAGGGGCGGTCTTCGTATCACCCACGTCACCGTTCGCCCAATGAGCCCGGCTCAAGCGTTCGATTTCCCAGCCCTATTGACGGTTCTGTCCGAGTGGCCGGAGGAAGTCGTCACCGAGGCTTATCAAGCCGATCCGCTCATGGAGCGGCTTCGACAAGTGCTCTATAGGTTGCAGCGCGGCGGCCCGGTGTCTGGCAGCGATCTGCTGCCCCTACTACGTCAGGCGCTGCTCCGACGTGCAACACCGGATGAGCACTTGCCATGGGTCCGCGTGCCAATAGGTTCACCATGGCCTGCGATTGCAGACTGGCGTTTGAGCCAGTTCGATGTCATGGAAAACGCCTCCCACACGCTAGTACACGCACGATTCCCACAGCTTTCATTCTTGGAGGGACAAGCTGACCTGTTCGATGACGCATTCCGAGAACTGCCATCCAGGCCAGAAGCGTGTGTCCTCGGCGATCCAGTCCTTGTGCGCAACCTGCCATTCGACTCTTACACGGGCCACGGTCAGCGCGAGGCGGCTCGCGCGTTGCTCCACTTGCCCCGGTCACAGACGCTCATCGTCAACCTACCGACGGGCAGCGGCAAAAGCCTGATGGCCCAGTTGCCGTCGCTGCTTCAGCAAGACGGCACCATGACCTTGGCCATTGTTCCGACGGTCGCCTTGGCCATCGACCAGGCCGCTCGAATGTCGAAGCTCCTGGCTACGCGCTTTCCTCACCGAGAACTGCCGCCGCTCGCTTACCACAGCGGATTGAACGAGGAAGATCGGGTGACGGTATGGCGCGCGGTTCGCAGCGGTTCGCAGCCGATCCTTTTCACCTCTCCTGAGTCTGCTACTGGTTCGCTGCGCATCCTCCTCGAACAGGCGGCGAGTGCAGGGCGCTTGGATCATGTAGTCATCGATGAAGCACACTTGGTCATCGGATGGGGCAATGGCTTTCGCCCAGCATTCCAACTGCTTCCGGCGATGACGCGCAGTTTGAGGAATCTAGCGAGCACTCGTCCTCTCCGCGTCGTGCTTGCATCTGCCACGTTGACGGCAGCTACGACCGAAGCACTGCGCCAGCTCTTTGGGCCGCCAGAGCAAACCTACGTGGTTTCGGCTGTGCATTTACGTCCCGAGCCACGTTACGCGTTTCAGTTTTGCAATCATCCGCTAGCGCGTACCGAGCACGTACTGGAAGCCGTTCGTCTCGCCCCGCGTCCGCTAATTCTCTACGTCACTCGCCCAGACGAGGCAGATGCTTGGGTTGGGGATCTGCGTGCGCACGGATATCGCCGCCTCGCTTCGTTCACTGGGCGCACGCCTTCGGATCGGAGAGAAGCTTTGCTCAAGGCATGGGCAGCGAACGAACTCGATGTCATGGTGGCCACATCCGCGTTCGGGCTTGGCGTGGACAAGAGCGACGTCCGTACTGTGATCCATGCAACCATGCCCGAATCCCTCGATCGCTTTTATCAGGAGGTTGGTCGAGCCGGTCGTGACGGCAAGGCTGGGATCAGTTTGCTGCTCTACACCGATCCGGACGTGGATCAAGCAAGGGGCATGGCCGGAGAAACGCTCATCGGGGACGATACCGGACATGAGCGCTGGACGCTCATGATTGATCATGCCGTACCAGATCCCGAACACGCCGATGTGCATTGGGTGGATGTAACGCAACTCCCGCCCCACCTCAAGGTCGAGTCCGATGCCAGCGCCAAGTGGAACATTCGAACCTTGACGTTGATGGCGCGCGCTGGATTGATCCAGTTGATCGCCCTGAGGTCTGACGGAACTGGTGACGACAACACACCACAGGACGTAAGTGCCGCCACGAAGGCGGCAATTCAGATCTTGGACGATGGACACCGTCACCAGAACATCTTCGCGGCACGCATGCGTCGTGCGCGAGATCAGATTTGGGCCGCCTCGGAGCTTGGGCTCACAGCCATGCTTGCCGTCGCAGAACAGCGAACAGAGGTTTCAGCCGCACTCAAAGACACATACTCGTCGACCGGTCCCACCTGGTCACCTGTCTCGGCGTGTTGTGGGGGATGTCCTGTTCATTGGAAGGTACGCAACGCCAGCAAGGACTACGCACCACCCCAACCACCGCGCCTGGCCAGTTTTGCTGTGAGGCCCGGCAGCGACATTCGAGAACTGGGCCTCCCCATGGTCGGGCGGCAGTTGCTTGTCGTCGATGTTCCAGGTGATGGCGCTTACGACGCGGTCTGCACCTCCATCGTCGAGGTCTTGGCCGACTACATCAGGCCCCATACGTGGGTCGTCGAATCGACTTTCGCTGGGCGATTCAGGAAACGCTTGAGCGAGATGCTGCTGCGTAGAGCAGCTGATGATTCGTTTGTCGACACCGTGTCCTACCAGGCGCCTGACGAGTGGCGCGGTAGCGAAGGCGAGACGCGCGTTCTCCTGTTCGGACCTGACTGCACGTCAGTCCCAGAACAGTTGTGGTTGTCTAACTCGCGCTTGGACGTGCTCGTCATTCCCTCGGAGACGCCACAAACACGGAATCCGGGCCGCCGGTTCATCGACACGATCCCGCACATCCACGCCTACGACCTCTTGGAGCGCCTCACCGCATGAGCTTGCTCAACCTCACCAACGATGGTCTGCCGAACGTGCTGGTCAGCCTCTACGAAGCCGTCGCTCGCGCCAGGTCGCCGATGACAAGAGAAGACTTGCTCGATGCCGTTGCGCCTGGCGGAGCCGTGATCGATGAAGGAAAGATGGCTCGCCAGACGCTCAATCGTTGGCGAGACCTCGGTCTTTTCGTTGAGACGGACAACGGAATCACTCTGGCCGCAACCCCCTCATCCGATCTGCGTGGTGCCGGGGACGTGTTGGCATCGGTCCGCCGAGAGGCCCGCCGGTGCGCATTGTCGGAAGCGAACAACGAGAACCTCTGGGCAAGTGAAGGAGCAAAGGCGGCAGACTTCACGCGATCGCTCGCTTGGCTGCTGGCGCAGGATGTCTATCGGACAAAGTTCACCGACCTAGAGGAGCTCGAAGGTCGGCAGATCGCCGATCAGCAAGCTCGACTAATGCGCAACGACACGCGTCGGAATGGTCTGCAGTTTTGGGCGCACTTCCTCGGGTTCGTTCGCCAACCTGGTGGTGGTGAGATCGACCCAACCGTTGCAGTCCGAGAAATTCTTCCGCAGTGTCTCGAACCCGGTGAGGACATGCCAGCGAGCGACTTCGTCGACAAACTTGCCGTAGCACTTCCAGTACTTGATCGCGGTGTTTGGCGGAAGGCCGTTGAGGCTCGTCTAGAACCCCAAGCGCTGCCGACTCTCGAAGAGGGGCAACTTTCCACTTCGCTATCTCGTGCTCTGCTGTCGCTGATGATGGCCGAAGAACTGCAATTCGAGAATCGCGCAGACGTGGGCCGTGGAGTGGTGTTCACAGGTCGCGACGGGCTCCGCCCGAACTACCGCTACAGCTGGGTCAAGCGAGCACGCGCCGCCAAGAGGAGGGCAGGGTGAACATCACTAGCTACTGGCCCTCGTTGGAGAACATCAACGAATGCATCCGCACAGAGGCAGAGACTGTCGATCCCGCGGTCCTGCTAGCAGTTCACGAGCCGGGCCCCCTGTGCGTCCGATCTGCGGAAGGAGGGGCTGAAGAGATCAAGACTGAGCAGGACCTGCTCAAGGAGTTGTTGCGCCCGGCCGACGATGGCAGTGCCGTGCTAGTTGCAATTACCGGTGCCTCTGGCGTCGGAAAGTCGCACATGGTGCGCTGGTTGCACGCTCAGTTGCTGCGCCACCAACTGCGTGACCGGTTCGTCATTGTTGTAGTGCCCAAGACAGCGAGCCTCCGACAAGTCATCGAGCGCATCCTGGCTCCGCTGCAAGGGGGGCAGTACGAGCACCTACGAGGGGAATTGTCGAAGGCCATCGAATCCCTTGCGCCGGATCAAGCTAGCGAATTTCTTGCCGCTTCCCTGGGCAACGAACTGGAGATCCGGTATCAGCAGGGGATGCAATTGCTGACGGCTGGTGGCGCTACGAGCGACCGGTCATTTCGTGATCGGGTGGCAGCAGCAAAGGGACTCCGCGACGTTTTGCGCGATCCGATCGTCCGGGACAAGTGGTTCGGTGCTGTCCTCAAGCGAATCATTCGACAAACGCTCGAAGGGGGCAGTGAATCCGAGACAGGCGAACTGCGACGCTTTGTGCCCGAGGATCTAGCGACGCCCGATGACTGGGATCCAAGCTTGGGCACACCGGCAGCGAGGCTCTACCTGCAGCAGCTCCAAAAGAATGATGGCGCCCTACGCGAACCCGCGGCGGCCGTACTACAGGACGTGCTTGACCCCGCGCTGCGGGGCGTGTTTAGGTTTTCGGAGGCCCTGGGGCAGAAGACGATCGAGGAAATCGTCGCAGGTATCCGGGAAGAGTTGCTGGCCGAAGGCAAGGAACTTGTATTGTTGATCGAGGACTTTGCTGCGCTCGCGGGAATTCAGCAACCGCTGCTCAATCTGATGATCGCGGAGAGCGACCATCAAGGCCAGCGAGTGCGAGCGCCGATCCGTACTGCACTTGCCGTGACTGACGGCTTCTTGCCAAGTCGGCAGACCATCCTTACGCGTGCAAAACGCGAGTGGATCATTCCGAATACGGCGCCAACACACGATCAAATAATCCTTCGCTTCATTGACCTGGCGGGCCGCTACCTCAACGCAGCGCGGTGGGGCGCAGATGCGCTACGGCAACAGTACGGAGCAGGCACCGACGATTGGGTAGAGTCGTTCAACGCGCCGCTCGCTGCGGAAGACGCCGAAGTCCTATCAGCCTTCGGCAAGAGTCGGCACGGGTACTCCCTCTTCCCACTTTCGGCGATGTCGATCGAGTCACTGTGTCGCCGGGAGTTGCGCAAAGGGGCGGACCTCGTGTTCAACCCTCGTGCATTCATCAATACCGTTCTTCGAGACACGTTGCTGCTCCGGCCTCGATATGAGCAGCGAGCCTTTCCACCGCCTGGATTCAAGGCGGCGGTGCTTCCGGCAAGCGCCGAAATCGGTTTGCGGACACAGCCTTTTACCCAGTCCGACAAGGAGCGCTTGTCGCCCGTCTTGGTTCATTGGGCCGGCAGTCCACAAGACCTGAGTGCACCGTCTCAAGTGGCAAGGGGCATCTTCCAGGCGTTCGACGTTCCCTGGCCATATCTAAGCGACCGGGTAGTTCTACCGCCGCAAGGACCACCAGACAAGGGGCCTACGGCATCTCAACCAACACCCCCATCTCCCAGTGAGAAGCCCGGGACGCCCGGATTTGTCGAGCAGGTCGAGCGCTGGGCCAACGGAGAGTTGCTGCCTCAGGCACAAGCCAGGCGCATACGAGCCATTGTCTCCACGGCACTCAAAGATCGCCTGGATTGGAACGGCTTGCGGATGCGCTCGACAGCTATAAATGCTGAGCACATCTGGCTGCCCTACGTCGGGGGAGTCGGCAACCCGACGACAGAGCCGATGTATATCGCTGGCGAAGAGACGCGCCCTCTGGCTGCAGACTTGCGGGCAGGCGTGGTCGCTCTCGATCGATGGGACACGAATCAGCGCAGCTGGGACTACCTTGAGTCAGAAGACGACTATGTGCTGGCGCAGCAACTCATCGATCGCCTGGAGCAGCAGGCCATCAAGTGGTTCACCTCACTCGCCGAACGACAGGCGGCTGTAGCCGTACGGGTCCTTCATCGCCAGGCGCTGCTACTACGGCTGACCAAGGCAGCGGACCCGCCGGTTCCGCCGCTAATGGCTTACAAGTCCGCGCTTTCGTGGACACCAACCGGACCGGACTCGGACGACAAGACCCACGCAGCTAGCGTGATGTCAGCCTGTGTTCGGGCAGCGTCGACGATTGAAGATGTACGCCGGGCACTTTACGAGTCGATCGGGTGTTTTCAGGGCAACGGTGCCCAAGCCTATGCGATCGACTCCCGACGCCTGCGGAGCGCGTGGCGAGCGGAGGAGCAGCCTGACGATCCGCAGCAGATTCGGACGCTTGGGAACGCGCGTGACGCTGCCAACGAATTGGCAGGCTCGCGTCTGGGCACCTTGATAGCGAGATACCGCTCGACTGTCGAAGGCCTGGTTAACAAGGTGGTGACACTTGCCGGACAGGAAGCACCGACCGATCTCGTCAACGCGCTTGAGTTGCTTTTGACGAGTGCCAACAAGGCGAGCCTGATACCTTCGGACGGCTTCTCGCTGTCCCAAGCAAAGCGGGAGCTTGCTGTTCTAGCTGACGAAACATCGCAAGCCCACCTGCGAAGGGCACCAAGCTTTGCGATTCCCGCAGACGATGCAACGCTTCACAGGCAACTGGCGGTCTGGGCAGAGTGGGACGTGCGGTCTCTCAGAAAGACCGTCGATGCGCTCGACTATCTCGATCGACTGATCAAAGGTATTGAACGTGAAGCCAAGGCCGCACTCAAGTCGTCCGGAGGTGGTGATATTGCTGGCGCGGTAGCGCAGCTGCAATCCGACTTGGCTGAGTTGGCGACGGGAGACAAAGTATGACGACGATGTTGGAACGCTGCAGAGCCGCTAGCGAAACGGTGTCGCAAGTAGCCACCGCGAGGAAGCTACAACACGTTCGCGCGCGCCTTGAGCAGCGCACACAAGAATGGACTGAACGGCGCTCAAAGTTGCTTGCGTCCCGAGGCCGTTCTGAGTGGGTCCAACTGCGGCCAAGTGAAGTTGCTGCCTTTGTCCAAAGGCGGGATCAACTTGCTATCCACGCGAAGGAGGCCGTAAGCCGAATTTCCGGAGGTGAGGATGTGTCGGCGCTCACGGAAGATCCTTTGTGGACCAAGTTGCTGAAGTCCGCCGAAGGAGCCGCTGATTCGCTCGAGGAAGCCATTCGCGATGCATGGCGAGGGATCGTCGAGGGCGCCGGAACGCTGGAGGAACCTTCGGCACTTGAGGCGACGCTCCCTCAGACTCCGGCGAACAAGCAAGCACTCGATGGCTACAGGGCCAAGTATCGCGACTACAGGAAGCTGGCGGGCCAAGCCGCTCCACGCAGTGCGACCGACAGCGAGAATCTTGAGCACGCCGTGAGGGAGTGCCGAAGTGCCCTCGCCACTGTGCAGCGAGACGTTCCCAAGGACGTGGATGAGTTCTTTCGCGCCGTGGACGCGTACACCGCAACATTGGCCCACGTCACGCCGAACGTGCTTCGCTGGCTGGAGGACAACGGTCAACTGGTGCGCTATCAGGTGCGCATAGCTGCCAAATGAACCTCTCCGCCGATCTCGCGCTAGCAGAAAAGGCGCTCGACGCACTCGAGCGACGAGAGGTTCGAGTCCTTGTATGGGGTCTGGTCGACGGGGCACTCAGCGCCGACGAAGTGGACGAAGCGTTCAACGAGGTTCTGAACGACCCGCAGAGCCAACCCTTCCTCGCCGACATTGAATGCCGCATCTCGACCGCAGACGATTTGCGCGAGCATTTGGTTAAGAGCGCACTGTTGATGCAAATCCCGGGGCGCCAAGGGGGCCCTGCGCGCTTTCGGACCCGGATGGCTGAAGGTGTGCGCCTCTTCGCACGACTACGGCAACTCTTCGCAGGAAAGCACGATGGCCGCGATGGTTGGATGACCGCTTCGACTCTGGTCGCCGACTACCGACTGCTATGGCGACCCCGGCGATATCCTAGGCGCGACGTCACAACTGTCGCCGCGCTGGAGCAGATCCGCCATGAGGTGGACACGCCTTCGGTCCTGGACGCGATCGAGCATTGGTTCGCCAAGGGAGATCCGCAGTGGAAATGGGCCAAGTTCCAGATCGAAGCCACTGCTCGCGTGCTGGGTGGTTTGGCGCAGAACACGCCACAAGGAACGATCGTTTCGGCTGGTACTGGCAGCGGTAAGACGCTTGCCTTCTACCTTCCCGCCCTGTCTTGGCTGGCGGCCCAAAAGAAAGCCTACTCAAAGGCGCGAGGAGTGCGCATCCTTGCTATCTACCCACGCAACGAGTTGCTGAAGGACCAACTTGCAGAGGTGTTCGACCAAGCGCGCAAGTTCGATGACTACCTAGGTCACGCAGGAGTTGCAAACATCAGCGTGGGCGTCCTGTACGGAGGTACTCCCACAACCGTGAAGAGTGCCGCCCACGAGTGGCGTGACGCGAACGGTGCCTGCCCATTCTTCCGCTGTCCTGAGTGTCGAAGTGACATGCGCCTGCAACAGGCCGATGGCGCTGAGCTTGCCGCGCGACTTGTGTGTCGTAACTGCGGGGTCGCGACCGACGGCCATCAACTGAGGGTCAGTAGGCGGTCGATGCAGGATGAGCCGCCGGATATCCTGTTCACTTCGGTGGAGATGCTCAACCAGCGGATGTCCGACTCCGACATGAGGCACCTCTTTGGCGTCGGGCCAAAGGCGCAGTTTGCCCCACCCCTCATGCTGCTCGACGAAGTGCACGTATACACCGGCACATATGGGGCACAGGTCGCGCACCTGCTCCGGCGCTGGTCGCATCTCACGAAGCGGCGTACAGTTTTTGTGGGGCTCTCAGCAACCATAGCCGAAGGAAAAAACTTCTTCGCGTCGTTGGTGTCGCTAGAGCCGGACACAGTTGAGGAAATAACCCCCGCCCCTGATGACCTGACCGACGAAGGTGCCGAGTACATGCTCGCCTTGCGAGGCGACCCAGTGTCGCAGTCTTCCCTGTTGTCGACGTCGATTCAGACACTCATGCTGGCTTCTCGCCTGGTGGACCAGCGCGAGGACTTCCATGCGAAGTGGCGGCCCTTCGCAGGTTGGCGTGCATTCGCGTTCACCGATCAAGTCGATGCGACAAATCGCCTCTTCTACGATCTTCGCGATGCTGAAGGGCTGACGCAGCGAGGAGAGCCAGCGACGAAAAGGCATCCAAATGGTGGCTTGGCGCACATGCGGTTGCCCGGACCGAGCCTGCGGCGGTACGAAGGTGGGCAGGACTGGCGGCTAACCCAAGCCGTGGGCCATGACCTTTCAGTTCGTCATCGCGTCGAACGAACAACTGCATACGACACGGGCGTTGACCAGAACGCTCAGATCGTCGTTGCCACAGCCGCGCTGGAGGTCGGATACGACGATCCGGCCGTTGGTGTTGTCGTCCAACACAAGGCCCCGCGCGACATGGCCCAGTTCCTCCAGCGCAAGGGTCGTGCGGGGCGAACCCGCCATATGCGGCCTTGGACCATCATGGTTCTGTCCGACTATGGCCGTGACCGGTTGGCGTACCAGGCCTATGAGCAGTTCTTCGATCCGGAACTGCCATCCCGAGAGTTGCCGCTGTCCAACCGGTACATCCGACGAATGCAGGCTACATATGCGCTGCTGGACTACCTGGGCGTCAAGATGCAGGCGGGTGAGCCAGGCGGCTCGATCTGGCGCGACCTGTCTGGCCCGCAGACATTTCCGGCCGTTGCAAGCTGGTCTCAAGGCGTCAGAGACAGTCTCAGTCGACTCATCCAGGACTTGAAGTTCCCACTCTCCCCCGAAGAGTGGAAGTCTCTGAAGGGGCGAGCCTTCAACGCAGCCCCAGTCGCTGCAGGAGTAGACCGTTGGCAAGGGGCAAACCGGATCCAAAGCCACCTTCGCCGGCAGCGCCTGGTCGAGCTGCTTCGCGAAGTCCTAGACGATGCCTCGCAAACTGAGGTTTTCGCCACCTTCGTAGGGTCGGCTTTAGGCTTGCCACGCGACGAGGTCGAATTGCTGCTGTGGGACCATCCGCGACCTCTGCTCTTGGGCGCCGTGCCGACAGCTCTCCGGCGTTTGGTGACTAACTGGCGAGCACATGGCATCGAGCATGCGGACCGCTCTGCCGGAGGCCCCTTGCCCGAGTTTGCTCCAGCAACGCTGTTCAGCGATCTCAGCCTCCCGGAAGTCGGCTTGCTCCCGCAGGGGGCGGTGCTACCAATCGCACACTTGCCCGTTCTCCAGGCTTTATCAGAATTCGCGCCTGGCAAAGTGTCGCGTCGCTTGGACGCACCGCTGTGGATTGGCCCGACGCAGGACCGGCTGATCGAGCTGCTTGACAGTGGTCAGGCCGAAGCCGTTATTGACATCGATCAATGGTTTGACCTGGACCCGCAGCCGTCCTTCGATTACGTAGAGGAGGGGCAAGTCCACTCCGGTAGAGCGTTTCGTCCCATTGACTTAAGGCTCATCCCGACGCCGCAGCGCGCGCCAGGCAACCGGCCCGAAGTGCTCGACAAGTCAAACGCCTACCTGGTATGGCGATCCCAAATCTTCGGCCGTCCTCCTCTCGTTGTCTTCGAGTCGCCCGCCCAACGGGTCGGTATTGCGCGTCTCGTGAACCATGTAGCCGTACACACCCATGCCAGCCAGTCACAGGCAATGGTGCGGCGCTATGCCATGGCCTCCAAGGTCGAACTGCGACTCCGGCGCGGCAATTTGCGCGTTGATCAAAGTGCGACATGGCGATTCGAGCGAGACGGTTTGCCATGCGGCATCGGCTTTGAGATCGAAGTCGATGCCCTCTGCTTCAAGTTGCGACTCCCCGTCTCGTCCGTCGCAGACATTCGGGATGCCGATCCAGCGGTTCAACGTGCCGCACGTTCGGCACGCTACGCGTGGGAGGCGCAGCATGGCGAGTCCCTTGCGTCAGTGGAAGGCAATAGCTTCTTGCGCGCCTGGTTGGCCCAAGTCTTCCAGGTCGCTGCGGTACAACTTGCTGAAGACCGGGAATGGCCGCTTGCCGATGCCATCGATGAGCTTGGAAGGGACACGGAGTTTCACCGCCTCGAAGGCGTGCTGCAGACGATCTTTCAGTCGCCAGAAGCGGCCGAAGGCGACGATAGCGACGGGCCGATCGGCACCTCGACAGAGCCACGCCTACGCAAGCACCTTACCGAGTCGCTGGCCAATCCTGATGTCGTCACCGCCTTGCGGGCATTGGCTAGGCAGACTCTGACCGATGCGTTCGACGACGGGTGGCAACCCTGGCTTTTGCGGACGATGACACAGACTCTTGGCGCAGCCCTGGTCGAAGCCATTCAGCAGGCATGTCCTCAAGTGAACGCTGAGGAACTGGTTGTGGACATCGATCCGGGGCCATTGGAGGACGGGTCTCTGCGAGAGAGTTCAGAGTTGTGGATTTCGGAGAGCAACCCCGGAGGCAATGGCCTGATAGAACAAGTAGTCAATGTTCTGGCAACCGATGCGGCGCAGTTCTATCGGAGGATTGAGGCGGCCTTAGGCCCTTCGGAGTTCGAGATAATCGACGCGCAACTTCGGCAGTTCCAGCGATGGCTTGGAGTTCATCCTCGTGATGCCGAAGTCGTGTGCCACGCGTCCGCTGTTCGAGGTGCCCAGTCTTCGCGCGAGGCGCGCGATCAACTGGCTCAGTTGAGGAGAAACCTGATCGAACGCGGGCAGGCCGTGTTTCACGGCTACGTTGCCGCTCTGAGCACCCGGATGCTGCGCCCAGGAACGCCGGCGGAACTGGATGAACTCTTGGCTGAACTGCTGCGCCGATGGGATGACATCGAGGACCGGCTGGGCGTTGAAGTCGATGCGCGCGTGGTTTGCGCTCTGTTCAGTACCGATGAAAGGATTGACCACGCCTTCCAGGCTGCCGGCTTCGACCTTCCGAATGTCAATCGTGAGCCATGGCGCTTCAGCGTCCTGACCGGCGTGATCTGGGCGCGTGGTCACGCTCTTCGTACCAGTGCTTTGCCTCTGTCGGCACGATTCAGCGATGTGCCCGCCATAACCGAGCGCTTGTTGCTTAGTGGCTGGTTGTCTGATGACGATGCACCCATTTGCACCGGTGACGCGGACTGGCTCAACCAACTCCATGCGCGGCTGATGATCCACGGACGGGCGACGGTTGCTGTGACTCCTGGGGGTAGCGACGCACTTAATGTGGCCATGGGAGCCATCGTCACAGTCCCGGTTCAGTTGGAGTACTTGAACGTCTACCCCAAGCTGCTGTCGGCCACTCGGCACCATGGTGAAGTGCGCCTCCATCTTGAACTTGAGGCTACAGCGTGACCGCCTACAAGCGCGACATCTTCAAGAGCGCAACGTTGGCGCAAAGCGCCGCTCGTGAAGTGCTGGCGTTCGTCTTTGCCCAAGAGTTGCTCGCTCCCAGCAGGCACGTCTTCATCGTCGCACCTTGGATCAGCAATGTCGTGGTTCTCGACAATCGTCTGGGTCAGTTTGACAGCATCAACCCCGAGTGGGGCAAGCGCGACGTGAGGTTGGTGGAGATCATTGTCGCCATTGCTTCGGCAGGAGCCAAGATCCACATTCACACGCGGCCCGACGCACACAACAAGCACTTTCGGCGACGAATCGAGGAAGCGATGGGCGACGCAGGCGTGTCCGAGAGGCTTCTCTGGAGGGACAACAATCCTCACCTCCACACGAAGGGCCTTTTAACTGAGCGCGTGGCGATTCGGGGTTCGATGAACCTTACCGAGAACGGAGTCGCGCTCAACGATGAGGCCATCACGGTCTCGTATGACCCCGCGGACGTTGCGGAGACGCGCGTGCACTTCGACTCGTACGAACATGGCTGACGAACTCGATCGGGAGCGCCAAGCGGCGATTGCAAGCGACCTCCAAGCATCGGCCTTTGCGGCGCCCAATGTCATTGCAGCCAATGCTCTCGGGCAGCTGTCACCAGCGCTCCGATGGCATGCGCAGGGTCATGGAGACAGACCAGTCCTGTTTCCCTTCAAGGTAGCTGGCGACGATCTGATCACCTGGTATGTCTGTACCCGTACGGGCGCAATGCTGCGAGCGGTAACGCACGAACTTGGCGCCTTTTTGGGACCAAGCTACGTGCAGATTGCATCCGCTGATAGAACGCCCGATGCTGCTGATAGGCACATACTCCAGCTTGTTACGCGAGTAGGGTGGCAAGCGGTTCGCTTCAGCGCCTCGTCGCCATCAGCCGAGACCACCGTGTTGCAGCAATGGCAGCGCTACTGGCGCTTACTTGACCGCCGGCCTCTCGCCGCATCGCACGTGCCACAGACCTTTGACCAGGTCCGAGCAGCCTTTGACCGCGCCCTGGCGGCACGCAACGAACCGGGCGCGCGTTCATGCTTAACGGCACTACGAGAGCGGTTTGGACTGTCAGCGGAAAACCGCTTGTTCCTCGAGATCCGACTCAACGCGGCATTCGGCAGGTGGGACGAGATCGCTGCACACCGACTGCTACCGACGATTGTCCATCTCCGGTTGCCACCAGAGACGTACGGCGACGTCATGGAAGCGCTCTATGAGAGCGAGGTTGCCGCCTTCGAGCGTGCACCACGTCTTGAGGAGTTGTTGGATCGCTTTCGCGAGGCCATGGCGGAGATCGCCAAACCGATGTTTAGAACGCGCCGGACGTCGAAGAGACGTGCCGTCCTTAAGGCGTTCGTTCTCTTTGAGCTGATCCAGTCCGAGCCAAGCGTCCAATCCTGCATCGACTTGCTTCGCGGTCTACCAAGCGGCTCCTTCGGTGGCTTGGATGCAGCCCTTCGCGCTTATGTTGCTCGATTGGCGACCTCTGACAATCATCGAGTCGCTCAACTGGCTATTTCAAGCGAGCAGTTCGACCGCGCATACGATCTGCTCTGGCCACTGCCCGACGAAGTGCATGTACTTCTGAATCTCGTCCTATGCGCGAGGGAGTCTGAAGATCCAGAGAAGGCTCTCGCCGTACTGACCCGGCTGACAACAGCACCAGAAGACATGCGTGAGGCTGTCGAGGCGTCGGCGCCAACCCGCTTGAATCGCCTCCGTTCATTAGTGTCGAAACTTGGCGGAAAGGCCCAAAAGTCGCTGGCCGAACAGTTCGAGCAACGCCCCGGTGAAGCAGCCGACGAGTACGTCGAGCGTTGGCGTGAACTCGCCCGCAGTTCCGGGTTGAATGAGATCCTGGCCGACCCCAAGGCGCCAATATCCGCGGCCGAGTGCTTGACGCGATTGGTCGTCGAGGACCCAGCCCTGTTCGAGCGACTGCACGCGCTCTGGCACGAGTTGTTCGTAGATCGAATGGAACCCGATCGGCGTCTGATGCCGATCTATGTTGCTCTCATGGAGACACTTCGCGCGAGGGGCGACTTCAGTGAGACTGACCGCGGGTTGTTGCATCAGACCCTATTGGCGCTAGTGATGGCCGGACCCGACGCGGCGACCTACCGAGCGGCCGTCGACGAGGTACACGAGGTTTTCAAAGAGGTGCGCTCACCCCATGTGATGACGTGGGCGCTGGATGTGTGCGACATACTTGCAGTTGCACCTACCCGCGACGCGGATGCCCGCATGCGGATGCTGTTGTCGGTGCAGCATGCGGGTATCGAGTACGCCGCGCGACTCAAACCCATGGTCCGGGCACTCCTGCGCATGCTGCTTTCAGAGGCCGGCATCGAAGTCTCGCCGGTCCTGATCGAGAACCAACAGACAGATACTGAATCGACCGGTGGCCGAAGCGACGTTCAGCTTCTTGCCCTCTACAGCCTAGACGAAGCCGCGACGAAGCGGGCTTCACAACTGCTTGGGGAACTCTTCCCGCAGCTCAGGGTGGAATGCAGCGCGGATGCCGTTTGCACGCCTAGACTGAAGACACTAGCGCAGCATGCCGACCTCTTCGTATTCGCCTGGAAGAGCAGCAAGCACGCCGCTTATGACTGCATCAAGGCGGCCGTCAAAGACAAGGCCCGGCTCATCATGGCAGAAGGTGCAGGCACAACTAGCCTAGTCGAGGCGGCCTCTCGCCGCTTGGCATAGACGGGCTATGTCAGGCGTTATGGCTTACACCGGCAATGCCGGCCCTGCCAAATCGACGGTTGCGATGGAACCGCTGCCTTCGATTTCATAGAGGTCCACCCTCACCAGTTGCGGCAGTTCCTTGCTTGCTTGGTTCCGAATCCAGACGGCAAGACTTGCCGTGTCGCAGTCAGGGATTCCGGTCAACTGATGCAGTGGGTGATGGTCCAGCGACTTGAAGATTGGATCGAAGATCGTCTTCACGTCGCCAAAGTCGACCGTCCAACCCATCATGGCATCTAACGGCGCTGACAGGTGCAGACGTAGGGTGTAGGTGTGCCCATGGATCCGCGCCTGCAGCGCATCGGCTGGCGCGCGTCGATATTGCACTGCGCTGTCGAGGGTGAATTCCTTCCAGATCCGGTACTGCGCGCCGTCGAAGTTAGCACCGCAGCTGCCCGTTTCGAACACCGTCACCCAGGACAACTCCGGCAGCACGAGCTTCAGGCGCCGCCACAGCCAAGCTGAGATCACCTCGCTCGTCGGGTTGTGCAGGCCCTCGATCTCATTGAGGCATTGGTAGTTCAACTCGTGGTGGAACGGAGCCCAGATGGCATCGAGATGGTCGTAGTCAATGCTGAGATCGCGCTCTTCTAGGTCTTGATCGGCATGCACGATGACCTCGAAGCCATGGCCGTGCAGGCGTCCGCATTTGTGCCCCGGCGGAACGTTGGGCAGTTGATGCGCTGCCTGGAAGCGGTAGCGTCGCCAGACGTGAGCATGCTCCTGTGCATCCAAATCCACTCCCTGGTTCGCCGTGCTCTGCACCGCTACTCGGTCGATGCCCGGCACATCCAGGCGTTGTCGCACCCAGCGCGCGATGTTTTCGTCGGTGGGTTGCTCCAGAAACTCGTTCAGCAGTTGGTAGTCCAGTGGCGCGACGCATGCTTCCAGGCGACGCTGCAACTCAGGAACTTCGCCACCCGGGAACGGTGCCCAGTCCATCGGAAGTTCGGCAAAGACGCTGATCAGGAAGCTGTGGCCATGAACATGCCGGCATTTGTGGTCCTGCGGCAGCACGCTGACGCGGCGTGCGGACTCCAGCCGACAAGAGGCGACGGTGTAGGTGACGTTGCTCATGGTTGACTTCGCATGTAGGCCTCATAACCCTGCGCACGCAACTCACACGCCGGGCAGGTACCGCAGCCGTAGCCCCACTCATGCCAGGTGCTGCGGTCGCCGAGGTAGCAGGTATGCGTCTCGCGGCGCACCAGTTCCAGCAGGACGCGGCCGCCGAGCGTGTAGGCGAGTTGCCATGTTTCCTGCTTGTTTAGCCACATTAGTGGCGTCTCGACCACCATGGGGCTGTCCATGCCCAGGCTCATGGCGAGTTGCAACGCCTTCAGGGTGTTGTCTCGGCAGTCCGGGTAACCCGAGTAATCCGTCTCGCACATGCCTCCCACAAGTACTTGCAGGTCCCGCCGGTATGCCACGGTGGCAGCAAAGGTGAAGAACAATAGGTTGCGGCCCGGAACAAAGGTGTTGGGCAGACCATTGTTGTCAAAGTCAATGGCGCGCTCGCTAGTTAACGCCGTGTCACTGATCTCGCCAAGGACTGACAGATTCAGCATGTGGTCGCTGCCTAGCCGGGCGCCCCACTTTGGGAACTGTCTGCGAAGCTGAGCGATGACTCGGGTTCGGCAATCCAGTTCGACAGCATGCCGTTGCCCGTACTCGAACCCAATCGTCTCAACGTAGTCGTAGCGATCTAACGCCCAGGCAAGGCACGTTGCCGAATCCTGTCCGCCAGAGAAGAGGACGAGCGCGCGTCGGTTCATAGAAGCTCCAGTTCAAGCAGCGCGGCGGACGCGGCGCAACTCGCGCTTTAGGCATCGGACTAGGTGGTTAGAAAGCAAGTCGATATCTGTTGGGGTGTTCTGTATGCCGTTCCAAGGACGCACATCGTCGTCGCTAAGACGCCACTGACCGCTGGTCCAGGCCGTGTGTCCGTTGTCCCGGAGTAGCTGTAGGCCCGGCTCGAATTCTTGCCTGGTCGTTGCACCAAAGTTGCTGTAGAGGTGCTCCATGACGAATCCCAAAGCGACTAGCCCTGCGCCATGGCGGATGCGCGAGGTACGGGGGCTCATGCCTACCCACTCCGTGCCAAAGACGACCCTTACGGCTTCGAAGAACTCGTTCAGCAACTGCACCGATCGGTCTTCATAGTCATCAAAACGGATGAACTCTCTTATCGCACCTTGGGCCGCAGAGTTCATCACGAGTCGCTGCATTGCCGCGTCACTCAGCACGCCAACTGGGTTGGTGTGCTGGCGAATCTCGCGATAGAAGGCGCCACCGCGCAGGTAGTTCAGCCGGTCGACTACGCGGGCGGAGAACTTCCGATTTGTGAACCGCTCCGGCAATCCCTCAACTTCAGGCAGCAACTCGTAGATCAGTGTTTTTGGAAGTGGGCGCGTGTTGTTGATCAGGACGAACTGCTGTCGCAGTTCGTTGTAGTCCTTGCAGACAAGGGCTGAGACGAAGACTTGGAAGCCCGGCTTCTGCAATCCCGCCAGCGCGGATAGCCTCTGCTGGCCATCGACCACAAAGCCGGGCTTTTCCATTTCTGCATTCACAGTGACTTCGACCAGGCCGTCGCCCAGTTCGCGAAGCTTTACGCCACCTATGAAGGCAACGATCACAGCATTCGGCAGCAGCGCATCTTCGCGGCCCATGTAGTCGCGGATCTCCTTGATGTGGGAAGCAACCTGATGTCGTTGGAATCCCTTGAGTGCGCCGGCCTCGTCGCGCCCCACGCGCTCGATCTCCGCGAACTTCAGAACATCGTGAGGGTGTGCAGCAAAGCAGAACACATCGTGGTCCGGAGCTTGGCGTGCACGCACAGCTTTGTACTTAAACGTCGTCATTTCGCGTTCGACAAGGTTCGTTGAACATGTTGGTGGTAGACGCCTAGGTTGTGAAAACCACGGCGCTTGTTTCGATTGCTGGCTCGGAAGATGATTACCTCGACGCCCACTGAGCTGCAGACATCGCAGCGGCATCGCTTCCACGGCTGGTCGCGCAGCGTTCGAGCAATCTGAACTCGACTCTTTGCAAGTTCTCGTACACGTTCGTCGTCAGTGATCTTGTCGTCGCCGAGGGTTAGAAACCGCTGGTAGTCCAGCACTGCGTCCAGAGCGTCTTCTTCTCGAGCCTGGTTCTTGTCGTAGGAGCGCAATGTCTTAAGAGCCAACTGCTCTCGTCGCTGCAGATCCTCAGCGCTGAATATGCCGCGCTTGATACCCTGCACCAGACGGGCGTTTTCTATAGCCTGGGGAATACGAATGGCGGCGTAATAGTCGAGACCGCCGTTGGGTGACTCAACGTAGTAGTTCCGCTTGGCGTCCTTGAACGCCCGAATCAGCGGCGACGTGGAGTCGAAACTTGTGATGTCGTACTGAACGAACTCATGAATGTGATCCGCTTTCGCGAATCCCAGCAAGTGGATGCTCGTGCTGGGCTTGATGGCTGCTCTCAAGGCGTGCAGCACCTGATGGATAACGTCGACCTTTAGGGGAACCAGGCCACCAATCGCGAGGTAGCGGTAGCCCATCTTCTCTAGACTTTTAGCTGCCTGCGCCATGCTTTGCGGGGACCAACCCTGCACCGCGCCCATCGGCTCAAACTCATTCCCTTCGAGCCGGACGAGTCTCAAGAACTCTTCGGCGTTCTTCTGCGTGATCTCGTAACGATCAATCACTTTTGCGTCGACAGCCGACGCTGGTGGATTGTCTGTGTCGCAGTCGAAGATGATGTGGTCGGGGGAAACGCCATGGGTGAAGCCTGCATCTAGATAGAACTCAACCACCTCAGACGGCGAGTAAGCCGGACGTTCATGCTCAACGTAGGCGAACGCCCCACAGTCACCCATCAGCATGGAGTCTTTGTACTGAGGGCTGTCATATCGAAGGAACTTACGCGCGCCAATGCGTAGCAAACGTTGCTCTTCCGAAGTTGAGTAGCGAACCTTGGAAGAAGCGACTCCAACCGCTTGTCGGATAGCGCTCATCGACAGTAGTAGCCCGTCATATGGGGCGGGAGTCATGAGTTCGTGGGCGTACAGATCGTCCCAGTAGCGCTCACGGCCAGGCGCGCTCCTGTCGTTTAGAAAGTCGTAGTCGGGATCGACGTAGTCTTGCGTGTCTGAATAGAGGAATTTCATGTCTTAGCGCTGCTCGCATACGCGCGTACCAGCGCGTCCTGCAGCTTCTTGATATCTCTGGGAGTACTCTGAATCTCGTTCCAAGCCAGCCCAAGTGAATCCCATTGCCCACTCGTCCAGCGACACACGGGCGCCACTTTTTCGAGTTCAGCTTTGACTGTTTTCAGATCCTCGTTGGGTCCTGACATGCGGGCATAGATGCGATCCATCAGCACCCCCATCGCTTCAATGCCTGCGGAATGCATCAATCGGCTCTGTCTTGGATCTTTGCCCCAAGCGTCCTTGAACACGTCGCGAACAGCAGTCCAGTAGGTCTGCAAGATGCGATACATGCTCTCGACGTCCGCCGGTTCTCGCGGGCCACCCTTGTACGGCGCAAGAGCACCCAGTGGGTTGTTGATGCTGTTCTTGATCATGGTGATCACCGCGGAGTCAGTAATCACAGCTCCGCTGAAGGAGCCCTTGTCGGACACACGCTTGATAAGTTGATGGAAGGGGGATGTCTTATCGCGATTCAGCAGACTACAAATCTCCGCCGGCAACTTCCGGACACTCAGTTCACGCGGAAACAAGACGCTGCGGGTCTCCGGTAGCAGCTCATTGATCAACCTGGAAGGCAAGGGCTTCGCCTTGTTCACCAGGATGAACTGCTCTCGCTGGATCTCCAAACTATCGGATACGAAGCCGATGACCGGCACAGGGATCGTCTTGCTTCCGATCTGCGACAGAGCTAGCGAGCGTTGTTGACCATCGACGATCCAAGCGACGCGCTCCCCCTCCTTGAACAGAGGGATAGTGAGCGTTCCGGATTGCGCTAACCCTTGGTCTCCAGTCGGCTTCGTTCCTCGGGACGCCGCGAATTTCACAGCTGGCGACAGCGCCAAGATGATCGCGTTTGGAAACAGCACGTCACCCTGGAGCAGGTAGTCGGCGATGCCCTTCACATGACTTCGGATCTCCGGGCGCTGAAAGCCTTTGAGGCTGTCTGCTTGGTCACGTTCCAGACGTGTGATGTCCGCAACTCGCATGATGTCCGGACCATTGATGAAGAAGGCATAGACATCTAATCCATTGCCCTGCAGCGTGTGCAGGGCACGGACGATGATTTCTTCAGAATTCGATGCCATGTCAGCTTCGTTCCATTTCAGCGCGCACGCTTTGCCACAGGCTCCGGAATCGAGACTGTTCGCACTTGATCAGTAAGTCGTCTCTCAAGACTCGTAGGAGGCGATCTCCGGAGCCGTTACTGGTTCGCCAATGGCGCCGTAGCAAGGCGCGGATCTCGTCGTCCGTGCGCTTCTGTCGCTCGGGGATAACTCTTAGGGCGTGCCGAGCCATCACCGCCTCAACGGCGGACCGCCCCTCAGCGAGGGTGAGGGTGTTGCCTCGTAATGCTTGAATGAAGTGTCGCAAGGCACGCTGGGGGAAGTCGTTCCTCGTTCCAGAGAAGGCAGTCGTCTCGAGACGCTCGTCGTATGGCAACGCCAGTTCGGTTAGTGCGGCGGGCGCGTCACGCTGCCAGGCTGGCGAAGAGAAGATGCGAAGGCGAGCCCGATCTGACTTTGGCAATGCAGTCAATTCATCGCCTATCAAGCGGAGGTAGGTGGAGGGCATAGCCACATACACGGCTGCCTTCGGCTGGCTGTTCAGCAATGAGGCAATAGGCGCGGGCTTGCCTAGGCTCTTGTTGAGCGCAGCCCACCAGTGCGGCGGAGATAGGCCTAGATCTCGCAAAAACGGCAGAACGGTGGGACCCGTCTCTGACACGGTCAGGTCGTAGGCAGGGACAAGCTCTTCAGCCGAAGTCAAACCCAGCCCGGCCGACACGACGTAGAGCGGTGCTTCGAGAGACTCGGCCACCAGTTCTGCCTCGCGAAACGACCGGCCACCGTAAAGCGTGCTGGCGACGTAGCGCGGCGTAGGCGCAGACAGAGCCTTCCCCCAAGCGCAAGCCATCGCATCGACCGACGAGAAGGTGAGGGTGAGATCGCTAAACGCCACTCCGTTGGACTGCAGTTTCCTGCCGGTGCAGTTCGTGACGATGATCGCCGGAGCTGCAGTTTTCAAAGAATTCGCCTCGAAGATGTGGAAATAACTGCGACCAGTTCGGTGGGGAATTCTACAGTTTCTTGAGAGTGCGCGGTGTGATTTTTGTAGTTTTGTCTCTGGACGGTGTTGCCGTCGCTACGGTGTGCGAACCAAGAAGCCAGATCAGTAGCCCATGATTTCGGTTTTCCATAGGGCTTGATTCACCTGACCAGTCCGAGTTGTGCATGTGCAACCGTTTCTTTGGTGCTTTCCCTAAAACGAGTATTGATACGACGGGCTTTTCAAATGAAATCAACACACGTACAAATAATAGAAAAACGTCTTTGCTTCGCGACTTATGTGTTTGATTTCTCTAAAGAATTTCCAAGGCGCCACCGGCGCAAATACTGACAGTATTCGCATGCGCGCCATTTTTGCGGTCTTTTTAGGATCAGCGCTATTAGTCTCCGCCTCAGCAGAGCTACTTGAATGCAAAGGACAACTCAGCGAAATTCGCATTGATGACTCCAAATGCGAACATTCGTCTCCCGGCTTTTCTTCGGCGTATCAGGGAAAAGCGCGGGCTCACGCAAGCTGAGCTAGCGCAGCGTTGTGGCGTGACACGCACATACGTGTGCGCCGTGGAGCATGGACGTGTACTCGGCCCGTCAGTCGAGCTTGTAGAAAAGGTGCTCGAGGTGATGACGCTCAGTCGCCGCGAGGGCGAGGCTCTTGCTCGCCTCGCGGCGCAGGACCGCGTGCTTCGGACTGCAAGCACTGAGCTGCCCCAGCGGGCTCAGCGGCTCTTGTCTGTTTGCCTCGAGGCGGATCGCCTGCTTCCCGACGGCGATGTCGAGACATGGATTGCTAGGCTGGAGAAGACCGTTCAGGACAGAACGGATTTCGTCGTCCACATTCAACGCGATGAGGAGACGGCCATGACATAGGCAAAAAAAAGGCGAGCACCTGGTGACAGGGCCCGCCGGTAGCACGTAGTCAAAACAAACTACACAGATCAGCCTTCATATTGGCTGCGCGCTGCCGTCGCGTCAAGTCTCTCCTCGTGCAATTCTCAACACGCTGAGCGCAGCGTGTTGGGCGGAGCTTTGTCCGTGCGAACCGCTTTCAGTTCACAAGTGCATTGACCCAACTGCACAGTGGAACTTCGCGGCCAGGCTCCAGCATGTCGACGACGGCATCGCCACCGTCCTCCTCAGCGCTTTCAATCTTTGTACGTGCGTGCTCAGAACTGAGCACCAAGGAGTCAACTCATGCCTACGATTTCATCCGAGCGGCTCATGCCGCGAGCGCAGTTGTTGAAGCTTCTTCACGAGCTCAAGAGTTCCCGCAAGCCGGCCAAGGTCGTCACCCTTGGCGGCGTTGCTCCCCGCGGCCACCAAACCTCGTGGAAGGCCGCCAGAGCCGCCTTTCAGAGCTTGGTTGAGGCTGACTCTCAGCGAGTCTTAGAGATCGCAAGTTGCGTTACCGGGATGCAGAGCCATCCGTTGACGCTTGAGCTGGGTTCTGCGGGCTCTCGCTTTACTTACACGCCGGACTTGCTGGTCTGGTTCGGTGATGCGGGTGCGCTCGTCGAGGTCAAACCTCGAAGCAAGCTCTCAAATGCGAAGGTCTACACCAAGCTGCATAGGAACATGCGCGGTCTCGAGGCCCATGGCATTTGCCTGTGCCTCCTGTTGGACACCGACGTTCGCGACTCCGGGCTTCAGCAGACCCTAGCAGTGCTTGAGCGCGAGCGTCCCGCGCGCGGACGCTTCCGCGCAGACCTTGACCCGAGCCTTTGGGATCCACGCGGGCGCGCCGAGCCGAGCGACGCGCTACTTGAGCGATGGAAGGCGGCTCAAAAGACGTGCGATGAGTTGCTCGCGCGAGTCATGAAGCGTGATCCCGATGAACTCCTTCCAATTTGCCGGTAAGGAGGCTGTCATGCAACCACCTCGCAAGGATGAGGTCCTGTTCCTGGACGATGTCGAACTCCGCGTTGTCAGGCAGGTCGATGAACTTCACGTCCAACTCGAGAACGTGCAGACCGGCGAACTCGAACGACGTTCCACCTACGAGTTGTACGAGGCATACATGATGGGACGCCTCAAGACCAAGGGTCAGTTGCGCCGTGACGTGAAACGGGGCTACAGCGCGCCAACTCTGGCGACTATGGACCACATGACCGAGGCTGCGCGCACAGAAACGCGCCGCAGGATTGAATACATCGTCCAGCTTCAAAAGCTCGACTCATTTGGCAAATCGAGGAAGGACCTCCGTAAGGACCTGGCGCTGGTCGCTGCGCAGCGCAACGAATCCCGGCCTCCGCACGAAAGCACTGTCTATCGGTGGCGCCGCAAGTATGCGCGAGCAGACAGCGATGTTCGTGCACTGTTCTCCGCGATTGATCTCAGGGGTGGCAAGAACGTCAGCCGGCTCGACCCCAACCTTGAGGCGTTGATCGACGATGCGATCGAACAGGCGTACCTATCCAACCGGCGCGCTAGCGCACAGGACGTTCTGGACGCACTTTCCACCGCTGTTGATCTTGCGAACGTCAAGCGCGAGCCATCGAAGCATCTCGAGTTGCCGTCAGTTCGGACCATCAACCGGCGCATCGCACAACTCTCCGCATTTGACGTATCGGTGGCTCGCTTCGGGCTGCGCGAGGGCAAGCGGCGCCATGCATCCCAGGGGCACGCACGTTTTGTCGAACGTATCCTCGAGATCGTCGAGATTGACCATACGCCGGTCGACCTTCTCGTCACTGATGAGGCCCGTGTTGTGATTGGTCGACCCACGTTTACCGTAGTGCTCGACCGCCGATCGCGGTGTGTTCTCGGTTATCACCTGAGCCTGGCCGGGCATGGTGTTTATGCAGTCTTCTCCGCCTTGCGGCACGCCATGCTGCCGAAGACCTACCTCACGAAGCTCTATGCCGAACTGAACCTCGCATGGCCTTGCTTCGGTTGGCCGGAGCGAATCCTCGTTGACAACGGCAGGGAGTTTCATGCTGACTCCGTGCGGGACGCCATGAGCAACCTTAGCGTGCTGGTCGAGTTCGCCGGCTCGCGCGATCCGAACGACAAACCCCACGTCGAACGGTTCCTGCGAACCTTCAACTACTGCTTCATCCACAAGCTGCCCGGAACCACGCTTTCCAACGTGCATCAGCGTATCGGCTACCAGGCAGAGAAGGAGGCCTGCATCACGCTGGCCGAACTGGATCGGATGATCCATGTCTGGATTTGCAGCGTGTACCACAAGCGCCCTCATCGCGGGCTGGATGGCCAAGCGCCGATCGATGTCTGGAACGCCGGTGCCAAGGCGTTCCCGCCGCAACTCAAGATGAGTCGCGACGACGTAGACATCGAGTTTTCCGAGGCAGACACGCGAGAGCTTCATCACTACGGCGTTGAGATCAACACGTTCTGCTACGCGTCGACGGCCCTCGCCACGCTGCGGGCCATGCTGCCGGCGAAGGTCAAGGTCGACATCAAGTGGCCGCACGATGAGGCCGGGCATATCTGGGTCTGGAATCCCATCGCAAACGAGTACTTCTCGGTCGGAAACAAGGACCCCCAGTACGCCGGCCTCACGGTTGAGCAAGCCAAGGCCGCCAAGAAGCACAAGGCCAAAGATTCGGGCTATCAGCAGACCAACGCACAGGCCAAGGCCATCAACGACGCGGCCGTCAAGAAGGCTCAGGAGGACAAGAAGCTCAGCGTGCGGCGCAGGGCGGCCAGGCAGGCGAACAAGACCAGCAATGATCTGCGCGAACCGAAGGCCAAGCCTGCGAAGCCCCTCCCCCCAGCGGCATCCCAGCGGCCGCGTTCTGCCAAGCCCGTGAAGGTTGAGATCCCCGAGGAAGCCTGACATGGTCGCCACCGCTGAAAAGGTTGCCGTGGTTACCAGGAGGCTTCGTCGCTTCTTCGGCCACTTCCCCCAAACAACTGCAGCGCTCGAGCGCCTCGAAGAGTTGTACGCATATGAGTGCATTGACGAGGAGCCCGAGCACATCATGCTTCTCGGTTGGCCCGGCACGGGCAAATCTAGGCTACTCAAGCGCCTGGTTCTGGCCTATCCGCGCATACGGCATGAAGAGTTCACGGAGGTGCCAGTGCTCTACGCACAGGTGCCGTCTGGCTGCACAGTAAAGAAATTGCCAAGCGTCATGCTCAAGGAGCTTGGCTCCCCCTTTTGGAACAAGGGGGACGAGGAGGAAAGGACGTTCCAACTTCAGAAGCTACTGAAGACTTGCAGGGTGCGGCTGATCATCTTGGACGAGATCAACCATGCCGTTGACCGCGGTCGCTCAAAGACCCATGAATCAGTCGCGGATTGGATCAAGCTGTTCTCCACGCAAGCCAACATGTCATTGGTCCTCGCGGGAATCCACAGAAGTCGGCAACTCCTGCATGCCAACGACCAGTTCGCGGACCGCTTCAGAGAGGTGTTGGAGCTAGAGCCTCTGGGCGTCGGCAACGAAAGCCAAATCGAAGAGTTCCGGCAAGTCATGGAAGCCTTCGAGACGGTCCTAGAGGGGGTTCCCCATATCGACTTGAAGACGGACGAGGTGCTGTCGGTGCTTGCATTCGCCACCGCCGGCCGGCTGCGGAACATTCGTCGGTTGCTGGTTCGGAGCGTGGAGCTCGCAGCTAAAGAGAAGCGGTTCCACATCAGTCTTGCAGTCCTTGAAAAGGCATTCCTGAAGGTGATCTTCAAGTCGGCCTTGCCTGAGCAAAACCCCTTTGACCCCAAGTTCCGAGGCACTCCACTGACCCTGCCCGGGGAACCCTTCGCGCCTACTGCGCGCGACATGGAGGATTGATGGACAAGACCAATGCGCAATGCCCTTCAGCTGCAATTCCCGTCCGGCCAAAACGGCAACTGGACGAATGGAGTGAGACCTATTTGGCTCGCGCTGCTCGGGCCATGGGCGTCCGACGACCATGGCGCTACGACTTGGAGGCGCTGCGTGAGCTTCTGCCTGCGGCTGACGCGAGCAATGATGACGGCCGTCCCTACTATGGTGTCGATTCGATCCCCGCCTGGGCGGCGCAGCCTCGCGGCGCGCAGATCCGAGTGTGTGCAGAGTGCTTCCTACAAGCGCGCTACGTCCGCGCCCGATGGAGGATCTCATCCCTCACCGTCTGCACGACCCATGGGACTCTGCTTAAGGATGGACTGGTTGAACCTGCCATCACGTCCAACTATCAGCGCCCAGACAGGCGCACGATTGCAGACGCTGCGCCTGAAGAGATCACGGGTGGCTCGTTCTGCCCGACGCCGGCTGGTCTCGCCTACGCCAGACAGATGTGGCAACAATTCGAGCAGGCGGTTTGCTCGAATGCCGATGCCGAGGAGGTCGGCGATCACCTGGCCTGGGCGCTCCTTGCAGAAAGACTGCTGGACGCGGTGGTGACATCAAGGCGCGGGCCGGGCTACCCGGCGAAGGATGAGCTCAGACATGAGCATCGTGCGGCTTGGCTGGGCAGGGAAGGGCTGACCATCGCGCCCAACAGCGCTGGCGTCCAATCATTCGTCCTGGGTCTTTGCGCGACGCAACATAGGCGTGCGGCGGTTGCCTGCTTGAGTCGGCTGATCGGCGATGAATTTCGCAGGCGCACCGTCATGTCGCGGCTGCCCATGGCTGAAATGAAGGATCGGCTGCTCGCAGCCAATCCGGGCAAAGACACCGTGCCGTGCGGAGCGTTGCCAAGAGCCATGCATCCCCTGGGATGCAAGAGTCTTGAGGCTGTGAAGGAGATCCTGGGATGCTCATCACAGGTTGCCGAGCGGCTGGTAAAGGATGAGCACCTCAAGGATGTGATCAAGATCCAGTTCGGCCGTAAACGCTATTGCTTTGTGCCAGATGCCGAGGTCGACAGGATCCGCAGGCTCCTCGCCTTGTGCATGACCTATGCCGAGTTGCTGGAGGCTCTCGCCATCGACAAGCAAGGCTATTGGGCATTGCACGATGCGGGCTTCTTGCCGCCTATCAGATTTGGAAGGTGGCGCCGTTACAGGCGCCAAGACGTCAGCATTCTTCTAAGCCGCCTCGACAGCGTTTCGAGGCCTATGCCCTCGACTGTGGTCGGCCTTCAACCGATCATGGGCGAGTGGCTGCACATGCGCCGTCGTCCCAGGACTTTCATCAGGGCGATCCTGGACGACCTGCTGGCGGGTCGTGTTCCCGTCTACAAGCGCGTCGATGGCAACGGATTGGCTGCCTACTACATCGACCACCAAGCTTCCGACCGTTTGCGCTTTGCAACAGAGGCCCACCATGCCTCAGTGGCACGGGCACGGGCGTCTGCAAATCAGCTCTCGTTGTGGGAGCAAGCATGAATCGCGATGCCCTTCTCGCTGCTGCGCTGCTGGCTTGGCCTGTTCGACGCGGCGATGCTCGTACTCCAGAACTTGTGCTGCGGTCGGCGCGCAAGCGAGTGGGTTGGATTCACAGGAAGCCCGACAAGGGAGAGTAGAGGTGCTGCGCATGACGAACACTGCAGTCCTATACGAGCACGCTTTGACTGCTCCGCCGGAGTTCCTGGCAAGGCCGTCCCGGGAGAAATCTGAAAGCCCAGGTGGGTTCTTGCTTCGGCTCGCGCATGAGAACGGGATCAGGCCCATTTGGTGCAGCACGGGGAACGGATGCAGGGTTACGTCGCCAGGACTTGGGGTCGCCCGCTGGTGCCCACATTGCCTCTCTACCCCTCAGCCCTACTGGAAAGGAGACTGGATCGACGGCCCGCCGATTTGCAGCGAGCATCGCTGCTGGTTGCTCGACCGATGCGCGGGCTGCGGGGTGCTCGCGACCTGGCGGCGCTTAAGTTTCAAGCTGTGCAAGTGCGAGGCGGATCTCGCTCAACAGCCTGTCGCGCCTTGGTCTGCCGACTTGCAAGTGCTTCTTCATACTCCCGACCATGTCGCTGATCGGCTTCTCGACGCCCTGGATTCGGAGCAACGTTGGACGCTGATGGAGCTATTGGGAGCTCTGGATCACTATGGTCTTCGAGGCAAGCCGATCAAGCGATCGTCCTCCCGGCTCGTGTCACATCAGCGAGCCATGATCGAGCGGGGTGCCTCGATAGTCGTCCATGCGGCCGAAGAGATGCCGCAGTTGCTGGAGCGACTGCGCGCGCCTTGTCGAGTTGGACAGCAGGCGCAGTTGGTCCGTGAGGCATGGCCCGGGCTGCTGCGGCTCTTGACGAAGCAACTCGACGGTGAGGCCCTGGCCTGGGCTCAACGCGAGATTGAGCAGCATGCCGATGGGCCAGTTTTGCAAGGCGTTGCGATCCAGAGGAGGAGACTCTCGGACGGCGCACCCTCCGGGGCGCGCGGTCTTGCAGCTAGGGTCGGTGTTCGAGTAGAGCGTGTTCCGCGACTTCTCGCCGATTGCGGCCTGGAGCCGCCTGTCCGACAAAGCAAGATGGGGCGGCGGATGCTGGTAGTGAGCGATTCGGTCGTGACCAGTGTCCGCAAACACCTTGATGACCTGCTGCCCGCTCGATCCGCCCAACGTCGCTTTGGCCTTGCCGCAGCACGCCTAAACACCTTGACCGACGCCGGCCTCGTTCGCCGCGTGGGTGATCGGTACAGCGCATCCTCCATACAACTGCTGCTGGAGCAGATTGCAGTTGCCGCGAAATCCGTGACCTTAGGCAGCGTGAACGAGCACCGCCGGTGGTGTTCGCTTCACCGTGCGCTCCAACTGCACGTTGGACGTCGTCAAACAGCGGCGCTTTTCATTGCGCTGCAAGATGGTTCGTTGGAGATCCGGCGTGTCGGGCATCAGATCGTGCATACACATGACCTGTTGTTGCTGGAATCGGAGGTGAAGGCATGGTCGCGCCCCGACGTTGCTCCTGGCGAAGAGTTGACCATCCCCCAGGCAGCGGCGCTACTTGGGCTGAAGCAGGAGGTCACGTATCACCTCGTCCGCGTCGGACTGCTGGCCGCGTCAAGGGGGTTTGCTGGCCGGCGTATGTCTCGCGTGATCTCGCGGCAGGAAGTCGAGCGATTCCGGCGCGAGGTGTCGCCACTGTCTGAGGTCGCGCGCGCGCACGGCGTTGATCACAGGTCAGCAAAGGGCTGGGCCCTCGAACGGCGATTCACATTTGTAAGTGGGCCGGGTATCGACGGAGGACGCCAATTCTTTGTGAGGGTTGCATGCTCGTGACTCACTGCCAGTCCGCCATAGCGTCGACCAATTTGCTCGCCGGACCGCTATTAAGACCCAAGCAACCCATGCCCGAGCAGTACAAGGAGACGACTATCGTTGCCGTCAGCTATATGCTCAACGCAGTCGAGCAACGCTCAACAGTGCATCGTTAGGAACTCCATCCTCGTCTACGCTGCGTAGCCTTCCTTTGTCCAACACGATGCGCTCCAAAGGCAACCAATCGTCGGGACCAGGTCCGGTATACATCACAAGCCGAACCTCGGCGATCTGAACTAGGGCGTGCAGTTCTGGCAAAGCGAGGACAGATCCCCCAGACAGTGCGTGATCGGGTAGAGGTCGATCACCTTCCTCAACTGGCGTACAAATGCGAGCGCGCACCGGACCTAAGTCATCAAGCTCAGCTTCGACAAGAAAGAAAATCGACATCATGCCTCCCAGATAGTCGTGCTCTTGAAGCGCCGGGGACAATTGACGCACCCCACACCGCATCAACGTCGTCCAATCTTAGAGATTCTGGCGCTTATGACGCCTGCATAGTTCCTAGAGGCCCAAAGGGGCCGGCGATGCGTCGCTGCGTATCGCCGCTTAGGCACACGCGCGCCGAGGCCTCTTTGAAGAGCAATTTCAGCTGGGGGGATCAGATGCCTCCATTTGGACGCGAATTGGGGAGTCCAGACTTCGAGCGGCTGACTGCTGAGACCAGCGAGCTGAGATTGGTCCTGCGCTGAAGGATCTGTTTTCGAAGCCTTCAAAAGTCGGGTGGCTATGAACCAGACCACCGCTGAAGCCTGCTGGCAATTTCTGGGCGTGGCAGCCGACAGCGTTGGTGATGAGCAATTCTGCTCAAGCCATCATGCAGCATTTGCAAGCTGACTTTCCCAGAAACCTCCATCTGATCCAGGATCCAGAGCAGTCCAAACACCGAGCACTGTCGAGCCAGGGCTTCGGAGCGAAGCAGCTTGTCGCCAGTGACCAGCGCGTGCTTGTCGCGACGCGCGCAGCTCAATGCAAAGCAGTCTGGTAGCGAAAGGCCCGGACGCTTCGTGCGGATCTCCTGAGCGAAAGACATCTCTTCGGGGCTCAGCGCCACGACGCCCAGACCGAGTTGTTTTAGGAAGGGGCCGTTCTCCGATGCCAGTTCGCGGGTATAGAGCAGGTCGGGCACCACCATGACCAGTCCGCATGAAAACGCCAGCTCGAGTAGGCGGCCACGCTCAAGGTCGATCAGTACCGAGGTGTCTGAGACCAGGATGATCATGGTGGATCAGACGACTTGGCCCGACAGACGGCGATCCAGCTCGCGAACGCTAATGTTCATAAGCTCAGCAGCCCGCGCCTCAGATATGGCTCCTTCTGCCACCGCGCGCAGACAGAGCCGTTCCATCCGTTGCGGAACTTCTGGATCGAGGATGTTGGGTTCGTTGGAAGCTTGGCTGTTCCAGCCCATATCCTTGATTTGTGCAAACAAACGGCCGTAGGTTGCCTTGTTCAAGATGCCCAGTTGAGAGCTACGTACAACGAGGGAAGCAATGCTGACCTTGAAGAGCTTCTTCAACTCAGCTAGCTCCCCGATGGATACCGACGTCCGATGTGCGCCGAGCAAGCGTAGGACCATGTCCTTGGCCATCAGGAACGCTCCAGCAAACCTGTCAGCTGCCTTCTCCTGTTCTGCATCGCTCAGGCCACTGAAGCGGAGAACCAGGTGGGCCAACTCGTGAGCCAGCGTGAACCTCTGACGCTCGCCGTTGTGACCTTGATTGACAACGATGACCGGAACATCTTCTCGCGCAGGGCGCTGTACGAAGGCTTTGGATCCGGACACGTTCTCAGGCAGATCCAAAGCGATCACTTTCACCCCCTTGTCCTCTAGCAGTTCAGCCATGAGAGGGATCGGATCGATGCCCAGTTGCCACAGCCGACGCAGGGCTGCCGCAGCCTCTTCAGCATCTTCGACGCGGCTGATCTCAAAGGCATCATCCACCGGCGCGTGCCAGTGCTGGTCGACGCCCGGCATCAACTCTTCGAGTTCCAGATAGCGTTCGACTTGGTCAAGGATCGAGGCTTCCACTGCACGTTCCTCCTTGACGCCAGCGTGTGGCGCCTTGCGGAAATCGACCCCCGTGAGCTCGATCTCGCGCTCGCTGAGCAGGTACTCCGGCGACACCTCCAGGGCACTCGCCAGTGCCAAAAGGACCGTGGAGCTCGGCATCATTTCGCTACGTTCGTACTTGCCGATGGCTTGTGCCGAGACTTGCCCTTGGATAGCCGTCTCTAGCTCGCGCAGCGACATCCCGAGAGCGTCTCGCGCCCTCTTGAGTCGGTTTCCGATCATCGTTTTCTCCGCGCTTGTGGTTTACAGATTGACTGATGAAATTGTTGTTTGTAAACTTGATTCCGTCAACTTCATCGGACTGGAGGTTCGTGATGGCTAACCGGAACAACGTTCATATTGTTCAGCGCGACAACGGATGGGGCACGCTCCGCGAAGGCGGTCAGCGGGCAAGCCAGGTGTTCGACACCCAGGCACAAGCCATCCAGGCGGGCCGACAGATGGCGCGTCAAGGCCAAGGAGAGTTGCTCATCCATGGTGAGAACGGCCAAATCCGCGCCCGCGACTCCTACGGCAACGACCCTTGCCCGCCGAAGGACTCGAAATGATCCAGATTAAGGTCAAGATGCCCAGCGCTGCCGATCTCATGAAGGCGGCGATGGTGGAGATCGAGCAGCAGATCACCAGGAAGGCGAAAGCGGCAGCGGCTTCCCACGGGGGGAGTCACCGTCAGAGTCTTGAAGAAGCCGGATGGAAGCATCCAGAAGGTCCAGGTCCAGGTCCAGGGCTCTCCAGCGGCCATCGACGCGGCGCAGGCCGCCATCGCCAGTTGAGCTGAAGCGTCGGGGCTCGAGACTCAAACGCCAAGACGCCATGTGCAACGCCAAGAACCACCTATGGAACTGCGGCTGCGGCTTTGGGGGAGACCGTCGCCAGTCAAGGCCGGCCCTGAACGCCCCATCCATGCCAGACCTGTTCGCGCCGCCGCGTGTACCGAGGCATTACACGAGAGGCAATGCACGTTGTCCGGTGTGCAGTGCGTCGGTGTTCTTCTTCAATCTTGAGAATGGGGGAAGGGTCTACTTCGATGAGATCGGCTCCCCTTGGCCCAAGCATCCCTGCACCGATCGCCACGACAGTTCCGGTAGCTCGACCTCAGCCGACTTTGGGTCGGCGAGCAGCGATACACCGGCTAGATCGTGGGAGGTCGGCTGGGTCCTGCTGACTCAGGTCTCGGTGGAGGCCGCGGAGCTAGGTACTTTGAGGCTCTCCGCACGTCTCGCAGGAGAAGGTCTGATGGCGTTCGTCCGAGACGATGCTTTCGGCGAGGTTGAATCGCCGGCAATGTTTCTTCAGGAGTCGTTTATCCAAACGCGCCCAAGCCCGACGGGTCAGTTCGAGCTCGCGCTTCTTACGCCTGATATGAGGCCCATGCTAGTTACTGGATTTCCAACGGCAGCGGATGCCGCATCCGACCGCAAGTCTTAACCAACTCGAGCATCGGTGAGCCAGCTTGCTCTTCCGCCAGAATCCGCTGCCGCAAGGACGACGGCGCAGGAGATTGCGGATGCCGATGGACTCGTACCAGGCTTTCATCATTCAGCGCCGTACCGACTTGCGGCGCATCGCGCGCCAGACCTGCGGTGAGCACACGGCAGAAGATGTGGAGGTGGAGGCTTGGCTCATCGCTGAGCGGATCTCAACCAAGCGCGGATTCCCGGTCAACTTCAGCCATCGCGCCGATCAAGAGCAGGTGCTGGCTTGGTTGCACAACGAACTCGTCAAGTATGCGGACAAGCGGCTTCGATATGCCGTCAAGCTGGACAAGGATTGGGACAAGGAAGACGCCGACTCCGCAGTTCACGCGATGGCGAGGTTGCTGACAGCGCCGGAAACGTTTGATCCGGCCATCTCGCTGCTTCGCCGGGACGACGAGCCAGATCCGCTTGCCTTGACCCAGCACAGCTATTCACAGGCCTCTGCCTACGTCATCCTGCTTTGCCGCTTCGAATGGGACGCTGAAGAGCTGGCGGCGCATCTACGGGTCGTTGTACGGACCTTGCTGACTCGGCTGCGCTGGTTCGGCGCGTGGACGCACTGGCAGGCGAGCCTGTTTGATGGCCTGCAGACCATCGCGCTGGACTTTGTGCCGACCAAAGCCCGAGGGTTCGCTCATCGTGTTGCCGAGCCTGCCATGCCCGCATCTCAGCTTGCATGGCAATTTGCGGTTCAGCGCAGTGACGGTTGCTGACTCAAAGTCGGAGGCGATTGCATGCATGCGAACTTAGCGAATATTGCGAACTTAGTTGCCTGACAACGACTTACGCACCCCGTCGGCTGTGCGAACTAATTCGGCTCTCGCGGCCGCACGAACCGGTACACGGTTGCCGGCCGACCTGGACCAGCCCGTGACCTTGCCTGAACTTCAACTTGAACGGTGGCGGGAGCGGTGCCGATCAGGTGCGCAATCGCGGCGTCGACGACCGCTGCAGGCTGGTGTCGACCAAAGCAGTCCACGACCAGATCCCGTCGCGATGCAGCGCCCTTGGATGCCAAGAATGCCGAGATACGTTCTGCCGCCCACTCAATCTGGCGCTGTGACGGCGAACCCTTGCCACCCGCCAGAACGAAGCCGACCGAGTCGGTCGCATAGTTGACCCAGGCCATCGCCGCCTCGACATGCCGCGCCTCGATGAGCCACTGTCGGTCGGTCAGCGCGAACACCATGGCGAGCCGCAGCAGCATCGGCGCCCTTCTCTCCAGCACGCTGTCGACCAACGTGCTGCCGAGTTCCTGATTGAGCTCTGCCTGGTAGAGCTGAGCGTAGCGTCGACGAGCCTCGCTGGTCATCGTCATCAGCGCTGTCTCCCGGCTGCGCTCGGCCCGGGGCAGTGTGAATTCCAAGATCTCCATGACCGCCGCGGCCAGCCCCTCGACGCGCGCCTGCGGTGCCCGACGAGGAAAGGCCTCCACCTGGGTGCGCTCTCCCCACGCCATCAGGAAACGGTTCACGAAGCCGTTGAGCAGGTCACGCCGCTGCATCAGCGCAAGCAACTCGACGGGAGAAATCGCAGCGCTCAAGCAGACGTGTGGCTCGCTTGCATGAATGCGATTTGTCTTGGTTGCCGGTTTGAGATCAACGCCATCCCAGCAGTCGCGCAGAGCGGCCGACAGCGTATTGCCGCCGCGCCGACTTTGCTGCAGCACGTTGGCGAACTCGGACTCGACCACCCAAAGCCGCTTGTCTGTGATCGCGGGGACTTCCTGCTGGCCGACTCGGTAGCCGTCGTGGATTAGCGCCGCCAGACCTTCCCGTGTCGACAAACCACCTCGATGAATCTGCGGAGCCAACGTAGGGCTTCGTGCTCGGACAGCTTCGTCGATGCGCGACACCAACGAGACCGCATCCCCCTTCCTGCCGCGGCCCGAGCGCCCGACATGCAGGAAGAACAGCCGTGCGTGGTGGTTGGTGTTGCCCACCGCGAGGTACGGCAGGCGCCCAATCGCGCAGGACAGATAGGCGATGAAGTTCCCAGCGATCGCGATGGGATTGGTCTCGGAGCCTTCGCTGCCTTCCCTGGCTACCTCGCCAACCAGACCGTACAAGCAAGCGGGATCAGGCACCGGCTGCGGCCGGTCCGAGTCGGCATTATCCGACCAACGGAGCAGTGCGTCAGCCTGCGCGACGCTCAGCGTCCTGCGAGGTGGCTGATCCATCACTTGTCCAGCGCATCGACCTCGACGAGGTTGGAGAACTCGCGCAGGACGTCGGGCTGCCGCATGGAGAGGAATCGGAAGATCGCCTGGTTGTCGAGCAGGTTCTTCAGGTAGCCCTTGGCCAGCACCAGGTTCAGGACGTCCTGACCGTAGGAATGCTCGATGGACTTGTACTGCCCCTGCAGGTTGCCCATCTCCTTTTCCATCTTGGCCATCTGCTCGGCGCTGACACCGGACATCTTCCTGGGTTTGCGCTCACTGACGAGCATGGCTGCTGGCGTCGCGGCCAGCAGCGCGTTGGCATACGCGGTCGTCACGTTGTTGGCGGCGACCATCAGCTCCACGCACTCGATCTGCCGCGTCGGCTTCATCTTGCGGATCACGGCGCCGAGGTTGGGCGAGAACCGCTGATCCTTGAGCAGCCCGGCCGCTTCGGCACAGATGCCGTCCAGCAGGTTGAGCTTCTTCTGGATGTGGCTGAGGTCGACCTTCAAATCGTTGGCGATCCGCTCGGGCGTCACGCCGCGGTCGACAGCCCGCCGGATCATCATGTGCTCTTGGATCGTCGAGAGCCGGTTGACCCGGTTGTTGTAGGTGTAGCTCTCGTCATCCAGCGCGATCAGGCATGGCGCGTCATGGAAGTCCAACTCCTTCATCGCATGGACACGGATATGGCCATCCCTCAAGACGTGCATGCCTGTGGTCTTGTCGGCGGCGCCAATCGTCAGCGGCTCGATGAGGCCGATCGATTCGAGCGATGCCTTGATCTGCTGGTACTTGGGTGAGCCTTCGAGGCCAAGCGGTAGCCGGCGAGACGGCAGGATCTTGTCGAAGGAAATCGTCAACGGTTCGGGCACGAAGCCCAGCAACGGGTTGCTCATGCGGCTCTCCCCAGCGGCCAGACGCGGTCGTTCAGGTACTTGGGCAGCGTGTCGAGGCCTTCGGCCCTCAGGAGGTTGCCGAAGTCTTCGTCGGTCAGCAGTTGGCGCAGCGCTTCAGTCACGAAGAGCAACCTGTGCTGGACAAGCTCAGCCTTTCGGACCATTCGCTTCTGACGATCAACCTCTTCCTGATAGGTGCGTATCAGGCTGGCTGACGTGACGTTGGTGGCCTTGCGCGGGGCGTTCCTGGCCACGGACCTGCCCAAGGTCCGCCGCCGCTCGATGATCTTGCGTGCCTGCAGGAGCTGGCTGCCGCGCAACTGGCCGGTCTCATAGGCCCCTTGCAGCGCAGCCTGGATGTCCTTGTCGTTGGAGCCCGCACCGGCGATGGTGAGGGCGGCGTTGAGCGGGATGTGCCCGCGCTCGACTGCGACCAGCAGCCGCTCCTCGCCGTTCTCCAGCAACTGCAGGATGCCGTAGACGTACTCCGGGCTCAGGCCGGTCTTCTTCGCGATCTCACGTTTGTCGTAGCCTTGCTTCTTGAGCTGATCGATGCCGGCCAGCAGTTCGAGCGGCCGCCCTTGGCGCCTCGCAATGTTCTCGGCCAAGCTCATGATGAAGGCGTCCTCGTCGGCGACGTGGACAACCATGGCCGGAATCTCAGTCTGCCCAAGCGTCCGGAACGCCTTCAAGCGCCCCTCGCCACAGATCAGCAGGAAGTACGGCCCGCTCGCGTCGGTGCGCGGCGTGACCGTCACGGGCTTCTTCAGCCCCAACGCTTTGATGTTGCCGACGATTTCCTCGAAGACCTGTGCGTTCCGATCCCTTGGGTTGAGCACGCGGATGCGGTCGATGGGGATCATCTGCAGCTCGCCGGGCGGGTGCTCCCGGCTCATGCGGCCCTCCTCAACCTGGCGCGCTCGGCCATGCGGTAGAGGTAGTCGAGCGTGTCGAAGCGATAGCTCTCGAACTCGATGCCGTTGTGGTCAGCCAGGCTGATCCTCGGCAGCCCGAAATCCAGCCGCGGCAGAAGGTAGTAATCCTGGATGGCCTGGTTGCCCGGTGCGAGTCGCACGGCCACCGTGATGTCGGGCGCCAGGCTGGCGTCGAAGCGGACCTTCCAGCGCCGGCGGCCGTCGTCGTGGCTCTGGCAGCGCGCCAGCACGATCGACACGCTGAACTCCCGGTTGACGTCCAACAGGTCGGTCGCCGGGTCACGCACGAGCACACCACCCAGGTTTGCAATCTCGCGCTCCGTGCCCGCGACCACCTCGGGGTGCAGCCGACGGAGGAATTTGTTGACCTCGAGGAACTGGTAGTCGCGGTCGGGCGTGAAGCCCACGGCTTGGTAAGCGCTGATCAGGCTGCCGAAGCGATGGATGTACGCCGCGGCCGACGGCATGCCCTCGGCCTCGTCGATGACCAGGCCGGACAGAAAGCCGCGGCGCTCATAAAGCCCGCGCAGCTTCTCGATCAGCTCCTCGTCGCTGAACCGGCGAGCCCGCGCGCGGATGATTCCCTGCGCCGTGTAGAACGCCTCCTGCGACACGACGGCCTCGAACGCACTGTCCTTGCGGATCCACATGTCCGGCCCGTTGATGACACGCAGCTTCTTGAGCTTGAACGAGATGCGGTTGTAGACGTTGTTGCCGATGTACTTCTCGTTGGTCAGGATCTCTCGCACGGTGGCGCGGGTCCAGCTCCGACCCAGATCGGTGACCAGGCCGCGGTCATTGAGCCGCTTGGCGATCTCCACCTCGTGCATCGCGTCGTTGGTGAACCACTGGTAGATCTCGCGCACGATGCGGATCTCGCTGTCAGGCCCCGGCGTCAGGATCACGCGGTCGGTTTGCAGGCTCTTGTGCTCACCTCGCGAGAGTTCGCCCTTGACGCTACCCGCCTGGTCAACCAGCACGCGTCTGAGGCCGTAGCCCGCCGGACCACCCTGTCGGAAGCCCAACTCGATGAGCCGACATTGGCCAGCGAACACCTTGGCTGACAGCTCCCGGCTGTACTCGCCGGCCATCGCGCGCTTCACGCCCTTCACGATGGTCGACACCGGCGAGCCGTCGTTCTCGAACTGCTCAGCGCAATAGCAGACCTGGATGCCGGCCCGACGGCAGATGTACTCGTAGTACGCGCTCTCATCGGCATCCTGGAAGCGGCCCCAGCGGCTGACGTCGTAGACGAGGATCACGTTGAAGTCGGCCTGGCCGGACTCGACGTCGCGCAGCAGCCGCTGCAGCGCTTCACGGCCATCGATCCTCAGTCCGCTTTTGCCGGCGTCGGCGTAGGTGCGGATGACCTGGATACCCCGTTTGGCGGCGTACTCGCGGATCTTGTCCGCCTGGTTTTCGGTCGAATACTGCTGATGCTCCGTGGACATGCGAACGTACTCGGCAGCGCGGAAATCGCTGGTTCGTTCTTCGCCGGGTTGTAGGTCTTCTGGCTGCATGACCGTCTCCGCTCCTTGAGCGATGTGGAGGCACGCACTTCGGACCTTGAGAGGCAGATCAGGCGTCCCGCCGAACGCTCACCGGGATTGCGAAGCCGTGCACTGGGACATTAGGCGGTGGCGCTGCCGCCGGCCACGAGTCCTCTCTTTGCACACGTCCATCTTTGCAAACCTGAGGACGCGTCAACGACATCTCGATCCGCCAGGCTCTCAGCAGGCCCTCTGGGCCCGAGGTGACGATCTCAATCCAGCAGCGACCGGCGGCTGGATCGGCTCCGCAAAATGACGCGTCGCTTGTTGCACGCGTCGGGCGTGCCGGCGCCGGAGGGCCGTTGGCGTGCTTTCGCTCGCGGTAGGTGTGCCAGTACTCTGGGTGGCGGGCGTGCCATGCCCGCTGCGCGGCCAGCTGGTTGGCCCGGTAGTCGGGGTCGGATTCGAGCTTGGCTCGCGTCCAGCGCCGGCGCCGCTCGCACTGGCAGGCCGGACTCGAGCAATAGGTCTGCTTGGGCGACTGAGGGCGGACCAGGAACTCCTGGCCGCAGGAGGCACAGACCACTTCAGCCATGACCGCTCCTTGGGGACGGCAAAGCCCGAGCGTCCGGCAGGTGGGTTACGAACTCGACCCGACTACACGCCGACCCAGCAGCCACGCTTCTGTCGCCGCAGGCGAGCTTTATGAAACTCAGGGCTACATGGTGGTTTGCTTCGGTCGAGAATTCAAGCCTTGTTTATGAATCTCCACCAATGAAATCAATGACTTGCGCGGATTCATTGGTAGGACCGCAATAGTGGAATCAACATGAGATTGAGTTTTCTACTCGATGCTGTTCGAGTTACTATACAACATGCGCAGTTGTATGGTAACTCGAATATAAAACATGAAGATGTAGTTTGTGTACTGAGGCCCGGAGTATTTATCCGCGAGCATGTGCGGTCCACGCACCGCTGAGCCGTTGAGCCGCCTGTTCGAGCGCTAGAGCCGCCTGCCACAGGTTCACAAAAGCCGGACAGTTGGTCGAACCCGCCGGGACGGGGGCGGCACATAGACACCTCAGCGCCGACGTCGCTTCCAGGGGCGCTTGGCGCCCCCCGGCTCGCCTCCCGCAGCCGGCCAACCCGCCCAGACGTAAGTTCACAAAGTCCGGACAGTTCGCAAGAAGCGGGCTGGTTCCGCCGACTCGGCCGCGATCCGACGAGGGAGGGGCGCGGGGTGCTCAACGCGCCCCGCACAAGGTTGATGAAGTCGAGGCGGGTTCAAGACCGCTCCTTGAAAGTCCGGTCCTGAGAGCCGTTCACGAGCGCCCGGCGCCCCTTGCTGCCTGGACGAACCGGCTCCTCCAAGAAGCCGCCAAGAAGCGGGTGCACGAACTGTGGCGCACTCGTAGGCCAGTCGCACGAACTCGTGCGCCGCCTCGTTGAAGGCTGTGGCGCGGGACCCGCCAAGTCCTTGATCCACAATCCGCGCCAGAGCAACTACTTTGGCGCCCTACGTGCCGATCAGGCAGTCCGCAGTGCCAGCGCTGCCTTGACGACATGGCTCATCCCTTGCGGGATGGGCCATTTCTACTTCTAGGGGGCCGCCATGACCGCCCGGCCTTGCACGACGCCGACGCGGCGCCGGCACGACTATCATCCACAGCGCCTTGGGGCACGGGGGAAAGTCGCATGCCGCTTTACTTCATCGGTTTTCTTGCCATGCTTGGCGCGGCCTTGCTGCTCTATGTCGCTGCACTGGCGACCAGCGGCATCACGCGCAGACCTCCGCCGCAGATCATCAATGGGCGCGCCGCCGACGCGCTCCAGGCCTTGCATCTCGCGCTGATCTGGTCGAGCGTCGGCGTCGGCTGGCTCCTCTACTTCAACGTCTACCGCCTCCACGTGGACATGGCCGCCGTCAGCGATGTGGCGCTGCAGGCCTTCTCGCGCGGCTACACGCGCCGGTTGCCTGTTGTCGTGCTGCCGTACGGCGCAGGCGCACTGGCGGCCGCGCTCTCGCTGTGGGCCGCACCCGGCCGCTTCTCCCGCCGGGCGCTGTGGGGCATCACGACCTTGTGGGTGCTGTCTGTCGCCACGACGCCTTGGGCCGCCGGCGCGCAGGGCGACATGCAGGAGCACGGCTTCAGCGATGCCGCCTTCCAGCAACTGCAGATGGCCCACCTGGCCCGTACGCTGTGCCTCAGCGTGGCCGCCGTGTGGTCGCTGTGGGTGGGCTGGTACCCGCGCCGCGCCTCGACATGACGGCCGTCCTGCGCGCTCCCGCTCTCCCTTCCACGCGCTTCTTCCCGCCCATCTCCGCGATCGCCCTGTCGCTTGGCCTTCTGGCCGTCCGTGCACAAGTGGATCGGCAGCGACTGCGACGCGCCGCCGACGGGCGTGGACCCTTCGCTGGCTGAACTGATGCGCTGACCGCCGGATCGGGATCGGGGTGGGATCGGGGTGGGATCGTTGACATATGACGACCATCATATTAATCTCCGTTCCCATGACCGCTTCATCCCCCTCTTCCCGCGCCACCCGCAAGGAAGAATCCCGCGACCGCATCCTCGATGTCGCCTCGCGCACCGTCCGCCGCGCCGGCTTCGACGGCGTGGGCGTCGCCGACGTGATGAAGCAGGCCGGTCTCACGCACGGCGGCTTCTACGCCCACTTCGCCTCTCGCGACGAGCTGCTGTGCGCCGCCGCGCTGCGCGCCGGGCAGGACAGCCGGCAACTGCACCACAGCCATGCCGATCGGCTCGTGGCCGCTGGCGTGCCGCCGTTCCGCGCGCTGGTGGAAACCTATCTGCACGAGAGCGGCATCGACAACGTCGACTGCGGCTGCCCGGTCGCGGCCCTGGTCGCGGAGATGCCCCGCCAGTCGGACGCCGTCCGCGGCGAGGGCCATGGCCTGCTGCTGGGCATGCAAGGTCTCGTGCTGGACGCGCTGGGCGAAGGCGCGTCGCCGGAGTCCGCCTGGCCGATCGCCGCGACGTTGGTCGGCGCCCTCCAGATGGCCCGCGCGATCGGCGATCGCAAACAGGCGATCGCCATCCTCGCCAGCACCAAGCGCGCGCTGCTGGCTCAACATGCCGAAGCCGCTGCCCAATCGGCCCGTTCGACCGCACAGGCTCGTCCGGCAAGCTGATACCGCTGTCCATCGGGGGCCTTCGGGCCCCTTCTCTTTCCCCATAAATATGACGCTCGTCATATGAGTCCAACGCGCCACGGCGCAGAAGGAAGTTCCATGCAGATCAAGGATGCCGTCGTCTTCATCACCGGCGCGAACCGGGGCCTCGGGCTCGAATTCGCCAAGCAGGCGCTGGCCCGCGGCGCCAAGAAGGTCTACGCGGCGGCGCGCGACGTCTCGACCATCACCTTGCCGGGCGTCGTGCCGGTGCAGCTCGACGTGACCAAGCCAGAGCAGGCCGCCGCTGCCGCGCTCGCCTGCGGCGACGTGACGCTGCTGATCAACAACGCCGGGATCGGCCGTGTCGGCGGGATCGCCAGCGACAACGGCGAGACCGTCCTGCGCGAGCAGCTCGAGACCAACCTGTTCGGCATCTTCCACGTCGCGCGCGCGTTCGCGCCGGTCCTGGGCCGCAACGGCGGCGGCGCGATCCTCAACATGCTGTCCATCCTCAGCTGGGTGAACACGCCGATGCTCGGCGCCTACGGCGTCAGCAAGGCGGCGGCCTGGGCGTTGACCAACAGCCTGCGCGCCGAACTCGCCCCGCAGGGCACGCTCGTCGCCGGCTTCCATGGCGGCTTCATCGACACGGACATGATCCGGGACTTCGAAGTGCCCAAGGCCCGGCCCGAGGACGTCGTCCGCCAGTCGCTCGACGAGATCGAGCAAGGCGCCGTCGAGATCACCGTCGACGACTCGACGCGCCAGGTCAAGCAGGCGTTGTCGGCAGGGGTGTACCTGACGGATCCGCTGGCGCGCTGAACGCGTCCGAGGTGCCCGACGTGCCGGAGGCGTCGGGCACGCTGGACGCGTCGAAGAAGTTCACGCTGAACCGGCGACGCAGGCGGAAACCCAGGCGCTCGTAGAGCGCGATCGCGGCGAGGTTGTCGGTGAACACGTGCAGGAAGGGCGTCTCGCCGCGCGCGAGGATGCCCTGCGCGACCGCCTTCATCAGCGACGCGGCGAAGCCGCGGCCGCGGCACGACGGATCGACGCAGACCGCGCTGACCTCGGTGAAGCCGGGCACCTTCATCCGTTCGCCCGACAGCGCCACGAGCCGCCCCGCCAGCCGGACGCCGAGATAGCGCCCCAGCTCGAGGGTGCGGGCCCCGAAGGGCCCCGGCTGCGTCGCGCGCACGAGTTCGAGAATGTCCGGCAAGTCGGCGACGCCCAAGGTCTGCGTCTCGATGTCGGGCACGGCGGCCATCGCCAATGGATCCGTCAGCACCATCTGGTCGACGGGTGCCCGCTTGATCGGCGCGAGACCGTCGAACGGACGTTCGTCCTCCGCCACCACGAGCACGACGGGCGACCCGATGCGAAGCAGATCGGACAGCTGGCCGGCGGTGCCCGTCGTCAGAGGCTTCAGCGCCCCGAAGGGGCCGACGTCCGGCAGGAAGCGCCGAGCCGCGCCATCGCCGACGGCGAGCGCGGACTGGCGATCCGTGAGCGCCTCCCAGACCACATGATCCAGCAGCGCGTCGTCGGGACGTGTCGATGCGGGGGAGATCGGCGCGATGTTCTTGCTCATGCGCCAGCACTCTAAGCGCTCGGCGGCTATTCCGCTTTCGCGCCCGCCGCCTTGATCACCGGATCCCACTTCTTGATCTCCGACGCCGTCTGCACCCCGAGCGCCTGCGGCTTGAGCCGGTCGCCCTGCGGCACGACCACGCCCATCTCCTGGAAGCGCTTCACGACGTTCGGATCCGCCAGGGCATGGCGCAGTGCCGTGTTCAGGCGCGTCACCACCGCGGCGGGCGTGCCCTTGGGCGCGTACACGCCGTGCCACACGGCGAGCTCGAAGCCCGGCAGGCCGCCCTCGGCGAAGGTGGGGACGTTGGGCAGCTGCGAGACGCGGGCCTTGGTCGCCATCGCATACGCCTTGAGCGCCCCCGACGCCACGTGCGGGCCCGTCGCCACCGGCTGGTCGCAGATCAGGTCGACATTGCCGGCGATCACGTCCTGCAGCGCCGGACCGGTGCCGCGGTACGGCACCATCGTCACCGTCGTGTTCGTGGTCTGGCTGAACAGCATCGCGCAGAGGTGCGAGGTCGCGCCGACGCCCGCATGCGCGAAGCGCACTTCGCCCGGCTTGGCCTTCATCTGCTTGATGACCTCGGCGACCGTCGCCGGCGCGAAGTCCTTGTTGCCCACCAGGATCATCGGCACGTCGCCGGCCAGGCTGATCGGGGTCAGGTCTTTCGTCGCGTCGAAGCTCAGCTTCGGATACAGCGCCGGCGCCGTCGCGATGCCCATGTTGTGCAGCAGCACCGTGTAGCCGTCCGGCGCGGCGCGCACCACCTTGGCCGTGCCGATCGTGCCGCCGGCGCCGCCCGCGTTCTCCACGATCACCTGCTGGCCCAGGTCGCGCGTCATCGCCTCGGCGATCAGCCGGCCGATCACGTCGGTCGAGCCGCCCGTCGCGTACGGGATCACCATCGTGATCGGCTTGTCCGGGTAGGCGGCGGAGGCCGCCGTCGCCACCGCCATCGATACCGCCGTCACCGTGACGGCCAGGACCTTCTTCGCAATCTTTCGCATGTCTCGCTCCAAGGGGTAAGGAAGTGCGCCACCGGTCCATCGCCGGCCGCTGCGTGTCTGTCGATGCAGGAAGGGGGGTGCGTCCGACGCGCCCCGTCAGGCCGCGCCGATGCCGCCGAAGCTCATCAGCTTCAGTTCGGTGTATTCGTCCAGTCCATGCCGGGCGCCTTCGCGCCCCAGCCCGGATTGCTTGATGCCGCCGAAGGGCACCGTCTCGCTCGAGATCGCGCCGGTGTTGATGCCGACCATCCCGGACTCGATCGCCTCCGCGACGCGGAAGCAGCGCGCGACGTCGCGCGAGTAGAAGTAGCTCGCCAGGCCGAACTCGCTCGCGTTGGCCCAGGCGATCGCCTCGGCTTCCGTGTCGAAGGCCACCAGCGGCGCGACGGGGCCGAAGGTCTCCTCGTCCAGGCAGCGCATGCCGGCCTTCACATCGAGCAGCACGGTCGGTTGCATGAACCATCCCGGACCGTCGACCGCGTCGCCGCCGATGCCCAGACGGGCGCCACGCTCCAGCGCATCGCGCACGTGCGAGAGCGCCTTGCGCCGCGCCGCCTCGTTGATCAACGGACCTTGCGTCACGCCCTCGTCCAGCCCGTTGCCGGTCCGCAGCGCGCGGACGCGCTCGATCAGCCGCGCCGCGAACTCGTCATACACGCCGCGTTGCACGAAGAGCCGGTTGGCGCAGACGCAGGTCTGGCCCGCATTGCGGAACTTGGAGGCGATCGCCCCCTCCACCGCCGCGTCGAGGTCGGCATCGTCGAAGACGATGAACGGCGCATTGCCGCCAAGCTCCAGGCCAAGCTTCTTCACCGTCGGCGCGCATTGCGCCATCAACAGACGACCCACCGGCGTGGAGCCGGTGAAACTGAGCATCCGCACCGTCGGCGAGGCCGTGAGGACCGCGCCGATCTCGACCGCGTCGCCGACGACGACGTTCAACGCGCCGACCGGGAGGCCCGCCTCAATCGCGAGCGCCGCCAATCGAAGCGCCGTCAACGGCGTCAGCTCCGACGGCTTGAGCACGATCGTGCAGCCGGCCGCCAGCGCCGGCGCGACCTTGCGCGTGACCATGGCCGCGGGGAAGTTCCAGGGCGTGATCGCGACGCAGACACCGACCGGTTCGCGCACCACGAGCTGCCGCCGATCCGGCGACGCGGCCGGGATCGTCTCGCCGTGCAGCCGCCGCGCCTCTTCGGCGTAGAAGCGGATGTAGCTCGCGGCGTAGACGATCTCGGCACGCGCTTCGGCCAGCGGCTTGCCCTGCTCCGAGACCATGAGGCGCGCCAGTTCGTCGGTCTGGGCGATGACGAGGTCGAACCAGCGCTGCAGCACGTCGGCGCGGGCGTGACCGCCGCGTCGACGCCACTCGACCTGCGCGATGCGCGCCGCCTCGATGGCCGCCTGCGCGTCCTGCGCCGAGTCCTTGCGCACCTGCGCGACGCGTTCGCCGGTCGCTGGATTGAGGACGTCGAAGGAAGCGCTCATCGCGTCAGGTCCTGCCCACGAAACGGTAGAGCTCGGTGTGGTCCGCTCCGGCGCCGAGCGATTCGGAGGCTTCGGCGGTCATCGCGTAGACGTCCTGCGCGAGCGCCATCGGCAGTCCCATCGCGCGGCCCAGCGACGCCGCGATGCCGACGTCCTTCGCCTGCAGCGCGAGCGAGAAGCCCGAGTTGAACGCGCCGTTCAGCATGAACTGATGGGCCTTGTTCTCGGTCGTGTTGTTGCGCCCGGTCGAGGCTTGGATCACGTCGACGATCGTGGCTGGATCGATGCCGAAGGCCTCGCCGACGTGGATGGCTTCCGCGGTGGCGATCAGCGCCGCGGCGGACACGTAGTTGTTCAACGCCTTCAGCGCATGCCCGGCGCCGACCGGCCCGACGTGCGTGATGGCCTTGCCCATCGTCTCCAGCACCGGGCGGACGCGTTCGAAGGCCGGGACGTCACCGCCCACCATGATCGCCAGCGTGCCTGCGACCGCCTTCTTCACGCCGCCCGACACCGGCGCGTCGATCAGCGTGATGCCGGCTTCGGCCAGACGCCCGGCGAGCGCGCGGGTGCGGTTGGGGTCGGCGGAACTCATCTCGACCACCACCGCGCCACGCGGGAGCTGCGCGGCCAGCGGCGCCACGACGGCGTCGACGATGTCCGAGTTCGGCAGCATGGTGATGAGGACCTCGCAGGCCGCGAAGTCCGACGCGCCGCCGGCGATGCGCGCGCCGGCGTGGGCATCCGCGAAGGCCCGGGCGACCTCCGGCCGGGCGTCCTGCACGACCAGTCCGTGGCCGGCGGCATGCAGCAGGTGGGCCATGGGCGTGCCCATCATGCCCAGGCCGATGAATCCGATGTGCGTCATGGCCGCGGCTCCTCAGGCGTCCATCTCTTTGAACACCTCGGCGGCGACCCGGAACGAGTCGATCGCCGCCGGCACGCCGCAATAGATCGCCGTCTGCAGGAAGACTTCCTTGATCTCGTCACGCGTCAGGCCGTTGTTGATGGCGCCACGCACGTGCAGCTTCAGCTCGTGCGGGCGGTTCAGCGCGGTGATCATGGCCAGGTTCAGGAAGGAGCGCGTGCGGCGGTCCAGGCCCGGGCGGTTCCAGACATCGCCCCAGCAGTACTGCGTGACCAGCTCCTGCATGTCGATGTTGAAGTCCGTGGCGTTCTTGATCGAGTTGTCGACGTACTCGGCGCCGAGCACCTCGCGCCGGGTCGAGAGACCTTGGTCGAACAGGGCCTGGTTCTTCGGGGCGTACGCACGGGTCATCGGAAACTCCTGGTGAATGGGGATCGGGTGGGACGGGACGGACCGTGGGGGCCGTCGATGGCTCAATGTAGTCGGATTGTCTGACAATCCGACATTGGGAATACATGGATTGAAAGGCGCGCATACGTGTTGTATGACAATCTGTCTGTATGAACATCAGGTGATCCGGACGTCCGGCCATCGCCCGCCCGCAGGTAGGATCCGGCTCATGACCCTCGTGAAAGTAGCCCGGGAAGAGACGTCCTTGCGCCAGCGCGCCACGCAGGCGCTGAGAACCGCCATCCTGGACGGCGTGCTCGCGCCGGGCCAGAAGCTGTCCGAGCGGGAGCTCTGCGAGAGCCTGGAGGTCAGCCGCTCCTGCGTGCGGGAGTCGCTCCAGCATCTGCAGGCCGAAGGGCTGATCACGATCATTCCGCACCGCGGGCCGGAGGTGACCAGCATCTCCCGCGACGAGGTGCGCGAGATCTACGAGGTCCGGGCCAGCCTGGAGAGCCTGGCCGGGCGCGGTTTCGCGACGAACGCGTCGGGCGCTCAGCAGGCGGCCCTGCGCGCCAAGCTGACCGAGCTGGCGCAGGCGCATGCCGCCGGCGACCGGGCCCGGATCCTGACGATCAAGAACCAGTTCTACGACATCCTGGTCGAGGGCTGCGGCAACACCGTGGCGGGTCAGATGCTGAAGCAGCTGAACAACCGGGTGACCGTGCTGCGCCGCATCTCGATGGCGCAGCCGGGGCGGCTGCCCGAGACGCTGCGCGAGCTCGATGCGATCGTCACGGCGATCGAGCAACGCGACGGCGAGCTCGCCGCGCGGCTGTGCGGCGAACATGTGAAGCAGGCGGCGGAGAACGTGCTCCGCAGCATGGGCTGAGCCCGGCCGCCGCTCCTTCGGAAGCGGCGGCATCGTGCATCAATCGGCGTACTGCCCCGACGCCTCGATCACCTTCTTCCAGCGCGCGACTTCCGTTTCAACGAAGTGCTTGTGGCCGGCCGGTTCCAGTCGCCCGTCATTGACGACGCTGATGCCCAGCGCCTCCGAGCGCTTGATCAGGTCCGGGTCCTTCAATGCCGCTTTCAGCGCGTCGTTGAGCTTCTTCAGCACCGGCGCGGGCGTGTCCTTGGGCGCGTAGAGCCCGTGCCAGACGGTGACGCTGAAGTCCTTCAGACCGGCTTCCGACAAGGTCGGCAGCGCCGCGAGCGCCGGCAGCGTCATCCGCTGGGTGCTGGTCACCGCGTAGGCCTTGACCTTGCCGCCTTCGATCTGCGGCACGGCGTTGGTGGCCTGCTCGCACATGATGTCGACCTGGCCGCCCATCAGGTCGGTCATCGCCGGGCCGGTGCCCTTGTACGGCACCGAGGTCAGGTTGGTCTTCAACGCCGCCTGCAGCATCAGCCCGCACAGCTGCGACGCGGAGCCCACGCCGGCGTGGGCCAGATTGATCTTCGTCGGATCGGCGGCGATGAACTTGCGCAGCTCGTCGAAGGTCTTGGCCGGCATCGTCGGCTTGGCGATCAGCGTGGACGGCGCCTCGTTGATCAGCCCGAGGAAGGCGAAGTCGTTGATGCCCTGGTAGGGCAGCCTGCGGTAGAGCGACGGCGCGGTCGCGAAGCCGATGTGGTGGACCAGCAGCGTGTAGCCGTCGGGCGGCGCCTTGGCCACGCGCGAGGTGCCCAGCGTGCCGCCCGCGCCGCCGACGTTCTCGACGATCACGGTCTGGCCGAGCTTCTTGCGCAGCGCCTCGGCCAGGTCGCGGGCGATCTTGTCCGACGGCCCGCCGGCCGCGAACGGCACGATCAGCGTCACCGGCTTGTCCGGGAACTCGGCCCGCGCCAGCGTCGTCACGACGCCCAGCGCCGCCGCGATGCCGGTCAACGCCAGCCGCCTGCGGATCTTCTCCATGCGTGTCTCCTCGATGTCCTCTGATGGGATCTGTGGCTCTGCCCGAGGCGACCGCCCCGGCCTGCACCGATCATCGAGATCCGCGCCGCTTCACACCAATGCCGGATTTGTTGGCTTTGATGCCGCGCCGGCACCGCCGGGGCGCTACGCGGCCGCCGTCCAGAACGTCTCCGCCGCCGCGCCCATCGGGCCGCGATCGCGGTGCAGCCGGATGTCGAGGTCCAGGTGCCAGTCCTTGCCCCCGGCGACCACCAGGCGCCCGGCGGCGAGGTCCTCGCCGATGAGGATCTTCGGCAGCCAGGCCACGCCGCGGCCGTCCAGCGCCATCGTGCGCAGCACCGACGCCAGGTGCGCCGTGAACACCGGCTGCACGCTGAGCCGGTCGAGCGCGGAACCCTTGAGATCGCGCAGGATGCGGCCCAGCCCGGACTCCGAGCTGTACGCGAGCAGCGGCACCGGGGCGCCTTTCGCGCCTTTGGCCCCCTTGCCCCCTTCCAGCGGATGCGCCGGCCCGCCGGTCGCGTCGGGCGCGCAGACCGGCAGCAACTGATCCTGCCCGACGACGACACAAGCGAAGGCCGCTTCATCGAGCGGCCCCGACACCTGCCGATGCCCGTGCGCGAGCACGAACTGCACCTGGCTCTGCAGCAGCAGCGCCTCGCACTTCTGCTGGGTGTCGGAGACGAGGTTGACCGGACCGACGCTGGTGCGGGCTTCCAGCGCGCGCAGCCAGCGCGGCATGAACGAGAAGGACAGCGCATGCGTCGCCGCGAAACGCAGCGTCTGCGAGCTGGCCTCCGCGATGGCGCGGGCCTCGCCAGGGACGCGGGCGACATGCGCCTGCAGCTCCTGCGCAGTCTTGCGGAACCACAGGCCCGCGTCGGTCAGCCGCGCGGGCTGCGAGCTGCGGTCGAAGAGGTCCGTGCCCAGCCATTCCTCCAACGCGCGGATGCGCCGGCTGAAGGCCGGCTGCGTCATGTGGCGCTCTTCCGCGGCGCGCGAGAAGTTGCCGCTGGCGGCCAGCACCATGAAGTCATCGATCCAGCTCAGGTTCAGCGTCATGGGGTGGCAAGGTGGGAAGGAGGCGGTGCCCGCAAAGCATCAAAAGCTAAGAAAACTGAATTGGCCTCGCGAGAGGGCCCGGCGGGATCATGCGATCCGTTCCCAGCCAATCCGAAGTGGAGTTCCCCGTGAAGATCGTCGAGATCCGAGAAAAGACGCTGCCGATCAGCAGCCCCATCCGCAACGCCTACATCGACTTTAGCAAGATGACCCTGAGCCTCGTGGCGGTCATCACGGATGTGATCCGCGACGGCAAGCCGGTGGTGGGCTACGGCTTCAACTCCAACGGCCGCTACGGCCAGGGCACGCTGATGCGCGAGCGCTTCATCCCGCGCATCCTGGAAGCCGACCCCGAATCGCTGCTCGACAGCCGCGGCATCCTCGACGCGCACAAGGTCTGGGACGCGATGTTCACCAACGAGAAGCCCGGCGGCCACGGCGAGCGCTCCGTCGCCATCGGCACCATCGACATGGCGGTGTGGGACGCGGTCGCCAAGATCGAGGGCAAGCCGCTGTTCCAGCTGCTGGCCGAGCGCTACGGCACCGGCACGCCGAACCGCAAGGTCTTCGTCTACGCCGCGGGCGGCTACTACTACCCGGGCCAGGACCACGGCAAGCTCAAGGACGAGATGCGCAGCTACATCGACCGCGGCTACTCGGTGGTGAAGAAGAAGATCGGCGGCGCCTCGCTGGACGAGGACCTGCGCCGCATCGACTCGATCCTGAGCGTGCTCGGCGACGGTCAGAAGCTGTGCGTCGACGCCAACGGGCGCTTCGACCTGGACACCGCGATCGCGTATGCGAAGGCGCTCTCGAAGTACGACCTGTTCTGGTACGAGGAGGCCGGCGATCCGCTGGACTTCGAGCTGCAGGCGACGCTGCGCAACTACTACGCGAACCCGATGGCGACGGGGGAGAACCTGTTCTCCATGCAGGACGCGCGCAACCTGATCCGCTACGGCGGCATGCGGCCGGACCGCGACTGGCTGCAGTTCGACTGCGCGCTGAGCTACGGCCTGGTCGAGTACCTGCGCACGCTGGACATGCTCAAGGAACACGGCTGGTCCGCGAGCCGCTGCGTGCCGCACGGCGGGCACCAGATGTCGCTGAACATCGCGGCCGGCTTGGGCCTGGGCGGCAACGAGTCGTATCCGGACCTGTTCCAGCCCTTCGGCGGCTTCCCGGACGGGGTGAAGGTGGAGAACTCCTACGTCACGCTGCCGGACCTGCCGGGCATCGGGTTCGAGGGGAAGTCGGATCTGTATGCGGTGATGCGGGCGTTGTCGGACTGATCCTCGGAACGGCGTCACCGCCCCAGCATCACCTCCTGATGCCCCTTCCCCGCCGGGATCATCGGGAAGCAGTTCTCCGCTGGCGCGACGGCGACGTCGAGGAAGTACGGCCCGTCGCTCGCCAGGCACTCGGCGAGCGCCGCGTCGAGGTCCTCCCGCCGCTCCACGCGCGAGGCCTGCCACCCGAAGCCCTTCGCCACCGCGACGAAGTCCGGCATGCACGCGTTGTAGCTGTGGCTGTAGCGCTCGCCGTGGTGGAGTTCCTGCCACTGGCGCACCATGCCCATGTGCCCGTTGTTGCACAGCACGACCTTCACGCCGGCCCGGTGCTGCCGCGCGGTCGCCATCTCCTGCAGGTTCATCAGGATCGACGCATCCCCGCTGACGCACACGACCAGGCGGTCGGGATGCGCCACCTGCGCGCCGATCGCCGCCGGCAGGCCGTAGCCCATCGTGCCCGCGCCGCCCGAGGTCAGCCAGCGCCGCGGCCGCTCGAACGCGAGGTGCTGCGCCGCCCACATCTGATGCTGGCCGACGTCCGTCGACACGATCGCGTCGCGGCCCGCGAGTTGCGCCTGCAACCGCGTCATCAGCGCCTGCGGAGCGATCACATCGGGGGTGTCCTCGAAGTCCAGCGAGCGTTGCGCCCGCCACGCGTCGATGCGCGCCCACCAGTCGGCGAGGCGCTCCGGCGGCATGGCGCGGCGTCCCAGCGCGTGGCGCAGCCTCGGCAGCAGCACGCGCGCATCGCCGCACAACGCGAGATCCGCGCGGCGGACCTTGTCGATCGACGCCGGATCGACGTCCAGATGGATCACCCGCGCGCCCGGCGCGAAGCTGTCCAGCCGCCCCGTCACCCGATCGTCGAATCGCGCGCCCGCGCACACGATCAGATCGGCGTGATGCATCGCCAGGTTCGCTTCGAGCGTGCCGTGCATGCCGAGCATCCCCAGCCACTGCGGCGACGACGCCGGCAGCGCGCCCAAGCCCATCAGCGTCAAGGTGCAAGGCGCGCCGCTCAGCTCGACAGCGGCCGCAAACGCCGAGCAGGCCATGTCGCCCGCGTTGATCAAGCCGCCGCCGCCGTAGAACACCGGCCGCTGCGCTGTCGCGATCCAGTCCGCCGCCAGTTCGACCGCGCGCACGTCCACGGCCGGCATCTCCCTGAGCGTCCGGATCGGCAGGCTCGTGGTCTGACGCGCCGGCGCCAGCTGCACGTCCTTGGGCACATCCAGCAGCACGGGTCCCGGACGTCCGCCCCGCGCGATGTCGACGGCCTGCCGCACGCGCGCCGCCACGTCGTCGCCAGGCCGCAGCTGCGCGTTCCACTTCGTCACCGGACGCGAGATGCCCAGCGCGTCGCACTCCTGGAAGGCATCCGTCCCGATCACCGCGCTGTTCACCTGCCCGCTGATGCAGAGCACCGGGATCGAATCGCACAGCGCATCCAGCAGCCCCGTCGTCGTGTTGCTCATCCCCGGTCCCGAGGTGACCAGCACCACGCCCAGCCGCCCGGTGCTGCGCGCATAGCCCTCGGCCGCATGCACGGCCGCCTGCTCATGACGGACCAGGATGTGCCGCAGCCGCGGCTCGCCATGCAGCGCGTCGTACAGCGGCAGCACGGCACCCCCGGGATAACCGAAGACGGTGTCGACGCCGCAGGCCACCAGCGTGTCGAGCAGCGTCTGCGCGCCGTTGCGCGTCAGGGTCTCAGGGGCGCCCAGCACGGCGCCGTCGATCAGTGCGTTCATGCGGACCAGTATCCCGGCGTCCCCTCGGGAAGCGTTGCCGTTCTTGCCTCCTAGAATTGCCAGCGCAGCAAACTTTCCTTCGAAAGCGACATGGATCAGGAAATCAAGCTCGACAAGTTCGACCGCGCCATCCTGCGGGCCCTGCAGCGCAATGCGCGCGCCAGCCTGCAGGAGGTCAGCGAGGAGGTCGGACTGACCACCTCTCCCTGCTGGACGCGCATCAAGCGGCTCGAGGAGTCCGGCGTGATCGAGGGGTACACCGTCAAGGTCAATGCCGAGAAGGTCGGACGGCCGGAGCAGTTGATCGTCCAGCTCACGCTGAACAAGCACACCGATGCCGCGATGGCGGAGTTCGCCCGTCACCTCGAGGCGATCCCCGAAGTGATCGACGCCTATCTGGTGTCCGGCGACTACGACTACGTCCTGCGCCTGTCCGTCCGCGACACGCGCGACTACGAGCGGCTGCTCCGGGAGAAGCTCTACAAGATCCCGGGCGTGCGGCACAGCAAGTCGAGCTTCGTGCTGCGCTGCCTGAAGGCGAGTTCCCTGCCGCTCTGACGGCCCCCTGGCGTGGACCGGCGCGCACCGGCCTCACTTCGTCACCGGCAGCTCCGGCACCTTCAGCAGCCTCATCATGTAAGTGCGCGACGCCGCCACGTGCCGGCGCACGGCCTCGACGGCAATGGCGGGATCGGCGTGCGTGAGCGCCTGCAGCATCGCGCCGCCCTGCACCGCCAGGATCTCCAGCTCCGGCGCCCAGAGCGCCATCCGCGCGCGCCGGAACGCCTCCAGCAGCCGTCCGCGCGAGGCCTGCATGCCCAGCGCCTGGTCGTTGCCGCCCAGGCGCGCCAGGTGCTGCTGCAACGCATCGTCCGCCGTCAGCAACTCCCCCACGCGACCCAGGCGCGTGGCCTCTTCCAACGGCTTCAGCAAGGCCGTCACGCCGACCAGCGTCCGCGCCATGCCGGCCGAGGGGCCCCGGCACGCGCGCGCCAGCAGCATCGCCTGCAGCGCCTCGCGGACGTCGAAGTACTCGTCGATGAAACGCGCGTCGACCGCCAGCACCACCGCGCCCTTGTTCATCCGCATGTCCACCATGCCGTCGCCCTGCAGCTGCAGCAGGGCCTCCCGCACGGGCACGTTGCTGACGCTGTAATACGCGCTCAGCTCGTGCAGCGTCAGGTGCTGCCCCAGCCGCCAGCAGCCGTCCTCGATGTCGGCGCGGATCTGGTCGCGCAGCCGCAGGTAGGTCGGCGTATTGATCGGATGTGTGGAACGAACCATCGCGGCACTCCGTCCGGTGAATGGGGTGAATGACGATTCACTCTACGGAGAGGCCGGCGTCCCCGGCGCGGTCCGGATACCTCGGCAGCGGCGTTCTTGCCGAAGCGCAATGAATGCGCAATCGGGCGGCGAATCGACTGCTCAATCCACGCATTTGTCGCGCCGCACCCTACTGGAATCAGTGGAATCGATGCCGCATCGAGGGAAGGCACTGTGTCGTTTCCGCATCGGTGGCCACCAAGCGCTACAGTCGCGGCCGGGAGGTCTGCGACGCAGAGGCGAATGCCCGATGTCAAACACCCGAATGGAGCCCGTTGAATGGCCAAGTCGTTGAAGCAAGTCCTGTCCCAGATCGAGAAGCTGCAGAAGGAAGCCGCGTCGTTGCGCGCGAAGGAAATCTCCGGCGTCGTCGAGCGCATCCGTGAGGCCATCGATCATTACGGGCTCACCCCCGAGGAACTGTTCGGCACCGGCGCCACGAAGCCGGCGGGCCGGGGCAGAGCGGCGAAGGTCGCCAAGGCCGGCAAGGCCCCCGCGGGTCCGCGCAAGGCGAAGGCCCCGCGCAGCGCCGGTGCCCCGAAGTACCACGACGGCACCGGCCGCACCTGGACCGGCGTGGGCAAGCGGCCCAACTGGTTCAAGGATGCGCTGACCGCCGGGAAGACGGCCGAGGAGCTGCTGATCAGCTGATCAGCCGACCCGCTGAACGCTCGCGCCGCGCGGCGCGATCTTCCCGTCGACAAAGTCCTTCATCGTCTGGAGGACCGCGCCGCGCGCGTTCGCGGACGGCACCGAGGACTTGTGAGGCTCCGAGCCCGCGACCACGCTGTCCACCGCCGAAGGGTCGCGCAGGTGGCGCACAAGGACCTTCACTTGAGCCGACGTCAGCTGCTGGATCGCTTGAAGGGTCGCCGCCGAGGCGGCTTTTCCGGTCAGCTGATCGCGTTCCGTATACCGGTAGTGCCCTTCCACAGTCCCCAAGGCGCTGAAATAGTCGTCCGCGCACTTGGCGAAGGCGTCGCCGTTCAAGCGGCTCGCCAGCGCTCTGGCCGCTGCGCCCGCGCCGTAGGTCTCCTTCGACGCGACAAGCTTGTTGAACACGCCCGCCTTTTTCGAGGTGGCGAATTCCTGGACGAGCGTCTGCACCTCCTTCGCGAATTGCTGTCCGGCGTCGAACAGTCCGGGTGATCGTTGACGCTCGGCGGTCGAGAAGTGGTCCACCGTCGAATAGATCGTCCCGGCCCGTTCAGGCGTGACAGTGGCGGAGTTGACGCCGCCAAGGCGTCGGCCGCCGGACTTCGAGTGGAACTCGATCTGGCTGTAGTTCAGGCTCGGCGCGTCGTCGCGATAGGGCGCCAGTGATTCGTCTTGCGAGGACGGGGATCGACGCTCCGAAGTCCCGGCGCTCGGGGTCAGGTTGGCGTAGACGACGTCAGGCGTCGCGGGCGGAAAGGCACGGGGCGGAATGGGGGGAGACATGGTGGGAAGGGACGAAGTTGAAAGACATCGGCCCTGCACGCGATGCGCGGCAGGGCCGATGCTTCAGTCGCCGAGGCAAACCTGTCCGGTTCGCTCAAAAAACCGGCTCACCACACCCGGCAACGCTCCGCGTCCGGCTTCACCATCTTCTGCCCGGGCTTGCAGTGGAAGGCCTGCTCGAACTCCGGCATGTTCACCGCGACCCCGTTGATTCGGTAGCGCCCCGGTGAATGCGGGTCGGTCAACGCATGCACGCGCGCATATTCGGGTCGGGCGTGGCTGCAGTCCCACTGCGCGAAACCGACGAAGAAGCGTTGCTCCGGCGTCAGCCCGTCGCGGTCCGCGGGCTGGGGGGACATGTCCGCGATCTGCGCCTTCCACGCCGCGTGCGCCAGCACCAGGCCGCCCAGGTCGGCCAGGTCCTCGCCCAGGGTCAGCTTGCTGTTGATGCGGATGTCGTCGACGACCACGTACTGCGCGTACTGCTTCGTCACGCATGCGGCGCGCTGCTCGAAGGCCTGGCCGTCCTTCTTCGTCCACCAGTCGCGCAGGTTGCCCTTGGCATCGAACTGCCGGCCTTCGTCGTCGAAGCCGTGGATCAGCTCATGCCCGATCGTGCCGCCGGTGTTGCCGTAGTTCGGCGCATCGTCCAGCTTCGGATCGAACAGCGGCGCCTGCAGCACGCCGGCGGGGAAGTTGATGTCGTTCATCTGCGCGTCGTAGTACGCATTGACCGTCTGCGGCGTCATGCCCCATTCGCCGCGGTCCAGCGGCTTGCCGATCTTCGCCAGCTGGCGCTTCAGCTCGAAGTCGTTGCCGCGCATCACGTTGCCGGCGAAATCGTCGCGCGCCACCGTCAGCGCGCCGTAGTCGCGCCAGCGGTCCGGGTAGCCGATCTTGTTGACGATCGCGTGCAGCTTCTCCACCGCGCGCTGCTTCGTCGTCGCGCTCATCCAGCCCAGCGACTGGATGCGCGCGGCCATCGCGTCCTCGATCTGCTTTGTCATCGTCAGCGTCTTGTCCTTCAGGTCCGGACTGAAGTTGCGGGCGACGAACTCCTGGCCCAGCGCCTCGCCGAGCTGCGCGTCGACCAGCTCGACGCAGCGCTTCCAGCGGGCCTTCAGCTGCGGCACGCCTTGCAGCGTCTGGCCGAAGAATTCGAAGTTGGCCGACACGGCTGCACTCGACAGCGTCGGCGCCTGGCTGCTGACCAGTTGCCAGCGCAGGTAGTTGCGCAGCTGTGCGAGATCGCGCTGGCGCAACTCCTTCGACAGCGCCTTGAAGAACGCCGGCTCGGTCACGTTGTAGGCGGCCTGCGGATCCAGGCCCAGCCCGCGCTGGTAGGCGGCCCAGTCGAAGCCCGGCGTCAGCGCCTGCAGGCCGGCGGCCGTCATCGGATGGAAGCCCTTGTACGGATCGCGCTTGTCGACGCGGCTCAGCGACGCGCGCGCCAGCGCCGTCTCCATGGCCATCACCTGCTTCGCCTGCGCGCGGGCAGCTTCCGGCGCATCGCCGAGCAGCTCGAAGCTGCGCGCCACGTGGGCGATGAACTGCTCGCGCAACGCGCGCGATTTCCCGTCGGTCTTGAAGTAGTACTCGCGGTCGGGAAGGCTCAGGCCGCCGGCGTAGGCGAAGGCGATCACCCGCGTCGAATCGGCCATGTCCTGGCCGGACGTGAAGTGGAAGAAGACGCGCTCGTTGTTGGTCGCCAGGTGCAGCGCGGCGAGCAGCGCCGGCAGTTCACGGCGGTCCTTCAGCGCATCGATGCGCGACAGCAGCGGACGCAGCGGCGCGAGCGCCTGGCGATCGGCGGCGGACTCGTCCATGCAGGCGGCGAAGTAGTCGCCCATGCGGACCTGGTTCGCGCTGCGCTGCGGATCGGCGGCCGAGAGCTTGTCCAGGATGTCCCAGAGGTAGCGCTGGTTCTCGTTGGCCATCTTGGCGTAGACCGACCACCGCGCCTGGTCCGGCGGGATCGGATTGGCGGCCATCCAGCCGCCGCAGGCGTACTGGTAGAGGTCTTCACACGGATCGGCGCCGCGGTCCATCGCGGCCGTGTCGAGGCTGGGCGTGTAGGGCAGCTTGTCGAGCGGCCCTTCGGCCGTCGCCGCGGGGCCTGGGGCTGTTGCGGCAACCGGGCCGGCGGGGGCCGCGGAGGCGGCGGAAGCGGCGTTCTGCGCGCGCGCGTCGGCAGCGGCGCCCCAGGAAACGGCCGCGACGAGCGCGGCCGCGGCGGTGCGGGCGAGGAGGTGAGGGGTCATGCTCGACAGCGGAGAGTGGGTGCTGGCGGGCATTCTCCGCCAGGCGCCCACCGCCGCGGGGTGCCGGACGACACCTCGGGTTGACCCGTCTTGGCGCCGGGCGGCACGGAGCCCCGTGCGCCCTGCGCCTTGCCGGATCACTGCACGCTGAAGCTGTTGAGCGCCTTCGGGAACTTGAACAGCCACAGGTGCGTGAGGCGATCGACCTCGTTGCCGCGCGTCACGCGCGACAGGACCGCGCCGGTCGCGCAGGTGCCGTCCTGGACGATCACCCCGTTGACGTCGACCGTGCACTCGGTCGGATCGCCGGCGACGACCTTGCCCTTCGCGTCGACCAGCACCGACTTCAGGCCGAAGTCGTTGTCGTTGATCAGCGCCAACGTGCTGCCGTCGACGATCGCCAGGCCTTCGGCCTTCTCGGCCTTCCAGCCGGCGGCGTTCAGGTCGAGCAGCACCGTCTTCTTCAGCTTCACGACGTTCGACCAGCTCACCGCCGACGCGGTCACGCCGTCGATGCTGTTCTTCTCGAGCTCGATGCCGATCGCGGCGATGTCGGTCGCCGCGGCCGGCAGCTCGACGAGCATCAGGAAGTTGCGCACGGCGCCGGTCGCATCGGCGCCCTGCTCGACGACGATGAACTTGCCGTTGCCCAGCGCCACCAGGTCACCCAGCTTGGCGCTGCCGGTGCGGTTGCGGTCCCACTTCTCGCCCTTGGCCGCGAGCGGGTAGCTCAGCGGATAGGCATAGAGCTTGGAGGTCTCGGTCTTCGGATCGAACTCGATCCAGCGCGCGAACTGCGCGAAGTCGCGCACCTTGACCTTGTCGTCCTTCTTGCCGTCCTGGTCCAGGTCGGCGCTGTCGACGGCCTCGACGCTCTTGCCGGCGTTGTCCACCGGATCGATCGGGCTCTGCAGGAAGCCGTGCAGCTTGCCGCTGCCGGTGTCCATCGCCAGGCCTTCCATGCCGCGGTTGGCGCGGCGGTTCTTCAGCACCTCGGGCAGGCTGCCCGCGGTCGTGCCCGGCGCGTAGCGCTTGATGATCTGGAAGGTCGCCGCGTCGATCTTGACGATGAACGGGCCGTACTCGTCCGAGGTCCAGAAGGCCTTGTTCGCGTCGTCGTAGACCAGGGTCTCGCTGTCCAGGCCGTTCGCGTCGAAGTTGCCCTTGGTCGAGTCGAACTTCATCGTGTCGGCCAGCGGCACCTCGGCGCTGCTGCCGACGGCGCCGAAGGGCAGCGGACGGCCCGTGACCTTGCTGCCGTTCGGGTTCTTCAGCGGATTCAGGCTGGAGATGACCGCGCCGTCCTTGCCCAGCGTGATCACGCCGATCGACGGCGCGAAGCTCGGCGCCGGGAACATCTTGGTGGTCACGACGGCGCCGTTGTCCGGACGCGGCGCGTTCGGGCTGTCGCCGTTGGGGCCGCGGTCGGTGATGCCCCAGAACTCGAGCGCGCCGGCGGCGTTCTTTCCCTTGTAGACCAGACCCGAACCGACCGCCGGGTAGAAGCCCTTCGGGAAGTCCTTCTTCGCGTCGGCGTTGCTGCCCTCGTAGGGCACGTACTGGCTGTCGGCCGCGCGGATCTGGAACTTGGTGATCGCGACCGCGCCGCCCGCCGTGTCCTGCGTCGCGCTGCTGGTCTCGGTCTTGCCGAGCAGCGTGGCCATCGTCGATTCATAGTGCTCGACCGCCGCGGCACGGCGGTTGGCGTTCATCGTCCGACCCGAGTAGGGCTGGCCGTAGACGTCGTTCTGGCCGGCCGGCAGCAGCGCGGCGAAGGCCTTGTCGAAATCGGCGGCGGCCAAGCTGAAGTCCAGCGTCTTGGTCTGCGTGTCGTGCACGGCGGCGGTGATCTTGATGCCGTTGGTGGGATCGTCGTCCTCGTCCAGCGCCTGCAGGAACACCAGGCGGTTCTGCAGCTTGGCGTCGGTCAGCACGGCCGTTCCGGCCAGGTCGCCGGCGGCGACCGTCGCCGCGCACGCGGCGCTGCCGAGCACCACGCTGCCGACGCTGAAGCTGACCGTGTCACCCGCCTTGCAGGTGAACACCCCGTTCACGCCCGTCTTGCCGGTGATGCCCGACGGCGCCGCGGCGTAGGTGACGCCCTCGACCGGCGCGTCCACCAGCTGCGCCTGCATCGCCGCGCCGTTCTGGGGGATCACGTACGGATCGTTGTCCTTGGTATTGCAGGCGGTCAGGGCCGCTGCGGCAGTCAGGGTCATCACGGTCAGGCCCAGGCGGAGGGACACCGCGCTGGAACGTGTGGCGGCATGTGTGGCGGTATGCGTGGCGGAACGGTCGGTCGTCTTCCTCATGTCGATCTTTCGTGGCTCGAGGACTGACGCGCCCGGCTTCCCTCGACAGAGCCGTGACGCGACAGGGCGGCACGCTAGGGGCCGGCGATGACAGCCCCGTGAAGAGGGTTAACGAATCGACACGAATACTACAAGAATCGGGGATTCCCCCAGCAGAAAGCCCCGGGTCGCGTCACGCTGGACGCGATCCGGGGCTCCGGTCAGACGGCTGCAGAGGAGGAGATCAGCCGTTAACCTTGATGCGGTTGTTCACCGACTGCACGCCCTTGGCCGCGAGGGCCATGGAGCCCGCGCGGTCGCGCGAGGCCAGGTCCGGCGCGGTGCCGTCCAGCGTCACGTGGCCCTTCTCGGTCTCGACCTTGACGTCGAGCGCGCTGAGCTTCGGGTCGCCGGCCAGCGAGGTCTTGATGGACGTCGTGATCTGCGCGTCGTCGATGGCGGCGCCCGCCTTGTCGGCGGCCCGTTCCATCTTGGCGCCGGCCTTGTCCATGGCCTGCTCGGTGTCCTGCTTGGCGACTTCGGACTTCTGTTCCATCTTGGCGATGCCGTCGTCCAGGCGCTGGCCGGCGGTGCGACCATCGTCCTCACGACCGCAGGCGGTCAGCGCGATGGCGGCGACCACGGCGGGCAGCAGCAGGGACAGGGCGGCGGGGCGGGAAGAGTGCTTCATGGCGAGGCTCCTTTCGCGGGTGCTAATCGCGGGATAGGCGGGGATCGCGGAAACTCCGCGGACATTCCGCGGGTGGCCGCGGATCCATGACTTCACTCTAGGCCGCAGGCCGTCCGCGACAGGTCGGTGGCCGCCGGAAGCGGCGGTCCCCCGGCGGCCCGGTCCGTCGTAGGAACGCGCCTACAGCCCGCCGCCAGCCGGGGGAAGGCCGCCTTCGCCCGGCGTTCCCGGAGCAAAGGCCGACGGCGATGGAGACGGAGACGGAGACGGAGACGGAGACGGAGACGGGGACGGAGGCGAGGGCGAGGGCGCCGCGCCCGCCGCGCCTGGCATGGGCGTCATGCCGGGAATCGGGAAATCGATCCGCGGAATGTCCGGTTCGTCGCGCTTGAGCGGTAGCCAGGCGCAGACCTCGGTGCCCTGGCCGGGCACGCTGCGCAACTGCAGCTGACCGCGCTCGGCCTCGACGCGGAAGCGCATGCCCAGCAGCCCATGCGAGCCGAGGGCCAGTCGGCTCGGGTCGAAGCCCTGGCCGTTGTCGGTGACGGTCACCAACGCCTGCGCGTACTCGCGCTTGAGCGACACGGCCACCTCGGTCGCCTGCGCGTACTTGGCGGTGTTGGTCAGCGCCTCCTGCACGAGCCGGAAGGCCGTCAGCTGGGCGCTCGGGACCAGGTCGACCGCGGGATCGAGTTCCACCGCGATCGGCACGCCGAGCCGCTCCGAGGTCTCGCGGCAGAGGATCTCCAACGCGGGCACCAGGCCCAGCTGGTCGAGCGTCGACGGGCGCAGGTCCTCGATGATCCGGCGCTTGAGCGCGATGCCGCTGTTGAGCGTCTCGGTCAGGTGGTTCAGGCGCTGCATCAGGTCCGGCGCCCCGGCCTGGAGCTTGGGCCGCAGCCGCGCGACGTCGAGCTTGGCTGCCGTCAGCAGGGCGCCGAGCTCGTCGTGCAGGTCGCGGGCGAGCCGGGCGCGCTCGTCCTCGCGCGCGGTCTGCAGGTGGCGGGCCAGCTGCGTCAGCTCGGCGGTGCGGCGCGACACCTCGACCTCCAGCCGGTCCCGCTCGGCGCGCACCTCCTGCGCCTGCTCGGCGCGCTGGACGTCGAGCGCCCGGCTCTTGCGCACGAAGAGCACGAACACGATCAGGCTCAGCAGCGTCATGCCGGCCACCCCGATGCGGCTCAGCATCAGCGTGTCGTAAACCTGACCGGTGCCGAGGGCGATGCGGCGGTTCTCGTCGGCCAGCAGTTCGGCGGAGCGGCGGCGGATCTGCTCCATCTGGTCGCGGCCGATGTCGGTCATCATGAGTTCGCGGCCGGCCGATTCGCGGCCGGTCTCGTAGAGCTTGAGCACCTCCTGCAGCTCGCTCAGCTTGGCGCTGACGGCGCCGGCGATCTCCTTGCTGCGGCGCTCGGCATCCTCCGCGCCGACCTGCGCGTACATCCGCTGCAGGGAACTCAGCCCCTGCGACGCATCCTCGGCGGCGAAGCGGTAGGGGTCCAGGTATTCCGGCCGGCGGGTGATCAGGTATCCCCGTTGCCCTGACTCCGCGTCGGTCACGCGGGCCATCAGCCGGAGCAGTTCCATCCGGGCCCGGCCCAGCGTGTCCAGACGGTCCATCTGCGAGACGGCGCCGAAGTAGGCCAGCTCGCTGATCAGGATCATCAGCAGGGCCACGAACACACCCAGCGGCATCGCCCAGGTCTTGCGACCCAGGTTCGTGACGGTGTCCTTCAGACTCATCCTCTACACTCCCTGAGCGATTTCGCTCACTTGACCATCGCCACCATGATCCGAATCGCCATCGTCGACGACCACGCGATTGTCCGCGCCGGGCTGCGGCAATTCCTCTCCGAACAAGTCGACCTGCGCGTCACCGGCGAAGCCGGATCCGGGCGCGAGGCCCTGGACCTCGTGCGCGCCGGCGAGCTCGACGTGATGCTCATGGACCTCTCGCTGCCCGACCAGAGCGGCGTCGAGACCCTGGCCGCGATCAAGGCGCGCAAGCCGGAGCTGCCGGTGCTGATCCTGAGCGGCTTCCCGGAGACGCACTACGCGACCACGCTGCTGCGCCAGGGCGCCAGCGGCTACCTCAACAAGGAATGCGACCCCGAGGAGATCGCCACGGCGATCCGGACCGTGTTCCGCGGTCGCAAGTACATCACGCCGGCCGTGGCCGAACTGCTGGCCGACGGCCTGGGCTCGCCGGCCGACCAGGCCGCGCACGACACGCTGTCGGAGCGCGAACTGCAGGTCTTCCTGCGCCTGGCGCGCGGCGAGACCGTCGGTCACATCGCCGACGGCATGTCGCTGAGCGTGAAGACGGTCTCGACCTACCGCTCGCGCGTGCTGGAGAAGCTCTCGCTCAACACCAACAGCGAGCTGACCTACTACGCCCTCAAGAACGGGCTGATCGAGTAGCGGCATCGCCGGCGTCGCGGTTGGCCGCGTCGGCCAGGCCGCCGCAGTAGGCGAGCAGGTCTTCCAGCTCGGCCGATTTGTCGAAGACCTTGTCGGCGCCCAGCGCGAAGCAGCGCTGGCGCATGTCGGGCGTGGCGTAGTTGCTGAGCACGACGCGGCGCGCCCCCGGCATGCGCTCGCTGGCCGCGCGCAGCACGTTCAGGCCCGTGCCCTGCGCCAGGAAGATGTCGATGATCAGCAGGTCGCAGCCGGGATGGTCCTGCGACAGCCAGTTCAACGCACCGTTCTCGTCCACCGCGTGGCCGAGGACGCGCAGGTCCACCATCTCCTCGAGCGTGGCCACCAGGTTCTCCCGGATGACGGCGTTGTCCTCGACGAGGAAGCAGGTGAGGGCGGCGCTGGCGGGCTGGGCATCCATGGGAAGCTCGTGAACGGCTGGTAACCACAAGCGGATACGCGCGAACGGACGGGTTGCCAGGCAGACCGTCCGTTCGCGCGGTGCGTCCGCTGGCGGTTGGTCAGGCCGCCGACGGACACACGATCAGGGGAATCGCGTCAGCGCATCAGTTGCGGATCGCGATCTCGTTCTTGACGCGCTTCACGCCCTTGACTTCACGCGCCAGGCGTTCCGCGTCGGACTTTTCGGTGGCGTTCTTGGCGAAGCCGGTCAGCATCACCTCGCCTTGCAGCGTCTCCACGTGGATGGAGCTGGCGTCGACCGACTTGGCCTCGACGAACTTGGACTTCACGGCAGTGGTGACGGCTGCGTCGTCGACGTATTCGCCGACGGAGGATTGACCGCGCGTCACGGCGCAGCCAGGCAGCAGGGTCAGGGCGCCCACAGCGGTGGCCAGGGCGAGAACGGTGGCTCGAATCATCATGTTGATCTCCTTCGATTGATGAAAAGGCTCGGACTCACGCGGCGTGGCGGTCTGACGACACGACAGCAGGGGCCGGCTCGGCGAACGTCGCGGGGGCGTGGTCCAGCAGATAAGGAAGCGCCGCTTCCAATCCCAGCACCGGTTCGTGGTCGCTGACCGCGGTCCATTGGACCTGGCAGGCGAAATCATGAACGTGCAAGGCGAGGGAATGGTGGTCGGCGATGCCCATCTGTCAGCTCCTTGTGCACCCCGTGGTGCGCTGAGATGGACTCTACGTATCCCGAACAGTCCGCCCTGTCGTCCGCGTCCGCGATGTCTTGTAGGACAAGCGGAAATGGCTTCGCCCACGGGCGGAATGAGGCGTTGTCCTACAAGGCATCGCGCGAGGCCCCCACAGGGTGGATGAGCCGGTCTCCCTAGGATGCAGGCAACGAATGAAGACCTGAGACGAGAACAAGATGAACACCTTCTCCGCCACCGTTGGAAGCGCGCCTCTGGCCGGCGCCCCCGCCCACCCGGACTTCCGTCCTTCCCATTGCGTGAACGCCGAGCTGCTGCTCTCCACGCCGCTGACGGTCGTGGTGAAGGCGCGGCTTTCCTACATCGACGCCGAGGGTCGGGCCGACGTCGAGGAGATCGCCCTGGTGATCCCGCGCAGTCGCTGCGCCGGCGACCATCCCTATTGGCCGGCGCTGCTGTCGGCCGCGACCGAGCACTGGCAACGTTGCCCGGGCTGCGCCCGTCACCTGTCGGCCTGCGTCGACGGCGAATGGCAGACGCTGCTGACGGCGCAAACCACGCACTGAGCGCACGGCGATCACGCCGGCACCTTGAGTGCGAACCGGGCAGCGCCTCAAGCTGCTCTAAGACAGGGCGCGGATAATCCGTCACTGGCCGATCACGGCCCAACGATGATGATCCGACGCCCTGCTTCCCTTTTCTCCGCCACCTTCCGCCCGCTCGCCCTGGCTGCCGTGGCCGTCCTGGCTGCCGCGTTGATGACGGGCTGCGGCACCTTCGGGACGACCAGCGCCGAGCGCAAGAACTCCGTGTACCAGAACGAGCGCTTCGCCTCGGACGAGACCTTTTCGCGGCTGTTCGATTCGAGCGTGCAGGACACCTGCGAGGCGGCGCGGCGCGCGCTGCTGAGCCAGGGTTACGTGATCAACACGGCGCTGCCGGATTCGATCTCTGGCACCAAGCGATTCCAGCCCGAGGGCGAGGTGCACGTGGAGATCAGCTTCACGGTGGTGTGCGTGCCGGAGGGCGGCGGCGGGAAGCTGGCGACGGCCTACGTCTCGGCGCTGCAGGACCGCTACAACGTCAAGCGCAGCGCGAACTCCACCAGCCTGGGCGTGAGCGCGATCGGCTCGATCTCGGTGCCGCTGTCCTCGTCGACGGAATCGCTGGTCAAGGTCGCCTCCGAAACCATCCCCGCCGGACAGTTCTACGACCGGTTCTTCGCGTTGATGCAGCGCTTGATCACGCAGCAGGGGACCGAGGGCACGAGCGATCTGGACAAGACGGGCGGGTGAGTTCAGCGCCTGTCACCTCGCTCAAGCCTTGTGACCTCGCTCGCGCTCTTCGCGCTCGGCGACCTTGATGCGAGCGAGCATTTCCTGGATCTCCGCCTCCAGCAACGGGTCGGTATCGCCATATTCGCGAGAACCACACTCCTGATGCGTCAGGCGCCTCGCCTCTTCGGTCGACATGGGCCGGCATACACGCGCGGCGATTTCCCAGGGGTTCATGGCGTGATCTCAATGTTATGGCTGCGAGCGTAGCGCTCAAATTGATCCCAGCAGTCAGACCGTTCGTTCAGTGAGAACTCTAGATGCATGCTGCGCCCGAAGCGCAACCAGAATTCTTCACCCCCGGGGCTTAGGAGGAGTTGCTTCAGGTCCAGGCATCCCAAAGCAGCCTGCGGCATCGACGGATGCTCCTTCAAGTCTTCCGGGAGAGCTGCGTTGAACCCCATGCGCGCCCACACGAAGTAACCGTTCATTGTCATGGGTCCTTCCAAGCTGCTGCGATCGCCAACTGCGTGGACCGTCACCCTCGAAAAGTTGCCGAGCCGCTTGGCCTCAAGGAGCTCGATCGAAACGCTGCGCGTACCGATGCCCCGCCCCCGAAACTCCGGCCGCAGAACGAAGGCGGCATTGTGGATCTCGAAGATGTAGTTCCCACTTGCCTCCTGGTTGACAAATCGGATCAGTGGCTCGAGAAGCAAATCTTGATTGATGACCCGCAGTTGGATCCTGCCTGTCGGCGTTGGCGCAACCTCAAGCCGGCTGCCCTTCGGTGCACCGGATAGACGAACCAACTCGTCGTCCGAGCGCCATCCGTCCAGTTCCGCCGCCCTCCATACCTCCACCGTCGACGCATCAAACCACCGCTTCGTAATCTCGTCCATCCGCACTGCTCCACCACGACAACATGGCGGAAAGTCTGGTGCGGGAAGTTCCTCCCAGAAACGAAAGAGGGCGCCTCGATGAGCGCCCTTTGACGGAACACAGGTGACAACCCACCTCCGGGTGGGTCGTCTCCCCCGAATCACTGTGGCGTCGATGCCTGCGGCTTGCCCGCCGTGCGGGTCTTCTCGAGGACGAGGCCGCGGCGCTCCAGCAGCGGCTGGATCTGAGGCTCGTGGCCGACGACGCCGCGGAACAGCGTCAGCGCGTCCTGGCTGCCGCCCTGCGACAGCAGCTTCGCGCGGAACGCGTCGCCCAGCTCGCGCTTCAGGCCGCCGTTGGCCTTGAACCATTGCACCGTGTTGGCGTCGAGCACCTCCGACCAGACATAGGCGTAGTAGCCCGCCGCATAACCGCCCATGATGTGGCTGAAGTAGGGCGTGCGGTACCGCGGCGGCACCGCGTCGTAGTCGTAGCCCTCCTCGCGCAGCGCCTTGGCCTCGAAGGCCATCACGCCGTCGGCGCCGGGCACCTGGTCCGCGGGCAGTTGGTGCCAGCGCTGGTCCAGGCTTGCGGCGCTGAGGTATTCCGTCGTCGCGAAGCCCTGGTTGAACTGCTTGGCCGCCAGCACCTTGTCCAGCAACGCGCGCGGCATCGGCTCGCCGCTCTTGTAGTGCTTCGCGTAGTTGGCGAGCACGCTCGGCCAGTCCGCCCACATCTCGTTGACCTGCGACGGGTATTCGACGAAATCGCGCGGCACCTTGGTGCCGGCCATGCTCGGGTACTTCACGTTCGAGAACATGCCGTGCAGCGCATGCCCGAACTCGTGGAACATCGTCGTCACCTCGTCCCACGTCAGCAGCGTCGGCTTGCCGTCCGCGGGCTTGGGGATGTTGAGGTGATTCGCCACCACCGGCTTCTGGTTCATCAGCCCGCTCTGGTCGACGTAGGCGTTCATCCACGCACCGCCGCGCTTGGACGGCCGTGCGTACATGTCGGCGATGAAGATGGCCAGCTGCGAGCCGTCGGCGTTGAACACGTCGTAGACCAGCACGTCCGGGTGATAGACCGGCAGGTCGTGACGCTGCTTGAACTTCAGGCCGTACAGCTGGCCGGCCGCGTAGAACACGCCGTTCTCCAGCACGTTCTTCATCTCGAAGTAGGGCTTGAGCTGCGCCTCGTCGAAGCCGTACTTCTCGGCCCGCAGCTTCTCGCTGTAGAAGCTCCAGTCCCAGGCGGCCAGCGTGAACGAGGGCTGCTTGTTCGCCTTCTGTTCGCGATCGATGATGGCCTGCAGCTCCGCGCCCTCGCGGCGCGCGGCGCCGACCGCCGCCGGCGCGAGCTGGCGCAGCATGCCGTTGACGGCCTGCTGGTTGCGGGCGGTCTCGTCCTTCAGCACGAAATCCGCGTGCGTCGCGAAGCCGAGCAGCTTCGCGCGCTCGGCGCGCAGCGACACGACGCGCGACACCAGCGCCGTGTTGTCGTAGGCGTTGCCGCGCGAGCCGCGCACGACCGAGGCCTCGTAGATGCGCTGGCGCAGCGCGCGGTTCTCCAGCTGCGACAGCACCGGCTGACCGGTCGTGTTCAGCAGCGCGATCAGGTACTTGCCGTCCAGGCCGCGCTCCTTCGCCGCGGACGCGGCGGCGGAAATCTGCTCGTCGCTCAAGCCCTTCAGCTCGTCCGCGCTGTCGACGGTCACGGCCGAATCGTTCACCTCCGCCAGCACGTTCTGGTTGAAGCGCGCACCCAGCTGCGCCATCTCGGCGTTGATGGCCTTCATGCGGGCCTTGCCGTCCTCGTCCAGCTTCGCGCCGGCGCGCAGGAACTGGTTGTACTGGCGCTCGATCAGGCGCTGCTCCTGCGCGCCCAGGCCGAGCGACGCGCGGCGCTGGTACAGCGACTCGATGCGCGCGAACAGCACCGGGTTCAGCTGGATCGCATCGCGGTGCGCGGCCAGCTTGGTCGCGTAGTCGGCCTGCAGCTTCAGGCGCGCGGGATTGGCGTCCGCGCCGGTCAGGCTCATCAGCAGCGTGGTCGCTCTGCCGAGCGTGCGCCCGCCGCGCTCCAGCGCGACGATGGTGTTGTCGAAGGTCGGCGCCGCCGGGTTGTCGGCGATTGCGGCGACCTCGGCCAGTTGCTCGGCCATGCCCTGGTCGATCGCGGGACCGATGTCGGCATCGCGGATCTTGTCGAAGGGCGGGTATTGCAGCGGCAGCGTGCTCGGCGCGAGCAGCAGGTTGGCGGTGTTCGCGGCCTCGGCGGAGGCGGCGACGCCGGTCGGAGCGACCGGCGCGGCGGTCTGCGCCAGGACAGGCGCGGCGAGGGCCACGGTGGCGGCCAGGACGAAGGGAATCCTCATGGGGGACGGCCCGTCTTGTGGGCGGGCGTTCGTGTTGTGCGAGGCCGTCACCTTAGCCGAAGCGCTTCTCGAAACCGAACGCCATGGGCGCCGTCCGCCCCGTGGAGAACCCGACCCGGGACAACCCTGAGGCCCCCGCGATCCGGGGCTTTCGGCGGTCCGCGGCGGGTCCGTCCGATTAGCATCGCCGCACATGTCCGAACGCACTTTCCACTGGGCCGTCATCGGCCCCGGCTCGATCGCGCAGCGCTTCGCCGAGGCCGTCGCCCAGCTCGACGGCTGCCGCCTGCACGCGGTCTGCGGGCGCGACGCGCAACGCGCGTCCGCCTTCGCCGAACGCTGGTCCCGCCCCGGCGAGCGCGCCGTGCTCGCCCACACCGATCCCGCCGCGGTGATGAACGATCCCGCCGTCGACGGCGTCTATGTCGCGACGCCGCACGGCCAGCACTACGAGTACGTCCTCGCCGCGCTGCAGGCCGGCAAGGCCGTGCTGTGCGAGAAGTCGCTGGTGCCGAACCAGGCGATGGGCCGCCGCCTGGTCGAGGCCTCGCGCGCGCACCGCAGCTTCCTGATGGAAGCGGTGTGGACGCGCTTTCTGCCGCTGTACCAGGACCTGGCGGCCTGGCTGCGCGAAGGTCGCCTCGGCGCCCTGCGCGGCATGCAGTCGAGCTTCTGCTTCCCCGCGCCCTACGATCCCGACAGCCGCATCTTCAGCCCCGCGCTGGCGGGCGGCGCGCTGCTGGATATCGGCATCTACAACCTGACCGCGACGCGCTGGGTGTTGCAGCATGCGCTCGGCGAGGTGCCGCCGCTGGTGGACCTGGCGGTGAAGGCCCGGCTCGCGCCGACCGGCGTGGACGCCGGACTGGCGGTGACGCTGGACTTCGGCGACGGCCTGACCTCGCAGTTCCAGTGCGCCATCGACACCTTCGCGCCGAACACGATGCACATCCTCGGCGAGGCCGGCGCGATCGTGCTGCCGGAGACCTTCTGGGAGGCGACGCGCGCCCAGTGGCTGCCGGCGCGCGGCACGCCCGAGACGATCGCCCGCCCGTTCGAGATCAACGGCTTCGAGAACGAGATCCGCGAGACGATGCGCTGCGCACGCGCCGGCGCGATCGAAAGCCCCGTGGTGCCGCATGCGGAGACGCTGGCGGTGCTCGGCTGGATGGACCGCATCCGCGCGCTGGCCGGCGTGAAGTCGCCGTTCGACGACGCGTTCCCCCCAAGCGCCTGAAGAGCGCCACCAGAAAGCGACGATGGAGACAAGACCTTCCGACTTCGACGACTCGATCCCGGTCCCGCCGCCGGACAGTCCGGCCCTGAGGATCGAGCGCGCCGCGCCCGACGACCTGCCGCGCATCGAGAACCTCATGCAGTTCTACAACTACGACCTCAGCGAGTGGACGCCGGTGGCGTTCGCGCACGAGGGCCGTTACCAGCTGCGCCCCAAGGCGCCGTACTGGGCGCAGGACGACGTGCATCCCTTCCTGATCTGGGTCGGCGACGAGCTCGCCGGTTTCGCGGTGGTCGACGGGGAGTGCGAGCAGCCCGACTCGGACCACAACATGGGCTACTTCTTCCTGGCGCGCGGCTATCGCGGCCACGGGCTGGCGGCGCGCGCGGCAGGGGAAGTGCTGGCCCGTTTCCCCGGGCGCTGGGAGGTCTACCACCTGATGGCCAACACGCCGGCGGCGCAGTTCTGGCCGGGGGTGATCCGCGGCCGGGCGGCCGGCGAGATCACCCGCGAGGTCCGCACCCTCCACGAGGACGAGTGCTGCCTCTATCGCTTCGCCGTCGGACTGCCCGCGGACGCGTGAAAGAGAAGAGGCGCCCTGGGGCGCCTCGTCGTTCGGTCGGTGTCGATGTCGGTCGGTGTTGCCGACCCGGTTCAGCGCAATGCCGCCGCGCGCGTCCCGGTCGTGCCGGCGCTCGGCAGCCGCTTGATCAGGTGATGGATCACCAGGGCGATCACCAGCAGCACCGTCAGGCCGACAGCCCAGGCCACCCAGACCACGGGCACGAGCCAGCCGATCGCCGAGCCCGCCATCGGCGCGCCGGTGCCGGCCATCTCCAGCAGCCATTGCACGAGGCCTTGCACGGCCTCGAGCAGCCCGGTGTCGAGGAAAGGCTCCAGCCAGGCGGGGAACTTGAACTCCACCGCGCTCTTGCCGAGTTCGGCCGCGCGACCGGTGGAGAGGGCCTCCACCGTCCAGCGCACCAGGGCCGCCGTGGCCCAGGCCAGTCCGCTCCAGATCAGCGCGAACAGCCCGGTCACGGACCAGAGGAAGGTCTTCATCGCGTGTCCTGCCCGGCTTGCATCGACCGTTGCTTCAACCGTTGCATCAGTCGTCGCTGGAGCCGGCGAAGCCGAAGATGCTCAGCAGGCTGGTGAACAGGTTGAACAGCGACACGAACAGGCTGACCGTGGCCATCACGTAGTTCCGCTCGCCGCCGTTCACGATCATGCTGGTGTGGAACAGGATCATGCCCGCCGACAGCAGCGCCACGACGCCCGACACCACCACCGACAGCAGCGGCAGCTGGAAGAACAGGTTGGCCAGCGACGCCAGGATCGCGATGATCATGCCGGCGAACAGGAAGCCGCCCATGAAGCTGAAGTCCTTCTTGGTCGCCAGCACGTAGGCCGACAGCACCAGGAAGGTCGCGCCGGTCGTGCCCATCGCCAGGGCGATGATGCTGGCGCCGCCCGCCATCTTCAGGATCGCGCCGAGCAAGGGCCCCAGCGTGTAGCCCATGAAGCCCGTCAGCGCGAACACCAGCGGGACCGAGGCGGCGCTGTTCTGCGTCTTGTGGATCGCGAACAGCAGGCCGAAGTAGCCGATCAGCGTGATGATCATGCCCGGGGCAGGCAGCCGGTACGCGACCGCGGCGGCCGCGACGGCGGCGCTGAACAGCAGCGTCATCGACAGCAGCGCGTAGGTGTTGCGCAGCACGCGCGCCACGTCGGCGCGCTGGGTGAAGACCGAATCGCCGCCGTTCGCGGTGACGGGCGTCCAGCTCTGGGGAGACGCCGGTTGTCGTTGGAAGTCGCTCATGAGAAGTTCTCCTGAAGCCTTGAAAGTCGTGGAAGCCGTTCAGAACCGCTTGGCCGTTTGAGCCGATGAAGCCGTTGAACGGGAAGCGCGCTCGCGCGCGCATGAGGGGCTGACCTTAACGCCACCATCACATCGAATAAACCTGCCTCTTACTCATTTTGCTGAAGCAATTTCCGTTTCCAATTCGTTCAGGTTGATGGGGGTGCCGCGGCGCTCCAGCAGCTTGGCCACCAGGGGGTGGTTCTGGCCGCGGCGCGAGTAGATCGCGTGCACGTCCTCGACCACTTCGGTCTGGCCCAGCAGATGCAGGCCCGCCATCAGCGAGAGGTCGTCGGCACCGAGCCGGCTGACCGGGAACACGCCCAGGCCGCGGGCGGCGAAGACGCTCATCAGCGCGCTGTCCTCGAACTCGCCGACGATCTGCGGCCGGATGTGGTGCTGCTCGAACCAGCGCTCCAGGCCCGAACGCAGCGACGCGTGGCGCGTGGGCAGCAGCACCGGCAGCGTTTCCAGCACGTACGGGAAGCCCTTGTTCGGCGCGCGACGGGCGCGCTCGATCAGCTCGGCCGGGCCGTACCAGTCGACGGTGGTGCTCGCCAGCAGCTGGCTGGTGATGCGCAGCGTCGGATTGACCGGCGCGGGCTGGTCGGTGAGCACCAGATCCAGGTGATGCAGGGCCAGCTCACCGATCAACTGGTCGACCTCGCCTTCATGGCAGACGAGGCGCAGCTGCGGCGTGTCCAGCACCGGCGCGAGCAGCGCGTGCGCGGCCAGCTTGGACAGCCCGTCCGACAGGCCCACCGACAGCCGCTGAACGCGCTGCGTGGCCGCCTCGTGGACCTCGTTCGGCACCATCTGGCCGATCTGGAAGATCTCCTCGGCCCGCGCGAAGGCGGCCTGGCCGGCCTCGGTCAGCACCAGGCCGCGGCCCTCGGGCTTGAGCAGCTGGTGGCCCAGCGACCGCTCCAGCTCCCGCACCTGCGCGCTGATCGTCTGCACCGCCATGCCCAGGCGGTCGGCCGCCCGGGCGAAGCCGCCCTCCTTGGCGACGACCCAGAAGTAGTGGAGGTGACGGTAGTTGAGGGTGGACATGGCGGGGCCTCCGAAAAAGACGAACCGGGATGATAACGAACTTCGCTTAAACGGAAGTTAAGGCGATTGAACCGAAGGTTTTTCCGACGGCGTGTCGATCCGGTCAGGTGGAGTCCGTGCCCCTGTCGGATCGGTTCAGCGCGCGGTTGACGCGCATATCTTCACGCATTCTTCACACCACACTTCGTTTCTTGTGCGGACTGCGGTTCGGAAAAGCAGAACGCGCCGAAGGCCTCCCGGCCTCGGCGCGTTCATTCGATGGGCGGACCGGGTCGTCCGCCGGGCGTGGATCGACGTCGTCCGATCGACGTCCTCCGGTCGAGGTCCTCCGCTCGACCCGTCAGATGGCGGCGAGACCCGCCTTCAGGTCATCGCGCAGGTCCTCGACGTCCTCGATGCCGGCGGAGATCCGCACCAGCGAATCGGTGATGCCCAGCCGGTTGCGCGTCTCGACCGGGATCGACGCATGCGTCATCAGCGCGGGCAGCGAGATCAGGCTCTCGACCCCGCCGAGGCTTTCCGCGAGCGAGAAGATCTGCACCCGCTCCAGGAAGCGGCGCGCGCCGGCCAGGTCGGTGTCGAGCTGCACGCTGATCATCCCGCCGCCGCCGCGCATCTGGCGCTTGGCCAGCGCCAGCTGGGGATGGCTTTCCAGGCCCGGGTAGTGGACGCGACGCACCTTCGGTTGCGCCTCCAACCAGCCGGCGAGTTCCAGCGCGCTCTCGTTGTGGCGCGCCATGCGCAGCGCCAGCGTCTTCAGCCCGCGCAGCGCGAGGAAGCTGTCGAACGGTCCGGCGATCGAGCCGACGGCGTTGTGCAGGAACTCGAGCTGCTCGCGCAGCGCCGCCTGGCGCTGCTCGCCGCCGACCACCACCACGCCCGAGATCACGTCGCTGTGGCCGTTCAGGTACTTGGTGGCCGAGTGCATCACCGCGTCGAAGCCCAGTTCCAGCGGACGCTGCGACCAGGGGCTGGCGAAGGTGTTGTCGGCGATGGCCAGCGCGCCGTGCTCGCGCGCGATCTTCGCGACGGCCGCCAGGTCGGTCAGCGTCAGCAGCGGGTTGCTGGGCGTCTCGATCCAGATCATCTTGGTCTCGGGACGCAGCGCGGCGCGGACGTTCTCCGGCTTGCTGCTGTCGACGTAGGTGACCTGCAGGCCGGCGCTGCGCTTGCGCACGCGCTCGAACAGGCGGTAGCTGCCGCCGTAGAGGTCGTCGCCGGCGACGATGTGCGAGCCGGCATCCAGCGTGTCCAGCACCGTGGCCATCGCGGCCAGGCCCGACGAGAACGCGTAGCCCTGCACGCCGCCTTCCAGGCTGGCGATCGCGCGCTCATAGGCCTGGCGGGTCGGGTTGTGCGTGCGGCCGTATTCGTAGCCCTGGTGCACGCCGGGGCTCTGCTGGCGGTAGGTCGAGGTCGCGTAGATCGGCGGCATCACCGCGCCGGTCGTGGGATCGGGATGCTGGCCGCCGTGGATGGCGCGCGTGTCGAAGCGCAGGTCGGCGCCGTGCAAGGGTTGATTCGGCGGATTGTCTTGGTCGGAGTCGTGGCTCATGACAAGCCCTTTCGCAGGTGGTTCAAGAGATCGAAACGCGTGACGAGGCCGTGGAAGCCGCGATCGTCCGCGATCACGGCCACCAGGCCCTTGCGCAGCTGCGCGATCAGGTCGGACAGCGGCGCGCCGGGAGGCAGGGTCTGCACATCATGACTCATCGCGCTGTCCACGCTGTCCTTGAAGTGGCGCGCGTCCATGTGCATCTGGGCGAGCAGGTCCGACTCGTCGAGCAGGCCCACGAGCTGGCCGTCCTTGAGCACCGGCAGCTGCGAGACCTCGGCCTGGCGCATGCGCGAGAAGGCGGTGGCCAGCGTGTCCTCGGGGCTGACGCTGATGACGGCGCCGTCCTCGGGCAGGCGCGCGATCAGGTCGCGCAGGTCGCCCTTGGTGGCGCGCTTGAGCAGGCCCTGGTCGAACATCCACGGGTCGTTGTAGACCTTGGACAGGTAGCGGGTGCCGGTGTCGCAGACCAGCGTGACGACGCGCTTGGGCGTGGTCTGCGCGCGGCAGTACTTCAGCGCCGCGGCCAGCAGCGTGCCGGTGGAGGAGCCGGCCAGGATGCCTTCGGCGCGGTACAGGTCGCGCGCGGTGGCGAAGCTCTCCTCGTCGGTGATCGAGTAGGCGTGGCGCACGCCGCTCAGGTCGGCGATCGGCGGGATGAAGTCCTCGCCGATGCCTTCGACGGCCCAGGAGCCGGCTTCGCCGAAGCTGCCGGTCTCGATGTAGTCCTTGAGGATGGACCCGGCCGGATCGGCCAGCACCATGTCCAGTCCCGGACGCACCTTCGCGAAGAAGCGCGACAGGCCGGTGATCGTCCCGCCGGAGCCGACGCCGCACACCATCGCGTCGATGCGGTGGCCGACCTGCTGCCAGATCTCCGGGCCGGTCGTGGTCTCGTGGGCCAGCGGATTGTTGGGGTTGTTGAACTGGTCGGCGTACCAGGCGCCGGGGAGGTCCTGGACCAGGCGCGCGGCGCGGTCCTGGTAGTAGTCGGGGTGGCCCTTGCCGACGTCGGAGCGCGTGATGTGGACCTCGGCACCCAGCGCCTTCAGCTGCAGCACCTTCTCGGCAGACATCTTGTCCGGCACCACGAGCACGACACGGTAGCCCTTCGCCCGCGCGACCAGCGCGAGCCCGAGACCGGTGTTGCCGGCGGTCGCCTCGACGACGGTGCCGCCGGGCGGGAGCAGGCCGTCGCGCTCGGCGGCCTCGATCATCGACAGGCCGATGCGGTCCTTGATCGAGCCGCCGGGGTTCTGCGATTCGAGCTTCAGGAACAGCTGGCACGGGCCGGTGTCGAGCCGGTGCACGGGGACCAGCGGCGTGTTGCCGATCAGGTCCAGCACGGCGGGCCTTTCGACGACGCGGTCGGGCTGCCGATGCACGGGGGTGGAAGAGGTCTCCTTGGCACTCATGGGCGCTCCTTGTGATCCTGGTGGGATGATCGGGCGACGCGACCGGCGGGGGTGGTGCCGGGCGCGGGCAAACCGCGTAGGTTATCCGCTGGAAGCGATGGCCTCCAAGCGCGGTTGTCGCAGCAGCTTATCCGCGGATGGCATGAGCGACCACCGTCCTCACGGCAGCACCGACGCGCCGAGTTCCGGGAACGCCTTGCCGACCTTGCCCATCAGGTAGTCGCCGTAGGTGCCGGCGAAGACATGGACGTTGCTCGCGTCCCAGCGCGAGGCGCTGTCGTCCTCCGCCGGCGGCAGGCCGGCGATCGGCTGCACGCGGCTGGTGAAGGACGGATCGAGGAACAGCGGCACCGACAGTCGGTCGTGCGCGCCGCGGTTGAGCTTCACCCGATGCGGCGTGCTGCGGTAGAGGCCGGCGGTCATGCGGTCCAGCATGTCGCCGATGTTGCAGACGAAGGTGCCGGGCAGCGGCGGCGCCTCGATCCAACCGCGACGGCCATGGACCTCCAGTCCGCCGCTGTCGTCCTGGTACAGCAGCGTGAGCAGGCCGTAGTCGGTGTGCTCGCCGACGCCCCAGGGGGCGTCGACGTGGGCCGCCTCGGACACGGCGGGATAGTTGAAGAGCCGCAGCAGCACCAGCGGATCCGCGGTGGCGTGCGTCAGGAAGTAGGCGGGGGGCAGATCGAGACTCAGCGCGATGCCGCCGAGCACGCGTTGGCCGACGGCGGTCACGGCGGCGAGGTACTCGAGCACCGTGTCCCTCAATCCCGGCACGTCCGGCCACAGGTTGGCGCCGTGCAAGGGCGTGCCGGCCAACACCCGCGGGTCGTCCGGCGGCAGTTCGGCGCCGAGGTACAGCCCTTCCTTCCAGTCCGGCCGGCCCGAGGTCAATTCGCCGCCGGCACTGAAGTAGCCCCGCCACGCGCGGCCGCCGTCGGTCATCGGCCAACGGCGTTTCTCGTCCTCGGGCAGCGCGAAGAAGCTGCGCGCCAGCCGGTCCAGACGCGCGATCAGCTCGGCGTCGACGCCGTGATGGCTCACGTAGAAGAAGCCGTGCGCGCGGCAGGCCTCGCCGATCTGCACGGCGGCGAGGCGGCCGCCGGGCGAGGCCGGATCGCCGGACGCCGGGTCGTGCAGCCCCGAGATGTCGATGACGGGCACGCGGTCGTGGAGGAGGCTCATGGGGCCAGCATGCCGCAAGCGCGACACCGCGTCGATGAAGGGGACGGAGAACGGAACGGGGAAGAGGACGTGCGAAAGCCGCGCATGCATATGCCCAACCGTTCGTTCCGCGTGAAGGCCGGCGTTCCTAAGCTGATGTCCATCGTGAACCACCGCCTCCACAAGGACACCGACGCCATGACCCTGAACGTGACCCGCCGCGCCCTGCTCGTGATCGCCACCTCGGCCGCCATGCTGGGCATCGCCCATGCGGACCAGCTGGACGACATCAAGAAGAAGGGCGAGCTCGTGGTGGGCGTGCTGGGCACCGACGAGCCCAACAGCTTCATCGATCCGAAGACGCGCGAGATCGTCGGCTACGAGGTCGATCTGGCGAAGGCGGTCGCGCAGAAGCTCGGCGTGAAGCTGCGCCTGAAGCAGCTGGCGGTCGCGGCGCGCATCCCCGAGCTGCAGCAGGGCCACGTCGACGTGCTGGCCGCGAGTCTGACGCACAACAAGGAACGCGAGGCGGTGATCGACTTCTCGCTGACCACCTTCGTCACCGGCCAGAAGGTGCTGGTCAAGAAGGACAGCGGCATCAAGGCGCTGAACCAGCTGGCCGGCAGGAAGGTCGTGACCATCAAGGGCGGCACGCAGGAACCCAACGTCCGCAAGGCGGTGCCGTCGGTCGACGTCGTCACCTTCGACACCGGTCCGCAAGCCTTCCAGGCGTTGCAGCAGGGCAAGGGCGTGGCCTTCGTCAACGACGAGGTGTCGCTGCTCGACCAGTACGCCAAGCTGGGCCCGGCGGCGGCGCAGTACGAGATCCTGTCGGCCAACCTGAGCGTCGAACCGCTGGCGCTGGGCCTGCGCAAGGGCGAGACCAAGTTGAAGGCGCAGGTGGACGGCGCGCTGCGCGAGCTCGAGGCCAATGGCACCGCCGAGCAGTTGTTCAACAAGTGGTACGGACCGACGACGCGCCTGAAGTTCCAGACGCGCAGTTTCAAGATCGATAGCGACCAAGTGGAGGGCTGAGCACGACCCAGATGAACTGATCTACCTTGTCATCCGATGCGAGCACGCCCCGGCTTCGGCCGGGGCGTTGTTTATTGCGAGCCGCGTTGATTCCATGCCTCATCTCGATTTCTCGGTGCTGCTGCAAGGGCAGTTCCTCGACTGGCTGCTGGCCGGCGTGCGGCTGTCGCTGACGCTGACGGTGCTCGCGCTGGTGATCGCGCTGCCGCTGGGCACGCTGATCGCGCTGGCGCGGCTGGCGCCGTTCCCGCCGCTGCGCGCGCTGGCCTGGACCTACGTCGAAGCCGTGCGCAACGTCCCGCTGCTGGCGCACATGCTGTTCTGGTACTTCGCGGTGCCGGAGCTGCTGCCCGACGATGTGAAGGCGTGGCTCTACGCGGGCAACGTCGAGGCCGCAGCGGCGCTCGCCGCGCTGGTCGTCTACACGGCGGCGTTCATGGCCGAGGACGTGCGCTCCGGCCTGAGATCGGTGCCGCCGGGGCAATGGGAAGCGGCGAAGGCGATGGGGCTCCAGTTCGCCGGCTCCGTGCGATGGGTCGTGCTGCCGCAGGCGCTGCGGGCGACGGTGCCGCCGCTGATCTCGCAGACGCTGAACCTCTGGAAGAACACCAGCATCGCGACGGTCGTCGGCGCCGCCGAGCTCATGTACCAGGCGCAGCGCGTGGAGTCCGCGACCTTCCGCGGCTTCGAGACCTTCGCGATGGCGACCGCGACCTACCTGGGCGTGTCGATGCTGATCACCGGCGCGGGCGTGCTGTACCAGCGCCGGTATCCGGTGAGGCCGGCTGGGCACTGAAGCGGCCATGGTGACGAGCAACGCAATGGGCAGAAGCGCAATGGGCAGGAGCGCATCGCGATGAGCATCGCCGAGATGATCGACACCTACTGGCTCTATGTGCTGGTGGGGCAGTACCCGAACGGGCCGCTGGGCGGACTGGCGCTGACCGTGGTGCTGGCCGCGCTGGGGCTGCTGCTCGCGTTGCCGCTGGGCGTGCTGCTCGGCGTCGCGCGGGTGAGCCGGCGGGCCTGGCTGCGCTGGCCGGTGACCGCGCTGGTCTACGTCGTGCGCGGCACGCCGCTGCTGATGGTGGTGTTCTGGGCCTACTTCTTCCTGCCGGCGGTGACCGGCCACAAGACGGACCAGTTCAACACGATGCTGGCGGCGCTGGTGATCTTCGACGCCGCCTACCTGGCCGAGATCGTGCGCGCCGGGCTGCAATCGCTGCCGTCCGGCCAGCGGCTGGCGGCGGAGGCGCTGGGCATGTCGCGGGGCCAGTCCTTGCGCCTGGTGCTGCTGCCGCAGGCGCTGCGTCACATGCTGCCGTCGCTGGTCAACCAGTTCGCGTCGACGATCAAGGAGACCTCGCTGGGCACGATCATCGGGCTGTCGGAGCTGTCCTTCATCGCCGGCCAGGTCAACGCGCAGGTGCTGGTTCAGCCGGTGGCGGTCTACGGCACGCTGGCCGGCGGCTACTTCGTGATGTGCTTCGGGCTGTCGCGGCTGGCGCATGCCGTGGAGCGGAGGATCAGTCGGCAGCGCGCCCCGCTCGTCTTATCTCCCTCTGCCGTCCACCGCTTCTACGCATTCATGCGAGGGGGACCAAGGAATCCAGTAAGCACGCTGGCAAGGAACACAAGAACCAGTCAGTGACGGCGGAGGGCGATGAGATCAACCTGGCGATTTCGAGCTTCAAGGAGTCAAGCATGATCGATCGGGATAGGTCACTTCCGCCAGAGCAATGAACCTGGACAGCGGTCCGTTGGTTCACTCACCGCTGCATGCCCCACCGCGTGACCGTCGCCTTCTCGATGGTGCTGAAGACGAGGCGTTCGACGAGCCATCCGATCAGGATGACCAAGGCCAGGCCTGCGAAGACCCGGTCGGTCTGCAGCTCGTTGCGGTTCTGGAAGATGTACCAGCCCAGACCGCCCTGGCCGGAGGAAGCGCCGAAGAACAGCTCGGCGGCGATCAGCGTCCGCCACGCGAAGGCCCAGCCCACGCGCAGTCCGGAGAGGAGGGACGGTAGCGCCGCCGGCAGCAGGATCTGCGCGACATAGCGCGGCCCCGTGAGTCCGTAGTTGCGACCCGCCATGCGGAGCGTCTCCGGCACGGACGAGAAACCCGCCGATGCCGCCAGGGCCAGCGGCCACAGCACCGCGTGCACGAGCACGAAGATCAGGCTCCCGGACCCCAGTCCGAACCACAGCAGCGCCAGCGGCAGCAAGGCGATCGCCGGCAGCGGGTTGAACATGGCCGTCAGACTGGCCAGCAAGTCCCGACCCCAGCGCGACGAGGTGGCCAGCGCGGTCAGACCCAGCGCGAGCACCACCCCCAACGCGTATCCCTGCAGCAGCAGCTTCAGCGAGATGCCCGCCCGCACCAGCAGTTCGCCGCCGTACAAGCCTTCCCACAGCGCCCGCGCCGCGGAGACGAACGAGGGGAACAGCAGATCGTTGTCCGCCGCTCGTGCGGCGATTTCCCAGAGCGTGGCCAGCAACGCCAGCAGCGCGGCCTGGCGCCAGGCGCTCGAATCCAGCGCGCGACGCCACAGCGGGATCGCCGCCACCTGCACGGGCACGTAATCGGCGAGCGCTTCCTCGCGCTCCGCGCGCGGGGGCGGATCGAGCGGCCGCTGCGTCGGCAGCACGGTGACGGTCATCGGTGACTCCCTCAGCTCAAGGCCACCGTGGCAGAGGCGGCGGGACCGATCGCTGCAGCGGAAGCAGTGGCAGCAGCGGTGTTGGCGGCAGAAGCCGAAGAAGCCGCTGAAGCCGCCGATTCCGCAATCGGCTCATCGCCGAAGAGCAGGTGCTCAATGCGCTGCGCCTGCGCGGCGCGCTGCGCCGGCGTCAGACCTTGCGCATTCAGCTCCGCCCGCACCCGTCCCGGATGCGGCGACAGCACCAGCACGCGATGCCCCACGATCAGGGCTTCCTCGATCGAATGCGTCACGAAGAGCAGCGTGAAGCGCTCCTGCTCCCACAGCGCGAGCAATTCGTCCTGCATCCGCCGGCGCGTCAGCGCATCGAGCGCCGCGAACGGCTCGTCCATCAGCAGCACGCGCGGCTTCATCGCCAACGCGCGCGCGATCGCGACGCGCTGCTTCATCCCGCCCGACAGCTGGTGCGGATAGGCCGACGCGAAGTCGCTCAGCCCCACGCGGGACAGCCAGTCCCGCGCCCGCTCCAGCGCCTGCTTGCGCGAGGCCGTGCCCGATGCGATCAGCGGGAACGCGACGTTCTCCAGCACCGTCTTCCACGGCGGCAACTGGTCGAATTCCTGGAACACGGCGATGCGGTCCGGCCCCGGGCCGTTCACCGGCTTGCCGTCGACGAGGATGCGCCCTTCCGCCGGCGTGACGAAGCCGCCGACCGCCTTCAGCAGCGAGGACTTCCCGCAGCCCGACGCGCCGAGCAGCACGAAGCGCTCGGACGGCAGCACGTCGAAGCCGACGCGGTGCGTCGCGCGCACCACGCCCCGATCGCTCCGGTAGTCGAGGCTGACGCCATCGACTCGCAAACGCGCCTGCCGCTCGTGCGGATGCGCGCCCGCGAAGCCGTCGCACGCCTCGCATGCCTCGCGGGCCTCGCGGGCCTCGCGAGCCTCATGGTCGGGCGCCGCGTCGAGCTGCTCCAGCACCGCGCTCATGCTCAGCTGCCGGCCGCGTTGTGCGGGTCGTCGAAGAAGTAGTCCTTCGCCGACGCCGGCTTGTTCTTGATCGCGCCGATGCGATGCATGAAGGCCGCCAGCGCGAAGGTGTTCTGCGGCGTGATCTTGAACTGCACTTCCGGGTTCTTGATCACCTTCAGCAGCAGCTCCTTGGGCACCTTGGAGTTCTCGTTCCTGATGTAGATGTCGGCCGAGCGTTCCGGGTTCTTCGAGATGAAGTCCGCCGCCTCGGCCAGCGCGCCGATGAAGGCCTGGTAGGTCTTCGGGTTGTCGCGCCGGAACTTCTCCGTCGTGTACAGCACCGTCGCCGATGCCGGTCCTCCCAGCACCTCGTAGCTGTTCAGCACGATGTGCACGTTCGCGTTGCCCGCCAGGCCCTGCTCCTGGAACGGCGGATTGCCGAAGTGCGCGTTGATCTCGGTGCCGCCCTTGATCAGCGCCGCTGTCGCTTCCGGATGCGGCAACGCGACCTGCAGCCGGTCCAGCTTGTTGAACTGCGCATCGCCCCAGCGCTTGGCCGAGGCCAGCTGCAGGATGCGCGACTGCACCGATACGCCCACCGCCGGCAGCGCGATGCGGTCCTTGTCGCCGAAGTCGTCGATCGTCTTGACGGCCGGGTTGCTGCTGGTCAGGTAGTACGGGAAGTTGCCCAGCGAGGCGATGCCGCGCACGTTCTGCTTGCCCTGCGTCTTGTCCCACAGCGTCAGCAGCGGACCGACGCCCGCGCCGGCGATGTCGATGCTGCCCGACAGCAGCGCCTCGTTGATCGCCGGGCCGCCGGAGAGCTGCACGCGCTCGACCTGGATGTCGACGCCCGCGGCCTTGCCGTGTTTCTCGATCAGCTGCTGGTCCTGCGCGACGTTGAGCAGCAGGTAGACGATGCCGAACTGCTCGGCGATGCGGATCTTGCCTTCCGCGTGCGCGGAGAGGGCCGACAGCGACAGCCCGGCCGCCAGCGCGCCCGTGAGCAGGGATTTCAGGAGAGCGGGGCGGTGGGGTTTCATGCGGGGATGTCGCCTTCGATGGTGGTGCGGTAGAGGTGTCGGCGCAGGTGGTCCGGGCAGCCGGTGGCCAGGTGCAGCAGCGAGCGGTTGTCCCAGAACACCAGGTCGTGCGGCAGCCACCGGTGGCGATAGACGATGCTCTTGCGGCTGCTGTGCTCGAAGAGCTGGGCGAGCAGGTCGCGGCTCTCGTCCTCGGGCACGTCGAGGATGCGTGTCGTGAAGTGCTCGCTGACGAAGAGCGCGCGACGACCCGTCTCCGGATGCGTGCGCACGATCGGCTGGGACGCCGGCTTCACTTCGGCGATCTGCTCGGGCGTCAGTTTCGGCCGCCACGGGTTGCGCGCGCGCAGCTCCTCATACTTCGCGAGGTAGCTGTGCTCGGCGCGCTTGCCGGCGATCGCCGTCTTCAACGCCAGCGGCAGCCCGTCGTAGGCGTGATGCTGGTTGGCGAACAGCGTGTCGCCGCCTTCCTCGGGCAGCTCCTGCGCGTGCAGCAGCGAGCCCAGGCTGGGCCGCTCCTTGTACGACAGGTCCGAGTGCCAGTACTGCCCGGCATCGCCCAGTCCGACCGGCTGGCCCTGCGAATCGCGCACGTTGGACACCTGCAGGATCTCCGGGTGGCCGGCCAGCTGGAAGTTGCGCAGCACGTGGATCTGCAGCGGTCCCCAGCGGCGGCTGAACGCGATGTGCTGCGCCGGCGTGATGCGCTGATCGCGGAACACCAGCACGTGGTGATCCAGGTGCGCGCAGTGCAGCCGGGCGAAGTCGGCGTCGTTCAGCGGCTGCGTCAGGTCCAGCCCCACGACTTCGGCGCCGAGCGGCTCGTCGAAGGCGTGGATCTCGAAGCGCTGCGAGGGCGCGTCGGCGAAGGCTGCCGTCGACGTCGTCGGTGTGGCGGCCTGGGCCGGAACCGCGGTGGCAAGGGGCGGGGCGAGGGCTGTCATGGTCGCCGACTCTAGGCATCGGCCTGCCTCGCCGGAACGAAGCTGACGGCATGTCCTAGCGCGGAAACCGAATAACGAGCCCGTTCAACCCCATCGGCTCCAAGGATCGCCCGGGTGAGCGAAGGCGGCGCATTCCCTGGAGGCCACACGCCATCGCGCGGAATGCCCCGTTTGCAATTGGTTTACATCTGCATGCGTATAGTGATGAACTTCCCCGAAGCCAGTAGGGATAACAACCAGAGGAGCACGAGCCCCGTGAAACAAGTCATCTGCGTCAAATGGGGAACCGCGTACGGTCCTGAGTACGTCAACCGCTTGTACGGCATGCTGCGGCGGCACATCACCGGCGAGTTCCGCCTGGTCTGCCTCACCGACAACGCCGAGGGCCTGCGTCCCGAGGTCGACGCCTACGACCTGCCCGAGCTCGGCTGCGAATGGCCGAAGAAGTCGATGGGCAAGTGGCGCAAGCTCGTGATGTGGAGCGCCGACATGGGCGAGAAGACCGGCCTGTCGGGTCCGGTGCTGTTCGTGGACCTGGACTCGGTGGTCGTCGACAACATCGACGGCTATTTCTCGCACGGCCATCCGGACGACGTGATCCTGGCCCGCAACTGGGCCAAGCCGATGCAACGCCTGGGCCAGACCTCGGTGTTCCGCTTCCCGGTGGGCAAGTACCCGCACATCATCGAGAACTTCCGCGCCAACCCGCAGGGTGTCGCGGACAAGCACGGCTTCGAGCAGCACTGGGTCACCGCCTCGGTCCCGGGCGGCATCAAGTTCTGGCCGCACCTGTGGACGCGGCATTTCCGCCTGCACTGCCTGCCGCCGTTCCCGCTGCGCTACTTCAAGCCGGCGCGCCTGCCTTCGGGCGCCCGCATCGTGACCTTCCCCGGCGGCCCGAATCCGGCCGACGTGCTGCTCGGTCGCTGGAACACGCAGGATCCGCCGCATGAGAAGCCGTGGGATCACTTCCGCGCGGCCTTTTCGGGCGGCGTGAAGCACCGCTGGCGCCACCTGCGCAGCTTCGTGCTGCCGCCCCCGTGGGTGGCGCAACACTGGGTCGAGTAACTCTCCCTCTCCCGCAAGCAAGAGAGGGGGCAAGAGGAGCCAGCTCCTTGAGTCGAGCCGGTCGAACTCCCTCTCCCGCTTGCGGGAGAGGGTAGGGGTGAGGGCCAGCGGCGGTGGCAGTACGAAAGAGATCTGCCCTACTCCAAAGTGCCAGCTGGCACCCCCCGCCTCGCGAGATCCTGGATCACCTCCAGCGCCGTCTTCACCTTGAACGGCTTGAGCATGATCCGCCGCACCTTGAGTTCCTTGTAGAGCTGCGCCGTCGACAGGTCGCAGGCCTCTGCCGTCAGCGCGACCGGTGTGTCCGCCGGGCAGCGCAACGCCCCGGCCCGCACGCTCTGCAGCAGCGCCAGCGCGTCCAGCCCCCCGCCGATGTCCAGCAGCAGGCCGTCCATCGGCTGGCTTTCCAGCAGTCGCTGGGCCGCCTCGATGCTGCTCGATTCGTGGACCTCCGCGATCTGCAGCTGCCGCGCCACCATGGCGACCGTACGGCGGAACAGCGAGTGGGGATCGACCAGCAGGAGCTGAGGCTGAGAACCCGGCATCAACGCCCCTCCTCGACCGCCTGGCCCAGCAACTCCGACACCGCCAGATCGCGCAGGCTCATGAGGATGGCCAAGTCGGTCTCGTCCAGCGTCCGTCGGCGCCGGTCGATCAGGCACAGCGTCCCGACGCGCACCCCGGGGCGGATCTCCAGCGGCGCGCCCGCATAGAAGCGGATGTTCGGCGGGCCCAGCACCATCGGGTTGTCCGCGAAGCGCGGATCCTGCGTCGCGTCCTCCACCACCATCACCTCGGACACATGGATCGCGTGGCCGCAGAAACTGCTCTTGCGGTCGGTCTCGCAGACCGCCAGGCCGAAGCGGGCCTTGAACCACTGGCGGTCGTCGTCGATCAGGCTGATCAGCGAGATCGGCACGCCGAACTCCTCGGCGGCGAACGCGACGATGCGATCGAAGCGCTCCTCGGGCGGGGTGTCCAGGATCAGCAGATCGCGCAACGCCTGGAGCCGGTCGACTTCGTTGTCAGGAATCGGGGCATTCATCATGGACGCGGTTCCTCGCTCTTCCGTTGTTGTGCTCTCCCTGCGCGGACGGTCTCCCGCCACGCCTTCGAAACGCCAGACTATCCGAGCCATCCACCGGGCGCCACCCGGGTCGCCCTTGAGAGGGACCGACTGGGGATGACGGGGGAAGACCTCGCCGCCAGGGCGACAGCCCTTGCCTGGCCGGGCATATGACGGCCCCGCAGCAGCTTGCGCCCATTGCGCATTGGCGATGCGGCGCATCGCGGCCCAGACTCCGTTCCACGGGGCGCGCCCATGTCGCCCCCGCCGGCGGCGGCAGTATGGCCGCCGGGAAGGCATGGTGAGAGCCCAGGTCGCGACCGGGGGCCGCCCTCGGGGTCTTGGGGGAGGCGCTTCCGGCGGTGTCCGATCGCGGTCCTGGCGCTTTTCTTCCACCCGGCCTTCTGCATTCTTCGCATATGCGTTATGCGAGATAAGCAAATGCCCAAACAATCGTTCCTGGAATAAGGACTGTTTGGCAAGCTTCGCAGCCCGACCCTCAACGTCGCCGGCTTCCGCCTGCTTGCCCCGTCCGCCATGACCCAGAACAACGCCCACCAGAACACCCGCTCCTTGTTCTCCGCCTCGCGCCGCCAGGCGTTGATGCTGGCCGCGGCGGTGCCGTTGCTGGGCACGTCGATGGTCGCGGCCGCAGCCGACCAGCCGACGACGCTGCTGAACGTCTCCTACGACGTGGCGCGCGAGCTCTACAAGCAGATCAATCCGGCGTTCGTCGCGTCGTACAAGGCCAAGACCGGTCAGACGATCACGGTGAACCAGTCGCACGGCGGCTCGTCCAAGCAGATCGGTTCGGTGATCGGCGGCCTGGAGGCCGACGTGGTGACGATGAACCAGGCCACCGACGTCGACACGCTGGCCGAGAAGGGCCTGACCGGCGCCGACTGGCGCAGCAAGTTCCCGAACGCCGCCGCGCCCTACAGCTCGACGATGCTGTTCCTGGTCCGCAAGGGCAACCCCAAGGGCATCAAGGACTGGGCCGACCTGGCGCGTCCCGGCGTGTCGGTGATCATCCCCAACCCCAAGGTCACCGGCAACGGCCGCTACGGCTACCTGGCCGCGTGGGGCAGCGTGATCGCCAAGGGCGGCACGGACGCGCAGGCCAGGGACTTCGTCTCCAAGGTGCTGGCCAACGTGCCGGTGCTGGACGGCGGCGGTCGCGGCGCGACGACCACGTTCACGCAACGCGGCATCGGCGACGTGCTGCTGACCTTCGAATCGGAAGCCGAACTCATCGAGAACGAATTCGGCAAGGGCAACTTCGAGGTGGTCGCGCCCAGCATCTCGATCGAAGCCGACGCGCCGGTCGCGGTGGTCGACAAGGTCGCCGCCAAGCGCGGTACCGCCGCGCTCGCCAAGGCCTACCTGGACTTCCTGTGGACGCCCGAGGGGCAGGAAATCATCGCCCAGAACAACTTCCGTCCGCGCGACGCGGCGATCTTCAAGAAGCACGCGCACCGCTACGCCGCGATCAAGCTGTTCACCGTCGACCAGACGCTGGGCGGCTGGGCCAAGGTCGGCAAGACCCACTTCGCCGACGGCGGCACCTACGACGAGATCATGGCCGCGCGCCGCTGACCGTCTGCGCCCGATCCCGATCTCCCGACCCGATCACGACCCGACGATGAACACCGCCGTGCTCCCCGCGACGCAGGCCGCCCCCGCGCCTGCCCGCAAGCGACGCCGCGTGCTGCCCGGCTTCGCGCCGACGCTGGGCTTCACCCTCTTCTATCTCTCGCTGCTGGTGCTGATCCCGCTGTGCGCGGTCTTCCTGAAGTCCGCGGGCCACGGCGTCGAAGCCTTCTGGGCCGCGGCCACGTCGCCTCGGGTGCTGGCCTCGTACCGCCTGAGCTTCGGCGCGGCGCTGCTGGGCGCGTTCATCAACGTGATCTTCGGCTTCATCCTCGCCTGGTCGCTGGTGCGCTACGACTTCTGGGGCAAGAAGCTGGTGGACGCGCTGATCGACCTGCCCTTCGCGCTGCCCACCGCGGTCGCCGGCATCGCGCTGACGGCGCTCTACGCGCCCAACGGCTGGATGGGCAAGTGGCTGGAACCGCTGGGCATCAAGGTCGCCTTCACGCCGCTGGGCGTGCTGATCGCGCTGATCTTCATCGGCCTGCCCTTCGTCGTGCGGACGGTGCAGCCGGTGCTCGAAGACCTGGACACGGAGCTCGAGGAAGCCGCCGCCTCGCTGGGCGCGCATCGCTGGCAGGCCTTCCGCCTGGTGGTGCTGCCGATGCTGACGCCGGCGCTGCTGACCGGCTTCGCGCTGGCCTTCGCGCGCGCCGTCGGCGAATACGGCTCGGTGATCTTCATCGCCGGCAACATGCCGATGGTCAGCGAGATCACGCCGCTGATGATCATCACCAAGCTCGAGCAGTACGACTACGTCGGCGCCACCGCGATCGCGGTCGTGATGCTGGTGTTCTCGTTCCTGCTGCTGCTGGGCATCAACGGACTGCAGGCCTGGAGCCTGCGTCGCAACGGTCTGGACGGGAAGCGCTGACATGGCCGGATCCGCCGCATCACTCGGCCGCGGTCGCGCCGCCGGCCACTACCAGGGCAACCCCGCCACGGCAGAGAAGCGCTGGGTGCGCTACACGCTGCTGACGCTGGGCCTGGCCTTCTTCGCGCTGTTCCTGCTGCTGCCGCTGGCCGCCGTCTTCACCGAGGCGCTGCGCAAGGGCTGGGACACCTACCTCGCCTCGCTGATCGAGCCGGACGCCGTCTCCGCGATCAAGCTCACGCTGCTGGCGGCGGTGATCTCGGTGCCGCTGAACATCATCTTCGGCGTCTGCGCCGCCTGGGCCATCACCAAGCACGACTTCCGCGGCAAGCAGCTGCTGATCACGCTGATCGACCTGCCGTTCTCGGTGTCGCCGGTGGTCGCGGGCCTGATATACGTGCTGATCTTCGGCGCGCAGGGCTGGTTCGGGCCGTGGCTGCAGGAGCATGACGTCAAGATCATCTTCGCCGTGCCCGGCATCGTGCTGGCCACCGTGTTCGTGACCTTCCCCTTTGTCGCGCGGGAGCTGATCCCGCTGATGCAGGCACAGGGGCGTGACGAGGAGGAAGCGGCCACGGTGCTCGGCGCCAGCGGTTTCCGCACCTTCTGGCATGTGACGCTGCCCAACATCAAGTGGGGCCTGCTCTACGGCGTGATCCTGTGCAATGCGCGCGCCTTCGGCGAATTCGGCGCGGTGTCGGTGGTGTCGGGCCACATCCGCGGCCAGACCAACACGCTGCCGCTGCAGGTCGAGATCCTCTACAACGAATATCAGTTCGCCGCGGCATTCGCGGTCGCATCGCTGCTGGCCCTGCTGGCGCTGGTCACCCTCGGGCTCAAGCAGCTCGTGGAATGGCAGGCGACGCGCAGCGTCGTGAAGGAAGAAGCATGAGCATCCAGGTCCGCAACATCCACAAGTCCTTCGGCAGCTTCACCGCGCTGGGCGACGTCAGCCTGGACTTCCCCACCGGCGAGCTGACCGCGCTGCTGGGCCCCTCGGGCTGCGGCAAGACCACGCTGCTGCGCATCATCGCGGGGCTGGAGACGGCTGATCGCGGCCAGGTGCTGCTGGACGGCGCCGACGCGTCGGACACGCATGTGCGCGAGCGCGAAGTCGGCTTCGTGTTCCAGCATTACGCGCTGTTCCGCCACATGACGGTCTTCGACAACGTCGCCTTTGGCCTGCGCGTGAAGCCGCGCAAGCAGCGTCCGCCGGAAGCGGAGATCAAGCGCAAGGTGCATGAGCTGCTGCAGCTGGTGCAACTGGACTGGCTGGCCGACCGTTATCCGCCGCAGCTGTCCGGCGGTCAGCGCCAGCGCATCGCGCTGGCCCGCGCGCTGGCCGTCGAGCCGCGCGTGCTGTTGCTCGACGAGCCCTTCGGCGCGCTGGACGCGAAGGTCCGCAAGGAGCTGCGCCGCTGGCTGCGCCGCCTGCACGACGAGCTCCACATCACCAGCATCTTCGTCACGCACGACCAGGAAGAGGCGCTGGAAGTCGCCGACCGCGTCGTGCTGATGGATCACGGCCGGGTCGAGCAGGTCGGCTCGCCGGTCGAGGTCTACCAGCGTCCGGCGACGCCCTTCGTCTACGGTTTCCTCGGCGCGGTCAACCGCTTCGAAGGCCGCGTGGACAGCGGCATCGTGCGCGTCGGGGATCAGACGCTCGCGCAGGGCGCTGCCGCTTCGATCGAAGGCGCCCAGCACGGTCTCGTGCAGGCGTATGCGCGTCCGCACGAACTGGTGATCATCCCGTCGCAGGACGCGCCGGGTCTGCCGGCGACGGTCGAACGCGTGCTGGCCTTCGGTGCCGCCGCGCGTGTCGAGCTGCGCGGCGCGCAGGGCGAGCATCTGGAAGCCGAGCTCAGCCGCGAGCAGGCCGAAGCGCTGCAGCTGTCCGCCGGCCAGCACGTGCGTCTGCAAGCCTCCCGCCTGAGCCTGTTCGGCATCGACCAGGCCGCCTGATCGCCATCGATCGACGAGCCGAAGAGCGAGCGGTCCCGCACCATGAACCTTCAACAGTTGCGCATCGTCCGCGAGGCGGTGCAGCAGAACTTCAACCTGACCGAGGTGGCGGCCGCGCTGTTCACCTCGCAGTCGGGGGTGAGCAAGCACATCAAGGACCTGGAGGACGAGCTCGGCGTCGAGCTCTTCCAGCGCCGCGGCAAGCGCCTGCTCGGGCTGACCGAACCCGGGAAAGAGCTGGCGGTCGTCGTCGACCGCATGCTGCAGGACGTGCGCAACATCAAGCGCCTGGCGCAGCAGTTCAGCAGCGCCGACCAGGGCCAGCTGACGATCGCGACGACGCACACGCAGGCGCGATACGCGCTGCCGCAGGTGGTGGCGCGCTTCAAGGCCGCCTATCCGCGCGTGCACCTGGTGCTGCACCAGGGCAGCCCGTCGGAGATCGTCTCGCTGCTGCAGTCCGGCGAGGCCGACATCGGCATCGCCACCGAGGCGCTCGGCAAGGACGACGCCTTCGTCACCTTCCCGTTCTACGAGTGGCGCCACGCGGTCGTCGTGCCCGAAGGACACGCGCTGACGCGCCAGCCGCTGACGCTGGAGGCGCTGGCCGAGCAGCCGCTGATCACGTACCACGAGGGCTACACCGGCCGCGCGCGCATCGATGCGAGCTTCGCCGCGGCCGGCCTGGCGCCGGACCTGGTGATGTCGGCGCTGGACGCGGACGTCATCAAGACCTACGTGCAGATCGGGCTGGGGGTCGGCGTCATCGCGGCGATGGCCTTCGAGCCCGCGCGGGATGCGGGCCTGCAGCTGATCGACGCGACGCACCTGTTCCCGCCAAACACGACGCGCATCGCGCTCAAGCGCGGCCACTACCTGCGCGGCTTCGCCTACCGCTTCCTGCAGGAATGCGTGGCCGAGCTGACCGAGGAAGCGGTGCGCGAGGCGATGGATCCCGACGCGTGAGCGTGCCGTCTCATTTCGGCGCGCTGGCGGCCGGCTTCGCGTAGAAGTAGAACGCGTCGATCCGCGGTCCGTAGCGCGCCTGGGCCTCGGGGCTGAGGTGGGCGATGAACTCGTCCCGCATGAACTGCCGCGCCTGCGGCGTGGAGAGCACGCGCTCCACCTGGTCGATGATGCGTCTGCCCCATGCGTTGCGGGGACAGGCGATGCCGGAGATCACGGGACTGCCGGAACCTTCGATCGGCACGCTGACGAGATCGGCGGTGGACACCCTGCCTTTGCCGCTGGCGCTGCCCGGACCGCCGGCCGCGCGCAGCTCCTGTTGGTTGGCGAGGACGAAGTCGTATTCGATCGTGTAGTCGGCGCGCCCGATGGCGATCATCGACAGCATGTTCCCGCCGAAGTCCGAGGTCGTGTATTCATCGATCACGCCCGGCGGTCGCCTGGCCAGCAGCGCGTCGAGCGCGCGTCCATAGCTGCGTCCGGCGACGATCGCGCCCCGCAGCTGCTTCTCGGCCCAGATCCTTTCGAGGTCCGCGTCGCCATCCGTGAAACGCGGCACCTTGGGCAACGCGCTGCGCCGCACCATCAGCTGATGCGGCGGAATCAGGTGCGTATCGAAGAAGTAGGCGACGGCCTCGCGCTCCGGCGTCCGCAGCACGCCGAGGTGGCAGGCGGGCTCGCCGTCCTCGATCATCCGCCAGCTGCGCTTGACGTTGGCGATCAGCACCTCGTGCTTCGCGGGCGTTCCCCAGTGGGCGGCCAGATAGTCCGACAGCGGCTGGGCCAGCCCGCGGCGCACGGGCACCGACGCCGCGCCGGGCGAAGGCGGTGCCACGGTGTCGAGTTCGGGCATGAGCCACACGATCTTGTCGACGGCCCGACCCGTGGCGGGCGCGCCGAGGGCGATCGCGATCGACAGCGCGACCGTCGACGATGAGAGCGGGGAACGGCGATTCATAAGCACGGCAAGGTTCGCAGCATAGGCCTTCTATGCACATGCATCCGGCGCGGGAATGCTTATCGATTTTTGTTGGAGGACACGGGCCGCGCGGATTCGAATAATCAATCCGCATAAGCAATCCGCTTTCCCGATCTTTTCCGAGCTTCTCCGAGCTTTCCGGAACTTCCCCCGACGTCCGCGGACGTCGTTCGATCCTCCCCCGACGCTTTCCGATGTCGCTTCGCATCGGCTGACGTTCCCCCGATGTGTGGCCGACGATGAACTTCCAACAACTCCGATCCGTCCGCGAGGCCCAGCGCCGCAACTTCAACCTGACCGAGGTCGCGCAGGCGCTGCACACCTCGCAGCCCGGCGTGAGCCGGCAGATCCGCGAGCTCGAGGACGAGCTCGGCATCGACATCTTCATCCGCGCCGGCAAACGGCTCACCGGGCTCACCGAGCCGGGCCGCAACGTGATGCCCATCGTCGAGCGGCTGCTGCGCGAAGCCGAGAACCTGCGCCGCGCCGGCGAAGACTTCGCCCGCGCCGACAGCGGCCACCTGCGCATCGCGGCGACGCACAGCCAGGCGCGTTACGCGCTGCCGCCGGCGGTGCGCGATTTCCGCGAATCGCATCCCGAGGTCAGCCTGCAATTCACGCAGGGCTCGCCGCAACAGGTCGCACGGCTGCTGATCGACGGCGAGGCGGACATCGGCATCGCCACCGAGGCGCTCGCGCTGCATCCGCAGCTGCTGACGCTGCCCTGCTACCGCTGGACCCACACGGTGCTGGTGCCGCCCGGCCATCCGCTGGAGGCCGAGGCCAATGCCGGCACGCCGCTGACGCTGGAGCGCCTGGCCGAGTTCCCGGTCATCACCTACGAGACCGGCTACACCGGCCGCTCGCACATCGACGACGCCTTCGCGGCGGCGGGGCTGGACCTCAACGTCGTGCTGGTCGCGATGGACGCGGACGTGATCAAGACCTACGTGGAGCTGGGACTGGGCGTCGGCATCGTGGCCGCGATCGCCTACGACGAGGAACGCGACCGCCATCTGCGCTCGATCGACGCGCGCCACCTGTTCGCGGACAACCTGACGCGGCTCGCGGTGCGCCGTGACGCCTACCTGCGCGACTACGTCTACGCCTTCATCGAGACCTTCGCGCCGCCGCTGTCGCGCGAGCTGGTGGAGCAGGCGCGCGTCGCGCCGAACGGCTCGGATTGACCGTGCCAAAAGAAATTTCGCATGTGCATAGGCACGGTGCACAGCTAAGCAACGCAGAAAGCATTGGTTCATCGCGCTGAAGGGGCTTCCTAGAGTGACGGGCTCATCTGTTCACTCCCACAAGGAAGTCTCTTGAAGCAGTTCGCCGAGCATGTGGCCCGCCATACCGGACCGGCCGCCACCCTGGTCGCGGCCTTGGCCGCCGCCTTCCCCTTCACCGCCTTCGCGCAAGACGCGGCTCCGACGAAGGACGCGCCGCTGCCATCCGTGGTCGTCACCGGCTCGCGCATCTCGCGCGTCAACAGCGAAGGCCCGAGCCCGATCACGGTGATCAAGTCGGAGGACCTCGACCGGCTCGGCTACAAGAACGTCTCCGACGCGCTGAGCAGCCTGACCGAGAACACCGGCTTCACGCAGGGCGAGGACTTCGGCAACACCTTCACGCCCGCGGCGAATGCGATCAGCCTGCGCGGCCTCGGCCCCAACCACACGCTGGTGCTGGTCAACGGCCGACGCGTCGCGGACTACCCGACCGCCTATGAGGGCTCGGTCAACTTCGTCAACATCGCCAACATCCCGTCCGCGCTGATCGACCGCATCGAGGTGCTCAGCGGCGGCGCGTCGTCGGTGTACGGCTCCGACGCGATCGCCGGCGTCGTCAACATCGTGCTGAAGAAGCATGTGGACGGCGTCACCGTGAACCTGCGCGCCGGCGGCACCGAACGCGGCGGCGGCGAGAACGCCCGCGCGCAGATCACCGGCGGCCTGGATGCGGGGCGGCTCCAGGGCGTGTGGGGTGTCGAGCTCAGCGGACGCCAGCCGATCTGGAGCCGCCAGCGCGACTTCATGGCCGACACGACCTTGAAGGGCGCCGCGCCGTCGGTCGTCATCGGCCGGCGCAACGCCAGCGGCGGGGCCTACCTCGCGCCGGCCGACGGCTGCGCGGGCGCGGCCTCGCTGTTCGAGGGCTCGGTCTCGCCGTACACGGCCAAGAACGGCAGCTACTGCGGCAGCGGACGCGCCTCGACGACCTACTGGACGACGCAGACCGGCAACCGCAGCGCGCAGGCTGCGGGCTCGCTGACGCTCGCGCTCGATCACGGCCTCGAGCTGTTCGCCGAAGGCCAGTTCGGCTGGGCGAGGACCGAGAACAACACGCGCGGCCCGACCTGGACCTCGGACATCGCCAACAAGGGCTACTTCCGCAACGCCGCGACGGGCCAGCTGGAGATCTGGACGCGGCGCTTCGCGCCTGAGGAGCTTGGCGGCGTCGACAACTTCAACCGCAAGTGGCAGGACTCGACGCACAACGTCGCCGTCGGCGCGCGCGGCGAGCTGACCGGCACCTGGACCTTCGAGGTCGCGGCCAACAGCTCGTACTACCTGAACCGCACGACGACGCCGCGGTTGACCGCGGGTATCGAGCCACTGCTGCTCGGACAGAAGCTCGGCACCGAGGCGGACGGCACGCCGATCTATTCGGCCGATCCGGCGCGCCTGTTCCGACCGCTGACGCCGCAGGAAGTCGAGAGCGTCACCGACCGCAGCTGGACGCGCAACGCCAGCTGGAACCAGCAGCTGAGCGCTTCCGCCAGCGGCGAGTGGTTCCAGCTGCCGGGCGGTCCGGTGCGCGCGGCCGTCGTGGCCGAAGCCGGCACGCAAGGCTTCCGCAACGAGGCCGACCCCCGGCTGGGCCAGGGCGTGTTCTACAACACGAGCACTTCGCCGACGGTGCGCGGCACGCGCGAGCGGCTGGCGCTGGGCGGGGAACTCAACGCGCCGATCACGAAGCAGCTCACCGCCACGCTGGCCGCGCGGCACGACCGCTACGAATTCGCCGGTCGCAGCGACGGCAGCACGTCCTACAACGCGGGCCTCGAGTTCCGGCCGCTGTCCACGCTGCTGCTGCGCGCGCAGCACGCGACCAGCTTCCGCGCGCCGGACATGAATTACATCTTCGCGCAGCAGACCAAAGGCTACTACTCGTCGTCGACCGACTACTACCGCTGCAAGCAGACCGGCCAGCCGCTGTCGACCTGCGACTTCGCCGACGTCTCGCCGGGCTTCAACTTCGTGCGCACCGGATCGTCGGACCTGAAGTCCGAACGCGGCCGCTCCTGGGGCCTGGGTGCGGTGTGGCAGCCGGCCTCGTCCTTCGACGTGTCGCTGGACCTGTGGAAGATCGCCATCCGCGACCTGGTCACCGACCTCAGCGCCGACGGCGTGCTGCGCGACGAATCGGACTGCCGCACCGGCGTCAAGGACATCCAGTCGCCGACCTGCGTGGACGCGATCGCCCGCGTGCGCCGCAACCCGGCCGACGCGCTGGTCCGTCCGGGCGAGGTCGCGGAGGTCCGCGTCAACCCGATCAACGCGGCGAACGAGTCGACCTGGGGCGTCGACGTCGGCACGCGCTATTCGTGGGGAACGGCCTCCTGGGGCAAGTGGACGGTCGACGCGAAGTACACGCGGGTGAAGAGCTTCAAGTACCAGCAGTTCGCCGGCGATGAGAACCGGAACGTGGTGGGGACGCCAGACTTCACCGACTGGCCGAGCCGGCTCAATGCCAGCGTGGTCTGGCAGGTCGGCGACTGGACGCATGCGCTCTCCGCGCAGCGCAACGGCCGCATCACGCGCGAAGACCAGGAAGGCACGCTGGGCCCGTACTGGAACTTCAACGCCAGCACCGCCTGGCAGATCGGCAAGCGGACCAGCGTCAGCCTGATCGTCAACAACCTGTTCGACAAGATCCGCCGCGATCCGAGCGCCACCTGGCCGTACTACCCGGTCGGCTACTACTCGCCGCACGGGCGGCAAGGCTGGATCGAGCTGGAGCACCGCTTCGGCGTCTGATCTGCAAAGCAAAGCAGATCTTCTTCGTTCCCTTGGACTGTGCGCTTGCCTACATTGGGCGCTCCCCTCCACCCCCCGTGATGAGAAGAATCCCGTGAACCCACTTCGCCGCAAAGTCTCGCTGCTTGCCACCGCCGCCCTGCTGAGCGGCGCCGCGCTGATGCCCCAGGCCCACGCGCAGGGCTCGGTCACGCTGCTCAACGTCTCGTACGACCCGACGCGCGAGCTCTACCAGGACTACAACGCCGCGTTCGCGAAGTACTGGAAGGCCAAGACCGGCGAGACGGTCACGGTGAAGAACTCGCACGGCGGCTCGGGCAAGCAGGCGCGCTCCGTCATCGACGGCCTGGACGCGGACGTCGTGACGCTGGCGCTGGCCTACGACATCGACGCCCTGCACGACCACGGCAAGCTGCTGCCGGCCGACTGGCAGAAGCGTCTGCCCAGCAACGCCTCGCCCTACACCTCGACCATCGTGTTCCTGGTGCGCAAGGGCAACCCCAAGCACATCAACGACTGGCCGGACCTGGCCCGCAGCGGCATCGACGTGATCACGCCGAACCCGAAGACCTCGGGCGGCGCGCGCTGGAACTACCTGGCGGCCTGGGCGTATTCGCTGAAGCAGCCGGGCGGCAATGCGGAGTCGGCCAAGGCCTTCGTCAAGCGCATCTACGCCAACACCAAGGTGCTGGATTCCGGCGCGCGTGGTTCGACGACCACCTTCGTCGAGCGCGGCATCGGCGACGTGCTGATCGCCTGGGAGAACGAGGCCTACCTGGCGGTGAAGGAGCTGGGGCCGGACAAGTTCGAGATCGTCACGCCGAGCCTGTCCATCCTGGCCGAGCCGCCGGTGTCGGTGGTCGACAAGACCGTCGACAAGAAGGGCACGCGCAAGGTGGCGCAGGCCTACCTGGAGTACCTGTACTCGCCGGAAGGCCAGGAGATCGCGGCCAAGAACTACTACCGTCCGCGTGATCCCAAGATCGCCGCGAAGTACGCCAAGACCTTCGCGCCGGTGAAGCTGGTGACCATCGACGAGGTCTTCGGCGGCTGGCGCAATGCGCAGAAGACCCACTTCGACGACGGCGGCGTCTTCGACCAGATCAGCGCGGTGCGCTGAGTCCCGACGGGACCGCGCTTCACGCATCAACGTTTGTCTCCTCGGTCGGTCTCGGGCGCTGCGCAAGCGGCGTCATAGGCAACCAGACCGTTCGCTCTGTGCGAGCAGCCCCGCTGGCCACAAGCCGGCGGGGCCTTTTTTCGTCTCCCCCGCCGGATCAGGACCGGCAGTGACCAACTACCGGTCCCCGGCGCACGCCATGGCCGCCGCGCGACCGTCGCCCGCAGCGATCCCCGTATGCTGTCGGTCGTGAAGTTCCTCGCTCCGCTCCGCTCGCGCCTTGCCGCCCTCCTGCCGTCGGCCATCCTTCTGATGGCGGCGCCGCATGCACATGCCCAGGCGTCCGGCGCAACGCCTGCCCCCACGGCCACCGCCGTGGCCCCCGCCCCTCCCGTCACGAAGATCACCTGGCTTGCGTCCGACCACGCACCCCAGATGACCGGCGCCAACGCCAGCGGCGTGACCGCGCGCGTCACCGCCTACCTCGAGAAGCAATGGCCGGGCGTGCGGCACGAGGTCGTCTTCGCCAACGCCAAGCGCAGCTGGCAGATGATCGAGAACGGCGAAGAGGTGTGCCGCGCCAACATGGTCCGCACGCCCGACCGCGAGAAGTCGGCCTACTTCATCAACACCCAGCTCACCCCGCCGCCGGGCCTGATCGTCCGTCGCGACAAGCTCAAGCTGCTGCCGCGCAACGCCGCCGGTGAGGTGCAGTTGCCCCGGCTGCTCGCCGACCACGCCCTGCGCGGCGCGCTCATCGACGGCCGCAGCTACGGGCCGGCGCTCGACGAGATGCTGGCCGCCCGGTCCGTCGACAGCACCGTCACGCTCTATTCGCCCAAGGACTTCGGCGCCCGCGTGCTGCAGATGCTCAGCCTGGGGCGCGCCGACTATTCGGTGGAGATGGACATGGCGCTGGTCATGGCCGGGAATCCGGAGGACCTCGTCAGCGTGCCCATCCAGGGCGCCAGCGAGCTGGTGATGGCCGGCATCGCCTGCGCGAGGACGCCGTGGGGACTCGCGGCGATCCGCGGCATCGACAAGGCCTACGGCCGGCCAGAGGGCGCCGCCAACCTGCGGCAGGGCCTGATGCGCTGGCTCACGCCGGAAACGAAGGCCCACTATGCGGCGCGCTTCGATGCGTTCTATCGCGAGCGCAGCAAACCGTCTCGCATCGACCCCTGATCCTCACCGACGGGGGTCATCGGCGATCGCCGGCGACCGCCGACCCGCCGACGCCGCGGCACTCGCGGCACTCGCGGCACTCGCGACGCTCAGGACTGCCGCTCCACGCGGTTGCGTCCGCCGTCCTTGGCGCGATACAGCGCCTGGTCGGCGCGGCCGAGCAGTTCCTCGACCCGCAGATCCTCCGGCCGCAGCGCCGTGACGCCGAAGCTCGCCGTGAGCGAGGTCGGCGCCGAGCCCGGCTGCAGCGCCATCCCGCTGATCTCGATGTGGTGGCGCAGGCGCTCCACCAGGTGCGTCGCGTCCTCCAGCGAGGTCTGCGGCAGCAGCAGCGCGAACTCCTCGCCGCCGAGCCGGCCCAGCAGGTCCTGCTTGCGCACGATCTGCGCGCACAGCTGCACCAGGTGGCACAGCGCCGCATCGCCGCGCGCGTGGCCCAGCGTGTCGTTGATGCGCTTGAAGTGGTCGACGTCCATCATCACCAGCGACATCTCCAAGCCGTAGCGCCGGCTGCGCGCCAGTTCCGCGTCGGCATGCTCCAGGAAGCAGCGCCGGTTGGCCGCGCCGGTCAGCGCGTCGGTCGTCGCCAGCCGCTGCAGCTCGATCTCCAGCCGCTTGCGGTCGGTGAAGTCCACCAGCGTGCTCAGCACCGAGGCCGCGCCGTCGTAAACCACCGGCACCATCGACAGCAGCATCCACAGCTCGCTGCCGTCGGCGGCCAGCAGGCAGATCTCCTCGCCCTGCAGCCGGCCGTGTTCCTTGAACTTCACCTGGATGCGGTCCCGCTCGCCGGGCTCGCGGTAGAAGCTGATCGCCGGCTTGCCGACGAGGTCGTCCAGCGGACGGCCCACGATCGCCGCCGACGGGCCGTTGGCGTACACGATCAGCGCGTCGTGATCGCGCGTCACGACCATCGGGATCGGCGCGTGATCGAGCACGGCGCGCAGACGCTCTTCGCTGTCGGCGAGCTCGCGCGTGCGCTGCGCCACGCGGCGCTCCAGGTGGGCATTGAGCTCCTGCAGTTCGGTCACCAGCCGCGCGTTGTCCACGGCATTGACGACGTTGGCGCACAGCAGTTCCAGGAAGCTCACGCGTGCCTCGGTGAACACGCCGGCCGCGGCGGCGTTCTCCAGGTACAGCGCGCCCACCGTCTGTCCCTGCTTGAGCAGCGGCAGCGCCAGCACCGAACGCGGCGGCGAGGCGTGGCGCTGGAAGTAGTCCTCCATCGTGGCCAGGCCGCGGGCGTCGACGATCAACTCGCGCTGACCGTCGCGCAGCACGCGGCTCATCAGCGACAGCGGCAGCTGCTGGCCCGCGCGCTCCAGCGGGAGCTGCTCGAGCAGATGCAGCCGGGGCAGCTCGCCCAGCGTCGCTTCCGCCTGCAGCACCCAGCGCGAGGGACCGGCCGTGCCGCTGGCCAGCACGATCGCCGCGCGCTGCGCGCCGGCGTTCTCGGCGACCACTTCCAGCAGACGTCGCAACAGACGCGGCAGATCGGGCTGGCTGCTGATCGCCTGCACGGCCTTGGTCAGCGTGCTGAGGTCGGCCGCGTCGGCACGGATCTCGCCGGTGTCGGAGGCCGCCTCGATCGCGGGGGGTCCGTCCTCGATCGGCAAGGACATCGCCTCGCCTGCCAGCGCGGTGACGCCCCAGTCCTTCCATGTGCGCTGCAGGCGCAGCCGCGCCTGGGCGGCCCGCGCCGGGTCGCGATCGCGCCAGGCGTCCGCCTGGGCCCGCAGCACCGCCGCCAGATCGAGCGGCGTCCCCTGCGGTCCGGCCGCCGCGTCCAGCGCCTCGGCCAGCAGCCGGTCGACCTCCTGCTCCGGCGCTCCCGACAGCATCGCCTGCTGCGCCTGCAGCAGCGCGACACGGTCGTGAAGGTGGCCGGGTCCGGCATCCCGCCAGCGCCGCAGGCGCAGCAGCGCGTCGTCCTCGAGGGCCTGATCGCGCGCACCGCCCGCCAACGCGACGCGCTGCGCCGCCCAGGCCGCGACGAACAGCAGCAGCGATTGCGCGTGCATGCCGCGTCCCGCCGCGAACAGGGACCGCGCTTCGAGCGCCAGGCGCAGCGCGGGCGCCGGCCGGTCGGCGATGAAATGCAGCACCGCCTGCCAGCCGTGCAGGAACATCAGGCCGGTCTGGTCCTGGCGCTCGCCGTAGGTGCGCGCCAAGGCCTCCAGGCCGTCGAAGCCTTCGTCCGGCAGTCGCGGTTGCCGCAACGCGCGCACGAGGCCGAGCAGCGCCTCTTCATAGTCCGCGGCCACCGGCTGGCGCATCGCGCGCAGGCGCTGGCCGTGCGTGACCAATTGCTCTTCCAGCGCCGGCAGCGGCCTGCCGGACAGCAGCGCATGCACGTCGTGCACGTAGAGGCCGAGGCCCGCATGCCGCAGGTTGCCGAATTCCAGCCCGTTGCGGTGCGTCTGCATCAGGCCGTCCATGCTCACGCGCAGCCCCTGCACCCAGTGGCTGAGGAAGGCATGGAACGAGAAGCCCGCATGCGCGAAGACCTGCATCCAGCCGTGCCGCTCGACCAGTTGCGTGGACATGCGGCCCAGGTCGTGGGCGAAGCGGTAGTCGCCGAGGAACTCCGCGCACATCAGCCCCAGCACCGAGTACGCCGACAGCGCCTGCGGCACATGGCCGTGGTCCACCATCAGGCGGACCTGGAACAGCGTCAGCAGCGGCAGCAGCGCCGGCCGCACGATGTAGGCCGCGGCGGTCATCTTGGCGGCGATCGAGATCAGCAGCAGCCGCTGCTCGTCGCGCATCGGTCCGCGCGCGGCCAGCGTGTCCAGGCCGATGCCGGCGATCTCCTGCTGCAGGTCGGCCAGCAGCTGCATGACCTGGGCCATCGCATCGGGACCGCCGGCGCGCGGCAGCTCGGCGCCGAGCAGCAGGAACAGCTCCAACCCGAGATCGACGGTGTCCGCGAGCCGGCCCTGCGCGTAGAAGGCCTCCATGCGGACTTCCAGCAGCCGCGCCCGCTGCGCGTTGTCCGCCGCATCGGCGATCGCCGATTCCAGCAGCGCGTCCATACGGGACGGACGACCGGCCAGGTAGGCCATGCGCGCCGCGTGATGCAGCCAGGCGGCGCGCTGCGGCGAGCAGGGCGCCAGTTCGAGCGCGAGTTCGGCGTAGTCGGCCGCGGGCTCGAACGCGGCGGCGTCCATCGCCAGCCGGGACGCCTGGGCGTTGAAGCCGGCCAGCGCCTGGCGCTCGGCATCGTGGTGCGCCTCGTGCAGCAGCAGGCGCGAGGCGTTCAGGTGATGCAGCACCGTGTAGGGCAGCGGCACATCGGGATGCGCGGCGAGGTGGCCGTCGCGCAGCAGGCGGCCGATGCGCAGCTGCAAGGCGGGACGCTGGTCGGCCGCGATGCGCTGCAAGGCGGCCTCCTGCACGCGGTCGTGCGCGAAGGCATAACGGACCGACTCGCTGGCCTGGCCCTGCAGCTGCGGCGCGTAGCGGTACAGCGCGCTCGCCGGCACCAGCAACTGCGCCTGCAGCGCCGGCAACAGGTCGATGGCGAGCAGATCGGCCGGCACGTCCAGCGCGGTCGCCAGGCTGTCCAGGCCGAAACCCGCGCCCAGCAGCGCGGCCACGCTCAACGCCTGTCGCGTCGTGTCGGGCAGGCGCTCGAGCTGCTGCAGCATCAGCGCGACGACGTTGTCTGCCGTGCGCGTGGCCGCGATGCGCTCCAGTGCGTGGTCCCACCGTTGCGCGGCGGGGTCGTAATGGATCAGGCCGCGCCGGACTAGGTCCTCGAGCAGGCGGCGGAGGAAGAAGGGATTGCCGGCGGTCCGCGTCTGGCAGAGGCGGGCGAGCTCGTCGAGCCCCGCGTCCTCCTCGGACGGGTCGCGATGCAGGCTGTCGGCCAGCAGTTGCCGCGTGTCGTCGAGTCCGAGAGGACCGACGCGCAAGGGCATGAAGCGCTCGCCGAGCTGCTGGCGCAGTTCCGCGAGTTCCTGCGCGATCGGATGACCGGGCGGAATCTCGTTGTCGCGGTAGGCGATGACGAACAGCGTGTGGCGCAGTGTCGCGTCGTGCAGGCACTCGCGCAGCAGGCGACGCGAGGCGCGGTCGGCCCACTGCCAGTCGTCGAGGAACAGCGTCTGCGGCTCGCCCTCGCGCGCCAGCGCCGCGAACCCCTGGCTGACGGCGCGCAGGAAACGGTTCTCCGCTTCGGCCGGACCGACCGGCATCAGCGGGGCGTCCACGGCCAGCAGCGGCCTCATCTCCGGCAGGGCCTGCGCGAGCAATGCGGCATTCGCGCCGAGGCGCTCGCCCAAGCGCTCGCACCACATCGCCTGCTGCGGCGCCGGCAGCGCCAGCACCTGCGCGGCGCGCTGGAGCAGCAGGTGGAGCAGCGGGCCGTAAGCGCGGTCCTGTCCGTACTGATTGAACTTGGCCGCCGCGAAATGCCCGCGCTGCGCCAGCAGGCTGCGCTGCGCCGCCAGCACCAGCGCGGTCTTGCCGATGCCGGAGAAGCCGGCCACCGCCACCAGCCCGGCGCCGATGGCAGGGCCGGACGCGGCGTCCTCGAAGGCCTGACCGAGTTGCGCCTGCGCCGACTCGCGACCGTAGAGCCGGCCGCTCGGCTGGAAACGCACGGCGGCGTCGCCCTGACCCGGCTCGAAGCCCGGCAGCCCGCGGCCCTGCTCGAGCGCCGCCTCGCAGAGCTGCAGATCGTGTCGCAATGCCTGGTGACCCTGGTAGCGGCCCTCGGGCTCCTTGTGCAGGCAATGGGCCACCACCTGCGCCAGCGGCTCGAAGACCTGGCGGTTGCGTGTCGTCGCCAGCGGCGCCGCCAGCGCCAGGTGCGCATGCACGGCACGCGCGGGATCGTCGATGTTGAACGGCGGCGCGCCGGTCAGCGCTTCCAGCAAGGTGGCGCCGAGGCTGTAGAAATCGGCCCGGTAGTCGACGTCGCGGCTCATGCGGCCGGTCAGCTCGGGCGCGAGCGTCGCCAGCGACGCCTCGATCAATTCGGCGCGCTGGACCAGCGGCCGTTCGCGTTCGATCTCGGCGGCGAGCCCCAAGTCCGCGATCAGCACCTTGCGCGGTTCGATCCCGGCACCTGACAGCAGCAGGATCTGGCCCGGACCGAGATTGCGATGGATCAGCCCGTGGCCGTGCAGGTGCTGAAGCGCGTCGACCAGATCGAGGGCGATGCGGATCAGCGCGTCGTTGTGCAGCGTGCCGCGCCGCAACCGGTCCCGCAGGGTCTCGGCGCCCAGATCGGGCAGCAGCAGGGCCGGTCGGCGCTCATGCTCGATCAGCGCGGTCGGACGCAGCACGAAGGCGGGATCGAGCCGCTGCGCGAGTTCGAATTCGCGACGCAGCCGGGCCACCGCGGCGGGATCGGCGCGGGCATCCCGCAGGCGCTTGAGCAGCGCCATGCCGCCCTGGCCGTCGCGGACCCGGACGACCTCGCTCCGGCGCCCCTGGTGGAGCACCTGCTCCGCCAACCAGGGTCCTGGATCGGTCGCCTCCCACGCTCGTCTGTCCGTCATCCCATCCGCTCTCTGTTGTCTGCGGACTGTAACGGCTGGCTGAGACAGACCCGGTTCACGCCCCCGTCATGGGGACGGCGAACCGGGGAGGAAACGGAAGAAAGCGACAGCTCGGCCCAGCGTCGTGGCGCGGGTGGAACAGTGGGCGACCCGCACCGCCTCAACTGCCGTACTTGATCGAGCAGCCGTAGGGCTTGGTGCTCGCATGGGTGATCTTCTTGCCGGCGGCCAGCTCGCCCAATGCCGTCTTCACATACGGATCGGCCTTCGCGATGTCATCGGCCTTGGCGGTCGCGATGCTGTCGATGCCGCCCTTGTAGACCAGCACGCCCTGCGGGTTGACGATGAACAGATGCGGCGAGGTCTGTGCGCCATAGGCCTTGCCCAGTTGGCCGCTCGGATCGAGCAGCACCTGAGTCGGCGCCGCGCCGCGGTCCTTGTTCAGCTTCGTCGCCGTCGCGCCGTCCACATGGCCCTGCTGGCCGGGCGCGGACGAGATCACCTGCAGCCACACGACGCCTTGCGCGGTGGCCTCCTTCTGCAGCGCCGGGATGTTGCCGCTGCCGTAATGCTTCTTCACGTAGGGGCAGTCGTGGTTGGTCCATTCCAGCACCACGGTCTTGCCCTTGTAGCTGTCCAACGTGACCGTCTTGCCGTCGGCCGTGGTCGCGCTGAAGGCCGGCGCGGGCTGATCGATCTGCGCCTGCGCGTGCGCCAGGCCGGTCATCGCCATCGTCGCCGCGAAGGCGGCGCCGGCCAGCACGGTGCGGCGCGACAGCGCGCCGCGGAACGACGAAGTCGTGGAAATCATCGAGCGGGTCATGACGGGGTCTCCAGGATGAAAACGGCTGTGGAAAGAAGGGGCGCCGAGCGCGGACGCTCAGGTCGTGCCGGCCCGAAGGGCCGTGGTGACGATGCCGGGCGTCAGCAACTGCGGCAGTACCTGCGCGTCGCTGCCGGTGCCGGCGGGATAGAACAGGTACAGCGGCACGCCGCTGCGGTCGTGCTGTTTCAGCAGTTCGGTGATGCGCGGATCCTGGCGGGTCCAGTCGCCCTTGAGGTAGGTCACGCCCTGCTTCTCGAAGGCACCGCGCACCTCTTCGGTCGAGAGCGCCACCCGCTCGTTCACGAGGCAGGTGATGCACCACGACGCGGTCAGGTTCACGAACACCGGCTTGCCCTGCGCGCGCAACTCGGCCAGACGTTCGGGGGAGTAGGGCTCGTGATCGGCGGAAGCGGCTTGCGGGGAACTGCCCGATGTCGCCGCGCCTGGCGACTCTTCGCCACCGAGGGCCGCCACCGCCGGCAGCAGCGCAGCCGCCGCGGCCATCGAAGCGACCGCCACACCGGCGCCAGTCCACCGCCAGCGCGGCGCGGCGTTCCGGCTGACCGATCGGATCCAGGCAGCAAGCGCCAAGAGTCCCATCCCCGCGAGTGCCGCCAGCACGCCCATCGGTCCGGCCTGCTGGGCGATCACCCACACCAGCCAGATCGCAGCCGCGAACATCGGGAACGCCAGCGCCTGCTTAAGCACGTCCATCCAGACGCCGGGTCGCGGCATGCGTCTCTGGAGCGCGGGCCACCACGCCAGCGCGAGGTAGGGCAGCGCCAGGCCCAGTCCCAACGACAGGAAGACGGCCATCAATTCGAGCGCCGGCTGCGCCAACGCGTAGGCCATCGCCGCGCCCATGAACGGCGCGGTGCACGGTGTCGCGACCACGGTCGCGAGCACACCGGTGAAGAAACTGCCGGCGAGCCCGGGTTTGCTCGCCAGACCTTGCCCGACGCCTGCAAAGCCGGCGCCGATCTGCAACTGGCCCGCGAGGGACAGTCCCAGCACGAACATCAGCCAGGCCAGCAACAGCACGAACAGCGGCGAGTGGAACTGGAATCCCCAGCCCACGCTGCCGCCCGCGCCCCGCAACGCAAGCAACACCGCGCCGAGTGCGGCGAATGCAGCGAGCACACCGGCGGTATAGGCGAGTCCCTGCCGACGGTGCTCACCCGCATCGCCATGCAGGAAACCGAGTGCCTTGATCGCCAGCACCGGGAACACGCAGGGCATGAGATTCAGGATCAGGCCGCCGACCAGCGCGAGGCCCATCGCGGTCCAGAGGCTGAGGTCGGTCTCTCCACGGCCTGAAGACGCCAGCGCCGCTGGCCCCGTTGATCCCGTTGATCCCGTTAACCCCGGCAGGGCGCGCGTCGCCGTCGGTGAGGCGATCGGCGTCGGCGCTGGCGCCGTTGCAACACCGGTCACCGGCAGGTTGACTTCCCACGCCTTGCCGTCGAGCAACAGCAAACCGTTCATCGTCTTGCCTGCAGTGGCCGGCTCCTCGCCGACCGGCATACGCAGCCGCCAGTCGTCCCCGGCGCGATCGAGCTGCGGCTTCGCCGCATGCTGGATGCGGCCCCAGTCCTGCGGCATGAACAGGGCCTGCTTGATCGCGGGCACGGCCGAGGCGGGCCATGTGACGAGGACATCCCTGCCTTCGATCCGCGCCGCAGCCGGGAACGACGCCTTGCCGGGCAGTGCGGCGCGCGCCGCGGACAAGGCGGATGCGTCGGCCGAATCTTTTGCCGCGGTGCCGACGGGGAGGGACAACGACAGCGTCGCCTGTTGCGGGATGCATTCCTCGCGGCAGACGAGCCAGGTCGCCTCGGCGTTCACGGTGGCGGTCGAGCCAGGGGCCAGGTCTTGCGGCAGGCGGACCTCGGTCAACAGCAGGACCTGGTCCTCGTAGCCGTAGTTGGTGATGGGGCCGACGTCGAAGCGTTTGGGCGCGGGCCACAGGATGTCGCCGGCGACTGCGCTTCTGGGCAGCGTCCATTCGATGCTGGTGGGCTGACCCGAATCGCCGGGGTTCTTCCAATAGGTGTGCCAGTGCGGCGCGATGCGCTGTTCGAGTGCGAGCAACAGGGTCTGCCCTGGCGCCACCTGTGAGGAGGCGCTGATCAATCGGACCTGGACTTCGTCGGTGGCGGAGCGATCGGTGGGCGGTGCGGCGTTCGCCGCAGGCATCGGCGATGCGACAGACACGAGGGTCGCCAGAGCGACCACCGTCGACAGCGTGGCAAGGGTCGATGCCCCCGCCGAACGCAGCAAGTTCATGGGAAGAAGACGCATGGGCGCGATGCTAGGCAATGGGCCTGCCCCTCACAAGGCGTAGCCTTTCCTTGTTTCCTTACTTCCGCGATTCGAAGAATTCGGAAAAGCCGGTACTTGCGATTTCCACGATCCGTGACCAGCGCCAGAACCGGGAAGTCAGCGCGTGCGGGTGGGGCCGGAATGGGGCTTGGGGTCCCTGGAGGGGTGCCCCATGCCCCGTGGAGAGCCCGCGCTTGGCAAAACGGGGTAGGTCAGCCTCAAAAACACAAAAAACCGTCGTTCAAAAACGCTGAGAGCCTGACACCCCCTGCCAGGAATCAACGCTGAAATCAGCCGTTCGGAATATCGGGTTCAACCAGCTGCGCAAGGAGGGTCAGGGATTCCTGCCAGCCGAGATGACAGGCTTGGGAGGGGATGACATCGGGGATGCCGTCCTGCGTGACCTGCATTTCCGTCCCGCAGAAAACGGAGGTCAGCTCGATGGTCGTTGTCATCTCGCCGGGCAGGCTGGGGTCGTCGAAGCGGCTGGTGTAGCGCAGCTTCTTCCCGGGTTCGAGCTCGAGGTATTCCCCGCCGAAGCTGTGCGACCCGCCGGCTGAGAGGTTGGTGAAGGACATGCGCCAGGTGCCGCCGACCGTTGGATCCATCTGATGCATGGTCCCGGTGAAGCCATGCGGCGGCAGCCATTTGCACATCGCCGCCGCGTCGGTGAATGCGCGGTAGACGCGTTCCGGCGGGGCTTTCAGGACGCGGTGCAGGCGGATGGTGAAGGGCATCGGTGTCTCCGGGATTCGTTGGCGAATGGGAGATTCACGATAGCTCTGCAACGTGTCCGGCGCGAGACCCGCGCCCCTGACAGGGATTCCACGGAGGGGGTCTGGCGGACCGTCGCCCGGCCCCCGCCAGTCATGGGCCGTTCATGTCGGCATCGGACCTCTCGGCATCAGACATGCCGGCATCAGACCGAGAAGGACCACTCCAGGATGCCCGCACGTTCGGGCCGGCGCTCGCGCGCGGCGCGAGCCCGGGCGGCTTCGACCCACCGCTTGGCCAGCGGGAACGGACCGAATCCGGACTCCGTGTTGATGTGTCCGACCAGGCCGATGTTGCTGTAGCTGCTGCCCCAGCGCGTGGCCCAGCGCAGCGCGCTCGAGGCGCTCATCCACGGGTCGTTCTGGCTGGCGATCAACGCCGTCGGACGGCCCAGACGCTGATGCGGCAGGCTCTCTGCGAGACCGAACTTGTCCGGCTCGGCCGGTGCCACCAGCAAGGCCTCGCGCACCGGCGAGTCCGGATGGCGATGCAGGTGATGCGCCAACGCCAGGCAGCCGAAGCTGTGCGCCACGACGATCCACTCCCCGGGACCGGCATTGTCGATCCGCGCATGGATGCGCTCCGACCACCGCTCCAGATCCGGATGGCTGAAGTCTCGCTGCTTCACGCGGTGCGCATCGCGATATTGTTGCTCGAGCCAGCTCTGCCAATGCGCCGGCCCACTGTCGTGCAGGCCGGGGATGATCAACAGGCGCGGTTCGGCGCTGCCGTTGTGCTGCGTCGCACGGAGGGGGTAGAGCGCCATGGCGATCTCCTGCTGGTCTCGGGCCGGAGGCTCACAAGGTCGCGATCGACACCTCGGTGGACTTCACCAGGGCGACGACTTCCTTGCCGACCGTCAGGTTGAGTTCCTTCACCGAGCGCGTCGTGATGACCGACGTGACGATCAGGCCGGCGGCGGTCTGCACGTCAACTTCCGAGACGACCGGTCCTTCGACGATTTCCTTGATGGTGCCGCGGAACTGGTTGCGGACGTTGATGGCGGTGATGGTCATGTGAGGGGCTCCAAAGAAGATGGGGACCAGCTTAGGCAGCCCGGCTCATTTGCCGAACGAAGCGCTTGATGGATCAACATGCGTGGACCGAATATGAGCGGATCGGGCAGACGAGGTCCGGGGGGCGGGCAGGGCGCAGCGAATCGGAGGTCAAGGGAGAAGGTCGTTGCGCGATGCGCCCATCGGTCACCGTCACGCGGGAATCTCCGTTGATGGCAGTCATGGGGCGCCATGCACAATCGCGACTCCCCTGCCGGCGCCCGCCGGCGCATCGTTCGACACGGGTTTCCTGTCATGACCAAATCGTTTGCGCGCGGCCTGGCCGCGTTGTCGCTGATGGCCGCCTGCTGCGGCCAGGCCTTCGGATTCGGCGCCGTCGGCCACAATTCCGTGGGTGAGATCGCCGCCCAGCTGATCAAGGGCCACCGCGCCGAGACCGAGGTCAGGCGCATCCTCGGAACGGTCTCGCTGCGCGACATCGCGGTGTGGGACGACTGCGTGAAGGGCATCGATACCGGCAACGACTTCAAGTACGCCGTGACCGGCCGCTTTGCCGAGTGCGCGGTCTTCGAGAACAACGCCGAAGAAGAAGCGCGGATGCGCGACTACGTGAAGCGCAACTTCGAGCAGTGCGCCCCCAAGCCGGGCGAGGAGTCCTGCAACAAGCAGTACCACTACGCCAACGTCGCGATCCAGCGCGGCCGGTATGTGCCGGGCGCGATCGGCACCAGCGACCATGACCTGGTGCCCGCGCTCAAGGCGGCGATCCTCGTGTTGAAGACCGGCAAGCAGACGCCGCCGATGGACTTCAACGAGCGCGACGCGCTGGCGCTGGTCGTGCATGCGATCGGCGACATGCACCAGCCGCTGCACATGGGCTCGTTGTACCTGGATGCGGACGGCAAGCCCTACGACCCGGACACGCAAGGGGCCGACGCGCAGACTCACACGGTGGGCGCGAACGCCATCACGCTGCCCAAGCCGGACGGCACGCCGGGCGGCAACCTGCACAGCTATTGGGATGGGATGCCGGGTCGGCTGAGCGCCGAGCAACTGGCGGCGATGCCCGCGCTGGCCAGGGACGTGCCGCCCGCAACCGGCAATCCGGACGATTGGCCCGTGCTGTGGGCCAGCGAGTCCCTGCTGGGCGCTCGGGACGCCTTCGACGGCATGAGCTTCGGCGCCCGCCAGCAGAGCCTGCGCGGCCCGCGCTGGCTGGCCACGCCGCCGGCGGGCTACGACGCCCGCAGCCTGGAGCAGACGCGACTGAACGTCATCAAGGGCGGCGCCCGCTTGGCGCAGATGCTGGAGAGCATCTGGCCGGACAAGACTGGGATGACGGACAAGAAGTGATCGTCCGACCCGGATGAGCAAAGCCCCGCAGTGCGGGGCTTTTTCATTTCCTTGCCGTATCCCTCAAGCGATCAGCGCTTCGACTCCCTTGGATTCGACGAGTTGCAAGAGTCGGAGCGCGGTGCCGGTCGGCTGCTTGTTCGCTCTGGGAGACTCCCACTTCTGGACCGTCGACACGCTGACATTCAAGAACGCCGCGAAGACCGATTGGCTCATCTTCGCGACCCGCGTGCGGATCGCCGCGATCTGCTCGCTTGTGTATGCCGGAGGTGGGGCGCAAAGCGAACGAATCTTGGCCATGCTCGTCTTGGACATGAGCCCATACGAATTGAGATCCTCGGCAAACTCAAGCAGGTCGCTCAACATCCGAGCTTCTTCAGGATCCTTTCGTGCCATTGCAAATCTCCATCAATTGACCACGACGAATGGGCTCGGCCATGTCTTGCAGCGACATGCCCTGCAGGTCCAGCGCTGTCTGCCTCGCCACTTCAAGCACCGCAAGCGGGAAGTCGGACCCCGGTTCATTTTTTTCTCGTCCCAGGACGAAGAAGATGGCTTCCGCGTGGCGCTTCGCCACCAACGCCCGTAGACCGCCTCGCTTGCCGCGGCCCGCCACAGCGATGCGCTTCTTGCAGAGCCCATGGCCGAGGTCCGCTTCGAATCGACCCGCCTCAATGTCTCGCGCCGCGAGACACAGCAAGCAATCGGGCACCAACTTCCTCGCCCATCGATCAAATGCACGTGTCTTGAAAACCCTCTTCACACGATCTCCAAACTGTAGCACTTGGTGCCATAGTCTGTTCGACCGGCTCGAGCTTGTCTCTGGCTCAAAGATGCACTTAGTCTTGATGGGTTGGCCTGTGCACAACCCTGGGGATGCGCGATGAACAACTGGCGGGTTGTCCACAGCGGCCCAGCGCGTCCGGAACTTGTTGTCTTTCCATCCCGCGCTTCCCCGGGTTCGGCCCACACCGTTGCCCTGCTCGCAAGTCCTTGTTCTGACAAGCAATTCGGGCGTTGTCCACACGAACCCGCAAACACCTACTAATACGACCAAGGAGATATTCAATACAAGAAGATAAGAAAAGCGGGCATGTCACACTCTCGGAATGTCTGCTTTACCTGCTTCTCCAACGTCCCCCGCTTCGCTTTTCACCGCCTCCGCGGGGTTCGAATCGGCGTGTCAGATCGACGCGCTCCCGCCAGGACACCGCGCCCGCGGTCTTCACGGCCACAGCTATCTGGCCACCGTGCGGGCTGAACTTCCCGCCGGCTGGGCACCATTCCCAGGGGGCGAAGTCAGCGCGCTGCGCGATGGCCTCGAACGCTGCATCGCTCCGCTGGACCATGCGCTGCTGAACCAGCACATCACGCAACCCACCGACGAGAACATCGCCCGCTGGATCCGGCACCGCCTCGAGACCGAGTTCAAGGTGCCCGGCATCACGCAGGTGGGCATCCAGAGCACGTCGAACTCCGGCGTCGACCTGGATGCCAACGGCCATGCGCACGTCTGGCGCCGATATCGTTTCCAGGCCGCCCATCAGTTGCCCAACGTCCCGATGGGCCACAAGTGCGGTCGCATGCACGGTCACGGCTTCGAGTTGATCCTGCACGCCAACCAGGACCTCGGCGAACGCGACCTGAGCATCGACTACGACCACCTCGACGAACTGTGGGCGCCGTTCCACGCGCAGCTGAACTACCAGTGCCTGAACGAGATCGAGGGCCTGGCCAACCCGACCAGTGAGCTCATCTCGTCCTGGTTGTGGGCCCGGCTGAAGCCGCAGCTGCCTGAACTGAGCTGGGTCACGGTCTACGAGACCGGCTCCAGCGGAGCCAACTTCGACGGCGAGCGCTACCGGATCTGGAAGGAGTTCACCCTCGACAGCGCGGTGAAGCTCAAGCGCGCGCCGTCGCAACATCCGCTGGCCGGCATCCATGGCCACACCTTCACGCTGCGCCTGCACCTCAGCGCGGCGCTGGACCAGGTCTTCGGCTGGGCCATGGACTTCAGCGACGTGAAGCTGCTGTTCGATCCGATCTACAAGGCCATGGATCACCATCCGCTGCATGAACTCGCCGGCTTGCCGGACTCGGACACGGCCAGCCTGGCCGCCTGGGTGCTGCAGCAGGCCAAGGCGCAGCTGCCGCCGCTGGAGCGCGTCGACCTGTACGAAACCCGCGGCAGCGGCGTCATCGTCAGCCACGGTCCGTTCGAGGAGCTGATTCCGGTATGACCTACGCCGTCAAGGAAATGTTCTACACGCTGCAAGGCGAGGGCGCCCAGGCCGGCCGCGCGGCCGTGTTCTGCCGCTTCGCCGGCTGCAACCTGTGGACCGGCCGCGAGCAGGACCGCGAGAAGGCCGTCTGCACCTTCTGCGACACCGACTTCGTCGGCACGGACGGGCAGGGCGGCGGCAAGTTCGGCTCGGCCGACGCGCTCGCGGAAGCCATCGCCGCCAAATGGCCCAAGGACGAGCAAGGCCGCAACACCGGCACGCCGTACGTCGTCTGTACCGGCGGCGAGCCGTTGCTGCAACTGGACAGCCCGTTGATCACCGCGTTGAAGGCCCAGGGTTTCGAGATCGCCGTCGAGACCAACGGGACGCAGCCCGCGCCTGAAGGCCTGGACTGGATCTGCGTGAGTCCCAAGGCCGACGCGGAAGTCGTGCTGACGAAGGGCCATGAGTTGAAGCTGGTTTATCCACAGCCTCTGGCCTTGCCTGAGCGCTTCTCGGACCTGGCCTTCGACCACTTCTTCCTCCAGCCCATGGACTCGGTCCTGCAGAAGCAGAACACCAGGGCCGCCATCGCGTATTGCATGGCGCATCCGCAGTGGAAGTTGTCGATCCAGATGCACAAGGTGGTCGGCATCGACTGAAGGCGGCGGGGAGTTATCCCCGTTTCCGGAGCCGCTAGCGCAAGTCGGGCGCGGCTGTATAGCCAACAACGCTGTGGAAAACTTTCTGGCAACTGGCCACTTCTCCACAGGCGGGTGGGGGTCGGGTCTTGTTGTTGACTATCCATGCAACGCGAACCACGCCTTCCACGCACAAGGTTTCGATCGATACAGGGCGTTGTTTCTGAAAGGGATTTTCGACTTGTCCACAGAAAGGTCGTCCCTCTACTAAGACGACTAAAGAGATATTTAAAACCTTGATGTTGAAAACAGAGGCGAGAAATTTCTCTGCGACGTTGCCGTGTGGCGCCTGCAGCGCACACGGTGCTTGAGCAGGCGACGCCGGACTTGCACACTGCCAACCCATGGACATTGCCGACCTGCAACGACGGCTGCGCGACTTCGCCGCAGCCCGCGACTGGGACCCGTACCTCACGCCGAAGAACCTGGCGATGGCGCTGGTCGTGGAATCGGCCGAGCTCGTCGAGATCTTCCAGTGGAAGACCGCCGAGGAGTCGCGGCAGTTGTCGGCCGAGGACCATCAGCACCTGGGCGAGGAGATCGCCGACGTGTTGATGTACCTGCTGCAGATCGCCGACCGTGCCGGCGTGGACCTGCCCGCGGCGGTCGAACGCAAGATCACGATGAACGCCCGGAAGTACCCCGCCCCGACCGCATGAAACGCACCATCGCCGTCATCGACTTCGAGACCACGGGCAACTCCCCGCAGGGCGGTGGCCGTGCCACCGAGATCGCCGCCGTGCTGCTGCGCGACGGCGAGATCGTGGGCCAGTACCAGAGCCTCATGAACACCGGCGCCTGGATCCCGCCGATGATCGAGCGGCTGACCGGCATCAGCAACGAGATGGTCGAGGACGCGCCCGACGCCGCCAAGGTGATGCGCGAGGTGGCGGCCTTCACCGAGGGCTGCGGTTTCGTCGCGCACAACTCGAGCTTCGATCGCGGCTTCTGGTTGCACGAGCTCGATCGCGCGGACGCCGCGCCTCGCATCGCGCCCGAGTTCGCCTGTACCGTGAAACTGGCTCGCCGTCTCTATCCGGAATCACCGAACTGCAAGCTCGGGACGCTCGCGCGTCATCACCGCCTGCCGGACAACGGACGCGCCCACCGCGCCCTCGCGGACGCGTTGACCACCGCGCAACTGGTGCAGCGGATGCAGCGCGACATCGGTGTTGAACTCGCTGAATTTCTCGGTGAACTGAGTGTCGAACACGAGCTGCTGCTGCGTTTGCAGGCCGTGGCACGTCCCCACTGGCACAAGGCCGCGACCGGCTATTCGCACGATGTCCGCCGTCATCAGCAGGTCTCGCTGGTCTGAAGTTCGCTGGTCCGAAGTTCGCATGTCGTGAGCTTCATGGCATGGACCGCGTCGATCCGGCCTGCGCGGATCAAGATCATCAAAACATTTGCTGTCAAGGTGCCCGTTCGGGCGCATTGACTGGGACAATCCCGCCCTTTCCCCGAAATGCGTTTGTTCTCCAAGTATGTCGAGTATTCAGATTCGCCCGGCCACACTGCGTGATGCCAAGGCCATCGCCCAGATCCAGGTGAGTTCCGCTCAGGACGCGTACAAGGAGTTCTGGCCCGACAGCGCCCTGAACGGGTTGTCCGTCGCTCAGCGCCAGGCTTACTGGCGCGAGGCCATCAACATGTGCGAGCCGCAGGTGCTGGTCGCTCATCTGGACAACGAGGTCATGGGTTTCGTCGGCTTCGACCGCTCCCGCGACAAGGGCACGCCCTCCACCACCGGTGAGATCTGGGCCATGTACGCCATGCCCGCGCATTGGGACAAGGGCGTCGGCCAGGCGCTGGTCGAAGCGGCGCAGGAAGGTCTCCAGGAAGAAGGCTGCACCCGCGTCACGTTGTGGACCTACAAGAACAACGAGCGCGCGATGCGCTTCTTCGAGATCGCCGGCTTCAAGGCCGAGAACGACAGCGTCAAGGCGGTCGACGTCGAAGGCCGTGCGCTGGAACAGCTCCGGCTGCAGCGCTCGCTGGTCTGATCACGTGCTGGCGAAGCTGACGTCCAAGAACCAGCTGACCCTGCCGAAAAGCGTCACCGACAAGCTCGGTCCTGTGCAGTACTTCGAGGTGCTGCTGCAGGCCGGTCAGGTCGTGTTGACGCCGGTGCGCATCCAGCGCGGCGATGCGGTCCGGGCCAAGCTGGCGGAACTCGAGGTGGCGGACGGTGTCATCGCCCAGGCGATGGCCTTCGCCTCCAAAGCGGCGAAGCCCGCCGCCAAGGTGGTGAAGAAATCCGGCGCGGCGGCCAGGAAGGTCGCTCCCAAGACCCCACGCAAAGCGGCATGACCCGTCGATCGAAGAAGGCGGCGGCCGAGCTCGCCGTCATCGATCCGGCATTGATCCTGCGCGCGTTGCTGATGTCCGGCGGCGAGGCGCTCGGTCTGCGTCGTGCCTGGCAGCAGGGTGTGTTGAGGCCGCTCGTGAGCCCGGAGCTCGCGGCCACGCTGATGCGTGCATTGGCTTATCCGAAGTTCGCCTTGTCCGAGGCGCAGCAGCAGGAATTGCTCGCGGACTTCCTGCCGTACGCCGAGGTCGTGAAACCGGTGCGCGGACCGCGGATCGCGGGGGTGTCGGCGCACGCGCAATCGCTCGTCGAACTCGCGCTGCAGGGTGGTGCGTCATTGCTGATGTGCGACGACCTGGTGCTGTCGGCATGGTCTGCGAACAGTCGCAGCCAGTCGGCCCGGCAACTCTGCACGGTCCGTGCGATGTCTGCATGGTTCCAGGTGTTGCCCCCCTCTCAGCGGGACATCCTGCTTTGATAGATTCCGCGGTCGCTTATGTCCAGCTTTCACGACCGCATCCCCTCCAACATGTGGCGCGTGGTGTTCTACGAACGCCGCGGCAACCGTGTTCACCTCGATCGCACCGGTCCCTGGCTGCCTGAGAAATCGCAGGCCATGAAATGGGCCGACTGGTTCAAGGAGCAGGGTTATCACGTCGCGCTCCAGGACCAGAACGGCAGTCTTGAAAAGCTGCATGTGGGCCTCCCGGGCTGACGCTCGCGTCGAGGCTCAGGCGGCGGAGCGGAATCCCTGACGTTCCAATGCCCAGCCGTCCGTCGGTGCGACGTGGCTCTGGACACGCACGGTGCTCAGGCGCTTGCTGGCGGCCCGTTGGACCAGCTGCTCCGCCTGCTCCGGGGTCAGTTGTTGCGCGAATCGCGTCCAGCGCTTCTGCAGGAGGGGATCGCGCCAGGCATCCTCCAGCGCCCAGCGGATCTCCATCGGATCAGTGAGCGACTGGGAGCGCAACACGCGCGGGACCAGCGCCAGGACGAACTTCGAGAAATCGGCGCGCTGTTGCGACGCCATCAGGGCTTCCAGGCGTGTCAGGCGCTGGCTCCATCCCGGCGTGGCCAGTTGCCTCGTGACCAGGGCCTGCAAGGCTTGCACGGGGTTGAACATCCGCAGCCGGTTGGGCGGCAGCACGAGCATCGGCAGTTGCGCGGCCAGGTCGTGCGACATCGGCGTCACGAAGCTGGTCAGGATGGCCATGCGTTCCCAGGCGTCCGCATTCATGCCGCCGGCCATCGTCATCGGCCCTTGGCGCAGGCTCTGCGCCATCGCCCAGCATTGCTGCCATCCGCGGTCCAGTTTCGCGACGTTGGCCGCGTGGCTCATCAGGGCCAGGTTGCCCGCGGCATAACCGGCGTCGTCACGGACCCGGTCGATCGAACGGCGCTGCGGGTGATCCTGTTCGTCGTTGAATGCCAGGCGGCTGACCGGGCAGTGGGTCGTGTCCAACTGCTGCAGGTAGTTGGGCGTGACCAGCAGCGTCTCGAAGCTGCGGCCACGCTGCCACGCATGCAATCGCAGCGACAGCCACAGCTGCGTATGACGATGCGACTTGAGCGTTCGGGCGCCGAAGGTCGACCGGCCCAGCTGCCAGCCTTGCTGCAACGGCGATTGACGGAACAGCTGCTCGACCGGCGGCGTCAGGCCGTGGTGGGCGTAGTCCCAGCCCAGTTCGAAGCCGACGCGCTCGTGGCTCGAGGCACCGGTGTCGTCCTTGGTGTCGTCCAGGACCTCGACCACGGTCATCGGCAGGGGCAGTTGCTGGATGGCGATGTCGTTGGCAGTGCGGCGGATCGTGGCGACCATGGAGCTTCTCCTTGAGGACTTGGAAACCGGGGCCTGGGACAGGACTGCTTCAGGCTTGGATCAAGTATTCAAGGTGGGTAGCTCATAGAATGAGCCATCGAATCGTCAGTCGACAGAAAAGTGGTGATCGATCACCCAGATCTGTCAGGAGAGCCCCGCATGGACCGCACCGAGCGCTTCTACAAGATCGAGATGCTGATCCGCAGCCGCGGCTGCGTGAGCTTCGCGGAGATGCGGGAGCTGCTGGAGGTTTCGCCGGCGACGCTCAAGCGCGATCTCCAGTACCTGCGCGAGCGGATGGACGCCCCGATCGAATACGACGCTGCCGAGAACGGCTACCGCTTCGGTCAGCAGTGGCGCGGCCAGCGGCATGAGCTGCCTGGCGTGTGGTTCAGCGAGAAGGAGCTGCATGCGCTGCTGACCATGCATCAGATGATGGCCGGCCTCGACGAGAACGGGCTGCTCAGTCGCCACTTGCAGCCGATGCTGGACAAGCTGACCGGCATGCTCGGCGGCGACGAGGTCGAGGCGCAGGAGATGACGCGTCGCATCAAGCTGATCTCGACGGCCCGGCGGCGGGTGCCGTCGGAGCATTTCGAGACGGTCGGGAGCGCCGTGGTGAAGCGCAGGCGGCTGAAGCTGCGTTACCGCAAGCGCGGACCCGGCGGCGGATCGGTCAGCGAGCGGGAAGTGTCCCCGCAGCGTCTGGTGCACTACCGCAACACCTGGTACCTCGATGCCTGGTGCCACGCGAGCGACGGGCTCAGACGTTTCGCGCTCGACGCGATGGAGGATGCGGCGGTGCTGGAGGACCAGGCCGCCCGCAGCTTGCCGCTGAAGGAACTCGAAGGGGAGCTCGACCAGGGTTACGGGATCTTCGCCGGCGGCGATCCGCAATGGGCGACGGTGATCTTCAGCGAGCAGATCGCCGCCTGGGTGTCCAGCGAAGAATGGCATCCTGCCCAGCGCAGCGACTGGCTGCCGGACGGACGCTGGCGGCTGGAGCTGCCGTTCGTCGATGCGACCGAGCTGCTGATGGACCTGTTGCGGCATGCCGGGCAGGTCGAGGTCCTGGAACCGCCCGCGCTGCGCGAGGCCTACGCCAAGCGCCTCAGGACCGCGGCGGCTGCCGTGGCCTGAGCGGAGCGTTCCAGACGCTCAGGAGGCGTTTCCAGGGCCTTCGTGGGCTTGTTCCGAGGCGTTCTCGGTGGCGTCCTTGGCGGCGTCCTCGGCGACATGGCGGGCCAGGCGCTCGCTTTTCCAGTAGACGTCGTCGCCGCCCTTGCCGTCGAGGTTGGCCCGGTTGAGCACCCGCGCCAGCACGAACAGCAGGTCCGACAAGCGGTTCAGGTAGTGGCGCGGCGCCGTGTTGATCGTCTCGGTCGCGGCCAGGGTGACGACGGCGCGTTCGGCGCGCCGGGCGATCGTCCGGCAGACGTGGGCGATCGCGGCGCTGCGGGTGCCCGCGGGAAGGATGAACTCGGCCAGGCGGGGCAGGGCGGCGTTGTGGTCGGCCAGCGCCTGGTCGAGGTGCAGCACGGCGGCCTCCTTCAGCAGGCTGTAGCCGGGCATGCAGAGCTCGCCGCCCAGGTTGAACAGCTCATGCTGGATCGTGACCAGCAACGCCCGCACATCGTCGGGCAGCGGCTCGGCCAGCAGCACGCCGATCTGGGAATTCAATTCGTCCACATCGCCCATCGCCTGCACGCGCAGATGATCCTTGGGGACGCGGGAGCCGTCCCCGAGGCCGGTGGTGCCGTCGTCGCCGGTGCGGGTCGCGATCTGGGAAAGTCGATTGGCCATGACGGGTGCCGCGCGGGCTGCGGAAGTGCAAACCCGGCATCTTGCCGCAACTCGCCCGCCCCGCGGGCGGGGACCGTCAGTTCCGGCTGCCGCTGCGGTGGAACACCGGGCGGTGGTGGCTCATCCCGGTCGTATGGCCGTGGATGTCGTGGACCGTGGGGCGGGGAATGCCGACGGGTCTCGGGACGTGATGCGTCTGCGGGCGTGTGCCCGGTTCGGCGGGCTCGGCGGGGATGCCGGGGTCGATGTCGCGGGCCGCGACGTCGTTGGGGAGGTGACGGAGCTGATCCATCCACCAGACCTTCAGCCACTCCATGTGCAGGGTGGCGAGCACCAGCAGCGCCAGCAGCAGGGCCCAGATCGTCCATAACCACAGATGGGACATGGCGGACTCCTCATGTCGCGCGGTCGGCCGCGCGGTCCGTCCATGCTGTCACTGTGCGGGTCGCGGCGCAAGCGCGACGCGGCAAGCGGTTGCGGCGGCCGTCCTTCCTAGAATCGACCGGACAACACCGGCCGGGGAACTGCTCCACATCGGACCGCGTGGAACCAGGAGACAGCGATGAATGCGCCTCGAGAACTCGGTGATCCCGCGACGTCGCGTCCACCGGACCATCAGCCGGACCATCAGCCCGCGCATCAGCCGGACCATGCGCCACGGCCGATGCCGGCAGCCATGCTGGAGGCATTGAAGGCCATGTTCGGCGAGCGCTGCAGCACGGCGATGGCGCTGCGTGAGCAGCACGGTCGGGACGAATCCCCGTTCGACGTGCCGCCGCCGGAGGCCGTCGTCTTCGCCGAGAGCAACGAGGACGTGGCGGCAGTCCTCGCGCTGGCCGATGCGCACCGCGTGCCGGTGATCCCGTACGGCGCGGGCACCTCCTTGGAGGGTCATCTGCTGGCGGTGCAGGGCGGGGTGAGCCTGGACCTGTCGCGGATGAAGCGCATCCTGAGCATCAACGCCGAGGATCTGACGGTGACCGTCCAGGCGGGCGTGACGCGGCATCAGCTGAACGCAGAGATCCGGCACCAGGGCCTGTTCTTCCCCATCGATCCGGGCGCCGATGCGTCGATCGGCGGCATGTCGGCGACGCGGGCGAGCGGCACGAACGCCGTCCGCTACGGAACGATGAAGGAAAACGTGCTCGGGCTGACCGTCGCGACGCCGGATGGGCGCTTGATACGCACCGGCTCCCGGGCCCGCAAGAGCAGCGCGGGGTACGACCTCACGCGTCTGTACGTGGGCAGCGAGGGCACGCTGGGTGTGATCTGCGAGATCACCTTGCGGCTGTACCCGCTGCCGGAGGCGGTGTCGGCGGCGGTGTGCTCCTTCGAATCGATCGACGCGGCCGTCCGCACGACGATCGCGATCATCCAGATGGGCGTGCCGATCGCGCGCTGCGAGCTGCTCGACGCGCATGCGGTACGGGCGGTCAATCGCCACGACAAGCTGACGCTGCGCGAGGCGCCGATGCTGCTGATGGAGTTCCATGGCTCCGAGGCCGGTGTGGCGGAGCAGGCCGCCACGGTCCAGGAGATCGCGGCCGACCACGGCGGCACCGGTTTCGAGTGGGCGACGACGCCCGAAGAACGCACGCGGCTCTGGACCGCGCGCCATCACGCCTACCTGTCGGCGCTGCAGACGAAACCCGGTTGCCGCGCGGTGACGACGGACACCTGCGTGCCGATCTCGCGCCTGGCGGAGTCGATCAACATCTCGGTCGACGAAGTCGAGGCCAGTGGACTGCCGTACTTCATCGTCGGCCATGTGGGCGACGGCAACTTCCACATGGGCTACCTGATCGATCCGACGATCCCCGCGGAGCGTGAAACCGCCGAACGCCTGAGCGCACGGATGGTGGCGCGGGCCATCGCGCTCGAAGGCACCTGCACCGGCGAACACGGCATCGGCCTGCACAAGCAGGGCTTCCTGCTGCAGGAGGCGGGGGAAGGCGCGATCGATCAGATGCGGGCGCTCAAGCGCGCGCTCGATCCGAACGACATCATGAATCCCGGGAAGATCTTTGTCTGAAGGACCCGGCCATTCAGTGGGGAGGCGCGGGCACGCTCCAACGACGTGACACGTCGCCCCGCGCGTTCACGCTTTCCAGCTGGACGCCGAATCCCCACAGGCGGGCGACGTGCTTCAGCACCTCCTGCGCGCCGTCGTGCAGCGGGCGGTCCTGGTGCTGCTGATGGCGCAGGGTCAATGACCGGTCACCGCGCAGGTTGACGTTCCAGACCTGGATGTTGGGCTCGCGCGTGGACAGGTCGTACTGCCGCGACAAGGCCTGTCGCACGTACTGGTAGCCCTGCTCGTCGTGGATCGCGGAGATCTCGTACTCCGCCTGGTGCTCGTCGTCGAGGATGGAGAACAGCCGGAAGTCCCGCATGATCTTCGGGCTGAGGTACTGGGCGATGAAGCTCTCGTCCTTGAAGTTGCGCATCGCATGGTCCAGCGTCGGCAGCCAGTCGCTGCCGGCGATCGCGGGGAACCATTCGCGGTCCTCGGCGGTCGGGTGCTCGCAGATGCGCTTGATGTCGGTGTACATCGCGAAGCCCAGCGCATACGGATTGAGCTGCGCCATCGCCGGTTGCGCCACCACGTTGGTGTGCGACTTCAGCCACTCGATCATCATGCCGTCCGACAGGTAGCCGTCGTCGTACATGGTGTTGAGCAGCCTGTGATGCCAGAACGTCGCCCAGCCTTCGTTCATGACCTGCGTCTGCCGCTGGGGATAGAAGTACTGCGCGACCTTGCGGACGATGCGCACGATCTCCCGCTGCCACGGCTCCAGCAGCGGCGCGTTCTTCTCGATGAAGTACAGCAGGTTCTCCTGCGGCTCGCTGGGGAAGCGGCGCTTCTCTTCCTCCTTGGCCTCGTCCTCCAGGCGCCGCGGCAGCGTGCGCCACATGTCGTTGACCTGCAGTTGCGCATAGGACTCGCGGTCCTTGCGCAACGCCTGTTCCTGCGCGAGCGAGAGCTTCGCCGGACGGCGATACCGGTCCACGCCGTGATTCATCAGCGCATGGCACGAGTCGAGCGTCGACTCGACCGCGTCGAGGCCGTAACGCTGCTCGCAGTCGGCGACGTAGTTCTTGGCGTAGACCAGGTAGTCGATGATCGACGACGCGTCGGTCCACATCCGGAACAGGTAGTTGTTCTTGAAGAAGCTGTTGTGGCCGTAGCAGGCGTGCGCGATCACCAGCGCCTGCATCGCCATCGTGTTCTCCTCCATGAGGTAGGCGATGCAGGGGTCGGAGTTGATGACGATCTCATAGGCCAGGCCCATCTGGCCGCGCTTGTAGTTGCGCTCGGTGGCGATGAATTCCTTGCCGTAGCTCCAGTGCCGGTAGTTCACCGGCATGCCGACCGACGCGTAGGCGTCCATCATCTGCTCGGCCGTGATGACCTCGAGCTGGTTCGGATAGGTGTCGAGCCCGTAGCGCTCGGCGGTCTGGCGGATGACGTCGTGATACTGCTCGACCAGTTCGAAGGTCCAGTCGCTGGGCGACGGCAGCGGGTGCTCGGGCCGCTTCTCCAGCGGCCGCATCTGCGTCAGGGGCGCCCGCACCCGGCGGCCTCCGTACTCGTTCGTGCCCACACCCATGCCGACATTGCGGCGGTTCTCGAGACTGCTCATGGTGATGCCCTCCGGCGCCGCGGTCACGCGGTCGCCCCTTCCTTCTTGAACAGGTCGCGGAAGACCGGATAGATCTGCGCCACCTCGACCGCCTTGCGCATCGCGAAGTGGTGCACCTCGTCCTCCAGCTTCGCGTACTCCTCCCAGAGGTTCTGTTCGGCCTCCGCCACCTGCACATAGGCGTAGTAGCGGCACAGCGGGAGGATCTTGTCGGCGAGCAGCTCGCGGCAGCGGCCGCTGTCGTGGTGCCAGTTGTCGCCGTCGCTGGCCTGCGCGCCGTAGATGTTCCAGTCGCCGGCGGGATAACGCGCGCGGATGATCTCTTCCATCATCACCAGCGCCGACGACACCACCGTGCCGCCCGTCTCCGTGGCATGGAAGAAGTTCTGCTCGTCGACCTCCTGCGCCTGGGTGTGGTGGCGGATGAAGACGACCTCGATCTTCTCGTAGTGCCGCGTCAGGAACAGGTAGAGCAGGATGAAGAAGCGCTTGGCGAGGTCCTTGCGGCTCTCGTCCATCGACCCCGACACGTCCATCAGGCAGAACATCACCGCCCGCGTCGTCGGCTGCGGCACCTTGACGCGGTTGCGGAAGCGCAGGTCGATGGGGTCCAGGAAGGGGATGTTGGACAGGCGCTGTCGCAGCAGCACGATGCGCGCCTCGGTCTCGGCGACCAGCGCCTGGATCTCGGGGCGGCGTGGGTCCTCTTCCTGCTGCAGCGTGAGCAGCCGGGTCTCGAGTTCGTGGAGCTCCCGTCGCTTGTCCATGCCCAGCGCGATGCGGCGCCCGAGCGCGCCGCGCATCGAGCGCACGACATGGAGGTTGGTCGGCGTGCCGTCGGTGACGTAGCCGGCGCGGACCGTCTTGTACTCGGGCGTTTCGGCCAGCGTGGTGCGCGCGAGGTTGGGCAGCGCGAGGTCCTCGAAGAAGACCTGCATGAACTCCTCCTTGCTGAGGTGGAAGACGAAATCGTCCTCGCCCTCGCCGGAGTCGCTCGCCTGCGATCCGCCGCCGCCGCCCTGGCCGCCCTTGGGCTTGCCGACGCGGTCGCCCTTGATGTGCTCGGTATTGCCGGGCCGCACGACTTCGCGGGTGCCGCCGTCGCCGTGGCTGAAGACGGGCTCGCTCAGGTCGCGCTTGGGGATCTGCACGTCCTCGCCGCGTTCCATGTCGCGGATGCCGCGCTTGTCCACCGCGCGCCGCACCGCTTCACGGATCTGGTCCTTGTAGCGGCGCAGGAAGCGCTCCCGATTCCCGATCGACTTGTTCTTGCCCGACAGCCGCCTGTCGATGATCTGTTGAAGCCCGGTCATTGAGGGACCTTTCCGGTGGCGTTCGTTCGACTCAGCTCGACTTCCTCACGCGCAGGTACCACTCGCAGAGCAGCCGGACCTGCTTCGGCGTGTAGCCCTTGTCGACCATGCGCTGGACGAAGTTCTCGTGCTTCTTCGCCTCGTCCGCACTGGCCTTGGCGTTGAAGCTGATCACCGGCAGCAGTTCCTCGGTGTTGGAGAACATCTTCTTCTCGATCACCGTGCGCAGCTTCTCGTAGCTGGTCCACAGCGGGTTCTTGCCCGCGTTGTTGGCGCGCGCGCGCAGCACGAAGTTGACGATCTCGTTGCGGAAATCCTTCGGATTGCTGATGCCGGCGGGCTTCTCGATCTTCTCGAGCTCCGCGTTCAGCGACGAGCGGTCGAAGACCTCGCCGGTGTCCGTATCGCGGTACTCCTGGTCCTGGATCCAGTAATCCGCATAGGTCACGTAGCGGTCGAAGATGTTCTGGCCGTATTCGCTGTAGCTTTCCAGGTAGGCGGTCTGGATCTCCTTGCCGATGAACTCGGCGTAGCGCGGCGCCAGGACTTCCTTGATGAAGCCGACGAACTTCTGTTCGGCTTCCTGCGGGAACTGCTCGCGCTCGATCTGCTGCTCGAGCACGTACATCAGGTGGACGGGATTGGCGGCCACCTCGGTCGAATCGAAGTTGAAGACCTTCGACAGGATCTTGTAGGCGAAACGCGTCGAGATGCCGGCCATGCCCTCGTCGACGCCCGCGTAGTCCCGGTATTCCTGGAGCGACTTGGCCTTCGGGTCGGTGTCCTTCAGGTTGTCGCCGTCATAGATCTGCATCTTGCTGAAGGCGCTCGAATTCTCCGGGTCCTTCAGCCGGGTCAGCACGGCGAACTGCGCCATCATCTTCAACGTCCCGGGCGCGCACTTGGCCTCGGCCAGCGAGGAGCCGCGGATCAGCTTCTCGTAGATCTTCACTTCCTCGCTGACGCGCAGGCAGTAGGGCACCTTGACGATGTAGATGCGGTCGAGGAAGGCCTCGTTGTTCTTGTTGTTGCGGAAGGTCTTCCACTCGCTCTCGTTGCTGTGCGCCAGCACGATGCCGTCGAACGGGATCGCGCCGAAACCCTCGGTGCCCTTGAAGTTGCCTTCCTGCGTCGCGGTCAGCAGCGGGTGCAGCACCTTGATCGGCGCCTTGAACATCTCCACGAATTCCAGCAGCCCCTGGTTGGCCAGGCACAGGCCGCCGGAGTAGCTGTAGGCGTCGGGATCGTCCTGCGCGTAGGTCTCGAGCTTGCGGATGTCCACCTTGCCGACCAGCGAGCTGATGTCCTGGTTGTTCTCGTCGCCCGGTTCCGTCTTGGCGACACCGATCTGCTTGAGCACGCTCGGCAGCCGCTTGACGACCTTGAACTTGCGGATGTCGCCACCGAACTCGTCGAGCCGCTTCACCGCCCACGGGCTCAGGATGCGGTTGAGGTAACGGCGCGGGATGCCGTACTCGCGTTCCAGCAGCGGGCCGTCCTCGACGAGGTCGAACAGCCCGAGCGGGCTCTCGTTCACCGGGCTGTCCTTCAGCGCATAGAACGGCACGTGCTCCATCAGCTGCTTGAGGCGCTCGGCGATCGAGCTCTTGCCGCCGCCGACCGGGCCCAGCAGGTACAGGATCTGCTTCTTTTCCTCCAGCCCCTGCGCCGCGTGGCGGAAGTAGCTGACGACCTGCTCGATCGCGTCCTCCATGCCGTAGAACTCGGCGAAGGCGGGATAGATCTTGATGACCTTGTTCTGGAAGATCCGCGACAGGCGCGAGTCGTTGCGCGTGTCCAGCATCTGCGGCTCGCCGATCGCCTTGAGCATGCGCTCGGCGGCGGTGGCGTAGGCGAGGGGATTGCGCTTGCACTCGTCGAGGTACTCCTCCAGGGTGAGTTCCTCGACCTTGCTGCGTTCATAACGTGCCGCGAAATGACTGATCACATCCATGCTGACCTCCAGTGGTTCATTGGGAGGCGACGCGCGTCCGTGCGACAACGGACCTCGCATCGTCCAGGAAGTTCTGGCGACGTCCATGACTCAAGGCGTCATCAGAGCTTTCCGAGCTCAGCAAGCATTCAGCAAACGGCCAGCCCATGCTGGTCCAAAGAGCGCCGCGTGTGTGAGGGCACGCTCGACGACCGCGAGGGGGGTGCGGCTTTTATGGGTCATGCTACGCCCATCGGAAGCGATGCGCGATAGCAAGACATGACCCCGTTGTACTCCCATGTCCAACGCCTGTGAAGCGCGAAAGTTGACGATCCCCCGACGTGGGGCACCTGTGGGAAGTACGAAGAAGACAGCACGCATCCCGCGTGCCATTCTTGCGGATTGGCTGTCTGGCGAGCCCCGGCGGGAGGCTCGCGGGGGTTCACTCGTCCGCGTCGGTCGGTCGAAGTTTTTGCAGCAAGCCGTTCAGTTCGTCGAGTGAGCCGAAGCTGATCGCGACCTCGCCCTGCTCGCCGCGCTTGGTCTTCTTCTTGACGCGGATCTCGACCTGCGCCGTCAGCAGGTCCGACAGTTGTTCCTCGAGTCTGAGCACGTCGCGGCTCTTGTTCGCCTTCACGCGCAGCAACGGGGCCTGGCGGCCGCCACCCTGCTGTCGTTGGACGAGCTTCTCGGCCTCGCGCACGCTGAGCTTCTTCGCGGCGATCTCGGTCGCGCTGGTGATCTGATGGGCACCGTCCAAGGCCAGCAGCGCGCGTGCGTGGCCCATGTCGATGTCGCCGGCCATCAGCATGTTCTGGACCGGTTCGGCCAGATTCAGCAGGCGCAGCAAGTTGGACGCTGCGCTGCGCGAGCGGCCCACCGCCTGCGCGGCCTGGTCGTGGGTCAGGCCGAATTCGTCCACCAGCCGCTTCAGGCCTTGCGCCTCTTCCAGCGCATTGAGGTCCTCGCGCTGGATGTTCTCGATCAGCGCCATCGCGGCGGCGGCTTCGTCCGGCACCGGCTTGACCAGCACCGGCACCTCCGCCAGGCCGGCCAGCTTCGCGGCGCGGAAGCGCCGTTCGCCCGCGATGATCTCGTAGCGGACCGCGCCGTTCGGGGCGATCGGACGCACCAGGATCGGCTGCATGATCCCTTGCGCCTTGATGCTCTCGGCCAGCTCGTAGAGCGAGCCTTCATCCATGCGGGTGCGCGGCTGGTACTTGCCGGCCTGCATCTGCGCGAGCGGCAGCACGCCGGGTTCGCCTTCGCGCACCGCCGGTGCGTCGCTCACTTTGGGGCCGAGCAGGGCCTCCAGGCCCATGCCCAGGCCCTTGGGTTTCTTTGTCGCCATGGGGCGCGATTCTCCGTGATTCCTGGGCGGCGCCGTCGGCCCGATGAGGGGTGTCGTCGGAATCAGCCCGCGAGGCGCTTCAGCATCGCGCGGCCCTCGGGCCAGACGCCGAGGCCGGACTGGGCATTGATGTGCCCGAGCGGCCCCGCCAGGACGAATTCCGCGCCCCAGTCCGCCGCCATGCCCGCGGCGCGTTCGGGGGCGCAGAAGGGATCGTCGTTCGAAGCGACGACGATGGCGGGGAAGGGCAGCCGAGGGCGTCGGATCGGCCGCCAGTTGTGCAGTTGAGGCGGCATGTCCTCCCGCTCGGTGTCCGGCGGGGCGACCAGCAGGGCGCCCGCGACCCGACGCGTGTGGGAAGAGTGTTCCGCCCAGGCGGCCACCAGCTGACAGCCGAGGCTGTGTGCCACCAGCAGCGCCGGCTGATCATCCAGGCGGCCGTCCTGCTGCAGGACTTCGTCGAGTCGGGCCATCCAATCGCCGCGACGCGGCCATTCCCAGTCGTTCTGCTCGACCCGCGTGTCGCCGTGGAGCCGTTGCCATCCGCTCTGCCAATGGTCGGGATCGGAGTTCATCCATCCCGGCAGCAGGTAGACGGGTCGCGTGATCGGGGAGAGGTCCGGGTCATTCGGCGGAATGGCGTGTGTCGACATCGGTTGGCCTTATGCTTCGCGCTTTCTTCGGGAGGGTCCCGGAGGCAGCGGATTTTGCAGGAGCGGCGATGAAGTACGCGGTGTATGTCGACGGGCAGGAAGGCACGACCGGCCTGCGCATCAATGAATATCTGGCCCAGCGCGCCGACATCGAGGTGCTGCGCATCGACGCCGACAAGCGCAAGGATGCCGCCGAGCGCGCCCGCCTGCTGAATGCCGCCGACGTCGCCTTCCTGTGCCTGCCCGACGCCGCCTCTCGCGAGGCGGCCGCCATGATCACGAATCCCAGGACCTGCCTGATCGACGCGAGCACCGCGCACCGCACGGCGCCGGGCTGGGCCTTCGGCCTGCCGGAACTGGCCAAGGGCCAGCGCGCGGCGATCCGTGAATCGAAGCGCATCGCCAACCCGGGCTGTCACGCCAGCGCCTTCATCCTGGCGGTGCGTCCGCTGGTCGATGCCGGCCTGCTGCCGGCGGATGCGCTGGTCACGGCGACGTCGATCACCGGCTACTCGGGCGGCGGCAAGTCGATGATCGCGGAGTACGAGGCGGGTGGAAATCCGAAGCTGATCGCGCCGCGTCCTTACGCGCTGGGGCTGGCCCACAAGCATCTGCCGGAAATGATGGCGCACACCGGTCTGACGACCGCGCCGGTGTTCATGCCCATCGTCTCCAGCTTCTACAAGGGTCTGGCCGTCACCGTGCCGCTGCACTTGAGCCAGCTGCGCGCCGGCACCACGCCGCAGCAGGTCCGAGATGCGCTGGCCGCGCATTACGAGGGTGAGCGCTTCATCCACGTGAAACCGCTGCGCGATGCGGACACGCTGGCCGTCGGTTTCTTCGACGTGCAGGCCTGCAACGACACGAACAACGTTGATCTGTTCGTGTTCGGCAGCGAGCAGCAGATCCTCGTGATGGCCCGCCTGGACAACCTGGGCAAGGGGGCCAGCGGCGCCGCGGTCCAGAGCATGAACGTGCACCTGGGCGTGGAAGAATCGCTGGGCCTGACCGGTCCGGACGTCAACGGCATCTGATGGCGGCGGCTACGAAGGTCGGTGGCCGTGAATGGCGTCGGGATGGCGCCGTTCCGCAGCACGACCTCGACGCCATCCGCGAAGGCGTCATCGCCTACGGTCGCCAACAGGCGCAAGGCAGCGACGCGGAAGACATCGCCGTGACCTTGTACGACGGCGATGCGTTGATTGCGGGCGCATTCGGGCGGACCGAGTTCCAACGTCTCTACGTCGGCTACCTCTGGGTGGACGCGGATCATCGCGGGCAAGGCATCGGCGGCGACTGCCTTCGCCAACTCGAAGCGATGGCGTTGAAGCGGGGTTGCGTCGACGCGCTCATCGAGACGCTGCTGGACGAGACCGCGGAGATGTATGAGCACCTCGGTTATGCCTGCATCAGCCATGTGCACGACTTCGTGCCGGGCTTCACCCGCCACACGCTGTTGAAGGTCTGGCAGGCGCGGGACTAGTCTTCAGGCCCAGGCGCGCGGGTCGTCGCTGCGGTAGTGGTAGCGATAGGCCTGCAGGAAGCCCAGGCGGGCGTAGAGCCGCTGCGCCGAGGCGTTGTCGGCCCCAACCTGCAGATACGCGCACGCGGCGCCCTGGCGGCGCGCTTCGGCCAGCAGGGCCGTACAGAGCCGGAACCCGTGCCCGCGACCGCGCTGCTCGTCCGGCGTGAAGATGTCGAACAGCCCCGCCATGCCACCGACGGGTGTTCCGTCCGGTCCCGGGTCGATGGCGATTTGGCCGCAGGCGAGCAGCACGTCGCCTTGTGCCATTTTGAAGGCCTGATGCGGCACGCTGGCCTGCTCAAGACGCCGCGCATGGCCGTCGATCTCTTCCGCGCTGGAGCCGCGCAGGGCCCCGATCAATGCCGCATATTCCGCAGGAGCGAGGGGCGTCAGTCCGCTTGGATCGTTGAAGTTGTCCAGCGCCGGCAGGACCATCACGTCGGCGGGATCGAAGCGTGTCCAACCCTTCGCGGCGAGCTGGTCGTCGAGGTCGGTCGGCTTGCTGAAGGGCGTGACGCGGAGGATCAGCGGCAACCCGGCCTGGTCGAAGCTCAGGCGACAGCGGCGGAGTACCTCGTCAAGGGGGAGGGCGCCGCTCGCCAGCGCGTTCACGCACCGTGAGCGCTTGGCCTTGCCGGGCGACAGTCGCAGCAGCCAGCCCTCGACCTGGGCTTCACGTGGCGCGGACGCGGCGTTCAAGCCGGCCAGTTCGGCGCGGCGTGCGAGGGCGTCCAGCTCGGGGGACATCGCTCAGCGCATCGTTCAACGCATGGCGCCGACGCGCTTCACCATTTCCTTGGCGAAATCGACGAAGGCTTGCGCTCCCTTGGAGCTGCCGTCGAAGACGACACCCGGGAGGCCGTAGCTGGGCGCCTCGGCCAGACGGACATTGCGAGGGATGACGGTATCGAAGACCTTCTCGCCGAAGTGCGCCTTCAGCTGCTCGCTCACCTGCTGCTGCAGCGTGATGCGCGGATCAAACATGACCCGCAGCAGGCCAATGATCTGGAGGTCCGGATTCAGGTTGGCGTGGATCTGCTTGATGGTGTTGACCAGGTCGGTCAGACCTTCGAGCGCGAAGTATTCGCACTGCATCGGGACGACCACGCCGTGGGCCGAGCACAAACCGTTCAGCGTCAACATCGACAGCGACGGCGGGCAATCGATCAGGATGAAGTCGTAGTCCTTGGCGGAGGCCGCCAATGCCGATTTCAGGCGTTGCTCGCGCCGGTCCAGTTCGACCAGTTCAACTTCGGCGCCTGCCAGTTCGCGGTTGGCGCCCAGCACGTCGTAGCCGGCCTTTTCGCTGCGCTGACGCGCTTCGGCGAGCGTGGCTGACTCCAGCAGCACGTCATAGACTGTCAGCGACAGGGCCCGCTTGTCGATGCCCGAGCCCATCGTGGCATTGCCTTGGGGGTCCAGATCGACCACGAGCACCCGTTGTCCCACCTTGGCCAGTCCTGCGGCCAGATTCACGGTGGTGGTCGTCTTGCCGACGCCACCTTTTTGGTTCGCAACGCAAAAGATCTTGGCCATGAATCGTCGGTCAGCAGGGGCTCTCAGAGGGGCGGAGCTTAACCGATGGCAGCGGTCGGTCGGATCCAGAGCAGGCACCGCTGAGCATCCAGCCCGGGGACTTCCAGCTGTTCCACGTGGAACACGGACAGATCCGGTGCGCGTCTGGCGAGTTCCGCGATCTCGTCGATCGGATGCTGGCCTTTCATCGCCGCCCATACGGCGCCCGGCTTCAGGTGCATGCGGGTCCACTCGGTGAAGTCCGCCAACGACGCGAAAGCCCGCGACGTGATGACGTCGAACGGCGCCGTCTTCAGCTGCTCCACACGCGAATGCTCCGCGTGCAGGTTGGGGAGCCCGATCTCAGCGGCAACCTGCGCGATGAAGAAGGCTTTCTTGCCAACGGTATCGACGCAGGTGACGGCTATCGTCGGATCGCAGATCGCGATGACCACGCCGGGCAGGCCGCCGCCACTGCCCACGTCCATCAACCGCAGCGCTTGGCCGGCGGCGTGACGACGCAGGGGCGGGATCAAGCTGAGGCTGTCCACCAGATGCTGCGTCAGCATCGCCTCGGGATCGCGGACAGCCGTCAGGTTGTAGACCTTGTTCCATTTCGACAGCAGCCCGAGATAGGCAATCAGCCGGTCGAGTTGCTCATCGGTGAGGCCGAGCCCAAGCGTTTCGGCGGCAGTAGCGAGGCGGGAACGAAGGTCGAGGTCGGTCATCGATGGGACGGAAGAGGACGGAAGAGGGAGGCAATCAGGCGGCGGTCGAGTCGATCGGGGCGTGATCGGTGAAGCCCTTGAAGCGGCCCTTGCGCAGGTGGATCAGCAGCAGCGAGATCGACGCCGGCGTGATGCCGGAGATCCGTGACGCTTGACCCAGCGTCTCCGGACGGTGCTTCCCCAGCTTCTGGCGAGCCTCGAAGGACAGCGCGGTAACCAGGCCATAGTCGAGATCGTCGGGCAGCTTCAGATGCTCGTAATTCGACGCACGGGCCACGTCTTCCTGCTGCTTGCTGATGTAGCCGGCGTACTTGACGCCGACTTCCAGCTGCTCGATGACGGCGGCCGCGAGGTCGCTCCCGAGCGATTCGGTGAGGGCCGCGCGGGTGACACCAGCGGCCGGCCGGGCAATGGCCGCCACTTCGGAGATCGTGTCGAACGTGACGCCGGGTCGACGCAGCAGGTCGATCAGGTTGTACTCACGTTCGAGCGCCTTGCCCACGAGCCGCTCTGCGTCGGCCGCCAGAAGGATGTTCGGATTGACCCAAGTGGATTTCAGCTTCTCTGTTTCACGTGAAACAGCATCCCGCTTACGGTTGAAGGCGTCCCAACGCGCATCGTCCACCAAGCCCATTTGACGGCCGGCCTCGGTCAAACGCATGTCGGCGTTGTCCTCGCGGAGCTGCAAGCGGAATTCGGCGCGGCTCGTGAACATGCGATAAGGCTCAGTGACGCCCTTGGTGATCAGGTCGTCCACCAGCACGCCCAGGTAGGCCTGATCGCGGCTGGGCAGCCAGGTGTCCTTGCCCTGGACCTGGAGCGCGGCATTCAAGCCGGCGAACAGTCCCTGAGCGGCCGCTTCTTCATATCCGGTCGTCCCGTTGATCTGACCGGCGAAGAACAAGCCGCTGATGGCGCGCGTCTCGAAGCTGGACTTCAACTCGCGAGGGTCGAAGTAGTCATACTCGATCGCGTAACCCGGGCGCAGGATGTGCGCGTTCTCCAGGCCGGGGATCGATTGGACGGCCGCCAGCTGGACGTCGAAGGGCAGGGAGGTCGAGATTCCGTTCGGGTAGAACTCATGCGTCGTCAACCCCTCAGGCTCCAGGAAGATCTGGTGTGAGTTCTTGTCGGCGAAGCGGTTGACCTTGTCTTCGATGGACGGGCAATAGCGCGGGCCGACACCTTCGATGACGCCGGTGAACATCGGGCTGCGGTCGAAACCGGATCGAATGATCTCGTGCGTGCGCTCGTTGGTGTGGGTGATCCAGCAGGGCAGCTGTCGCGGATGCTGCGCGGCGTTCCCCATGAAGCTGAAGACCGGCACCGGGTCCAGGTCGCCGGGCTGCTCGGCGCACTGGGAGAAGTCGATGGTGCGACCATCCAGACGCGGCGGAGTGCCGGTCTTCAGGCGGCCCTGCGGGAGCTTGAGTTCCTTGAGGCGGCCCGACAGCGAGACCGCCGGCGGATCGCCGGCGCGGCCGGCGGCGTAGTTCTCGAGACCGATGTGGATCTTGCCGTCGAGGAAGGTGCCGGCCGTCAGCACGACGGCGCGGGCGCGGAAGCGCAGTCCCGACTGTGTCACGGCGCCGACGACACGATCGCCTTCCACCATCAGATCGTCCACAGCCTGCTGGAACAGCATCAGATGGGGCTGGTTCTCCAGCCGGTGGCGGATGGCGGCCTTGTAGAGGATGCGATCGGCCTGTGCGCGGGTGGCGCGGACAGCCGGTCCCTTGGAGCCGTTGAGGATGCGGAACTGGATGCCGCCCTCGTCGGTCGCCGCGGCCATCGCGCCGCCCAGGGCGTCGACCTCCTTGACCAGATGCCCCTTGCCAATCCCGCCGATCGACGGGTTGCAGCTCATCTGGCCGAGCGTCTCGATGTTGTGGGTCAGCAGCAGCGTGCTGACACCCATGCGGGCGGCAGCCAGCGCGGCCTCGGTGCCGGCATGGCCGCCACCGACCACGATCACGTCGAACTCTTTGGGATAAAGCATGGCAAGGCGTCCAGCGGAATCGGCGATCGAAGGGGATCGAGGCCATCGCGACGCGCGCAGGGCGCGGAATCAGGCGACGGGCAGCCGGCTGGCGTTCAGATGAGGGAAGGCCATGATTTTACGCGGGCCTGTGGATAAGTCACTGCGTCAGGGGCATGCCGCACGGACCTTGTTGGCGACGTTCGTGGACGGGCGGCGACAATTGCTCTCCCATGAATTGCCGCCCCTCCTGCGCCGCCTGCTGCATCGCCCCGTCGATCAGCAGCCCGATCCCTGGCATGCCCGACGGCAAGCCGGCCGGGGTGCGCTGCATCCAGCTCGACGAGGCGCTGCGCTGCAAGATCTTCGGACATCCGGAGCGGCCCTCGGTGTGCGGCTCCTTGCCCCCGAGCGAAGACATGTGCGGCGAGTCCCGCGAGCAGGCGATGCGCTGGCTCGGGTGGATGGAGGAGCAGACGATGCCGGCACCCCCGCCGGAGCAGTCCGGCGGCATCGCCCGGTCGCGCTCGAGCTGACGCTGCGACAGCGCATTGAAAGCGCGGCCCACGTAGAGTCGGAGTTTCCAGAAGATCACATCGGAGACTCTGCATGACCCCCACCGACGAGGACCGTCGCCGCTTCCTCCTTCAGTCCGCCGCGCTCGGTGCCGCGGGCGCTGCCTTCGGAACGCCGCTTTCAGCGTTTGCGCAATCGACCTGGCCGTCGCGCAACGTGCGCTTCGTCGTGCCCTTCGCGCCGGGCGGTAGCAGCGAAATCGTTGCGCGCGCCACGGCTGCCGAACTCAGCAAGACGCTGGGGCAGTCCGTGTACGTCGACAACAAGCCCGGCGGCGGCGGCAACATCGCGATGGGCGAAGTTGCCCGCGCGGAAGACCAGCACACGCTGATCCTCGGCCATATCGGCACCTTGGCCGTGAACCCGTACATCTACGACAAGCTGCCCTACGACCCGAATCGCGATTTCAAGCCCATCACGCTGCTGGCGAAGGTGCCCAGCCTCTATGTCGTCCATCCCGACGTGCCGGCGCGCAACCTGAAGGAGTGGGTGGCGCTCGTCCGAAAGAACCCGGGCAAGTTCAGCTACGGCTCGGCGGGCAACGGCAGCGCGGGGCACCTGGCGATGGAGTACCTGAAGATGGTCGCCGACCTCTTCATCCTGCACGTGCCGTACCGCGGCACCGGCCCGCAGTTGACGGACCTGCTCGCTGGGCGACTCGAGGCGGCCTCGGTCGGCGCGCCGGCCATCATGCAGTTCATCAAGGCCGGCAAGCTGCGTTGCATCGCGACGGGCTCCAAGGAGCGGCTGCCTCAACTGCCTGAGGTCCCGACGGTGGCGGAGCAGGGCTATCCCGGTTTCGAGATGACGCAGTGGTACGGCCTGTGTGCGCCGGCCAACCTGGCACAGGCCAATGCCGACAAGCTGGCGGTCGAATCGGTGAAGGCGATCCGTTCGGCGTCGGCCCGGGAGCGCCTCAGCCACGACGCGGCGGAGGCCGTGGGCAACACGCCCGCGCAGTTCACCGCATTCATCGCGCAAGAGCAGCAGCGCTGGAAGCAGGTCGTGGCTCGCGCCAAGATCAAGCCCGATTGAGCGGCGCGCCCCAGGCGTCAACGGTGCTGGACTGATCGAAGGTCCTGCACCACGCGCCCGCCCTGAAGGCTGACGACGCGCTGCGCCGCAGCGATCGTTTCGGGGCGGTGCGCGATGACGATCCGCGTCAGCGACAGCTGGCGCAGGCTCGCGTTGACGAGCCGCTCGCGCTCCACGTCGAGCGCGCTGGTCGCCTCGTCCAGGAACAGGAAGCGCGGCCGCTTGTACAGCGCTCGCGCCAGCAGGATGCGTTGGCGCTGCCCGCCCGATAGGCTGGACCCCATGTCGCCGATGAGCGTCTGCAAGCGCATCGGCATGGCCTCGATGTCCTCGAGCACGCAGGCGAGCCGTGCGCACTCGCGCACCCAGTCCGGATCGACGTCGAGGTCGAAGAAGCTGATGTTGTCCGCGATGCTGCCCGCGAAGAGCTGGTCGTCCTGCATCACCGTGCCGATGCGCTCGCGCCAGGCGTTCGCACCCAACTGCGGCAAAGCCACGCCGCCGATGCGGATCTCGCCGTGCTGCGGCGCATGGATGCCCAGCATCAGCTTCATCAACGTCGTCTTGCCGCAGCCCGAGGGGCCGACGATCGCGACCGACTCGCCCGGTTCGATCCGCAGCGAGCACCCGGCGATGACCTCGGGTTCCCCGTCGGCATAGCGGAAGCGAAGGCCGTCGAGTTCCAGTGCCGCGTCGAGCGGCACGGCGCGGCCGGGTGCCTCGAACTCGGCTTCCGGTGCCGTCAGCACGATGTCGGCCAGGCGCTCGCTTTGCAGGCGCAGCATCTTCAGCGCGACCACCTTGTCGATCAAGCCGGCGACGCGTTGGCTGAACTGGTCCTTGTAGGCGAGGAAGGCGAAGAGCATCCCCACCGACAGCTCCTTGTCCAGCACCAGCATCGCGCCCATCGCGACGATGACCACGCGCTCCAGGCCGAACAGCAGCTTGTTGCCTTGCGTCATGCCGAGCTCGAGCTTGCGGCCGGTCAGCGACGCGTTCATCTGCTCGACGATCAGGTTGGCGAAGCGCGCGCCGCGGTCCGCCTGCGCGTTGAAGAGCTTGATCGCCTGCGCGCCGCGCAGCGATTCGAGGAAGTGGGTGTTCTGGCGTGCCTCGTGGGTCAGCGCCTCTTCCTGCGCGTCGCGCAGCGGCCGGAAGCAGGCCCAGCGCAGCAGCGCGTAGCCGGCCACGGCAGCCAGCGCGACCGCCGTCAACCGGCCGCTGTAAAGCACCATCATCGCCAGCGTCAGCAGCACCACGACGCCGTCGAGGATCGCCTCGATGAAGCTGCCGGTGAGCGTCTTCTGGATCTCCTGCACGCTGGAGAAGCGCGACCAGATGTCGCCGAGATGGCGTTTCTCGAACCAGGCCAGCGGCAACCTCAGCAGATGCGAGAAGACGTTGGAGAGCCACTGAAGATTCAACGATGCCGACAGGATCATCACCGCCCACGAGCGCAGCAGACCGACGCTCACTTGCAGCAGCACCAGCAGGGCGAAGCCGATGCCCAGTGTCACGAGCAGGTCGCGATCTGCACTGACGATGACGCCGTCGACGGTCCATTGCAACAGGAAGGGCGCCAGCAGGCCGAGCAGTTCCAAGCCCAGCGCGAGGGCCAGGACTTGCGCGATCGAGCGTTTGAGGCCGGTCACGTGGCCGAGCAGCTGGCGCCACTTCGGCGCGGGCGCCGGCGCCTTGGGCGCGAAGTCCATGCCCGGGCGCAGTTCGAGCGCCACACCGGTGAAATGCTTGGACACCTCGGCCAGCATCAACCTGCGCTCGCCGTGCGCGGGGTCGAGGACCACGACCCTGTCTCCGTCGACGCGTTCCAGCACGACGAAGTGGTTGAAATCCCAGTGCAGGATGCAAGGCGTCTGCAGCTTGTGAAGCGTGTGCGGTTCGGCGCGCAGCGCGCGGGCGGTGAGACCGAGCTGAGCTCCCATGCGCACCAGGTCCGCCATGGTCAGTCCCTTGAGGGAGACCGCGAAGCGGTCGCGCAACTCGCCCAGCGTCCAGCGCTGGCCGTGTGCCGCGGCGACCATGGCCAGGCACGCGAGGCCGCATTCAGCGGCCTCGGTCTGCAGGATGACCGGTCGGCGTCGACGCCAGCCGAGATTCAACCGGGACAGGAAGCCATCGGATGTGGCGCCGATGACGGGCGTGCCGGAAGAGGGGGCATCAGACACGGCGGGCGAGGCTCAGCAGCGGTTCGAAAATCCATTCGATCAGACGGCGCCGTTCGAGCAGCACGTCGGCTTCGAGCAGCATACCGGGGCTCAGCGTCTGGTCCTGACCATAGGCCTCGACCGATTGGCGCTGCAGCTGGACGGTGATGCGGTACATCGGTTCCCCTTGCGCCATCGCGGCGGGCAGGCCGAGCTGCGCGAGCTCCGCGGCTTGCAACGGCGTGCGCGACACCTGCAGCACCTCGCCTTGCTGTTGGCCGAACTTCTGGTACGGAAAGGCCTGGTAGCGCAGCAGCACCGACTGGTGCGGGCGCAGGAAACCGACAGCGCTGGACGGCGCGTAGAGATGGGCCTGCAGTGGGGTGCGCGCGGGGAGCAGGGCGGCGAGCTGCGTGCCGGCCTGGACGACCTGGCCGGGTTCGGCGAGCACGGTGCTCATCTGTCCGTCGCTGGGCGCCCGCAGGACGAGCCGCCGACGTGCCTCGTTCTCGACGCCTTGCGCCTGCAGCGCGGCGATGTCGCGCGCGATTTCGCCTTGCTGGACCTGCGCCTTCAAGGGGATCGACTGAAGCTCAGCTTGCAAGCCCAACGCCTCCCGCTGCAGGTTCTCGCGCTCTCGCGCCAGCGCCTGCCGTTGGGCCTGCAAGCCAAGCAACTCCTCCCGCTTGGTCTGGACCTGGGCGCTCGAGACGAACTGGTCTTTCGCCAGTGACTCGAGCCGCCCCAGGCTCTGCTGCGCCAGCGCTTCGCGCTGGGCATGCAGCTGCAACTCGGCGTCAGCCTGTTGCAGTGTCGATGTGAGCGTGGCGATCCGTGCCTTCAGCGACGATGCCTGACTCAGTGAAAGTTCTCTCTGCTGCACCTGCGCCGCGCCCAGCGACAGCTCGCGATCCTTCAAGGTCCGCGACAGGCCATCGCCGGTCGGGTTCGCGCTGTCGAGCGACAGCACGAAGAGCACATCGCCTTCGCGCACCTGCTGCCCGTCCTGGACGGGTCGTGCCATCACGGTGGCGCTCTGCGACACGCTCAGCCGCATCACGCCGCGTTCGGGCACCAGCAAGCCGTTGACGCGGGCCTTGCGGGTGTATTCGGTGCTGAACAGGAAAGCCCCGACGGCGATCACGCCACCCAGCGCCAGGATGCTCAGCCATTTCAAGGTGGTCGGCCGATGCAATTGCACCGAACCCAGCCAGGCCTGCTGTTGCGAGGCCTGGGCCTCGGCGCGGAACAGCGCCACCACGATTTGCTACGCCTTGTTGCGAACCTGACGGATCGCAGCGCCCGAAGGTCTTACCAGGTGCCCTTCGGCGCGGGCTCGATGTCCGCGGTGGACAGCTCCACGACGACCGTCTGGCCCACCAGCCAAGTGCCCTTGGGTGCGCCGCCGCCGACATGCACGAGGGATTGCAGGTCCAACTCGACCAGACCTTCTTCGACTTGCGTGTTCACGACGACGTTTTGCGGTTGGGCTTGCATGAGAGGCTCCAGATTCGGTGACGTGCCCAGAAAAGTCGTGAGCACGGAGCGAATTGAAGCAGCGTGCAGACGCCCGCATAACTGTCAGCTCTTACAGTGTTTACAAGCTGGCGCCGAGGGCAGCATCAGCGAATCAGGCCGAGCCGCAAGGCCTTGAGCACCGCCTGGTGCTTGTTGGAACAGGCCAGCTTGTGCATCGCGTTGTTGATGTGCAGCACGGCCGTGCGCTCGGTGATGCTGAGGATCGCACCGACTTCCCAGGCGGTCTTTCCTTCCATCGTCCAGTGCAGGCACTCGAGCTCGCGCGGCGTGAGCCGGGGCGATTCAGTGACCTTCTCTTCGGGCAGCAGCACGCGGAGGGCGGTGTCCACGGCGTGCACGGCGAACAGCTGCAGGTCGGCGACCATGCGCGTCAGTTGAGCCGAATCGCTGGGCAGCGGTTGATCGCGATCCACGCCGAGCACGAAGTGCCGCCCCTCCGGCAGGTGCAGCGCCAGGCAGATGCCGGTGCTGTAGCCGAATTGGGCCTGCGATTCCCAGATGTCGCTCGCGCCGTGACGCGCGTAGGTCTGGCGGTCCCAGACGATCGGCATGCTGTTGCGCTTGCAATGCTGCATGACCGGATCGCGTCGACCGAACTCCGGCGCGTGCATCACCTCCGCGTAGCCGTCGGGACAGTTGTCGATGGTGATGAACTCGGTTTCGGCCAGCGTGTGGTCGACGACCGTGATGGCCGAAACCGTCTGGAAGTCCAGCTTTTGGGCGAAGCGGATCACCTCACTGCGGAACTCTTCGCGTGAGCGCGCTTCCAGGACTGATTGATAACCGCCTTGCAGCATTGATCGCTCCGGCCCGTGGCCGGCCTAGTGGGCCTTCTTCGGTCGCTGTGGCGGACCTGCTCGCCTGTCTGTGATGCGCCACGCACCCCCATGGGCCGCATAGGTCACGTGACGCATTCACGCCCCTGACAGGGTTTACAGCTGGCGAGTCGACCGCTTCGTGACCACACTTCTGGTCAAGGGGAGAAGCAGCAACCGCCGATCCGCAATAGCCAAACCAAACAATTCTGACAATGACACCAGCTTGGATTGTGTACGCGTGGCCACGAATATTGTGTGATGTCCAGCGTTTGCCCCGCTTACAGTTCGCGCATTTGAGCACGCGCGTGTTGGTGACGGGAGACGAGGATCACCCGGCCATGGGGCAAACCCTGTGGAGCGGCGAATCCGAATTCGGTGCGGCCGGCGTCGCCTGGGACTGGGTCCGCATGCCCTACGGGGTCGTCTCGATGGTGGACCCGATGGCGCTCGTGACCAACATGCAGTTCCTGAACTGCGAAGGCGAAGTGCTCGCGCCGATCGAATCGGCGATCCAGCTCAACGGCATCGTGCACATGCTGCCGTGGCAGGAGCAGGTGCAACTGGCGCTCGCCACGCGCCACTGAGTGGTTCCGGCGCCGCCCGCTCATCGCGCCACTGCCGCGCGCATGGAGCGGGCCACCAGCGTCAGCCCGGCGATCGTGAGTGCCGCGCCGACGATCACCGTCGGCATCACCTTCGCGAAGGTCAGCGGTTCCCCCTTGAGCACCTGCATCATGAGCTGGTTCTGACCCAGCCCCGGCACCCAGAGGTGCCAGGACGCCTCGCCCCCCGGATTGACGATCGCCACCATCGGCGTCAAGGCGATGGCGGTGATGACCAGCGTCGTGCTGGCCTGCGCCTCCTTGAAGGTCTTGGTGCGGATCGCCAGCGCCATCAGCACCGCGGACAGCCCTGCGCCGAGTGGAATCTGCAGCAGCAGGAAGCGCATCGCCTCGCCCCATCCGAACTGGAACATCGCCGCGAGCGCGTCGCTGCGCATCAGCCATTGGCCCGGAAGGAAACTGAGGTTGGACAGCACCGCGACCATCAGGCCGGCCATCAGCACGGCGGCCCACTTGCCCGCGACGATGGCCGAATGCGGCGCCGGGTTGACCAGCAGCGGCTCGAGCGAGCCGCGCTCGCGCTCGCCGGCGGTGCTGTCGAGCGCCGCGGTCAGCGCGCCGTAGAGCACCGCCATCATGATGAACATCGGCAGCATCTGCGTGAGCCGCGTCGAACGTGCCTGCATGCTGGCGAGGTCGCGTTCCTGGACGACGATCGGACGCAGCTGCTGCGCGCCGATGCCGCGCATCGCCAGGGTCAGCGTCGCGCGTTCGCTGCTGAAGCCCTGGAGCAGCCGGCTGAGCGCTCCCACGCCGGCTTCGGCGCGCTGGTTGACGCTGTCGCTGACGATCTCCACCGTTGCCGGTTCGCCCCCCGCAAGCAGTGTCTCGAAGTCCGCCGGAACGACCAGCACCGGATCGGTCAGCTTCGAGTCGCGCAAGCGCGCCTCGTAATCGACGGGCGCCGACTTGATCGTGTAGGTCTGGCGCTCGATGTAGTTGCGCAGCGTCGGCGCGTGCTCGATGCCCGCGACGATCACCTCGCGCTGCTCCGCGCGCTCCTGCAGCGACGCCGCCAGGCCTGACATCAAGGTCAGCATCAGCGGCCCCATCAGCACTGACGGGATGAGCAGGCGCAGCAAGGTGCGGCGATCGCGCAGCGCGTCGAGGATCTCCTTGGCGAAGACCGTGCGGAAGGCTTTGAAGAACGGACCGTTCATGCGGACTCCATGTGCGTGGGCGCGGCTTCAGGGAAGGCGAGGTCGACGAAGGCGTCCTCGAAGCGCTGTCGACCGGTCTGCGCGAGCAGCCCGTCGACCGTGCCCGTCGCGACCGAACGCCCGTGGGACATCACGACGACCTGGTCGCAGAGCTGCTCCACCTCTTGCATGATGTGGCTCGAAAAGACGATGCACTTGCCGCCGCCTTCGGGCGAGCGCAGATGGCGCAGCACCTCGCGCAGCGCGCGCGTGGCGACGACGTCCAGGCCGTTGGTGGGTTCGTCCAGCACGATGTTGGCCGGGTCGTGGACCAGCGCGCGGGCCAGCGCGGTCTTCATCCGTTCACCTTGGCTGAAGCCCTCGGCGCGGCGATCGAGGATGGCGCGCAGGTCCAGCAGTTCGGCCAGCGATTCGGCGCGTGCCTGCGCCTGATCCATCGGCATGTCCTGCAGGCGCGCGAAGTAGACGATGTTCTCGCGCGCCGTGAGCCGCGGGTACAGGCCGTGCGCGTCGCCGAGGATGCCCATCCGGGCCAGCGCCGCGCGCGGCTGTTTCAGCACGTCGAGGCCGTCGACCTCGATGCTGCCCTGGTCGGGCGGGAACAGGCCCGCGAGCATCCGCAGCGAGGTGGTCTTGCCCGCGCCGTTCGGGCCGAGCAGCCCGATGATGCGGCCGTTGGGCGCGTCGAGGTTCAGTTGCTCGACGGCGACGACCGTGCGGGCCTTGCCCTTCTTTCCGAACAACGAGGTCAGCGAGCCGCCACCGCGCGTCTCGAAGGTCTTGCGAAGCGCATGCAGTCGGATCATCGGTCGGACTCCCGGGCGGCTGAGGCGGCGGCCGCGATGGCAGCCGGCGTGGGGGGCAGGAAGACGGGCGGGCGAGGGACGCCCTTGGCGCAGCTCGCATCCACCTCGAGGGCGTCGGCATCGCGCGGTGCGTCGATGAAGCGGAACAGCACGTCACGCATGCAGGGCAGCGTCAGCGCGACGCCATGACCCGCCGCGTCCACGACGACGTGACGCGCCTGGTCGCCCAGCGCCACCTTGACGCGCTGCCCGTGCCGTTGCGGCGTGGCGGGATCGTCGCCGCCGCTGGTGAGCAGCACCGGCGACTTCGCCGGGGGGATCGCATAGAAGGCCGGCGGCACGTCGCCGCGTGGCCAGGCGCTGCAGACGCGGGCGTAGAGGTCGCGGTCCAGGGTGCCGAAGTCGGGCGCGGGCGTCTCGGTCGATGCCGCGATGCGCGGGGCGTCCTCGGCACAGACGACGGAGAAGTGCATGCCCTCGAAGATCCGCATCGACCGCGAGCCGCCGCCCAGCTGGCCCGCCAGGCCGGCCATCGCGTCGAAGCGCCCCAGGGAAGCCTCGTGCAGCGCCGCGGGCAGCGCGGCCGCGACGCCGGGCGCATACAGCGGCGGCCGGACCAGGCCGAGCAGCCCCTCGCGGGTCAGCGTGGCCTCTTCCGGCTGTCCGGTCAGCGGATGGGTGAACGACACCTTGCGCGGCAGGCTCTTGAGGAGCGCCTGCCACTCGGAGCGAAGCCCGGGGAAACGCGCGGTGCAGGCCGCGTCGGCGGCACAGGCGGTGAACACGGCGTCCAGCGCGCGTTGCGAGTCCTGCGAGAAGCTGACCGGCAACACCATGTCCGGTGGCGCGACGCCGTCGATCACGCTGCGGCGCACGCGATCGGGGAACTGCCGCTGGTATTCGAGCGCGGCGCGCGTGCCATAGGAGGCGCCGACCAGGTTCCAGCGCTCGGCCCCCAAGGCCGCGCGCACGGCGTCCATGTCCTGCATGGCGATCGTCGTGGTGAAGAAGCGCAGATCGCCGTGAGGCAGCTGCTTCAGCGCGTCGCGGCATTGCTCCAGCAGGCGGACCTTGGCGCCGGGCTTGAGCAATTCGTCCAGGCTGCGGCCGCTGTTGTCCGGGCAGGCCAGCGGCGCGGAGCGTCCGGTGCCCCGCTGGTCGACGAACACGAGATCGCGCCGGTAGTTCAATCGGGACAGCCGCGGCAGGACCGAGGCCGTCAACGCGATGGCGCTCTGGCCAGGGCCGCCGGCGAGCAGCAGCACCGGGTCCGGCAGCTTGTTGCGCGCCAGTGCGGGCACAACGACGTAGTGGACGTCGATGCGGACTCCGTCAGGCCGCGCCGGATCGAGCGGGCGCTTGAGACTGCCGCACAGGACCTCCGTGGGCACCCCTTCGACGCGACAGGGCTGCAGGGCCTTGGCGGGCGCTTCGGCCCGCGCCTCGCCGCCGCTGAAGGCCGCCAGGACGGCCGTCGTCATCAGGGCCAGGACGTGAAACGGCCGGGCTCGGGGGGCAGGACTTGCCCGGGGACGCATTGTCATCAACTCGCTCCTCCATGGTGCCCGGCGATTATGGCGAGCGTGAGGCGCGAGGCAGCGTGCCTTCGGTCAGCTTTCCGATCTGCTTTCCCTGCGTCCGAACATCCCCCACCCCTCCATGCTCATGACCTGTTCGTCCCTCTGGTTGAAGACTTCCCAGCCCGATCGCACCAGGCCGATGGTCGGCCGGCTGCGGCTGGCCTTGGTCTCCAACACGGTCATGCGCACACGCAGCGTGTCGCCGGGGCGCACCGGCTTGAGCCAGCGCAGGTTGTCGATGCCGGGCGAGCCCTGGCTGGTGGAGTCCAGCAGGTAGGCGTCGCACATCATGCGCATGACGAGCGCGCAGGTCTGCCAGCCGCTGATCGACAGCCCGCCCAGCACCGAGGCCTCCGCGGCGGCCTCGTCCAGGTGCAGCGGCTGCGGATCGTAGGCGGCCGCGAAGGCGAGCCCTTCCTGACGGTCGACCAGGCGCGAGCCGAACTCGCGCACCTGGCCGACGCTGAAGTCCTCGAACGCATGGGTCTTGGCGGGGGATGCAGTGCTCATGGCGGGGGCCCTTGGACGGGATGTCGACCGGTCGACTGTACGAGTACGATCGATGGCCCCAAAGGAGACCCCCCATGAAGCTCTACTACAGCCCTGGCGCCTGCTCGCTGTCGCCGCACATCGTCCTGCGCGAGGCCGGCCTGGCCTTCGAGCCGGTCCTGGCCAGCACCAAGACCCACAAGCTGCAGGACGGTACGGATTACTACGGCATCAACCCGAAGGGCTACGTGCCGCTGCTGGAGCTCGACGACGGCCAGCGCCTGAGCGAAGGCCCGGCGATCATCCAGTACATCGCCGACCAGGCGCCGGGCAAGCAGCTCGCGCCGGCCAACGGCACGATGGAGCGTTACCGTCTGCAGGAGTGGCTCAACTTCATCACCACCGAGCTGCACAAGACCTTCAGCCCGCTGTTCAATCCGGCCATCTCCGATGACGCCAAGGGCGTCTTCCGGACCAAGCTGCACGAACGCTTCAAGTGGGTCGATGAGCAGCTCGCCGGCAAGCAGTTCCTCATGGGCGACCAGTTCTCGGTGGCCGACGCCTACCTGTTCACCGTGTCGAACTGGGGCCAGCACGTCGGCGTCGACCTGTCCGCCTATCCGGCCCTGGTCGCCTACCGCGGCCGCATCGCGGCGCGGCCGGCAGTCCAGGAAGCGATGAAGGCCGAAGGCCTGCTGAAGCAGGCCTGATCAGCAGGCCAGACGACGTAGCGCCGACGCCTTTCCTGCTCCCTCTCCCGCTTGTGGGAGAGGGCAGGGGTGAGGGCCAGCGGCCGCGGCAGTCCCTAGGCCTTCCCGCAAGGTCTCCCGACCTCAGCCCTTCTTCTTCAGCAGCGATTCGCAGGCGCCCTTGTCGCCCGCATCCTGCTTGGCGCAGACGCCATCCAGCTGGGTGCGCAGACGGCCGAGGGCGGCGTCATGCTGCCCATTCGCGTTCCATGCGACCAGCTGGCTGCCGACCTTCTGCAGCGAGCGCGCGCTGCGTTCGTAGAAGGCCCCCTTGTCCTTCTCGGCTTCGGCCAGCAGTTGCGCCGCGGCCTTCTCGATACGGGCCGAATCCTGAGGCGACAGCTCGACCAGCGCGCTCAGGTAGTTCGACCCCCATTGCAGCCGTGTGGCCGGACCTTCGCTCTTGTTGAAGGCCTCCTCGTACCAACGCAGCGCCTCGTCCTTCTTGCCCTGCTTGCGGGCGTTGCTGCCGAGCGAGCTCATCAGGTAGTACGGGCTGTGGCTCTTGGCGATGCTGGCCTTCAACAGCGCATCGCTGTCGCTCCACAATCCGGCGCGTCCGAGCAGGTAGGCCGCCGACGTGATCACCGCCTGACGCTCGTAGCCGTCGGTGACCTCCTTGTCGACCTTGGCGGCGTGTGCCTTGACCTCGGCCAGCAAGGGCGCGGGCAGCTTGGGCGCGAGCTCGTCCTTCTTCTGGTCCAGGCGCGCCAGTTCGACGCGTGCCAGCAGCGACTGCAGCCGGTCGGCGCGCGACAACGAGGCGTCGGCCTCGAAGCGCTTCAGCGCCCCATCGAACTTCGCGATCAGCGCCTGCCGGTCGGGGCCGGCCGCGGGCGCGAGCGCGCGGACGATGTCGTCGCCGTTGTTGCTCAGCACGTCCATCTGCGCCCGGGCGGCGGCCGGGTCGGCCAGCACCTGGTCGACGCGGACGCGCAGCGCGGCGTCCGCCTTCAGCGAGCCGCCGCCTTCGGTGGCGGCCAGCGCCTTCAACCACAGGCGGGTCGTGGTCTCGTCATCGACCCCCTGGCTCGTGGCAGCCAGTTTCGCCAGCAGCGCCGGACGCTGCGCAGCGGGCACCAGCTGCTGTTCATCGGTCTCCCAGGAGTAGAAGCCCAGCAGCTTCCACTCGTTGGCGGAGATCTTCTTGCCGGCCTGCGCGTCGGCCAGCACGGTCTTCACCGGGCGTCCGCCGGCGAGACCCAGCTGCAGCACGCGCAGCACCTGCGGCGCGTCGACCTCGCCGGGCAGGCGGGTCAGCTCCTGGCCGTCGTTGCTGAACAGGATCATGGTCGGGTAGCCGCGCACCTTGAAGCGCGCGCCCAGGCGCTGCGCGCCGGGGTTGTCGCCGTCGATGTGGACCGCGACGAAGGCGCGCGACTGCTCGATGAAGTCGGCGCGGTTGAACAGCGTCGCCTTGAGCTGGTTGCACGGCGGGCACCACTTGGCGCCCCAGTACAGCAGCACCGGCTTCTTCTCGCCGCGCGCCTGGGTGAAGGCGCGCTCGATGTCCGCGTCGCCGGAAGCCTCCTGCCACGACACCGAGGCCGAGGCGCTGGCGGCGGTCGCCGCGGACATCAGGGCCGGCAGCGCGCCGATCGTGGACAGCGCCGCGGCCAGGGCGGTCAGCCGGGCGGCCGAGCGGAGACGACGGGCCATCGAGGTGTGGAAAGTCATGGCGGTGAGCGCGGCCTCGTGAGCCGGCCGATGTCGAGGAAAGCCGGCATTGTGGCGCCGCGCCGGCCAACCCGATATGAGGGACCCTTCTAAGCTTTCTTGGCGCGCAGGAGGGCGCCGCGCTCCAGGCTGGCCGGCGACCAGTGCTGGCGGACGTCGTAGTACTCGGGCATGGCCACGGCGTCGGGCGGCAGCTGGACCCACGGCTGCTTGGACGCGGTGAAGATGTGGATGTCGGGCGGCAGGCGGTCCGGCTCGTCGAGCGTGCCCACGCGCACGAAGCGCACCGCGTCGCCGCCGCCGGCATAGTTGCTCCAGACGGCGATCGCGCAGCTGGCGCAACGCCAGATCTTCTGGCCCTTGCCGCTTTCGCTCGGATTCATGAACGGGACCGGCTCGCCGGCCAGCAGCTCGACCCGATCGGCCTCGATCATCGCGTTGAGCGCGAAGGCCGCGCCACTCGCGCGCTGGCACCAGCGGCAGTGGCAGCAATGGACGATCAGCGGTCGGCTGGTCATCCGGTAGCGGACCTGGCGGCAGTCGCAGCCGCCTTCGAAGGTCTCCGTCGTGTCGGTCATGGGCATCCCCTCCGTGAAGCGAGGCGCGCAGGATAGCCGTCCGGAAACGGCTGATGCGTCGGCGTGGCGCCGCACGAACCGGGGACGACGGAGGTCACCCGTCGCCCGAACCTCCAACCTCGCCCAGCAAGTCCTGACCCTCGTCGAGCGGCGCGGGCTCCGGCCTCGCCTTGGCCAGCGCCATCCAGGTCGCGAAGTCCGGTTTCATCGCGCGGCGCGGCGCGGGCCTGCCGAGTTCGAAGCGGAAGCCGTCGCCGCCCGTCAGCGCATGCGCGAACAGCACGCCGAAGGCCGGGGGAATCTCCTCGACCTCGGCAATGCCGGCGCGCAGCACGTACCAGCATTGCCCGCCCAGCGCGAGATAGGCCTGGGACTTCGCGGGGCGTCGGAGTTCCGACAACAGGTCGGACCGGCTGACCTTGATCTCGTGCACGGCGGGTTCGAGGTAGTCCTCGACGGTGGTGTTGCGCACCGAATAGACATCCGGCATCGCGTTCACCCATCGCATCCGCTCCGGTTCGTCCTCACGCGGCAGGCCCGCGCGCAGCGACAGCCCGCGCCAGACGACGCGCCCCGCGCGTTGCAGTTCGACGGCCATGCGGGCGACCAGGTCCTCGTGGCGGTCGCGGGCCGTGCGGTTCTTCTGGAGCCCGTGGTGCAGCGCGTCGATCCCGGGCGAGGTCAGCCGCAAGGTTTCCCGGCCATGGGGATCGACCCGGCGTTCAAGCCAGCCGATCGCCAGCAGCTCCACCTCCAGCATGTCCTGGCACGGCCAGCCGGCCGAGCGCCAGAGCTGGCGCAGGCGGCGGACCTGGATCACGGTCGGGCGGGGTGGCGTCGTCGACATCCCGCGATGTTGCCGCAGGCGCCGGACGAAGGACGTCAGCAGCGACGGACGAAAAAAAGGCCACGCCTCGTGAGAGGACGTGGCCAACAGGGAGGAGGTTGCACCGGACCGCGGCCGACAGGGCCGCCGCGCCGGGATGCGCGCTGAGTGGTCCGGGGCCGGGACCTGTTCCCGGCCGGGTGGCGCGCCGAGGCGCGCCCGGGGTCAGTTGGACGAGCGCTCGCGACGCAGCGAACCGACCATCGCGTTGCTGTCGCCCATCACGAACACGGTGTAGACGTAACCCGCCTGGATGCCCAGTTCGCTGAGGCTGTAGACCGGCGTCGTCGAGGACGGCGAGGTCACCGTCAGCAGCGCGGAGGTCGAGGCCGAGGTCGTCTGCGGCGACGAGGACGTGCCCGCCGCGACGTTCGAGGCCAGGGCGCTGTAGTCCACGTTCAGCGTCAGGCCGGTGGTGGCGCTGGCCACGCCGTTGACCAGGCGGATCTTGGCCGTGGTCGTCGGGCTGGTCGGCAGGCGGTTGTCGTCGGTCAGGACCGCGAGCTTGGGATCGGCCGCCGTGCCCCACACCATCAGCGTGTAGTCGCTGCCCGCGGTCAGCGTCGGCTTCGCGAAGGACATCAGGGCGCCGTTGACGTAGATCGACAGGTCGGCCGCGCCGGCGGTGACCGTCGTGTAGTCGCCGATCGTGGGCGCCACCGAGGTCGGCATCAGCGAGGTCTGGCCGATGGAACCCGACACCAGGGCGCTGCCGCCCACCGCGGCCACCAGACGCGTCCGGACGGTCGTGTTGGGGAAGTTGGCGGTCGCGCCCTGCTGCAGCAGCTGGATGCCGTTGACCAGCACGCCGCCGGTGCTGCCCGTGAGGATCAGCGTCGAGACGCCGGCCGACGGCAGCGTGATGCTGGGGATGTCCAGCCGCAGGTCGGTCTTGGCGCCGGCGGCGGTCATGCGGACCCGGAAGGTGCCGCTGTTGAGCGTGATGTAGCCGCTGCCCGAGCCGGTCGCGATGCTGCTCGCCACGGTCGACGCGGTGTCGAGGGACTCGTCGGCGCCGGTGACGTACACGTCCATCGCGCCGGCGTCCGGCGCCAGGTTCAGCACCAGCAGCTTGGACTTGCCGGTGGCGGGCACTTCCTGGTCTTCCTGGAGCAGGGTCGTGCGCACTGACCCGGCCGCGCCGTACGCGATCATCGTGTAGTGGCTGCCGGAGGCCAGCGACGGCGTCGACGACGACAGCGTGCTGCCGACGTTGTTGCTCTGCACCTCGGTGCCGGTCGCGTCCGTCTTCACGTCGGCATAGCTGCCCACGCCGGCATAGGTCACGCCGGCGTTCACCGTCGTGCTGTCCACGGCCATGTCCAGCGCGGCGTAGCCGATGCTGGCGTTGAGGAGGCGCATCTGCGCCGAGCTGCTGTCGCTGCCGCCGCCGCAGGCGGCCAGCAGGGCGGCGGTGGCCACGCTCAGGCCCCAGGCCCAGGTCTTGAATCGCATCGTCCGACACTCCGGTTGAGAATGCGGCGATTGAACGCGGGCCGTGTTGCTGGGGCTTGTGGCCGCTTGCCAGCTTTGTGAACTTCGATATCAACGCCGACACAGAGTTGCTGGCGCCCCCTGGTACCACCTCTCTAAACGCGCGCGAGGTCCGGCGCTAGCATCCGCGCGATGAACGCCTACCCGCAGCTGCTGTCGCCCCTGGACCTGGGCTTCACGACCCTCAAGAACCGCGTGCTGATGGGCAGCATGCACACCGGACTCGAGGACTCGCGCAAGCACATCGACCGGCTGGCCGAATACTTCGCCGAACGCGCCCGCGGCCAGGTCGGCCTGATCGTCACCGGCGGCTACGCGCCCAACATCGCCGGCTGGACCAAGCCCTTCGCCGGCACGCTCATGACCGGCGGCGCCGCGCGCCGGCATCAGGCCATCACGCGCGCCGTCCATGGCGAGGGCGGCAAGATCGCGCTGCAGATCCTGCACACCGGCCGCTACGGCTACCACCCGTTCAACGTGGCGCCGTCGGCGCTGAAGTCCCCGATCTCGCCGTTCACGCCGCATGCGTTGAGCGAGCGCGGCATCGAACGCCAGATCCGCGCCTTCGTCCGCTGCGCCGCGCTGGCGCGCGAGGCCGGCTACGACGGCGTCGAGGTCATGGGCTCCGAGGGCTACTTCATCAACCAGTTCCTGGTCGCCGCCACGAACCGGCGCACCGACGCCTGGGGCGGCGACTTCGAAGGCCGCATGCGGCTGCCGGTCGAGATCCTCACCCGCATGCGCGAGGCCGTCGGTCCCGACTTCATCATCATCTACCGCCTGTCGATGCTGGACTTGGTGCCCGAAGGCGGGAACTGGGACGAGGTGCTGCAGCTGGCCCGCGCCGTGGCCCGGGCCGGCGCGACGATCATCAACACCGGTATCGGCTGGCACGAGGCCCGCATCCCCACCATCGCCACCAGCGTGCCGCGCGCCGGCTTCGCCTGGGTCACGAAGAAGCTGCGCGATCAGCTGCGCGCCGAGGGCATTGCCACCCCGCTGATCACCAGCAACCGCATCAACACGCCCGAGGTCGCCGAATCGGTGCTGGCCGACGGCTCGGCGGACATGGTGTCGATGGCGCGACCGCTGCTGGCCGATCCCGCCTTCGTGCGCAAGGCCTCGGAAGGCCGCGCCGACGAGATCAACACCTGCATCGCCTGCAACCAGGCCTGCCTGGATCACGTGTTCAAACAGGAGGTCGCGTCGTGCCTCGTCAACCCGCGCGCGGGTCATGAGACCCTGCTGCGCATCGTGCCCGTCGCCGCGGGCCAGCCGCGCAAGCGGGTCGCCGTCGTCGGCGCGGGACCGGCCGGCCTGGCTGCGGCGACGACGCTCGCGGAGCGCGGCCACCACGTCACGCTGATCGATGCGGCCCACGAGATCGGCGGCCAGTTCAACCTCGCCAAGCGGATCCCGGGCAAGGAGGAGTTCCACGAGACGCTGCGCTACTTCAAGCGGCGGCTGGAACTGCTCGGGGTCACGCCGCAACTGGGACGTCGCGTGACGGCCGAGGACCTGATGGACTACGACGAGGTGCTGCTCGCCACCGGCGTGACACCGCGTGATCCGCGCATCCCCGGCCAGGACGACGGCATCGCCCGGGGTCAGGTCTTGACCTACCTCGAAGTCCTGCGCGGTGAGAAGCCGGTCGGACGGCGCGTCGCGGTCGTGGGCGCGGGCGGCATCGGCTTCGACGTGGCCGAGTTCCTGCTGGAGCAGGGCCACTCGCTGGCGCTCGATGCGCCGGCGTGGCGCAGGCACTGGGGTGTCGGCGATCCCGAGCAGACGCGCGGCGGTCTGGCGCGCCCACAGCCCGAGCCCGCCACGCGCGAGGTCACGCTGTTGCAGCGACGCGCCGGCAAGCTCGGCGCGGGTCTGGGAAAGACCACCGGATGGATCCATCGCGCCGCCCTGAAAACGCACGGTGTACGGATGGTCGGCGGCGTGCAGTACGAGCGCATTGACGAGCACGGCCTGTGGATCAGTCAGGGCGAGGATCGCACCGATCCCGAGCGCATCGACTGCGACACCATCGTGCTGTGCGCGGGGCAGGAACCGCTGCGCGAACTCGAAGCGCCGCTGCGCGCGGCGGGCCGGTCGGTGCAACTGATCGGCGGTTCGGCCGAGGCCAAAGAATTGGATGCAAAGCGTGCAATCTTGCAGGGAACGCAAGTGGCGGCCTCGCTGTAACCCCTAGCTACGTTTTCTTACCGGCGTCGATACTCCGGCGGTCGTGCATGAGGGAACGTCCACCACACGTGGACGGCGCCGACATGGGGCCAGCTGTTGCCCCTCCATTCATAAAAAGATCCTTGGGTGAGCCATGCGTCTTCGCCTGAATCGTCGTTGGGGGTGCCTTGCCGCGTCCGCACTGCTGCCTGCGTGCCTGAGCACGCCGGCGTGGGCGGGTGCGTCCGCGTCCGTCCCCGCGGCGGTGCCGTCCGCGGCGCGGGCGATGGTGGCGGAGCTGCCGGCGTGGATCGATTCGGGCTCCACCGTGTTCTGGCTGGGCGCCGGCTGCGTGATCGGGGGACTGACGCTGGGCGTGATGGTCAGCCTGTTCGTCCAGCAGCGCGGCCGTCTGCACCGGCGCCGGGAGGAACTCAAGCGCGTCCGCCATGAGCGCGCCCGCCTCAGCGCCTTGCTGAACGCGATCCCCGATCCGATGTATTTCAAGGACGCCAACGGCGCCTACGAAGGCTGCAATCCGGCCTTCGAGCGCGCCGTCGGCCTCACCGAGCAGGAGCTGATCGGCCGCCGCGACGCCGACCTGCCGAACCCCCCGGGCTGGGTCGACACGCAGTCCGACGGCCGTCTCCTGACCTGGCGCGACGACACCTCCGACGCCGGCAGCGGGGCGCGCTGCCTGGACGTCTCCAGCGCCCGCGTGTTCGACGAGGACCAGTACCTCGGCCAGGTGGCGATCGCGCGCGACGTGACCCAGCTGCAGCAGGCCACCGACGCGGCGCGTCGTGCCGCGACCGTGTATGAGCACTGCGGCGAAGGCATCATGGTCATCGACCACGAGTTGCGCATCGTCGACGTCAATCCCGCCCTGGTCGCGATGGTCGGCCACGACCGGCAGACGCTGCTGGGCAAGCGCCCGCTGCTGCTGCGCGATGCCGAGCAGGATCCCGAGAAGCTCCGCGCGTTGTGGGCCGACATCGAGACCCGCGGCAAGTGGAGCGGCGAGGTCACCGAGCGCCACAAGAATGGCGACTCCATCCCGATGTGGGCGACCTTCGTGAAGGTGCCGGCGCCCTCGGGCGATCCGGAACAGGTGCAGTACCTCAGCGTGCTGACCGACATCTCCCGCATCAAGCAGACCGAAGCCGAGCTGCTGCACCAGTCGCTGCATGACAGCCTGACCGGCCTGCCCAATGCGGCGCTGCTGCGCGACCGCATCGCGCGCCAGGTCGGCAACGCCCAGCGCGAACACACCTGCGTGGCCGTGCTGTACATCGACCTGGACGGCTTCCGCGACGTCAACGACATCGCCGGCCATGCCGCAGGCGACCAGGTGTTGCTGACGGCGGCGGCGCGTTTCGCCAACGTCACGCGCCTGAGCGACTCGGTGGCGCGCGTCGGCGCCGATGAATTCGTCGTCGTGCTGTCCGGCCTGGTCGACGAAGAGACCGCGATGCGGCTCGGCGACCGGCTGATCCAGGCGATGGACGAGCCGATCGTCATCGACCACCACCGCTTCAATGTCGGCGCCAGCATCGGCCTGGCGCTGTTCCCGGCCGACGGCACGCACGTCGACGAGCTGCTGCGCAACGCCGAGGTCGCCATGGTGCGCGCGAAGCTGCATGCCCGCGGCTCGGTCCAGGCCTATCGGCCGGAACTGACGCAGGCGGTGCAGCAGCGTTTCGAGCTGACGCACGCACTGCGCCAGGCCAACGAGGCCGCGCAGTTTCGTCTGGAATACCAGCCGCAGGTGCGCCTGAGCGACGGCGCGCTGATCGGCGCGGAGGCGCTGCTGCGTTGGCGCCATCCCACGCGCGGCCCCATCTCGCCGGCGGACTTCATCCCCCTGGCCGAAGAGACCGGCCTGATCATCCCGATCGGCCGCTGGGTGCTGGAGCAGGCCTGCGCGCAGGTGGTGCGCTGGCAGGGCCAGGAAGGCAAGCCGCAGCAGGTCGCGGTCAACGTGTCGGCGCGGCAGCTGCGCCAGCCGGACTTCATCGAGACGCTGGATTTCGTCCTTGGCGAAACCGGTTGCCCGCCGAGCGCGCTCGAGCTGGAGGTCACCGAGAGCCTGCTGCTCGAGGACGCCGAGCAGGCCATCAGCCTGCTGACGCGGATCTCCAACCGGGGCGTGCGCATCGCGATCGACGATTTCGGCACCGGTTACTCGTCGCTGGCCTACCTGAAGCGGATGCCGGTCAGCACGCTGAAGATCGACCGCAGCTTCGTCAACGAACTCAGCAGCGATGCCAACGTCGCCGCGATCGCCCGCACGGTCATCGTGCTGGCGCGCAGCCTCAACCTCGATGTGCTGGCCGAGGGCGTCGAGACGATCGAGCAGGCCGAGTGGTTGCGCCGCGAGGGCTGCGACTGGGCCCAGGGCTGGTACTACGGCCGGCCCATGCCGCCGGAGGACTTCGTCGTGACGCCGCCGCCGGAGCCGCTGCGCCGCGCGCCCAAGCGTCTGCAGCTGGCCTGATCGGCCTGATCGGGCTGATCGTCCTGCGGACGGCGGGCCCAGGCCCGATCACGCGTCGCCATCGCCATTCATCCGCCGCCGCGGTGTGGCCGGCGCCGGGAGCGCCGAGGGCGCCGAGGGCGCCGCGGGCGCCTCCGCCCACACGCGCCACTCCTTGGCGCTGACCTCGCGCACCTCCAGGCCGCGACGCAGGATGAAGCTGGAGTCGTGCCAGCTCTCCACCGGACCGGCGAGCGATCGTCGCGGGGGCGTTTCGGCGCCGAAGTCGGAATCGCCGAAGCTGCTGCCGCTGTCGGAATAGCGGCTGTCGCCATGGCTGAACCGGCTGTCGCCGTAGTGGCTGGGCAGCTCGCCGTCGGGTCCGCCTCCGGCGAACGGCCGGGACGCGGCGCGCGGGAGCGGGGACGGGGACTGGGAGGACCGGTACTTCATCTCGGAAACCTCGGGATCACGGGAGAGGCACTCCATGGTGATCCTGTCGCAGCCCGACCGTCAGCCCGCAGATGGAGGGGCCGACGGGGGAGGACATCTCCCCCTTGAATTCGCTTGCCAGCGGCGGCGGTGTGTGGGAATCACCAGCGTCGGGACAACGCCCTCCGGATCACAGCGGCAGCGCGGTCGTGTTCTTCACCTCTTCCATGACCGCATAGGTCCGCGTCTCGCGCACGCCGGGCAGCGTCCAGATCACCGCGCCGATGAACTCGCGGTAGGCGGCCATGTCGGACACCCGGGTCTTGAGCAGATAGTCGAAGCCGCCCGCCACCAGGTGGCACTCCAGGATCTCCGGTCGGGCCTGCACCGCGGCGCGGAAGTTGTCCATGACGTCGTGCACCGTGCGGTCCAGCAGGATCTCGATGAACACCAGCATCTGCGCACCCAGCTTGGCCGGGTTGAGCCGGGCCTCGTAGCCGAGGATGAAGCCGTCGCGGGTCAGGCGCCGCACGCGCTCCAGCACCGCCGTCGCGGACATCTGCACCTCCTCGGCCAACTTGAGGTTGCTGATGCGCCCGTCCTGCTGCAGCAGGCCCAGGATGCGCCGATCGATCTTGTCCAGGTCCTCGAGGCTGCTCATGCTGGATTCCATCCGGCGGACACCGGAAACATTGGAGAGTAATTCGGAGCGTAAGTTTCTAAACTCCCGCTATTCGCTAGGGGAGCGCCCCTCGCACGAACATCCGAGGATTCTATGACCGCCTTTTCCCTCCCGCCGGAGACCTCCCGCCTGCCGGACCCGTACCGCGAGGAACTGCCCCTGGTGCGCGCCCTGGCCGCCGAGATGCAGGCGCTGAACTGGCAGGCGGTGGTCGACCAGGCGAGGCCCTGGGTGCAGCAGGTGCGCGGCAACCCGGCGCCGTTCTGGGCGATGGAATCGCTGTTGCGCGAGTACCCGATCACCAGCGCGGAAGGCCTGGCGCTGATGCGCCTGGCGGAAGCCCTGCTGCGCGTGCCCGACGCCGAGACCGCGATCGCGCTGACTGCCGACCAGCTCGGCCGCGCCGACTTCGACGGCGCCTCGGACGGCCCGCACAAGATGCTGGCCGGCCTGGCGGCCAGCGCGATCTCGCTGTCCAAGAAGTTCCTGCCGGATGCCGAGGCCGATGCCGGCCTGATGAAGCGCCTGGGCGCGCAGACCGTGGTCGCCGCGACGGTGCGCGCGATCCAGCTGCTGGGCCGCCAGTTCGTGCTCGGCCGCAACATCCAGGAGGCGATGAAGGAAGCGGACGCTGCGCGCAAGGTGCAGGCGCAGTTGCGCTTCTCCTACGACATGCTGGGCGAGGGCGCCCGCACCGAACGTGACGCGGAACGCTACCAGGCGTCCTACCTGAACGCGATCGCCGCCATCGCCGCCGGCCGCAAGGCCGAGTCGCCCGAGGGCAGCGACGGCATCTCGATCAAGCTGTCGGCGCTGTTCTCGCGCTACGAGGTCCTGCAGCGCGAGCGCGTCTACGCCGAGCTGCTGCCGCGCGTGTGGCAATTGGTCGAGAAGGCCGCGCAGGCCAACATCAACCTGACGATCGATGCCGAGGAAGTCGACCGGCTCGAGCTCTCGCTGGAGTTGCTCGACACGCTGGCGGCGCGCATCGCGACGCACTTCCCGCAATGGCGCGGCTTCGGCCTCGCGGTGCAGGCCTACCAGACGCGGGCCCGCGATGTCGTCGAGGCGGTCGCCGCGATCGCCCGCAAGCACGGGCTGAAATTCATGGTGCGCCTTGTGAAGGGCGCCTACTGGGACGGCGAGATCAAGCGCGCGCAGGAGCAGGGCCTGCCGTTCTATCCGGTCTACACGCACAAGCCGCACACCGACATCTCCTACCTGGCCTGCGCGCAGGCGCTGCTGCGGCACCACGACGTCATCTATCCGCAGTTCGCGACCCACAACGCTGGCACGGTCGCCGCCATCCTGCAGATGGCGCGCTCGCTGGGCGCCAAGTTCGAGATGCAGCGCCTGCACGGCATGGGCGAGGGCGTCTATCGCGAAGTGCTGAAGGACGGGTCGATCCCTTGCCGCGTGTATGCGCCCGTCGGCGAACACCGCGATCTGCTCGCCTACCTGGTCCGCCGCCTGCTGGAGAACGGCGCCAACTCGTCCTTCGTCCACCAGCTCGCCGACCCGACCGTCGCGCCGGAAGAGTTGCTGGCGTCGCCGATGACCGAGATCCGCGAGGACGCGTCCCTGCCGTTGCCGGTCGACCTGTACCGCGACGCCCAGGGCCGCGGCCGCGACAACTCGTCGGGCCTGGACCTCGCGGTGCCGGCGCAGCGCCAGGTGTTGCTGGACGCGCTCGCGGCATGCACGGTGCCGGTGATGGTGGAGGCATCGCCGGAGGAGGTCGACGCCGTGATGACGCGCCTGCAAGGCGGCTTCGCCGGCTGGAATGCGACCCCGGTGGCCGAGCGCGCCGCCGTGCTGCGCCGCGCCGCCGACGCGCTGCAGGCCCAGCTGCCGCAGTACTGCGCGCTGCTGGTCAAGGAGGCCTACAAGAGCCTGGGCGACGCGATCAGCGAAGTGCGCGAGGCCATCGACTTCATGCGCTATTACGCCGACGAGGCCGAGCGCCTGGCCGGCGACGGTGTCGCGTTGAACGGGCGCGGCGTGTTCGTCTGCATCTCGCCGTGGAACTTCCCGCTGGCGATCTTCGCCGGTCAGGTGGTCGCGGCGCTGGCCGCCGGCAACGCGGTGGCCGCGAAGCCGGCCGAGCAGACGCCGGCCGTCGCCCGCGAGTGCGTCGCGCTGCTCCATGCGGCCGGCGTTCCCGTCGACGCGGTGCAACTGGTGCACGGCCGCGGCGAGACCGTCGGCGCGCGCCTGGTCGCCGCGCCGCAGACGGCGGGCGTGTGCTTCACCGGCTCGACGCAGGTCGCCCAGATCATCAACCGCCAGCTGGCGGCGAAGCCCGGCGCCGCCGCGCTGCCGCTGATCGCCGAGACCGGCGGCCTGAACGCGATGATCGTGGACTCGACGGCGCTGCCGGAGCAGGTCATCGACGCGGTCGTGCAATCGGCCTTCCGCAGCGCGGGTCAGCGCTGCTCGGCGCTGCGCCTGCTGGCGGTGCATGAGGCGGTCGCCGACGGCGTCATCGAGATGCTGCGCGGCGCGGTGAAGGAACTGCGTGTCGGCGATACGGCGGACCTCGCGACCGACGTCGGCCCGCTGATCGACGACGAGGCCTTCGAGGGTGTGTCCAAGGACGTCCAGCGCCTCAAGCGCGAGGCGACGCTGATCGCCGAGGCCGTGCCGGCCGACGGCTGCCCGCGCCTGCTGGCGCCGGTGGCGGTCGAGCTCCCGACGATCGCCTCGTTGAAGAAGGAAATCTTCGGCCCGGTGCTGCACGTGGTGCGCTGGAACGGTGACGTCGACGGCGTCGTGCGCGAGATCAACGCGCTGGGTTACGGCCTGACGCTGGGCATCCAGACCCGCATCGACAGCCGCGCATTGCGGCTCGCATCGGAGGCGCGCATCGGCAACGTCTACGTGAACCGCAACATCATCGGCGCGGTCGTCGGCGTGCAGCCCTTCGGCGGCGAAGGCATGTCCGGCACCGGCCCGAAGGCCGGCGGCCCGCACTACCTGCTGCGTTTCGTCGCTCAGCCGAAGGTGGAGGCCGCCGCCGAAACGCCGGCGCTGTCGACCACCGGCGCGGGAGCCGACCTGTCGCCGCTGTTCAGCGCGCACGAGGCCTGGGCGGAACGTCCGGTCGATGAGCGCGCCACGGCGCTGGAGCGCTCCGCGGCCGGCCAGGCCCCGGTGGTCGCCGGCGCCTGGCGCACGCTGGCCGCCGGCGCGCGTCGCGCGCTGGTCGACCTGAAGTTGCCCGGACCGACCGGGGAGAGCAACGAGCTGCGCCTGCACGGCCGCGGCGTGATCGCGGTGCTGGCGCAGGGCGCGTCGCCCGAGGAACTGGCGCGCGCGCTGGGCGCGGCGCTGGTGGCGGGCAATGCCGTCGCCGTCGTCGGCGGCGGCGATGTGGCGGTGGAACTGCGCACGGCGCTGATGCGGGGGGGCGTGACGGCCGCGACGATGCAGCTGCTGCCGGCCGACCAGCTCGGCGCGGTGTTGCGCGCGACACGACTGGCAGGCGTGATCGCGCCGGCGGCGCTGCAGGTGCCGGTCCAGCGCGAGCTGGCGGGCCGGGATGGCGCGATCCTGCCGGTCGTGCCGATGGTCGAACTGGCCGATGCGCGCCAGCTCTACCGACTGGTCGCGGAGCAGACGCTGACGATCAATACGGCCGCGGCAGGCGGGAACGCCGCGCTGCTGGCGGGCGTGCACTGATCCGGCAGGCCGGGTCGCGCGAGACCCGGCCTTCCAACCGCCACCAGCCGGTGCGCGGCACGATCCACACCTCGCCGCGCCTGAAGCGACGCGGCTGCGGCCAGCATTGGTCCGCCCACAGCGCGGGTGCGTCCTCGACATCGACGACGCCGGCCTGCAGGTGCATCACGGTGCCTCGAGCGAGCTTCAGCATCAGCGACTGACCCGCGACCAGCCGGAGTTCCCGTGGCGCCGCCGAAGGTTGCAGCACGCGCGTGAGCGCGGCCAGCGCGGGCACGGTCCGCGATGGCGCAGCCTCATGCGCGGGGGTGGCCAGCCATGGCCAGGGAATGGGCAGGGATCTCAGGACGGCGGCGAGGAACATGACGGCTTCGCCCGGGGGCGCCTCGTTGGAACGGGCGTCCAGTGTTCCCATCGGCGACGCGACCTGACAGGCACAGCGGCGCCATTTGTTCTGCGTAACAGCGACCGAGGCGCGGCTGTTCCGTATCGACTGCGCGCCGGCTGTTCCGGTGTTTCGCCTGAGCGCGAGCGCAGAATCGCCGGCATGGATGCTTCGGACCCTCTGTACGCGCAGGTCGCCGCGCATTACCGCCAGGCCATCGCGGCCGGCACGATGCCGCCGGGGAGCCGGATGCCGTCGGTGCGCACGCTGATGGGCCTGCACCGCGTGAGCCTGAGCACCGCGCTGCAGGCCTGCCGGCTGCTCGAAAGCCAGGGCCTGCTGCAGGCCCGCCAGCGCGCCGGCTACTTCGTGCGGCCGCCGCGTCCCACGCGTCTGGCGCGAGCCGCCGAGCCCCGCGAGACGCAGGCCGATCCGGCGCGCTTCGTCGGCGTGCACGAGCGCATCTCCGAGATCCTCACCCGCGGCATCGCCGCGAAGCCGGAGGTCAACCTGTCCGGCGCCTGTGCGCATCCTTCGCTGTATCCGACCCGCGCGCTGGCCTTGCACGGCCAGCGCCTGCTGCGCCGGCGGCCCGAGATCCTCGGGATCCAGCCCGATCCGCAAGGCCTGCTCGCGCTGCGCCAGGGCCTGTCGCGACTGGCGCTCAACGCGCAGATCCAGCTCGATCCGGCCCAACTCGTCATCACGCATGGATGCACCGAGGCGCTCGGCATCGCGCTGCGCGCGGTGACGACGCCCGGCGACGTGGTGGCGGTCGAATCGCCGACCTACTACGGCCTGCTGCAGCTGCTCGAGAGCCTGGGCCTGCGCGCGCTGGAGATCCCGACCAGTCCGCACACTGGGCTGTCGGTCGAGGCCTTCGAGGCGGCGGCGCTGCGCGAGCCGCGGCTCAAGGCGGTGGTCGTCGTGCCCAACCTGCAGAACCCGCTCGGCGCGGTGATGCCGGACGCGGCCAAGCAGGCGCTGCTCGCGGTCTGCGAGGCCCGCGACCTCGCGCTCATCGAGGACGACACCTATGCGCTGCTGTGCGACACGCCGCAGCGCGCGATCAAATCCTGGGACACGACGGGTCGGGTGATCTTCTGCTCGTCGCTGCACAAGACGCTGGCGCCCGGCATGCGGGTGGGCTGGATCGCGGCGGGGCGCTGGCAGCCCCGCGTCGAGATCCTCAAGTACGCGCAGAGCCGGCCCAACGAGATGCTCGGCCAGGCCATCCTGGCGGAGTTCCTGGCGGGCGGCCAGATCGAGCGCCACCTGCGTGCGCTGCGCGCCAGGCTGGCGACGCAGCGCGAGCAGATGGTGGCGGCGCTGTCCGACGAACTGCCGGCCGGCACGCGGCTCAGCCTGCCGCCGGGCGGACCGAGCCTGTGGGTCGAGTTGCCCGAGGGCCTGTCCTCGCTGGCGCTGTTCGACGCCGCGCTGGAGAAGGGCATCCGGCTCGGGCCGGGGCTGATGTACTCGAACTCCGAGCGCTTCGACCACTTCATCCGCATCAACGCCGGCAATCCGATGGATGACGCGCAACGGCGCGCGATCGCGACGCTCGGCGAGCTCTGCGCATCGATGCTGAGAGCGCGCTGAGGGTCCGCTGACGGCCCGCTGATGGCGGGTTGATGGCAGCTTGATGGCGCGCTGAGCGCCCGAGGCGGATCCGCTCCTGCGCCGGGGCGGGACTAAACTGCCGGCCCATGAATTCCTGCATCGCATTCATCGGCGGAGGCAACATGGCCAGCGCCATCGTGGGCGGCCTGCGCCGGGCCGGTGTCCCGGCCGAGGACCTGCTGGTGGTCGAGCCCTTCGAGGCGCAGCGCGAGCGCCTGGCCGCCGACTTCGGCATCCGGCCGCTGGCGGCGGCGGAGGCCGCGCTGGCCCGAGCCCGCGCCGTGGTCTGGGCGGTGAAACCGCAGCTGTTCCAGGAAGCCGCCGCACCCGTGGCGCGGCATGTCGGCGGCGCGCTGCAGCTGTCGGTGATGGCGGGTCTGCGCAGCGACGCGATCGCGCGCGCCACCGGCGCCTCGCGCGTCGTGCGCGGCATGCCCAACACGCCGGCGCTGATCGGGCAGGGCATCACCGGACTCCACGCGAGCGCCGCCGTGACGGCCGACGATCGCGCGCTGGTCGAGCAGCTGCTGCAGCCGACCGGCCGCACGATGTGGGTCGACAAGGAGGGCGACCTCGACACGGTCACCGCGCTGTCCGGCTCGGGGCCGGCCTACTTCTTCTTCCTCGTCGAGCACATGGTCGCCGCCGCGCGCGCGCTGGGCCTGGACGAGACCCAGGCGCGCGAGCTCGCGCTGGCCACGTGCGGCGGTGCCGCGGCGCTGGCGCTGCAGTCGAGCGATTCACCGACCGCGCTGCGCGAGAAGGTGACGTCCAAGGGCGGCACCACGCACGCCGCGATCACCAGCCTGCAGGCCGACGGTGTCGGCGAGGCGGTCGAGCGCGCCGTGAAGGCCGCGCACCGGCGCGCCGGCGAACTGGGCGACGAGTTCGGCCGCGCTTGATGCCACCGCGCCCGAGACCGACGGCCCACGCGTTGCTCGTCGGCCGCCTTCTGACTGATTGCTGAGAGCTGCTTCCATCCATGGGGATCGCCGATCGCTGGAGCCTGCGCGCGTGGCTGCACGCGCCGGGTTCATTGAGCAAGCGCCTGGCCGCCACCGGCTGTCGTTATGAGGTGCAGGTGCTGCGCCAGACGACCGCGCCGCTGCGGCCGCAGGAGCGCGCCGCGCTGGGCTTGCCCAAGCGCGGCCTGACGCTCGTGCGCGAGGTGCTGCTGCGCGTTGACGGCCGACCGCTGGTGTGGGCGCGTTCGGCGGTGCACGGCCACGCCGTGGCCGGTCCGTGGAAGGCGCTGAAGGGACTGGGCAGCCGACCGTTGGGCCACCTACTCTACGACGACCCCCGCATCCATCGCAGCGAGCTGCAGCCGCGTCGCGTCACACGGCACGGCGCGACGCATCGCCAGATGCAGCGGCAATGGCTGGCCGCCACGGGCACCGAAGCGCCCGCGCTGATGCAGTGGTCGCGCAACTCGGTCTTCACCCGGCACGGGCAGCAGCTGCGGGTGATGGAGATGTTCGTGCCGGACGTCGCGCTGCGCGATCCCGGACCGCTGAGGCGCAGGTCGAGGCCGCGCCGGTGAGGAGCCGGTTCCGCCATTGGCTGCAGGCGTTCCGCCCGGCGCCGATGCGCGTCGATGCGCGCGAGCGGCTGCGCGTGGTGGCCGGTGCGATCGCGGGCTTGCTGCTGACCGGGGTGCTCACGGAGCTGCTGTCCCGTCATGTGCCGGGTGTGCCGTGGCTGGTCGCGCCGCTGGGCGCGAGCGCGGTGCTGGTGTTCGGCGTGCCGGCGAGTCCGCTGGCCCAGCCCTGGGCGGTGATCATGGGCAACACGGCGTCGGCACTGGTCGGCATCGCCTGCGCACACCTGTTCGGCGGCACGCCGGAGCTGGCCGCCGCGATCGCCGTCGGTGGCGCCATCGGGTTGATGTTCCTGCTGCGCTGCCTGCATCCGCCCGGCGGCGCCGCAGCCTTGCTGATGGTGCTCAGCGGCGTGCACGACTGGCGCTTCGCGCTCGACCCGGTGCTGCTGAACTCGGTCCTGATGGTGCTCGCCGGCATGGCCTACAACAGCATCACCGGACGCAAGTACCCGCATCCGCAGACGACGGTCTCTGCCGCGCCGCCGAAGGGCGGCGCCACGGCAGGGGCCGGCGGAGCGGACGGGGCGACGGGAGGCGCACCGCCGTTCAGCGGCGTCGACCTGGACACGGTGCTGGCGCACTACAACCAGGTGCTGGACATCCCGCGGGACGATCTGCAGGCCATCGTCGACGAAGCCGGCCTGCTGGCCACGCGGCGCCGGATGACGACGCTGCGCTGCGCCGACGTGATGTCGCGCGACGTGAAGACGGTCGAGTGGGGCACGCCGCTGCAGGACGCCTGGGCGCTGCTGCGGACGCATCAGATCAAGGCGCTGCCCGTGGTGGACCGGGCGCGGCGGGTGGTTGGCATCGTGACGCTGGCGGACTTCATGCGCGGCGCCTCGCTGGACCTGCACGACGACTGGGCGACGCGCTTGCGCCGCATGATCCGTCCGACGCCGACCACGCACAGCGACAAGCCGGAGGTGGTCGGCCAGATCATGAGCCGGCAGGTGCGCGTGGCCAGCGCGGACCGGCCGCTGGTGGACCTGGTACCGCTGTTCGCGGCGACCGGCCACCACCACATCCCCATCGTCGGCGACGAGGCGCGACTGGTCGGCATCCTGACGCAGTCCGACCTGGTGGCGGCGCTGGTGCGGGTGGATCAGCGCTGAGCGAAGGGCGCCCATTGGCGGCGCCCAAGCGCGGACTGAGCGCGACTAGGCAAGGACTAAGCGCGGACTAAGCGGCCGTACAGGTCCCGCTCAGCTTCGCTCGTTATGCTACCGCGGCCGATTCTGAACACCGCGCCGCCGATGGACATCGACCCCGACGAACTGATTGAGACCGCCCGCCAGGCCAACGAGCGGGCGGAGGCCCCGACGCCGCAGTCCCGGCTCAACGTGGCGGTCGCGCTGACCGTCGCGCTGCTGGCGACCTTCATGGGCATCTGCAAGATCAAGGACGACAACATCGGCCAGGGCATGCAGCAGGCGCAGGCGGACAAGATCGACCACTGGTCCTTCTACCAGGCGCGCAACGCGCGGGAGGAGGTCGCCAAGGCCGCGCTGACTCAGCTGAAGCTGCAGGCGATCGGTGCGCCAGCGTCGGCGGCCGACGGTTACCGCCAGGCGATCGCGCATTACGAGACGCTCGCCGCCGACCAGGCGGCGAAGAAGGACGAGCTCCGCAAGCAGGCCGAGGCCGACCAGCGGCGCTACGACGCGCTCAATTACCGCGACGACCAGTTCGACCTGTCCGATGCGCTGCTGGCCATCGCGATCGCGATGCTGGCGGTGACCGCGCTGACGCAGCTGTGGTGGTTGTACGCGGCGGCGATGGTGCCGACGGTCTTCGGCGTGCTGATGGGCGTGGCGGGACTGGCCGGATGGCCGCTGCATCCGGACGCGATCGTCCAGTGGCTCTCCTGAGCCGGACCGCTCAGCGCAGCGCCAGATCCACCACCGTCCCCGCGAAGAGCGCGAAGCCGACCCAGTGGTTCTCGCGGAAGGCCTTGAAGCAGCCCTCGCGGCTGCGGTCCTTGATCAGCGTGTAGTGCCAGACGACCTGGGCCGCCGCGACGGCGAGGCCGGCCAGGAACCAGTGGCCCATGCCCAGGCGAAGGCCCAGCGCGGCCCACAGCGCGAGGAACGCGACGTAGAAGGCCATCACGCCGATGACATCGAAGCGGCCCAGCGTCAGCGCCGAGGTCTTGATGCCGATGCGGATGTCGTCGTCGCGGTCGACCATCGCGTACTCGGTGTCGTAGGCCAGCACCCAGAACAGGTTGGCGACCAGCAGGCCCCACGCGGCCATCGGGACTGAGGCGGGGATCGCCTGCAGGCTCCACTCGCGGCCGCCGAGCGCCGCGGAGAACGCCATCGGGATCCCGAACGAGAACGCCACGCCCAGCACGGCCTGCGGCATCGAGACCCAGCGTTTGGTGAACGGGTAGAGGATGGTCACCGCCAGCGCGGCGAACGACAGCAGGATGGTCGGCGGGTTGGTCGTCAGCACGAGCGCGAAGGCGATCAGCGCCAGCACCGCGCCGAGCACGAGGGCCAGCTTCACGGAGATCAGCCCCGAGGTCACCGGCCGCTGGGCGGTGCGCTTGACGTGCTTGTCGAAGTCCCGGTCGGCGACGTCGTTGACCGCGCAGCCGGCGCTGCGCATCAGGAAGGTGCCGATCGTGAAGACCAGCAGCAGGTGCCAGCCCGGCCAGCCGTCGGCGGCCATCCACAGCGCGGCCAGCGTCGGCCACAGCAGCAGGTAGGTGCCGGTGGGGCGGTCCCAGCGGATCAGGTTCAGGTAGAGCGACAGACGCGACGGCGCGGCGGGAGCGGGGGCTGCGGAGGTCATGGCGCGCATTGTCGCGCCGGGCGCGGGGTGGGGGGAGCGGGCACTCGCGTTGCGCGCATCGCTCAACGCGGCGCGCGGCGCTGAGTGATCTCCATGCTCGTCAAATCGAGCATTAAAGCGATAAGGCTCGATTTAACGAGCATTCGCCGGCTTGCGAAGCCGTTCGAACAGCGCCCCGGCTTCGCCCACCAGCCCGCGCCGGAACGCCAGCACGCAGACGATGAAGATCAGCCCCGTGACCAGGCTGACCGACTCGCCCAGGCCGGTGAACCACTGGATGCCGGTCAGGTTGGCCAGCCATTGGCCCAGGTCACCGATCTTGTTTTCCAGGGCGATGATCACCAGCGCCCCCACGATCGGTCCCACCATCGTCCCCATGCCGCCCACCAGCGTCATCAGGATCACGAGGCCGGACGTCGTCCAGATCGCGTCGGTCAGCGTCGCGAAGCCCAGCACCAGCGTCTTGGTCGCGCCCGCCAGCCCGGCCAGCGCCGCCGACAGCACGAAGGCCATCAGCTTGAACCGCGCCGCGTCGTAACCCAGCGAGGTCGCCCGCGCCTCGTTCTCGCGGATCGACGTCAGCACCTGCCCGAAGGGCGAATGCACCGTCCGGTAGATCAGCCAGAAGCCGAAGACGAAGATCGCCAGCACCAGGTAGTACAGCGCGCTGTCGCTTTCCAGGTTGATGCCCAGCAGGCTGCCGCGCGGCACCGACTGCAGGCCGTCCTCGCCGCCTGTGAACGGCGCCTGCAGGAAGTAGAAGAACAGCATCTGCGCCAGCGCCAGCGTGATCATCGAGAAGTAGATCCCCGATCGCCGGATCGCCAGCAGCCCGAACACCAGCCCCGCGACCGCCGCCATCAGCGTGCCGAACGCGATGCCCACCAGCGGCGGGAATCCCCAGACCTTCAGCGCATGCCCGGCGCCGTAGGCCGCCGCGCCGAGGAAGGCCGCATGGCCGAAGCTCAGCAGTCCCGTGAAGCCGATCAGCAGGTTGAAGGCGCACGCGAACAGCGCGTAGCACATCACCTTCATCGCGAAGATCGGGTACACGCCCAGGAAGGGCAGCAGCGCGATGGCGATGAACAGGGCGGCATAGCCCAGCGGTTTCTTGTTCATTTCTCTTTGCCGAACAGGCCGGCGGGACGCACCAGCAGGACCAGGGCCATGACGACGAACACCACCGTGTTGGACGCCTCCGGATAGAAGACCTTGGTCAGGCCCTCGACGACGCCCAGCCCCAGGCCGGTCAGGATCGAGCCCAGGATCGAGCCCATGCCGCCGATCACCACCACCGCGAAGACGACGATGATCAGGTTGGAGCCCATCAGCGAATTCACCTGCAGGATGGGCGCGGCCAGCACGCCGGCGAAACCCGCCAGCGCCACGCCGCCGGCGTAGGTCAGCGTCACCAGCCGCGGCACGTTCACGCCGAAGGCCTGCACCAGCTTCGGGTTCTCGGTGCCGGCGCGCAGCGTCGCGCCCAGCGAGGTCTTCTCGATCAGCACCCACACGCCCAGGCACACCACCAGCGAGGCCACCACCACCCACGCCCGGTAGTTCGGCAGGATCATGAAGCCCAGGTTGGTCGCGCCCGACAGCGCCTCCGGCGCCGCGTAGGGCTGCCCGCCGACGCCGAAGAAGGAACGGAATACCCCTTCGATCACCAGCGTCAGCCCGAAGGTCAGCAGCAGGCCGTAGAGGTGGTCCAGCTTGTAGAGCCACTGCAGCAGCAGCCGCTCGATCACCAGCCCGAACACCCCCACGATCAGCGGCGCGATCAGCAGCATCGCCCAGTAGTTGATGCCGAAGTACTCCAGCCCCATCCACGCCAGGAACGCGCCCATCATGTACAGCGCGCCGTGGGCGAAGTTGATGATGTTCAGCATGCCGAAGATCACCGCAAGCCCGAGCGACAGCATCGCGTAGAAGGACCCGTTCACCAGCCCCAGCAGGAGCTGGCCCAGCAGCGCCGGCAACGGGACGCCAAAGAAGTCGGTCATGCGGTGTCTCCGGCCTCAGCTCACTTCTTGACCAGCGGGCACTTCGAGTCGGCCAGCTTGGTGAACGCGTCGTCGCCGGCGATCCGGGTCACGACCTTGAAGTAGTCCCACGGCTCGGCGGACTCCTTCTGCGACTTCACCTGCAGCAGGAACATGTCGTGCACGCCGCGGCCGTCTTCCTTGCGGATCGTGCCCTTGGTGTAGAAGTCGTTGATCGGCGTGGCCTTCATCTGCGCGACGACCTTGTCGCCGTCGTCGGACTTGAGCGCCTCGACCGCCTTCAGGTAATGCGACACCGCCGAGTAGTCCGCCGCCTGCAGCGACGAGGGCATGCGCTTCATCTTCTCGAAGAAGCGGCGCGCCCAGGCGCGCGCCTCGGGGCTCTGGTTCCAGTACCAGCTGTCGGTCAGGTACATGCCTTCGGTGGTCTTCAGCCCCAGCGAGTGCACGTCGTTGATGAACATCAGCAGGCCGGCCAGCTTCATCGTCTTGGTGATGCCGAACTCGTTGGCCGCCTTCACCGCGTTGATGGTGTCGCCGCCCGCGTTGGCCAGGCCCAGGATCTGCGCCTTGGAACTCTGCGCCTGCAGCAGGAAGGAGGAGAAGTCGCTCGCGTTCAGGGGATGCTTCACCGCGCCCAGCACCTGGCCGCCGGACTTGGCCACCACCGCCGAGGTGTCGGCCTGCAGCGAGGTGCCGAAGGCGTAGTCCGCCGTCAGGAAGTACCAGGTCTTGCCGCCCGACTTGGTCACCGCCGCGCCCGTGCCGTTGGCCAGGGCCACCGTGTCGTAGGCGTAGTGGATGGTGTAGGGCGTGCATTCCTCGTTGGTCAGGCGCGAGGTGCCGGCGCCGATCGAGATGAAGGGCTTCTTCTTCTCCGCCGCGACCTTGGCCATCGCCAGGCTGGTGCCGGAGTTGGTGCCGCCTATCAGCAGGTCCAGGCCTTGCGTGTCGAACCATTCGCGCGCCTTGGAGGCGGCGACGTCGGCCTTGTTCTGGTGGTCGGCGAAGACCAGCTCGATCTTCTTGCCGGCGACCTGGCCCTTCGCGTCGGCGATGGCCATGCGGATCGCTTCCACGCCGCCGGCGCCGTCGATGTCGGCGTAGACGCTCGACATGTCCGTGATGATGCCGATCTTGACCGTGTCGCCGGAAATCTGCGCCTGTGCGGCGAGGCTGCCGCAGGCCAGCACCGAGGCCAGGGCAACGGTTTTGAGGGTCGTCTTCATCGCTTGTCTCCTTGTTCTAACGGCCTCAACGGGCCCATGCGGGTTTCAGACTCGAAGCTCGGGAAATCGTTCTGCGGCTGCCGGTATCGGAAGGCCGATCACACACTCAGCAGCTCGTCGAGCAGCGCGCGCTTGCTGTCGAGCTGCGCGGCGCTGAAGGACTCGACCACCTGGCCGTGTTCCATCACGACGAAGTGGTCCGCCAGCGGCGCGGCGAACCGGAAGTTCTGCTCCACCATCACGATGGTGAAGCCCTGCGCCTTCAGCGCGGTGATCATGCGGGCCAGCGCCTGGACGATGACCGGGGCCAGGCCCTCGGAGATCTCGTCCAGCAGCAGGATGTCCGCGCCGGTGCGCAGGATGCGGGCCACGGCCAGCATCTGCTGTTCGCCGCCCGACAGCCGCGTGCCGGGGCTGTGGCGGCGCTCGGAGAGGTTGGGGAACATCGCGTAGATCTCGTCCTCGGACATGACCTTGCCGCGGCCGCTCTTGAACACCGGCGGCAGACGCAGGTTCTCCTCGGTGCTGAGCGACGCGAAGATGCCGCGCTCCTCCGGGCAGTAGCCCAGGCCGAGGCGCGCGATGCGGTGCGTGGGCAGGTGGACGCATTCCTGGCCGTGGACCTTGATCGACCCGCTGCGGCGGTCGGTCAGGCCCATGATGGCGCGCAGCGTCGTCGTGCGGCCGGCGCCGTTGCGGCCGAGCAGCGTCAAGACCTGACCCTGCGGGATCGCCAGGTCGATGCCGTGCAGGATGTGGCTCTCGCCGTACCAGGCCTGGAGTCCTTTGATCTCGAGCGCGTTCATTGGAGCCCCTCGTCCGAGGCAAGCATCGGCCGGTCCCCCGAGGGGACGCGTGCTTGCTTGGGGCGGCCCGGCGCGGCGCACGCCGAGCGGCAACGGCACGTCGGCTTCATGCATGTGCTCCTTGCAGCTCGGTGGCCTCGGAGCCCATGTAGGCCTCCAGCACCTTGGGATGGCGGGACACGGTGGCGTAGTCGCCCTCGGCCAGCACGGCGCCGCGGGCCAGCACGGTGATGCGGTCGGCGATGCTGCTGATCACCTTCATGTTGTGTTCCACCATCAGCACCGTGCGTCCTTCGGCGACGCGCTTGATCAGCGCGGTGACGCGGTCCACGTCCTCGTGGCCCATGCCCTGCGTCGGCTCGTCCAGCAGCATCAGTTCGGGTTCCATCGCCATCGTCGTGGCGATCTCCAGCGCGCGCTTGCGGCCGTAGGGCAGGTCGGCGGCGCGCAGCGCGGCCATGTCGCGCAGGTCGACGAGCTCCAGCAGTTCCAGCGCGCGGCCGTCCAGCTTCGACAGGCCGCCGAGGCCCTTCCAGAAGTGGTAGCTGGTGCCGGTGAAGCGCTGCAGGCCGATGCGGACGTTCTCCAGCACGGTCAGGTGGGGAAAGACCGCGCTGATCTGGAACGAGCGGATCACGCCGCGGCGCGCGATCTGCGCGGGCTTCTCGCCGGTGATGTCGTGACCGTTGAAGAGGATCTGCCCGCGGGTCGGGATCAGGAACTTGGTGAGCAGGTTGAAGCAGGTGGTCTTGCCGGCGCCGTTGGGGCCGATCAGCGCGTGGATATGCCCGCGCTGCACTTGCAGGTCGACCGAGTCCACGGCGGTGAAGCCCTTGAACTCCTTGGTCAGTTTGCGTGTCTCCAGGATGAGGTTGCTCATCGGCGCAAGGGTGGGCACCGGTGGTCCGGTGCCTCTGTAGTGGAGCCAGGAATTTAGGGCCCTGGCGGGGCCCCTCGACAGCGTAAAACCCTTTACGCAGCATTGCGCAAGGGCTAACCCTCGGGCCTCTGTGCCCGGGGCGGCGCGGTGGTTCCACATGACGCCGCACCTGTCTTGCACGAGGCTGACGCGCCGCGTTCCCTCGAGGGGCCAGGACGTGCCACAACGCCGTCCTGACGAGCGCGTGTCACCGGAATCTCCAGCGGGAGAACGGTGCTTCTTCCGAACTGGGCAGGTGAGCGGATCGAGGCGTGGCTATGCTGCGCGGCGGCTCGACCCGACACCGTTGCCCTCGACGCACGCGTCACGTCGAACATATTGGTCACGACGAACATTCGCATCACATGCACAGGAGATTCCCCATGATCCGTTCTGGAAAATTCGCCGCGTTCGGCCTCGCGCTCGGCCTCGCGATCGCACTGGCTGCCGCGGGCGTGCAGGCGGCCGCGCCGCAGGTGAAGACGCAGGCGCCGGGCTACTACCGGCTGATGCTCGGCGACTTCGAGATCACTGCGCTCAGCGACGGCACGATCGATCTGCCGGTCGACCAGCTGATGGACAAGGCCAAGCCCGGCACGGTGGTCAAGGCGCTGGGCAAGAACTACCTGAAGCCGCCGGTCGAGACCTCGATCAACGGCTACCTGATCAACACCGGCACCAAGCTGGTGCTGATCGACACGGGCGCCAACGGCGCGTTCGGACCGACGACGGGCAAGCTGCTGGCCAACTTGAAGGCGGCGGGCTACCAGCCGGAGCAGGTCGACGAGGTCTACATCACCCACCTGCATCCCGACCATGCCGCCGGCTTGACCAAGGACGGCCAGGCCGTGTTCCCGAACGCCGTGGTCCGGATGGACCAGCACGATGCCGACTACTGGCTGAACGCGGCGAACGCCTCGAAGGCGGCGCCGGGTCACAAGGACTTCTTCGGCGCGGCGATCGCGGCGTTGAAGCCGTACCAGGACGCGGGTCGCCTGAAGCCGTTCAGCGGCGAGACCGAGCTGGTGCCGGGCATCCGCACGCATGCGGCCTACGGCCACACGCCGGGGCACACGGTCTACATGGTGGAGAGCCAGGGCCAGAAGCTGGCGGTGTGGGGCGACCTGATGCACGTCGCGGCGGTGCAGTTCCCGGATCCGTCGGTCACGATCAACTTCGACAGCGACTCGAAGCAGGCGATGCCGCAGCGCCAGAAGGCCTATGCGGACGCGGCGAAGAACGGCTACTGGGTCGCGATCGCGCACGTGTCCTTCCCGGGCCTCGGCCACGTGACCGCGGACGGCAAGGGCTACCGCTGGGTGCCGGCGAACTACAGCATCAAGCCGTGATCAGCTGAGACTTGCGGAGCCGCCGGCCTCGACATGACATTCGAGGCCGGCCACCAGCGCATCGAACACCGCCCGGCAGCGCGGGCTGTCCCGCAGGTCCTCGTGCATCGTGACCCAGGTCTCCAGCGGGATGCTGAGTGGGGTCTCAAGCACGCGATGCAGCGCCGGATCGCGCCTGGCCAGCGCGACCTGGCAGAGCCCCAGCCCCGCGCCCGCCCGGATCAGCGCGAGCTGCGCGAGGTCGCTGTCCGCGCGCAATGCGAAGTGCTCGCGGTCCATCCCCGGAAAGCGCCGCGCCAGCTCGCGGACATACGGCGCCGGCTGGTCGTAGCCGATCAGCGCATGGCCGCCCGCGAGCAGGGCCTTCATCGAGTCCGGCGTGCCGTGCGCCGCCAGGTAGCGCTCGTGCGCGTGCAGGCCGACCTCGATCACGCCGACGCGTCGTGCGATCAGCTGCTCCTGCTTCGGCGGCGTCATGCGGATCGCGATGTCGGCTTCGCGTCGCAGCAGGTCCTGCACCCGGTTGCTCAACACCAGCTCGACGATCAGCGCCGGATGGCGCTCGCGCAATCCGGCGATCAGCGGCGGCAGCACCTCCACGCCGATGACCTCGCTCGCGGTCACGCGCACGATGCCGCGCACGCCGTCGCCGTGGCTGCGCGCGGTGCGCTCCAGCGCGGCGGCCGTGCTGTCCATCGCTTCCGCATAGGGCCGCAGCGCGAGCGACGCCTCGGTCGGCAGCAGGCCGGCGGGCGTCCGCACGAAGAGCGACTGCCCCACCTGCGCCTCCAGCGCCGCCACATGCCGCCCGACCGTCGGCTGCGTCAGGTCGAGCGCCCGCGCGGCGCCTGACAGCGAGCCTTCCCGCAGCACCGCCAGGAAGGAGCGGTACCACTCCCAGGCGATGCCGGTGCTGGAGGAGGTACCGGCCGCGGTGTCGGTGGCGGCGTCATCGTCAGCGTCGGCCAAGGAGGGGATCTGCGTTGTCCGCGGGGAGGTCTTCGAAGCCATGCAGAAATGTATAGCCGCCTGGCGACGCTCGGTAATTTTCAGGAAAGCCGCTTTTTCCCAGAATCCTTCCCATGCCTTCACCCAACAGGACCGGCGCGGTCCAACAGGAGCTGACGATGGATGCGATGACTTCGATGGATGCGATCGGTGTGCTGGCCGCGATGACGGCGGTGGCGCGGCGGACGGCGCTGGTGCTCGGCGCGAGCGGCGGCGTCGGCGGGGCGGTGGCCCGGGCCCTGCGCGATGCCGGATGGACGGTGCGGGCGCTCAAGCGCGGACTGGCCAGCGAATCCGAACACCGCGACGGCCTGCAGTGGCTGCGCGGCGACGCGCTCGACGCCCAGGACGTGCAGCGCGCCGCGCAGGGCTGCAGCGTGATCGTCCACGCCGTCAACCCGCCCGGCTACCGGCGCTGGGGCGAGCTGGTGCTGCCGATGCTCGACAACACCATCGCCGCCGCGTCGGCCCGGGGCGCGACCGTCGTGCTGCCCGGCACCGTCTACAACTTCGGACCCGACGCGATGCCCCATCCGAAGGAGGATGCGCCGCAGCGGCCCCTGACGCGCAAGGGCGCGATCCGCGTCGAGATGGAGCGCCGCCTGCAGGAAGGCGCAGCGCGCGGCGCCTTCCGGACGATCGTGCTGCGTGCCGGCGACTTCTTCGGACCCGGCGCGGCGAACAGCTGGTTTTCGCAGGGACTGGTGACGCCGGGCCAGCCGGTGACGCGGATCCAGCAGCCCGGCACCGACGGTGTCGGCCATCAATGGGCCTATCTGCCGGATGTCGCGACCGCGATGGCCGCGCTGATCGAACGCTGCGACACGCTGCCGGCCTTCGCGCGCTTCCATTTCGCGGGCCACTGGGACGCCGACGGGCGCCAGATGGCGGAAGCGATCCGTCGTGTCGTGCAGCGCCGCACCGGCGCGCAGCCCCGCCTGAGCCACTTCCCCTGGTGGGCGGTGCGCCTGGCGCAGCCGGTGGTGCCGCTGTTTCGCGAGCTCGCCGAGATGCGCTACCTGTGGCGCGAGCCGCTGCGCATGGACGAGGCGCGCCTGGCCGCGGAGTTGGCCGGCCACGGCGGCGTGCCGCACACGCCGCTGGACCTGGCGATCGAACGCACGCTGGAAGCGCTCGGGTGCCTGCCCGTCGCGCCGGCTGCCGCCGGAACCGCCGCGACGGCCACGCTCAATCGAAATAACGTTGCCGCAGGCGCTCGTAACGCCCATCCCGCCTGAGGCGGTCCAGCGCGGCCTGCAGGCGCCGCGCCGTGGCCGGATCGCCGTCCACCGGCAGGCCGTACCAGTAGGACTTGTCGACGTCCATCGGCAGCACCGGCGTCAGCGTCGCATAGGGCAGCTTCAGCTCGCGCAGATGCCAGGCCGCGGCCCAGTCCAGCAGCACGATCAGGTCCATGCGGCCGGCCAGCAGCTTGCGCAGGTTGGTCGCGTCGTCCAGGCCGAGCTCCAGCTCGGTCTCCGGTCGCAGGCCGCCGGTGATCAGCTGCTTCGCGGCGGCTGAATCGCGCGACACGCCCAGCCGCCAGCCGTTGAGCTGCCTGAGGCTGGTGGGGCGCACCTCGGTGCGGTGGCTCAGCCGGTAGACGAGGATGCGACGCGGACTGATCGGCCCGACCCAGCGGTACTGGGTCTCGCGTTCGGGCGTGCGCGTCAGCGAGAACAGCACGCTGTCCGCGCGCCGCGCCGCCTCCTGCACCGACCGCTGCCACGGCAGCACCTGCGTGCGCAGGGAGAGACCGGCGTCGGCCGCCATCGCCTTCAGGAGCTCGCTGCTGAAGCCGCGGGCCTCGCCGTTCTCGGCGTAGTTCAGCGGCGGCAGGCTCTCGGTGAATGCGACCAGTTCCTCCGGTCCGGCGGCCGTGCGCGCCGCCGGCGTGGCCAGGGCCGCGGGCAGGGCGCCCGGCAGCAGTCCGGCCGCCAGCAGGAGGCAGCACAGACGGCGCTCCGGCAGGGGCTCGATCACGTGGGACATCGATGCAGTGTAGGAAGGGGCGGTGACAGGACGACAACGATGTCGTTGCATAAACGTCAACAAGCTCACGGCGGCCCGCCTCGACCTCCGGGGAGAAAGACCTGACCCCGTTGCCGTCGACGGCGGTCGGCCCGTCGACCCATCGACCCGCGGCAACCTTCGTCAGCCCGAGTCGACCCGCGCCAACCCGCGTCAACCCGCGTCAACCGCCCGGACTGCCCCGTCAGGCGTCCATCTGCTTCTGGAAGACCAGGCCCGCATGTTCGCGCAGCGCGTGGAACTTGATCTTCGGCCAGTTCTCCTGCATCGCGCGGAGTTCGCCGGCGTACTCGAGCAGCACGGTCGGCGCGTTCACCGCGTCCCACGCGACGCGGTGCGCGTTGTGGTCGATGAAGCGGCGCAGTTCCTTCTCGCCGCCGTCCGCCTCGTCGCAGGTCACCCAGCGCGCGACGTTGTAGCGCGCCGGCATGACGCGGGCCTTGACGCCGTACTCATGCTCCAGCCGGTGCGCGACGACCTCGAACTGCAGCTGGCCGACCGCACCCAGCAGCAGCACGCTGCCGGCCTCGGGACGGAAGACCTGGATCGCGCCTTCCTCGCCGAGCTGGCGCAGGCCCTCGCGCAGCTGTTTGGTCTTGAGCGGGTCCGCCACTTCGACGGACCGGAACATTTCCGGCGCGAAGAAGGGCAGGCCGGTGTACTGCAGCGCCTCGCCCTCGGTGATCGTGTCGCCGAGCTGCAGCACGCCGTGGTTGGGGATGCCGATGATGTCGCCGGCGAAGGCCTCGTCCAGCAGTTCGCGCCGCTGGGACAGGAAGCTCACCACCGTGTTGGGCCGCAGCTCCTTGCCGGAGCGCACCACCTTCAGGCGCATGCCGCGCTCGAAGTGGCCCGAGGCCACGCGCAGGAACGCGATGCGGTCCCGGTGCGCCGGGTCCATGTTGGCCTGGATCTTGAAGACGACGCCGGTGAACTTGGGTTCCTCCGGCTGCACGACGCGCTGCATCGCGGCCCGTTCGGCCGGCGCGGGCGCCAGCTCGACCAGCGCGTCCAGCACCTCCTGGACGCCGAAGTTGTTGACCGCGGAGCCGAAGAACATCGGCGTCTGCTTCCCGCCGAGGAAGGCTTCCTCGTCGAAGGCCGGCGCGGCTTCCTTGACCAGCTCGATCTCGCCCTGCGCGTTCTCGTACTGCAGGCCGAAGCGCTCGGCGTAGGCCGGGTTGTCCAGGCCGTCCAGCACTTCCTCGGTGCCGGCGGCGCGGTCCTCGCCGGGCGCGAACACGCGCATGCGCTGCTGGCGCAGGTCCATCACGCCGTGGAAGTGCTTGCCCATGCCCACCGGCCAGGTGAACGGGACCACCGTCATGCCCAGCTCACGCTCGATCTCGTCCATCAGCGCCAGCGGTTCCTGGACCTCGCGGTCCATCTTGTTGACGAAGGTCAGGATCGGCGTGTTGCGCGCGCGGCAGACCTGGATCAGCCGGCGGGTCTGCGGCTCGACGCCGTTGGCCGCGTCGATCACCATCAGCGCCGCGTCGACGGCGGTCAGCACGCGGTAGGTGTCTTCCGAGAAGTCCTGGTGGCCCGGGGTGTCCAGCAGGTTGATGACGCAGTCGCGGTACTCCATCTGCATCACCGAGGAGGCCACCGAGATGCCGCGCTGCTTCTCGATCTCCATCCAGTCGGAGGTCGCATGCCGCGACGCCTTGCGTGCCTTCACCGAGCCCGCGATCTGGATCGCGCCCGAGAACAGCAGCAGCTTCTCCGTCAGCGTGGTCTTCCCCGCGTCAGGGTGGGAAATGATGGCGAAGGTGCGGCGACGGCGCACTTCGGCGGGGATACGGCTGGGCTGGTCGGTGGACATGGCGTGCGGCGCGCGATCGGCGTCGGGCGCGGAAATGGGCTGCCGCGACGGCGGCGAAGGGCGGGATTATCGACGATGGCCCCGTGCGGTCCAGCCGGACGCAGCCGGTTGTCATGCGCCTGCGGCGGGACACGGGCACTAGCGGAGCTTCAACAACGCTCTGCGCTTCTCCATGCGACTGTCATCCCGCTTCCGATTGCTTGCCGCGGCGCTCGCCGTCTCCTGTCTCCCCTACGCCCAGGCAGGTGCTCTCGGGCATTTTGTCGAATATGGAAACCGGTCCTTCCGCCTGGATGCCAACGGCGATCTCAGCTGTCTGTCTCTCGATGGGCACAAACCGGAGAAAGACCGAGGATGCGCGTCCAACAACGACCTGTGGTGGTTCGACGTCAACGGCGGCAGCCGTGACATGAGTCTGAGGGGGTTCTCCTGTGGTCGGCAGCACGCGCTCGCCTATGCCAACGACGGCTACGAGGTGCGAGGCCATTGGTGCAACACGGTCTACGCGTCGCTGTTCGCAAAATGGGAAGCGGTCGACGCACGCCTGCTGTCCAGGACTCCGCAAGGGGAAGTCATGTGCCATTCGACCAACGGGAAGGATTGCTCCGTTGCCGGAACCGTCGACACCCGTCGAGGGCGATCCGTGAATCCCCTGATCTGTGGCAAGCAGCATCAAGAGGTGTGGGGAATCGAAGGATACGGAGCGCCTGGTCATTGGTGCGATGCGTTGAACACCTCAACCCAGTCACCGTTCGGACCGGCCGTCAGTTCTCGGCCATGAACGGCCTCACCCGCCCCAGCAGGCGCTCGACGTACTCGTCCTTCTCGCCGACCGGCGCGGCATAGGTCAGCGCGTCGCGCGCGGCGGACTCGCCGGCCTTGGTCCACATGAGCCAGGCGGACAGGTACTGCGAGGCCAGGCAGCCGCCCGACGTGGCCACCGGGCCGCGGGCGTGGAAGGGCTCGTCCAGGACCCGCACGCCGGCCTCGACCAGCCAGGGGCGGGTGGACGAGTCGGTGCAGGCCGGCGCGTCGCCGAGCAGCCCCAGCCGCGCCACCAGCAGCGCGCCGGAGCACTGCGACGCGATCAGCTGCCGCGTCGGATCGATCTGCAGCCGGTCCAGCAGGGCCGAGTTCTCGGCGATCGCCCGCGTGTAGATGCCGGAGCCGAACCAGACCGCGTCGGCCTCGTTGGCCCACTCGAGCGGGTGCTTCAGCTGCACGGTCACGCCGTTCATCGAGGTGACCGCCGGCCCGGGGCCGCACAGCTCGGCGGACCAGCCCAGCGGCTTGAGCCGGTTCAGCAGCCCCATCGGGACGAAGCTGTCGATCTCGTTGAAGCCGTCGAAGGAAAGGATGGCAATGCGCATGAGGGAGACCCGGGAGGCCCGCAAGGCGATGCGGCCCACTGTAGCGCCGTCGCCCGCCAGGCCCAAGCCGTCGGGGTTATTGGCCCCCGGGGCTGCCCGGCGTCTGCGTGCCCAGCGTCCCGAGCTGCGTGCCGATGCGCACCAGCAGGTGCTGGCGCACGCGCTGGACGACCTCGGCGGCATCCACCGGGCCGAGCTCCTCGGCCAGCCGGGCCTGGACCTCGTAGTGCAGGTAGAGCATGCCGCGCAGCTTCTCGAAACCGCTCTCGTGACCGTCGCCGCAGATGCGCAGGTCGTTGTCGAGCACGCGCTCGATGACGCCGGGATCGAGCAGCCGCACGTGGCACATGATCGCCAGTTGCGCGATCTGCAGGTCCACGTCCTCGACGGTCTTCTCCCACTCCTCGTGGCTGTAGCGTTGCTTGGGCGTTCGCATGGTCACTCCTCACCGGCCAGCAGCCGGAACGTGTGGCGGGCCATCATGAATTCCTCGTCGGTGGGGATGACCCAGGCTTCGCACCGGCTGTCGACGGTGCTGATCCGGCGTTCGGCCGGCCCCTCGCGGTTGGCGGCGTCCTGCACCGACACCCCCAGCCACAGGCAGCGCGACAGCACGCGCCGACGGATCTCCGCGGCATGCTCGCCGATGCCGGCGGTGAACACCAGCCCGTCCAGGCCGCCCATTTCCGCGGCCAGCGCGCCGATCTCGCGGGCCACGCGGTGGACGAAGACGTCGATCGCGAAACGCGCCCGCGGCGCGTCGCTCGCCAGCAGCTGGCGCATGTCGCTGGAGATGCCCGACAGGCCCAGCAGCCCGGACTGCTTGTAGAGCAGGGTCTCGAGTTCGCGCGCATCCATGCGCTGCTCGTCCATGAGGTAGATCAGCACGCCGGGATCGACCGCGCCGCTGCGCGTGCCCATCGGCAGGCCGTCGACGGCGGTGAAGCCCATGCTGCTGGCGATGCTGCGGCCGCGGTGCAGCGCGCAGGCGCTCGCGCCGTTGCCCAGGTGCAGCACGACGGCGCGGCCGTCCGCCAATCGCGGCGACAGCGTCGGCAGCCGCGAGGCGATGTACTCGTAGCTCAGGCCGTGGAAGCCGTAGCGGCGCACGCCGGCCTCGAACAGCGCGTAGGGCAGGGCGAAGGCGTCGGCGACATCGGACTGGCCGCGGTGGAAGGCCGTGTCGAAACACGCGACCTGCGGCAGCCCCGGCAGCGCCGAGAAGGCGCGGCGGATCGGTGCCAGGTTGTGCGGCTGATGCAGCGGCGCGAGCGAGACCAGCGCCTCGAGTTGCGCCAGCACCGGCGGCGTGACCCGCACCGGCTGCGCGAACGCGGTGCCGCCATGCACGACGCGGTGGCCGATGCCCAGCATCTCGATGCCGGGAAATTCGTGGGTGACGAACTCGACCAGGTGATCGAGCGCGCCCTCATGCGTCAGCGTTTCGCCGACCGGCCAGTCGCGCGACCCGGCTTTCGAGCCGTCGGCGTGCGCGGCCTCGAAATGCGGCGTCGCGGTGGCGATGCCCTCGACCTGCGCGCGCAGCTCGAGCCGCAGCGGGCCCCGCCGGCGGTCCTCGTGCAGCGAGTACATCGACAGCTTGATGCTGGATGAGCCCGCGTTGACGACCGCGATGAATTCGCCTTCAAGCCGTGGATTCATCGCTCACCCCATGATGTGATAACCGCCGTCCACGTACAGCGTGGAGCCGGTGATGAGTCGCGCATGATCGCCCGCCAGCATCGCGGTCGCGTAGCCGACGTCGTCGATCGTCGCCAGCGCGTGGGCGGGTGCGCGGGCGGCGGCGTCGGCCAGCAGCTGGTCGAATTCCTCCAGGCCCGACGCCGCGCGCGTCGCGATCGGCCCCGGCGAGATCGCGTGCACCCGGATGCCCGCCGGACCCAGCTCATGCGCCAGGTAGCGCACCGAGGCTTCCAGCGCGGCCTTCACCGGACCCATCAGGTTGTAGTGCTCGACCACCCGGCTGGCGCCCTGGAAGCTCATCGTGAACAGGGTGCCGCCGGCGGCCCGCATCAGCGGCTCCGCCAGCCGCGCCATGCGGATGAAGCTGTGGCACGAGATGTCCATGGCCATCGCGAAGCCGGCGGCGCTGCTGTCGATCAGGCGGCCGTGCAGATCCTCCTTCGGCGCGAACGCGATCGAGTGCAGCGCGGCGTGCAGCACGCCCCAGCGCGCGGACACGGCGGCGAAGACGGCGTCGAGCGCCTCGGGGTCCCGCAGGTCCAGCGGCAGCAGGAGTTCGGCGCCGAGGTCGTCGGCCAGCGGTTTCACGTGCGGCAGCGCCTTGTCGTTGAGGTAGGTCAGCGCCAGGTCCGCGCCCATCGCACGGAAGGCGCGGGCGCAACCGTAGGCGATGGACTGGTCGTTGGCGATGCCGGTGATCAGCACCTTGCGCCCGGCCAGCAGACGGCCGAACTGCACGGCGGCGGAGTTCATGCGACCGCCTTGCGCCGGCGCGCGGGCTTGGGAGCGGGAGACGCCGCGATCGACACCGTTGCCGCGGTCGGCGTGGCGGGCGTCGACAACGCCAGCGCCATGTCGGCGACGCGCGCCGGATCGACGTGCAGCAGCTCCTGGACGTAGCGCGCCGCCGGCGATCGCGGATCGGCGAGCTCGGATTCGGCCATCAGCACCGCGCTCGCGAGCGCCAGGGCCTGTTCGCGGTCCTCGAGCGTCGGCAGCAGGGTCGGCAGCGCGGCCATCGCCTCGTCCGGCGCGAAGGTGACGATCAGCGCCTGCCGATGCAGCAGCGTGGCCCAATCCTCGCCCGGCACCGCGTCGGCGGCGACGGCGCCTTCGGCCTCCGCGGCCATGCGGCGGTGCGAATCGGCCAGCAGTTGACCCAGCACCAGCCCGCGCCGTTGCACGACGCCCCGGTGCGCGAGGCCCGCGAGCAGGATGCGGCAGACCGCGTCGGCGAAGCCGCCTTGTTCGACCTGTTCCAGCGCCATGCGACGGCCTTCGCGTTCATCGGCGGCCGCGTGTGCGGTGCCCGAGGCGATGTCCGACTCACGGGGCGGCAGCAGCACGCCCAGGCCCTGCGGTCCGTAGACCGCCTCGATCCAATGCACGAGCGTCGAGTCGCGGAGATGGCCGAGGCGGTCCAGCGATTCGCTGATCGCGCGGGAGCCGAGCTGCTCCCACTTCAGCCAGGGGTTCTCCGCGTCGATGCCCTGGCGCTGCGCGCGGGCACCGTCGGCCGCCTGCTTGAGCCACGGCGCCAGCGGATGCAGGTCGGAGATCGCCAGATGCTGCTGGCGCAGCGGATGCATCCAGCGCAGCCAGTCGCCGAGCGCCTTGCTGCCGACCGCGCGCACGGCCGGCTGCCACCACTGGCGGTAGTGGCGCATGTTCATCTCGGAGACCTGCGCGATCGTGCTGAACAGCGCCTCGTCGCGGCGGCATTCCGGGTTCAGCGCGCGCAGGTCGTCCACGGTGCGGGTCTCGAAGCTCACCGAGTAGTCGCCCGATTCCAGCGCGGCCAGCGGCGCGTCGGGATCGCGGGCGTCGATCTTCATCTCGTACAGGCCGGGCGGCAGCGCGACGATCTGCTCCAGCGTGTCGAGGATCTGCTCATGCTCGCGCCGCGCGATGCCGCCGCCGACGAAGATGCCCAGGTGGCCGATGCGCGGATGCAGCATGTAGACGATGGTGCGGCCCGCCTTGATGAGCGCCTTCTCGCTGCCCCAGACGTCGATGATCCAGTCCAGCGCCTGCTGCGGCGGCGTGATGTTGTCGCCCCAGGACGCGAAGATCACCATCGGCGCCGTGATGTTGCGCAGGTCCAGCCGGTAGCCCTCCAGCTCGATGTCGCCGCGCGCCAGGCGGTTGCCGATGAACAGGTTCTCGACGATGGCCTCGATCTCCTCGCCGGTCATGCGGAAGTAGCCGCCCCACCAGCGCTCGAAGTCGAGGAAGCGCTCGCGCTCGGTGTCGACGTTGGCGTAGAGGTGGTAGTACTTGTCCCACCAGCTGTTGGCCAGGTTGAGGTTCTCGAAGTTGGCGACCAGGTGCGCGCCGTCGAAGCGGTCGCCGCCGAGGTCCGCCGACAGCGCCGACATCCACGCCCCGCCGAGCGCGCCGCCCGCGTAGCGCATCGGGTTCTGCGCGGGCGAGCCGGCCCAGTACGACAGCGGCGCGCCGTTCAGGATGATCGGCCCCATCAGGTCGTTGCGCACGGCGGCGAGCGCGGCGACGGCCCAGCCGGCCTGGCAGTTGCCGATCACCGCCGGCAGGCCCGGCGCCTTCGGATGGCGGCGGGCCACCTCCTCGATGAAGTGGGCCTCGGCGCGCGCCACGTCGAGCAAGGTCTGACCCTCGACCGGCTCCGGCTCGAAGGTGATGAAGTAGACCGGGTGGCCGGCGCGCAGCGCGACGCCGATCTCGGAGTCCGGCTTGAAGCCGCCGATGCCCGGGCCGTGGCCCGCGCGCGGATCGACGACGACGATGGGCCGCCGCGTGGGATCGACGATGTCGCCGTCCGCCGGCAGGATGCGCAGCAGTGCGTAGTTGCAGGGCTGCGGCAGGTCGCGGCCGTCGATCAGCAGTTCATGTTCGAACTTGAGCAGCGCGGGCTTGCCGGCCTTCAGGTGGTCGAGGAACACGTTGCCGCGCTCGCGCATCGTGTCCAGCGTCAGCAGCGAGCGCTGCCACGCGTCGGTCGCGTACGCTTGCCAGTCGTGGATCCAGTCGGACGTTCCGGACATTCGTCTTGCTCCCAGCACCGCCTCGCGAGGTCCGCTCGGCTTGATTTGTTGCACCGCAGCATGCATCATCGACCGCGACTCGTTGTCAATGTCCCAGGGAGACGCAGGGTGATCGAACAATGACCGAACAGACGCCCGGTGCCCATCCGCACTACGACCGCCTCATCGAGGCGGTGCGCCATCTGCCGCCGCTGCGCATGGCGGTGGTCCACCCCTGCAACGACGTGTCCCTGCTCGCGGCGACGGAAGCGGCCGCGCTGGGGCTGATCGAACCGATCCTGATCGGCCCGGCCGGCAAGGTGTCGGAGGCCGCGGCGGCGGCCGGCGTGGACCTGTCGCGCCATACGCTGATCGATGCGCCGCACAGCCATGCGGCCGCGGAGATGGGCGTGGCGATGGCGCTCAAGGGCGAGGTTGACGCGCTGATGAAAGGCAGCCTGCACACCGACGAACTGATGGGCGCCGTGGTGCGGCGCGAAGGCGGCCTGCGCACCGCGCGGCGCATCAGCCACTGCTTCGTGATGGACGTGCCGGGGCATGCGCAGCCATTGATCATCTCGGACGCGGCGATCAACATCGCGCCGACGCTCGAGGAGAAGGTCGACATCGTGCAGAACGCGATCGACCTCGCGCACGCGCTGCATCTGCCGGAGGTGCGGGTGGCGCTGCTGTCGTCGATGGAGACGGTGAATCCGAAGGTGCCGTCGACCTTGGACGCCGCCGCGCTGTGCAAGATGGCGGACCGCGGGCAGATCACCGGCGCGGTGCTGGACGGGCCGCTGGCGATGGACAATGCCATCGATCCCGAAGCGGCGCGCATCAAGGGCATCGTGTCGCCGGTGGCGGGCAAGGCCAACGTGCTGATCGTGCCGGACCTGGACGCGGGCAACATGCTCGCGAAGAGCCTGAGCTTCCTGGCGCAGGCCTACGCGGCGGGGGTGGTATTGGGCGCGAAGGTGCCGATCGTGCTCACCAGCCGCGCCGATTCGCGCACGGCGCGGCTCGCGTCGTGCGCGTTGGCCTCGATGCTGGCGGAGGCCCGGCGGGCCGGGCGCATCAAGGCCGTGGGCTGATCACTCTTCCAGCAGCGAGCGCAGCATCCACGCGGTCTGCTCGTGCACCGTCAGGCGCTGGGTGAGCAGGTCGGCGGTCGGTTCGTCGCTGGCCTTGTCGACCAGGTCGAACAGTGCGCGCGCCGTGCGGGCGACGCCCTCATGGCCGTCGACCAGGATGCGGACCATGTCCAGCGCCTTGGGCGGCGTCGTGGGGGCATCCGGCAGCGAGCTCAGCGCCGCGAACTGCGCGTACGAACCCGGCGCCTTGTGACCCAGCGAGCGGATGCGCTCGGCGACCGGATCCACGGCGTTCCACAGTTCCGTGTACTGGGCCATGAACATCGCGTGCAGCGAGTTGAACATCGGACCGGTCACGTTCCAGTGGAAGTTGTGCGTGGTCAGGTAGAGGGTGTAGGTATCGGCGAGCAGCTTGGACAGGCCTTGCGCGATCGCGGCGCGGTCCTTGTCGCTGATGCCGATCTGGATGGACGGGGCGCCCTTGGCGGAGGCGGCTTTGGCGGGAGAGGGGCTCTTCTTGGCCATCGAGGGACTCCTAACGGGAATGGAAGACAAAAGACGCTGCGCAGCCTAACCGATCCAGGGGATCGGCAACATGACCGAGGCGCGTGCGACGGGGGCTGCTCAGGCGACGCTGTGTCGCATCCAGTCGATCAGCGACTGCACGTTCAGCGCGGCGCCGGTGGCGACCAGCAGCCAACCGAGTGTGCGTTGTCCGGAACGTGGGGTCATGTCTTGCTCCTTGCAGATGAAATCCGAAACGCCCGTCGCCGCAATCTCCCGAAGGGAGGACCGCGAGGGCGCAGAAGGAGGACTTTAGAGAAGAGCTATCGATCTGGATATTTGAATAGTTCAAGCGCGACGATTGGGAAAACCAACCGCCGCGCGCCGCCTCAAGACAGCAAGGTCACGCCTTTGAGGGTGCAGGCGTACACCGCATTGCGCAGCGCCGCGACCGCCTCGTAGCGAGTGAAGGTCCGGCGCCAGGCGAGCACGACGCGGCGCGTCGGCGCCGGGTCTTCGAAGGGCACGTAGCGCAGGTGGGGCGGGACGTGGTCCGGCACGCTCAGCGCCGGCACCACCGTGACGCCCATGCCGGACGCCACCATGTGCTTGATCGTCTCCAGCGAGCTGCCCTCGAAGCTCTTGCGGATGCCTTCGGCGTCCGTCGAGAAACGCGCGAACTCCGGGCAGACCTCCAGCACGTGATCGCGGAAGCAGTGGCCGTTGCCCAGCAGCAGCATCGTCTCGGCCTTGAGCTCCTCGGCGCTGATGCGCGGCTTCTTCGCCAGCGGATGCACGGCCGGGACCGCGACGACGAAGCTCTCGTCGTACAGCGGCGCCACCGCGAGGCCGGCGTCGGGGAAGGGCTCGGCCATGATCGCGCAGTCCAGTTCGCCGGTGCGCAGCATGTCCAGCAGCTTCTGGGTGAAGTTCTCCTGCAGCATCAGCGGCATGCGCGGATAGAGGTCGATGCAGTGCTTGACCAGCTCCGGCAGCAGGTAGGGCCCGATCGTGTAGATGATCCCCAGCCGCAGTGGCCCGTCCAACGGATCCTTGCCGCGCTTGGCGATGTCCTTGATCGCGCTGGCCTGCTCGATCACCGACTGCGCCTGGCGCACGATGTCCTCGCCGAGCGGCGTCATCGTCACCTCGTTGGCGCCGCGCTCGAAGATCTTGACGTCGAGCTCCTCCTCCAGCTTCTTGATCGCCACCGACAAGGTCGGTTGGGAAACGAAGCAGGCTTCCGCGGCGCGGCCAAAATGGCGCTCGCGGGCGACGGCGACGATGTAGCGCAGTTCAGTCAGGGTCATGGGCCGGCATTGTCCTCAGAAAGCGGCTTCGTGACACCGTCCCGGTACACTGCCGCCCCACCCCCCGGACCCCCCCGGATCTTCCTCCAGGGGATACGCATGACCGAATCGACCTCCCCCCCGACCGCTCCGCCGGCGCCTTCCCCGACATCTTCGCCGACGTCCCTCTATGCCGTGCCGCGTCCGGCGGGCGCTTCGCCCGACCGCAAGCCCGTCACGCTGCAGCGCCTGCTCGACATGCATGCCGCCGGCGAGAAGATCGCGATGCTGACCGCCTATGACGCCACCTTCGCGCATGCGATGGAGGACGCCGGCGTGGACTCGATCCTGATCGGCGATTCGCTGGGCAACGTCGTGCAGGGCCTGCAGACGACGGTGCCGGTCACGCTGGAGGCGATGGTGTATCACACGGCCAACGTGGCGCGCGCGCGGCGGGTCTCCTGGATCATCGCGGACCTGCCATTCGGCACCTACCACGAGTCGCCGCAGGCGGCCTGGCAGAACGCGATGCAGCTGGCGCAGGCTGGCGCGCACATGGTCAAGCTCGAAGGCGGCGGCTGGACCACGGAGACGGTCCGCTTCCTGACCGAACGCGGCATCCCCGTCTGCGCCCACCTCGGCCTGACGCCGCAGACGGTGACCGCGTTGAGCGGCTTCAAGGTGCAGGGCCGCGACGAAGCCGGCGCCGCGCGCATCAAGGCGCATGCGCGCGAGCTGGTCGACGCCGGCGCGCAGATGGTGCTGCTGGAGATGGTGCCGGCGGCGCTGGCCGGCGAGCTGACCCGGTCCCTCGGCGTGCCGGTAATCGGCATCGGTGCCGGCGCGGAGTGCTCCGGCCAGGTGCTGGTCATGCACGACATGCTGGGCGTGGGCGGCGGCCGCAAGCCGCGCTTCGTGCGCGACTTCCTGCAGGGCGCGGCCTCGATCGGCGAGGCCTTCTCGCGCTACGTGACCGACGTCAAGTCCGGCGCCTTCCCCGCCGCCGAGCACACCTACTGATCATGCGGATCCACCACGACATCGCCGGCCTGCGCGCCGCGCTCGCGGGCGGCCGCCAGGTCGCCTTCGTGCCCACGATGGGCAACCTGCACGAGGGCCACCTGACGCTCGTGCGCCAGGCCCGCGCGGCCGTCGGTCCCGACGGCCTGGTCGTCGCCAGCGTCTTCGTCAACCGACTGCAGTTCGCGCCGCATGAGGACTTCGACCGCTATCCGCGCACGCTGCCGCGCGACGCCGACCTGCTGGCCAGCGCCAGCTGCGACCTCGTCTTCGCGCCCGACGAGCGCGAGATGTACCCCGAGCCGCAGGGCTACAAGGTGCACCCGCCGGCGGACCTGGCCGACATCCTGGAAGGCCACTTCCGACCGGGTTTCTTCATCGGCGTCTGCACGGTGGTCGCCAAGCTGTTCCAGATCGTGCGGCCGGACGTCGCCGTCTTCGGCAAGAAGGACTACCAGCAGCTGATGGTGATCCGCCGCATGGTCGACCAGCTGGCGATGCCGATCCGCATCCTCGCGGGCGAGACCGAGCGCAATGGCGACGGCCTGGCGCTGTCCTCGCGCAACGGCTACCTCAGCGAGCAGCAGAAGCAGGAGGCGCTGCTGCTGTCGCGCACGCTGAAGGCGATGATCGCGCGCTGGCAGGCCGGGGAGCGGGACCTCGACCGCATCGAGGCCGACGCGATGCAGTCCTTGCGGGACGCGGGCTGGGCGCCGGACTACCTCACGCTGCGCCGCCGCCATGACCTCGGCACGGCGCGCGAGGGCGACGCGCTGGTGGCGCTTGCCGCCGCGAAAATCGGCCAGACGCGCCTGATCGACAACCTCGAGTTCTGAAACGGAACGTGTCTTTCCGGCGAGGATCCTGGGCTGTCCACAATCCGCTCGGTGAGGTCCGACACTCTGTAAAGATGGCGTTAGGGAAAGCCCGGTCTGATTTCGTGCGGCGCGCGCACCCACCCCCCTGACTTGTGTCGATCCGCCCACGATACTTCGCCCTTCTTTGCCAGAAAGCGGGAGCCCCGTGTTCCCACGCGAGCCCACATGAAGTCGATCACCCTCACCTCCACGATCTCGTCCAAACCCCGCCTGCTGGCCTTGTGCGCCGCGCTGGGCGGCGCCTTGATGCTGGCCGCCTGCGGCGGTGGCAGCGACAACGACAGCGGCACCCCGGTGCAGACGCCCAAGCCGAACCCGGTGCCGGTCGCGCCGACGACCTCGTGCAGCACCGCCGGCATCGCCGCGGCGACCGCGAGCACCGCGGCCAACGTCGTGTGCATGCTGACCAGCGACGGCGAGATGGTCGTCGAGCTCGACACCCGCGCGCCGATCACCGTCGCCAACTTCCTCAAGTACGTCGACGCGAAGTACTACGACAACACGATCTTCCACCGCGTGGTGCCGGGCTTCGTCGCGCAGGGCGGCGGCTTCATCACGGGTTACGTCTCCAAGAGCCCGGGCGCCAACCTCGGTGGCACCATCAAGCTGGAGACGAACGTCGGCGTGTCCAACCTGAAGTACACGATCTCGATGGCGCGCCAGGCCACGCCGTTCGACTCTGCGACCAGCCAGTTCTTCTTCAACTCGGTCGACAACAGCGCGGTGCTGGACTACAAGTCCGCCACGGATCCGGGTTATGCGGCCTTCGGCCGCGTGATCTCGGGCCAGGCCACGGTCGACAAGATCAACGCCGAGCCGCAGCTCTACACCGGTGCCGAGACCCCGGCGACCGAAGTCCTGCTGTACTGGGCGATCCGCCTGCGGTGATCCGGTCCGGCCTGGTCCCGCCCCGCGCGATCAGGCCTGGACGGTTCAGGCCTTGAGGTATTCGGTCTTGTGACCGAGCCAGCGTTCGACCTGCAGCTGCGCCGCGCGCGGCTGCTCGTCGAGCAGCCGGGGCGCCAGCGCCCGCGCCGCGCTCAGCAGCGGCGCATCCTCCTGCAGGTCGGCGAAGCGCAGCAGCTGCGCGCCGCTCTGGCGCGCCCCCATGAATTCCCCCGGCCCGCGGATGTCGAGGTCGCGACGCGCGATCTCGAAACCGTCGGTGGTTTCGGCCATCGCGCGCAGGCGCGACTTGCCGGTGTCCGACAGCGGCCCGGTGTAGATCAGCACGCAGACGCTGGCGACCGACCCCCGTCCCACGCGCCCGCGCAGCTGGTGCAGCTGCGACAGGCCGAAGCGCTCCGCATGCTCGATGACCATCACGCTGGCATTGGGCACGTCGACGCCGACCTCGATGACGGTCGTCGCGACCAGGATGTCCATCTGCCCGCTGCTGAACAGCGACATCACCGCCGCCTTTTCCGCCGCCGGCATGCGCCCGTGCAGCAGCCCGACCCGCTTGCCCGGCAGCGCGGCGCCGAGCTCGGCGTGCGTCTCGGTGGCGTTCTTGAGGTCGAGCGCCTCGGACTCCTCGATCAGCGGGCAGACCCAGTAGACCTGCCGCCCGTCCTCGACGGCGGCGGCGATCTTCTCGATCACGTCGTCGCGCCGGCCGTCCGCGAAGACGCGCGTGACGATGGGGCTGCGTCCCGGCGGCAGCTCGTCGATCGTCGACACGTCCAGGTCGGCGAAGTAGGTCATCGCGAGCGTGCGCGGGATGGGCGTGGCGCTCATCATCAGCAGGTGGGGCTCGAGCGGGCCCGAACCGGGCGCGCCTGGCGCGCCTGCCTCCGCGGCCCCGGCCGCCTCGTCGGCGAGCTTCTTGCGCAGCGCCAGCCGCTGCGCGACGCCGAAGCGGTGCTGCTCGTCGATGATCGCCAGCCCCAGGCGGTGGAAGCGCACCTTCTCCTCGATCACCGCGTGGGTGCCGACGACCAGCGCGGCCTCGCCCGAGGCGGCCGCGTCGAGCATCTTCTGCCGCGCCTTGCCCTTGACGCTGCCGGTGATCCAGGCGACGCGGATCCCCAGCGGTTCCAGCCAGCCGATGAGCTTGCGGAAGTGCTGCTCGGCCAGGATCTCGGTGGGCGCCATCAACGCGCACTGCCAGCCGGCGTCGATGGCCACGGCGGCCGCGAGCGCGGCCACCACCGTCTTGCCGGAGCCGACGTCGCCCTGCAGCAGGCGGTGCATCGGTTGCGGGCGGGCGATGTCGGCGGCGATCTCCTCGGCGACGCGGTGCTGCGCACCGGTCAATGCGAAGGGCAGGGCGGCGAGCAGCCGTTCATGCAGGCCGCCCGCCGCGCCGCGCAGGGGTGGGGCGCGCAGAAGGGCGCGCTCGCGCTGGGCGCGCTGCTGGCTCAGCTGCTGGGCGAGGAGTTCCTCGAACTTGAGCCGCTGCCAGGCCGGATGGGTGTGGTCCTCCAGCGTGGACAGGCCGGCCGACGGCGGCGGATGGTGCAGGAAGTTCAGGGCGTCGCGCAGCGCGGGCAGGCCCTTGGGTACCAGCGCCAGCGGCAGCACCTCGTCCAGCGGCGCTCTGCGCAGCGCGGACGCGACCGCCTTGCGCAGGTAGGCCTGCGGGAGCTGGGCGCTGGTCGGGTAGACCGGCGTCAGCGAGGTCGACAGCGGCGTGTCCGCGTCGACCTTGCGGAAGTTCGGGTGGACCATCTCGCGGCCGAAGAAACCCACGCGGATCTCGCCGCGCACGCGCACGCGGGTGCCGACCGCCATCGTCTTCTGATGGGCGGGATAGAAGTGCAGGAAACGCAGCGTCAGCAGCGCGCCGTCGTCGTCGCGCAGCTTGACCAGCAGCTGCCGGCGGCCGCGGTGCTCGATGCGGCTCTCGACGACCTCGCCTTCACACTGGATCGTGTCGCCGTCGTGGGCGCGGCCCAGCGGCGTCAGCGTGGTTTCGTCCTCGTAGCGCAGCGGGAGGTGCAACGCGAGGTCGATGTCGCGCGCCAGTCCCATCTTCTCCATCGCCTTCTGCGGCGCGGACTTGGGCGGAGCGGCGTCTGCGCCCGCTCCCGCGCGACCCGGCGTCGCGGGCGGCGGCGGTGACGATGGAGCGGTGCTGGCCTGGGTCATGTGGGTGGGATTTTGCCTTGGGGCGATCCCCCGTTCGGGCGAGGGACCGAGGCGTTCAGATCGCGTGAAGTTGATGCAGAATCCGCCCGCTAAAAAAAGCAAACAAATTGAAACATCGGGAGGATTCCTTGAGCATGAACGAACGCATGCGCGCCGGCTGGGCCGGCGTGCTGATCAGTGCCGCGCTGCTGAGCGCCTGCGGCGGCGGCGGTGACGATTCCCCGCCGCCTCCACCCCCGCCGCCGCCGGTGCAGGGCGTGGCGATTCCCGACAATCTGGCGATCGCCGCGTCCGCGACCACCGACGTCACGTCGGCCACCGCCTTCACCAGCAATGCCGCCACCACCGCGGGCCTGAGCTTCGCCTGGACGTTCGGCGACGGCACCACCAGCACGGACGCCAGTCCCAAGCATGACTTCGCCAAGGTCGGCGATTACCAGGTGTCGCTGAAGGTGTCGAACGCCGCCGGGGCCTCCAAGGAGGTCAAGTGGGCGGTGACGGTGTTCAACCGGGCCCACGTGCAGGGCCTGAACTGCAGCGCCGCCGACAACGCCGGCTGGTGCTGGCAGGCGCCGCGACCGACGGGCACGGTGCAGAACGACGTCCGCTTCCTGGACGTCAACAACGGCTGGTCGGTCGGCGATGGCGGAGAGATCCTGCGCACGGTCGACGGCGGGCAGACATGGTCCAAGGTGGCCAGTGGCGTCACCACGCGCCTGAACAGCGTGCGCTTCGCCGATGCGAAGAACGGCTGGATCGTCGGCGACTTCGGCGCGTTGCTGCGCACGACGGACGGCGGTGAGCACTGGACGCTGCAGCCGATCGGCACCGCACAAGCCTACGCGCCCAAGCTCCAGCTGGCCGGTGCCAACACCTTGGCGCTGGTCGACGGTAGCCGTCTGCGCGCGACGAGCGATGGCGGCGCGACCTGGGTCGAGCAGGCCTTCCAAGGCGAGCCCCAGTTGGCGAATGACGGCACGCTGTGGGTGCTCGAGGGTCTGACGCTGCGTCGCTCGACGGATCTCGGCAAGACGGTGACCACCGCGTTGACCCTGGACACGACGGACCGCCAGCCCGTCGTCCAGGCTTGGGGCAGGACGGTCCAGGTGCGCAGCTACACGGAGACCTACGTGCCGGGCTCGGGCACGACCTACGTGCAGCGTTTCCGTCTCAGCACCGACGGCGGCCTGACCTGGGCGAGTTTCGATGCGCAGGGTCTGCCCGTGGGTTACTGGCCCTTCTCGGGCTCGATCCAGATGCTCGACGGACTGGTGGGCGCCCTCACCTACAACGGCACGCTGTACCGCACCCAGGACGGCGGACGCACCTGGGCGGCCTTGCCGGCCCCATCCGGCGCGCCGAGCTTCAGCACCTACTACTCGATGCAGCCGGATGGCAACTGGCTGCGCCAGTACTACGAGAACGGCACCGGCGTCACCGTGTACGACGTGTCGATCGACGGCGGGGCCAACTGGACGCGCCTGAAGGGGCTGACCGATCCGACCTACACCTACCGCCTGACCCGCATCGGCGGCCAGAGCTGGCTGGCGGTGAGCACCTACAACGGCGCCACGCTGCTGAGCAATGACGGGCTGCAGACCTGGAAGCGCGTCGCGGGCCCGGACCCGGATGCGGCCGCCAAGACCCTGACGGCCTTCTGGTTCTTCGACGCCAAGCGCGGCATCGCGTTGACCAACGGCGGCGACCTGATGGAGACCACCAACGGCGGGCTGGACTGGACGGCCAAGCTGACCGGCCTGGCGTCGCCGTCGAGCTCGACGCAGGCGTCCCGCTTCCAGTTCATCGATGCCAAGACCGGCTGGCTGCTGGCCGGCGACGGGCGCGTCTACGTGACCGAAGACGGCGGCGCCAAGTGGCTGACGCCGCTGATGCCGGCCAATCGGGTGGTGAGCGCCTTCCACTTCACCGACGCGGCCAACGGCTTCGCAGTGACGGCGAGCGCCTACTGGGCGTACCCGGCGACGTCGACGGTGCTGTCGACGACGGACGGCGGCAAGACCTGGACCGAACAGGCCAAGCTCGACGTCGCCTACAACGACATCAAGTTCAGCGGCAAGAACGGCGTGATGGTCGGGGAGGGCGGTCGCATCGCGGTGAGCGCCGACGGCGGCAAGACCTGGACCGGCCGTTTCTCCGGCACGTCCTCGGCGCTGCGCCAGCTGGCCTTCAGCGACCCTTCGACGCTGTGGGCCGTCGGCGACAACGGGCTGCTGATGTCCTCGACCGACCTGGGCGTGACCTGGCAGTCGGCCGGCTTCGGCGGCACCGGCCTGTCGCTGCGTGGCATCCGCTTCCTGGATGCGCAGCGGGGCTGGGCGGTCGGCGACGTCGGGACGATCCTGCTGACGACCGACGGCGGCAAGAGCTGGCGCTCGCAGGCGTCCGGCACGCAACGCACGCTGACGCAGGTGCAGTTCCTGGATGCCCGCACCGGCTGGATCTCCGGCAGCAACGGCACCCTGCTGGCCACGGGCACCGGCGGCCAGTAAGCGCAGGCGACGGCATCTGAAAGCCGGCCGGGGTCGCGAGACCCGGCCGGCTTTTTTCATGGACCGCCGTGACCGATTGCCGCTTCCGGGCGAGCGACCGGGCATTTCCCCCCGATCGACAGGGGCGCATCCGACGCGGCTGGCTGCTAGGCTGTGTCCACCTCCCTTGCCCGATCCGCACGTCCATGACCACCCGCCGCGAGAGCCTGCTCTGGCTTGCCGCCGCTGCCCTGCCCGCACGCGCGGCGGACGCGCCGGTGCGCATGGTCGCCACGGAGTTCCCGCCGTATACCGGCAGCACCCTGCCCGGCGGCGGCATCGCCTGCGAGATCACGCGCGCCGCGCTGCACCAGGCGGGCCAGTCGATGACGCTCACCTTCCGGCCCTGGGCCCGGGCGCTGCTCGAGTTCCATCGCGGCGACCACGACGGCGTCATCGGCGCGTGGCGGTCGGCCGAGCGCGAGCGCACGATGCGCTTCCCGCAGGCGCTGGGCATCCTCAACCAGGTCGGATTCATGGCGCGGGCGGACCGCAGGCGCCGCGTCGACGACCTCGCCGCCCTGCGTGACCTGCGCATCGGCGTGGTCAACGGGTACGCGAACCCGCCGCACTTCGACGCGGCGAACCTGCCGGTCGAAGGCGCCGTCGACGACCTCGCCAACCTGCGCAAGCTGCTGGCCGGGCGCGTCGATCTGGCGCTGATCGACAAGGGCGTCGCCGCCCACCTGATGGAGACGCACCTGCGCGAGTCCGCCGGCAAGCTGGCGTGGCTGGAACCCGCGGTGTCGGAGATCCCGCTGTACACCGTGTTCTCGAAGCTCCGGCCCGAGGGCGAGCGCCTGGCCGCCGCGCTGAGCCGCGGCATCGGCGAGCTGCAGGGCAGCGGCCGGCTCGCGATCCTGCTGCAGCAAGGGGCGCGCTGGCAGTAGTGGGAAAATCGCCCGCATGTCCCGAACCTTCTCGGTGAGCGATTTCGATTTCGCTCTGCCCCCCGATCTCATCGCCCAGCATCCCGCCGCGGAACGCAGCGCCTCGCGCCTGCTCGACGGCCGGTCCGATCCCCCCGTCGACCGCGTGTTCCGCGAACTGCCCGACCTGCTGAACCCGGGCGATCTGCTGGTGTTCAACGACACCAAGGTCATCAAGGCCCGGCTGTACGGCGCCAAGGCCAGCGGCGGCGCCGTCGAGGCGCTGGTCGAGCGCGTGCTGCCCGGCACCCGCGAGGTCTGGGCCCACATGCGCGCCAGCAAGAGCCCGAAGGCGGGCGCCGTGGTGCGCTTCGCCGACGCCTTCGACGCCGAGGTCCTCGGCCGCTGCGGGCCGGACGACGGGCTCTTCCACCTGCGGCTGTCCGGCGACCCGTTCGAATTGCTCGAGCAGCACGGCCATGTGCCGCTGCCGCCCTACATCGAGCACGGCGACTCGGCCGACGACGTGCGGCGCTACCAAACCGTGTTCGCGCGGGAGCCCGGCGCGGTCGCCGCGCCGACCGCGGCGCTGCACTTCGACGAGGCGCTGCTGGCGCGTCTGGCGGCACGCGGCGTCGGCACGGCGCATGTCACGCTGCACGTCGGCGCCGGCACCTTCCAGCCGGTGCGCGTCGAGTCGCTGGCCGAGCACAAGATGCACAGCGAGTGGTTCCAGGTCACGCCGGAGACCGTCGACGCGATCGCGCGCTGCCGCGCCGCGGGCGGCAAGGTGACCGCCGTCGGCACGACGACGCTGCGCGCGCTGGAATCGGCGGCGCTGGTCGGCGGACTGAAGGCCGGCGCGCGCGAGACCGACATCTTCATCACGCCGGGCTTCGACTTCCAGGTCGTCGACCGGCTGGTGACCAACTTCCACCTGCCCAAGAGCACGCTGATGATGCTGGTGTCGGCCTTCGCCGGCTACGAGCCGATCATGGCGCTCTACCGCCACGCGATCGCGCAGCGCTACCGCTTCTTCAGCTACGGCGACGCCATGCTGCTGGAGCGCGCGGGAGCGATCCGGTGACTGACGACTCGCCCGCCGCGCGTGCGCTGCGTTACGACCGCGATCACGCGCGGGCGCTGCGGGCGCTGGCCTACCGGATGCTGGGATCGCGCGCCGAGGCCGAGGACATCGTCCAGGAGGCCTGGCTGCGCTGGGCCGATGTCGACGAGTCGACCGTGCGCCACGCCGGCGCCTTCCTGTCCCGGCTGGTGACCAACCTCTGCCTGGACCGGCTGCAGTCGGCGGCGATGCGGCGCGAGCAGTACGTCGGCGTGTGGCTGCCCGAGCCGCTGATCGACGAGGCCGGCGACTGGTCGCCGGACCCGGAGACCCAGGCGGAGTTCGCGCAGGACGTGTCGGTGGCGTTCATGCTGACGCTGGAGCGGTTGTCCCCGCTGGAGCGCGCCGCCTTCCTGCTGCACGAGGTGTTCGAGCTGGACTTCGAGGAGATCGGGCGCCGGTTGGACCGCAGCGCGGCGGCCTGCCGCCAGTTGGCGAGCCGCGCGCGGCAGCACGTCAAGGCGGACTACGCGCGTCACGAGGTCGAGGACGAGGAGCGCCAGCGCCTGTTCCAGGCTTTCGTGGGGGCGTTGCAGTCCTTCGACGTCGAAGGACTGGCCCAGCTGCTGACCGATGACGCGATCCTGCTCGCGGACGGCGGCGGCAAGGTCTCGGCGGTGCCGCGGAAGCTCGAGGGCGGGGCCCTGGTGGCGCGGACCTTCGTGGGTTTCGTGAAGATGCCCGCCGCCCGGGACTGGCGCATCCGCCCCGCGCGCGTCAACGGGCTGCCGGGCTACATCGTCTACGACGCGGCCGGCGAGCCGGTCCAGACCGTCGCACTGCGCCCTGCGCCGGAACCGGGCCGGATCAGCGCGATCTATGTCCAGCGCAATCCCGACAAGCTCGGGCACCTCCCCAGGATCGCGCCGGCTGCGTCGCCGGCGCCGGTCCCACCGGGCATGTCCGCCCCGCGCGAAGACGGTGCGACATGATCCCGTGATGGGCGCGATGCGCCCTTCTGAGGCGAAAGCGCGCTGTTCTGGCGCGACATGACCGCTCGGGCAACACCCGACCCCTCTTTCGGACTGTGGTGTCCCCCCGTGCCCACGGGGGGGCGTACATCCCTAGCTTTAGGGACAATCGGGCCGACAAGATCTACCACCGCCCGGGATTCACATGACGCTGTTTGCTCGCACCTCGATCGCCGCCGCCGCTGCGCTGTTCAGCGGTCTGGCCGCCGCCGCTTCCATCGGGGGCCTGGTGAATACCGGCGCCGGACAGTCGACCGGCAGCACCGACACCAACTACAAGTACACGGCGACCGGCGACGCGGCCGGCCTGTCGGGCTTCGGCGTCGTGAGCAACGGCAACGCGGACCCGTTCCCGAGCTGGCTGCCCAACACCGCGTCCTCGGCGTGGCTGATCCCGGGTGCCGACCAGAACACCAATTACAGCCCGAACGGCAACTCGACCTTCACCTGGACGCTGAGCTTCGACCTGACCGGTTTCGACGCCAGCAGCGCCGCGTTCACCGGCCACTGGGCGGCGGACAACAACGGCGTGCTGCTGCTCAACGGCGTGGCGATCTCGACGATCTCCGGCCAGCGCGGTTATGCGGACTGGACCTCGTTCTCGGCGTCGAGCGGCTTCCTCGCCGGCGTGAACACGCTGCAGTTCGTCGTGACCGACACGGTCGACCAGACCTACAACTTCACCGGCCTGCGCGCGGAGTTCCTGAGCTCCAACGTCAACGCCGCAGTCGCACCGGCCGTGCCGGAACCGCACACCTACGCGCTGATGCTGGCCGGCCTGGGCGCGCTCGGCTTCCTGGCGCGCCGCCGTCGCGGCTGAGGCTGACGGGCCTCGCGCCCAGCCCCGCCTCGCTTCGACGCAAAGAAAAAGCCGCTGAGTGATCAGCGGCTTTTTGCTTTGCCGGGATCGAATGACCCCGGGCGACGGATCACCGCTGGTCGCAATCAGCCGCGTAGTAGATCGGGCGCTTCTTCCTGCCGGTGTCGTCGCCTTCGACCGGTACGAAACGGGCGTACAGCATCAGCACCTTGTCGATCGCGAAGTCGGGCCCGGCGTCGGCGCGCCAATCGACGGGTCCGACGGCCGTCATCGGCTTCCCGGTCATCAGCATCGCCATCGCTTCGGTGCTGCTGGCCTTGAAACGGACAGGCTGCCCGGTGTCGTCGAGCATCTGGCGGGTGTCGCCGATCAGGTTCGCATCGGCAAAGAAGCGGCCCCCGTTCTTCCCGGCAAAGAAGCAGGCATTGCCTTTCGGCGTCACGGTCGCAGCCACCGTGACCTCATCGCTCGACGGTTCCAGCCTCGTCCAGGATGGGGGTGCCTCGACGGAGGCGTCTCCCAGATGGAAACGAAGGTGCTTTCCGAACTCCAGCCCGAAAAATGCCTTCGAAAGTGCCTGCTGCTGATGAATCACCGGGTTGCCGAGCAGCGCCTCCGTGCGCAGGGTCAGCGACCGCCCTTCAGGCACCTTGACGCGCAGGAGCATGGCGGGCTCGATGACGTTGACCCATCCTTTGGCCTTGATCTGCGTCCAGTCACCCGTCGCTTGTTGCTTGCCGAAGTCCTCGTCGATCTTGGGCGTCGCGCACCAGTGATCGGGCTGACCATAACCGTCATTGCCCTTCATGCGGCGGTGATGGGCGCCGCACACCAGCGGATGCACATCGCCGGCCGGCGGCTGCGATTGCCCCGGGGTGACCGGCGTGCAAGTCTTGCCATCCGTCGAGTGGCACATGGCGTCGCCGGCCGGTGTTTCGGACAGCCAGTGCCTGGCGCCGAGCACGGAATAGTCCTGCCACTTCGCGAACAGCGTGGCATAGGCAGAGCGGCACCAATGCAGGTCGCCGTCCTCCTCGCCGGCCCGCTCGTCGTTGTAGCCGTTGACTTGCCACACCGAGCGCATGTGAGCCGTGCCGCAGACGAGCGGTCGCAACTGGCGCTCGTCGAAGGTTTTCGGATCGGCCACCTCACCGCTCCAGTAGCAGTTCGTGCCGTCGGGACTGAGGCAGCTCAGGTTGTGGTTGTCGTCTGCTTCGAGCCGTACCCAACCGCCGTGCCACTTCTTCCATTCGCCAGGGGAGGCCGTTGACTCGGAAGGGGCTGCGGGAGGTGCTGCGGCGGTGGCGTCGGACAAGACGCCGGCAAGCAGAAGCAGGGCGGACAGGGCGATCGGACGCATGAGAGCTCTCACGAAACAGGGGAGCCCGATCAGTGTCGCGAGGCGCCGCCGACACCCCATGAAAAAAGCCGCCGATGACGGCGGCTTTCACAGGGAACCGCGGCTTACTCGTCCCCGCCGGTCAGCAGCGGGATCGAGCCTTCCGAATGCTTGCCCAGCAGGCCGCTGCGGCTGTAGACGCCGAGCTTGTCGCGCGTGTCGGCGATGTCCAGGTTGCGCATCGTCAGCTGGCCGATGCGGTCGGCCGGCGTGAAGGGCGCGTCCTCGACCTTCTCCATCGACAGGCGCTCCGGCGCGTAGGTCAGGTTGGGGCTGACGGTGTCGAGGATCGTGTAGTCGTTGCCGCGGCGCAGCTCCAGCGTCACCTCGCCGGTGATCGCGCGGGCGACCCAGCGCTGGGCGGTCTCGCGCAGCATCAGGCACTGCGGGTCGAACCAGCGGCCCTGGTACAGCAGGCGGCCGAGCTTCATGCCGTTCATGCGGTACTGCTCGATGGTGTCCTCGTTGTGGATGCCGGTCACCAGGCGCTCGTAGGCGATGTGCAGCAGCGCCATCCCGGGGGCCTCGTAGATGCCGCGGGACTTGGCCTCGATGATGCGGTTCTCGATCTGGTCGCACATGCCCAGGCCGTGGCGGCCGCCGACGCGGTTCGCTTCCATGAACAGCTCGACCAGGTCGGGGAAGGTCCGGCCGTTGATCGCGACCGGGACGCCTTCCTCGAAGCGCACCGACACCGTCTCCGCCTGGATGACGACGTCTTCCTTCCAGAAGGCCACGCCCATGATCGGGTTGACGATGTTCATGCCCTGGTTCAGGAACTCCAGGTCCTTGGCCTCGTGGGTGGCGCCCAGCATGTTGGAGTCGGTCGAGTAGGCCTTCTCCACGCTCATCTTGTAGTCGAAGCCGTTGGCGATGAGGTATTCGCTCATTTCCTTGCGGCCGCCGAGCTCGTCGATGAAGGTCTGGTCCAGCCAGGGCTTGTAGATCTTCAGCGCCGGGTTGGCCAGCAGGCCGTAGCGGTAGAAGCGCTCGATGTCGTTGCCCTTGAAGGTCGAGCCGTCGCCCCAGATGTTGACGCCGTCATCGCGCATCGCCACGACCAGGGCGGTGCCGGTCACGGCGCGGCCCAGCGGGGTGGTGTTGAAGTAGGTGGCGCCGCCGCTCTTGATGTGGAAGGCGCCGCACTGCAGGGCGGCGATGCCTTCGGCGACCAGCTGCGCGCGGCAGTCGACCAGGCGGGCGATCTCGGCGCCGTAGGCCTTGGCCTTGCGGGGGATCTCGTCGTAGTCGCTCTCGTCGGGCTGGCCGAGGTTGGCGGTGTAGGCGCAGGGGACGGCGCCCTTGCCGCGCATCCAGTGCACCGCGGCGCTGGTATCCAGGCCGCCCGAGAAGGCGATGCCGACGCGCTCGCCGGCGGGAATCTTTTGGAGGATGGTTGCGGCCACGGGCAGTCTCGCGCGGTAGTGGGGAAAACAGCCGGCGATTCTAGGCTGCGGAGGCCGGCGAGGCTTCGCGGATGGGCGATGGAGGAGTGGAACCGGGAGGGACACCTCGACAGAGCGAGTTGGAAATAAGAGCCTCTTTAAGGGTGCTTAAGCCGTATTATCGGGACATAAGCATCTATAAAAGGACGCTTCATGATTGACTTCAGATTGGCATCGGCGACCCAGATCCAGGCGGAGCTCGGCGAGCGGCTGCGTCTGCAGAGGATGTCGAGGTCGTGGACCCAGCGGGACTTGGCGCTGCGCGCCGGTGTGGCGCTGAACGCCGTGAGGAATCTTGAAGCGGGTGGCAACGTCACCGTGGCCTCGCTCGTGAAGGTGCTGCAGGTGCTGGCGCTCATCGTCGAACTGGAAGACGCTTTCCAGCCGAAGGCCGCGCTGTCCATCGCCGATCTCGAACGGCTAGAGACACCGCCGCGCCAACGCGTGAGGTCGGGGAAGACATGAACAAGGTCGAGATCGTCTTCCAGGGCTGGGGCCAGTCGTGGACCCTGGGCACCTTGGCGTTGCGCGCACGGACGACCTTGTTCGAGTACTCCGCGGAGGCCATCGCGCGCGGCATCGAGTTCTCACCGCTGCGGGTGCCCCTGCAGGTACAGACCTACTCGGACTTTCCGCGCCACCTCGGCGGTGTTCCCGGATTCATTGCCGACGCGCTGCCCGATGGCTGGGGCTTGCTGCTGATGGACCGGGTCTTCCGGAAATCCGGACGCGAACCGGCGAGCCTGAGCACCTTGGATCGACTGAGTTTCATCGCCGACCGGGCCATGGGGGCACTCTCGTTCAAACCGGCCAGCGACGTGGAGATCACGCAGGAAGACCTGACGCTGCTGCAGTTGGCCCAGGCGGCGCATGACGTGGTGGAGGACCGCGACTCCGAGGCGCTCAAGACCTTGGCCGTGGTGGGCGGCTCTCCGCAGGGGGCGCGGCCCAAGGCGCTGGTCCAGTTCGATCCGCAATCACGCCGTGTGAGCACCGACCCCCAGGCGCCGGGCGCCCCGTGGCTGGTGAAGTTTCCCGCGCAGGACGAGCACGTCGAGGTGTGCGGTATCGAAGTCGCTTATGCGCGACTCGCTCAGGCGGCAGACATCGACATGCCGCCGATCCATCTGTTCAAGATCGCGCCGAAGCTGGCCGCCTTCGGCGTGGAGCGTTTCGATCGCAGCGATGGCATGCGAGTGCCCGTGCAGTCCTTCGCCTCTCTGCTTCATGCCGACTTCCGCCTGCCCTCGGCGGACTATCAGCAGCTGCTGCAGGCGACGAAGTTCGTGACCGCCAGCCATCCGGAGGTGCTCAAGGCCTTCCAACGTTGCGTGTTCAACGTCGTCTTCAACAACCGCGACGATCACACGAAGAATTTCGCTCTGAGGATGAACCGACGGATGGAATGGTCGCTCGCGCCCGCCTTCGATCTGACTTTCAATGCGGGGCCGGGCGGCTACCACCAGACCTCGGTGATGGGAGAAGCGCAGAGCCCGGGGCGCGAGCATCTGTTGCACCTGGCGCAGGCTTGCGACATCCCGAACCAACATGCGAAGGCCGTCATCGATGGGATGTGCGAAACCGCGCGCGGACTGGTCGAGGCGTTGGACGCAGAGGGCGTCCGACGGGCAACCAGGTCGGCCATTGCCGCCGTCGTCGCTGCCAATGTGCGACGTTGCGGCGCGACCCCTTAGTCTTCGGGGGACTTCAGCCAGCCGATCCGCCCTTGCCCGGCTTCGTTGAGCAGGGCGATGAACGCGTCGGCGGCGCTCTCCGGCAAGCGCAGCGTGACGTCGACCAGCGCCCCGTGCGCCACGTCCACCAGCAGCGCGCCGGCCTTCTCGGCCTCGCGGCGCAACAGGCCTTCCTGCGCATAGGGCAGGGTGCAGCGCAGCGTGCGCAGCCGGATCACCGGCACCTTGTCGGCCTTCAGCAGCGCCTGCGCGACGGCGTCCGTGTAGGCGCGCACGAGGCCGCCCGCGCCCAGCTTCACGCCGCCGAAGTAGCGCACCACCGTCGCCAGCACGCCTTCCAGGTCCTGATGGCGCAGCACCTCCAGCATCGGCCGCCCGGCGGTGCCGCCGGGCTCGCCATCGTCGTTGGCGGCGGACTGCCCGCCCGCCATCAGCGCCCAGCAGACATGGGCGGCGCCGGGATGCTCGGCGCGCAGCGCCTCGACCCGCGCGAGCGCCGCCGCGCGATCGGGCACCGACTCGACGCAGCCGATGAAGCGGCTCTTCTTGATGATCAGTTCGGCGTGGACCGGCGCGGCGAGGCTGTGGGGCATGGCCGCGATTGTCGCGGCCCGGCGGGGCACGCCGCCGGCCGTGGGTGCCCGTCGCTAGGGCGTCTCGGACACGTCGCCGAGATGGCGGTGCTTGAAGCCGTCGATGGTGCCGTCCTTCAGCATCTCCTCGACGGCATGCCGCATGAGGTCGCGATCGACCTGCGGGATGCGCTCGCGGGACAGCGCCAGCGCGCCGATGCTGCGCTCGTTCGGCGCGAAGGACAGCGCGGTGAAGGCCGCGAACACCGGATCGGCGCGCCGCGCGCTGGCCAGGCTGTGCGCGCCCAGCACGACGGCGTCGCCGCGGCCGGCCTTGAAGATGCGGATCGCGGTGGGCTGATCGGGCGCCTCGTCGACGCGGCCCTGGATGCGCAGGGACGTGAGCCAGGACTCCACCGTCGGCGTGAAGACATAACCGCGCACGACGATGACGCGACGCGCCCTGTCGGCGAGGAAGGCCGCGGGCGTCGACAAGCGGGCCGCCAGCGCCGGACGCATCACGACGAATTGCTTGGACTCGATGTACGGGATGAACTCGACGAGCAGTTCGCGCTCCTTGGTCATCAGCGCGGAGACCGTCATGTCCATCTGGCCGGAGGCGATCTGCGCCCAGATGCGCACGCGCGACTCGGTGACAGCCTTGAGCTTGCAACCGCTGCGGCGGGCCACCTCGTCGACGACGTCCTTGTCGATCCCGGTCCATCGGCCCTGGGCGTCGCGGTAGTAGAGCCCGCTGTACTCGTAGAGGCCGACCGTGTACGGCCCGCAGGCGAGCGCGGGCGCCGACGCGATCACGCAGGCGGCCGTCGCGACGAAGGCGGCGATCCAGGACCTCAAGATGCTTCTCCGCGGGAGTCTGCGCTCCCGATTGCGCGACGAGTCTACGCCGGAGCCCGAAGGCGCCGGCCTGCCTCGACCCCCAGCGAACGCGGGGCCCGATAATCGCGCCCATGCTGAAGTTCGAACTGCTCAAGACCGAAGGCCGCGCCCGTCGCGGCGTGATGACGCTCAACCATGGCGTCGTGCAGACGCCCATCTTCATGCCGGTGGGCACCTACGGCACCGTCAAGGGGGTGATGCCCCGCTCGCTCGAGGAGATGGGCGCGCAGATCATCCTGGGCAACACCTTCCACCTGTGGATGCGACCGGGCCTGGACATCATGAAGCAGTTCGGCGGCCTGCACCGCTTCGAGAGCTGGAACAAGCCGATCCTGACGGACTCGGGCGGCTTCCAGGTCTGGTCGCTGGGCGAGATGCGCAAGATCAGCGAGGAGGGCGTCAAGTTCGCGTCGCCGGTCAACGGCGACAAGCTGTTCCTGACGCCGGAGATCTCGATGCAGATCCAGACGGTGCTCAACAGCGACATCGTCATGCAATTCGACGAATGCACGCCCTACGAGTCCAAGGGCCAGCTGACGACCGAGAAGGAAGCGCGGCTGTCGATGGAGATGAGCCTGCGCTGGGCCAAGCGCTGCCAGGACGAGTTCCGCAAGCTGCAGAACCCGAACGCGCTGTTCGGCATCGTGCAGGGCGGGATGTTCGAGCACCTGCGCGACGTGTCGCTGGCCGGGCTCAAGGACCTGGACCTGCCGGGCTACGCGATCGGCGGGCTGTCCGTGGGGGAGCCCAAGGCGGACATGCTGCGCATCCTCGATCACATCGCGCATCAGCTGCCGGCGGACAAGCCGCGCTACCTGATGGGCGTGGGCACGCCGGAAGACCTGGTCGAAGGCGTGCGGCAGGGCGTGGACATGTTCGACTGCGTCATGCCCACGCGCAACGCGCGCAACGGCCACATGTTCACCCGCTTCGGCGACCTGCGGCTGCGCAATGCGCGCTACAAGTCCGACGAGAAGCCGGTGGACGACACCTGCACCTGCTACTGCTGCCAGAACTTCAGCCGCGCCTACCTGCATCACCTCGACCGCTGCGGCGAGATGCTCGGCCCCATGCTGACGAGCGTGCACAACCTGCACTACTACCTCAACCTGATGAAGGAAGTCCGGGAGTCGCTGGACGCCGGCGCCTTCGAGGGCTTCCGGCAGCGCTTCGCGGCGGATCGGGCGCGCGGGGTCTGACTTCAGAAGGCGCTAAGTCAGGGCGTGCAAAGATGGCGTGATGCTGAAGTTGCTCTTCGCGCCGATCCGATGGCTGATCCGCGTGGTCCTGGCCATCGTCATCCTCTTCGAGGAATGGGGCTGGGAGCCGCTGCAGCGCGTGATGGCGGCCATCGGCCGCCTGCCGGTACTGCGCCAGCTGGAAGCCGTCGTGAGGCGTCTTCCGCCGTATCTGGCGCTGCTGGTGTTCTTCCTGCCGGGCCTGCTGCTGCTGCCGATCAAGCTGCTGGCGCTCTGGCTCATCGGCATCGGCCGGCCGGGCCTGGGGCTCAGCGTCATCGTGCTGGCGAAGGTCGTCGGCACGGCCGTGGTCGCGCGGATCTTCGCGTTGACGCAGCCCGCGCTGATGAGCCTGCCCTGGTTCGCGCGGCTCTACGGCCGCTGGACCGCGTGGAAGGAAAGCCTGCTGGTCTGGGTGCGAGCGAGCGCGGTGTGGCGGTCGGCAAGGGCGATCAAGTTGAGGATCAAACGGCTGATGCGGCGAGGACATCGCAACGCCTAACCCCAAAGCCCCGCAAAGTGACTTTGGTGGGTAGGGTGGGAGATATCGGCTTCCTAGACTCCAGTCGCCCTCACTTGATCCCTTCATCCGCCGTGGCCACTTCCGCTCCAACTCGCGTGTTCACCGAGCATCTCGGTGCCGTCCTCAATCCGTCGCAGCTCGTCGGCAAGGCGCCATTGAATCGGCCTGGCTCTTCGTCCACACCGTGCGTGGAGCTGGTCAAGCAGAACACGGACGCGCCTATGACGCAGCCGAACAACTGGAAGCGTGGGATGGATCTGACCGGGCGCCTCGTCGCGGGCCTTGCTGTTGGAACCCCCATCGCCACGGGCTGGACGGCCGGGGGCTACTATCCCAACAACTCGACTGGGCAGCATGCTGGCCTCTTCAACGGCGCCGTCCGGGACAAGTCGGGCGAGGTCATCGGCTTCAGCATCATTGAGCAGTACAACGGCATCGTTGCGATCACCGAGCGGACCGTGTACTTCGAGCCTGCAAAGCACGGCAAGCGTGCCAGCTACCTGAACAATGGTCTCGACTACGCGACCATCCAGTGGTGAACCTAATGCGAATCCGTTCGTCGATCTTTCACTGCGCTGCCGGCGCGCTGCTGCTCGCCGCTGCCGGCAACTCGATGGCCGCGCCTGAGCCATTCAGCTGTCCAGTGCAGATTCCGTTGACAAGTCAGTCGCTCGCGTCCGCACCCGCGGGCTGGTCTGCGACGACTGCAGGCAGTGAGCGCACCCAGCATGACCTGACCAACTTCGCCGTCAACGGCGGCCCGGTCGGCTCGCCCAACGGCGAGATATACGACAAGGAAGAAGAGCGCAAGGACGGTAAGGGAGGCGCGACGCGCACGCAGAGCTGGAACCTGCAAGGCATGTCCGGCGGCTTCGCTGTCTGCAGCTACTTCCGAACGCGCGTTGAGTTGGCGCGGTCGCTCGACGGCTACTCCAGCTGCGAGGTGGTCTACAAGCGTTCGAAGAACAGCGACTTCAAGATGGCGTCGGCGAGCTGCCGTTGAATTGTTTCGATGAATTTGGGCGCATGAAGCCCGCGAAGTCGAGACCAGCATTTGCAGCCGTTGTCGCCATCGCGAGGTCGCCAGTCGCATCGCCGACCCCCCAACTGCATTGCTAGTCGGTTTTCCCGGCTCCACTAGGGGGAAAACAGTACTGTGCAGCTGATGCCGTTTGCGCAGACTTCTCATCTACACGGGGGGGCGCAGATGAGAAAAGTAGTCGGTTGCGCGCTGTTCACGCCCGCGCTGGGTGAGCAGCTGCAGGTCCGTTTCGTTGCGGTCTGCGAGGTCGTGAGCCGCTGGCTCGATGGCAAAGGCACCTGGGAGTCGGCGGATCTTCTTCGACTGATTGATGGCCGTCCTGCGGAGTACACGAAGGCCGAGTGGTCCGGCGACGATGGAAGTATCGTCATCGATCATTTGCTAGTTGAGCCCTCGAACAACGCCAAGGTGCGCACGCAGGTTTCATTGGCTCGGTGCGGTGATCGGATCGTCGTGTACATCGAGTTGCAGGCCGCTGGCGATGAGTATCGCCTCGCCCCCATACACGTCGATATCCGAAGTCCCAACATCGTCAAGACGTTGATCTCCGAATACGACGACTGGTGTCTTGGAGAAGTACCGCTGACCGCGCGGCCTGTGCCGTTTGAGGGCGACGAAGGTGGCCGCAGCCTGCAAGAGGTGCTTTGGCATAGCGAAAGAAATCTCCCCGTCGTGGCGATCACGTCGTTCGAAGGTCACTATCTGACGGATGACTTCCCGCAGAAGGTTGCCCATGATTTGGCCGGCGTGGCACTCGTCGCTACCCTGGACGTGGCGGCAGGTGTATCGCTGACGCGCCGCATAAGTCAGGAATGGTTGTGTTTTAACGGCGCTGTTCGTTTGTATTGGCCTGGGTTGAATGCCAACAGCAGAGCTCAGGCGAATCCGCTTTGGACGCGGTCATCGCTTTTGGCACGGGATAGCGATCCTCAAGTTGCTGCGGCACGCATTCGCCGCCAGTTGCGCCGCATGCTCCTCGGCATGTCCGCATTCGCTATTCCGGAGCCTAGAGAGATCACAGCAATCAGGCGGCAGCATGCCAATCGGGTCGCTGCTGAGCAGCGCCATGCGCTTGTCACGGACCAGGATTGGCAACAGCTGGCCACCCAATATTCGGAGGACAACTACCGGCTGCTGGCACAGCAACAAGCTGACCAGGACAGAATTCGAGAACTGCAAGATGTTGTCGGACAGTTGCAGTTGTCCATGCGATGGACAGACCAGGCTGAGCACGAGGTGGCGCCGGACGAGGACATTCAACCAACGACGGTCGCTGAAGCAGTTCAGATGGCCAAGAGTCGTTATCCGGATCTTCTGATTTTTGGAAACGATGTGGCTGGAGGCGTGGCTGGCGTCGCAACGGACGCTGGACCTCCAGAAAAAGTCCTGCGTTACCTTGGAACGCTGGCTGAGTTGGCGCAGGCGAAACGGGCCGGGCCGCTCGGCACCACCTCAGTGGATTGGCTCAATGATCGTGGTGCGATCGCATCGACGGAATCGGAGACCATCAGGAACTCGGCTGGCGACCGTCGCGATCGGACATGGGATGCTGGCGGAGACAGCCGGTTATTTGACCTGCACCTCAAGCCCGCCGAAGCCACTCATCCTGATCGGTGCGTGCGCATCTATTTCGATTACCGCGAGGACGAGCGCCGTGTAGTGGTGGGTTGGGTGGGGCGTCACCCATGAGCCTGTACAGAAGAATCGGGTAGCCTGCTCCCGAACGAAGAAGGCCTCCTTTCGGAGGCCTTCCTGCTTGGTACCGGATCAGATCAGTTCACGCCTTCACCGGCTGCGCCGCCGCCGTTTCCTTCGGACCGAGCAGCTCGGCCACCCGCTCCCTCAACAACTCCGGCGTCACGTCCTTCGCCGCGATCGGCGCCGACGCGACCAGCCCCACGCGGCTGAACAGCCCGCGCCGGAACGGCCGCACCATTGCCTGCCCCTGCTCGACGCGCGAGAAGAACGAGCCCCACAGGTTCTGCAGCGCCATCGGCACCACCGGCACGTCGGGGCGTCCCTCCAGCAGCTTCATCACGCCGCCCTTGAAGGCCTGCAGCGAGCCGTCGCGCGTCAGGCCGCCTTCCGGGAAGATGCCCACCAGCTCGCCGTCGTCCAACACCGCCTGCGCCGCCGCGAAGGCCGCATCGTAGGTCGCCGCGTCTTCCTTTTGCGGCGCGATCGGGATCGCCTTGGCCAGCTTGAACATCCAGCCCAGCACCGGCACCCGGAAGATGCGGTGGTCCATCAGGAAACGGATCGGCCGCGGGCTCGCCGCCATCAGCAGCACCGCGTCGACGAAGCTGACGTGGTTGCACACCAGCACCGCCGCGCCCTGCGTCGGGATGTGCTGGTCGCCGCTGACGCGGAAGCGGTAGACCACCCGCGACAGCACGAAGGCGAAGAAGCGCAGCAGGTACTCGGGCACGACCAGGAAGATGTAGAACGCCACCACCGCGTTGGCGATGCCGACCACCAGGAACAGCTGCGGGATCGTCAGACCCGCGCCCAGCAGCGCGCCGGCCAGGAGGGAGCTGGCGATCATGAACAGCGCGTTGAGGATGTTGTTCGCCGCGATGATCCGCGCGCGGTGCGAGGGCTGCGCGCGCATCTGGATCAGCGCGTACATCGGCACGCTGTACAGGCCGGCGAAGAGCGCCAGCAGGCCCAGGTCGGCCAGCACGCGCCAGTGCGCATGATCGGCGAGGAAGGCGCCCACGCTCAGCGGCGCCGACGGCGGCAGCCCGCGCGAGGCGAAGTAGAGGTCGATCGCGAAGACGCTCATGCCGATCGCGCCCAGCGGCACCAGGCCGATCTCGACCTGCCGGCGCGACAGCACCTCGCACAGCAGCGAGCCGATGCCGATGCCGACCGAGAAGACCATCAGCAGCAGCGACGCGACCTGCTCATTGCCGTGCAGCACTTCCTTCGCGAAGGACGGGAAGTTGGCCAGGAACACCGCGCCGAAGAACCACATCCACGAGATGCCCAGCAACGAGCGGAACACCGCCAGCTGGCTATGCGCCAGCTTCAGGTTGCGCCAGGTCTCGCTGACCGGGTTCCAGTTGATGACGAGGTCCGGCACCGTCGACGGGCTGGCGGGAATCGCCTGCGCCGTCGCACGACCCAGCAGCGCCACCACCACGCAGGCGATCGCCACGTGCTGCGGTCCGACGATCGGCGTCGCCACCAGCAGGCCGCCCGCCAGATTGCCCAGCAGGATGGAGACGAAGGTCCCCATCTCCACCATGCCGTTGCCGCCGGTGATCTCGTGATCGCTCAGATGCTGCGGCAGATAGGCGTATTTCACCGGCCCGAACAGCGTCGAGTGCAGCCCCATCAGGAACACGCAGCCCAGCAGCACCGGCACGTCGACCGCGTAGAAGCCGTAGGCGGCCAGCGCCATGATGAAGATCTCGAGCGACTTCACGAAGCGCATCAGCCGCGCCTTGTCGTACTTGTCGGCGAGCTGGCCGCTGGTGGCCGAGAACAGCACGAAGGGCAGGATGAACAACGCCCCGATCGCCAGTCCCGCCTGCGTCGGCGGCAGCCAGCTCACGTTGAGCTGGTAGGTCACCAGCACGGTGAAGGCGAATTTGAACAGGTTGTCGTTGCCCGCGCCGAGGAACTGCGTCCAGAAGAAGGGCGCGAACCGGCGCTGGCTCAGCAACGCGAACTGGCTGGTGTGGGAAGAGTCGCTCATGGGAGGGCTCGCTGTGGGAGTGCGGGAAAGGCGTGGATCGGTGTCCGACGGTCGGGCGTTCGGAGACTGGCGCGGGATCGGGGCGACGCCTTCACGGGGCGGCCTTGACGCTCTGCGGCGCCTGGCCGTAGCCGCTGCGGGTCAGCCAGTTGAAGACGGTATCGGCGGTGGTGGTCTCGATGTGGCCGGCGAAGCGCTTCGCGGACGGATGATCGTCGAAGGCCACGTTGGCCATGCCGATGCGCGCGCCCAGGCGCTTCGCGGTCGACAGGCGCAGGTCCGACGGCTCGTAGCCCTGGCGCTTGAGCCAGTCCTGCGCCTGCGCCCGGTTGAGCACCTCGCGCGGCGCCGCGGCCGCGGCGAGCGTCTCCAGCGCCCATTGGTTGCTCTGCTGGTACTGCCGCGACCACGGGTAGGCGACCATGTTGTAGTCCGGCGTGTGCAAGGCCGCCGAGCGGGCGTTCTCTTTCAGCACCGGCAGCAGCGCCTGCTGCAGTTCGGGCTTGAGGACCGAGAACGCCGCCTCGTAGCGGACCGGACTGTCCATGAAGAATTCGCCCAGGCCCTGGCGATACAGGTCGGCCAGCGCCGTGCCGCACTGGTTGAGCTTGTGCATCACGCGCCAGACCGGCTTGGCGTCGGCGCCGCTGCCCATCGTGTCGCGGTAGACGAAGCCGACGTGCGACCAGCGCAGCCCGTACTCGCTGAGGTCCTGGCCCGCGCGCGCCAGCAGCACCACGTCGGCGCCGCTTCGGTCCAGCGCGGCGGCGGTCGCCTGCGCGAGGTCCATGCCGCGGCGGATCTGGTCGAGCGTGGGCTTGGCGTTCTCGCACGGGCGGCCGGCCTGCGCCGGACCCGCCGCGAGCAGGGCGGCCAGCACGGCCGTCGCCAGCATCGTCTTCATGGCGTGTCCGCCGCTCATCGCGTGACGCGGTCCTTGTCGGTGACGCGCTCGTTGTGGAGCAGCGAGGCGCCGATCTCGTTCGGGATGAAGGCGATGGCCTCGGCCGCCGCGGAGATCACGTAGCCCGTGCTGATCGCCGTGATGACGACGGCGGTGCCGACCGAGTTCGCGGCACCGGAGACGACCTTGCCGGAGAACTCGACGCTGAGGCGCACGCCGTCGGAGGCGCGCTGCAGCACCCAGACCGTACCGCGGGCGGTGCTCTCGACCGCGACGACGACGAAGGCCGCGCCGCCGGCCAGCACCGCGGAGGGCGCGACGACCGAGATGGCGACCGGGATGGCGGACAGCGCCGCGCTGGCGTCGCTGGGGCCGGCCTGGGCCCGGGCCGCGCCGGTCGTACCGAAGGCGAGGGCGGCGGCGGTCAGCAGGGTGAGCAGGGATGAACGGGGACGCATGAGCAGGTTCCTTGCGGTCGAGATCGAGGGCGGTTGCCAGGGTTCGTCGCCCCAGTGAGTGGTTCCGGTGGCGATGGTGCGACTGTCGCCGCGGGCGTCGGGTTCCCGGTGCCGATTTGCGGCGAGTATCACCCGCCGCCTGTCCCGGTATCGATCGGTGCTACCGCTCGGTCCGGACCGGAGCTGCGGGAACGGTCCCGGTTGGGGGACTCTCTCAAGTCGGCCTCATGCGGAAGTGGCGGGCGGTCTCGAAGACCGCCGTGCCCAGCGTGTCGCCTTGCCACCGGGCGAGCCGCTTGAGGGCGAGATCAAACAACAGCGGGTGGTGGTCGCGCAATGCCCCCAAAGGGGCGACGTGGGCCTCGTCCAGCACGCCGGCCCGGGCGAGCTGGGGCAGCCGCACCAGCGGCAGCACGCCCGGCAGCGGGTAGTCGGAGCCATGCAGCAGCCGGTCGTGCCAGTCCTTGCGCTGCAGCACGGTCCGCCAGACCTCGGGTCGGCGGTTGAACTGGAACATCGCGGAGACGTCGCCCAGCAGCAGGCCTTGCCAGGCCGGCTCGTCCATCAGGCGGGCAAAGAGTTCGAAGGCCGGGACCGAGCGCGGGCGGGGGAGGTCCAGGTCCATCGCATGGCCGAGCGAGGCGCAGTGCGCCGCGATCACGCGCACGCCGTGGCGCAGCGGTTCGCGCAGCAGCAGCGGGTTGCCGAGGTCCTGGCGGTCCGCGCCGGGGACGGCATGCTCTTCCCCGCAATGGACGATGAGCGGGAGACGAGCGGCGGCAAGGCGGTCGTAGAACGGTCGCAACCGAGCGTCGCGCAGGTCGATGGCCATGCTGCTCGGCAACCACTTCATCGCCAGCGCGCCGCCGGCGATCGCGCGGTCGAGGCGCTCGAGCGCGTCCTCGCGGTTCGGATGGATGCTGGCGACCCAGCCGAAGCGGTCGGGACGTTCGGCGGCGACGGCGCGGGCGTAGGCGTCGGGGACGTGGAAGGTGGTCCAGTCGGGACGACGTCGACCGTGCGCGTCGACGGCCTCGTCGAACGCGAAGAGCAGCCAGCGTGCGCCCGCCGGGAAAGCATCGGCCAGCGCGGTGAGACGGCGGACGTAGGCGCGGTCGATGTCCCCCGCGGCGACGGAGCGCGGATCGACGCAGGCACCGTTGAGGATCGCGTGCTTGCGGGCGAACTCGACCGGATGCCACCACTGCGACAGCGACGGTGCGATCCAGCAGCCCGACCCCGAGTCGCCGGTGCCGATCAGGTGGGCATGGACGTCCCAGAGCTGGGCGGGGTCGATGCCGTCCCAGATGCGTGCCAGCCATTGCGGATCGACGCCGGGGATCGGCAGCGACGCATGGCCGCAGGGATTGCGCAACGGCCCCGCGGCATCGGCCGCGAGCGCGCTGAAGAGGCCCGCCGCCGCGGCGGCGCCGCAGCACAGGAGATGACGTCGGCTGAGCATGACGGCGCCCGTGGAAGTTGGAACGGGTGCGATGGTCGGGACGCGCGCTTCCTCCGACGCGCTTGGCCTGCGGCGGTATCGCCGCGCGAGACGGCCGGTCTCGGATCCCGCTACCCGCCATGGGTCGCGTCCATCGACTTGCGCTAACGTCCGCCCCCATGGCGAGCACGCAATCCCTCATCGATCTCATCAAGGCCGAGCTGAAGCAGTCCGGCATCAGCTATGCGCAGCTGGCGACGGCGCTGGACCTGTCCGAGTCCAGCGTGAAGCGCATGTTCGCGGCGGGTGGCGAGATGCCGCTGTCGCGCATCGACGAGATCTGCCGCGTGCTGAAGACCGATTTCGCGGAGCTGTCGCAGCGTCTCGCCCAGTCGAAGTCGCTGCGCAGCGAACTGACGCTGCAGCAGGAACGCGAGGTCGTCGCCGACGAGAAGCTGCTGCTGACCGCCATCTGCTGCCTGAGCCAGTGGAGCTTCGAGCAGATCGTCGCGACCTACCGGATGAGTGAGCCCGACGTGACGCGCGCGCTCACGCAACTGGACCGGCTGGGGATCATCGAGTTGCGGCCGCTGAACCGCTACCGGCTGCAGGTCGCGAAGACTTTCCGCTGGCGGCCGCAAGGTCCGGTGATGGCCTTCTTCCGCGAGAACGTCATGCAGGACTTCTTCGCCGGCGGCTTCGACAACGATGCGGAGCTGCTGATGCTGGTCCACGGCCAGCTCAGCCCGGGCATGGCGCGGGAGTTGCGCGACCGGCTCCAGCGCGTCGCCGAGGACTTCGCGCGCCAGCATCTGCTGGACCAGAAGCTCCCCGACGAGGAGAAGCGCCAGTTCACGCTGGTGATGGGCATGCGCTGCTGGCTGTTCGAGCGCTTCAAGCACCTGCAGCGGCCGGCGGCCGTCACGAAGGCGCTCAAGCGTTGAGGCGCGGCGGGCGCATCACCAGAATTCCCATCGTCCGCTCCAGACCACCCAGATCCCGAGCACGCCGTTCGTCACCGCGTGCGCGATGACGGCACACCACAGCTTGCCGGTGCGGATGTACAGCCACGCGTAGGCCGCGCCGGCCACGATGGCCGCGAGCCACAGCGTGTGCGCGAGCATGAAGACGAAAGTCGACAGCACCAGCGCCCGCAGCCCGGCCGCGCGTGGATCGACGGTCTCGAACTGCGGGCTCGAGATCCAGCGCATCAGGAAGCTGCGCCAGAACAGTTCCTCCATCACCGGCACGAGCAGCGTCGCACCGAGCCAGCGGACCGCGATCAACGGCCAGTCCACGCGGCCGTCCGCGGTCATCGGCACGAAGGCGGCGGTGGCTTCGCCGAGCTGCATCCACGACGCGTCGAGGTTGATCCACAGCCCGAAGACGATGAGCCCGACGGCGACGCTCAAGGCGGCTTCGCCGAGGCGCGGCCGGTTCTGCCGGTCGAATTCGCCGTAGCCCCGCCAGAACCACGCCAGCGCGCCGCCGACCACCACCAGGTTCAGCGCATAGATCCAGCGCGGATCGAGGCCCAGGGCGTTCTGTTCGGGCAAGGCGCCCCGCAGCGCCAGCAGCAGCATGAAGAGGGCGAAGGGGACGATGCGGGCCCAGGCGGCTTGACTCAATGGCATCCGGCGAATGTACCGGCGCGCCGTGACGGCGCCATGCGGACAACCGAGGAGCGTTCAGCGGTGCAGCGAGAGTCCCTTGATCGCCTTGTCCACGGCCTTCTTCGGCCCTCGCAGCGCGAGGCCGACGAGATCGGGGCGCTCGGCGTCCTCCGCGAGGAAGGCGCTGCGGTCAGTCTCGTCATGGCATCAGGTGGGCGAGGGTCTGGTCGCAGCTGGATCCAGTGGTCATCGGCCATGGTGGGCGTTCCCGTTCAATGGCGGTCAGGCGCCGATGACGTTGCGGACACGGCAGGGGTCGCGGAGGCAGCAGTCGCCGATGAGGTCGAGCCGGCAAACGCATGGGCGAGCGCCTGGATGGCATGCCGGACCTTGGCCGGCTGCGCGTCGCGCTGCGGCGTCATCACATAGACCGGCAGCGGCGGCAGCGACCAACCCGGCAGCAGCGGCAGCAGGCGGCCCTGGGCTTGCGACTCATCGACGTCCTCCGCGCTGAGCAGCGCCAGCCCAATGCCCGCTTCGCAGAACTGCTGCAGGCTGAGCTGGTTGTTGCTGGTCGCGCGCGGGCTGACGCGCAGCACCTCCTCGCGGCCCTCGGGGCCGACCAGCGAGAGGCTGCGGATCGCGCCGGTGTCGGAACGCAGGAAGACCCAGTCGTGCCGCGTCAGGTCCGACATCGAGGTGGGAACGCCTCGCCGCGCCAGATAGGCGGGCGCGGCATAGAGGCCCACCGTCCGCTGGCCGATGCGCTGCGCGACCCAGTTGCTGTCGGGCAGCCGGCCGAAGCGCACGGCCAGGTCGATGCGCTTGGCGACGAGGTCGGTGAAGCCGTCGTCGACCTCCAGGTGCAGGCTCATCCCTGGATTCGCCGAGAGCAGCGGCCCGAGCGCCGGTCCGATCTGCCGCGCGGCGCCGACGGGAGCGCTGACGCGCAGTTCGCCTTCGGGCGCGTCGCGCAGGTGGTGCAACTGGGTCTGCGCGTCACGCGCGGCGGCCAGCATCGCCTGGCAGCCCTGCACGAAACGTTCACCGGCGGGTGTCAGGCTGAGGCGTCGGGTCGATCGATGCAGCAGCGTCACGCCCATGTCGCGTTCCAGCGCGCGCAGTTGCTGGCTGACGGCGGAGGTCGTGGTCTGCAACTGCCGCGCCGCCGCGACCAGGCTGCCCTGTTCGACGACGGTCGCGAGGACGGCCATGCGGCGGAGTTGGTCCAGCATCGGGGAATTGTGTAGATCGTCTAAAGAATGGAGTCGGATTCTGAGGACTTCTGCGGCGATTGTGAAGTTCCTAAAGTCCATCCCATGGCGACACCGTCGTCGCCGCCTCCGGATCCTCGGAACTCCGCGAAACCCCTCGAAAGGAATCTCCATGAAAGTCGCCCTGATCGGACCGACCGGCTTTGTCGGCAAGGAAGTGCTCCAGGAACTGCTGTCCCGCGGCCACCAGGTCGTCGCCCTGGCGCGCGATCCGGCCAAGCTGGACGCCCGTGCCGGCCTGACCGTGGTGAAGGCCGACGCGAAGCAGGCCGACCAGGTCGCCGCCGCCGTGGAAGGCGTGGATGCGGTCGTCAGCGCCTACAACCCGGGCTGGTCGGTGCCGGACATCCACACCGAATTCCTGGCTGGCACCCGCGCGATCTACGACGGCGTCAAGCGCGCCGGCGTGAAGCGCCTGCTGGTGGTCGGCGGCGCGGGCAGCTTGTACGCAGCGCCCGGTGTGCAGATCGTCGACCTGCCGGAATTCCCGGACCAGTGGAAGCAGGGCGCGCTGGCCGCGCGCGAAGCGCTGAACCTGATCCGCCTGGAGTCGTCCCTCGACTGGACCTTCCTGTCGCCCGCCCCGCATCTGGAACCGGGCGAGCGCCGCGGCAGCTACCGCGTCAGCCTGGACACGCCGGTGATGGACGCCAACGGTCCGGCGCGTGTGTCAACGGCGGACCTGGCGGTCGCGATCGTCGATGAACTCGAGCGCCCGCAGCACATCCGTCGGCGGTTCACGGTCGGCTATTGATCGCGGTCAGCGGTCGCAGCGGATGCCGGTGCCCCCGTCCGCTCAATCTCCTCCTCGCCGCTCGGAATTCGCTCCCGGGGGCACCGGCATCCGCCGCTCCGAACGAGGACTTCGTGTGGGCGCGCTCCGACGAGCTCCGGCGCTCCGGCGCGCTACGGTGCGCTTCAGGGGATCAAGCGGTCTGCTGTTCGAGCAGGTAGTTGGCGTCGTCGTACTGGCCGAGCGTGTCCACCAGCGTGGGCAGGCATTCGGCCAGCTTGTCGTGGAGCACGAAGGGCGGGTTCACGACGAACATGCCGCTGCCCATCATGCCGAAGCCGCGCTCGTCGGCCTGCGTGACGGTCAGGCGCACGTGCAGCCAGCCCTTCTTCGCGATGGGCTCGGAAGCCGACTTCAGACGCTGCACGAGCTGCGCGGACTCGACGGTCTGCAGCTGGGGATACCAGATCGCGATCGTGCCGTCGGCGAAGCGTTGCAGCGCCTCGCGCAGCGCGGCGACGACCTTGCCGTAGTCGGCCTTGATCTCATAGGACGGATCCATCAGCACGACGCCGCGGCGCGAGGGCGGCGGCAGCTCGGCCTTCAGCGACGCGAAACCGTCCTGCTGCAGGACCTGCGTGTTGGCGCGGTCCTCGAGGTAGCTGGCGAGGATGCGGTGGTCGGTGCCGTGCAACTCATAGCAGCGCAGGCGGTCGTCGAAGCGCATCAACATGCGCGCGATGGCCGGCGAGCCGGGGTACTGCTCGAGCTTCTTGCCGGGGTTGAAGTCGTGCACCAGTTGCACGTACTGCTGGAGCGCGTCGGGCAGGTCTTTGCGCGCGTAGAGGGCGGCGATGCCGCCGGCATGTTCGGCGTTCTTCTGGGCGTAGCGGCCGTCGAGGGCGTAGCCGCCGGCGCCGGCGTGGGTGTCCACCAGCGTGTAGGGCTTGTCCTTTTCCCCCATGTAGCGGAGGACCTCGGCCAGCACCAGGTGTTTGAGCACGTCGGCATGGTTGCCGGCGTGGAAGGCGTGTCGATAAGCGAGCATGTCCGGCACTGTACCCGGTGCGGGCCGCCAGTCCGCTGGCCATCGGCCTCAGACCTGGAAGGCCCCCGGCGAATACGCCGTCCCCGCCGGCACTTCCTTGAGCCCGCACGGATGCTGGTACTGCATCGATGGCTTGAGCACCTGCCCGTCGACCGTGCCCGCGTCCACGGCGCGGCCGATCAGCGGCGAGTCCGGCCGCAGGCGGAAGTCGTAGCGGTCGGCGTCGACGAAACTGTCCAGCTCGACGAAGTAGTTGTGGTGCTGCTCGCGGTCCGGACCCGCCGGCAGCTCGTGCTTGCCGCACAGCAGGTTGTTGATCAGCCGCAGCTTCTGCGCCTGCTGCGCCATGCGCAGGTAGACGCCGCCCGCCTGGCGCCGGTCGACCAGCGTGTTGTTGACCAGGTGCAGCTCGTTGCGGCGGTGGGGCAAGCCTTCGCTGCCGTAGGCGATCAGGTGGTAGTTCTCGCTCGACGGACTCTGCTGGATCACGTTGCCCATCACCAGCGCCACGCCGCCGTTGGGGAACTCGAGCTCGAAGCTCGCGCGTCCGGTCTCGTCGGTCAGGCGGTTGTAGAAAAGGTGATTCACCGCCGCGCGCGTCTTCAGCAGATGCCCGGACGCGCCGTGGTGGAAGTAGCTCGCGACCACCGACAGCTTGCCGATGGCGCCGACGTAGCAGCTGTGCGTGCGGCCCTCGCCGGGCGCGATCGGGCCGAAGTCGCAGCCGTCGATGCGCAGCTCGATGCTCGCGTCGTTGCCGGCGAGCAGGCCGTTCTCGTTGTCCTGGAAGCGGCAGTCCCGCAAGGTGAGCGAGCCGCGCTCCAGGCGGATGCCCGCGCCGTTGCGGTCCGGCACGCGCGCGCCGACGAAGTCGAAGCCCTCGATCGTCATGCGCTTGCCGGTCGTGACGAAGATCCCTTTGCCCTGGGCATGCGCGCCCTTGGCCAGCATCCGCACGCGCCCGCCGACGGCGCGCATCGTCAGGTCGTCCTGCGGCCAGACCGCGACGTCGCCGGTGTAGTCGCCCGCCTGCACCTCGATGGTCATGCCGGCCTTCGCCTGCGAGGCGGCCGCCGCCAGCGTCTTCACCGGATGGTCCGGCCCGACGTGCATCACGGCGCCGGAGGCGCCGCCTCGCTGGGCCTGGACCGGCAGCAGCCAGGGCGGCAGCGCCACCGCGGCGCCGGCCTGCAGCAGGCGGCGGCGGCCGATGTCGGTGCGCGGTGCGCGCAGCCAGGATTCAAGCGGGGAGAGCGAGGAACCAGAGGGCATCGACAGGCTCCCGAGTCGGGCGGTGAAGGAGGGGGGCGCCGCGCGGAAGGGGGACGGCGTCCCCAGGCAGCCGGGCGAGTGTAGCCAAGCGTTACGGGCCGGCCGTGAAGGCGTCGCAAGGCCCCAGCCGGAATCCGGGCTGTCGCCTAGGCGCTGCGAAGGCGGGGTTCGCTCGCTAAGCTGCGTCCCATCCTGGCCCGGCACCCCTCCGGGCTCCATCCACACCTCTCTGCATCCTCGACATCGTCATGCCCAGTCTTTTCGATCCCTTGCAAGTCGGCGCCGTCTGGCTTGCCAACCGCGTCGTCATGGCGCCGCTCACGCGCAACCGCTCCGTCGGCCTGGTGCCGGGACCGCTCGCGGTCGAGTACTACCGCCAGCGCGCCACGGCCGGTCTGATCATCAGCGAGGGCGCCCAGATCACGCGGGAAGGCCAGGGCTACCTCGATACGCCCGGGATCTATTCGCCCGAGCAGATCGCCGCCTGGAAGCGGGTGACGGACGCCGTCCATGAGGCAGGCGGCAAGATCGCCGTGCAGCTGTGGCACGTGGGCCGCATCTCCCATGCCGACTTCCAGCCCGACGGCGCCAAGCCGCTGTCGGCCACGGACCGTCAGGCCCACAGCAAGACCTTCACCAAGGACGGCTTCGTCGACGTCGCCGCACCGCGCGCGCTGAAGCTCGAGGAACTGCCCGGTGTCGTCCAGTCCTACGTCCACGCGGCGAAGGCGGCGATGGCGGCGGGCTTCGATGCCGTCGAGGTGCACGGCGCCAACGGCTACCTGCTGGACCAGTTCCTGCGCGACAGCATCAACGACCGCACCGACGCGTACGGCGGCTCGATCGAGAACCGTGCGCGGCTGCTGCTCGAAGTGATGGCGGCCATCGCCGGCGCGATCGGCGCCGACCGCACCGGCCTGCGCCTGTCGCCGGTCACGCCGGTCAACGACGCGGGGCAGGACAGCGACGCGCAGCAGCTCTTCAACCATGTGGTGGAGCAGCTGTCGCCGATGAAGCTGGCGTTCCTGCATGTCATCGAAGGCCACACTGGCGGTCCGCGTGACGTCGCGCCGTTCGACTATGACGCGCTGCGCGAGCGCTTCAAGGGCGTCTACATCGCCAACAACGGCTACACCCGCGAGATGGCGATCGACGCCGTCGCCAAGGGGCATGCCGACGCGGTGGCCTTCGGCCGCAGCTTCATCTCCAACCCGGACCTGGTGCGGCGGCTGAAGCTCAACGCCCCGCTCCAGAAAGCCCATTCGGCCACGATGTACGGCGGGGGCGCCGAGGGCTATACCGACTATCCGGCGCTGGCGGACTGAGCAGGAAGGCTTCCGTACTTCCACCGCCGCTGGCCCTCACCCCCGCCCTCTCCCGCAAGCGGGAGAGGGAGCAAGAGAGTTCCAGCGCTTCTGCTGCCGCAGGGGTTTGACACGGTTGCTCTTCCGCAAGCGGGAGAGGAGGCCTTCAGGTCAGCGCGGTGCCTGCTGACTACCTCTCCGGCTTGCGGGAGAGGAAGCCTTCAGGTCAGCGCGGTGCATGCTCACTCCCTCTCCCGCTTGCGGAAGAGGAAGCTTTCAGGTCAGCGCGGTGCACGCTGACTCCCTCTCCCGCTTGCGGGAGAGGGCGGGGGTGAGGGCCAGCGGCCTCTGCAGTCAACGACTGCGTGTCTCGATCAGCGCTGCCTCTTCGCCCGGAAGAGCTCCGCGATGGAGACCTCGCGCGGGCCGGGGCGAACGGTGAAGGCCTGCCCGGCCGCGATCGTGCCGGGCTGCCGCACCGCAAGGTAGAAGCCGCACCAGCCGCTCTGCGTCATCATCTTCGCGGCCTTGTTGAAGCCCATCACCGCGTTGAACTTGAAGCAGGGGTAGCGCGGCTCGCTGACGGCGAGCTCGCAGTCCGGGAAGACCAGCACGTCGCCGATCCAGGCGTCGCCCTCGGCCAGGCCGGAGATCGTCAGGTTCTCGCCCATCGCGCCCCAGGGCAGCGGGTCGTCCCAACCGGCCGCCTGCGCCTGCGCGCGCACGGTGCGCCAGAACGCGTAGTGCTCGGACGGGTAGGCGTAGACCGCCTTGGACAGGCCGCCGTGAACGCTCGGATCGGCCTGCTCGTCGCTCTCCAGGCCGAGAGGCCGGACCTCGACCTCACCCGCCACCGGCCGCTTGCGGATGCCCGTCATGACCGGGCGCCCGTCGATGAGCAGCGGTTCAGCGCGGGCCGTGTTCAGACTGATCAGTTGCATCCGGCGATTCTGCCGCAGGCGCCGTCGGAGCCGGCGGCATCGGGGGCCGGAAGGCCGCCGGCGTGGTCTCGATGAGGCTCGACTCCTGACGGCGCAGCGCGTCGCGCAGGCCGTCGAGCTCGCGCGCCTGATCGCGCTCGCGCTTCAGGTGGTCGAGCGCGAAGGACAGGTCGCCGGCCATCTCGTTCATCAGTTCGAGCACCTGGGGATCGAAGTAGCCGCGTTCGCCGGCGAGCAGGCTGATCGCGCCCACGACCTCGCCGCCGCGACGCAACGGGAAGGCCGCCATCGCCTCCACGCCGGGCGGGATCATCGGCGCGCCAGTGGCGGCCAGGCTCGGATCGTCGAGCGCGTGATTGCTGACCTGGTGCGTGCCCTCGAGGATCGCGCGCGTCGCCATCGAGCTGCGCGCGAAGGGCGCGTCGCGGGACCACCGGCGCGGCGCGCCGGGCATCAGGCGGTCGCCCGGGCCGTGCTCGGCGACGCGCTCGAAGTGGTCGTCGTCGACCAGCACCACGGCCGCGAAGCGCGCGTGGCCGGTCTCGACGCAGATGCGGCAGAGCCCTTCGAACAGGCGCTGCTCCGCCCGCGGGTCGTCGAACGCCTCGGCCTCGCGGCGCACGATGAGCTGGTTGGTCTGCGACAGCGCGACGTAGAGCCGCTGCAGCCGCTCGCGCGAGTCCTGGCTGACGCGGCGTTCGTCGTCGTAGCGGGTCCAGACGGTGCAGACGAGGACGCTGCACAGGCCGCCGGTCAGCAGCACGAGCAGCAGGCCCAGGTGCGCGGCCTCGGTGGCGGTCTGCCGGGCGCGCTCGGTGTCGACGCGGGCCTGGCTCAGCTGGAAGGCGATCAACTCGTCGAGCATCCGCATGGTCGCGAGCCGGCGCTGGTTGAGCTCGCGCAGCGTGTCGGGCGTCGGCGGCTGGCTCGCGGCGAGGGCCGCCCAGAGCTGGTCGAGCAAAGGCTGGGTGCGGACGATGAGGGCGCGCTCCGCCGGCGCCATGCGCGTGGCGAGGTAGCGGGTCCAGAGCTGGCGCGTCGAGTCGGCGAGCCGCCGGCCGGCGCCGTCGAGCTTGGCGGCGTCGGGCTGCTGTGCCTGGGTGAACAGCAGCGCGCCCAGCTGGTGCGGACCGAGCGTGTGTTCGAGTTCGCGCAGCAGGTCGACGGGGACCAGGCGGTCTTCATAGAGGGATTCCGCGATGTCGGCCAGCCGTTGCGACTGCCACCAGCCGAGCAGCGCCGAGGCCGCGACCAAGGCGAGCGCCAAGCCCAGGACCAGGTAGAGGCGGGCGCGGAGCGACAGGCCGGTGAGAGCGGACATGGATGTCGGGGACCTCGCGGAGGAGGCGCCGAGCATAGGGCGTTTCGACGCGCGAGCCGATCCCCGAAACTTTGGGGGAGGGCCCGCGGACCGCCGCCCGCCGGTGGCTGCCAGGTCCGGAAACGGCAACGCCGCGGCGTGGAGGCGCCGCGGCGTTGCGGGGATCCCCTTGCGGGGACCGGTCGGATCAGCGGATCAGCGGATCAGCCGCCGCGGCGCAGCAGCACGGCCCGGACGTTGGTGGGTGCGACCCCGGTCTGCTGCTTGAGCGCGCTGAGCGCCAGCGTGGTGACGAGGTCGTCGTCCAGGTCGACCGCCGTGGCGGGCGCGTGCACCCGCAGCGTGCCGTCCGCCGTCAGGACGACGTCCAGCGTCGCCGAGCGCTCGTCGCCGAGCGCCACGACCGCGCGCAGCTGACGGGTCACGCCACCGGACGCGGCAGCGGCGGCCGGGACCGGCTGCTGCACTGGCTTCAGCGCCAGGCTGTCGCCCAGATCGTCGACCCGGAACATGCCCAGCGGCGTCGGTGCCGCGCCGTCCTTGTCGGCGTAGACCGGCAGCTGGCTCTGCAGCGGCTGGCCGTAGGCCGGCGCATCGACCGCCAGGCTGATCTGACCGCTGTCGCGCAGCGTCTGCTCCAGGCCGACGTTGGCGACGGCGACATTGCCGCCGGTGCCGCTGTCGTTGCCTGCCAGACCGTTGCCGGCCCCAGCGTTGCCGCCAGCGCCGTTTCCGGAGCTTGCGCCAGCGCCATTGGCGTTGCCGTTGCCCGTGCCGTTCCCGGCGTTGGCACCGCCGGCGCCATTGCCGACATCGATCGTGCCTGCCGGATTGCCCGCCGGACCCGCTGCGACCACGGCCACGCTGTTGCCGTTGCCGCCGCCGTTGCCACCGTTGCCGGTCGGCACGTTCGAGGTCTTGCTGCCGCCGCCGTCCTGCGTGCCGTTGCCGCCGACGGGCTGGACCACCAGCGCGCCGATCGCGGCCGGCACGACCTGCGGATTGACCGAACCGGTCACCGCCAGCGCCGAGGTCTCCAGGCGATAGTTGGCCGCGTCCGCGCCGGTCAGCGTCAGCTGCACGTTCACCGGCTTGTCGCTGCCGACGAAGGGCGTATCGAACCGGCCGGTGCCGCCGACGCTCACCTGGTCGCCCGCCACGATGCCTTGCGGCGATCCGATGACGAGCGTGGCCGAGGTGTCGCTGTTGAAGACGCCGCTGACCACGGTCACCGCAGGCGTCTGGATCGTGCGGGCGGTCACGTCGCCGCGCGCCTGCGCCGAGCCCGAGGTCAGCACGTAGTTGCCCGCGTCGGCGCCGGTCAGCGCCAGCTGCACGTCGACAGCCTTGCCGGTGCCGGCGTTCTTGTTGTCGAACTGGCCGCTCGCCGCGACGCCGAGCTGGTCACCCGCGACGACGCCGACGGCGCCACCGATGGTGACCTGCGCGGTGCGCGTGCCGTCGTAGACCTTGGTGCCGACCTGGATCGCGCCGACGTCCACGCTGCGTGCGGTGATCGAGGCCGATCCCTGCGCCGAGCCCGACGCCAGCACGTAGTTGCCGGCGTCCGCGCCGGTCAGCGCGAGCTGCACGTCGACCGCCTTGTTGGTGCCGACATTCTTGTTGTCGAACTGGCCGCTCGCCGCGACGCCCAGCTCGTCACCCGCGATGACGCCGACGGCGCCATCCGTCGTGACCTGCGCGGTGCGCGTGCCGTCGTAGACCTTGCCGCCGACCTGGACCGTGCCGACGTCCACCGTGCGCGCCGTGATCGAGGCCGAGCCTTGCGCCGAGCCGGACGACAGCACGTAGTTGCCCGCGTCCGCGCCGGTCAGCGCGAGCTGCACGTCGACCGCCTTGTTGGTGCCGACATTCTTGGTGTCGAACTGGCCGTTCGCCGCGACGCCGAGCTCGTCACCCGCAATGACGCCAACGGCGCCACCGGTCGTGACCTGCGCGGTGCGCGTGCCGTCGTAGACCTTGTTGCCGACCTGGATCGCGCCCACGTCCACGGTGCGCGCCGTGATCGAGGCCGTGCCCTGTGTCGAGCTCGAAGCCAGCACGTAGTTGCCGGCGTCCGCGCCGGTCAGCGCGAGCTGCACGTCGACCGCCTTGCCGTTGCCGGCATTCTTGTTGTCGAACTGGCCGCTGACGGCGACGTCGAGCTGGTCACCCGCCACCGTGCCCGTGACGCCGCCGGTGGTGACCTGCGCATCGCGGGTGCCGTCATAGACCTTGCCGCTCACCTGGATCGCACCGACGCCCACCGTCTTGGGCATGATCGACGCCGTGGCACCCGCGCTGGTGTCCAGCACGTAGTTGCCGGCGTCATTGCCTGTCAGGACCAGGCCGGACACATTGACGGCCTTGCCGCTGCCCGCGTTCTTGTCCAGGAAGTTGACCGCGCCGTTCAACGCCGTGTCGTCGCCCGCCACGAGGCCCGCGATGCCGCCGCCCGAGAGCTGCGCGCTGGTGTTGCCGTCGTAGACCTTGTCCTGTACCGCGCCGTTGGCGACCGTCACCGTCTTGGGCGTGACCTGGCCGATGGCGGCGCTGGCGCTGTCCGAGACCAGCCGGTAGCCGTAGACGGCGGTGCCGCCGTTGTGACCGTCGGCGACGACGACGCCGTCGACGGTCACGGTCTTGCCGCTGCCGACGTTCTTCGTGTCGTAGTGCGCCGAGCCGCTGGAGCCGATGGCCAGGTTCACCACGTCGCCGTCGATCGCGCCGGTCGCGCCCAGCTGCAGACCGCCGGTCGCGGCGTCGACGTTGCCGTCGTAGACCTTCGAGGCGCTGCCCGACAGGCCGACGGTCAGCGTCGGGGCCACCGTGTAAAGGAAGCCGCTGCCGCTGCCCTGAACGGCGCTGCCGTAGCTGCTGTCGTACTGCTTGAAGTCGGCGACCAGTCCGCCGCGCGTGTCGTTCAGCGGAGAGGTCGAGTACACCTGCCACGCGCCCCCGTTGCCGACCTGCAGCGCGTTCGCGCCCGCCTGGTTGATGAAGTTGCGTCCGGCGGTCAGCACGACCGCGGCGTCGCGGCCGTTGACGTTGGCCGACGTCACCGCCTGTTGCAGCGTCAGATCCGAGCTCGCGCCCGAGGTCCGCAGGAGCACGGAGTCCTGGGCCTGGATGCCGTTCAGGCCGTCCACCGTGCCCACGGTCAGCGCGCGGTCGTTGGTCAGCGCCAGACGATCGACGTCCGCCGCCAGCGTGCCGACGTGCTGCGTTGCGGCGAAGCTGGCCGTGCCCGCGCTGCGCAGCGCCAGGGCGGCAGCCGTGATGGCCGCGTTGCCCGAGATGCCCGCGCCGCCGCGGTCGTCCAGCGAGACCGTGCCCGTGGCGGTGATCGCCTGGTCGACGGCGACGCCGCCGGTGCCGGCGCGCACCAGCAGGCCGCCGGTGGTCACGCCGATGGTGCCGGTCTGGTTCCAGGTGTTGCCGAGCAGCTCCAGGCCGCCGCGCACGGTGACCGCCACCGGGCCCGTCACGTTCAGCGCGCGGTCCGAGGCGTCCACGCGCAGCGTGTTCACGCCGTTGAAGACGGACAGCAGGCCGTTGGTGACGTCGGCCGTCGTGCCGCCGACCGTCGTCTGCGTGCCCGCACCGCCGGCCTTGAACACCACCGTCGCCAGCGAGCCGTTGCTGCTGGCCGGGGAGCCGGTCGTCGTCCACGTCGGCGCCTGCAGCGTCAGCTTGGCGGCCGTGCCGGTGAAGTTCACCGGACCGCCCAAGGTCATCGTGCCGATGCCCGAATCCAGCGTGACGTCCGCGCCGTTGCGCAGGGTCAGGCCGCTCAAGGTGTCGACCGTGCCGGTCGCGAAGCCGCCGGCGCCGGGTTGACGGACCACCGTCGTGCCGCCGGTGTCCAGCGCCAGGGTGCTGAAGTTGAAGGTGTCGTCGGTCAGCGTCGCACCGCCGCCGGCGGTCACGGCCAGGTTGGCCGCGGCCACGCCGCCGCTCACGCCCAGCACCTGACCGCCGCTCTTCAGGTGGACGGTCGAGGCGGTGGTGGTGATGTCGTTGTCGAAGACCAGGTTGCCGCCGTCGGCGCGGCCGATCTCCAGCGAGGCCGCGTTGACCTGGCCGATCGACGCGCTGCTCAGCCCGCCGCCCAGGTGCAGCTCGTTGGCCGCCGTCAGCTGGCGGATCGTGACCTTGCCGGCGCCGCCGTTGGCCGTCACCGCCTTGGACAGGTTGACGTTGTCGGCGGTCAGCACGATGTTGCCGGTGGTGTTGGTCAGCGTGCCGGCGGTGATGTCGATGTGGCGGTCGACCATCTCGAAGCTGCCCGACGCGCTGAAGCTGAAGTCGCTCGGCACGCTGATCGTGCCGGTGCCGTCGGCGCGGCCGATCGTCAGGTTCTTGACGCCCGGCAGCTTGGCCAGCGTCGCCGCGGAGGCGAAGCCGTTGGCGTCGCCCAGGACCATGTTGGTCGCGGGATCGGCGGGCTCCAGGCGCAGCGACGCGGTGCTCAGGTTCTGCAGCGTGGCGCTGCCCCAGTCCACCTTGTCGGCGCGCAGCGTGAGCACGCCGGTGCCGGTGTCCAGGTTGACGTTGACCGCGCCGAAGCGGATGGTGCCGTCGGTGAAGATGCTGGCACCGCCCTTCATCCTGAAGGCGGTGTTGATGTCGATGTCGCCGGTGGCGTTGATCTGGCCCGCCAGGACCTTGGGACCGTTGGGGCCCGTGCCGCCGGGGTAGGTGCCGGTTTCCTGGTCGAAGAACAGCCGGCCGCTGCCGACGTTGATGGCGCCGTTCATCGTGATGCCGCCGGACCCGGACGCCAGGTAGACGTTGCCGCCGTTGGACGTGACGGGCGCGTTGAGGGTGAACGAGCCGCCGGTGCCGGAGTCCGCGTCCGCCCACAGCCGCACGTAGCCGCCCTGCGTCGTCACGCTGCCGCCGATGGTGATGCCGTTGGCGCCGAAGACGGTGATGGTGCCGCGCTGCACCGCGCCCGGGGTGGCGGTGGTGAGGGTGTAGGTCGGCAGGGCGCCGGAGGGGTTGCTGCCCGTGCCGGTGGCCACCAGGTGGGGCACGTTGATGACGGAGGCGGAGCCGCCGTTGATGGTGTCCGACGCGCCGGAGTTCCAGTTGGAGGCGATCAGCAGGATGCCGGCATTGCCGTTGACGCGGATGGTGTCGGTCTTCTGCTCGAAGCGGATCACGCCGATCTTGTCCGAGGGGTCCGAGCCCCGCTGGCCGCCGCGGCCGGCCACCACGGTGAAGCTGACGCCGTCCTGCAGGTCCAGGATGCCGTCGGTGCTGCCGGTGGCCTTCAGGTCCTTGAAGGTGACGTTGGTCGTGGCCTCCAGGATGATGTTGGCCAGCTGGGCTTCCAGGTCCTTCTCATAGACCACCGAGCCGTTGATGGCGCCGGAGCCGGAGCCGCCGCCGCGCACTTCCAGCGTGGCGGGGTCCAGCAGCAGATCGCCGGTGTTGCCCTGGGCGGCGCGGCCGTCGGCCACGCCGCTGTAGTTCAACTGGTCCTTGCCCGAGACCTCCATGCGGCCGCCGTTGCCGCCTTGCTCGCCGCCACGCGATTCGACGCGACCGGCGAAATCGGTGCGGCCGTCGGACCAGGTCACGACCTCGCCGCCGTTGCCGTTCACCGTCGCGTTGGCGCGCAGCGTGGACGCCGCATCGACGTTGACGACCTTCGCGTTGGTCAGGCTTGCGTCCTTGCCTTGCCAGCCGCCGCCGACATGGATCTGGCCGCCGCCGGTCGCGCCGTTGGCATCCAGCGTCGCGCCGCGCAGCGCGATCGTGCCGCCGGTGACGCGCACGTCGCCGCCCAGACCTTGGGCCGAACTGGCGTCGAGTCGGCCGGTGACGTTCACCTGGCCGTTGTCGCCGCCGTCCAGGACGATGCGACCGCCCTGTTCGGACAGGCCCTTGGCCTCGACCACGCCGTCCATGTTGATGACGCTGGCGCGCAGCGCGCTGGCGCTGGGGGCGCTCAGCACCACGTGGCGGCCCTGCACCAGGCCTTCCTGCGACAGCTCGGCGTCGAGCGCCGCCTGATCGACGTGGACCTGCAGCAGGCCGTCGCCGTTGAAGTCGAGCGCGACCTGCTGGCCCGCCGCGAAGGCGACCTGGCCGGCGCTGATCGTGCCGGTGTTGACCACCGAGGCGCCCATCAGCGCGACCACGCCGTCGGCGCGGATGGTGCCGTCGTTGCGGACCTGCGCGGTGCTGGTGCCGGAGAAGCGCGCGCGGCCGCCGAGGAAGTCGGCGTCGCTGACGTTCAGCGTGCTGGCGACCAGGCCGCCGACGTTGACCGTCGCGCCCTTGCCGAACACCACGCCGCTGTTGTTGACCAGCCAGACCTGACCGTTGGCGGAGAGGTCGCCGAAGATCTGGCTGGGCGCGCCACCGGTGACGCGGTTCAGCGCCACGGCGTCGGCGCCGGTCTGGTTGAAGCGCACCGAGGCGCCGCTGCCGATGTCGAAGCTGTTCCAGTTGAGGATGAGCTTGTTGGAGCTCTGGTCGATGCGCAGTTGCGAGCCCTGCTGCGTCAACGCGGCCTGACCGGCGGCGATCTGGCCGCCGGTGGGCAGCGCGCCGGCGTCGAGCGCGGCGGCCGGTCCCGCGAAGGTGCCGGCGGCGGCCGCCGCGATGGCGGCGGCGATGGCGCGGCGGACGGTGCCGCCGGTGCGCTTGCCGCGTCCGCGGGCGAATTCAGGCACGGCGACGAAGGCGCCGCAAAGCTCGTTCCAGACGAGGCGATAGCTGTGGTTCAACGATCCCATGATGGTTCTCTTTTCTCTATGCGGTTCATGCCGTCGGGGCGGCCGGGTCGGCGGGCTCGGAGACAGGCTCGGAGGCGGGCGGAGGCGCGGCCGCGGCGGCGATCAATAGTGGAAGGAGGCCTGCAGCCAGAAGCGCTGGCGGTCGTCGCGGCCATCCGCGTCGCGGCCCGCGGCGGTGCGCCCGGGGTTGTGGCCCACCGCATGCGCCCAGCTGGCGCGCAGCGCCCAGCGCTCGCCGGCCAGGTTGGCGCCCAAGCCCGCGCCGCCCAGTCCGTAGGCATTGGGCTGGCCGGCCAGCGCGCCGGTCCAGGGACGCTCGTGCTGCTCGACGCGGCCGTGGTCCGCGAAGGCGATCAGCTGCGCGGCCAGGCCGTTGCCGATGCGCAGCTCGCGGCGCAGTTCGGCGGTGACGATCCAGCCGTTGTCGCCGCTGGCCTCGCCGACCGGGTAGGCGCGCACGCCCGACGGTCCGCCCAACTGGAACTTCTCGGACGAGTCCAGGTTGCGCGCGCTCATCTGGCCGTAGCCGCCGACGAACAGGCCCCAGCCCGGCAGCGCCTGCGCCGTCTGCAGGCGCGAGACGCGCCAGGTCGCCTTGTCGTAGCTGCCCGAGGTGCGGGCGGTCAGCGCGTCGGCGACCTGGTCGCCGGCTTCGCGCAGCGCGACGGTGCCGCTGGTGACGCTCAGGCCGAAGTCGTTCTGCGCGCCGCCCAGCAGGTTGTCCCAGGCGTTGCCGTAGACGTTGACGGTCAGGCGGTTGAGGCGGCGATCGCGCAGCGTCTGGCCCAGCGCGTCGTCGACCAGGGTGCGCTGTTCGCCTTCGGCGGAGACCCAGAGGTTGCGCTCGCGGCCGCGCAGCACCGGATAGCTCAGGCTGGCCGAGACGGTGCGCGCGGTGCCGCGCAGGTCCAGCGGCTTGAGTTCCTCGCCGACGTGATAGTCCAGCCAGGTCGTCGCCAGCTGGGCGCGCAGGCCCGAGGCGCCGACGGCGAAACCGTAGACGAGGGCGGCCTGGCGGCTGCCGCCGGTGCGCGACACGCTGGCCTGCAGCAGGTCCTCGCGGTTGAGCGGACGGATCAGCGAGGCCGCGGCGCCGACGCGCCACTGGCCGGTGTAGCGGTTGTTGTAGTCGTCGACGGAGGCGTCCAGCGCCCAGGCGCGGCCGGTGTCGGCGCGGACGTCGAGACGGCTGGTGCCGGGCTCGTCGCCGCGTTCCAGCGTCGCGCGGGCCTGCACGCCGGGCACGTCGTTGATCAGCAGCAGCGCGCGCTCGAGCTGCTCGTAGCGGACCGGCCCGGCGGCGAGCGCCGCCTCGGCGATCGCGCCCAGGCGCGGCGCCAGGGCGTCGTCGGCGCCGGTCACCCGCACGCGGTTCGCGCCGGACTGCAGGCGGCCGGACAGCACGGCAATCTCCAGCTCGCCCTGGGTCAGGTCTTGCCTGGGCAGGTAGGCGCGGGCGAGCACGAAGCCGCGCTTCTGCAGCGCCGCGGTGACGCGGGCGGCCAGCGCCTGCAGCTGGCTGTGCGACAGCTGGCGGCCCTTCGCGTCGGCGACCAGCGCCTGCAGCTCGGGCTCGGGGACCAGGCCGTCGGCGCCGGTGAAGCGGATGCGGTCGACGCGCGCGCGCAGGCCCGCCTGCTGGTCGTCGCCCAGCGGGGCGTTGACGGTCGGGGTCTTGTCGAGATCGCCGCGCTGCGCGGGCGGGGTCAGGCGGCGCTGCTCGTTGAGCAGCTGGCCGGCATCCGGTGCCGCCGCCCAGGCCAGGCTGACGGACAGGCTCATCAGACTCAGCCCCAGGCCGGCCGCACCTCGGCACGTGCAGTACTTCATTCCCAATCTCCGGTGTTGTGTAGCAAGGGCGCGGTTATCCCGTGCGGCAGCGACCCGGAGTTCTGTCAATTCGCCGTCGATGTTTGGCGATTCGTTCAAGGGCGGCAGTGGGGGTCAGGCCGTGCCCGATTCCGGTAGTTTTTCCGCTCCATTTCCTCCCCCCAGATGGGCGTTTTGGTCGCTGCGCGCCCAACGAGCGTGACCTTGCGTTCTCGTTTTAGCGAGTCGACCCGGACAATCCGCCGATGTCCCGTGCCGCGCCCGCTCCCGCGATCCATCGCCCGTTGCTGCTGCTGGTGGACGACCAGCCCGAGGACCTGCGCTGGTTGACCGCGCTGCTGCATCCGCTCTACCGGCTGGCCTTTGCCGAGAGCGGCCGGGCCGCGCTGCAGAAGGCGCAAGGCCTGGCACCGGACCTGGCGCTGCTGGACGTCGGGCTGCCCGACATGGACGGCTTCGCCTTGTGCCGTCTGCTCAAGGCCGACCCCGCGACGCGCGAGATGCCGCTGCTGTTCCTGAGCGCCCACAACGACGTGGACAGCCGCATCGAGGGCCTGTCGAACGGCGCGGTGGACTTCATCAGCAAGCCCTTCCATCCGCAGGAGGTGCTCGCGCGCGTGCGGGTGCACCTGCATCTGGCCACGTCGCGCCGGCCGGCGGCCGCGGACGAGGTGGCGACCGCGCCCGTGGCCGAGCCCGGCACGCCCGACCAGCGCCTGTTGAACGCGGCACGGCAATACATCGGCGAGCACCTGGGCGAGTCGCTCACGGTGAACCAGATCGGCCGGCAGGTCGGGCTGACCGGCCGGCGGCTGCTGGCGCTGTTCCGCGAGGAACTGGGGCTGACGGTGTCCGGCTACATCAGCGATGAACGCGTGCGGACCGGACAGCGTCTGCTGGCGGACACCGACATGAGCATCACGGATGTGGCGTATCACGTGGGGTACTCCAACGCCGGCAACTTCGCGACCGCGTTCCGCGAGCGCAACGGGCTCAGCCCGCAGGCCTACCGCACGGCGTTGCGCGCGCGGGACGGTGCCGCCTCCGACGATCTGGAACCCTGATGGCCGCCTGGCGCCGATGGGCCGCTGCGCTGGTCGCCGGGATCACCTTCGCCTCCGCTCACGCAGGGCCGGCGCCCGATCAGCCGGCGCCGATGCCGGACGCGCCAAGCGAGGTGCGACGTCAGCCGGTGATCGCGTTGCATGGCGCGGATTCCCGGCGCATCGTGCTCGTCGACCAGGGGCAGCTCTGGATCGAACGCGCGGAGCAGCCGCCCCGCGACGGGCCGGCGCGCTGGCGCGCCGCCGAGCGGGCGGCGCTGTCGCCCGGCTACACGCGGGACACCTACTGGCTGCGCTGGACGCTGCGCCAGGACGGGACTGAACCGACCCGCTACATCCTGATGGTGGACCCGGCGCGGATCGAGTCGGTGGCGCTCTACCGCCGGCGGCTGTTGCCCGACGGCAGCGCGACGCCGTGGACGCGGGCACGCGCCGGCACCGACGCGGCCTTCGCGCAGCGGCCGTTGGCGCTGCGCGAGAGCGCCTTCCCGATGCGCATCGATCCCGGCGAGGTCTGGGAGCTGCGGCTGCGCGCCGCGAGTCGAGGCGCGCTGTCGATCGAGCCGACGCTCTGGGTGGCCGAGGCGCTGATCGACGAGCAGCAATGGCGGGTCTGGCGCGACGGCATGTTGTCCGCGGTCGGGCTGACGTTGGCGGCACTGGCGGCGGGCCTGGCGGTGTCGCTGCGCGACCGCGGTTACGCCTGGATCGCGGCCTTCCTGTCCAGCGCGATGGTCTACGAGATGGCGATGCGCGGCACCGCCTTCCAGCGTTTCTGGCCGGACGCGACCGACTGGGCGCAACGCGCGCTGGGTACAACCGGCGCGCTGACGACCGTGTTCCAGTTGATGGCGCTGGCGACGGTGCTGCGGCTGCGCGTCACGCAGCCGGCGGTGCATCGTGTTCTGCTGGCGGTGGTGGGGCTGAGCCTGGTCGCGGTGGCGGCGTGCATCGGCGCGGACTATCAGACCGGCACGCGCATGGCCGCGCCGACCAACCTCGCGCTGACGGCGATCGGCCTGATCGCGAGCTTCCGGGCGATGCGACGCGGCGATCCGGTCGGCGGCGTGTGGCTGTGTGCGATCGTCGGCGTGGTGCTGGGCATGGCGCCCCGTTACTTCAGCCTGCTGGGTTATCTGCCATACGCGGACTGGATCGAACTGGCCCCGTCGATGGTGGGCACCGCGGGCGCGGCGGCGGTGCTGGTGGCGATGTTGCGGCTGCTGCAACGCGAACGTTTTCAGCGCGCGCAGGCGTTGGAGGCCGCAGTGCTCGAGCGCACCGCGGAACTGGCTCGTGCGAGCGCGCACGCGCAGGCCAGCGACGCCGCGAAGGGCCGGCTGCTGGGCCACATCGGCCACGACCTGCGCGCGCCGCTCGCGTCGATGGTGCAGCTGACGCGGCGGCTGACGCCGGGGGCGGAATTCGAGTCGACCCGCCAGGCGCTGGAGCACGGCGGGGTGATGCTGCTCGACACCATCGACGAACTGCAGCGCTTTGCCCGGAAGCCGACGGCGGAGGCGGACGTGGAGGTGCTGAATGCGCCGGTGTACCTGCACGGGCTCTTGGATGAGCTGGCGCTGCAGTCGCAGGCGTTGATGCTGGCGGGCAAGACCCGGCTGTCGTTGGTCATGGATGAGTCGCTGCCGGCGGTCGTGGCCCTGGATGCGCGACGGCTCCGCCAGGTGCTGCTCAACCTCCTGTCGAATGCGGCGAAGTACGGGCCGTCCGGTGAGGTCGAACTGGCGGCGCGCCTGATGGACGGGCAACTGGTGCTGTCGGTGACCGACGAAGGGCCCGGCCTGACGCCGGAGGATCTGGAACGGATCTTCGACCCATTCACGCGGGGTCGTTCGAGTGGTGACGTGCCGGGTTTGGGACTCGGTTTGGCGATCGCCCGTCAGACGGTCCGCGCGATGCGCGGCGAGTTGAGCGCGCGCAGCGCACCGGGGCAGGGCAGCAGCTTCATCGCGGAGCTCCCGCTGATCGAGGCGACGGAGGCGGAAGTCCAATGGCCGCCCTTGCAGACGCAGGCCGGGATGGAACGGATCGGCGAGGGCTGGGTGGCGGTGGTGTGGGACCGCTGCGCGGCGGTGCGCGAGGTGATGCTGGAGCGGCTGCTGCAATGCGGCTTCGACGCGCGCGAGGTCGAGCGGGCGGAGGAACTGCCCGTGGCGCTCGCGGAAGCGGCGGGGACGGGGCAGGGACTGCTGCTGGCCTCGTCGCCGGAGTCGCTGCCGTCGATCGAGGCGTGGCAGGACTGGCGCGCGCGCTGGCCGGGGATGAAGACGCTGCTGTGCGCGGCGTCGCCGCAGCCGGAATGGCCGGGCGAGGCGGGACTCGTCAAGGTGCCGAAGCCAGCGCCGCAGACGCTGTGGGTGCCGGCGTTGTGGGAGTTGTGCGGGGAGGCGCAACGCCCGTCCTGATCCTGATCGCTCCGCCGGCCGGACACCTCGAATTGCGCCGGTCGACCGCGCGCACGCCGCTTGCCGGTGCCGCTTTCTCGCCTCTTCCCAGGCCGCGCATCAATCCATTCCCAAAACGCATAACCCCGACAAGCGTTGGAGTTACGGCGTGATTACATTGGAACCAGTGTTCGGCGAAGCACCACGCTGAGGCGCGGCATTGGGTCAGCTCCGCGGTCTCCTCCTCTGAAAAACAGGGGCGGGAGCCACCGGAACGGAGCTGACCCAATTCCGCTTTTCATATCCTCAAATTGGAAACCGTCATGAACCAACCCGTCATGGAAGGCTTGCGCCTGAACGTACCGGCCTACGTCAAACACCAGCGCCTCGTCGCCTGGGTCGCCGAGATCGCCGCCCTCACCGAGGCGAAGGACGTCTACTGGTGCGACGGCAGCCAGGCCGAGTACGACCGCCTGTGCCAGCAGCTCGTCGACGCCGGCACCTTCCAGAGGCTGAACCCGGCCAAGCGCCCGGGGAGCTACCTGGCATGGAGCGATCCGAGCGACGTCGCGCGCGTCGAGGACCGCACCTTCATCTGCACGAAGAACAAGCTCGACGCCGGTCCCACCAACAACTGGATGGAACCGGCCGAGATGCGCGCCCTGCTGCAGCAAGGCGACAAGGCCCTGTTCCGCGGCGCCATGCGCGGCCGCACGCTGTACGTCGTGCCGTTCTCGATGGGCCCGATCGGCTCCCCGATCGCCCACATCGGCGTCGAGCTGTCCGACAGCCCCTACGTCGCCGTGAACATGCGCATCATGACCCGCATGGGTCGCGCGGTCCTGGACACGCTGGGCGACAACGGCGAGTTCGTCCCCTGCGTCCACACCGTGGGCGCGCCGCTCGAAGCCGGCCAGGCCGACGTCAAGTGGCCTTGCAACAAGACGAAGTACATCGTCCATTACCCCGAAACCCGCGAGATCTGGTCCTACGGCTCCGGCTACGGCGGCAACGCGCTGCTGGGCAAGAAGTGCTTCGCGCTGCGCATCGCCTCGACGATGGGCCGCGACCAGGGTTGGCTGGCCGAACACATGCTCGTGCTGGGCGTGACCTCGCCGGAAGGCAAGAAGCACCACGTCGCCGCCGCCTTCCCCAGCGCCTGCGGCAAGACCAACTTCGCGATGCTGATCCCACCGACCGGCTTCGAAGGCTGGAAGGTCACCACCATCGGCGACGACATCGCCTGGATCAAGCCCGGCAAGGACGGCCGCCTCTACGCGATCAACCCGGAAGCCGGCTACTTCGGCGTCGCCCCGGGCACCAACTTGCAGACCAACCCGAACTGCATGGCCAGCCTGGACAAGGACGTCATCTTCACCAACGTCGCGCTGACCGACGACGGCGATGTCTGGTGGGAAGGCATGACCGACACGCCGCCGACCCACCTGATCGACTGGCAGGGCAAGGACTGGACCCCGGCGATCGCCAAGGAGACCGGCGCCAAGGCCGCGCATCCGAACGCCCGCTTCACCGTCGCCGCGACCAACAACCCGGCGCTGGACGCCGAGTGGGACAACCCCGCCGGCGTGGCCATCGACGCGTTCATCTTCGGCGGCCGCCGCTCGACGACCGTGCCGCTGGTGACCGAAGCCCGCGACTGGACCGAGGGCGTCTACATGGCCGCGACCATGGGCTCCGAGACCACCGCCGCGGCCGCCGGCCAGCAGGGCGTCGTGCGCCGCGACCCGTTCGCGATGCTGCCCTTCATGGGCTACAACATGGCGGACTACTTCCAGCACTGGCTGTCGCTGGGCGCCAAGCTGGCCCAGTCCGGCGCCAAGCTGCCGGCGATCTTCTGCGTCAACTGGTTCCGCAAGGGCGCCGACGGCAAGTTCGTCTGGCCCGGCTACGGCGAGAACATGCGCGTGCTGAAGTGGATGCTCGAGCGCGTCGACGGTCAGGGCCAGGGCGTCGAGCACGCCTTCGGCACCAGCCCGCGCTACGAAGATCTGAACTGGCAAGGCCTGGCCTTCACGCCGGAACAGTACAAGACCGTCACCCACATCTCGAACGAGGACTGGGCGACGGAGCTGAAGCTCCACGACGAGCTGTTCGTCCAGCTGGCCCAGGGCCTGCCGGCGGAACTGCCCGCCACCAAGGCCAAGATCGAACAGCGCCTGGCCCAGGCCTGATCGTCGCCTGAATTCCATCCGGCGACCGCCTCGAAAGAGGCGGGTCCGGGGGAAGCACAAAAGGCAAAGCCCGCTCGAAGCGATTCGAAGCGGGCTTTTCTTATGCGCAATCTGGCGCGGTGTTCAATGAGAGCCTGCGCTCACATCAGAACCGCTCCAACCTGCGCGGCCAGGCCCATACGGCACCCGGCGGGGTCGGCTGCTCAGCCGTTCAACCGTTCAACGTTCAACCGTTGCGGCGGGCGTTCGCGGCGCGCAGCTCAGCGGCGAAGGAGGGCATGCTCTCTTCGTACTGGGCGGCGAGGGCCAGGATCTCGCGCTCGGCGCGGGCCATCTTGGCGGACTCGATGCGGGCCTTGACGTTGGTGATCGTGCGGGCCCAGACGCGGGCACCGATCGTGGCGAACGTGCCGCCGCGACGCACCGTGCGGCTCAGCGGAAGACCGAAGGTTTGGGTAGCGACGCTCATGGCGATTTCCTTTGATTGGCTTGTTGGGTCGGCTCTGTAGAACCGATGGACCGAACTATAGGGTTTCCCCTAGGCATGCCGCCAATGAAAGATGGGCATCGAATGTATAAACAGCGTGCATATCATTGGGCGGATCGCGTCCGGCCCGTGATGCGCGTCACGCGGGCTTCGGTCAACTGCCAAGGAATGCGCAAGTCCTGACCCCGAGGACGGGTTGGAGGACGTTCGTCTAACCGTCGCGCGGTGGCCATTTCCGCTGGTTTCCCGTGAAAAAGTGCCTTCCATGAGCTTCCGGAACCTCGATCTGAACCTGCTGAAGGTGTTCGACGCCGTCATGGCGGAGCGCTCCATGACCCGCGCCGCGGAGCGCCTGTCGATGACGCAGCCGGCCGTCAGCCATGCGTTGAAGCGGCTGCGCGAAGCCCTGGGCGAGGACCTGTTCGTGCGCCAGGCCTTCGGGATGAAGCCGACGTCGCGGGCCGAAGGGCTCTGGCCGGAGGTCCGGTCGGCGCTGACCCGGCTGCGGGTGGCGCTGGATCCCGGCGACTACCAGCCGACCTCGGAGGAATACACCTTCCGGCTCGCGATGGCCGACGCGACGGCCGCGCTGATCCTGCCGCCGCTGATGCAGCAGCTGGAACGCATGCGCGCCCTGGCCAACGTCCACGTGCTGCCGCTGACCACGCGCGACCCGCGCCTGCTGCTGGAACAGGGCGAGGCCGATTTCGCGCTGGGCTACTTCCCGAACGCGGTCGCCGCGCTGAAGGGGCAGGGCGACATGGCGGCCATCCGGCAGCAGCGCCTGTACGACTCCTACTACGTCTGCGTGATGCGCCGCGCCCACCCGCTGGCCGACCAGGACCTCACGCTCGACGCCTTCTGCCAGGCCCATCACCTGCTGGTGAGTTTCTCGGGTCGGCCCTACGGCTTCGTCGACGAGGCGCTGGCGGCGCTCAAGCGCAGCCGCCGGATCGCGCTGACCGTCAACCAGTTCTTCACCGCCGGCCGGGTGGTGGCGCATTCGGACCTGCTGACGGTGCTGCCCCAGTCCTTCATCACCGCCACCGGCTACCAGGAGGCGCTGATCTACCGCCCGCTGCCGATGCCGCTGTCGCCGGTGCACGTGGACGTCCTCTGGCACCTGCGCAACGAGGACCGCAGCGCCCAGCGCTGGATGCGCGAACGGCTGATCGACGCGGTGCGTCCGCCGTCGGCCGATGCGCCTGCCAACACGCCGGCCGACGTGAGCGGCGACAATCGCGCCCCATGAGCATCGCCCACGACCTTTCCGACGCCGAGTTCGAAGAACTCGACGAACTCCTCGACATCACCCCCGAGCCGCTCGAGCCGCTGGACGCCTCGATGCTGGACGGCTACCTGGCCGGCGTGCTGGTGCAACCCCGCCTGATCCCGATCGAGGAATGGCTGCCGCCGATCTTCGACTATGAAGGTCGCGCGCTGCCCGACGACGTCGATCCCGACTGGCTGGCCCGCATCCGCTCGCTGGTGGAGCGCCGCTTCGCCTCGCTGAACCAGAGCATGCTGGAGCAAGGCTGGTTCTACCCGGTGGTGCTGGACCTCGACGCGGAAGAAGCCGGCGAGGACGCGGACGCCGAGGACGCCGAGGCGCAGGCCGCCGTCGAGCCGGCTGTGGAAGCCGCTGCGGACGGGCCGGTCGATCCGGTCGATCCGGACGCGCCGCAGCTCCCCGACGATCCGATCACCCAGGCGCTGCTGCCCTGGGTCGGCGGTTTCGAGTACGCGGCGGTGACCTTCCCCGACCTGCACGAGCAGGCCGACGACAACATCAACGCGCTGCTCGCGCGCCTGTACCGCCATCTGCCGGCCGAGACGCCGGAGGAGGTGGAGATCGTCGAGCTGCTGAACCAGGAGCATCCGCTCAAGAACATCGACGAAGCCATCGAGGACCTGATCCTGACCGTCGTCGACCTGCAGGAAGCGACGGAGCAGCAGCGTTATCACGTCGAACAGGTGCGTCGCGACGCCCCGAAGCTGGGCCGCAACGATCCCTGCCACTGCGGTTCGGGCAAGAAGTTCAAGAACTGCCACGGCGCGGCCTGATCGCCGCCGGCCGTCACGCCGCGCCCGGGGCGCGGTGAGGATGGTGACGACGAAGAATGCCGTGAAGACGCAAGACGCCGGCCCTCGCGCCGGCGTTTTTCGTGGTCAGCCGCCGGTCGCGAAGTCAGCGATCGACACCGTCCGCAGCGCTGCGTCCATCAGCGCGACATCGCCGCCGAGCAGTCGGCTGGCCTCGCGCGCGGCGCCCAGCACGGCGCGGCAGGCGCTCAACATCGTCTCCGGCGGCGACAGCCGCACGCGCGGTCCCGAGAGGGCGATCGCGCCCTGCAGGCGACCGTCGATGGCGAACACCGGCGCGGCGACCGAGGCGGTGTCCGGTTCGCGCTCGCCGTAGGAGACGCCCCAGCCCCGATCGCGGATGGTGGCGAAGCGCTCGCGCTGGTCGTTCGAGAACGCGCACAGCACCTTGCCGGACGCGCCCTGGTGCAACGCGTATTGCTGCCCCACCGCCACCGCCGCGCGCACCGAGCGGGCCGGCTCCCAGCGATGGAGTGCGATCCGCGCCTCGCCGTGCCTGACGTAGAACGACGCGGTCTCGCCCGTGTCCGTGCTGAGCTGTTTGAGCAGCGGCTCCACGATCGGCCCGACATGGAACGAGCGCTGGTAGATCGTCGCCAGCCGCAGCGGCGCCGGTCCGACCGCGTACTGCCCGTCGGGCAGCCGCCGCACGAAGCCGCCGTGTTCCAGCGCGGCCAGCAGCCGCAGCACGGTGCTCTTGTAGAGCCCGGTGCGACGCGACAGCTCCGCCAATGACAGGGCGTCGTCGTCCTGCCCGAACGCGCCCAGCAGCGCGAAGGCGCGGTCCAGCACGGCGACGCCGCTGGATTCGGCCGACGCCTCGGGGTTGTCGGAAGCTGCGTTGTCTGTTTCGGCCACGGGTAATCCCTCGTCCCTGCCACCGGGAGACGTTCTACAGTTCTATCAAACAAACCGACGTTCTGCCAGATAGAACAAACACGGAGACGCGACATGACGCAGTTCCTGGCCCCGCAGTACCTGATCCGAGGCGCCGCCTTCACCCTGATCGCCGCAGCCAGCGCGGGCGTGGCCACGACGTCGGCGCTGGCCGCCGACGCGGCCTACCCGAATCAGCCCATCCGTCTGATCGTCCCGTTCCCGCCCGGCGGCGGCACGGACATCGTGTCGCGCCTGATCCTGGAGAAGATGCGCGAGGACACCGGCTGGACCTTCGTTCCGGACAACAAGGCCGGCGCGGGCGGCAACATCGGGCTGGACGCCGTTGCGAAGAGCAAGGCCGACGGCTACACGCTGGGCATGGGCCAGACCGCCAACCTGGCGATCAACCCGACGCTCTATCCCAAGATGCCGTACGACGCGGCGAAGGCCTTCACGCCGGTCGCCCTGGTCGCGGGGCAGCCGGTGGTGCTGGTGGTCTCGTCGTCCTCGAGCTTCAAGACGGTTGCCGACCTGGTCGCCGCCGCGAAGGCAAAACCCGGCACCTTGACGATGGCCTCCGCCGGCAACGGCACCGTCGGTCATCTGACCGGGGAGCTGTTCTCGAAGCAGGCCGCCATCCAGGTGACCCACATCCCCTACAAGGGTGCCGGCCCGGCGGCGACGGACCTGCTCGGCGGGCAGGTGGACTACTACTTCGCAACGCCGCAGACCGTGGTGCCCTTCATCAAGGCCGGCCGGCTGCGTGCGCTGGCGATCAGTTCCGCCGCGCGGCTGCCCGTGCTGCCGGACGTCCCCACCGTGGCCGAGAGTGGCTTCAAGGGCTTCGACACGTCGGACTGGAAGATGATCGTCGCGCCCGCCGGCACGCCGGCGGCGGCCGTGACGCGGATGAACGCGCAGGTGCAGAAGGCCTTGTCCAAGGCGGCCACGATCGGACAGCTGCAGTCCGAGGGCAGCGTGCCGATGGCCGGCACGCCGCAGCAGGCCGCGCAGTTCCTCGTGCGCGAACAGAAGCGCTGGGGCGACGTGGTCCGCAGCGGCAACGTCAAGGTCGACTGAACGCGCGGCGGAGCCTCGGATGAGTCCCTCTCCCTCTCCCTCTCCCTTGCGCGGCGTCCGCGTCCTGGACCTGACCAACGTGCTGGCCGGCCCCTTCGCCTGTCACCAGTTGGCGCACCTCGGCGCCGACGTGATCAAGGTCGAGGCGCGCGAGACCGGCGACCTCGCCCGCCAGCTCGGCGCCGACACGGCGCTGAACCAGGCGCACATGGGCGTGTCCTTCCTGGCCCAGAACCCGGGCAAGCGGTCGATCACCATCGATCTCAAGAACGCCGCCGGCAAGGCCGTGTTCCGCAAGCTGGTGGCCACGGCGGACGTGGTCGTCGAGAACTTCCGGCCGGGCGTGATGCAGCGCCTGGGCGTGGGCTTCGACGAACTGCGGCAGGTCAACCCGCGGCTGGTCTACTGCGCGATCTCCGGCTTCGGCCAGGACGGCCCGCTGCGCGACCTGCCCGCCTACGACCAGATCATCCAGGGCATGTCCGGGATGATGAGCATCACCGGCGGTTCGGACACGGCGCCGTACCGCGTCGGTCATCCGGTGGCGGACACCATCGGCGGCCTGACGGCGGCGATGGCCATCGCCGCGGCGCTGGCGGACCAGGAACGGGCCGACGCAACCTTCATCGACGTGTCGATGCTCGAAGCGGCGATGGCGACGATGGGATGGGCGGTGTCGAACCTGCTGGTCGCGGGCCGTGAACCGCAGCCGATGGGCAACGACAACGTGACGGCCAGTCCGTCCGGTACGTTCCGCACGGGGCAGGGGCTGCTCAACATCGCTGCCAACAAGCAGGAGCAGTTCGAGGCGGTCTGCGACACCGTCGGTCATCCGGAGTGGAAGACCGATCCGCGCTTCATCGACCGCCATGCACGGTTGAAGCACCGGGCCGAACTCAAGCATCTGCTGGAAGCCGCCATGGGCGATCGCCCCGCCGCGGACTGGTGGCAGCGACTGAACGACGCGGGCGTGCCGGCGGGGCCGGTGTACTCGGTGAAGGAGGCGCTCGCGCATCCGCAGGTCGCCGATCGCGGGATGGTCGCCAACTTCGAGAACGTGCCCGGCGTCGGTCGCGACGTCCGCGTGCTGCGCACCGGCTTCAAGCTGAACGGGGAGACGCCGTCGGTGTCGACGCCGCCGCCGCGGCTCGGTCAGGACACCGAGGCGATCCTGGAAGAACTGGGTTATGGCGCCGCCGAGCGCGCCGCGCTGAAAGAGGAGAAGGCCGTATGAGCGCCAACGACGCCAACCACGGCAGCGACGCCAAGGCGCCCGCAAGCGCCGGGCCGGTCCACGATCAACGCGTCCCGGACTGGTGGCGCACCTCGATCATCGAGATGTCGCCCGGCGTCATCCGCTATCGCGGTCACGCCATCCAGGACCTGATCGGGCAGGTCAGCTTCGCGCAGATGATCTGGCTGATGACGCGCGGCGAGCTGCCCGGTTCGGAGCAGGCCAAGCTGTTGGACGTCGCGCTGATGGCGGCCGTCGACCACGGCCCGCAAGCGCCCAGCATCGCGATCGCGCGCATGGCCGCCACTTGTGGCGTCGGACTCAACAACGCGATGGCGTCGGCGATGAACGTGCTCGGCGACGTGCACGGCGGCGCGGGCGAGCAGTGTGTGGAGATGCTGCAGTCCATCGCCGTGCGCATGGAGGCCGGCGCCTCGCTCGACGAGGCGACCGCCGCGGGCCTGGATGAGGCGATCGCGCTGCGTGGCAAGTTCGTGTCGGGCTTCGGGCACCGCTTCCATCCGGTGGACCCGCGTGCGCCGCGGTTGCTGGAACTGGTCGACGAAGCCGCTCAGCTCGGTGTTGTCTCAGGTCGCTTCGCGACGATCGGTCGCGCGGTGGAGGCGGAACTGCAGCGACGCAAGGACGGTCGCCGCATCCCGATGAACATCGATGGCGCGACCGCCGTCATCTACGCCGAGCTCGGCTTCCCGGCGCCGCTGGCGCGGGGGCTGTTCTGCATCTCGCGTTCGGTGGGCATCCTGGCCCATGCGTGGGAGCAGACGCAGCAGGGCGGTCGCAACAAGGGCCCGATGCCGCGCGAGTACCTGTGGACCTACGACGGTCCGCCAGCCAAGCGCTGAACAAGCGCTGAAGCGGGGCTGCTGCGGTCGGGCGCTCAGACTTCGATGACGAGATCCGGCCGGTAGTCTTCCTGCTCGCCCTTGTTGGCGTAGCCCAGCGGATTCGCGACGACGCGACAGCGGTGCGGCACGTCGCCGCGCGGTCCGGACGCGGACTCGACGACGTAGTCGTGGCCGCAATGCAGATGGCCGTGCAGCCACAGGTCCGCATAAGGCAGCAGGTCGTCGAGCGAATTGCAGAAGCCCGCAGTGCCCGGCGTCAGGCCGTAGCGCGGATCGGCGCTGCGGAGGGTCGGCGCGTAGTGCGTCACCGCCACCGTCCTGCCGTCGAAGGGTCGCGCCAGCGCCTCGCGCAGCCAGGCCTGACAGTCCAGCGCCAGGTCGCGCTGTCGCTCGGCGAGCATGTGCTGCCCGTCGACCAGCGTCGAGAACCGACGCAGGTAGTGGTTCGCCGCCCGGAAGGCCTTCTCTCTCGCCGCCAGCTGCTTCGTCGGCGTCGCCTCGCGCGCGGCCAGCGCGTCGAAGTCCGCCCACAGCGTCGTGCCGACGAAGCGCACATCGCCGATGACGATCTCCTCGCGGTCCAGCCACTCGATGCCGAGATCGGCGCAGGTCTGGCGCAGCCGCGCGTGGGCCGTCGCGAAGTCGATGCCGTCGTACTCGTGGTTGCCCGGGACGTAGAGCACCCGCGGCCAAGGCGCGCCGTCGCGCTTCGGGGAGAAGCGGCCCAGGCCGAAGTCGTCCGTCACCAGCCGGGAGCCGGGCTGGTACGAGCCGACGTCGCCGGCCAGCACCAGCAGATCGACACCCGGCGCGGCCACGGTCTGGAAGTCGGTCTGGCGCTCGAGATGGAGGTCGGAGATCAGTTGCAGGCGCACGGCGGATCCGCGGAGGGCGGAGAACGGAAAGCGCGATTGTCCAACGTCAAGGACGAAGCAGGCTGCGGTCGGAGTGCGGCTTTCCGGAAGTGACCCTGTGCCACACTGGTCCGAGGCCGGACTTCGGCCTCTCACGGAGGGACATCCCCATGAAGATCCTCGTCGCCGTCGATGGCAGCACGTACTCGAAGCGCATGCTGGCGTATCTCTCCGCCCATGACGAGTGGTTGGGCGGCGCGCATGACTACACCGTGGTGCACGTGGTCCCTGGCGTGCCGCCGCGCGCGGCCGCGGTGCTCGACAAGGCCGTGCTCGCCGAGTACTACCAGGACGAGGCCGAGAAGGTGCTCAAGCCCATCCGCAGCTTCATGGACAAGCGCGGCATCAAGGCCCAGTACGTGATCAAGACCGGGCACGCGTCCGACGCGATCACCGCCGTGGCGGACAAGGGACGTTTCGACCTGCTGATGATGGGCTCGCACGGCCACACGGCGCTGGGCAAGCTGGTGCTGGGCTCGGTCGCCACCAAGGTCATGGCCAACAGCGACGTGCCGGTGCTCCTGATCCGCTGATCCGCTGATCCGTCGAGGAGACGCCCTCTGCAATGCAAAAGGCGCCCGCGTGGGGCGCCTTGAAGCGTCAGCCGCGTCGCGCGGCCATCCAGGAAAGGGGCGACTCGATCGTCGCCGGCGGTGCCGCCTCGGATTCCAGGCCGTAGTCGCTGCGCCGGAAGTCGTCGTACTCGCTGTCGTCGCCGAAACTGGCTTCCATGCCGAATGCGGTGCCCATGTCGGCCGGCTCCGGCTCATGGCCGGCAGGCGATTGGCGACGGAAAAGGCGCAGGGCAGAGGTGATTCGCATGATGGACCTCGTCGGAAAGCACGGGGTGTGACCGTCGCGCGGTGCCGGTGCTGCGCCGCGCGTTGAAGCACAGTTTGCGCGTCTTCGTCTTCAGGCAAATCCCCAGATTGCGGGTGCGCTGGAATCGCGCTCACAAATACACACAGATTGGCGCGCCCCCGCCACAGGTGAGGCGAAATAACCACGCGCCCCACTTAGGTGTGATGCCCCCCTTAATCGGGGGTGACTATGCTCCGGGCCTTCCCTAATTCGTGGAAGCCATTGCTTTCTCATGTCTCCACTGATTCACAAATCGATGACCTGGGCGATCGTCAGCAGCGTCGTGCTGACCTCCGCCTGGCTGGCCAACTCCGTGCAGGACAAGCATGAGCGCGGCGGTTTCCGCATGCGCCTGGCGGAGCAGGGCGCCGCGCCGGCGGCCTCGGCCACGCCCGCCGTGACGCCGGCCCCCCTGCAGGCGCAGGCCAAGGTCCAGGTCGCCGTCCTCAAGCGCTGATCAAGGCGTCCCTGGCCCCCCGGGCCAGCGCTTCCCCGATCTGATCCAGCAACGCCGGAGGCGCCCCGCCTTCCGGCGCGGTCGCTTTTCCGACCTTCGCGGTGCCTGTGGCGCTCGCGGCGCCAGATGCGCCAGCGGCGCCAGCGGCGTTCTCGCCGCCGAGCTTCCACTGGTGCCAGTACAGGGCGACCTCCACCTGTACCTCCGGCCGCAGCGCCACCAGTTCCCCGCTCGCGAGCAGCGGCCGGACCTGCAGTTCCGGCGCGACGCCCACCCCCCAGCCCATCCGCACCGCGTTCACGTAGCCCTCGCTGGACGGCACGTAACGGGCGTTCAGCCTTGCGGAGCGCAATCCCATCGCCTGCCGGACCCATTGCTGCTGGGCGTCGTCCTTGCGGTTGAACACCAGGAACGGCACCTGCGCGAAGTTGGCCGCGCCCAGGCCGTTGGGCAGCATCCGGGCCGCGAAATCCGGGCTGGCCACGGCGATGTAGCGCATCACCCCCAGCGGCTGGGCGATGCAGCCGCGCAGGGCCTGCGGCACGGTCGTGACGCAGCCCAGCACCTCGCCCTGGCGCAGCCAGTCGTGGGTGAAGTCCTGGTCGTCGACGACCAGCTCCAGGCCGAAGCCCTCCCGCATCCCGCGCTGCACCAGCGGGTCGAGCGCCGGCAACACCCAGGTGGCCAGGCTGTCCGCATTGACCGCGATGGGAAGCCGTTCGGTCTGCGCCGACTGCACGCCGAGCTCCCGCACCACGTCCGAGCGCAACGCCGCCAGTTGACGGGCGTAACGCAGCAGGCGCTTGCCCGGTTCGGTGAGCCGCAGCGGACGGGAGCGGACGACCAGCAGTTGTCCGACCTGAGCCTCGAGGCTGCGCAGACGCTGTGACACCGCGCTCTGCGTGATGGCCAGGGTTTCGGCCGCCCGGTCGAAGCTGCGTTCGTCGGCGAGCGCGGCCAGGCAGTCGAGGCCGGCGGCGTCCAGATCTTTCATAAGCATCTCTAATGGATTCGCTGAGATATTAATTCTTCTTCATCAAATCCAGGGTGCTCTCCACAATCCCGCTCACTACGCCTTCGGGGTGTGGCAACGCTCGCCCGGACATTCGCCCCCCTCCGCTCTCACCCCGTCATCGCCGATGTCGTCCCCCAGCGCAGCCCTGTTGCAAGGTTGGCTCACCGGAGCCGGCCTGATCGTCGCCATCGGCGCGCAGAACGCGCTGGTGTTGCGCCAGGGCCTGATGCGCCAGCACGTGGCGCCGGTGGTGGTGGTCTGCGCGCTGTCGGACATGCTGCTGATCTGGCTGGGCGTGTTCGGCCTGGGCCGGCTGATCGCCGCCAGCCCGGTGCTGATGGAAGTCTTCCGCTGGGGCGGCGCCGCCTTCCTGCTCGCCTACGGCGTCAAGGCCGCGATGCGCGCGCTGTCGCCCCGGGGCGGCCTCCAGGCGCAGGCGGGCAGCGCCTCGCTGACGACCGTGCTGGGCAGCACGCTGGCCATGACGTATCTGAACCCCCATGTCTACCTGGACACGGTGGTGCTGCTGGGCACCGTCGGCGCGCAGCAGCCGGCGGGACTGCAATGGCCGTTCGCGGCGGGCGCCTCGGTGGCGTCCTGGATGTGGTTCTCGCTGCTGGGCTTCGGCGCGGCGGCCGTGGCGCCGGCGTTGCGCCGGCCGGCGGTCTGGCGCAGCATCGATGCCTTGATCGCCCTCGTGATGGCTTTGCTGGGACTGCAGCTGATCCTGCGTCCGCTGGCCTGACGCCTGCATGTCCAACGCTGAACCGCAGCAGAACCACAAGTTCACCTGGAGCTCTCCATGAAGGTCATCGTCCTCGGCGCCGGCATCATCGGCATCCACACCGCCTGGTACCTGCTGGACCAGGGTCACGACGTCGTCGTCGTCGACCGCCAGCCCGACGCGGCGCTGGAGACCAGCTTCGCCAACGGCGCGCAGATCTCGGTCTGCTTCTGCGAGCCCTGGGCCAACGCCGGCGCACCGTTCAAGGTGGCGAAGTGGCTGCTGAAGGACGACGCGCCGCTGCTGTTCCGCCCGCGCCTGGATCCGGCGCAGTGGCGCTGGGGCCTGTCCTTCCTGGGGCAATGCACGACGGCCGCGTTCGAGCGCAACGTCGAGCAGCTCGTGCGCCTGGGCCGCTACAGCCATGAGTCGCTGCAGTCGCTCGTCGCGGACACGGGCATCGAATACAACCGCCTGCAGAAGGGCATCCTGCACTTCTTCGGCAGCGAGGCCGATTTCGAGGCTGGCGCGCAGGGTGCCGAGATCATGCGCCGCCACGGCGTCGACCGCCGCGTGCTCAGCCGCGACGAGGTCCTGGCGATCGAGCCCGCACTGCGCTCGGCGCAGCATGCGGTGTTCGGCGGCACCTACACGCCGAGCGACGAATCCGGCGACGCGCGCGTCTTCACGCAGGCGCTGGCGAAACTGGCCGAGCAGCGCGGCGCGCAGTTCCTGTGGAACCACGACATCCTGGCGCTGCAGCCGCAGGGCGGCGCGCAAGGCAACGAGATCGCCGGCGTGCAGATCCAGTCGCGCGAGACCGGCCAGACGCAATGGCTGAAGGGCGACGCCTACGTCGTGGCGCTGGCGTCGTACGCGCCGGCCCTGACCAGGTCGCTGGGCGAGCACCTCAACATCTATCCGGCCAAGGGCTACTCGGCCACGCTGCGGCTGAAGAAGCCGGCGCAGGCCAGCACCGTCAGCCTGCTGGACGACGCGCGCAAGATCGCGATCTCGCGCCTGGGCGACTTCGTCCGCATCGCCGGCACGGCGGAACTGGTGGGCCTGGACACCAGCCTGGACAGCCCCACCTCCAAGGTCCGCTGCGAGTCGCTGGTGCGCCGCTACGAGGAGCTGTTCCCCGGCGTCGCCGACCTGTCCGAACCCAACTTCTGGACCGGCCTGCGCCCGAGCACGCCGACCAACGTGCCCTACATCGGCCGCAGCCAGAAGGCCGCCAACCTGTGGATCAACGCCGGCCACGGCACGCTGGGCTGGACGCACGGCGCGGGCTCCGGCCGCGCGCTGGCGGAACTGATGAGCGGCAAACGTCCGGAACTGGACTTCGGCTTCTACGGCGACGCGCTGCCCGCCAGCTCGGCGCGGCGCCTGCAACCGGCCTGATCCGGTTGAACCCCTCCCGGCGTCATCGAGGCGCCGGAAGCCCGAAACCAGGGCGCGGCTAGAATCCGCGCCCTTTTCGCATTTCCGCCGCGCCGCCATGTCCTCTCCGCTTTCCGACCTGCAGCGCGATTTCTGCGCCATCGACTTCGGCACCTCCAACTCGGCCGTGGCCGTGCCGGACGCCGGACGCCCCGGCGCGATGCGCCTGGTGCCGCTGGAAGGCGGCAACGTGACCATGCCGACGGCGGTCTTCTACTTCGCCGAGGGCCGCCACGACGCCGAAGGCCCGCCGCGCGCCTTCGGCCGCGCGGCCATGAACGCCTACGTCGAGGGGGTCGACGGCCGCCTGATGCGCTCGATGAAGAGCATCCTCGGCACCAGCCTGATCGACCAGGTCACCGACGTCGGCGGCGGCCGCGGCGTGAAGTACATCGACATGCTCAGCGGCTACCTGAAGCGCCTGCGCAAGCAGGCCGGCGCGTCGGACGCCGGTGGCCACGAGCCGCGCCGCGTCGTGCTCGGCCGACCGGTCTACTTCGTCGACGGCGAGCCCGAGCGCGACGCCGCGGCGCAGGCCTCGCTGGCCGCGGCCGCGCGCGCGGTGGGGTTCGAGGACGTGCACTTCCAGTTCGAGCCGATCGCCGCGGCCTTCGACTTCGAACAGCAGGCCGACCGCGAGCAGATCGTGCTCGTGGCCGACATCGGCGGCGGCACCTCCGACTTCTCGCTGGTGCGCGTCGGGCCCGACCGTGCGAAGCGTCTGGACCGTCGCGACGACATCCTGGCCAACCACGGCGTGCACATCGCCGGCACCGACTTCGACCGCCACATCGAGTTGACCGGCATCCTGCGTGAATTCGGCTACCGCGCGCTCGGCCCCGCCAAGCCCGGTCAGACGCCGCGCGAGGTGCCCAGCGGCGTCTACTTCGATCTCGCGACCTGGCACCTGATCAACACCTGCTACAGCCCGCAGCGCGTGCTGGAGCTGCGCAACATGAAGGGCTTCTATGGCGACCCGCGCCATCACCAGCGGCTGATGACGGTGCTGGACGAGCGGCTCGGCCATGAGCTCGCGAACCGCGCGGAAGACGCCAAGATCGAGGTCGCCGGCGGCGGCGACTGCACGATCGACCTGCAGCTGATCGAGTCCGGCCTGACGGTGGAACTCTCAGAAGCCGCGGCGCTGGACGCGCTGCGAGGCGACATCGAGCGCATCGCCCAGGCGGGCCGCGAGACGGTCGAACGCGCGGGGCTGAAGCCGTCGGACATCGATGCGCTGTACTTCACCGGCGGCTCGACCGGCCTGACCGTGCTGGCCGATCGCATCGCGGCGGACTACCCCGACGCCAAGACGGTGCGCGGCGACCGCTTCGCGTCGGTCGCGACCGGATTGGGGCTGCACGCGGCGCGTCTGTTCGCTGCGTGATCCGGACGTGAGGGCGCGGGCCTGAAACCTCGGGATCACCCGGAGGGCTGACCTCGGACATCGGCGGAGGGCGCTGCTAGATTGCCGCCTTCCTCTGCTTAACGGTGCCGACACATGCCCACGCCTCGCGCCTCGTCGTTGATCCCGCTGATCCCGCTGACCCTGTCCCTCTCCGCCGCGTTCGGCGGTCTTTCCGCGATCGCGGCGCCGGCGGAAGAGGCCGCGTCAAGCTCGGCTCAAACCACGGCCCTGACCTCCGCGGCGACCCTGGCGCAGATCTATCAGCAGCCGTCCGAGGCGATCCGCGCGGTGCTCGACGCGAAGGCCTTGCCGGTCTACCAGGTCTCGCCGGACCAGCGCACGCTGGCGATCGTCGTCAACCGGAAGTCGCGCGCGATCGCCGAGCTCGCCCGCCCCGTGCTGCGCCAGGCCGGCTTGCGCTACGACCCCGCCACCGACAGCCCGCAGCTGATCGTCACGATCGAGTCGCTGTCGCTGCGTCCGCTCCAGAACGGCGCGGACGGCGTCGCGCGCCCCGTCCCGCTGCCCCCGGGCGGCGCCTTCCATCACCTGCGCTTCTCGCCGGACGGCAAGCGCTTCCTGCTGAACCGGCGCACCGACACGGCCGTCGAGCTGTGGGTCGGCGACGTCGCGACGGGCAAGCTCAAGGCGGTGCCCAAGCTCAAGCTGCACACGATGCTCGAGAACGACGTCGTGTGGCTCAACGACCATGAACTCGTCACGTTGACGGTGCCCGCCAAGCGGGGTCCGGCGCCGACCTTCGCCGCGCCGTCGGGCCCGTCCATCCAGGAATCCATCGCGCGCAACTCGCCGGAGCGCACCCAGCAGGACCTGCTGACCAACGCGCAGGAGGCGGCCGTCTTCGCGCATCACGCGACCTCGCAGCTGGCGCGCGTCGACCTGAACACCGGCGCGGTGCGGCCGGTCGGCGAGCCGGGCCTCTTCAGCCACCTCGAGGCGCTCGGCACGCCGGGTCAGGTCTTGACGATGCGGCTGCTGCCGCCGTTCAGCTACCAGGTGGGCTGGGACGACTTCGCCGCTCAAGCCGAGGTCCGTGGCGTCGACGGCAAGGTCGCGCCGGTGGGCAAGGTGAAGCTGAAGGAAGGCGTGCCGGTCGAAGGCGTGATCACCGGCCCGCGCAACTTCTTCGCCTCGCCCGGCGCGGACGGCGCGGTGTACTGGGTCGAGGCGCTGGACGGCGGCGACAACCGCGCGCAAGTGCCGCATCGCGACCGGCTGATGCGCCTGGACGCGCCCTACACCGGCGAGGCGCGCGAGGTGCATCGCGTGCCGCAGCGGCTGTCGCGGCTCGAATTCCTCGAGGGCGGCCAGCGGGCGCTGGTGCAGGACTTCGACCTGACGAAGATGCGCACGTCGACGGAGCTCGTCGCGATGGACGGCACCTCGGCGGCGCAGCGGCTGATCGAGCGCTCGGTGCGCGACCGCTACCGCGATCCCGGCACGCCGGTGCACCGCATGCAACCGACGGGGCGCGCGGTCGTGCGTCTGGACGGCGACGCGATCTGGTACTTCGGCACCGGGGCGAGCCCGGAGGGCGACAAGCCCTTCATCGACCGGCTCGTGCTGGCGGGCAACAGGAAGACGCGCCTGTTCCAGTCCGGCTCCGAGGCCAACGGCGGTGACAGCGCGCATTACGAGCGTCCGCTGGCCGTGCTCGACCCCGAAGGCGCGCGCGTCCTGACGGTGCGAGAGAGCGTCAGCGAGCCCGGCAACGTCATGCTGCGCGGCGGGGCCGCGCTCGCGACGGCACAGGCGCTGACCGACGCCAAGGACCCCTCGCCGCAGCTGCGCGACATCCAGCGCGAGTTCGTCCGCTTCAAGCGCGCGGACGGCGTGGAGCTGTCGTTCTGGCTCTACAAGCCGCCGGGCTACAAGGCCGGCGAGCGCCGTCCGACTTTCGTCTGGGCCTATCCGCTGGAGTACACCGACGCGTCGACCGCGGGCCAGGTGAGCGGCTCCGGCAACCGCTTCAACAGCTTCGCGGGCACCAGCCCGCTGATGCTGCTGCTGGACGGCTACGTGGTGCTGATGGACGCGACGATGCCGGTGGTCGGCGACCCGAAGACGGTGAACGACAGCTTCATCGCGCAGATCACGGCCAACGCGCAGGCGGTCATCGACAAGGCGGTGGAACTGGGTGTCAGCGACCGCGAGCACATGGTCGTCGGCGGTCACAGCTACGGCGCGTTCATGACGGCCAACCTGCTGGCGCACACCCACCTGTTCAAGGCGGGCATCGCGCGCAGCGGCGCCTACAACCGCAGCCTCACGCCCTTCGGTTTCCAGAGCGAGCGCCGCACCTACTGGGACGCGCAGGACGTCTACCAGAAGCTCTCGCCGTTCAACTACGCCGACAAGCTGAAGGAGCCGCTGCTGCTGATCCACGGCGAGGCGGACAACAACTCCGGCACCTTCCCGATCCAGAGCGCGCGGCTGTACCAGGCGCTGGCGGGCACGGGCGGGTCGGTCCGCTACGTCACGCTGCCGTTCGAGTCGCACGGCTATTCGGCGCGCGAGTCGGTCGGCCACACGCTCTGGGAGATGAGCGAATGGATGAAGCGCCAGGTCGGCCCCGGCGCTGCGATCCCCCAGCCGTGAAGCTTGAAAGCTGAGGGCTGAGGGCTGAGGGCTGAGGGCTGAGGGCTGAGGGCTGAGGGCTGAGCGCCGACGCCCGAGCGCTGAAACCGCGCCGCGCGGACGGCGTCAGCGCAGGCGACGGGGGGGCGGTCCGCCGCGTCCTCCTGGGCCGCCGCGGTGGCCGCCGGGCCGCTGCGGCTTGGGCGCCGGAATCGGCCGGGACACGTCGGCCAGCAGCAGGCTGGCGCGCACGAGGCTCTCGACCGCGTCATCGAGCTCTTCCGGCGGCTCGAGGCTTTCGATCTCCACGAGCAGCGCGTCCGCGTCCTCCAGGTCCTCGGGATCCAGATGCATGTAGAGCTGGGCGAGCGGCTCGGTGAGTTCGGTCTCGTCCAGGTTCATCAGCGCGGGGAACAGGTCCGCGGCGAGCGCGAAGCCGGCGACCCAGGGCAGGACGGTCTCCGAGGCGGACGCGTCCTCATCGAGTTCGAACACCCACGGATCGAACCACTGGCGATCGTTGATCGCCTGCCGGAGGTCGTGCTCGCGGCGCTGGACGAGCTGCAGCAGCGGCCGTGCGTCGTAGCGCGCGGGGGCGGGCCGACCTTCCTCGGAATCCAGCACCCAGCGCCACCAGTCGGACAGCGGCACCGGCTTGGGCTGCAGGATCACGGCGACCAGGAAGCCGTCGAGCATCGAGACGTCGAGCGGCTCCAGCGGCGCGGGGACCTCGTCGAGCAGCGATTGCAGTTCATCGAGGTCGTCGTCGCTCCAGGTCTCGGGGGGCGCGCCAGGCGCCGACGCGGCGGGCGAGGCGGCCGGCGCCGATGGTGCGAATCCCTGCTGCGGCCGCGGACCGCGCGTCGGTGTTCCCGCCTTGGCGGGTGCCCCCGCCGTTTTGGGGGCGGGCCTGCGAGGCGCGGATTTGTTGGGGTGCTTGGGCGCGGTCATAGGGCGCGATTATCCGGGCCAGCCTGTCCCGGCAGGCGGGTCGCGTGGCTTCTGTTCGCCAGCGCACGAAAGTCATGGTTCGGAGGAGTTGGCGGCCCGCATTTTTTCCGTAATGCGGAGTCGCTCTTACACCTGCTGACCATTTTGCGCATGTATCCCACCTTGAGGGGATGCCGGACGCTCAGGGTTCGCCCTAGAGTCCATCTCACGCCCTCCAACGGCGCGGCCCCAAGGCCCCGATGGACGGCACCGATCCCAACGACGTCCTTTCTAGGACTTGCAACGCCCGGTCAGCTCTGCTGGTCGGGCGTCCTTTTTTGTGGATCGGCCCCCGACGGCTCAGCGACGCTACGATCTCGCGCGATGTCGACCACGATGGCCCCGTCCCCCCATGTGCATCTGGCGCCGGCAAGCGCCGACGACGCCGAAGCGCTCGTCGCCCTGCGCATCACCGCCATGCGCGAGAGCCTCGAGCGCATTGGCCGCTTCGATCCGCAGCGCGCCCGAGAGCGCTTCCTCTCGAGCTTCGATCCGGCGCGCACGCGGCACATCGTCGTCGACGGGCATCGCGTCGGCTTCGTCGTCACGACGCCGCAGGCGGCGTGGCTGTCACTTGATCACCTCTACATCGATCCCGCGCACCAGGGGCGCGGCCTCGGTGCGGCGGTGCTGGCGGACGTCTTCGACGAAGCGCGGCGGCTCGGCCTGCCGGTGCGCGTCGGCGCGCTGAAGCAAAGCGACTCGAATCGCTTCTATCAACGGCATGGGTTCGAGCTCGTCGACGAAGGCGAGTTCGATTGCTACTACGTGAGGCCCGCCGGCCCCGTCATTGCCGTGAAGACGTGGGACGTGTTGACCGATGCCGAACGGCGGGCCGTGTCGACGCTGTCGGTCACCGACGAACAGATCGAATTCGCCGGCAGCGTCGAGCGCGCCATGCAAACATGCGACGCGAACGCGGACGGCAACGTGGCCGGGCTGGCGATCGTGGAAGGTCAGCAGATCGTCGGTTTCCTCGTCCTGAAGCGCGGCGCCAGCCTGCCCGCCTGGGCGCAGTCGGCAGACGCCGTCATCAGCGCGATGCGGATCGACCTGGCGCATCAGGGCAAGGGCTACGGCACCCTGGCGCTACGCGCGGTCTACGCGTGGGTCCGGACGCAATGGCCGGCGTCCGCGCGGCTCGTGCTCTCGGTCGACGAGGAAAACGCACCGGGCCGGCGCGCCTATGAGAAGGCCGGGTTCATCGACTCGGGGCTGCGGGAGCAAGGCCGCATCGGGTGGGTGCGGTACATGGCTCGGGCGTTGCGGTGAGCCGACCCTCCTGCACGGTTCGATGCTCTTTCCGGGATCTGCTCTGCGGTCAATACCCCTCGCGCATGACCCCCTTGAGGTGGTCGATCAGCAGGCGCACCCCCTGCGGGGTGTGGCTGCTCCACGGGTGGATCGCGTAGATCGCATCGCCGAAGAAACCGACCGCGCGCCAGTCCGGCAGGACCTCGACCAGCCGGCCTTCCCGCAACGCGTCCCGCGCGCTGAAGTCCGGCAGCAGCGCAATGCCGAGCCCCGAGAGCGCGCCGTCCCGCAGCACCTCGCTGTTGCTCGCGCGGAAGTGGCCCTGCACCGGCACACGGATGCGCTCGGGCGCCGCGTCGCCCACGCTCCGCTCGAAGAACCACTGCGCCGGCCCCGGCCGCAGGTAAGGCAGGCAGCGGTGCTGCGCCAGTTCCGCCGGATGCTGCGGAACGCCGGCCCGCGCCAGATAGTCCGGGCTCGCCGTGAGCAACGCGCGTGAGCCGCAGAGCCTGAACGCCACATGCGTCTCCGGCGGCGCGCTCGTGTGCCGGATCGCCAGGTCGAAGCCCTCCTGCGCCAGCGGCACCAGCCGGTCCGACAGATCGAGCTCGATCCGGAGTTCCGGATAACGCTCGAAGAACGCCGGCAGCGCCGGGGCCACGTGTTGCCTGCCGAGCGCCACGGGCGCCGTCACACGCAGCAGGCCGCGCGGCGCGCTGGCGGCCTCGCGCGCTTCGCTCAGACTGCGGCTCAGGAGGGCGAGTCCGGGCTCCGCCTGCTCCACGAGCCGCGATCCCGCCTCGCTCAGGCGCACGGAGCGTGTCGTGCGCTGCACCAGTTGCTGGTCGAGGTGGCGTTCCAGCTCCGCCACCCGCTGGCTGATCGCCGCCTTGGACAGACCCAGCCGCTGCGCCGCCTTGGTGAAGCTCCCGAGACGCGCCACCGCGATCAGCGCCTGCAGCTGAGACCACAACAGCTCATCGCGTGCGTCGCCCCGAAGGACCGGGGAGTCCGCGACTTCTTGCGGAGCCGCAGGCGGGGGCTCAACAGGCGGCCCGCTCTTCAAGGGCAATGGGGAAAGGGAACGGGAGGGGGCGGGGGCGGGGGCGGGGGAACGACGGGCCATGATTGTTCAGTCTATCGAACAATGTGATCGGCGATCTGGGCTAGGCAGGCGAGGGGGTGGTGCCTAGACTCATTGCCAAACGAACAGGGTCCGCGCAGCAGCGAGGACCCCCATCAGCAGGAGACCGCCGTGACCTCGTCCGCCAATGCCCCCGCCGCCTTCACCGACAGCGCCGACATCACCCACTTCATCGCCGGCGAGCGGGTGCCGGCCACGTCGGGCCGCAGTCAGGCGGTCTTCAATCCCGCCACCGGGCAGGTCGCACGTCAGTTGCAGCTGGGCAGCGCGGCCGACGTCGACACCGCCGTCGCCGCCGCGCAGGCCGCTTTCCCCGCCTGGGCGGACGCGCCGCCGCTGCGCCGTGCGCGCGTGATGTCCAAGTTCCTGGAGCTGCTGAACCAGCATCGCGACCGCCTCGCCGCGATGATCACCGCCGAGCACGGCAAGGTCTTCACCGACGCGCAGGGCGAAGTCAGCCGCGGCATCGACGTCGTCGAATTCGCCTGCGGCGTGCCGCAGCTGCTCAAGGGCGACTACACCGAGCAGGTCTCCACCGGCATCGACAACTGGACCACGCGCCAGGCGCTGGGCGTCGTCGCCGGCATCACGCCGTTCAACTTCCCGTTCATGGTGCCGATGTGGATGGCGCCGCTCGCCGTCGCCACCGGCAACGCCTTCATCCTCAAGCCCAGCGAGCGCGACCCGTCGCCCAGCCTGGCCATCGCCGAGCTCTTCAAGCAGGCCGGCCTGCCGGACGGCATCTTCCAGGTCGTGCAAGGCGACAAGCAGGTCGTCGACGCCCTGCTGCACCACCCCGATGTGCGGGCATTGAGCTTCGTCGGCTCCACGCCGATCGCGCAGTACATCTACGAGACCGGCGCCCGCCACGGCAAGCGCGTGCAGGCGCTCGGAGGCGCGAAGAACCACATGGTCGTGATGCCCGACGCCGACATCGACCAGGCCGTCGACGCGCTGATCGGCGCGGCTTACGGCTCGGCGGGCGAGCGCTGCATGGCGATCTCGGTGGCCGTGCTGGTCGGCGACGTCGCCGACCGGATCGTGCCGCTGCTCGCCGAGCGCGCGAAGGCGCTCAAGATCAAGAACGGCATGGCGCTCGATGCCGAGATGGGTCCCATCGTCACGCGCGAGGCGCGCGACCGCATCGAGGGCTACATCGCCCACGGCGTCGAGGAAGGCGCGACGCTCGTGGTCGACGGCCGCGGTCATCGCGTCGACGGATTGCCCGACGGCTTCTTCACCGGCGGCACCTTGTTCGACCACGTGCGGCCGACGATGCGCATCTACAAGGAAGAGATCTTCGGCCCGGTGCTGGCGTGCGTGCGGGTCAAGGACTTCGGCGAAGCGCTGGACCTCGTCAACGCGCACGAGTTCGGCAACGGCGTCGCCTGCTTCACCAGCGATGGCAACGTCGCCCGCGAGTTCGCGCGCCGCGTGCAGGTCGGCATGGTCGGCATCAACGTGCCGATCCCCGTGCCCATGGCGTGGCACGGTTTCGGTGGTTGGAAGAAGAGCCTCTTCGGCGACATGCATGCCTACGGCGAAGAGGGGGTCCGCTTCTACACGAAGCAGAAGAGCGTCATGCAGCGCTGGCCCGCCAGCATCGCCAAGGGCGCTGAGTTCGTGATGCCCACCAGCAAGTGAACTGCCACGGCCGCTGGCCCTCACCCCCACCCTCTCCCGCAAGCGGGAGAGGGAGTCCGACCGACTCACTTCCTGCGCTACTTCCGCTCGCGCGAGGCACCCTTCTTACTCCCTCTCCCGCTTGCGGGAGAGGGCAGGGGTGAGGGCCAGCGGCCGTCGCAGCCCGCCGATCGGCTAACCTTGCCGGATGTTTCCGCATGGTGTCCCTGCTTCCGATCCGACTTCCGCCGGCGCCCTCGACGGCGTGCCGCTGAGCGAGCTGCTTGAACGCGCGCGTCTCGCGCAGCAGCAGGCACGGCTGGACGACGGCGTCGCGCTGGCCGACGCGATCTGGGATCGCGCCGACGCCGAGGGCTTCATCAACGAGCAGGCCGAGGCCGGCAAGCTGCGCAGCTTCTTCCGGCTGCGCATGGGCGACCTGCCCGGCATGCTCGATGTCGGCGAACGCGCGCTCCGCCTGATGCGTCCCCTGGGTGCCAGCCCCGCGATGTGCGAGCTGCTGCGCTGGATGAGCCTGGCGGCTTGCGAGCTCGGCGCGTATGAGCAAGGCCTGGCCTGCGCGCACGAGGCGCTCAAGCTCGCCGGCGAGCTCGGCGATGTCCGGCTGCACGCGGTCGCGCTGAACGGCCTCGGCGCCTGCTTCGAGCGCATGGGCGACCCGTGGCAGGCCGAGCGCCTGATGAGCGAGGCCGCGGGCCTGCTCCGCACCGACGCCACGCCGTTCGAACGCGTGGTCACGCTGACCAACCTGTGCACGGTCGCGATCGGCGCGCACCACCTGCAGCGCGACGGCGCCGCGCCGGAACAGGCGACGCGCACGCTTGAACGCGCGCTGGAGCTCGCCCGCGAAGCGCGCCCGCATTCGCTGCAGCTCGGCGACCGCTACGGCATCGCGCTGACCGCCTCCAACTTCGGCGAGGTGCTGCTGCTCATGGGCCGCCTCGACGAGGCCGAACCGCTGCTCATCGAGGCCCGCGACGAATCCGAACGCGCCGGCTTCCGGCTGCTGGACTGGCGCCTGCGCTGCATGCTGGCGGAACTGCAGCTCGCGCGCGGCCAGGCCACCGCCGCCTGGCAACAGCTGGAGGCGCTCCGTGCGGCGACCGAGCACCTCGCGACCGCCGGCGAGTCGGCGGCCCGGGTGCCTCCGGCGCCCCACGCCGTGCCCTTGTTCCTGCGCGTGCGTCTGCACCAGGCCAGCTACCGCGCCGCGAAGGCGCTCGCGCTGCTCGGACCGTCGCTGTTCCACCTCGAGCAGGCGCGGACCCTCGAGCGTCGTCGCGCGGTGTCGCAACTGATGGCGCAATCGCAGTACTTCGTCTCGCGCATGGAGGCCGAATTCGCCGCCGATCCGGCGAGCGTCGCCGCGCGCGATGCCGCCGAGTTCAAGGATCCGCTGACAGGCCTGGGCAACCGGCGCTGCCTGGAGGCCCGCCTGCCGCCGCTGCTGCGGGCGGCGGAGCAGGAGGCGCGTCCGCTGACGGTCGCCCTGATCGATGCCGACGGCTTGCGCAACATCAACGAGCGCCACGGCCACGAGATCGGCGACCGTGTCCTGCAGGAACTCGCGGACCTGTTGCGGGAGAACACGCGCGGTTCCGATCTGCTGCTGCGCTGGAGCGGCGAGGAGTTCCTCGTCGTCTTCCCCGACACCATCGCGGACCGCGGTTTCGAGGTCTGCGAGCGCATCCGCGCCAGCGTCTCGGTGCACCCGTGGAACGAGCTCGCACCCGGCCTGGACGTCACGCTCAGCATGGGCCTGGCGAGCGCGCCCCCGTACGCGACCGACCTCCTCATCGCGCGCGCCAACGCCGCCGTCGAGCGCGCCAAGCACCTGGGTCGCAACCGCGTCGCCCTGGCCTGACCGGACGCCTCACCGAGGGCAACGACTTCCACTGGGGCCGGAATGGGGCTTGGGGTTCGCGGACGCGAGGCCCCATGCCCCGTGGAGCGCCCGCGCCTGGCGATTCGAACGAAGCCCGGCCTGAAGACCGCACAAGGGGACAGGTTTTGCCTCAACCCGTCGCACGACTGTTTCTACAATGAGAACAGTTCTCATCTGGCAGGTAACTCCCAGCCGATGAGCCTCCCGCCAGCCTGATCCTCCGCTCCCTCGCGCCCGGCAACGCTGTTGCCCGCGTCGCGCGACCCTGGGGCCGATCCCGCAAGCCTCCGTCCTCCACCTCCCTCCCCGGGGCTGGTGCGCTTGCGCGCGCCGGTAGCGGGCTTGCGCCTGCTCGATGCTGTTCTTTCCCATGTCACGCTCTTCCCGAACCCCTGTCGCGGCCGCTGTCGCGTTTCTCCTGTCCGCCGGAGCCGCCGGTGCCGCCGTGGCCCAGTCGATGCCGGTGCCCCCACACGACGCCGAAGTGCCGGACGCCGGGACGGCCGAAGCCGCCGCCGAATCTGCTGCTGGAGCCGCCGGCGAGGCCGCGACCCGCGCCGACCGCCGTCGTGCGCTCGACCGCGTGACCATCAGCGCCGCGCGCAAGAAGCTCGAAGGCGCGAGCACCCGCCTGCCGCTGACCGCCCGCGAGACGCCGCAGTCCATGAGCAGCATCGACGCCAGCCGCCTCGAGAACGAGACGCTGATCAGCATCAACGACGTGATGCAGAACATCACCGGCGTGAACGTGTCGTTCTACGACACGCAGCGTCCGCTGTACTTCGCGCGCGGTTTCCAGATCACCGACTTCCAGATCGATGGCATCCCCACCTACAGCGGCGGCACGCAGCAGGAGTACGACACGGTCTTCTACTCGCGCATCGACGTCGTGCGCGGCGCCAACGGCCTGACCACCGGCGCCGGCCTTCCGTCGGCGACGGTCAACATGGTCCGCAAACGGCCGGAGAAGGCCTTCTCCGCCTACGGCGGACTGGTGATGGGCACGGACGATTTCCATCGCGTCGAGGCCGACCTCAACACGCCGCTCACGCGCGACGGGCGTGTGCGGGCGCGCCTGATCGCCTCCGCGCAGGAGCGGGACGGCTTCCGCGACCGCCACAGCGAAACCAAGACCGCCTTCATGGCCACCGTCGAGGCCGACCTGACGGCCAGCACCACGCTGACCCTCGGCTACCAGGACCAGAACAACGTGCCCCGGGGCCCGATCTGGGGCACGATCCCGCGCTTCGCGTCCGACGGGTCGCTGGCCGACCTGCCGCGCGAGACCAGCTTCTCGCCGCCCTGGACGCGCTGGTCGCGCCAGAACGGCACCTTCTACGCGCAGCTCGAGCAGAAGCTCGGCGACGACTGGACGCTCAAGGCCATCGCCAACCACAGCGAGGGCAACACCTTCAGCCTGCGCACCTACGCCAGCGGTTATCCGGATCCGACGACCGGCGCGGGCCTCAAGCTGCTCGCCGCCGTCGGCAAGAGCTGGGAGAAGCGCGACAGCCTCGACCTCTACGCCTCGGGCACGCTGGACCTGGTCGGGCGCAAGCATGACCTGGTGATCGGCGCCAACGCCGTGAAGACGACGACGACCACGCCGACGCTGACCTCGGTCGCCTCGTGGAGCTACAACATCCCCGACATCCGCAACTGGGACGGCAACGCGCCGGCGCCGACCTTCAGCGCCACCGGCGCGAAGCGCGTCGCGGAGACCGAACAGGGCGGTGTCTTCGCGATGGGGCGCTGGAAGGTGCTGGAGCCGCTGTCGCTGATCACCGGCGCGCGGCTGAGCTACTGGAAGACCGGCACCGACGCCTTCAACACCGCCGGCAACTTCACGGCCCGGACCGGTGCGTACAAGGTGACCGACGAGGTGTCGCCGTACGTCGGCGTCGTCTACGACATCAACGACGCCGTCTCGCTGTACGCGAGCTACACCGACCTGTTCAAGCCGCAGAACTACAAGGACAAGAACGACAACCTGCTCTCGCCGGTCCGCGGCAGCAACACCGAGTTCGGCCTCAAGGGCGAGTTCCTCGACAAGCGGCTGGCCGTGTCGGCCGCGGTGTTCGAGGCCAAGCAGGACAACTATGCGGTGCGCGATTCGTCGGTGCCAGAGGGCACGCTGCCCGACGGCGGCTCCGCGTACATCGGCGTCAACGGGACGAAGACCAAGGGCTTCGAGCTCGACGTCGCCGGCCAGCTCGCGCCCGGCTGGACCGTGAACGCGGGCTACGCCAACACGCGCATTACCCGCAACGCGCTGGACCTGATCTACGCGAACCTGCCGCGCCACACGGTGCAGCTCAGCACCAGTTACCGCCTGCGCGGCGCGTGGGAGCGGCTCACCGTCGGCGCCGGGGTCAACGCCCAGAGCAGTGTCGCGGGCTACGGCATCCCGCATCCGACGCTGGGCACGGTGACCGTCACGCAGGGCAGCTACGTGCTGCTGAACCTGCACACCAACTACCAGTTGAACGACCACTTCAGCCTCGGCCTGTCGGTCCGCAACGCGCTCGACAAGACCTACTGGGCCAACCTCGACTATCCCAACTACGGGGATCCGCGCAGCGTGATGCTGAGCGTGCGCGGGCGGTTCTGAGTTCAGTGGGCCGGCCTGGTCGCCGGCTCGATCTCCACCGCCTGCACGACGTTGCGGCCCTGGCCCTTCGCGAGGTACAGCGCCTGATCGGCGCGCTTGAGCACCTCGGCGGCGCTGGCGTCCTCGCGCGCGGATTCCGCGATGCCGAAGCTCGCCGTCAGGGGCCAGGTCTGGCCCTCCCAGGTGAACGGATGCTCCGCCAGCAGCGTCCGCATCCGTTCCGCCACCAGCGCGGCGCCGGCGATGCCGGTGTCGGGCAGCAGCACGCAGAACTCCTCGCCGCCCAGGCGCGCGAAGCGGTCCACCTCGCGCAGACAGGGCCGCAGCAGCGCGACCAAGGACTTCAAGGCTGCGTCGCCCGCCGCGTGGCCGAGCGTGTCATTCAGGCGCTTGAACCGGTCCATGTCCAGCAGCACCAGCGCGTAGCCGTGACCGCGCATCTGGCGGGCGTGTTCGAGGTCCACGGCCTCGGACAAGGCGCGGCGGTTCAACACGTCGGTCAGCGGGTCGCGCTCGGTCAGCCGGCGGATCTCCAGCACCAGCTTCATCAGCAGCAGGAAGGCGATCCAGCCGTTGATCAGCAGCGCGAGCACCAGCGAGGCCAACAGCCAGGCGAGGTTGAAGGCGCTGGCGAAATCGATGTCCTCGGTGCGGCCCGGCGCGAGCGCCACCTCCAGCGGCCGCGAGAGCAGCAGCAGACCCACGATCACCAGCGGCGAGGCCAGCAGCAGCGCCGCGCGCATGTGAAGGCCCCGCGCCCGCATCAGGCGCCAGGCGTCGACGGCCGCCAGCAGCGCCAGCACGCACATCATGCCGAAGAGGACCAGCTTGTGCGTCAACATCATCGGTCCTGCGGTGAAGCGCGCGGTGAAGATGCCGGCGCCCACGATCATCAGCAGGGTGGCGCGCCACGGCGCCGGCCGGTCGCCGATCAGCGGCACCGTGATCCGGATGAGGCCGAAGGCCACCACCGACAGGAAGTCCGACCAGCTGCCGTCCATCCGCGGCGCCAGCACGAACGCCTCATGCAGCAGGAAGGACGCGCCGAGCGCCCCGTTCGCGCCCGCGACGCTCGCACAGGCCCAGGGCGATTCGCGCAGGCCGACGGCCATCATCAGCCACACCGTGGCGGCGACGCCGAACAGCACCACCAGCGCGGCGATCAGCGAGACCGGATCGGCGAACGGCAGCATCAGGCGAACTCCGCCTCGCCCGCGGCGGGCAGCACGCGGTTGCGTCCGTGGGCCTTGGCCGCGTACATCGCCGCATCGGCCCGCGACAGCGCGCCGTGGCCGTTGATGTCGCCCGATCGCATCGTCGCCACGCCGAAGCTGGCGCTGATCGGCCAGAGCTTGTCGCCCCAGGCCAGCGGCTGCTTCTGCAGCAGCTCCCGCAGCCGCTCGGCGACGAGCATCGCGCCGTCGAGGTCGGTGTCGGGCAGCAGCACCGCGAACTCCTCGCCGCCGAGGCGGCCGAAGCAGTCCGCGTCGCGCAGCGCCGCGCCGAGCACGGCCGACAGGTGCCGCAGCGCGGCGTCACCGCCGGCATGCCCCAGTTCGTCGTTGATGCGCTTGAAGTGGTCGACGTCCAGCATCAGCACGGCGTTGTGGCGGCCGCGATCGGTCCGGGCCTGCATGCGGGCCAGGTGTTCCTCCAGCGCGCGGCGGTTGAGCAGGCCGGTCAAGGCGTCGCGACGCATCAGGTGGCGCACCCGCGCGATCAGGCGCTGGATGACGAGCGCGATCAGCCCGGTGGCCATGGTCACGTCCACGACCAGGATGAGCATGACCAGCGGCGCGTTGACGCCGGGCCCCGCCAGGACGTACGCCGGCGGCAGCCAGCCGAACAGGGTGAAAGTGCGCCAGAAGCAGATGGTGGCGAATGCGCCGAAGGGCAGGACCAGGACGCTGGTGAGCGCGAGGCGGAAGCCTGCGCCGGCGGCGACGTCGCGCGCGGCCATCAGCGCCAGCACGCCGACCATGAAGTTGGAGAAGGCGCGCGCCCGGCCGGGATCCGGATCGCCCGCCGTGCAGGCGACGGCGACGAAGCCGAGCAGCACGATGGCGATGATGTCGCGGGCGTTGTCGCGATCCCGCGTGAGGGCGCGGGCGCCCGCGGTGAGGAAGCCGGCGGCGACGAGGTCCAGCGGCAACCCGACCAGCCGCTCCAGCGAGTCCGGCAGCGCGGGCCACCAGCTGAGCGCGAGCAGGCCGTGATGGGCGGAGATCCGCCGCGCCGCGCGCGGCGCGATGCGCAAGACCTCGCCCAGCGCGAGCCAGACGACACACGCGACGGCGTCGATCACGGCGATCACCATCAGCAGCGTGGCGGCGTCGAGCGGCGGCATGCGGACCATCATCGCAAAGGGATGTCGCGCGCACAATCGCGCCCATGACGAATGGTGTCCCTGACTCCGAGGGGCTGATCGCCCCGGCGCGCCGGGCGGTTCGCGCCGCTGGGCGACGGTTGTCGATATTCAGCGGCGCTCAGTGACGTTCAGCGACGTTCAGCGACGCTCCACCAGGATCGGCGTCAGCGCCATCGAGGTGCGGACGCGGTCCGCGGCGGCGCGCGCGTCCTCGCGACTGGCGAACGGACCCGCCTGCAGCCGGTGCAGGTTCTTGTCCTTGAAGATCGTCAGCATCGGCGCGAGTTCTTCCATGCCGCGCGTGAAGCGTTCGCGCAGCTGCTCGGCGCCTTCCATCCGGGAGAACGCGCCGAACTGCAGCCAGTAGCCCTGCGCGGCGGCGATCTGCAACGCGGGCACCGGTGCCTGCGGATCGGTGGCGGCGATCGCGCCGGCGGTGGCGGTCGCCATCGCATCGGCCTTGGATTGCCCCGACGGCGGCAGGTCGCTGCCGGGCGGCAGGGCGGTGATGGGGATCGGCGTCATGCCCGCGTCGGGCAGCGGCACTTGCGCCGACACTTGCACCGGCACTTGCACCGGCACTTGCGCCGGCACCGGCGTGACCGGCGGACGCAGCTGTGCGGTGGTCGTCAGGTCGGGCGCGCCGCTGGGCGTGGCGGCCGCGTAGACGGGCGTGTCGGGGGCGACCTTCGGATCGGGCGACAAGGTGTCGCGGTCGCGCGTCCAGGCGCCGGTGCGGATGTCCTCGTAGGTGATGCGCTCGATCTCCACCGGCGCGACGCCGTTGAGCACGTCCAGCTTGAGCGCGGCGGTGTAGCTCAGGTCGATGACGCGGCCCTTGTGGAACGGCCCGCGGTCGTTGATGCGCACGATGATCTCGCGGCCGTTCCTCGGGTTGCGCACGCGCGCGTAGCTCGGGATGGGGATGGTCGCGTGCGCGGCCGTCATCGCGTACATGTTGTAGATCTCGCCGCTGGATGTCGGCTTGCCGTGGAACTTGCGGCCGTACCAGGACGCGAGGCCCTTCTGCACCAGCGGCTTGTCCTCGGCGATCGGCTCGTAGCGTTCGCCCAGCACTTCATAGGGCTTGTTGGGACCGCCCTTGCGGATGGATTCCAGCTTGGGCACCGCGTCGGGCACCTTCTTGAGGTCGGGGGGGATGACGGCGTCGGGGCCGTCCCGGTCGGGCCAGGAGGAGACCTTGGGACCGCCGGGAGCGGGGCGGGAGGGAGTGGGACCGCGGCTGGCGCAGGCGGCCAGGATCAGGGCACACGTCAGGACGGCCAGGCGTTGACCGGCGGGGCGGGCTTCAAACATGGCCGCAACCCTAGCAATGCGGCGCGGATTTGCCAAGGTTATGCTGCGCGCACCCTTCTTCCCTTTCATGATCGTTTCGATCGTTACGTCCGCACCGTCATGAGCAACTACCTCTTCCCCCCAGCGCCGCAGGCCTCCGTGGCCGTGCGCGGCACCGACGCGCGCTACGCCGTCAGCCGCATCTTCTGCGTGGGTCGCAACTACGCCGCCCACGCCCGCGAGATGGGCAGCGATCCGGATCGCGAGCCGCCGTTCTACTTCACCAAGCCGGCCAGCGCGCTGGCGCCGTCGGGCGGCACCATCCCCTACGCGCCGGGCACGAAGAACCTGCACTATGAGATGGAGCTGGTCGTGGCGATCGGCAAGCCGGTGTTCAAGGCCACGCCCGAGCAGGCCGGCGACGCGGTCTGGGGCTACGCCGCCGGACTGGACATGACGCGCCGCGATCTGCAGAACGAGGCCAAGGCCATCGGCCGGCCCTGGGACCTGGGCAAGGGCTTCGAGCACTCGGCGGTCATCACCGAGCTGGTGCCGCGTGCCGAGCAGGGGGACCTGACGAAGGGCGCGATCACGTTGTCGGTGAACGGCGTGGAGAAGCAGCGCGGCGACCTGTCGGACATGATCTGGAGCGTTCCGGAGCTGGTCGCCAACCTGTCGCAGTTCTATCACCTGGAGCCGGGCGACCTGATCTACACGGGCACGCCCGAAGGGGTCGGTCCGGTGAAGCCGGGCGACCAGATCGTCGGCGTGATCGAGGGCTTCGGCGAGCTGACGATCACGATCGGCGAGGCCGAGTAATCCAGCGCAACGAGCGCCAGGCAGAGAGCCGAGACGATGTTCGACCACAACGAGACCCTGGACGAGGCCCGCGCGCGCAACATCCGCGATGCGCTGTTCGAGGACATCGGCGTCAGCGACTGGACCGCGCGGCTGGTGCCGGCGGGCCGGCGCGTGACGGCGCATGTCCGCGTGCGCGAGGCGGCGGTGCTGTGCGGCCGCGATTGGTTCGAGGGCGTGTTCCTGGCGCTGGACGGGTCGTCGCGGATCGAGTGGTCCTATGAAGAGGGCGCCGACATGGCGCCCGACACGGTGGTCTGCCGCATCGAGGCCGAAGGCCGGTCGCTGCTGTCGGCCGAGCGGCCGGCGCTGAACTTCCTGCAGCTGCTGTCGGGCACGGCGACGACGACGCGCGCGCATGCGCGGGCGATCGAAGGCGCCAGCCCGAACCCGCGCGGCTGCGTGGTGCTGGATACGCGCAAGACGCTGCCCGGCCTGCGGCTGGCGCAGAAGTACGCGGTGCGCGTCGGCGGCGGGGCGAATCAACGCCTGGCGCTGTACGACGGGATCCTGATCAAGGAGAACCACATCGCCGCGGCCGGCGGCGTCACGCAGGCGCTGCAGCAGGCGCAGGCGCTGGACGCCGGCGTGTCCATCCAGGTCGAGGTCGAGACGATCGAGCAGCTGCGCGAAGCCCTGAAGGCCGGCGCGGTCAGCGTGCTGCTGGACAACTTCAGCGAGCCGATGATGCGCGAGGCGGTGGCGATCGCCGGGGGTCAGGCCTTGCTGGAGGTGTCCGGCGGCGTGGCCATCGACCAGCTGCGCTGGATCGCGGCAACAGGCGTCGACCGCATCTCGGTCGGACGCCTGACCAAGGACGCGAAGGCGGTTGACTACTCGATGCGGGTCGACGGCTGACGCTGACTTCAGCCCTTGTTCGAGCGCGGGCTGTGGATGTTTGGGGTCCAACTTGAGTCGGTCGAGTTCACGTCCAACTTGGGCATGTCCCGTGTCCTCCGCCAACTCTTCAAGGACAGCGCCGGCAAGGGATCTCGCAACCGGCCCGACTTCATCGCATTGCCCAACAGCAGCGTTGGCCTGTACGCCAAGCCGTCTTGGGACAAAGAACACGAGGTGAATGGTGTCGGGCAAGTGGTGGTTGTCGAGCTGAAGACCACGGACATCGCCATCGGCGGCAAGGATGTCGATCAGGCCTGGAAGTACATCAAGGAACTCATGGGGCGCGGATACGTGCGCGTCGGTACTCGAGTAGATGCCTACGTTCTGGGCAATGAGATCGAATCCTGTGAGGCGATGGTGGCGAAGAGGGGCGACTCCATCAGCATCGTGCCGATGTTGTACGAGACGCTGCTCACGCGCGCAGAGACGCGGATGCTGGGCCTTCACCGGCATCTCCGCCATGCGCCGTTCATGCTTGCGGCTTGACTGAACGCCACATTGGTCGGGCACCTTGCCAGTGCCCGCCACACCAAGCTTGTGCGCAACGGTGGTGCGCGGGTGCCGTTCTGGCTTGCATACAAGACAGATGAGCCCGGGAAGGCAAGGGGGGACCCGCGCTGGCACGGAAGCTGCAAAGCCCCGTGCATGGGCATCACCGCCACCGACATCAGCCAGCGCATCATCGATGCCGTGCTCGCGCAGAAGCTGGCGCCGGGCACGCGACTCGGCGAGCAGCAGCTGGCGCTGCTCTTCGACTGCAGCCGCACCATCGTCCGTGAGGCACTGACCCGTCTCGCGGCGCGCGGCATCGTGACCGTCAGCGCGCGGCGCGGTTGGTATCTCATCGCCCCCTCGCGCGATGAAGCCCGTGAAGCCTTCGAGGCGCGGCGCGTCATCGAGCTCGGCCTGCTGCGCGGTCGGCGACCGCTCGACAAGCCCGCGCTGACGCGCCTGAAGAAGCACATCGCGCAGGAGAAGGCCGCGCTGCGCGGCGACGACGTCGGCGCGCGCAGCTTCCTGCTCGGCGACTTCCACGTCTGTCTCGCCGAGTGCCTCGGCAACAGCCTGCTCGCCGACACGCTGCGCGACTACACCGCGCGCACCACGCTGATCGCGATGCTCTACCAGTCGTCGCACGACGCCGCGCAGTCCTGCCAGGAGCACGTGGCCATCGTGGCCGCGCTCGAGCAGGGCGACGCCGTCCGCGCCGAGGCGCTGATGGCCGAGCACCTCGCCAGCGTGCAGGCCGGTCTGCAGCTGGAGACGCACACCGACGACCCGTTGCATCACCTGCGCCAGGCGCTCACGCCGATGGCATCGAGTGCCGCCGCGTCGGCGTCCTCCGTCGCGTCCACCACCACGCCGTCCACCACCCCGTCCATCACGACTTCCCCCGCCGCGCCGGCGCGCCGCTCGCGCGCCCGCTCGGTGGCCGCGAACGCCACCGATTCCGACCCCGCCCCCTACCTAGGAGCCTTGTTATGAGCCACGCCGTCCGCCCCTCCGTTCGCACGCTCGTGCCGCGCCGCCTGCTGCTGGCCGCCGGCCTCGGCCTCACCCTGGGCGTCATGTCGCTGGGCGTGCAGGCGCAGACCGCGCTGGACACCATCACCAAGTCCAAGACCATCAAGATCGCGATCCCGACCGACTACCCGCCCTACGGCTTCGTCGGACCCGACATGAAGCCGCAAGGCCTGGACGTCGCGATGGCCGAGCTGATCGCGGCCAAGCTCGGCGTGAAGGTCGAACTGGTGCCGGTCACCAGCGCCAACCGCATCCCGTACCTGCAGACGAAGAAGGCCGACCTCGTCATCTCGACGCTGGGCAAGAATCCGGAGCGCGAGAAGGTCATCGCCTTCAGCTCGGCCTACGCGCCCTTCTATCAAGCCGTCTTCGCGCCCAAGAGCCTGGCGATCAAGAGCTTCGCGGATCTCGCCGGCAAGACCGTCGCGGTGACGCGCGGCGCGATGGAAGACCAGGAGCTCGCCAAGGTCGCGCCGTCGACGCTGGAGTTCAAGCGCTTCGAGGACAACAACGCGACCATCGCCGCGATCGCCGCCGGCCAGACGCAGGTGGTCGCCACCAGCGCCGCCGTCGCCGGCAACCTGATGCAACGCCAGCCCGGCCTGAACATCGAATACAAGCTGCTCCTCAAGGACAGCCCGTGCTTCATCGGCGTGGCCAAGGGCGAGGACGCCTTGCTCGCGAAGGTCAACGCGATCGTCGCCGCGGCCAAGCAGGGCGGTGAACTCGAAGCGCTCTCCAAGAAGTGGCTGGGTCGCGGCGCGGGCGAGCTGCCGCTCTGAGCGGCGACCTCACTGCACCTCGGCATTGATCGCGCCCAGCAGGCACTCCGGGAGCCGCCCATGATCGAGTTCGACTTCGGCGCCGTCCTCGCCGAATGGCCGCTGCTGCTGCGCGGCCTCGCGTGGACGGTCGGCCTCACGGTGATCGCCGTGCCGCTCGGCCTGCTGATCGCGACGCTGGGCGCGTGGGCGCGCGCCTGCGGCTCGACCGCGCTGCGGCGCGGTGTCGGCGTCTACGTCGAGCTGCTGCGCAACACGCCCTTCATCGTGCAGCTGTTCTTCGTGTTCTTCGGCCTGCCGGTCCTGGGCGTGAAGCTGTCGCCGGAGGTGGCCTCGCTGATCGCGATGACGCTGAACCTCGGCGCCTACGGCACCGAGATCCTGCGCGCCGGCATCCAGGCCGCGCCCAAGGGCCAGTGGGAGGCGGCGCAAAGCCTGGCCCTCGGCCCGACGCAGGTCTTCACGCGCGTGATCCTGCCGCCGGCCTTCAAGCGCGTGTGGCCGGCGATGACCAGCCAGATCGTCATCGTGATGCTCGGCACCGCCGTGTGCGGCCAGATCTCCACGGAGGAGTTGAGCTACGCCGCCAACCTCATCCACAGCCGCAACTTCCGCGCCTTCGAGGCGACCTTCGTCGCGTTGGCGATCTACCTGGCGCTGTCGCTGATCACGCGGCGATTCCTGCTCTGGGCCGGACCGAAATGGTTCTTCGGGGGTGGGAGGCATCCATGATCGAGTTCACCCTCTGGGACATCCTGCGCAACCTGGCGCTCGCCTTGCGCTGGACGGTGGCGCTGTCGCTGATCGCCTTCATCGGCGGCGGGCTGGTCGGCGGCACGCTGCTCTGCCTGCGCATCGGCCTGGGGGCCAAGACGCAGCGCGTGATCGGCGCCTACGTCGCGATTTTCCAGGGCACGCCCTTGCTGATGCAGCTGTTCCTCGCCTACTTCGGCGTGTCGCTGCTGGGCATCGACGTGTCGGCGTGGACGGCGGCGTCGCTGGCGCTCACGCTCTACACCAGCGCCTACCTGGTCGAGATCTGGCGCGGTTGCGTCGAGGCCGTGCCGCGCGGCCAGTGGGAAGCCGCGCGCAGCCTGGCGATGAGCTTCGGCGAGCAGCTGCGCCACGTGATCCTGCCGCAGGCCGCGCGGCTGGCGATCGCGCCCACGGTCGGTTTCCTGGTGCAGGTCATCAAGGGCACGGCGCTGGCCTCGGTGATCGGCTTCGTGGAGCTGACCAAGGCCGGCGGCATGATCGCCAACGCGAGCTTCAAGCCCTTCCTGGTCTTCGGCTGCGTGGCGCTGTTCTATTTCGTGCTGTGCTTCCCTGTGAGCCTGGCCGCCCAACACCTGGAAAGGAAGCAGCATGGCCGCACTGCCTGACAAGGCGATCGATCACGTGATCGACGCCCCGATCGACGACGGACTGCCGCCGCCGACGATGCCCGTTCCGGGGGTGCCCATCGTGCGCATCACCGCGCTGCGCAAGTCCTACGGCACGAACGAGGTGCTCAAGGGCATCGACCTCGACGTGATGCGCGGCGAGGTGATCGCGCTGATCGGCAAGAGCGGTTCCGGCAAGAGCACGCTGCTGCGTTGCATCAACGGGTTGGAGCAGTTCCAGGACGGCTCGCTGCGCGTGGCCGACAAGCCGCTGTTGCACGACAGCGCGATGGCGATGCGCGCGCTGCGGCAGCAGGTCGGAATGATCTTCCAGAGCTTCAACCTGTTCCCGCACCTGAGCGTCGGGCGCAACGTGATGCTCGCGCCGACGCTGGTGAAGCGGCGCTCCGACAAGGACGCCGCCGAGCAGGCCCGGGCGCTGCTGGCGCGGGTGGGGCTGGCGGAGAAGTTCGACGCGATGCCCGATCAGCTGTCCGGCGGTCAGCAGCAGCGCGTGGCGATTGCGCGGGCGCTGGCGATGGAGCCGCAGGTGCTGCTGTGCGACGAGATCACGTCGGCGCTGGATCCGGAGCTGGTGGGCGAGGTGCTGCGTGTCGTCGAGTCGCTGGCTGACGAGGGCATGACGCTGCTGATGGTCACGCATGAGATGAACTTCGCGCGCAAGGTGGCGGATCGGGTGATCTTCATGCACCAGGGGCGCGTGCATGAGATCGGCACGCCGGCCGATGTGTTCGGCTCGCCGAGGACGCCGGAGTTGAAGCAGTTCCTGAAGTCGCTCGATGACTGATGGCAGGCGCCGAGACGCGGCCTAGACTCGGGCGTACGCCGAGGAGCCCCGCCATGCCCGACCGCCGCTCGATCCTCCGATCCACGCTTGCGCTGACGTCCGGTGCGTTGAGTGCGATCGCGATGACCTCCGCCGACGCTGCGGCATCATCCGCAAAGGCCAGCGCTGCCGACAGCAATCCTGTACGCGACGCCGAAATCGCCTTCGCTGCCACGATGGCCAAGCGGGACTTCAAGGCCTTCGCCGAATTTGTCGCCGAAGACGCCGTCTTCATCGACGGCAAGCAGCCGCTGCGCGGCCGGGCCGCGGTGCTGGCGCACTGGAAGCGTTTCTTCGACGGCGCCGAAGCACCGTTCTCCTGGGCGCCCGATCTCGTCGAGGTGCTGCCCGACGGCAAGCTCGGCTACTCCACCGGCCCGGTGATCGTGAAGGACAAGCTGGTCGCGCGTTTCGCCTCGACGTGGCGGCTCGACGCCGACGGCCGCTGGCGCGTCGTCTTCGACAACGGCAGCGAGGTCTGCGACTGCAAGCCGTCGCGTTAGCATCACTCCCCACGGAAGCGGCGTGTCGACCGCGAGCCGTGACAGGGAGTCACCCATGAGAGTCGGATACGGAGCGCGCCGCCTGGCGGGGACCTTGCTGGCCGCCTGCGCGTTGATTGCAGGGACCGCTTATGCCGAGGGCTTCGAGGGCTTGAAGCGGGGCGATCTCGCGCCGGAACGCTTGGGTCGCACCTTGGACGGTGAGGACTTGAACCTCGCCAGGCACCGTGGCCAGATCGTCGTCGTCACCTTCTGGGCGACCTGGTGCCCGTACTGCCTGAAGGAGCTGCCGCAGCTCGAAAGCCTGCAGGGCGTTGCCAAGGAGCGGCTGCGGGTGATCGCGGTGAACACCGAGGACAAGAAGGTCTTCCGCCGAGTGGCCGGGCTCATGAAGGACTTCAAGCTCCAGCTCGTCAGCGATGCGGACAAGTCCGCGCAGAAGGCTTACGGTGTGAACGCGCTGCCGCACCTGTTCATCATCGATCGCGACGGCCGCATCGCCGCGATGCACCGCGGCTACGGCGAGGACTCGCTGGATCGGATCCTGGAAGAGATCAACGCGCAGCTCGCGAAGCCGGTGCAGCCGTCGGCGGAGGGCGGAGCGGGCACGTCCGGACCGTCCGCGCCTTGAGCCGCGCGACAGACCTGCGGCGGCGAACGCCGTCGGCCCTTGGCGTATCGATGGCGCTCGCCCTCCTGCCGTCGGTCGGCACCGCCACCGAAAGCCGTTGCTTTGGAACCGTGGCCAGCGGGCGTATCACCGACAGCGTCCGCCTTCCGGTGAGTGGCCCGAACTTCGCGGCGTACAGCACGATCGCCGCCGGGGCGGGTCGGACCTATGTGCACTCGTCGGTTGCACGCATCGTCGAGCGCAGCTACCGGTCGATGGAAACATCACTGCCCGGCAATGTCTTTGTCTACGGCGAAACGGGCCTCGCCGAAGGTGGCCGCTTCAAGCCGCATCGCACCCATCAGAACGGCACCTCGGTCGATTTCTTCGTTCCCGTGAGAGACGGCAAGGGGCGTTCGGTGCCGCTGCCAACGCCCATCACGCAGCGTTTCGGTTACGACATCGAGTTCGACAAGGATGCCCGTCACGACGAATACCGCATCGATTTCGAGGCGATGGCGGAACACCTCTACCAGCTCGACGCTGCCGCCAAGGAGGAGGGAGCGGGCATCGCGCTGGTCATCTTCGACCGTTCCTATCTGCGGAGACTCTTTGCCACGAAGCGCGGCCCGCGGCTTGAGAAGCACCTCAAGTTCATGCAGGGCAAACCGTGGGTGCGTCACGACGAGCATTACCACGTGGACTTCGCGATCCGCTGCGCAGCGATGCGGCCGGTTGCGCGCTCCTGAGTCGCGGGCGTCAGCCCGCTCTGCTCACGCGAACCAGTCGTCGTCCGGCAGCTGCTCGAACACCCGCTTCAAGCCGCCGCCCCAGCCCTGGCTGATCGTCTTGAAGTAGGGATCGTCCTTCGTGATCCGGTGGGGCTCGGCCGGTGCGAAGCTGTCGGTCTTGTAGAGCAGCATGTCGATCGGCAGGCCAACCGACAGGTTGCTGCGGATCGTCGAGTCGAACGAGATCAGCGCGCACTTCGTCGCCTCGGCCAGCGAGCTGTCGAAGTCGATGACGCGGTCGATGATCGGCTTGCCGTACTTGGACTCGCCGATCTGCACGTAGGGCGTGTCTTCCGTCGCCTCGATGAAGTTGCCCTGCGGATAGACGTGGAAGACGCGCGGCGCCTCGCCCCGGATCTGCCCGCCGACGATGAAGTTGGCGCCGAAGTCCACGCCCTGGTTCAACTGGCCGACACCGTCGCTGTCGCGCGCCACGACTTCCTTCAGCGTCTTGCCCACCAGCTCCGCCACGTCGTACATCGAGGTCAGGCTCATCAGATGCCGGCCGTCGACGATGGCGCGCTGGCGCAGCAGGCTCACCACGCTCTGCGTGGTCGCCAGATTGCCGGCCGTGAGCAGGGTGATGAGGCGCTCGCCGGGCTGCTCGAACAGGTTCATCTTGCGGAACGTGGCGATGTGATCCACGCCCGCATTCGTCCGCGAATCGGACGCGAACAGCAGGCCGGCACGCAGCCGCATGGCAACACAGTAAGTCATGGAGCGGAAGGTTAGCGCATCAGGCTGGCAGCGCGCCGTCGTGGTGCACGCTCATTGCTGGCCGGTCGTGCCGGGTTTCACATGCACCTCGGCCCGCATCGTCTCCATCCCGCCGCCCGTGCGCACGCCGCGCACCGGACACGCATCCAGATAGTCCGCCCCCGTGGCCAGCTTCACGTAACGCCCGTCGGCCAGGCACTGGTTGCTGATGTCGTACCCCAGCCAGCCGCCCGCCATGCCGTGCGCGGCGGCGGAGCCGGCATCGGCCGCGGGCAGACGCACCTCCGCCCAGGCGTGACTGGCCACATGCTCGAAGTCCGTGGCCAGGTAACCCGAGACGTAACGCGCCGGCAGCCTCAGCAGCCGCGCGCAGCACACGAAGACCTGGGCGTGGTCCTGGCAGACGCCGTGGCCCGTCCGGAAGGCCTCCGCCGCCGGCGTCGCGGCGTCGGTGTAGCCGCGCACGTAGGGCATGCGCTCGCCGATGGCCGCCATCAGCGCGAGCAGCGCGCCATGCGCATCGGCCTTCGCCGCCTCCGCGAAGCCGCTGGCGAACTGCCGCAGCGCATCGTCCGCCCGGGTCAGGGGGCTGTCGCGCAGGAACAGCGGGGAGGGCAGGTCCTCCTCGGGGTCCGGCGTGGGCGGTGCGTCGTCGGTGTCCACCTCGCCGATCGCGCGCAGGACGATGTCGCGCCGCGGGCCGTCCAGGCTCAGCACGTGCATCGTGTTGCCGAACGCGTCCTTGCAGGCGCTGGCCGGCGACGGCAGCTCCAGCTGCCAGTGCAGGACGCGCAGGCCGCGCGCGGGCCGCGGTGTCAGCCGCAGGTACTGCGTGCTGCGCGCCACCGGTGAGTCGTAGGCGTAGACGGTCTCGTGCGAAATGTGCAGATGCATGGCGCTGTCCCTGGTTTCACTGCGCCTCGAAATAGGCCTGCTGGATGTCGCGGCCGAGCCGCGCCGAGTCCTGCAGGAAACCCGTCAACCACGGGTGCAGCCCCTGGTCGAGGATCTCGTCCACCGCACCATACTCCAGGCGCAGGGCCAGGCGACCGGCGCTCTGCTTGACATTGCGGCCCGCGTCCTCGGCGCCTTCGCGCGCCTCGATCTGCGGCAGCACCGCGCGGATCTCGTCGCAGCACGCGCGCAACGAGCGCGGCACGTCCGGTCGCAGGATCAGCAGCTCGGTCACGCGGCGGCCGTTCAGGCTGTCGCGATAGGCCGCGTGGTACGCCTCGAAGGCCGACAGCGAGCGCAGCAGCGCGTTCCATGCGTAGAAGTCCGGCGCGCTTTCGCTCGGCGCGTCGACCGGCGCGAGCGTGTCCACCGCCGGGGCGATCAGCTGCGACTTCACGTCCAGCAGCCGCGCGGTGTTGTCCGCGCGTTCGACGAAGGTGCCCAGCCGGATGAAGCAGTACGCGTCGTTGCGCTGCAGCGTGCCGTAGGTCGCGCCGCGGAACAGGTGGGACCGCTCCTTCACCCAGTCGAAGAAGGACGAGGGCTCGGCCACGCCCTTGCGCGCGAGCTCGCGGGCTTCCAGCCAGCTGGTGTTGATGGCTTCCCACATCTCGGCGGTGATCTGGCCGCGCACGGCATGCGCGTTCTCGCGCGCCTGCCGGATGCAGGACAGCACCGAGGCCGGGTTCTCCAGGTCGATCCCCATGAAACGGAAGAGCTGCGCGGCGCTCAGTTGCGGGTGCCGCGCCTGGTAGGCCTCGAGCGTGCCGGTCACGGCGAGCGGCGCGGCGAGTTCCGTCGCGGCGCCGCGCGACTGCGGGAGCAGCGACAGCGAGTGCGTGACGTCGAGCATGCGCACCAGGTTCTCGGCGCGCTCCATGTATCGGCTCATCCAGTAGAGCTGTGCGGCGGTACGGCTGAGCATGGGCTTAGTTCTCCAGGATCCAGGTGTCCTTGGTGCCGCCACCCTGGGACGAATTGACGACCAGCGAGCCGGCCTTCAGCGCCACGCGCGTCAGGCCGCCGGCGACCATGTTGACCTCGCGCCCCGAGAGGACGAAGGGCCTCAGGTCGATGTGGCGCGGCGCGATGCCGCGCTCGACGAAGGTGGGGCAGCTCGACAGGCACAGCGTCGGCTGCGCGATGTAGTTCGACGGATCCGCCTTGACGCGTTCCTTGAAGTCCGCGACCTCGGCCGCCGTCGAGGCCGGCCCGACCAGCATCCCGTAGCCGCCCGCGCCATGGACCTCCTTCACCACCAGCTCCGCCATGTTGGCCAGCACGTGGTCCAGGTCCTGGGCCTTGCGGCACTGCCAGGTCGGCACGTTGTGCAGGATGGGCTCCTCGCCGAGGTAGAAGCGGACCATGTCCGGCACGTACGGATAGATGGACTTGTCGTCCGCGACGCCGGTGCCGACTGCGTTCGCCAGCACCACATGCCCCTGCTTGTAGACCGACAGCAGCCCCGGCACGCCCAGCATCGAATCGGACCGGAAGGCCAGCGGGTCGAGGAAGGCGTCGTCGATGCGGCGGTAGATGACGTCGACGCGCTTGGGTCCGACGGTGGTCCGCATGAACACGAAGCCGTCCTTGACGAACAGGTCCTGGCCCTCGACCAGCTCCACGCCCATCTGCTGGGCGAGGAAGGCGTGCTCGAAGTAGGCCGAGTTGAACGGTCCCGGCGTCAGCACCACGACGGTCGGGTTGTCCGCCAGGCTGGCCTGGCGCAGCGTGTTCAGCAGCAGCGCCGGGTAGTGCGCGACCGGCGCGATCGGGTACTTCGCGAACAGCTCCGGGAAGAGCCGCATCATCATCTTGCGGTTCTCCAGCATGTAGCTGACGCCGGAGGGCACGCGCAGGTTGTCCTCCAGCACGTAATAACCACCGTCGGAATGGCGGATCAGGTCCACGCCGGTGATGTGCGCATAGACGCCCAGCGGCAGGTCCAGCCCCTGCATCGCCGGCTGGTACTGCGCGTTGGCGAAGACCTGCTCGGCGGGGATCAGGCCGGCCTTCACGATCTCGTGATCGTGGTAGATGTCCCACAGGAAACGGTTGAGCGCGGTGACGCGCTGGCGCAGGCCGCGTTCCAGCATCCGCCAGTCGTCGGCGGGGACGATGCGGGGGACGGTGTCGAAGGGGATCAGGCGTTCCGCGCCGGCCTCGTCGCCATAGACGGCGAAGGTGATGCCGACCTTGTGGAACAGCAGGTCGGCTTCGGCCCGCTTCTTGGCGAGGGCGTCGGGGGTCTGGGCGTGCAGCCAGTCCGCGAAGTCCTGGTAACTGGGCCGGATCGCGCCGCTTTGCAGCAGCATCTCGTCATAGTGGCCAGGGGCCGGAAGGGTCAGCGCATGCATGAGGTCTCCAGGGACGGACCGCCTCCGGGTGGCGGTCGGAAGGGGCCGGTTGCAAGCGCCGTGCCCACCCCCGTCCGGCGGACGGGCCGACAAGACCGCCAGCTTGATCGCTTTTGGTGCGCCTGCACAGCCCGCCCCGCGACGGTGCCCGGACAGGGTCGGGCTTTGCCCGCCGCTGGTGCAGTGGCACTATCCCGCGTTGCGGGTTCCGCCCGCTCTCGCTACAACCGCAGTGATGCACGACAACGCCCAGGCCCTGCCGTCCCCTCCCACGCCCGGCAGTCCTCACGGGCCGGGCGAGAGCGCCGACGGTTTCGTCCCGCCGCGCGGCTCGCGCGCATCCCTCGGTCGCTGGCTGACCGTGATGGTGCTGGCGGCGGTGGCGGTGGCGCTGCTGATCTCCGCCCTGCTGATCGAGAACTTCGCCCGCGCCCATGCCGAGCGCCGCGCGGTCGAGTCGCTGCGCCAGGTCGCGGTCGATTTCCGCGACGCGCTGGACCGCGGCATGGCGCAGCAGTTCAAGGAAGTGCGGGTGCTGGCGCAGCTCGACCCTTTCCGACGCTTCGACGATCCCGAGGCCATGCGCCGCGCGCTGGACCAGGTCCAGGTCGGCTTCGACCATTTCGCCTGGCTGGGCGTGACGGACGGGCAGGGCCGGGTGCTGGCCTCGGCCGGCGGGTTGCTGGACGGCGTCGACGTCTCCAAGCGCCCCTGGTGGCAGGGCGCGAAGGGCGGGCAGCCCTTCGTCGGGGACGTGCACGCGGCGCTGCTGCTGGAAAAGCTGCTGCCACGCCAGAACGAGCCCTGGCGCTTCGTCGACTTCGCGATCCCGCTGCTCGACCAGCGCGGCCAGCTGCAGGGGGTCTTCGGCGTGCACCTGAGCTGGGGCTGGGCGCGCCAGATCAAGAGCGAGCTGATCGACGCGACGATGGCCTCCCACCAGGCCGACGCGCTCGTGCTGGGCAAGGACGGCGTGGTGATCCTGGGACCCTCGGACCGGGAAGGCAAGCCGATGCCGATCGGCGACGAGAACGGTCAGGGCCTGCGGCATCACGAGGTCGACGGCGTCGACTACTTCGCCGTCAGCGTGCCGAGCCAGGGTTACGGCCCGTATCCCGGTCTCGGCTGGACGGTGCTGGTGCGGCAGCCGGTGGCGGTGGCGCTGGCAGATTATTACGGCCTGCGTCGCCAGATCGCGCTCAGCGCGATCCTGCTGCTGGCGGCGGCGGTGCCGTTGAGCTGGTGGCTGGCGCGGCGCATGAGCCGCCCGCTGAACGAGCTGGCCAACGCGATCGCGCAACGACGTCACCTGAGCGAGGACGCGCTCCCCACCGTCGGCGGCTATCGCGAGGCGGCGATGCTGTCCCATGCGCTGACCGACCTGGCCCACCGGCAGGCCGAGCAGGACCGCTCGCTCGCGGAACTCAACGCGTCGCTGGAACTGCGCGTCGCAGCACGCACGCTGGAGCTGCACGAGGCGCTGCTGCGCCAGGAAGCCAGCGAGCGCCGGCTGCACACGATCGCGGACAACCTGCCGGTGCTGATCTCCTACATCGACGCGGAGGAGCGCCTGCGCTTCCTCAACGCGACCTTCCGGACCTGGATGGGCATGGAGACGGAAGACGCGCTGGGGCGCACCTTGCTTGAGGTGGTCGGGCCGGTGCTGCATGCGCAGCGGCAGCCTTTCCTGAAGGCGGCGCTGGCGGGCGTGCGGCAGCGTTTCGAGACGCGTTCGGAGAGCAACGGCGTGGTGCGCGACATGCTCGCCGAGTACGTGCCCGACCTGCGCCCGGATGGCAGCGTGGCCGGGGTCTACACGCTGGCGACCGACATCACGCCGTTCAAGCAGGTGGAGCGGGAGCTGGACCAGCTCAGTCGCGTGGACCCGCTGACCGGGTTGCCGAACCGGCGGCAGTTCGAGTCCCGCCTGTCCGAATCGATCGCCCGCACGCGGCGCGTCCAGCGGACCATGGCGTTGATGTTCATGGACCTGGACCACTTCAAGCAGATCAACGATTCGCTGGGGCATGCGGCCGGAGACGTGGTGTTGCGGGCCTTCGCCGACCGGGTGCGCGGGACGCTGCGCGAGACCGACCAGCTCTGCCGGCTGGCCGGCGACGAGTTCGTGCTGATCCTCGAGAACCTGCACACGCCGCAGGAGGCGACGCTGGTGGCCCAGAAGGTACTCGACGTGGTGCAGGCGCCACTGACCTTGCAAGGTCAGGCGTTGCGGATGTCGACCAGCATCGGCATCGCCTGTCACGACGGCGGGGCGGAGGACGACGTGGCGCTGCTGGGCCGCGCGGACGATGCGCTCTATGCGGCCAAGGCGGCCGGGCGCGGTGGCTGGCGTCTGGCGGACTGAGGCGGGACCGATGGCGCGCCAGGTACGGTGCCAGATGCCGCGCCACATCCCTCGCCACGGGCGGCATCGGGTGTAATGCGCGCATGGTTGCCCGCTCGACTCCCGCTCCCTCCGCGCCCCAGCCGGCGCCAACACCTGCGCCAACCCCTGCGCTCAAGCCGGCACTCAAGCTCCGCATGCGCGTCACCGTCGGCGACGTCATCGCCATCGGGCCCGGAAAAATCGCGCTGCTGGAAGCGCTCGACGAGACAGGCTCCATCACCGCAGCAGCAAAGTCGCTGGACATGTCCTATCGCCGCGCCTGGCTCCTCATCGCCGAAACCAACCGCGCACTCAAGGAACCCGCCGTCGCCACCGCCGCCGGCGGCGCCAAGGGCGGTGGCAGCGCACTCACCGACTCCGGACGGGCGCTGATCGCGCTCTATCGACAGATCGAGGACTCCGCGCTCGCAGCCTGCAAGACGGAAATCAGGCAGCTGCTCAGGCTCCTCGCCCCCTGAGAGCAACGCGGACGCCGGCAGCGCCGGTGCCCCTTTCCGCTCAATCTCCTCCTCGCCGCTCGGAATTCGCTCCAAGGGGCACCGGCGCCGCCGGCGTCGACACACCGAGGTCCTCGGGCCTTGGCCTTCGTCTTGGCCTTGGCCTTGGTCGTGCGCGCTGCGAGGCGGACCGCGTTCCAGCATCGTGCCGCGCAATATCCTGGGATATATTGCGAGCCTCCTCTGTGTCCACCCGTCGAGGGACTCGCCATGCGCTCGATTCGCCCCGTCCAGATCGCCCGTCGCGCGGCCGTGCTGACCCTCGCGTTGATGGCCGCCGGCCTCGCGCAGGCCGCGGACGTGACCGTCTCCGCCGCCGCCAGCCTGACCAACGCGTTCAAGGAACTGGCACCGGCCTTCGAGGCGGCGCATCCGGGGACCAAGGTCCAGTTCAACTTCGCCGCATCCGACGCGCTGCTCGCCCAGATCGCCAAGGGCGCACCGGTCGACGTGTTCGCCTCGGCCGACCAGGAAACGATGGACAAGGCCCAGCAGCAGAAGCTGCTGGTCGACGGCACGCGACGCAACTTCGTCTCCAACGCGCTGGTCGTCATCACGCCGGCCGAGAACGGCGTGGCGCTGAAGTCGCTCACCGATCTGCAGCAGCCGACCGTGAAGCGCATCGCCATCGGCAAGCCCGAGGGCGTGCCCGCCGGCCGTTATGCCAAGGGCGCGCTGGAGAAGGCCAATCTGTGGACCGCTGTGGAGCCCAAGGCCGTCTACGCGCAGAACGTGCGCCAGGCGCTGGACTACGTCTCGCGCGGCGAGACCGAGGCCGGCTTCGTCTATGCGACCGACGCCTTCGTGCTGAAGGACAAGGTCCGCATCCTGTTCAGCGTGCCGACCGAGACGCCGATCTCCTACCCGATCGCCGTCACCAACGGCGGCTCGAACGTCGACGGCGGCAAGCAGTTCCTGGACTTCGTCGCCTCGGCCGCCGGTCAGGCGGTGCTGGCCAGGTACGGCTTCCAGAAGCCCTGATCGTCCGACGACGTCGGGCCGAGGAGCGCCATCCCCCGTGGAATCCGCCTGGATCGCGCTCGCGCTGTCGCTGAAGGTCGCCGGCTGCGCGACGGCGCTGAACCTGGTGCTCGGCGTCGCGGCCGGCTTCGCGCTCGCGCGCCTGCGCTTCCCCGGGCGCGAGCTGCTGGACGCCGTGCTGACGCTGCCGATGGTGCTGCCGCCGACGGTGGTGGGCTACTACCTGCTGGTCGTCATCGGCAAGCGCGGCTGGCTCGGGGCGTGGCTGTGGGACACCTTCGGCATCAACCTGATCTTCACCTGGCAGGGCGCGGTGATCGCGGCGACGATCGTCGCCTTCCCGCTCGTCATGAAGTCCGCGCGGGCCGCGTTCGAAGGCGTGGATCCGCAGCTGGAGCGCGCCGGACGGGTGCTGGGCCTCAGCGAAGGGGCGCTGTTCTTCCGCGTGACCCTGCCGATGGCCTGGCGCGGCGTGCTGGCCGGCGTGCTGCTGGCCTTCGCCCGCGCGCTGGGCGAGTTCGGCGCGACGCTGATGGTCGCCGGCAGCATCCCGGGCAAGACGCAGACGCTGTCGGTGGCCGTCTACGAGGCGGTGCAGGCGGGCCAGGACGACACCGCCAACCTGCTGGTGCTGATCGTGTCGCTGACCTGCATCGTGGTGCTGCTGGCCGCCGGCCGGCTGGCCGGCCCGAGGAGCGCCGCATGAGCTTCGAGGTCCGCATCCGCAAGCAGGTCGAGGGCGGCGGCCGTCGCTTCGAGCTCGACGTCAGCTTCAGCACCGACGCGCGGCGGACGGTGATCTACGGGCCGTCGGGCGCCGGCAAGAGCCTGACGCTGCAGGCCGTCGCGGGTCTGCTGAAACCCGACGACGGCACGATCTACATCGACGGCCACCCGGTCTTCGACAGCGCGTCGCGCATCGACGTGCCGGCGCGCGAGCGGCGGCTGGGCTACCTGTTCCAGGACTACGCGCTGTTCCCGCAGCTGACGGTGCGGCAGAACATCGCCTTCGCGCTGAAGCGCGGCTGGCGCAATCCCTCGCGCCACGAGGGCGGCGAGGCGGTCGACCGCTGGATCCAGGCCTTCGAGCTGGAACGGGTGGCGCAGCAGCGGCCGCACCAGCTGTCCGGCGGCCAGCGCCAGCGCACGGCGCTGGCCCGCGCGCTGGTGAACGAGCCGCGTGCGCTGCTGCTCGACGAGCCGTTCTCCGCGCTCGATCCGGAGCTGCGCGGCCGCATGCGGGCGGAGCTCGACACCCTGCTCGAACGCGTCGGCGTGCCGATGCTGATGATCACGCACGACCCCGAGGACCTGGCTCGCTTCGGGGACCGGCGCGTGATGCTGCGCGACGGTGTCGTCCGCGACATCGAGTCCGGAGGATCCTGACAACGGTTGTCGCCGGGCCCCTGAGAATCAGGCGTCATGGAGAGCGACGACATGCGGCAGTCAGAGGCGAGCCCCGGCACCGGACCCAGACCGGCAGCCGGGACGGAGGCGGGCGGGGTCAGTCATTGCGACCTCGTCATGAAGGGTGGCGTCACCAGCGGCGTGATCTACCCGCGGCTGGTGGCCGGGTTGTCCGAGCGATACCGGTTCAAGAACATCGGCGGCACCTCGGCGGGCGCGATCGCGGCCGGCGCCAGCGCCGCGGCGGAGTTCGGCCGCCAGCGCGGCCATGTCGGCGCCTTCGATCGGCTGGCGCGCCTGCCGGAGGAACTCGGCGCCGAGCCCCCGGGCGCAAGACCTGGCCCCGGTCGCAACCGGCTGTTCACGCTCTTCCAGCCGGTCCCCGCGTTGCGCCGGCACTTCGAGGTGCTGGCAGGGGCGCTCGGAAAGCCCGCGGGCGCGGCGGTGGCGTCGATCATCGGCGGCATGGTGGCGATGCACGGTCTGGCCGCGTTGGCGGTCGCCGGCGTCGGCGCGGCGCTGCTCGTGCCGTATGTCCGCCTGCTCACGCCGGACGCCGGGACCGGACCCTGGCGGACCTTGGCCGCGGTCGCCGGGTTGGCGGTGATCGTCGTGCTCGTGACGGGCGCGGTGGTCGGCACGGTGCTGGCCCTCTTCGCCCGCAGCCTGCTGCGCGGGCTCAAGGACAACGGCTACGGCCTGTGCAGCGGCCAGACGCAGCGGGGGCAGCCCGGGCGGCCCGGTCAGGACGAGCCGCTTGCGCTCACCGATTGGTTGCACGTCTACTTCAATGAACTCGCCGGCAAGAGCGTCGACGGGCCGCCGCTGAGCTTCGGGGAGTTGTGGGGGCCGGACCCGGCGACGCGCCGCATCAACCTCGAGGTGATCACGAGCGCGGTCAGCCAGCAGATGGTCTACAGCATCCCGTTCCGGCCCGGGACGCCGATGTTCTATTACGACCCGCTGGAGTGGTCGCGGCTGTTCCCGCCGGCCGTGATGACGGCGCTGGCGACCCCGTTGGGCGACGGGCATGACGGACCGGTGATCGAGAGCGCGCAAGGTCGCGCACTGCGACCGCTGCCGCGGCACGGCGACCTGCCGGTCGTCGTCGCGATCCGGATGAGCCTGAGCTTCCCGCTGCTGCTGTCGGCGGTCCCGCTGTATGCGGTGGACTGGTCGCGCACGGCCAACCAGCGCACGCAGGCCGCGGTCCGCGCGGCGGAGACCGCCGAGGTGCGCCGCCGCCTGCGGCTGAGGGCGACGCGGATCTGGTTCTCGGACGGCGGCATCGGCAGCAACCTGCCGCTGCACCTGTTCGACGCGATGCTGCCGCGGCATCCGACCTTCGCGGTCAACCTGAAGCGCCCGCATCCGGACCACGCGATCGAGCCGGGTGATCCGGCCAACGACGGCGGGCGGATCTACCTGCCCGAAGACGACCGCGGCGGCCGCCTGCGCCACTGGCCGGAGCCGGACCTCGTCGACGACTGGGAGCAACGCGCGCCGGCGGCCCGGGAGAAGGCGCCGCTCGCGGGGCTGGCCGGTTTCCTGGGGAGCATCGTCGGCACGATGCAGAACTGGCGCGACGAGATCCTGTTCCCGACGCCGGGCTTCCGCGACCGCATCGTCCAGATCAGCCAGAGGGCCGACGAAGGGGGGCTCAACCTCGCGATGCCCGCCGGCACGATCGCCGCGCTGGCGGAGGCCGGCGGCCTGGCGGCGCAGCGCCTGATCGCGCGGTTCCACCCGTCGGGCGCCGAGGGCGGCGCGGGCTGGGAGAGCCATCGGCGCGCACGGCTGACGACCTTCCTCGGCGTGATGCAACCCGCGACGGTCGGGCTGGCGGCGGCGATGGGCGCGGGTCCAGGCGCAGGGGTGGAGGCGGGAACGGGAACGGGGACGGGGACGGGGACGGGGGCGGGGGCGGGGACGCCGGCCGACTGGCTCGTGTTGCTGGACGCGGACACGCGCTACCAGCGCTCGTCGGCGATGCGGGCCGAGGCGGCGCGGTTCCTCACCGGCCTGGATGACCTGGGCGCCGCGACGCCGCGCAAGCTGTCGGGACCGCCGCGCACGTTGGACGTGGGCTCGCTCAAGCCGATGCCGCAGGTGCGGCTGACGCCGCGGATCTGAGGATCGCCCCCGCTTCTGCCAAGCTTTCCACAGGTCGGAGAGGACTTAACGGCAGCTTGATATCGGTGTACGGTACCGGTGCCAACATCGCGCCGCAACGCGGTCCGATCTCCCTTCGGACCGGTGTCGAGGAGAACGAACATGATGTCCAACGCGAACGTCCGGGGCTCCATCGGCCGGCGGTTGGGGCTGGTCCAGGCCCTGGTACTGGTGATTGCGCTGATCGGATCGGCGATGGGTTATCTGGGGCTGAGCCGCGTCGCGGCGCAGACGGAGTCCATGTACCAGGAGACCATCGTCACCGAGCGGGTGGCCTCCGACTGGTACCGCAACGTCTACAACGGCGGCACGCGCACGACGGCGATCGCGGTGAGCGCGGACCCGGCCCTGGCGACCTTCTTCGCCGAGCAGGCGGCGGAGTCGACGAAGTCCTCCTCCGAGCTGCAGGCCCGGATGGACAAGCTGCTGAACTCGCCGGAGGAACGCGCCGCCTTCGACCGCGTGATCGAGCTGCGCAAGGCCTACATCAAGGTGCGCGACACCCTCACCGAGGCGAAGAAGCAGGGCGACCCGGCGCGGGCGAAGCAGCTCTTCGACGAGCAGTTCAAGCCGGCCGCGGCCGTCTATCTGGAGAGCATCCGCGTGATCGCGCAGCAGCAGCGGGATCAGCTGGACACGGCGCTGAAGGCGCTGGCGGAGACCAACGCGCGCGCACGGACCGCGCTGGTGGTGTTCGGGCTGGTCGCGCTCGCGGCGGGCGTGGCCCTGGCGGTGTGGCTGACGCGTTCGATCACGCGCCCGCTCGCCCAGGCGGCGGAGGTAGCCGATGCGATCGCGCGCTTCGACCTGACGGGCCGCATCGTGACGACGGGCGGCGACGAGACGGGGCAGTTGTTGCGCTCGCTGGGCGAGATGCAGGGCGCGTTGGTGCGTCTGATCGGCGAAGTGCGGGGCTCGACGGACAGCATCAGCACCGCGAGCGCGGAGATCGCCACCGGCAACATGGACCTGTCGGCGCGCACGGAGCAGACGGCGTCCAACCTGCAGCAGGCGGCGGCGTCGCTGACGCAGCTGACGGGCACGGTGCGGCAGACGGCGGACGCGGCGACGACGGCCAACCAGCTGGCCGGTTCCGCGGCGGAGACCGCGCAGCGCGGCGGCGCGGTGATGGGGCAGGTCGTGGCGACGATGGGCGAGATCAGCGACAGCTCGCGACGCATCGCCGACATCATCGGCACCATCGACGGCATCGCCTTCCAGACCAACATCCTGGCGCTGAACGCGGCGGTCGAGGCGGCGCGGGCGGGCGAGCAGGGCCGGGGCTTCGCGGTGGTGGCGAGCGAGGTGCGATCGCTGGCGCAGCGCAGCGCGCAGGCGGCCAGGGAAATCAAGACGTTGATCGCCACCAGCGTGGAGCGGGTGGAATCGGGCTCGCGGCTGGTCAGCGACGCGGGCACGACGATGACCGACATCGTGACCAGCGTGCAGCGCGTGACGGACATCATTGCGGAAATCCGCGCGGCGTCCCAGGAGCAGAGCGATGGCATCAACCAGGTGAACGCCGCGGTGGGCCACCTCGACCAGATGACGCAGCAGAACGCGGCGCTGGTGGAAGAGGCCGCGTCGGCGGCCGAGAGCCTGAAGGATCAATCGCACCGCCTGTCGACGGCGATCGCGGTGTTCAGGTTGACCTGAGGTGGCCGGCGCCGCCCGGACCGCTCGGGCGGTCCGTGGCGGAACGGCCGGCGAGGATCTCGGCTTCGCGCGCCGGCGCCAGGGTGGCGACGAGCTTGCCCGCATCCCAGTCCGCCTCGCGCGGTGCGCTCGCCCAGGCGAGCGTGGCGGCCGCCGTGTCCTGGATCGACCGGGTCGTCAGGCCTGCCGCCATTGCGCGGGCGGCATCGCCGAGCAGCATGCCGCCGACCGCGGGGTCCTCTTCGGGCAGCCACAGCGGCAGCCCGGTCCACGGCGCCACGCCGAGCACGAGCAGCAGGGCGTCCGGTTTCCAGGTGAAGCGGGCGTCGCTGCCCGGTGCGGCCTGCAGGCAGGCGTCGAGCAACGTCTTCATCGACAGACGGGGTCCGACGGCGTTGAACGCGCCGGTGGCGCGCGACTCGGCAAGCGTCACGCAGAACGCGGCGAGATCGCGGACATCGATGACCTGGACCGGCCGCTCGGGCCTGCCGGGCGCGAGGATCTCGCCGCCCCGCGCGACACGCGTCGGCCAATACGTGAATCGACCGGTCGGGTCATGCGGGCCGACGATCAGTCCCGGCCGCACGATCGCGTGCCGATCGGGCAGGGCGCGGACGAGCGCCTCTTCGGCCCGGGCCTTCAACGGCCCGTAGCCGGCGTTGCCCTCCGCGAGCGGCGTCGATTCGTCGAAGACGCGATGCGGCGGGAACACGCCGTACGCCGAGATCGAGGACACCAGCACGACGTGCGGCGTGCCCGTGTCGAGCGCTGCGAGGGTGCGCTCGATCTGCGCCGGGTTGAACGCGGTGCAGTCGATGACCGCATCGAACGTGCGACCGCGCAGGGCGCTCATGTCGCCGTCGCGATCGCCGATGAGGCGCTCCACCTCGGGGAACAGACCCGGGCCGTGCCGGCCGCGATTCAGCATCGACACCGTGTGACCGCGCGCCAGCGCGGCGTCGATGACGTGGCGACCGAGGAAGACGGTGCCGCCGAGGATGAGGAGACGCATGGCAAGGCGGGGATGAGCCGGTGATCGCCTCAGTATCCGCCTTGCCCGCCGTCAGAACGGAAGTTCCATCTTGGTCGCCTGGGCGCTGTCGAAAAGATGCTTCGTCAGCGGATAGTCGTCACTGTCGCTGTTCGTGTAGAACTCGTATTCGCTCCCCTTCGCATCCCTATAGACGAAACGGAAAACGCCGCAGTTCTCCCTGCCATTGAACGAGTAATGGAGGGAGACAGCGAAGTCTTTTTCCTTCCATGCGACCGCATCGAACAGGTCGTATTCCCACGGGATGTCACCGGCCTCGGTGCGCTGGACGAGCTTGGACACGAAGCGTCGGATCTTGTCAGGGAGCATGGTTCGCAGTCCTTCCGGAAATGAGTTGTTCGAGGATCTCTTTGGCAGCCAAAAGCGCTTCGTGGATCTCCACCGAGCTGCGCTTGGAGCGGGATGCCGTGGCAGCGGCCCGAACCGAGTCCTGCAAGAGTTCTTCAACCTCAGCGAGCTTCCCAGACAGCGCCTCCGGGCTGGTGCACGGCGTCGCCGCGCGGAGGAAGGAGCGGCGGACTTGTTGGAGCCCTTGCAGGGCGGTTCCGAATCGCCTGTCGATGACGTCATCGTTGATGCGATCGATCATCAGCAGGCACTCGCTGAAAAGCGCGGCCCGGTCCACCTTTCGGGCCTCTGCCAGCAGCGCCCTCGCCTCGGCGCGGATGCCCTTGGAAATGCTGATCGCCTGCAGCACCTCGGACACCGTGATCAGCAGACCGACGAAGGTCGCCACGCCACCGATGTAGCTGAAGCGATCGAACGTGTCCTTGTCCGACAGCACGTCGACGCGGAAGTGATACGCGGCCCACACGATACCGACGCTGGCGGCGCAGTAGGAGAGCCGGATCCAGTTCTCTTTGAGCAGTTCCATCCGAAAACCTCTTGGCGAGCGCGAAGCCGGCCCCAGCGCAGCGCTGGGCGTCGCGCTGGAGCAGAGGTGAGGAACTCTAGAGAAATCCGATCGCTGAGCAATCGCACAAATGGCGGCACCCGCATGAGCGAATTTGCGTATCGGCAGGCCCACCGATGGGGGAATCGGCGCGCCCGGCGGTCAGTCCTCGTCGACCCGGATCACCTCTTCGGCGGCCTTCAGGTAGGCCAGCGCCGCCTCCGGATTGCGAGCGCCGCGCGCCACCGTCTCCAGGGAGCCGGAGCGGCGCAGCGCCTTGTTGAGCGCCGGCACTTCGTCGCCCAGGGCGCGGGCCGCATCGAGCGCGCGCATCAGGTCGAGCAGGCCGCCGCGCTTCGGACGCGAGACGTCGGGGCAGAGGCGGCGCATCAGCGCCGGCTGCGTGCGCAACGCGTCCGCCAGGGCGATGGCCTCGCGGTCGCGCAGCGGCGCGAGGTGACCGGTGCCGTGCAGGAGCATCGGCGCCATCGCCCGCAGGAGACGGGAAGGGAGGTTGTCGTAGAGCTCACGCAGCAGCGTCGCGGCCTCGTGCAGCTGCAGGCGGATCGCGGCGCGCGCCACCGGCAGCGTCGCCGGGTCGTTCTCGACCTGGTAGCGCCACACGCAGGCGGCGGCGAGGTAGAGCGCGGCCAGCACGTCACCCAGGCGCGCGGACAACAGCTCCATGCGCTTGAGCTTGCCGCCCAGCAGTCCCATCGCCAGGTCGGCGGTGAGCGCGTAGCGGGCCGACAGCGAGGCGATGAGCGTCGCTTCCGCGCGCAGGTCGGCCGGCGGCTGGCCGCGCAGCGGCGTGTGCGCCAGGCTGCGCCAGAGATTGCGCATCACATGACCGACATGACCGACCAGGGCGCGCCCCAGTCGCTCCTCGTCCTGGGTCTGCACGGCCGTCATCTCCTCCAGCACGAAGGGATGGCAGCGGGTCGCCCCTTGGCCAAAGATGATCAGCGCCCGCGACAGCAGGTTGGCGCCCTCCACCGTGATGGCGATGGGCGCGTGGCGGTAGGCCACGCCCAGCAGGTTGCGGGGTCCGGCGATGATGCCCTTGCCCCCGAGCACGTCCATGCCGTCGTTGGCCGCGCGACGGCCTGCCTCGGTGAGCTGCACCTTGAGGATGGCGCTGGCGACGCTGGGCTGCTCGCCGGCGTCGAGCGCGGCGGCGGTGTAACGCCGCGCGGCGTCAGTGGCGTAGAGCCGGGCGGCCATCTGCGCGGTGATGCCGGCGATCGCGTGGAAGCGCCCGATGGGCAGGCCGAACTGCTCGCGCACCTGGCCGTAGCCGTTGACCACGAACAGCGCGGTCTGCTGCATCGCCGCTCCCAGCGCCGGCAGCGAGATCGCGCGGCCGGCGGCCAGGCATTCCATCAGCATGCGCCAGCCCTGGCCGACGCGCTCCTCGCCGCCGATGACCCAGTCCATGGGGACGAAGACGTCCTCGCCGCGGATCGGCCCGTTCATGAAGGCCGAGTCCATCGGATGGTGGCGACGGCCGATCTCCATGCCGGGCGTCGGCACCGGCAGCAGCGCGCAGGTGATGCCGAGTTCCTGCTGCCCCTCGGGCCGCGAGGGATCGATCGCCTGGAAAGCGAGGCCCACCACGCTCGCCACCGGCGCGAGCGTGATGTAGCGCTTGTCGAAGCGCACGCTGAAGCCGCGCACGGTCCGGCCGTCGATCTCGCGTTCGGTGAGCACGCCGCGGTCGGGGATGGAGGCGGCGTCCGACCCCGCATGCGGCGAGGTGAGGCCGAAGCAGGGCAGTTCGCGGCCGTCGGCCAGGCGCGGCAGGTAGTGCTGCTGCTGGGCCGGCGTGCCGTAGCGCAGCAGCAGTTCGGCCGGGCCCAGCGAGTTGGGCACCATCACCGTCACCGCGCAGGCGGTGTTGACGGTGGCGATGCGGGTCACCACCTCGGCATGCGCGTAGTGGCCGAAGCCGAGGCCGCCGTACGCCTTTGGAATGATCATCCCGAAGAAGCGGTGGTCGCGCAGGTATTGCCACACCTCGGTCGGCAGGTCGCCGGCCTCGTCGATCGCGTGGTCGTCCAGCATGCCGACGAGCGTGGTCACCTCCTGGTCGAGGAAACGACGCTCCTCGTCGGTGAGGCGGTTGGGGCCTTGCGCGATCAGCGCGTCGAAGTCGGGCCGGCCCGCGAAGAGCTGCCCTTCGAAGCCGACCGTGCCGGCCTCGAGGGCCGCCCGTTCGGTGTCGCCCATCGCGGGCAAGGCCTTGGAGAAGGGCGCCATGGCCAGGCGCCCGATGAGTCGGTGCAGTCCCATGGGCTGAGCCTAGGTCCGCGCGTTCGACGGGAAGGTCAGCCCAGAGCGCGTGCGCGCGTAGGACGCCAGGCCGCGAGGCGCCGTCGCCGCTGAACATGGACTGCAGAGCACGGACGGCAGAAAGCGGACCGCAGAAAGAGGAAAGCCGGTTGCCACTCTCGTGACAACCGGCTTCTCGGTGTTCTGGTGCGACCGGCAAGAATCGAACTTGCGACTAAGCCTTCGGAGGGCCCAATGATATCCACTTCACCACGGTCGCCGCGGGAAGCGCGCATTCTAGCCTCGTTCTGACCCGTCTCGCCCCGAGTCGCCGCCGTCGGCCCGAACGGAACGATCGCGAACACCTGCGCGACCCTCGCGCAACACCTGCCCCATCCACGTGCCGACCTTGACGAAAGCCCCAGGGTGGGGCGGCAGGGGGCTGGCTATACTGCGCTCGCTTCTGCTGTATCCGATTCGATTCGAGCCACGAGGAATTCATGAGCGGAACCCAGGACCACGCCAACGCCCAGGACACGCACGCCGAAGGACACGACGCCCACGAGGGCCCGATCAAGACCCCCAAGCAACTGATCGTCGCCGTCTTCTTCGCGTTCGTCATTCCGATCGTGATCATCGTGATGCTCGCGAACTACGTGTCCAGCGAGATCAAGCCCGGCGCCGGCGGCACCGGACTCGAGGCGCAGGCGGTCGCCGCCCGCATCCAGCCCGTGGGCTCGATAGAGCTCAAGGACCTGACCAACGCCGCCGCGATGAAGTCCGGCGAGCAGGTTTTCCAGGCCCAGTGCTCGGCCTGCCACGCCACCGGCGCGGCCGGCGCGCCCAAGCTGGGCGACCACGACGCCTGGGGCCCGCGGGTGAAGTCGGGCTTCGACACCCTGGTGCACTCCGCCCTCAAGGGCAAGGGCAACATGGGGCCGCAGGGCGGCGGTGACTTCAGCGACTTCGAGATCTCCCGCGCCGTGGTCTACATGGCCAACCAGGGCGGCGCCAAGTTCGACGACCCCAAGCTGCCCGCCGCGGCCGCGTCCGGCGCCGACACGGGTGCTTCGGCGCCGGCTGTCCCGGCCTCCGGCGCGTCGCAGTAAACAGCGCCCGCCAAAGACACGAAAGCCGACCCGAGGGTCGGCTTTTTCATGGGCGGGTCAGGACTTGCCCGATCCCCCCTTCGGGTCGACGGGGTCCAGCAACACCCCATGACGGGCGATCAGTTCGGCGTGCGTGGCGTTGGACATCGTCCAGCGTCCCGCTTCGAGCGCGTCCGCCGCCGGCCCCATGTCCTGCGTGTGGACCAGCCCGAGGCCGAGATCGGTCTCGAGGAACAGGCGGTCCTGGTCATCCAGCACCGCGCCGGCCACCTGGGCCTCGCGTCCGGTGTGGCTCAGCACACGGCCGTCCGGCTGCAGCCGCCAGATCCAGGGCGCCACCTCGAGCTGCAGGTAGACCCGCTGCGGCCCGTTCTGGAAGAACCAGGCCCCCTGGTCGTCCGAGGCGTAGTTGCGGTCGATGAAGCCGATCAGCTTGTCGTGCACGATGCGGCTGCCCTTGACCGCCGGGAACGGGCCGGCCGCCTGGATGCGCTCGTCGCGCATGTACCAGTCGCCGCGCGCGTCCAGCGCCAGCCAGCCGTAGCAATGCGGCACGTTGGGCCACTTCTTCAAGGCGGCTTCGACGATCGCGTCCATGAGCGTTCCTTTCCGATCGCGGTCCGCGGGAGCGGGCCGCCGGGAGTTCGAGGGGCGCGGCTCAGAGCCGCGTCGAGAGCCAGTCCGTCACGCGCTGCGGCATCGTGCGCACATGCCCGGGCGGCCGGCCTGACGGGAAACCGACATGCCCGCCCTCGCGCGGCTGCCACAGCGTCACATGCGGGCCGACATGACTCTGTTCGGGCAGGCTGTGTGCCGGCACGAACGGGTCGTTGCGCGCGTTCAGCACCAGCGCCGGAATGCGGATCCGGGCCAGGTGCGGCTTGGCCGACGCGCGCAGCCAGTAATCGTCGACGTCCCGGAAGCCGTGCAGCGGCCCGGTGAAGATGTTGTCGAACTCGTAGAGGTTGCGCACGCGCCGCATCCGCTCGGCGTCGAACAACCCGGGATGCTGCTTCAGCTTGCTCATCGCCTTGGGCATCATCGTCCGCAGGAACATCCGCGTATAGACCAGCCCGTTGAAGCCCTTGCCGATCGCGTGGCCGGCGGCCGTCAGGTCGATCGGCGAGCAGACCGAGCAGACGGCCTTGACCGTCGCCGCCGCGCTCTCGCCGGCTTCCTGCGCCCAGCGCAGCAGCGCATTGCCACCCAGCGAGATGCCGACGGCCATCATCGGGCCGCGATGCGCGGCGCGCAGCTGTTCCAGCATCCAGCCGATTTCGAGATAGTCGCCCGAGTGGTACGCGCGCGGCGCGAGGTTGAGCTCACCCGAACACCCCCGGAAGTACGGCATCGCAAAGGCCCAGCCGCGTTGCTGCGCCACCGCCGCGAAGGCCTGCACGTACTGGCTCTCCACCGAGCCTTCGAGACCGTGGAAGAGCACCAGCAGCGGCCGCCCGGCGGGCGCTTCCGCGGCGTCGACGAGATGTTCGACGTCGACGAAATCCCCATCCGGCGTCGACCAGCGTTCGCGGCGGAACTCGGGCGGCGGGCCTTCGTAGCGCCGCGCGAACAGCGCGGGCCAGATCGTCTGGGCATGGCCTCCGGGCAACCAGGGAGGCGCCTGGTACTGCATGGACGACCCTCTCAATGCAGCGTCGTCGGCGCGCCCGCGGACACGATCGACAGCTCCTGCTTCACATCCTGCGAGGTGCCGGGGCTCGCATGGTGCGCGACCATGCGCCAGCCCAGCGCCGTCTTCAGGTAGACATTCGTCGCGACGACCCACGCGCTCTGCACGCCGTCCTCGTCGGTGATCTCGACGCGTTCCAGCACCTGGTGGATCGCCGTCTCGCCGTTGACCAGCTTGCGCTGGCATTCGGGATGAACGGGGATCGCGCCTCTGGCGAAGATCTGCTCGAAGCTCGCCCGGATCGCCGCCGCGCCGACGACGCGCGGCCCGCCGGGATGCACGCAGCAGACCTCGTCCTCGTCGCCCCAGACGGCCATCAGCCGTTCCAGGTCGCCGGCCTGCAAGGCCTCGTAGAACTGCGCTTCGGTGTCCTCCGGAGAGGCCAGCAGCAGGGCGGTCTGAGGCTTGCGCACCATGGGTCTCGTTCCTTGTTCAGGGGAGCGGGCGGCGGTCGACGCCGAGGCCGTCGACCGTCGTGGCTCAGTGACCGGCGGGCAGGTGCTCGCCGGCCTTCAGCTTGTACAGCGTGCCGCAGTACGGGCAGGCGCCTTCGCCGGTGTGGCTCAGGTCGATGAAGACGCGCGGATGGTTGCTCCACAGCGGCATCTTGGGATTCGGGCAGAAGACGACGCCCGGACCTTGCAGGTCCTGGGCGGTGACTTCGACGGTGGCCTTGGGCGTGGTGGTGTTGGCGCTCATGATCTTGTTCTTGAAGGCTTGCTGGGGCTGGCGGTCGGTGGCGGAGACGTCGGGAAGATCCCGCTCAGACCACGCTCAGCCAGTGGGCGTACTTGGGATTGCGGCCGTTGACGATGTCGAAGAAGGCCGACTGGATCTTCTCGGTGAGGGGGCCGCGGCTGCCGCTGCCCAGTTCGATCCGGTCCAGCTCGCGGATGGGCGTCACTTCGGCGGCGGTGCCGGTGAAGAAGGCCTCGTCGGCGATGTAGACCTCGTCGCGGGTGATGCGCTTCTCGACCAGCTTCAGGCCCAGGTCCTCGCAGATCGCGAAGATCGTGTTGCGGGTGATGCCGTTGAGCGCGCCCGCCGACAGGTCCGGCGTGTAGACGACGCCGTTCTTGATGATGAAGAGGTTCTCGCCCGCGCCCTCGGAGACGAAGCCCGACGCGTCCAGCAGCAGCGCCTCGTCGTAGCCGTCCTCGGTCGCTTCCATGTTGGCCAGGATCGAGTTGGTGTAGTTGGACACCGTCTTGGCCTGCGTCATCGTGATGTTGACGTGGTGGCGGGTGTAGCTGCTGGTCTTGACGCGGATGCCGCGCTTGAGGCCTTCCTCGCCCAGGTAGGCGCCCCAGGCCCAGGCGGCGACCATCAGGTGGATCTTGTTGCCCTTGGGGCTGACGCCCAGCTTCTCGCTGCCGATCCAGGTCAGCGGACGCAGGTAGCAGCTGGCCAGCTGGTTCTCGCGGACGACCGCCTTCTGCGCTTCCTCGACCTGCTCGATCGAGAACGGGATCTTCATGCGCAGGATCTTGGCGCTGTTGAACAGGCGCTCGGTGTGCTCGCGCAGCCGGAAGATCGCGGGACCCTTGTCGGTCGGGTAGGCGCGCACGCCTTCGAAGGCGCCGCAGCCGTAGTGCAGGGTGTGGGTCAGCACGTGGATCTTGGCGTCGCGCCAGTCCACCAGCTCGCCGTCCATCCAGATCTTGCCGTCGCGATCGTCCAGGGACATGGGTCTTCCTTTGAGGCCGCGCATGGGCCGGGTGCTGCGAAGTCGGGGATTTTATGCGGCCGGTGTGTCGGCGGGGGCGGCCGATGCGGGCTCCTGGGCGCGGATCAGCGTCCATCGCGCGACGGCCCCGCGTTCCATGACCACGTCCACCGCGTCGCCGCCGGTGTCGGTCCAGCGGTAGGTGTTCTCCTCGACCTTCACGCCCAGCGACTTGCACATGCGGATCAGGTCGATCAGCTTCATCCCGGCGTGCAGCTTCGAGTTCAGCATGATCGCGCTGGACACGTGCCCCAGCGGCGAGGTCTGGGCCGTGCGCATGACACGCATCAGCTGCGAGAACTGCAGCAGCAGGTAGAAGATGACGGCGGACGTGCCCAGGACGGCGCCCTTCCAGCCGAAGAAGTAGGTGCCGCCGACGATGGCGGCGAGGGCGAGGAGGATGCCGACGAGGCGGTTCATGCGGGAGAACTCCGAAGGGGGTGGGACCGAACCCGCGATTGTCGTCGGGCCGCCGCGGTGACGGCTGTGGCGATTGCGGATGCCGACGTCGCCCGCGCCGACGTCGGCGTGGGCGTGGGCGTGGGCGTCGGCGTCGGCCCAGTGCCCGGCACGGCGTCCGTCACAGGGCGCGCAGGATCTCGATGGCGTCCTCGATCCGGGCGACCGGGTGCACGGTCAGGCCGTCGATGGGCTTCTTCGGCGCGTTGGCCTGCGGCACGACCGCGATCGAGAAACCCAGCTTGGCGGCTTCCTTCAGCCGTTCCTGGCCGCGCGGCGCGGGACGGACCTCGCCGGCCAGGCCGACCTCGCCGAAGGCGAAGAAGCCCTTGGGCAGCGGCTTGCCGCGCAGCGAGCTCTGGATGGCGAGCAGCACGGCCAGGTCGGCCGCCGGCTCGCTGATGCGCACGCCGCCGACGGCGTTGACGAAGACGTCCTGGTCCATCGTCGCCACGCCCGCATGCCGGTGCAGCACCGCCAGCAGCATCGCCAGGCGGTCGCGCTCCAGGCCCACCGACAGCCGGCGCGGGCTGGGCCCGCCGCCGTCGACCAGCGCCTGCAGCTCCACCAGCAGCGGCCGCGTGCCCTCCAGCGTGACCAGCACGCAGGAGCCGGGCACCGGCTCGCCGTGCGTGGACAGGAAGATCGCGCTCGGATTGGTGACGCCCTTCAGGCCTTTCTCGGTCATCGCGAAGACGCCGATCTCGTTGACGGCGCCGAAGCGGTTCTTGATCGCGCGGACCAGCCGGTAGCTGCTGTGGGTGTCGCCCTCGAAGTAGAGGACGGTGTCGACGATGTGCTCCAGCACGCGCGGCCCGGCCAGCGCGCCTTCCTTGGTCACGTGGCCGACCAGCACCATCGCGCAGCCGCCGGACTTGGCGGTGCGGGTGAGCTGCGCGGCGCATTCGCGCACCTGCGCGACCGAGCCCGGCGCCGAAGAGAGCTGCTCGGAATACATCGTCTGGATCGAGTCGATGACGCAGAAGTCGGGTTGCTCGACCTCGATCGTGGCGAGGATCTTCTCCAGGCCGATCTCGGCCAGCACGCGCACCTGGGAGCCGTCCAGGCCCAGGCGCCGGGCGCGCATGGCGACCTGCGCGCCGGATTCCTCGCCGGTGACGTAGAGCACCTTCATCTGCCGGGACAAGGCGTCGACCGCCTGCAGCAGCAGCGTCGACTTGCCGATGCCCGGGTCGCCGCCGATCAGCACCACGCCGCCGGTGACGATGCCGCCGCCCAGCACGCGGTCCAGCTCCTCCAGCGAGGTGGGCGTGCGCTCGAAGTCGCGGGCCTCGATCTCGGACAGCGTCGCCACGGGCTGGCTGCGGGCCAGCGCCTGGAAGCGGTTCTTCCCGGCGGCGGGTTCGGCGGCGGTCTCGACGAGGGTGTTCCAGGCGCTGCAGGACGGGCAGCGGCCCAGCCACTTGGCGCTGGTGGCGCCGCATTCGGAACAGACGTAGTGGGATTTCGGAGCAGCCATGAGCGCGATTGTCGCCGCCCGCGCTGTGGACAACCCTGTTGAGAAGCCTGTGGATGCGCGGTGTGCGGGCTGTGGGGGGACGGGGGATGTCCTGTGGGCCACCCAGGGTGGGGATGTGGATGGGTTGTGGAAAAGCGGCCCCCTCCGCTGTGGGTATCCAGTGGAAAGGCGGTGGACTTGCCGTGGACGACCCGTGGGCAAGCGGTGGAGAAACGGCCTTCCGGCGGGGGATGAGCTGTGGACAGGCTGGGGTCAGGCTGTGCTCAAGCGGCCTTCGGCTGGGGACAAGCCGCGGGCCGCGAGCCGGCCCAGAGACCGCCGAAGGTCAGGGCGGCATTGACCAGCAGCAGCTCCAACCCCATCCGGTAGTCCCCGAAGAGGGCGGCCTGGTGGGCGTCGACGACCCAGCACAGCGCCGGGGCCGCCAGCGCGACCCCCGGCAGCACGCCGGCGCGCAAGGTCCGCGTCGTCAGGATCCCGAAGGCGAACAGCCCCAGCAGCGGCCCGTAGGTGTAGCCCGCCAGCTTCAGGATCAGCGAGACCATGCTCGGATCGTCGAGCCAGCGGAAGCCCAGCGTCAGCAGCAGGAACACCAGCGCATAACCGAGGTGGACGGCCTTGCGGACGCGGCGCTGGCGGGTCTCGTCCCAGTCGCGACGCTCCTGCAGGCCGATCAGGTCGATGCAGGTGCTCGAGGTCAGCGCGGTGATGGCGCCGTCGGCGCTCGGGAACAGCGCCGAGATCAGCGCGACCACGAAGATCAGCTGCACCCAGGCCGGCAGGTGACCCATCACCACGGCGGGGAAGAGCCGGTCGCCCTGGGCGCCGATCGCCTGCTGCTGCGCATACATCGTCAGCAGACCGCCGAGGAACAGGAACAGCAGCACCACGACGGTCATGATGGCCGCCATCACCATCATGTTCTTCTGCGCGTCGGCCAGACGCTTGACCGAGATGTTCTTCTGCATCATCTCCTGGTCCAGGCCCGTCATCGCGACGGCGATGGCCGCGCCGGCGAGCAGCTGCTTGGCCCAGTGCGAGGCGCTCATCGGGTCGGTGACGAAGACTTCGGCCAGCCCCGCGGCGCGCATCGCCTGCCAGCCGGAGGCCAGGTCCAGGCCCAGCGCGTGGAGCAGGAACACCACGCAGATCACCAGGCCGCCCAGCATGCCGGTGGTCTGGAGCGTGTCGGTCCAGACGATGGTCTTGACGCCGCCCTCCAGCGTGTAGAGCAGGATCATCACGAGCACCAGCAGCGCGCTGAGCCAGAACGGCATGCCGAACTGGGCCAGCACCAGGTCCTGCAGGATGCGCACGACGAGATAGAGGCGGGCGGTCGCGCCCAGGGTGCGGGACAGGATGAAGAAACCGGCGCCGGTGCGGTGCGCGGCCACGCCCAGGCGCGCGCCGAGGTAGCGGTAGATGGAGCTGAGGTTGAGCCGGTAATAGAGCGGCAGCAGCACGAAGGCCACGACAGCGTAGCCGGCGAACTGGCCCAGCATGATCTGGAAGTAGCTGAACGCGCCGGCGCCGACCGAGCCCGGCACGCTGATGAAGGTCACCCCGGAGAGGGAGGTGCCGATCATCCCGAAGGCAACCAGCCCCCAGTGGCTGTTGCGGTTGCCGATGAAGAAGCTGTCGTTGTCCGCGCGGCGCGACGTCCACCAGGCCACCGCCAGCAGCAGCGAGAAGTAGGCGATGACGACGACGAGCAGGACGGTGGCGGACATGGCGCGGGATTATTGGAGCGTCGGCGCGCGGGCTGCATTCCGAATGTGGCAGCAGGCATAACCCCGCCGCTCGCGGCCCATGCGCCGCTCCTGTGCCGCCCAGGCCCTGCCGACGCGCCGTCCATTCCCTGACCTTCGTCGGCGCAAGGGGCGGCGTGCTACAACCTCGGCTCCTTCGAAGGAGTCGATCATGGAGTTGTCAGTCTGGCTGGGGTTCTTCGCGGCCTCGTGGGCCATCAGCCTGTCCCCGGGCGCGGGTGCCATCGCGGCGATGAGCGCTGGGCTGAATCACGGCTTCCAGCGCGGCTACTTCATGACCATGGGCCTGATCCTGGGCATCCTGACCCAGATCGTGGTGGTCGGCGCCGGCCTCGGCGCGCTGATCGCGGCGTCCGAACAGGCGTTCGCGGTGGTCAAGTGGGCCGGCGTGGCCTACCTGGTCTACCTGGGCATCCAGCAATGGCGCTCGCCGGCCAAGCCGCTGGTGGCGGAGCAGGCCGAAGGCAGGCAGGTGTCGCGTCGTGACCTGGTCCTGCGCGGCTGGGGCATCAACGCGGTGAACCCCAAGGGCACGGTCTTCCTGCTGGCCGTGGTGCCCCAGTTCCTGAACCTGCACCACAGCCTGCCGCAGCAGTACGCGGTGATCGGCGCGACGCTGGCCTTCACCGACGCGGTCGTCATGGCCGGCTACACGCTGCTGGCGGCGCGCGTGCTGCGGGCGCTGCGTTCGGAGTCGCACCTCAAGGCGATGAACCGGATCTTCGGCTCGCTGTTCGTCGGTGCCGGCGCGTTGCTGGCCACCTTCAAGAAGGCGGCCGACTGAGGCGCCGGGCTGGCGTGCCGGAGCCCGGCTCCTCCTGAGCGACCCACCCAAGCGGGCGCTCCCCCCAAAAAGGCCGCCCCCAAAGGGCGGCCTCGTCGTTTCCACCGGCCTGCTGAATGCCACCTTGCGCGGGCGGCCGGTACAGATCGCTGTCGCACATCATGTCCACCGTTTCCGACCGCTGGTTGTTCTGGGGCCCGACGCTGATCTGGGCCAGCACCTGGCACGTGATCCTCTACCAGCTGGCCTCGGGCGTGCCGATCCTGAACTCGGTCGGTTGGCGCTTCGGCCTGGCGGCGCTGATGCTGGCGGGTTTCGCGCGCTGGCAGAAGCTGTCGCTGAAGCTGCCCTTGTCGGCGCATGGGCTGATGCTGGCGACGGGGATCGTGCAGTACAGCGGCAACTACTACTCCGTCTACGAGGCGGAGCGCCACATCCCCAGCGGCCTGGTGGCGGTGCTCTTCTGCCTGATGGTGTTCGGCAACGCGCTGTCGGGGCGGATCTTCTTCGCCCAGCGGGTGACGGGCCGTTTCCTGGCGGTCTCGGCGGGCGCGGTCGCCGGGGTGGTGATGATCTTCTGGCCGGAGATCGCCTCGACGGGCGCCCGGCCGACGGCGGCCTATGGCCTGGCGATGGGCCTGGCGGCCGTGCTGGCCGCGTGCATCGGCAACGTGCTGACGCTGACCTTGACGCGCCGCGGACTGGCGCTCGTGCCGGTGCTGGCGTGGAGCATGGGCTACGGGGCGGTGTTCCTGCTGGTCACGTCGGTGATGACGGGGCAGGGCCTGAACTTCGCATGGACGCCCGAGTACGTGTTCAGCCTGCTGTACCTCGCGGTGTTCGGCTCGGTCTTCGCCTTCGTCCTGTACTTCAAGCTCGCGCAGCGCCAGGGCACCGCGCGCGCCGCGCTGACCGGCGTCGTGATCCCGGTGATCGCGCTGGGGATCTCCGCGATCTTCGAAGGCTGGCGGCCGACGATGCTGGCGCTCGCCGGCATGGTGCTGTGCCTGGGCAGCATCTATGTGGCGACAAGGCCGCAGCGGTGAGCGCGATCGCGCGCCGACTACTTCACCCAGCCGATCTCAACGGCGGTCGCCGGGCCGACGACGGTCTCGCCCAAGCCTGAAGGGATTCGCAAGTCGCCTTCCCGCACCGGGATGCGCCCGGCCATCAGCTCGGCGGCGGACTGCGGGTAGCGCGGCTCCTGCCGCGGCGTCGCGTAGCCCTCGGGGAAGACCGGCGCCAGCGTCGACGGGTCGTACTTGTCGGTGGCGCCGAAGGTGTGCAGCGCCTCGTGCGCGATGACCACCTCGTTCTGCGCCTGCTGCGACCTCGTCGCGAACAGGTGCACCAGGCCGAGCCGGCCCTTCTCCAGCCCGATCGAATGCGGCAGCGCCCCGGCGAAATCCGGCGGGTGATACATGAGGAAGAGCCTCACGTCCGGCACGGGCGAGCTCGGCGGCGTCTCGCGCCACGCCCACCAGCGCATCCGCAGGCTCCAGGAGATCGCCGACAGCGGCCCCGCGTCCCGCGGCACCGTCGGCGGCGCGACCCGGACCCGGCTGCCCAGCACGATCCGCACCGGCTCGGACAAGGACATGCCGTACCGGGCCGCCTCCCGCTGGAAGTAGGGCGCCAGTCCCTCGAAGGCGGCGGCGTCCAGCCGTTCCAGGTAGAGGTCCGTCACGGCGTCGCCCGACGCGTTGATCGGATACAGCGTCACCACCTGCGGCCGCTTCCAGGACTGGGCCTGCCAGCGGCCCACCAGCGTGGTGACCGCCACCGTCAACAGGATCCCGAGCAGGATCAGGATCCGCAATGCCTTGAACATGTCTCTCCCTCGGTGGTCTTTCGGTCCGGCACGTGTCAGTCGCGTCAGCCGCGTCAGTCGCCTCGGACCTTGCCGCGCCCGGCCTTGATGTCGCCGCGCTGGCTCTTGGCCTCCAGCCGGCGCTTCTGCGACCCGTAGGTCGGCTTGGTCGCGCGGCGCGCCTTCGGCGTGTGCGCCACGCTCTGCGCCAGCGCCACCAGCCGCGCGATCGCATCGGCGCGGTTCTGTTCCTGGCTGCGCGATTCCTGGGCCTTGATCACCACCACGCCCTCGGCCGTGATGCGCTGGTCGCTGAGCGCCAGCAGGCGTTCCTTGATCATCGCCGGCAGCGTCGAGCGCCGGATGTCGAAGCGCAGGTGCACCGCGCTGCTGACCTTGTTGACGTTCTGGCCGCCCGGACCGCTGGCCCGGATCGCGGAGATCTCGAGCTCCCAGTCGGCCGGCGTCCAGTCCAGGAGCATGACGCCGACGGAGGCGAGCCGCGCGCCGGGCCTCAGCCCAGCGTCTCGACGTGCACCGGCACGCGTTGGGTCACCGCGCACATCAGCTCGTAGCCGATCGTGCCGGCCGAGCGGGCCACCTCGTCGATCGGCAGCACCGAGCCGTGCGGACCCTGGCCCCAGAGCGTGACCTCGCTGCCGATGCCCTCGTTCGGCAGGTCGCTCAGGTCGACCGCCAGCATGTCCATCGAGACGCGCCCGATCGTCGCGCTGCGCCGGCCGCCGACCAGCACCGGGGTGCCGTGCGCGGCGTGGCGGGGGTAGCCGTCCGCATAACCGCAGGCGACCGTGCCGATGCGCATCGCGCGCTGCGCCACGAAGCTGCTGCCGTAGCCGACGCTGTCGCCGGCCTTCAGGGGCTGGACCGCCAGGACCTTGGCCCGCAGCGTCATGGTCGGCTTCAGGTCCCAGTGGGCGATGTCGTGTTCCGGGAAATCCGGCGCGCTGCCGTAGGTCATGATCCCGGAACGCACCCAGTCGGCCCGCACCGCCGGATCCTGGGTGTGGCGCAGGATCGCCGCGCTGTTGCTCAGGGTGCGCGCGCCCGGCAGGTCGGCCGTCGCCTCCTTGAAGACGGCGGTCTGGTGCTCGATGCCGCGCGGTCCGTCGGCATCCGAGAAATGTGTCATCAGCGAGATCTCGTCCACCTGCGGCAGCGCGTTCAGCCGCGTCCAGGCGCCGCGGAAGGCGCTCGGCGTGAAGCCCAGCCGGTTCATGCCGCTGTTGAGCTTCAGGAACACCCGATGCGGCTCGTGGGTCTTGTGCATGGCCAGCCAGTCGACCTGCTGCTCATGGTGCACCGTGTGCCAGAGCTTCAGCCGCGAGCAGAGTTCCAGGTCGCGCGATTCGAAGCAGCCTTCCAGCAGCAGGATCGGGCCGCGCCAGCCCAGGTCGCGCAGGCGCTGGGCTTCGTCCAGGTCCAGCAGCGCGAAGCCGTCGGCGCTGCGCAGCGCGTCGAACGCCCGTTCGATGCCGTGGCCGTAGGCATTGGCCTTCACCACCGCGAACACCTGGGCGTCGGGCGCGCAGGCGCGGGCGCGGGCGATGTTGTGGGCCAGCGCGGGCTGGTGGATGAGGGCTTCGATCGGACGCGGCATGGGCCTGCATTGTGCCGCGCCATGAACGGAAAACCGGCGCGCATTAACACGCGCACCCTGTCCCGTGAAGCGCTGTTACGAAAACGAGCGCATGCTATAAACCCGCCGCAGCGCTGCCTTTCCCCACCCCGTGGACCCAGCGTGATCACCGCAGTTCCAGGTATGCCGGGTCGATGAAAAAAGGCTTCTACACCATCATGTCAGCGCAGTTCTTCAGCTCGCTGGCTGATAACGCGCTGTTCGTCGCCGCCGTTGAACTGCTTCGCACCAGCGGCGCCGCCGAATGGCAGCGTGCCGCCCTCGTGCCGATGTTCGCGCTGTTCTACGTGGTGCTCGCTCCCTTCGTCGGCGCCTTCGCCGATGCGGTTCCCAAGGGCAAGGTCATGTTCATCTCCAACACCATCAAGGTGCTGGGGTGCCTGAGCATGCTGGTCGGGGTGCACCCGCTGATCGCCTACGCCATCGTCGGGCTCGGCGCCGCCGCCTACTCGCCGGCCAAGTACGGCATCCTGACGGAACTGCTGCCCACCTCCCAGCTGGTGAAGGCCAACGGCTGGATCGAAGGGCTGACCATCGCCTCCATCATCCTGGGCGCGGTGTTCGGCGGGCAGCTGATCGGTGACAAGGCGTCCGCGGTGCTGCTGGCCATCGACATCCCCTTCGTCGATACCGGCATCGACACGCCGCCGGAGGCCGCCATCGCCTTCATGGTGGTGCTGTACTTCATCGCTGCGCTCTTCAACCTGCGCATCCCCCGCACCGACTCGCCGCTGCAGCCGATCTCGCACAGCGCGACCGACCTGGTGCGGGAGTTCGCCGCCTGCAATTCGCGGCTGTGGCAGGACAAGCTGGGCCAGATCTCGCTGGGCATGACGACGCTGTTCTGGGGCGTGTCCGGCAACATGCGCTACATCGTCTTCGCCTGGGCCGCCGCGGCGCTGGGCTACGGCACGACCCAGGCGTCGGCGCTGGCCGGCGTGGTGGCCATCGGCACCGCCGTCGGCGCCGTGGCCGCGTCGATGGTCGTGCGGCTGGACAAGGCGACCAGCGTCATCCCGTTGGGCATCGGCATGGGCCTGCTGATGCTGGTGCTGAACTTCATCGGCAACCTGTGGGTGGCCATCCCCTTCCTGATCCTGCTGGGCGGCATCGGCGGCTATCTGGTCGTGCCGATGAATGCGCTGCTGCAGCATCGCGGGCACAACCTGATGGGTGCGGGCCGCTCGATCGCCGTGCAGAATTTCAACGAGCAGGCCTGCATCCTCGGCCTGGGCGCGCTCTACACGATGCTGACCCGTTTCGGCACCTCGGCCTTCGGGTCGATCACGATCTTCGGCCTGCTGGTGGCCGGGATCATGTGGGTGATCGGCCGCTGGCACGCGCACAACAAGGTCGAGCACGCGGAGGAACTCAACCGCCTGCTCGCCATCGCCCGCAGCGACAAGCACTGAGCCCGGCTCGCCTGCGGCAGCGCGGGGCCCCCGCTGAAACGACAACGGCCCTTCGGGGCCGTTGTCTTTGGGGGTCTTACCCCCTCGCCCGCTTGCGGGAGAGGGTGGGGGTGAGGGCCAGCGGCGGTGGCAGTCCTGAAGCCATCAACGCCGCGCTCGTCCCCGCCCCGTCGGCGGCGCCGCGACGACGATCCCCCCGGTGGTCAGCACCTGGTCGATGTGCTCCGACCAGGCCCGCCCGATCTTCAGGCAGCCGCTGTGGTTGAGGTGGATCTCGTTGTGCCAGTCGCCGCTGATGCCGCTCGCGCCCGGCGTGGCCGCGGCCAGCGGCACGGCGGTCGAGTCGAACACGAACAGGCCCGGGAACTGCTCCTTGTCCGCCATCAGCGTCTTCAGGAACTGCGCCAGGTGCATCACCATCAGCCGGCTGACGGCCGCCCAGTCGGCGGCCGGGATCGCGTAGGCCTTGAGCGCCGGGTACAGCCAGGGGCCATGACCGGCATCCTCCGCGCCGGCCGGACGCGGCATCGGCACGGCGTAGCAGTGCATGAAGACCGGCTTGCCGGCGGACGGCCCCTGGTCGCGCAGCGTCAGCAGATGGCGCAGGTTGGCCTTCAGGTACTCCGCGTAGGTCGCCCAGCCGGGCTCCGAGAAGTAGCGGCCGACGCCCGCGGACGGCGGGCCCCATTCGGTCTGGTTGCGCAGCAGGCGCAGGTGCAGCGGCACCTCGACGCCGTCGATCTGAGTCGGCGTCTGTGCCGCCTTGATCAGGTCGTTGCCGCCGACGGACAGCAGGATGCCGTCCCAGACGGGGGCGTCCGGTGCGGTCAGCAGGCGGACGAAGTCGGGCGATGACGCCAGTTCGACGACCTTGGACAGGCTCTCGCGTTGGCCGGCGCAATTGATCGCGACCGTCGCCTTGGTCAGCACCAGTTCCTGGAGCAGGTTGGCATGCGCGCTGAGCTTGGCCTGGGCGGTCGAGAACCAGGAGTCCCCTTGAGCCAGCAGACGCCAGTGATAGCTCTGCAGGTCGGGCCCGGGCTGGGACTGCAAATCCTCGGGGGCGAAACAGGCCAGGTGATCCAAGAAGCTCTCCCTACTTTGGTGGACGGGTCACACGCGACAGGGTAGGCCGCGTGCATGACAGGCGCACGGCGACCCGATTGGAGGACAGGGTCAGTCCTTGCGCCATGCTACAAACCCTGGGCATTGTTGGCCGGTCCGCGGGCCGGATCCAAGCCCTGTCGGGGGGACTGTTGCACAAGCCCCACCCCTTGTGCACGTCTATCGCGCTCCCTGTCCCTTCGTCTGTCGCTCCGTCTGTCCCCAGTTCCCGAATGCCGATCCTTGCCTTGATGCTCAACGCCACCATCTGGGGACTGTCGTGGTGGCCGTTCCGCCAGTTCGAGGGGGCCGGCATGCACCCCCTGTGGACGACGGTGATCCTGTACGTCCTGTCCCTCGTCGTGGTGCTGGCCAGCCAGCGCGGCGCCGTGGCGGAATGGTTGCGCTCCCCCGGCCTGTGGGTGGTGACGCTGGCGGCCGGGATGACCAACACCGCGTTCAACTGGGGCGTGTCGACCGGCGACGTGGTCCGGGTGGTGCTGCTCTTCTACCTGATGCCGCTGTGGGCGGTGCTGCTGGCGCGGCTGGTCCTGGGCGAGCCGCTGACGGTGTCGGCCGGTCTGCGCATCGCCCTGGCGCTGGGCGGGGCGCTGGCGGTGCTGGCGCCGTCTGACGGCGGCTGGCCGGTGCCGTCCAGCTTGCCGGACGTGCTGGGGCTGCTGGGCGGCATGACCTTCGCGTTCAATAACGTGATGCTGCGCCGCGAAGCCGCCCGCAGCCCCGGCGCGCGGGCGTTGGCGATGTTCGCCGGCGGCGTGCTGGTGGCGGGCCTGTCCGCGACGGCCATGGCCGGCCGGGGACTCGCGCCGTGGCCGTCGCTGCCGGGCGCGGTCTGGCTGCTGCCGCTGGCGGGCATGGCGCTGTTGTTCTTCGTCTCCAACCTGTCGCTGCAATTCGGGGCGGCGCGGTTGCCGGCCAACGTCACGGCGGTGGTCATGCTGACCGAGGTGCCGGTGGCGGCGATCTCGGCGCTGCTGCTGGGCGGCGGCACCCTGGACGGAAAAACCGCCGTCGGCGGCGCGGCGATCCTGGCCGCGGCGATGCTGGCGGCGCTGGAGCGCCGTCGCGCCTGACCCGGCCTGTCGCGCTAGGATGCACCCCGGTCCACCCGGGCCGTAACGAGGAGGTCCCCCATGAGCGCCAATGGCAAGACTGCCTTCGACTTCGACGCCGTCAGCATCGCCGGCGAACCGGTCGCGCTGTCGGAGTACCGCGGCCGTGTGCTGCTGATCGTCAACACCGCCAGCGAGTGCGGCTTCACGCCGCAGTTCAAGGGCCTCGAGGACTTGTGGCGCGACTTCCAGGCCCGCGGGCTGGTGGTCGTCGGTTTCCCGAGCAATGAATTCGGCGGTCAGGACCCCGGCAGCAACGAGGAGATCTCGTCGTTCTGCCAGCTGAACTACGGCGTGAGCTTCCCCATGATGGCCAAGGTCAAGGTCAACGGCGGGGAAGCGCACCCGCTGTGGCAGTGGCTCAAGGGCGAGAAGCCCGGCATCCTGGGCACGCAGGCCATCAAGTGGAACTTCACCAAGTTCCTGGTCGGCCGCGACGGGCAGGTGCTGAAACGCTTCGCCCCGAACGACGCCCCGGCGGCTATCCGCGGCGAGATCGAGGCGGCGCTGGCGGAGTGAGCACCTCGGCTGACGGACGTTCCAGCCTCCCGGCTGGCGATGACGGGCGCGACGCCGACCGCGAAGCCGCCCGCGAGGCCCTCGCGCGCATCGCCCACCACTTCACCCGCTTCGCCGAGACCGACGGCGCGGACGACGCGCTGTACCAGGCGCTTGCCACCGTCATCGCCGCGGATCAGGCGCTCATGGCCCTGCTGCTCGAGGCGCCGCCGACGCAACGCAAGCCGGTGCTGTTGCTGGCCGCGCTGCACGACCGGATCCTGGCCGGCGAGCCGCACCCGCTCGCCGCCTACTACGCGAGCGTGGGCGGGCAGCGGGCACCGGACGGAGACCTGGGTGCGCATCTCCGCGACTTCGTCCGTCGGGAGGGCACGGCGCTGCGCGCGCTGATCCGCACGCGCACGACGCAGACCAACGAGACCGGCCGGTGTGCGGTGCTCCGACCCGCGTTGCAGGCGCTCGCAGCGCGTCTCGGCGGCACCGACGCCCGGCCGGTCGAGCTGGCCCTGTTCGAGTTCGGCTGCAGCGCGGGCCTGATCCTGGGCGTCGATCGCTACGCCTACGACGATGGCGTCGAGACGACGCCCGGTGAGCGCCCGGATGCGCCATTGATCTCCACCACCTGGCGTGGCGAGCGCCCAGCCGGACTGCTCGGTGCGCCGCGCTGGCGGGCAGGCCGGCGCATGGGTGTCGATCTGCAGCCGATCGCCCCTGCCGACGACGTGGCGGCGCGCTGGTTGCGCGCCTGCCTCTGGCCGGGCGACGCCGCGCGTCGGGAGCGGCTGGACCGGGCGTTGGACGACGCTCGGCGGCATCCGGTGCCGCTGCTGCGAACGGAGGACGGACTGGCGGACCTCGAGCGCTGGATGGACGCGCTGCCTGCCGGTGTCACGCCGGTGATCTTCAACGTCTGGGTGCTGGCCTACTTCGATGCCGCGTCGTTCAAGACGCATGTCGAGCGCATCGATCAGCTGGTGCGCGACCGCGGGTTGGTCTGGATCAGCGGCGAGGTCGGCAAACTGGCGCCGATGGCCTCGCCGCCGGACTGCCCGGCCGGCGAATCGCCCGGCAGCGGCACGCTGTGGACGCTGCAATGGCGCGACGGCGGAGAGGTCCGCACCGACGTGCTGGCCTGGTCGCATCCGCACGGACGGTGGATCGAGTGGCTGGACGCCGGCCACGCCCGCTCAGCGTGAGGCCGCCGACGCCGGACTTGCCGACGCGCCGGGGACGAGCTTCAACTCGTTGACGACAAACTCCACGTCGTCGATCTGCTTCACCAACGCCTCGAGTGCGGACGCCTCATCGGCGCTGCGCACGCAGCCTTGCAGCCAGATCCAGCGCCGCTGGCCGAGCGCCCAGACGCTGGTCGTCGCATCGAACCGGCCGTCGGCGGCGACGGCCTTCTGCACGCGCGGCATGATCTCCCTGTCGTAGAGATAGGCGTTGGGCAGCCGGCAGCGGCCGCTCTGGAAACAGCTGGTGCCGCGCTCGATGCGGCCATGCGCCTGTGCCCTGGCTTCGGCCTCGCTCATCAGCGGTCCGGGCGGGGCCGGACACTCGGACGGCGGGATCGCCGAGCTCAACTGCACGAAGGGATCGTCAAAGACCTTGCGCCGCGCCTCCTCCGCGGCGGCGAGCGCGGGCAGCGTCGCGTGCAGGATCAGCGCGATCCGTGCGCAGACGCACAGGCGATGGGCGATTGGCGGCGGTCGTCGCATGGCCGGGAGCTTGCCCCATCGCTTTCGAGCCTTCAAGCGGACCGCCTTGATGGCTAGGATGGCCCGTCGCTCCCCCACAAGAACGCCTGGAGACTCCGAAGATGACCGCCCCGATGTCTGCCTCCTCTTCCTTCCACCGACTGCGCCGCGCGGCGCTGGCCTTGGCCGCGATGACCGCCCTCGGCGTCCAGGCGCAGACGGTCCCCGAGCTCGGCGCGCTCGCCGCCAGGGAGCAGCCGGCGTTGATGAAGACGCTGCAGCAGCTGGTCGAGATCGAGTCCGGCAGCTCCGACCGCCCGGGCCTGGACCGCATCGCCGGCGTCATCGCGCAGCGGCTGCGCGAGCTCGGCGGCCAGGTCCAGCTGATCGATCCGGACAAGACCATCGCCGCGCCGACCTCGGACGCGGGCGACGGCCCGGCCAAGGTCGGCCAGGTCGTGCAGGCCTCCTTCAAGGGCGGCAACCCCAACGGCAAGCGCGTCATGCTGATCGCGCACATGGACACCGTCTACCAACGCGGCGGCCTGAAGCAGCAGCCGTTCCGCATCGACGGCAACCACGCCTACGGCCTGGGCATCGCCGACGACAAGCAGGGCGTCGCCACCATCCTGCATGCGCTGGCCATGCTCAAGTCGGTCGGCTTCAAGGACTACGCCGAGATCACCGTGCTGATCAACGGCGACGAGGAGATCGGTTCACCCGGCTCGAACCCGCTGATCACCAAGCTCGGCGGCGAGCATGACGCGGTGCTGTCCTTCGAGGGCGGCGGCGGTCCGACCACGCCGGACACGGTGCGCCTGGCCACCAGCGGCATCGCCTCGGTGGATCTCAAGGTCAAGGGCCGTTCCTCGCATGCGGGCGCGGCGCCGGAGAAGGGCATCAACGCGCTGACCGAGTTGTCCCACCAGATCCTGCAGACGCGCGATCTCTCCGATCCCAAACGTGGCCTGCACCTGAACTGGACGATGTCCAAGGCGGGCTCGGTCCGCAACGCGATTCCGGAGCGCGCCGAGGCTCAAGGGGATGCGCGCGCGGACCGCTTCTCCGACTTCGACGCGCTGGAAGCCGAGCTGCGCAAGCGCATCCAGAACAAGCTGATCCCGGACGCCGAGGTGAGCGTGAGCTTCAACCGCGGCCGCCCGCCGCTGGCGGCGACCGACGCGTCGCGCGCGCTGGCCGCGAAAGTCAAGGCCCTGGCCGACGAGCAGAAGCTGGAGTTGGTCGTGCGCGACCGCCCGACCGGCGGCGGCACCGATGCCGCCTATGCGTCGCTGGCGACCCAGGCGCCGGTGATCGAGGGCCTGGGCGTGCGCGGTTTCGGCGCGCACAGCAGCGACAGCGAATACATCGTCGTCGATGCCATCGCGCCCAAGCTGGTGCTCGTCACGCGTCTGGTGATGGCCATCGGCAGCGGCAAGGCGCTCTGATCAGGCCTTCGGGTAAAGCACCATCTGCGTGCAGCGGAACAGCGCGATCGTCTTGCCATTGTGCGTGACGGTCGCGTCCCAGACCTGGGTGGTGCGGCCCATGTGGACGGCGGTGGCGGTGCATTCGATGACGCCGTCGCGGGCGGTGCCCAGGTGGTTGGACTTGAGCTCGACCGTGGTGAAGTTCTGCGCGCCGTCGGGCAGCGACGAGATGCAGCCGTAGCCGCAGCAGGTGTCGGCCAGCGTGACGACGCTGCCGGCGTGCAGGTAGCCGTTGGGCGCCATCACCTGCTGGGTGACCGGCAGGCGCGCGAAGACGCGGCCCTTCTCGACCTCGACGATCTCGATGCCCATGTGGCCGGGCAGGCAGGCGGCGCCGCGCGTGTTGAAGTCGTTGATCATGTGATTCTGTGAAGCGGATGGATCAGGTCATGCGAAGCCGGCATTGTCGTCGGCCTGTATCGGCCGATCGGCACGGGCGCTGTTGCGGTGCGGGCGGGCGCGGCTGGGGATAATGGCGCGAGCCGATAGTCCAACGGGGAGTTCCCAGCATGTTCCAGCACGTCGACGCCTATCCGGGCGATCCCATCCTCAGCCTGAACGAGGCTTTCCAGAAGGATCCGCGCACGCAGAAGATCAACCTGTCCATCGGCATCTACTTCGATGACGACGGACGCATCCCGATGCTGGACTCCGTGCGCCGGGCCGAACTGGCGGTGGTGGAACAGGCCGGCGCGCGTCCCTACCTGCCGATGGAGGGCGCGGCCAACTTCCGCACCGAGGTGCAGAAGCTGCTCTTCGGCGCCGACAGCGAGGCGTTGCAGAGCAAGCGCGTCGCGACGATCCAGGGCGTGGGCTCGTCCGGCGGGCTGAAGGTCGGCGCGGACTTCATCAAGCGCTACTTCCCCGACAGCGCGATCTACCTGAGCGACCCGACCTGGGACAACCACCGCGCGGTCTTCGAGGGCTCCTACATCGAGTGCCGCAGCTACCCGTACTACGACGCCAGGACCGGCGGCCTGCGTTTCGACGCGATGCTGCAGGCGCTGTCGGAGGCGCCGGCGCGCAGCGTCGTGCTGCTGCATGCGTGCTGCCACAACCCGACCGGCGTGGACCTGTCGCAGTCGCAATGGGACGCGCTGATCCCGGTGCTGAAGGAGCGCGAGCTGATCGCCTTCCTGGACCTGGCCTACCAGGGCTACGGCGACGGGCTGGAGCAGGACACCTTCGCGATCCGCGCGCTGACCGCGGCGGGCCTGAGCTTCTTCGTCGCGAACAGCTTCTCCAAGAACATGAGCCTGTACGGCGAGCGCTGCGGCGCGCTGTCGGTGGTGTGCCCGGACGCCGCGCAGGCGGCCAACGTGCTGGGGCAGCTGAAGTTCACGATCCGCCGCAACTATTCGAACCCGCCGATGCACGGCGGCCAGGTCGTGGCCAAGGTCCTGGGCGACCCGGCGCTGCGCGCGCTGTGGGAAGGCGAGGTCGAGGAGATGCGCGAGCGCATCCTGGCGATGCGCAACGCGCTGTTCGAGGTGGTCTCGGCCAAGGTGCCGGGCCGCAACTTCGACTACTTCCTGAAGCAGCGCGGCATGTTCAGCTACACGGGGCTGACGCCCGAGCAGGTGGACCGCCTGCGCGAGGAATTCGGTGTCTACATCCTGCGCTCCGGCCGCATGTGCATCGCGGGCCTGAACACGCGCAACGTCGAAGCCACCGCGAACGCGATGGCCGCCGTCCTCGCCTGAAGCACCGGCGGCAGGCTCCTCTCACACGGACTCCCTCTACCGCTTGCGGGAGAGGGCAGGGGTGAGGGCCAGCAGCCTCCCGCATGAACTGACCGGCGGTGCCGGATGAGCGCCGTGCACCTCGCGTACGGGGGATTTCGTTGACTGCCTCGTCCGCTGGCCCTCACCCCCACCCTCTCCCGCAAGCGGGAGAGGGAGCAAGAAGGTGGCGGGCATTCCCCTTGCGCGCATGCGGCGAGGTTATGGGTAGCGGCACCGCTTTCATTGGCTGAGGGTGTCGTGAATCCGTAACCTCCCGGACCATTCAAGAATGAATTCGTCCGGGATGAAGCAGCTAGTCGTGATCGGTGGGGGCGTCGTGGGCGTCACCACCGCCTGGGCCCTGGCGGAGGCGGGGCATCGGGTGACGCTCGTGGAGCGCGAGGCCACGCTCGCCACGGGCGCGAGCCGTGCGAACGGCGGGCAGCTCAGCTACCGCTACGTGTCGCCGCTGGCGGATGCCGGCGTGCCCTTGAAGGCGCTGCGCTGGCTGCTCGATCCGGACGGTCCGTTGCGTTTCAAGCCGGACGGCACGACGGCGCAATGGCGCTGGCTGGCGTCCTTCCTGGCGCACTGCCGCGGGCCGGTGAACCAGCGGACCACGGAGCGCCTGCTCGAACTCGGCGCGTTCAGCCAGCAATGCTTCGGCGAGCTGCAACGGCACGCGGCGCTCGATGCCATCGCGCTGCGCACGCCGGGCAAGCTGGTCGTTTACCGCAAGCCGGACGAGTTCGCCCGTGTCGCCGCGCGCACGCCCGCCGGCGGGCCGGAACGGGCGCTGACCCGCGACGAATGCCTGGCGATCGAACCCTCGCTCGGCGACGGCGGCGCGCAGTGGCTGGCCGGCGGCATCTTCACCTCGGGCGAGGCGGTCGCCGATTGCCATGCGCTCAGCGTGCAACTGGGCGAGCGCCTGGCGCGCCATCCGAATTTCCGGGGCCGGGTGAAGGCCACCGCCACCGGCTTCGTCGTCGAGGGCGACCGGGTCGTCGCGCTCAGGACCGACCAGGGCGACCTGGTCGCGGACGGGATCGTGCTGGCGGCCGGGCTGCAGAGCGCGGCGTTGGCGGAACTCGTCGACCTGCGGCTGCCGCTGTACCCGCTGAAGGGCTACAGCCTGTCCGCGCCGATCAACGGCGTGCACCGCCCACCAACGGTCAGCGTCACCGACTTCGAGCGCAAGACGCTTTACGCCCGCATCGGGGACCAGCTCCGCGTCGCGGCGATGGTGGACCTCGTCGGCGACGACACGCGCATCGATCCGAAGCGCCTGGCGGCGTTGCAGCGCAACGTGCGAGAGACCTTCCCGAGGGCCGCCGACTACGACCGCGCCGTGCCCTGGGCCGGCCTGCGCCCGGCGACGCCGAGCGGCGCCCCCATGCTCGGCGAGACGCCGCTGCGCGGGCTGTGGCTGAATGTCGGCCATGGCGCCCTGGGATTCACCTTCTCGTTCGGCTCGGCCCGCATCGTGGCCGACCTCATTTCCGGCAAGCCCAGCCCGATCGCGCTGGACGGGCTGCAACTCCGCGCCGCCTGAGGTGCCGCGATGACGACGGCCGCCAAGCCCGTCGGAACCGACGCGACTGACGCGACGGACGCGACCTCGCTGGCCGAGTCGCTGCGGGCCGCCGTGCTCGCCCAGGACTTCGGCGCGACGCGCGATCCGCAGGACGAGGGACGGCCGATCCGGCATTTCCCGAGCATCGATCTGGCCGTCGTCGCGTTCCCGGAGAAGGGGGCGCCGGTCGCGGCGAACGTGCTGTTCTCGCGCGAGTTTCCCAAGGGCCTCGTCGCCGACATCGCGCCGGACGCGGGCCCCGTGCGCAACATCCGGTACCTGGCCGATCAACGCGACGCCGAGGGCAACTCGATCGCCTGGCGGCCGGCGTCGGACTGGTCCGCGATGGACTGGACGCCGCTGGCCGGCGCGGTGGGCGAGGTGGGCAAGGTGGGCGAGGGCGGCGGCCGCATGGTGGCGCCGTACCCGGCGTCGCTGCTGAAGCTGATGCTGCTGGTGGGCGTGGGTCGGCTCGTCGATCAAGGGCGAGCGGGCTGGTGGCAGCCGCTGACCTATGCCGGCCGCGAGCGCGCCGTGTCCGACTGGGCCTACGACATGGTCACCTGGAGCAGCAACGAGGCGACCTCGGCGCTGGTCACGCTGATGCATGCGGCCGGCGCGATCCGCCGCGACGGCGGGCGTGAGGTGCGCAACGACCTGCACACGCTGTTCGCCTCGCTGGGGCTGACGACGCTGCGCTTCGCCAACACGACGGCGGAGGGCGGCTGGGGCAACGGGTCCGGGTCCGGCGTGGGGCAGATCCAGATGACCGCCTGGGACACGGTGCGGCTGCTGTGGTGGCTGGATCCGGTGGCGCCGCACGCGCCGTGGCTGCGCGCCGATGCGCCGCGCTTGTCGCCCGAGAGCCGCAACCAGGCCATGCACGCCTTGCAGGACCAGGCGCTGCACCAGGTGCTGTCGAGCAGCGCGATCGGCGGCGTGCCCGGCTGGGTGCCGGGGCTGCCGGCGCGTCTGCCGGGCCGCTGGTTGATGCCGGACGGCGGGCTGCATGCGGGCGAGGTGTCGCTGCCCGGCGACCTGCGCCGTTTCGCGACCGGCGGCGAGGTCTGGTTCGCGCACAAGACCGGCAACACCGAGAACTACACCTCCGATGCGGGCATCGTGCGCGGCATCCTGCCCCGGCGCCGGCATTACCTGATCGCGCTGCTGAGCAACCTCGGCTCGCGCTACGCGCCGCACCCCGACTGCTCCACGACCTGGCGCATCCCGGCGCTCGGCGCCGCGATCGACGCGAAGATGGCAGCGTGGCTGGAGCCCTGATTCCGACGATGTTCCCGGCGCGCGCCGCCGATGTTCCTCAAGGCTTCTCATGGCTGACGACACCTTCCTGCTGCCTCCGCTGCCCGAGCGTGCCTGCCTCGGCGTGATCGCGCCTGCCGGACCGCCGAGGGACGGCACGCTCGAGCTCGTGGTGCCGCTGATCGAGCGACTGGGCTTTCGCGCGAAGCTCTTTCCGAGTTGCCACGGCCCCGCGTTCCTGGGCCACCTCGCGGCGGACGATGGCCGTCGCCTCGCCGACCTGCACGGGGCGCTGGACGATCCACAAGTCGACGCGGTGATCGGCCTGCGTGGCGGCTACGGCTGCCTGCGTCTGCTCGATCGCATCGATCGCGCGCTGCTGCGTCGATCGCCGAAGCCGTTGATCGGCTACAGCGACCTGACGGCGCTGCATGCGCTGCGCCAGCAACTGGGCATGGCGGGGTGGCATGCGCCGATGCCGGCCTCGGACTGGCACAAGGGCGACGCCGGCTGGGCCGATGCCGTCGCGCTGGCCGAGCGGCTGCGCCGCGGCCTGCGTGTCGGCGATGCGCTCGGACCGGCGCTCGCGCCGCATCCGCTGAACCGCGGCTCGACGCCGGTGCGCGGCGTGCTGAGCGGCGGCAATCTGGCAGTGCTCGTCGCGCTGATGGGCACGCCGTTCATGCCTGACCTGCGCGGGGCGGTCCTGTTCCTCGAAGACATCGGCGAGGATCCCTACAAGATCGACCGCCTGCTGTGCCAGCTGCGCCTGGGCGGCGCGCTCGACGACATCGCCGGCGTGCTGCTCGGCAGCTTCACCGACGCCGATTCACCCGACGAGGTGCTCGCCGATTACTTCGGCGACCTCGGCATCCCGGTCCTCGCCGGCTGGCCGAGCGGCCACACGACGCCCAACCTCCCGCTGCCGATCGGCGTGGCGGTGACCTTGGATCCCGCGACGCGCGTTCTCAGCGCCTGAGTGCCCGACACCTGAGCGGCGTCTCCCCCATCGGAGTGCCGACCTCAGGACGAATCCGTCCTGGGCATGACCTGTCACTCAGGCCTCTCGCAACAGTGCGAAGAGGTCGATGTGACGAATGCGGTCTATCTGGTCGAAGGCTTTCAACGGTGGATGCGCAAGCAGGCGATGCAGAGACGCCGACCTCTGCCGTGCCGTGGCGGAAATGGAACGCGGGCTGATCGATGCAAATCTCGGTAGTGGACTCTTCAAGAAGCGGATCGCACGATCCGGGGCCGGCAAACGCGATGGGTATCGCGTGATCGTCGCCCATCGACAAGGCGGGCCGTGGTTCTTCATCGAAGGCTACGCGAAAAATGCGGTGGCCAACATCGAAGGATGGAGGCTCCGTGGCTGCAAGGAAACCAACGTGCTCCTCGAGAAGATGAACGACGATCAACTGGCGGGGGCCGTCGTTTCAGGACTTTTGAAAGAGGTGATCTGTGATGCGTAAACGCAAGTTCGAATCGATTGACCGGATGGTGAAGACCGGACGCCGTATGTATGTCTGCGGCTTGGCGAGCGGCGAGGACTTCCAGCGACTGGCGTGGGTCGGTATCGCTCCAGCGGAGCCATTGATGCCCGAGGAAATCCGGATCATTCGCGAGAGCGCGGATCTGGACCTCTACACCTTTGCCAACATGCTCAACACGACGGCCCGTCTGCTGCGCCGCTATGAGCAAGGCATGACCCGACCCACCGGACCCGTCCTCCGCCTGCTGCACACGATCCGGGAACAGGGCATGAGGAACGTCTTCCCCCTGAGCTCCCGCGCGCTCGGCGGCAAGGCGTGAAGGAAAAAGCCCGCCGGTCTCCCGGCGGGCTTGGTGTCCGAAGGCCCGCCGCGCGAGGCGGCAGGCGGCGCCTGATCAGAAGAACTTGTAGTCCAGCCCCAGCGTGAACGAGCGTCCGCGCGGGTCGGCCACACGCGGTTCCCACGAGCTGCCCGAACCGGTGTTGGTGTCGTAGCTGTTCGCGAACGGCGGGTCCTGGTCGAAGAGGTTCTTCACGCCGACGGTGACCGTCAGGTTCTTGATGCCGCTGTAGGCCACGCTCGCATGGTGCAGGTAGTACGGCTTGACCCACGGATCGAAGGCCGGCGTCGACGCGTTGCCGTTGGCCACGCCCGGCGGCACATAACCGTAGTAACCGGTGCTGTACTGCTGGCGCAGCGACCAGGCCCAGTCACCATACGTGTAGGTGATGTAGGCGCTGTGCTTCCAGCGGATGCCCAGCTCGCTCGACCGCGTGAACTGGCCGATCTCGCTCGGGCCGAAGGCCACGTTGTCCAGCAGCTTGGAACGCTTCTTCAGCAGGTAGGTGCCGTCCAGCCCGCCGCTCAGGCGGCCGCCGTTCATCGGCGTGCTGCCGCGCAGCGACAGCTCCAGGCCGCGCGTCTGCGTCTCGCCGGTGTTCACCCAACGGGTGTCCACCGTCTGCAGCGCGCCGCTGGCGTCGCGGATGAAGGCCTGCGGGAACAGCTGGTAGTTGTTCAGGATCTGCGTCAGCGTCAGGCTCTGGATCTGGCCGTCACGACGGATGTCCCACAGGTCGACCGACGCGCTGAAGTCCTTCACCGGCTGCCACACGAAGCCGATGTTGGACATCTTCGACTCCTCCGGCTTCAGGTCGTTGCGACCGCCGAAGAGCGTGTTGAAGGTGACCGCCTGGCAGCCCGGCGCGTTGCTCACCACGTTGCCCGGGCAGGTCGCCGGATCCGGCACGCCGGCGCCGGTGTACGGCGACTCGGTCACGCCGTTGAACAGCTGGTTGAAGGTCGGCACGCGGAAGCCGGTGCTGTAGGACGCGCGGAACACCAGGCTGTCGATCGGCGCGTAGCGGATCGAGGCCTTGGGGTTGGTCGTGCTGCCGAAGCCGGTGTACTTGTCGTAGCGCACCGAGAGGTTCAGGTCCAGGTTCTTGACGATCGGGATGATGGTCTCGCCGAAGATCGCGCCCACCTTGCGCTTCACGCCGCTCAGCGCGTTCACGTTGTCGAACGGCGCGTTGAAGATCCAGGTGTTGATGTCGTTGGTGTTGACCGTCTGGTTGCCGTCGAAGCGGTACTTCTCGATCCGGTAGTCCACGCCCACCGCGCCCATCACGTCGCCGGCCGGCAGCTTGAACAGCGGGCCGGAGGCGGTCGCGTCGTACTCGTCGGTCGTGTACTTGCCGCCGTAGAGCTTGGTGCCTTCGGCCGAGATCGCGTCCAGCGCCGCCAGCGCGGCCGGCGACTGCGACTGGCCGGCCAGCAGGAACGGGTTGAGCACGCCGGTGTTGATCAGGTTGGCCAGGCCGACCCAGTTCTGGTAGCCGGTGCCCAGCACCGAGTTGCTCTTGCTGAAGGCCTGCGACGCGCCGACCTTGTAGTCCCAATCCTTGAGGAAGGGCAGCGGGCCGTCCATGCTCAGCAGATAGCGGCCGGTATCGGTGGTGGTCTCGAACTCACGCTGGCCGCACTCCATGCAGCGCCAGCGGAAGGCCAGCGGCTTGCCGGCCTGCGAGGCCAGCGACGGGAAGGCGCCGACCAGCGCGTTCCACACGGTCTGGTAGCTGGCGCCGCTCGACGGATAGGCCAGGCTGCGGAACGGGCTCGGCACGGTGGTGCCGTTGGGCAGGCCGATCGTGGCCGTGGCGCTGCCGCTGCTGATCTGGTTGGCGGAGAAGATCTTCTGCGACTCCGACTTGCCCAGCAGCACTTCGCCGGTCAGCGTGTGCTCGCCCAGCTTGAGCATGCCGCGCGTCACCAGGTTGGTGTTCTTCACCGGCTGCTGGATCACCGCGGCCTTGCCCGAGTCCCAGGCGCAACCGAACTGGTTGGCCGGCGACGCGGCGGCGGAGTTCCACAGCTTCTCGGCGTACGGGGCCATGCCCGGCTGCGACGCGCAGCCCGCGCCGCCCGGCAGGTCCAGGATGTTGGCGCTGGTCAGGGCCACGCCGTTGTAGACCGGGGGCGTGATCGTGGGCGAGAAGAAGACCGTCGCGAACGGCGTGCCGCGCGTGTCCGGGGACAGGCCGCGCTCGGGCTGGAAGCTGTTGACGAAGTCGCGCTGCGAGCCGTCCAGGCGCTTGTTGTCCGTCATGGACAGCACGGCCATGACGTTGAAGCCGTCCTTGTCGATGTTGCCGATGCCGCCGGTCACCGAGCCGCGGTAGATGTTGCCGCCGCTGTGCTGCGTGACGTCGGAGAAGCCGCTGACGGTCAGGCCGGTGTAGTCCTTGCGCAGGATGAAGTTGATGACGCCGCCGACGGCGTCGGTGCCGTAGGTCGACGAGGCGCCGTCCTTCAGCACCTCGACGCGCTCGATGGCGGCCATCGGGATCTGGTTCAGGTCGACGACGCCGCCGTTGAGGCCGTGCGCCGCGATGCGCCGGCCGTTCAGCAGGATCAGCGTCGCGTTGGCGCCCTGCAGGCGGAGGTTGGCGGAGGTCGCGCCGTTGTTGCCGCGGGACTGGCCCGAGACCACGTCCGCGTTGGAGGCCAGGTTGTCCAGGCCGTTGCCGTTGGAGGACAGGGTGGCGATCAGCTGCTCGGCCGACACGATGCCCTGGCGGTCCAGGTCGCGGCGCGAGATCGTCTGCACGGGCAGCGCGCCTTCGTCCTGGATGCGCTTGATGCTCGAGCCGGTGATCTCCACCCGCTCGATCTTCTGGACTTCCTGCGACCAGGCCGCCGCGTGGGCGCCCAGTCCCACCACGACGAGGCAGCGGGCGAGTTGATTCAGTTTCACGACCTTCTCCTTGTTAACCGGTCCGGCGTCCTGGAACGCCTCCAACGACTGTGGCCGTCCGATGCGGGGGCGACCCTTTGATGTGACTGTGTTGCGAGCTGTGAATGATCTTCAAGCACGAGCGGTTTTCACCGTCATAGGAACGTCACCCATTTGTTGTTTCCGTCCCGATGAATGCTTGTCTCGCGCGTATAACCTGCGGGAATGCAGCGGGGCCGGGAATATACAGTCGCTGCTCATGCGATCGATCCCCGCCCTCGTGCTCCTGGTTGCCGCGCTCGCCACGAGCGGCTGCGCCAGCCTCGTCGACACCCCGCCCGCGCCGGTCGAGACCGCGCTGCGCCAGGCCGGCGTGCCGGCCTCGTCGCTGGCGGTGGTGGCCTATCCGCTGGACGCGCCCGGCACCGGGCTGCGCCTGAACGCGGACCGGCCGATGGCGCCGGCCTCGACGATGAAGACGATCACCGCCGTGGTGGCGCTGGACCGGCTCGGTCCCAACAGTCGGGGACAGACCCAGCTGCTGGCCGCGGGCGCGCTCCGCGACGGCCGGCTCGACGGCCCGCTGGTGCTCAAGGGCGGCGGCGACGCGGACCTCGACTGGCCCGCGCTCTGGGGGATGCTGCGCGAGCTGCGCGAGCGCCACGGCGTGCGCGAGCTGGCGGGCGGGATCGTCGTCGATCGCGGCCTGTTCAACCCGGCGCGGCCGGACATCGGCGCGCCGCGTTTCGACGAGCAGGCCGAGTTCCCGTACAACGTGATCCCGGATGCGCTGCACCTCAACGGCAGCCTGCTGCAGTACGACTTCTGGTCCGACGACCGCGGCCTGACGGTGCGGCCCTTCCCGCAGTTCGGCGGGCTGGCGATCGACGCGAGCGGCGTGAAGCTCAACGACAAGCCCTGCAAGGACTGGGACGACGACTGGAAGCCGTCGCGCTTCGAGGCGCTGCCCGAGGGCGGCGGGCGACTGGTGCTGGCCGGCGAATTCCCGCGCGGGTGCCAGGTCACGCAGTCGCTCAACGTGCTGGACCGTCAGTGGGAGACGGCGCAGGCGCTGCGGCAGCTGTGGGGCGCGCTCGGCGGCACGCTGTCGGGCGAGATCCGCGAGGGCGCGACGCCCGAGGGCGCCCGCGTGCTGGCGCAGCACCGCGACCGCCCGCTGGCGGAGCTGCTGCGGCCGGTCATGAAGTCCTCGGACAACGCGCTGGCGCGGATGCTGTTCCTGCGGCTCGGCGCGTCGGCGGCCCAGCCCGGCGAGGACACCCGCGAGGCCGCCGCGCGCGTGGTGCGCGAGTGGTTCGCCGCGCAGAAGATTGCCACGGATGGTCTGGCGTTGGAGAACGGCTCCGGCCTGTCGCGCAGCGAGCGCGCCTCGGCCGCGCAGATGGCGGCGATGCTGCAGGCGTCGGCGCGCGGTGCGCATGGTCCGGAGCTGCTGGCCACGCTGCCGGTGGCCGGCGTCGACGGCACCCTGTCCCGGCGCTTCAAGGGCACGGCCGCCGAAGGCCGCGCGCGGATGAAGACCGGCACGCTGCGCGATGTCGTGGCGCTGGCCGGCTTCGTGCCGGACTCGACCGGCAAGACCTGGATCGTGGTCGCAATCGTCAACGACGATCAGGCGGCGAAGGCGCGTCCGGCGATCGATGCGCTGGTGGACTGGGTGGCGCGGCGCTGACAGCCGTACTGCCGCCGCCGCTGGCCCTCACCCCCACCCTCTCCCGCAAGCGGGAGAGGGAGTCCGACCGGCTCTACTCGCAGCGCCTGCTCCTCTTGCTCCCTCTCCCGCTCCCGCTTGCGGGAGAGGGTAGGGGTGAGGGGCGCGCGCAGCGCGCGGGGTTTGGGCAGTCATGCTGCTCCTCTTGCTCCCTCTCCCGCTTGCGGGAGAGCAACCGTGTCAAACGCAGGCAGCGGTCGCCGTCACTCCCTCTCCCGCTTGCGGGAGAGGGTGGGGGTGAGGGCCAGCGGCCGTGGCAGTGCTGAAGCCTCGGGCCTAAAGCACCGCCGCCGACAGCAGCCGCAGCGTGCCGGCCCGCGCGTCCATTTCAGCGGGCTGGCCGACCGGCACGGTGAACTTGCGCTTGATGTGGCCGATCATGGCGCCGCGGTAGACGGGCACGTTCAGCGGCAGGAAGTAGTCGTCGAAGACCTCGTCCAGCGTCAGCGTGCCGAAGTTGCCGTCGCCCGGGCCGCACTGCGTGAACTTGCCCAGCACGACGCCGGCCAGCTGGTCGAGCGCACCGCTCAGGCGCAGCGTCGAGAGCATGCGGTCGACGCGGTAGATGTACTCGTTGATCTCTTCCAGGAACAGGATCGCGCCGCGCGTGTCCGGGAAAAAGGGCGAACCCGCCAGCGAACTCAGCACCGCCAGGTTGCCGCCGACCAGCGGCCCGCGCGCGACGCCCGGGCGCAGCGTGCTGATGCGGTCCTCGCGCTGGACGAGGTGGACGCCGCGCTCGCCCTGCGGGTTCTGCAGCAGGTCCGCCTGCGCGTCCATCGCGACGGCGCGGAAATGCTGGAGCGAGAACTCATTCCATTCCGAACCCGCGACCGGGCAGTGGAAGGTGATCAGCCCCGTCTGCTTGTGGATGGCGTTGACGAGACTGGTCAGATCGGAGAAGCCGCCGAAGAACTTCGGCTTGCGGCGGATCAGCGCGTAGTTCAGCTTGTCGACGATGCGGTTGCAGCCCGAGCCGCCGGTCAGCGCAAGGATGCCGGCGACCTCGTCGTCGGCGAAGAAGTCGTTGATGTCGGCCGCGCGCTGGACGTCGGTGCCGCCGAACTGGCCGTAGCGCCCGCGCACGTTGGCGCCGAGCTTGACCTTGAAACCGAGCGCCTCCAGCGACTCGACGGCGATCTCCAGCGGCTCTCGCTCATAGGTCGCGTTGGCGGGACTGACGAGGCCGATGGTGTCGCCAACCTTCAGCCGACGCGCGCGCAGTGGATCGGGCGCGACAGGCGTGCGGGTGCCGCGGGCATCGCGCCCGTCACGCGCTGGCGCGGCGGTCTGGCCTTGCGCCGTCGGCAGCGCGCCGAGTGCGGCGGCCGCGGCGGTGGCGGCGCCGGTGAGGATCTGGCGACGGGAAGCGGTCATGGAGTCTCCGGAAGGCGCTCAGATCACCAGCGGCAGCTCGCGGCGGACGCGCTCGCGGTCGCCGAAGTCGAAGTGCCACCACTCAGTGCTGATGGTCTGGAAGCCGGCGTGGCGCATCGCCGCGCGCAGCCAGCCGCGATGGCGGAGCTGGTCGGCGGTCAGGCCGCCGGCGGCGAGCTGTTCAGCCTCGAACTCGGGATGCGAGGCCGGCGTCATCTCGTCGAAGCCGGTGCCCATGTCGAGCTCGCGGCCCTCGGCGTCCAGCAGCGTGACGTCGACCGCCATGCCGAACGAGTGGATCGAGCGCCGCGCCGGATGCGCGAGGTACCTGGTCAGCGGCGTGCCTTCGAGCTCGGCCCACAGCGCCTCCTGCACGCGCTGCGGCCGCAGCGCGTCCAGCACGACCAGCGTCACGCCGGGGCAGTGCCGGCCCAGGTAGGCGGCGGCCTCGGCGACCGCGTCCGCCGACTCGCGGCGCAGGTAGGCGCAGTCCAGCCCGCCGTAGACGTTGCGACCGACGAAGTTGTCGGGCGTCGCGTAGCGCAGGTCGACCGCGATGCCGGGAATGGTCAGCAGCGCGCGGAACTCGGCATGCGAGGCGATCTCCTCGCAGGGGATGGGCGGGGGAGGGGCGTGGTCGACGGAGGCGTCCGGAGTCATGGCGAGGTGGAGTGGTGCCGGAGGATCAGACGCCGGAGCGCGTCACTCCAGGCTCTCGAGGTTGGCGCGGGCGGCGTCCCGCAGGTAGGTGACCAGCCGGCGCGCCGCCTGCGCCAGCGGCGCGCTGGCGGAGGTCAGCAGGTACAGCTGGATGCTCATGGCCGGCGCTAGCGGCCGCACCTTCACGCGGGTGCGGTCGGCCGACGCGGCGGTGAAGGGATCGACGGCGGTCATGCCCACGCCGGCTTCCACCAGCGCCCGGGCGAGCTGGTAGGTCTGCACGGTGATGCGGCTGTCGAGGTGGCGGCCCTCGGCCTCGCTGGCGTTGTGCAGCATGTGGCCGAGCGGATCGTCCTCGGCCATCGCGATCAGCTCGGACTGGATCTCCTCCAGCGGCAGCGGACCGGACCCTTGCGCCTCGGGGCTGTGCATCGGGCACAGCGCCATCATCGTGCCGCTGGCCAGCACCTCGGCCTTGATGCCGGGGTGGCGCGGGTCCTGCAGGCTGAGGGCCAGGTCGGCTTCGCCGAGCAGCAGCGCGGAGACGATCTCGCGGGTGTGGTTGGTGCTGAGCTGGCAGCGGCTGCGCGGGAAGGCCTGCGCCCAGTGCGTCATTGCCGCGGGGATCACCGAGGCGCCCAGCGTCGGCGTGGCCATCAGGCGCAGCGATTCGGACTCGCCGCTCCGCAGGTTGGCGGCCAGTCGCCGGATCGCGACGAGATCGCGGTTGAGCTTGTCGATCTCGACGAACAGCCGCTGCGCTTCCGGCGTCGGATAGAGCTTGCCGCGGACGCGGTCGAACAGCGGCATGCCCAGCTGCAGCTCGCAATGCTGCAGCACCTTGGTCACCGCAGGTTGCGAGATGTGGAGCAGCTGCGCCGCGCCGCTGATCGTGCCGGCCTGCATGATCGCGTGGAAGACTTCAATATGGCGGAGGCGCATGGTCACTCGCGGTAGACGTTCTCGAAGACAACACCCCCGTTCGGCTGCATCTTGAAGCCGCGCAAGTCCTTGCTGATGGGGATGTAGACCGTCGAGTGTGCCATCGTGATCCACGGGCGCTCGCGCTTGAAGATCTCCTGGGCCTGCTCGTAGAGCGCGATCCGCTTGCCTTGATCGGCGGTCGCACGGGCGGCGTCGATGAGACGCTCGAATTCCTGGTTGCAGAACTTCACGCCCGACTTGTTGGTCGCGCAGCTGAGGTTGGGCGTCAGGAAGTCGTCCGCGTCGCCGCTCTCGCCGGACCAGCCGCTCATGTAGACCGTGTGCTCGCCGGCGTTGGCGCGCTTGAGGTACTCGCCCCATTCGTAGGTGCGGATCTGCGCGCGCACGCCGATGCGGGCCCAATCCTGCTGGATCAGCTGCGCCATCAGCTGGCCGTTCGGATTGGTGGGGCGGGTGACCGGCAGCGCCCAGAGGTCGAGGTCCAGTCCGTCCGGGAAACCGGCCTGCTTGAGCAGCGCCTTGGCGCGGTCCGGGTTGTATTCGTTCTTGATCGAGCGGTTGTAGCCGGGGATCGCGGGCGGGAACGGATTCACCGCCTGCATCGCGTCGCCGCGCGGGAACAGCGCGCGGAAGATCGCGTCGCGGTCGACCGAGATGTCCAGCGCCTCGCGCACGAGCCGGTTGTCGGTCGGCGCCTTGCGCAGGTTGAAGGAGAGGTAGGAGATGTTGAGCGCCTGGATCTTCTCGAGCTGGATGCGCTCGGGATGGCGGTCGATCGCGGCGACGTCGATGTCGCGCAGCGGCGAGGTGATCTGGCACTCGCCCGCGAGCAGCTTCTGCACGCGCACTGGCGCTTCGCGGCTGATGGTGAAGATCAGCTTCTGCGTCTTCTGCGGCTCGCCCCAGTAGTCGGGGTTGCCTTCCATGCGGACGACGTCGTCCTTGGCGTAGCTGCGGAAGCGGTACGGGCCGGTGCCGATGGGCAGGCGGTTGATCTGCGCGGCCTTGCCCTCGCGCAGCAGCAGCTGGCCGTACTCCGCCGACTGGATGCCGGCGAAGGCCATCGCGAACCAGGTGACGAAGGTGACGTTGGGCTGGGTCAGCGTGAAGCGGACGGTGCGGTCGTCGAGCTTCTCCATCTTCGCGATCGCCTTGGCCAGGCCGAGGTTCTGCGGATAGATGAAGTTGGCGGGGAAGGCCTTGTTGAACGGGTGCTTGCGGTCGAGGAAACGGCCGAAGGTGAAGAGCACGTCATCGGCGTTGAGCGCGCGGGTCGGCGTGAACCAGGGGCGGGTGTGGAAGCGCACGTGCTCGCGCAGCGTGAAGGTGAACTCGCGCGCGTCGGGGCTGATGGTCCAGCTCGTCGCGAGGGCCGGCTCCAGCGTGGTGCCACCGCGCTGGAAGCGGACCAGGCCCTGGAACATCTGGTTGTTGACGTTGTTCGTGCTGGCCGAATCCCATAACCCCGGGTCGAAGCCCTCGGGGCTGGCGTCGGTGCAGTACACGAGCGGCTTGACCGCGGCGGCGCCGGCCGCATGAGCGGCGGGCAGCGCGACGGACAGGACGATCGCCAACGAGAGGGGGAGGACTGAGCGCATCGGGAGGAGGGCAAGCTGCGCATTGTCGAAACGCCGCTTCCCAGGTCACAACTGAAATGGGCGGGTTGGACCATAACACTGGGTTATGTGGAAGCCTGCGCCCTCAGCGCGTCACTGCCCTTGTCCACCTTGCTCGATCTGGACCTTGAACCGCTGAAGGGCGAGCTTGGCGACGTCATAGGCCTCGTCCCGTTCGCGCTTTCCCAGACTCATCACTGTGACGACGAGTCGGCCGTCCTCGACCGCGTAGATGAGTCGAATGCCCCATCGACTGAGCTTGATCTTGTAGCACCCGGCCAACTTGCCGTGCAACCTGGCGCCAGGCACATGAGGTTGATCGAGTCGTTTCTCCAGCAGCGGCCACAACACGGTGCGGACGGAGCCATCCAGCCTGATCCATGCTGTCCGTGCCACCGGGGAGAACTCAAGGCGGTACGCATGCCCTTCCCCCGTCGGCACCTCAGCGATCGTCAATATCGGCCTCCATCGCAGAGCTTCCATTGGCCAGCGCTTCGATGGCGTCGCGATGCAATCCCATGTCTTCGAGTTCATCCATGATGGCTTCGAAGAGCTCAGGCTCGAGGACATAGAAGGCAGGCCTCTTGTTTCGCAACACGGCGACAGGTCGGTTCTTCGCCAAGCGCAACGTGGCGTCGGGATTCTTCTTGAAGTCCGTGATGTTGACGGTGAGGTCGGCGAGGATCTTTTCCATGTCGGCTCCTGAATGCGGGCCGATTATGGGCGGGTCAATCGGGAGCAGTGGCGCCCGATAGGGGCGGCTCATCGAAGGCGTCGGGAACTCGGGCGAGCGATACGGCATTTGGAGGTCTTCGGGAGTGGAAGGCGACCATTTCACGTCGTCCGTGTTCCGCTCTCAATCACCTCAACCAGTCGAATTGCTGACTCGAAAGCGCAGGTCGCTTTCACGCCTTCCATTCGATGTGATCAGTCCGTCAAATCACATCGCAAGCCACGAGCCGCCCATCAATCTCCCGCAGCTCTGGTCGCACCTCCGCGCAACGCGCGACGGCCATCGGGCAGCGCTGATGGAAGGCGCATCCCGTCGGGGGCTTCAGCGGGCTGGGCAGCTCGCCGTGGATGCAGATGCGCTGGCGGCGGTCGGCCGGGCGCAGCGCCGGCGTGGCGCTGATCAGCGCCTGTGTGTACGGGTGCAGCGGCTTGGCGAAGAGGCGGCGCTTGTCGCCGTGCTCGACCACGCGGCCGAGGTACATCACCATCACCTCGTCCGCCACATGCTCCACCACCGCCAGGTTGTGCGAGATGAACACGTAGCCGGTCCCGAACTCCTCCTGCAGGTCCATGAAGAGATTCAGGATCTGCGCCTGGATCGACAGGTCCAGCGCGGAGGTCGGCTCGTCCGCGACGACGATCCCCGGCTGCATCACCATCGCCCGCGCGATCGCGATGCGCTGGCGCTGTCCGCCCGAGAACATGTGCGGGTAGCGCTGCAGGTGCTCCTGGCGCAGGCCCACCTTGGCGGCCAGCGCCTCGATGCGTTCCTGGCGCTCGGCGCGGCTCAGCGACGTGTTGATCACCAGCGGCTCCGCCAGCGTCGACGCGATCGTCTTGCGCGGGTTCAGCGCCGCATACGGGTTCTGGAACACCATCTGCACGTCGCGCCGCAAGGCCTTGCGCGCCGACGCGTCGGCGGCGTCGCGGCCATGGATGCGGAGATCGCCGGCGGTCGGCGTCTCGATCAGCGTCAGCGCGCGCGCCAGCGTGGACTTGCCGCAGCCCGATTCGCCGACCACGGCCAGCGTCCTGCCCGGCGCCAGCGAGAAGCTGACGCCGTCCAGCGCGCGCACCGTCGCCTTGGGCGCGAACCAGCCGCGGCTCACGCGGTAGTGCCGGGCGAGATCGCGCGCCACGAGCAGCGGCGTCGCGCCTGATACGTCCGGCTTGTCTGGCACGGCGCTCATGCGACGGACTCCTCGACCAGCGGATAGAAGCAGCGCACGCCCTCGACGACGTCCGGGCGCTCGGCGCGACAGTGCGCTTGCATGCGCGCGCAACGCGGCGAGAACAGGCACCCCGTCGGCCGGTCCAGCGCGCCCGGCACGATGCCCGGCAGCGCCTGCAGCCGGCGCGCGCCGCGGTTGTGCTCCGGGATCGCCGCCATCAGCGCGGCCGTGTAGGGATGCTTCGGCGACTCGAAGACCTCGGGCAACGCACCCGTCTCCACCACCTGGCCCGCGTACATGACGGCGACGCGCTGCGCCATCTCCGCCACCACGGCCAGGTCGTGCGTGATCATCACCAGCGCCATGCCCTGCTCGCGCTGCAGGCGCAGCAGCAGGTCCATGATCTGCGCCTGGATCGTCACGTCGAGCGCCGTCGTCGGCTCGTCGGCGATCAGCAGCCTGGGCGAGCACGCGATCGCCAGCGCGATCATCACGCGCTGGTTCATGCCGCCGGACAGCTCGTGCGGATAAGCCTTCAGGCGGCTCGCGGCATCGGGGATCTCGACCTGCTCCAGCAGTTCCGTCGCGCGCCGGCGCGCCGCGGCGCCCCGCAGCCCGAGGTGGGCACGCAGCACTTCCTCGAGCTGGTGGCCGACGGTGTAGCTCGGATTGAGGCTGGCCAGCGCGTCCTGGAACACCATCGCGATGTCCTTGCCGATCAGCCGGCGGCGCTGCGAGGCGCTCATGCCCAGCAGGTCCTGACCCTGGAAGCGCAGCGCCGCCGCGCTCACCTGCCCTGGCGGATCGATCAGGCCCATCAGCGCCATCATGCTCACCGACTTGCCCGAGCCCGACTCGCCGACGATGCCCAGCACCTCGCCCGGCGCGACGTCGAGGTCGACGCCGTCCACCGCCGGGAACGCGCCGAAACGCACGCGCAGATCGCGGATCTCCAGCATCAGGACACCCGCTTCAGACGCGGATCGAGCGCATCGCGCAGCCCGTCGCCCATCAGGTTGACGCTCAGCACCGACAGCAGGATCGCCAGCCCCGGCAGCGTCACCACCCACGGCGCGCGGACGATGTAGTCGCGCGCGGACGAGAGCATCGTGCCCCATTCCGCCGTCGGCGCCTGCACGCCCAGGCCGAGGAAGCCCAGGCCCGCCGCCTCGAGGATCGCCGCCGAGAAGCTCAGCGATGCATTGACGATCAGCGGTGCGAGGCAGTTGGGCAGCACCGCCGAGAACATCAGCCGCCAGGTCGACGCGCCGGCCACGCGGCTGGCGGTGACGTAGTCCTTGCCCATCTCCCCCAGCGCCGCGGCGCGCGTGAGCCGGACGTACTCCGGCAGGCTGCCGACGGCGATCGCGATCACCGTGTTCATCAGGCCCGGGCCGAGCACGGTGATCACGCAGATTGCCAGCAACAGGCCGGGCAGCGCCAGCATCACGTCCATCACGCGCATGACGACCGGCGCGAGCAGCCGTTGATGGAAGGCCGCCAGCAGCCCCAGCAGCACGCCGGGAATCAGCGACAGCACCACCGACGCCAGGCCGATGCCCAGCGACACGCGCGCACCGTGCAGCAGCCGCGACAGCAGGTCGCGGCCGAGCTCGTCGGTGCCCAGCAGGAAGCGGACCTGTCCGCCGTCCATCCAGATCGGCGGCGTCAGCATGTGCTCGCGGTACTGGCGCACCGGGTCGTGCGGCGCGATCCACGGCGCCAGCAGCGCCGCCAGCGCGAGCAGCGTGAAGACGACCAGCGCGACCAGCGCGCCGCGGTTGGCGCTGAAACCGCGCCAGAACTCCGCGAGCGGGCCGGGCGGTGCGATCGCGACCATCGGCGTCGTTGGCGTCGCTGACGTCGTTGGCGTGGGTGGCGTCGCTGACGTCGCCATTGGCGGCGAGGCGGGAGGAGCGGCGTCCATGTCGCGGGGAGGATTCATGAGGGTCTCATCCCTGCTTGCGGATGCGCGGGTTGACCACGCCGTACAGCAGGTCCACCAGCAGGTTGACCGCGATGAAGGTGCAGGCCGAGATCAGGATCCCCGCCTGCACCACCGGATAGTCGCGCCGGGCGATCGCGTCGATCAGCCACTTGCCGATGCCGGGCCAGCTGAAGATGGTCTCGGTCAGCACCGCGCCCGCGAGCAGGCTGCCGACCTTCAGGCCGATCACCGTGATCACCGGGATCAGCGCGTTGCGCAAGCCGTGCACCAGCACCACCCGCGCCGGCGACAGGCCGCGCGCGCGGGCGCTGCGCATGTAGTCCTCGCGCAGCACCTCGAGCAGGCTGGAGCGCGTCATCCGCGCGATCACCGCGGTCGTGCTGGTGCCCAGCACCAGCGCCGGCAGCAGCAGGTGCCGCAGCGCCGAGCGCCACGCGCCCGCCTCGTCGTGCAGCGCCGCGTCGATCAGCATGAAGCCGGTGACGCGCTGGACGTCGTATTCCACCGCGATGCGGCCCGATACCGGCGTCCAGCCCAGGCCCACCGAGAAGAACATGATGAGGATCAGCCCCCACCAGAACACCGGCATCGAGTAGCCGACCGTCGCCACGCCCATCACGCCCTGGTCCAGCAGCGAACCGCGGCGCAGCGCCGCGCCGGTGCCCAGCGCCATGCCGAGCACGATCGCCAGCAGCAGCGCGAAGAGCGCCAGCTCCGCCGTGGCCGGGAACAGCGCCAGGAACTCGTGCGACACCGGCTCGTGCGAGACCAGCGAGCGCCCCAGGTCGCCGTGCAGCAGGCCGCCGACGTAGTCCGCGTACTGGCGCCACAGCGGCTGGTCCAGGCCGAGCTCGTGCATCAGCCGCGCGTGGGTGGCGTCGTCCAGCGCGCGCTCGCCCATCATGATCGCGATGGGGTCGCCCGGCACCAGCCGGATCAGGCCGAAGGCGACCAGCGTCACCCCGATCAAGGTCGGCAGCAACGTGGCCAGGCGGCGGAGCAGGAAGTTCAGCAAGGCGGGCGGCGGCGGGCGTTGGTGGCGGGCGTTCTTGGCGGGCTCAGTCGGTAGCGATCAATACGCTGAACGCGGCTGGCTGTCCGCCGACAGCGGCTTCTTCATCAGCATGCCGCCGGGCGTGGTCACGACCTCCAGCAGCGCGGCGGTCTCGGCGTCCATGTCGCCGGTGAAGTTGGTCGGCCGGTACTTCATCTGGAAGGTGCTGATCACCTCGCGCGTGGCGGTGTCCAGCAGGCCGGTCTGCGGCGTCTGGTAGCCCACCTGCGCCAGCCGCTTCTGGAACCAGGCCGCGTCCGGCACCGGGGCGACCTGGTAGATCGCCTGCTTGATCTGGACCTGCGCGGCGTCGGGCCAGGCGATCAGGCCGGCGTCGGCGAGCTGCTTCCAGGGGAAGGCCGGACCCGGATCCTGCTTGCGTCCCGGCGCGATGTCGTTGTGGCCGAGGATGCGGTCCGAGCGGATGGCGTGGCGCGCGACGATCTCCTTCACCAGCTTGATCACCTCGTCGATCTGCGCCTGCGGATAGGGCGCGTAGACGCGGCCCATCGGCGTCTCGGTGAAGCCGGGGTTGACGATCTCGATGCCGACGGAGGCCGAGTTCAGGTTGGTCGCGCCGCCCCAGTAGCTGACGCCGCCGTGCCAGGCGCGGCGGTTCTCGTCCACCAGCTGGTAGACCTTGGGCGGGTTCTCCTGCACCAGGTAGTGGGCCGAGACCTTGCCGCCGGTGGTCAGAACTTTCATCGACTTCTCGAAGTCGATCACCGTGTAATGAATGATCAGGAACTGCGCGCGGCTGTCCTGGTTCTCCGACACATGGGTGCGGTCGATCTGCAGCGTCGACGTTGGCGTGGCGCAGGCCGCCAGGAGCGCGGCGGCGGCGAGGGTCAGGAGCTTGGTTTTCATGAGGCGAGCGCGGCCCGCCTCGCGGCGGCCAGGGCGGTGTCGGGTTGATGGACGGTGAGGGGCAGGTCTTGCGGCAGGGCGTCGCGCAGGCCCGATTCGATCGCCGGATGCAATTGCAGCACACGTCCGGCGGCGCTCACCGGTCGCGGGCCCAACCGGCGCACCAGCGCCAGCGGCAGCCGGGCGAGCTCACGGCCCGCGCGGCGCAGCAGGGCCAGCGCATCGGCGTCGTCGTCCGTCGCGGCGCGCGCGACGGCCAGCGCCAGGCGGCCGATCGAGCCGCGGCGTGCCGCGCTGTCGCCGCCGTACATGAAGGCGCGTGTCGTCGGCCAGTCGGGCCCGCCGAGTTCGTCGAAGAGATGCCGCGCGAGCGGGGAATCGGTCCAGGCGCCGGGCGCGTCGTCCTCGCGGCGCCAGACCAGCGCGAGCGCTTCGCGCGCGATCCATTGGCCGCCGCCTTCGTCGCCCAGCAGCGGACCGCGGCCGCCGGCGCGGTGCAGCGTGCCCGCCGCGTCGACGAAGGCCGCGATCGCGCCGGTGCCGGCGTAGACCAGGTAGCCCTCGCCGGGTCGGAAGAGCGCATGCCAGGCCTGCGCGATGTCGCTGTCGCACTGGATCTGCGCCGGGGCCAGGCCCAGCTGTTGCGCGAGCAGCGCGCGCAGCTGCCGGCCGGCGGGGCCGTCCGGCTCGCCGAGTCCGGTGATGCCGGCCTGCAGCCCGCGCAGTGCGCCGGGGGCCGCCGTCGACAGGACCGCGGCGGCCAGCGATTGCAGCGTCTGCGCCAGCACGACGCGACCGGCGCTGGTGTCCAGCAGCAGCGCGCTGAAGCCGCCGACCTCGCCGCGCGCGACCAGCGTCCCGTCGGGGCGGGCCAGCGCCCAGCGCGTCTGCGTGCCGCCGGCGTCCAGGCCCAGGCCCAGCGGGCCGGACGCGGCGCCCGAGCGCACCGGCGCGGGCCGGTCGGGTTGGCCGAATCGGTCGTTCGCGTGGGGATCGGCGATGGCGGAGGGCGTGGAACTCATGGCGGCGTCGGCGCGCGGAGCTTACGAGGGGCTCCGCGCGTTCGCCATTGTCAATGCACGTGACAGGTATGAGTTGGGCTCATGGCTCGAAGGGGGTGGTGATCGCTCTCGTGGGGGATCCCGTCCCGGAATGAAAAACGGGCTCCCGAAGGAGCCCGTTGCGGTGCCGTGAAGGACCGGCCGAGGCGGCCAGTCGATCGCGGCGATCGTGTCGACGATCGAGTCGTGGATCAGAACTCGTAGGCGGCCGTCACCTGGATGGCCCACTGCGATTCGCCCTTGACCTGGCGGATGGCCAGGTTGTCGTTGATCGCGTTGGCATTGGTGCGGTACACGTAGTTGCCCTGGGCATCGATGCCGGCGAAGTTCACGAAGCTGCGGCGGTTGCCGCCGGCCGACTGGAACGTCACCTCGTCGATGCGGCCCCACTTCTTGTTGAGCAGGTTGCCGATGTTCAGGATGTCGAACGTGACCTTGCCCTTGTGCTGCGGGAAGAAGCCCGGCACTTCCTGGCTGACGCGCAGGTCGAAGCTGTTCACGAACTGCGAGAACGAGCTGTTGCGCGGCACCACGGCGCCCTTGTACTTCGCCAGGTCCGGGTTGTTGTCGACGATGTTCCAGAACGCCGCCTCGTCCGCCGGGGTGGCGAACTTGACGCCGGGGGCGCCGCGGGTTGCCGGGATGTACAGCAGGTCGTTGCCGGCCACGCCGTCGCCGTTCATGTCGTTCAGGTAGGTCCAGCTGTAGGGCTTGCCGCGACGGCCTTCCCAGAACAGGCCGACGTTCGTCTTCAGGTTGCTGATGAACGCCTTCTGCCACGTCACGTTGGCCGTGAACCGGTCGCGGATCATGTACGCCGAGTTGGCGGCCACGTTCTCGTTCGGGTTGAAGATGGCGCGCGAGTTGAAGTTGGAGTTCGCCACCGACGAGGTCAGCGGGCTGACTTCCGACGCTTCCGTGTAGGTGTAGGCGACGCCGAAGCCGAAGCCGTCACGTGCCGGGCGCTGGAACGACAGGGTGATGGCATTGCCGTCGCCCTTCTTCGTCTTCGTCGCCATCGTCACGTTGTTGTAGGCCTCGTTGGACAGCGCGCGCGAGCGGCCGCCGGCGCAGGCGCCCGCGGTGCTCAGGCTGCCGTTCGTGGCGGTCCAGCAGCCCGTGGCGTAGCTCTGCGGCGTGTAGTACAGCGAGCGGCCGTCCGGACCGGTGGCGGTCGGATCGCCCAGGTTCAGATGCTGGTAGTAGATGCCGGTCTGGACCTTGGTGTAGACCCACTCGACGCCGAAGTTCATGCCGAAGAACGGCAGCTCGGCGTCATACGCCAGGTTCATCTTCCAGACGGAAGGCTGGCCCAGGCCCTTCTGCACGAAGTCGACGTTGGCCGCCGGCGTGGTGCCGGCCAGGACCGGCTGGTTGTCCGGATTCGCGTTGAACACGCCCGAGGCCGTGCCCGAGCAGGCGCTCAGGCCCGCGGCGCCGCAACCGATGATGCGCGTGGCCATGCCGGTGTTGGAGTACGGGTTGGTCAGCCACACGGAGGCCGCGGCACCCTGGAACAGGCCCGCGCCGCCGCGGATCTGCTTCTTGTGGCCGGTGCGGTTGTCCAGCGCGTAGTTGAAGCCGAAGCGCGGCTGGAACAGGTTCTCGCCGTCGACGGTCTGCGAATTGTCGTAACCGAAGCCGCCCGTGGCGCGGGCCACGGTGCTGGCGGTCAGCACGCGGCCGGCCACCGGCGCGGCGTTGGCCGCGGCGTTGTAGATCGGCTTGTCGTCCGTGCTCAGCTGGTCGACGCGGAAGCCGGCCGTGATGTTCAGGTCCTTGGAGATGTTCCAGGTGTCCTGCACGAACAGGCCGGCCTGCTGCAGCGTCCACTGGGCGATGCCGTTGTCCAGCGTGCCGCCGGCGACCGGCACCTGCACCTGGTACGACGACGGACGGCCGCGCGTGAAGTTCTCCAGCACGGCCGCCTGCACCTGCGCCGCGGTCGCGGTGCTGCAGTTGATGCTGCCGAAGCTGTAGGTCCAGTTGGCGCCGTTGGTGTTCTCGCAACCGAAGGTGTAGTTGCCGTTCACGTTCTGGAAGAACGCGTTGTAGATCTTGTTGCGCTGGATGTCGCCGCCGAACTTGAGCTCGTGATCGCCCTTGACCCAGGTCGCGCCCAGGTAGCCGTCGATGGTCTTGGTGTCGAGGACGTTGAACTGGCGGCTCTGCTCGGTGCCGAAGTTGACGAAGCGGTTGCCGGTGCTCGAACCCGCCGGGGCGCCGTCAGGCAGCGCGCCGTTGAAGCGGATGCCGATCGCGGGCAGGTCGCTGTTGTTCTGCGGGACGCTGTTGTAGTCGCGGTTGGAGATCTTCAGCTCGGTCGAGAAGTCCGGCGTCCAGTCGGCGAACCACTGGCCGACGACGGTGTCGATCTTCTTCTTCTGCTGCCACCACTGCGAGGTCATCTGCAGGCCGGTCGCGCTGTAGCCGCCGAAGGACCCGTTGTTGGTGTCCGACTGTTCGGTGCGGGCGACGCGGATGCTGGCGCGGTGCTGGTCGTTGATGTTCCAGTCGATCTTGGCCAGGTAGTCCTTGACCTGCAGCTTGGACTGGCCCATCACGGAACCGGTGTCGATGCCGTAGACATCCTTGGCGGTCTTGGTGATCGCGTCGAGCTGACCCTGCGAGATCGCGTTGTTGGTCAGCGAGCTGCCGATCGGGCCGAATTCCGGCTGCGCGCGGTTGCTCTTGAGTTCTTCATAGTTGACGAAGAAGAACAGCTTGTCCTTCAGGATCGGGCCACCCAGGGTGAAGCCCTTGGTGTCTTCCTTGAAGGGCAGGAAATCGGTGTAGCGCTGGTTGCCGCGGTCGAAGCGCTTGCCCACCATGTCGTCATTGCGATAGACGTAGTAGACGCTGCCCTTGTACTCGTTGGTGCCCGACTTGGTGACGGCGTTGATGTTGGCGCCGGTGTAACCCTTCTGGGTCACGTCGTAGTTGGACAGGTTGACCTGCACCGACTGGATCGCGTCGATCGAGATCGGCTGCTTGGCGGTCGGCAGGTTGTTGGCTTCCAGGCCGAAGCTGTCGTTGATGGCGACGCCGTCGATCGTGATCGAGTTGTAGCGCGAGTTCTGGCCCATGGCCGAGATCTCGCCGCGTTCCTTGTCGGTCTGCGCCAGGCGCGGATCGTTGCGGGCGTAGTCCTGCAGGTTGCGCGCGATCGACGCGTACGAGTCCAGTTCGGCGCGGCTGATCTGCGTGCCGGAGCCCATGGTCGAGTTGTTGAACTTCGCCGCGGTCGAGCTGCCGGTGGTGACCACGGTCTCCAGCTGCGTCTGCGCCTTGCCCAGCTGCACGTCCAGGCCGAGCGTCTCCGCCAGGGCCAGGTAGACGTTGTCGGAGACCTCGCGGTCGCCGCCCTTGGTCACCGTGATGACGTAGGGGCCGCCCACGCGCAGGCCGCGCGCGCTGTAGCGGCCGTCGGCGTCGGTGGTCTGCGTGTTCGAGGAGCCGGACTCCTTGTGCAGGATCACCACCGTGGCGCCCGAGACGGGCTTGCCGTCAGCGCCGACCACGCGGCCGCTGACGGCCGAGGTGGTGTTCTGGGCCATCACCGGCGCGGCCGCCACGATGGCGACCGCGACGGACAGCGCCGTCCGCGAAAAACCCGACCAATCCTTCTGATTCATTTCCTGTGCTCCTGTGCGACGTCAGACCGAAAACCCGTTCCGAGGGGGCATCAAACGTTCCGCAAACGTTTTCCTTGGTCGACTTCGCCGCGATTTGTCGCGTGTCCGTCCTTGACCGCCCTCGATTTGTTATTGCGCGAGGCCGGCTGATGCAGCGGCCTTCTTCGCTTATGAAGCAAAAAGCCTACCAGCCGAAACCTGCCGCATCAATGCGGCAATATCGGGAGAGCTCCTCTTCACGTCGCGCTGTCAATGCGCCGTTCGAGCCCATTTGCATGGCCTGTCCCGGCACCTTGACGACGCGTCAGCGGCGCAGTCTGGAGAGCCAATGTTGAGGAGCTGTGACAAGTGTTCACTGGCGTTTGCGGTTGGTGCACCCGCGCAACACGTGGCGAAAACATGGCCCCGGAGCAAGGCGTGACGGCGCGCGGCGGTGCATGGGCCCGTCGCCTCCCGGGCGCAGTTTTCGAGGGTTTCCCCTAGGCGCGGCCACCGCACGCGATCAGGGGGCGTCGTTGCGCCGAATCGACAGAAACCGCCGGGGTTCAGGCGACGAACGTCGCGCGCGGTCCCTCGTCACCGATCGCGTTGATCGCGGACAGGACCAGGGCTTCACCGGGAACGGGCTGGACGATGTGCCCGTCGGGAGGCAGGAGCTCGAAACGCCAGACGCCGCCCGGCAGGCGACGCCAGAGCGCGAAGCGCTGGGCCGCCGTCCCGGTGACGGTGGCGCGCAGGGTCCCGTCCGGCTCCCTGGACAGGGACACGGCGTCGCAGGCGGGCGCGGACAGCCAGGGCGTCGCGGGCGACAGCGCCGCCTGCGCATACGCGCCGTCGCGCAGCGTGCCGGCGATGCCGCGGCGGTTCTTCAGCAGGGCCACCATGCTGAAGTGCAGGTGCCCGCCGGTGGCCGGCGCGGTGCGCATGAGTTCGACCTGCGCGGGGATCTCGTCGACGGGCCAGCCTTCGGCCTCGTTGGCGGCGCGGCTGGTGAACAGGCCGGGCCACATGTGGCGGCCCAGCGGATTGACGCCCTGCCAGGCGCGCATCAGCGGCTCGAAGGCCTGCGGCTTCTGCGCGCGAGGCCAGTAGAGCTGCGGCGCCACATAGTCCAGCCAGCCCATCGCCATCCAGTGCTCGACGTGGGCGTAGAGCTTGTCGTACTGCGAGAACCCGGTGATGCCCGCCGGACGCAGGTCCGGGCGCGGCAGGCCGAACGGGCTGATGCCGACGCGCGCGGTCGGGCGCAAGGCCCGGACCAGCTCGTACATCCGACGCACCAGCTGGTCGACGTTGTCCCGCCGCCAGTCGGCGCGCGACAGCGTCCCCCCGCCGAGCAGGTAACGCTGCCAGCTGGGTTCGTCGGGAAAGTCGATGTCCTGCTTGGCCGCGTCCTGGACCGGGTAGGGATAGAAGTAGTCGTCGATGTGCAGGCCGTCGACGGCGTAGCGGGTGAGGAGGTCGCGGCAGACGGCCAGCGTGTGGTCCGCGGCGGCCGGCTCGCCCGGATCGATCCAGAGCTGGTCGCCGTATTTCTTGACCCACTCGGGCCGTGTGCGGCTCAGGTGCGTGGGGGCTGCCGCCGACTTGCCGCCGCTCTGCTTCGCGCGGTACGGGTTCAGCCAGGCGTGCAGCTCGAGGCCGCGTGCATGCGCCTGCTCGATCCACAGCGCGAGCGGGTCGTAGCCGGGGCCCTGGCCCTGCACACCCGAGAGGTACTCGCTCCACGGCTCCAGCGTCGAGCGGTAGAGCGCGTCCGCGCTGGTGCGCACCTGCAGCACGATGGCGTTCAGGCGCAGCGCGCGGGCGCTGTCGAGGATCGCGTGGATCTCGGCGATCTGCGCGGCGTCGCTCAGGCCGCGGCGGCTGGGCCAGTCGATGTTGGCGACGGTCGCGACCCAGGCGGCGCGGAATTCGCGCGGCGCGGGCGGAGGCGCGTCGTCGGGCGCGGGGCCCGGCAGTGCGGGCAAGGCCTGCGGCCGCGCGGTGCCGCAGCCCGAAAGCGTCGTGCCCAGGGAACCGAGCACCGGTGCGGCCAGGGCCGCGGTCATCCACTGTCGTCGTCGCATCGAAGGCTCTCACCGGGCGGCGCCGCAGGGGCCGCTCACACTTTCACGATCCAGCCGCGCCGCCACATCGCCCACGCGATGCCGTAGAACACCGCCACGAAACCGACGGCGAACAGCAGCGACGCGAAACGCGGATCCACCGGCAGCGCGCGCAGCGGCGCGACGAGCCAGGCCTTGAGCGTGACGCCCTCGGCGACGTGGATCAGTCCGAGCAGCCGGGCCACCAGGCCCGAGAGCGCGAAGAGGAACAGCGCGTTCATGCCGAACACCACCAGCGGGCGGAAGCGTCTCGCCATCGCGTCGCGCATCCGCGGCAGGGGCGCGGCATCGAGCAGCCAGTAGAACACGCCGAACACCAGGCATCCCCAGCCCGTCGTGAGGAAAACGAAGGCGGGCGTCCAGAGATTCTTGTTGATGGGCAGGGTCCAGGCGTCGAGGACCTGGGCGACCCAGAGGCAGGCAAGACCCGACACCAGGAACCAGGTCGCCTTCTCGCCGGGATCGCGGCCGCGCAGCGCCAGCCAGCGCCCGGCGAGCAGTCCCGCGATCTGGCTCGCGACGGCGGGCAGGGTGCTCAACAGGCCCTCGGGGTCCCAGGTCTTGCTCTTCGCCCAGAGGTGGCCGCCGAGCAGCGCCCGGTCCAGCCAGGCGCCGACGTCTTCGCCCGGCTGCAGCGAGCCGCGATGCCAGACACCCGATGCGTCGGGCACGGCGACGAAGGTCTGCACCAGGCCGTAACCGAGCAGCAGGCCGATGAACGACGCCAGCTGGGCGCGCCAACCGCACCACAGCGCGATCGGCGCGACCAGGATCGTGATCAGCCCCAGCCGTTGAAGCACGCCGGGGAGGCGCAGCGTCTCGACGTGGAAGAACGGGAACAGGTTGAGCGCCAGGCCGATGAGGATGATGGTGGCCCCCCGGCGCCACATGTGACGCAACAGCGCGGCGCGGTCGGCGGCCCGGCCGCGGCGCGCCAGGCTGAAGCTCATCGAGATCCCGCTGATGAAGACGAAGAACGGGAAGATCCAGTCGGTGAAGGTCCAGCCGTGCCACGCGGCGTGCTCGAGCGGTACGTAGAGCTGCGACCAGTCGCCCGGGTTGTTGACCAGCAGCATGGCCGCGATCGCGAAACCGCGGAAGGCGTCGAGCGACAGCAGCCGTTCGCCGCCGCCGGGACGGTGGCCGATCGCCGGGGCGCTCATGCGGCGAGCTCCTTGCGGCCGAAGTGCTCTGGGATCTTGATCAGCGCGGTCATGACCAGCGATGGAAGGGTCGCGATCAGCACCCACGCGAAGAAGTGCGGGTAGCCGAGGTGATCCTGCAGCCAGCCGCTCCACATGCCGGGCAGCATCATGCCGAGCGCCATGAAGCCGGTGCAGATCGCGTAGTGCGCGGTCTTGTGGGCGCCCTCGGCGACCAGGACCATGTACATCAGGTAGGCCGTGAAGCCGAGCCCGTAGCCGAACTGCTCGACCGCGAGCGCCGCGCTGATGACGGCGAGGCTGCCGGGATGGGCATAGGCCATGGCCAGGAACACGACGTTGGGCAGGTGCATCGCGAGCACCAGCGGCCAGAGCGCCCGCTTCAGGCCGACGCGCGAGATGATCCAGCCGCCGAGCAGGCCGCCCAGCGTCAGCGCGATCAGGCCGACCGTGCCGTAGGCCAGGCCGACCTGCTTGTTGCTCAGCGCGAGGCCGCCCTGGTCGAGCGGGTCCAGCAGGAACGGCGTGGCGAGCTTCAGCAACTGCGCTTCCGGGAAGCGGTAGAGCAGCAGGAAGCCCAGCGTGACCGCCAGGCCGGGCTTGCGGAAGAACGCGGCGAAGATCTGGAAGAAGGTGCCCGGCGCGCGCTGCTCGCGCGGCAGGGGGACGTCGACGGCGGGGCGCGGCAGGCGCCACAGGTGATACGCCGCGAGCAGCAGGAAGGCGCCCGCGAGGACCGCCATCACGCCCTGCCAGGCGAGCACCCAGCTGTCGCCGCGGTCGTGCAGCTCGCCGGCCAGCCAGACCAGGCCGCCCTGGCCGCCGATGTTGGCGACGCGGTAGAAGGTCGAGCGCACGCCGACGAAGGCGGCCTGCTCATGCTTCTCCAGCGCGAGCAGGTAGAAGCCGTCGGCGGCGATGTCGTGCGAGGCCGAGGCGAAGGCCATCAGCCAGAGCACGGCGAGCGACATCTGGAAGGCGCGTTCCATCGGCAGCGTCAGCGCCACCATCGCCAGCGCCGCGCCGACGGCGAACTGCAGCGTCACGACCCAGAGCCGTTTCGTGCCCAGCATCTCGACCAGCGGCGACCACAGCGGCTTGATCACCCAGGGCAGGTAGAGCCAGCTGGTGTAGAGCGCGATGTCGGTGTTCGAGATCTCGAGGTTCTTGTACATGATGACCGAGAGCGTCATCACGACCACGTACGGCATGCCCTGCGCGAAGTACAGCGTGGGCACCCAGCGCCAGGGGCCGCGGGCGCTCGGGGAAACGGGATCAGCGTGCATGGCGCTCAGTGTCGACGCAAACCGGACGGGTGCCGCATCGGGGATTGCAGCGCTTGCGCGCGAGGGTGGCGCGCGGTCGGCGGTGGACGGTCGACGGACAAGGATCAGCGATCGGCCAGCGCGCCGCGCACGTCGCCGTCGTGGCGCGCGAGCAGGGCCTGCGCGCCGGCGGCGTCGAGTCGGCGCAGCAGCATCACGACGGCGGTCTTCACGTGGAAGCCGCACTGGTCGAGCGCCGCGCGGGCGGACGCCTCGTCGGCGCCGGCGGCGCGCATCGTCAGCGCGACGGCACGCCGGACCAGCTTCGCGTTGGTGGCCTTCATGTCCACCATCAGGTTGCCGTAGACCTTGTGCAGCTTGACCATCAGCGCGCTGGAGAAGGTGTTCAACGCGATCTTTTGCGCGGTGCCGGCCTTCAAACGCGTGCTGCCGGAGATCACCTCGGCGCCGGTGTCCAGCAGGATGGCATGTTCGCCGGCGGCCAGCACCGCGGCACCCGGGTTGTTGGCCATCGCGATGGTCACGCAACCGGCGGCGCGGCCGGCGGCCAGCGCGCCCAGCACATAGGGCGTGTGGCCCGAGGCGGCAATGCCGATCAGCACGTCGTCGGGCGTCGGCGCAAGCGCCTCGATGTCGCGGCGGCCTTGAGGCTCGTCGTCCTCCGCGCCTTCGACGGCGACGAACATCGCGCCCTCGCCACCGGCCAGGACCGCCACCGCGCGTTCCCGCGGCCACGAGAACGTGGGCACGAGCTCGACACTGTCCAGCACGCCCAGCCGACCGGAAGTCCCGGCACCGGCATACAGCAGCCGACCGCCGGCGGCGATGCGCGGCAGCGCCGCGTCCACCGCCGCCGCCAGTGCGGGCGCCGCCGCCCGCACCGCCTCCACCGCCGACCGTTGGTCGTCGATGAAGACCTCCATCAAGCGGGCGCTGTCGTACAGGTCCAGGTCGGGATGGTGGGCGCTGGGGGTTTCGGTCTTCAGAGGAGGGGACATGGCTCGGCCGGGGCGGAAGGGGAGGCCCGCAAGGTGCGGCCTACTCTAGTGGGCGGGCAGAGCGGCTGCCAATGAAACGCGGCAGGAGCGTCATAACCCACGGTAATCCAGATATCCCCACGGTAATCCAGATATCCCCACGGTAATCCGGAAACTCGCGGACGTCGGGAGGACTCTGGTCAGGACGCTGGCAAGGACTGCCACCTCGGGCGCGCAGGCCCGATCCGGGCATGAGGCCTCGCGTCCGCGAACCTCATGCCCTGCTCGCGCCTCATCGGCGTCCAGTCGTGCGGGCCTCGGCGTCCAGGACGGACTGGATCACTTCCGCCAGGGACACCGGCGTGGGGGCGGCGTCCAGTTCGATCAGCACCATGTAGCCGCGGTCGCGGCCCTGCTCGGTGAAGGCCTGCAGCAGGGCGATCTGATCGCTGTGCACCATCACGCCCTCGGGCGACCAGTACTCCATCGCCACCAGGCAACCGTCCGACGGGGTGCCCGGGTAGTAACGGCTGCCGGCGTAGTAGCGCGGATCGATGGTGCTGCCGTGCATCAGCATCTCGTCCCGTCCGGCGCGGCCGGCCAGCCAGGCTTCCTGCAGCGGCGCGTAGTCGCGCCACGAGGCGGGCAGCAGCGATCGGTAGCGATCCAGCGACCACGCCGGTTCGGTCGGACCGGACGCGCGTTGCTCGTACTCGGCGACGCTGGCCTCGCCGGGCACCTTGGTGTGCAGGTAGGGCGTCGGGCCGATCCAGATGTTGGACGCGGCGCGACCGGCGCCCTGGATCGTGAACAGCCCTTGGGGCGTGTTGCCCAGCGTGATCGTGCCGGGCAGGCCGCTGCTGGACAGCGCCAGTTGCTCGATGTTGAAGACGCCGCCGTCGGGACGCCGCACGAAGCGGCCGTCGGCCTGCCGCACCAGCGCCAGGCCCATCTGCTGGCGGCCCGGGCGCTGGAAGCTGAAGACGACGGGATGGCCCGGACGGAGCGCCAGCAGGTCGGCCAGCGGCGGCCGGGCCGTCTGCGGCAGGCCCTGCGCGGCGGCCACCGCCAGCGCGAGCGCCTGCAGGCGCGGCTCGTCGCGGTCGCGCTGCGCGAGCTGGGACTGGATCAGCGCGAGATCCGCCGGCTGTCGCGTCTGCATCAGCGCGTAGGCGGCGATCGCGAATTCGCGCGGCGTGGCCAGCCGCGGCAGCAACGGTCGCAGCAGCGGCGCGGCGTCGACCGCGTAGAGCGTGTACGCCGCCGTGAGCAGCGGACGCTGGATGTCCGCTGGCTGGTCGTCCAGCGCGGGCAGCGCGGCGAGCAGCGCCGGGCGGGCGGTGTCGATCTCCGCCCGGTAGTGGGCGACGAGCCGCAAGGCCTGGGCGAACTCGCGCAAGGCGACGCCGTCCCGCGGCGCCGCCAGCGCCTGGGCCGAGGCCGTCCGGATCCGGGTCCGGTCGTTGACCCATCGGTCCTGGGCCTGGACCGCGGTGCCGACGGTCGATCGGAACTGGGCCGGGCGCAGCGCCTGCAGGGCGGCCGGGCTGAAGGGACCGCCGGGCGTCGGCTCGGGGGACGGCGCCGGCGTGCGAGGCAGCTGCGAGCAGGCCGCCAGGAGCAGCGGGGCGGCCAGCGCGGCCCAACGGGGCCAGGACTTGCCGGGCGCGGGGCCGGACGCGAAGTCGGCGGGGAGGGACGTCTGCATGGCAGTCGATTCTAGGGAGCGTTCTCCCGGCAAGTTCTGCAAACGCACCCGGGAACGCTGTTTGCACTTGCGCCCCGACTGAACAAGGGCCAAGCATGATGCTGTCGATGAGGGAGTTCCGCCGCCGTCTGGCAATGGCGATGACATGGGGCGCCGCGCTGCTGGCGTCGCTGATCGCGGCCATGCCGCAGGACGCGTCCGCGCAGATGGCGGCGTTGCCGGTCGGGAATCCGGCGATGTCCGCGGCCTCGTCGGCGAAGACGCCGGCCGAGTGCGCCGTGATCCGCGACAACGACGCCCGCCTGGCCTGCTACGACCGGCTGAACGGGCGCGCGCCCGACGCGCCGCCGCCGTCGGCGGCCGCCCAGGTCCGGCTGCAGCCGGTGCCCGCCGCGCTGCCGGTCGCCGCGGCGGCGAGCGCGCCGCGCGTCGACGATCCCTGCTCACGCCTGCCGGAAGCCGCCGGCAGCGCTCGCAACTACCTCGGCTCGACGCTGTCGGAGCGGTGGGAGCTGTCCTGCCGCGACCAGATGCCGCGCTTCCTGCCGCGTCCCCACCGGCCGGTCTATCTGCTGCCGGTGTCGTGGACCACGCGCTCCAACCGCTTGCCGGGGCCGGCGTCGTCCGAGAGCCCGGACAACGGCGTGGTCCAGGCGCTGGACCTGGACAAGAACGAGGCCAAGTTCCAGATCAGCCTGAAGTCCAAGATCTGGGCGCTCGACGACCATGGCACGTTCTCGGTGTGGGGCGCCTACACGCAGAGCTCGCGCTGGCAGGTCTACAACGGGCGCGAGTCGCGGCCCTTCCGCGAGACCAACTACGAGCCGGAAGTGATCCTGACCCACGGGACCGACGTCGGGCTGCCGTTCGGGTGGAAGGCCAGCATGGTCGGGCTGAGCTTCAATCACCAGTCCAACGGGCGCGCGGTGCCGCTGTCGCGCAGCTGGAACCGGGTGATCGGCGAGCTCAGCCTGGAGCGCAACGAGACCACGGTGAGCCTGCGCCCGTGGTGGCGCATCCTCAACACCGGCAGCGACGACAACCCGGGCATCCAGGACTACATCGGCCGCGGCGAGCTGCTGGTGACGCAGAAACTGGGCGGGCATGTCCTGGCCCTCACGGCGCGGCACAGCCTGAAGGGGGGCGACCGGTCGCGCGGATCGGCGCAACTGGAGTGGGCCTTCCCGATCGGCGGCGGGCTGCACGGTTACCTGCAGCTGTTCAGCGGCTACGGCGAAAGCCTGATCGACTACAACTTCCGCGAGTCCCGGATCGGGCTGGGCGTGTCGGTCATCGAATGGCGCTGATCCCCCGTCCGGGGGCCGCGATTCGATGAATATGGCGCACAGGTCGGGGCAGTCCCCATCGCCAGCCCGGGGCGGCTGGACTAGGCTGCACGGATGTCCGCATTCATCGACACCTGCGAGATCTGGGTGGTGGTCTACCGCCTGGACGGGCGCGACCGCCAATGGGTCCGCGCGTTGCCGCCCATGGCGGAGGCCCAGGTCCGCGCCCTGCTGCTGGAGGAGCTCGACGAGCTCTACGGCACGCGGTCCGAACTGGTGTCGCTGCGGCAGGCCGAAGACGCCGAACGCGCCACGCTGATGGCCGGCGGCCTGCCGATGTGCCCGGTCGCCACGCCGCCGGCGCCTTCGGCGGACTGAACGCGCCGGACGCGCCGGATGCTCCGAAAGGGCTGAATCGGTTGATCGGGCCCGAGCCAGCGAGCGATCGCTGACCGCCCGCCGCGGTGGCGGCGAAACCACAGACGGACGCGTCCTTCCGGCGCCCTCACGGGTTCCTGTCGCTTTCATCGCGGTTTCATCGTGGTTACGGCCCCCGGTCCGAAGGCCTCACGAGAGAATTCCGCGCGTCGTGTCCGCCGCTGCCAGCGGCGGCGCGGACCTGCCTGCCGCCGCCGCCCGATGTCCTCCTCCCCGACTGCCCTTCCGACCCCGCGCCTGTTCGCGCTGGCCTGGCCCTTGTTCCTCGAGCTGTGCCTGGGCATCGCCATCGGGGTGATCGGGACGATGCTGGCGGCGCGGATCTCCGATCCTGCCGGCGCCGCGTTCGCGCTGGCCAACCAGCTGGCGGCGACGCTCTTCATCCTGTTCCGCATCATCGGCGCGGGCATCAGCGTGGTGATCACGCAGGCGCTGGGCGGCGGTCGGCGCGCGGTGGCCGACGCGACCGCGCGGGCGGCGCTGGGCGCGAGCACCTGGCTGGGCGGCCTCACGGCGCTGATGGCGCTGCTCTTCGCCGGCCCGCTGCTGCGCCTGATGAATGCGCCGGCGGAGGTGCTGCCGCTGTCGCAGCCCTTCCTGATGGCGCTGGCGCCGGCCATGATGCTGGACGCCTGGAACGCCTCGATGGCGAGCGTGATGCGCGCCCACCTGCGCAGCCGCGACACCTTGATGGTGCTGGTGGCGATGCAGGTGGCGCAGCTGCTGTTGTCGGTCACGCTGATGCCGCAGCTGGGATTGCCGGGCTTCGCGGTCGCGCTGGCGCTGAGCCGGGCGTTCGGACTGGGCCTGCATGTGTGGCTGTGGCGTGCGAGGCTGGGCCTGCGGCCCAAGGCGTCCGACTGGTGGCGGCTGCAGCGCGCGGAGCTCGCCGGCGTGCTGCACATCGGCCTGCCGGGCGCGGCGGAGAACATCGCGTACCGGCTCGCCTACATGGTGAGCGTGGCGATCGCGGGGCATCTCGGCGCGTCGGCGCTGGCGGCGCACAGCTACACGTCGCAGCTGATGTATTTCGTGCTGCTGCCGGGCCTGGCGACGGGGTTCGCGGCGGAGATCGTCGTCGGCCACCTGATCGGCGCGGGGCAGTTGCACGAGGCGCACCGGCTGGTGCGGCTCGCGCTCGCGCGCGGGCTGCTGATCAGCGTCGTCGTCGCGGCCGGGGCGGCGGCGGCCTCGCCGTGGCTGCTGCAGATGTTCACGCACGACCAGAAGATCCTCGCCAGCGCCGTGGTGCTGATGTGGATCACCGTGATCCTGGAGCCGGGGCGGACCTTCAACCTGGTCGTCATCAACGCGCTGCGCGCGGCGGGCGACGCGAAGTACCCGGTGATGGTCGGCGCGGGATCGATGCTCCTGGTGCTGGCCGGCGGCAGCTGGCTGCTGGGCGAGGTGCTGGGGCTGGGCCTCGTCGGCCTGTGGATCGCCTACGCCGCCGATGAATGGATCCGCGGCCTGCTCATGTGGCGCCGCTGGGCGCGCCTGGGCTGGGTGCCGCAGGCGAGGGCGGTGCATCGGCGATTACGGGCGGCCCGCGCGCATTGATGGCTGGTCCTGCGTTCAGTCCTTCCAGAGCTGAAGCGTCTCCCATTTCGATGGAAAGCCGGCTGCGCGCAACGACAGGCCGTGTGCCCTGGGGAAAGAAGCAATCAGGGCCTTGATCTGTTGGTGCCAGCCGTCCTGCGGCGAGATTGCCAGGATGATTGATCGCATGCAACTGAGCGTTCCGAACAGACGGGTCTTCGCGTGTTCGTCGCCGTGCAGGAATTCAAGGTCGGGTCGGGCTTCCCTGGTGGGAAGCAGTGGAATCTTCGTCGTGGTCCGATTCCACATCCGTGCGTGATGCGCCGCTCGATTGCGAGCGACATTGAACATGTGCATCCAGGACTTGAGGACGATCGGATGACCGACGTTGAACTGTTGCGACAGCGCCTTGGCATCTCGAAACTGAAGACCTTCCACCAGTCGTGACAGCAATCCGAGTTCGAGAACTTCGACGGCCGCCCAGATCGGCATCCTTCCGCCGTAGCGGAGTCGATGGTGCTCGACGAACTCTTCTTTCGATTTTGCACAGAGGGCGTCAAAACGTTTCAACCACTCATCGTGCGGTGATGAGCCGGTAATGGCGTCAAAAGTCGTGAAGCGACGGTCGAAGAGCCGCGGGTTGCGGTGTGCTTCGACGTCGATGGGGCCGAGCCTCTCTACCAGCGCAGCGCGGACCGCGACCTCGATGGTGCCGAGTCCGTCCAGCAGGAGCAGTCGGAGTGCTGCATCGAAGGCGGCAATGCCAACAACTTGGGCGAACGAAGCGCCAACATGAAAGGCGTCGGCACCAACGTGGGCAGCGGAGGCAGACTCCTTTAAAGAGTGGGCGTATCCGGAAAGGCGGTAGTAGCCGACCCGACGAAGGACAGCGAGGGCCTGCGGCTCCTGCTGCATGTCGAGGCCCCGCCCTCGAAGTAGCGCGATCTGCTCGCGGGCGGACGTGAAGGGCTTGAGGGATTGCGTCGCACTGGCGACCGCGCGGGGGGAAATGAAGTCCCCCACTTGAAATCCCGCGCTTTCGCCGGGCACAGAGGTGGGGGAGCTATTGCCGTGAATCATAGCGAGCCTCCAGAACTTCGGAATCGCACAAATGAGTGGGAATGCGTCGTGTGGCTCTTGTGCGTGTCGAGTCGTTCGTACGACGAAGGCGAGAGCATCGGAGTGGTGTCGGGCGCCAACAATCGCAAAAACTGGTGGACCTTCGCGAGCCGTGGCGTAGACGCGAATCAGCTTGACGGCGGCGGTGCGAGATTGAGCGGAACAGTCCAGTCGCGCACCGTCGCACACCCCTATGATCCCGCCCGCGATGAACTACCTGCTCAAGCGCCTCGCCGTGCTGCTGCTGACCTTGCTGGCCGCATCGGCGCTGATCTTCGGCGCGCTGGAGTGGCTGCCCGGCAATGCCGCTCAACTGATCATGGGTCCCGAGGCGCCGCCGGAAGCCGTCGCCGCGCTCGCGCGCCAGCTCGGCCTCGACCAGCCGGCCTGGCATCGCTACCTCGATTGGCTGCACGGGCTCGTGCGCGGCGATCTCGGCGTGTCCTCTGCCTACGGCGCGCCGGTCGCCGACCTGATCCTGGAGCGACTTGTGCTGACGCTCCCGCTCGCGCTGCTGGCGATGGCGCTGACCGTCGTGCTGGCGCTGGCCGCCGGCTGGTGGGCCGCCAGCCAGCAAGGGCGCGCGGGCGATCACCTCGTCATGGGCCTGACCCAGCTCGGCCTCGCCGTTCCCAGCTTCTGGCTCGGCATGCTGCTGGTGATGCTCTTCGCGGTGAAGCTGCAGTGGGTCGACGCCGGCGGCTTTCCCGGCTGGCGGGAGGACCTCGGCGGCGGGCTGTGGCCGGGCCTGCGCGCGCTGCTGCTGCCCGCCATCTCGCTGGCACTGGTGCAGGCGGCGATCCTGGCGCGCATCGCGCGCTCGGCGCTGCTCGACATCGTCCGCGAGGACTTCATGCGCACTGCCCGCGCCAAGGGCCTGTCGCGCCGCGCGGCGCTGTGGCGCCACGGCCTGCGCCATGCGGCGATCCCGCTGCTGACGCTCGGTGGTCTGCAGTTCGCCAACCTGCTGGCCGGCACCATCGTCATCGAGAACGTCTTCACCCTGCCCGGGCTCGGCCGCCTGATGGCGCAGGCCATCGCCAACCGCGACCTGATCGTGGTGCGCAACGGCGTCATGGGACTCGCGGCGCTGGTGCTGCTCCTCAACTTCGCGGTGGACCTGCTGCACGGATGGATCGACCCGCGGCTGCGCACGAGGACGGAAGCATGAGGAGGCATGCAGCCTGGCGCTGGCATGGCAACGCAGGCATGAGGACGCAGGCATGAGGACCCGCACATGAAACGCGCCGGATTCATCGTGGGCATCGCGCTCACCGCGCTGCTGCTGATGACCGCGCTGCTGTCACTGGCGTGGACGCCGTGGCCGCCGGAGCAGATCGACATGGGCCGCCGGCTCGCGTCGCCGAGCACCGCGCACTGGCTCGGCTGCGACCAGCTGGGCCGCGACGTGTTCAGCCGGCTGATGGCCGGCGCGCGCAGCGCGTGGCTGGTGGGCCTCGTCGCGGTCGGCATCGGCCTGATCGCCGGCACCGCGCTCGGCCTGCTCGCGGCCGCGCGGCGCGGCCCGGTCGAGGCCGTCATCCTGCGCGGCGCCGACCTCGGCTACGCCTTCCCCGCGCTGCTGCTCGCGATCCTGCTGGCCGCGGCGCTCGGGCCCGGCATGACGGTGGCGATGGCCGCGATCGGGCTTCACGCCGTGCCCTCGTTCGCGCGGCTGGTCAACGGCAGCGCCAAGAGCTGGTGGACGCGCGATTTCGTGCTCGCCGCGCGCGTGGCCGGCCAGGGACCCTGGGCCATCACGTGGCGCCATGTGCTGCCGCAACTGCTGCCGCTGCTGATCGTCCAGGGGACGACCAGCTTCGCGCTCGCGATCCTCGCCGAGGCCGGCCTGTCCTACCTCGGCCTGGGCACCCAGCCCCCGCAGGCCAGCTGGGGTCGGCTGCTCGCCGAAGCGCAGACGCTGATGTTCGAGGCGCCGCAACTCGCCCTGGCCCCGGGCGTCGCCATCACGCTGGCGGTGCTCGGCCTGAATCTGCTTGGCGACGGCTTGCGCGATCGCTTCGATCCGAAGGAGCAGCCGCGATGACGGCAGGCGTCAATGCCATTGCCAACGCCAACGCCAACGCCAACGCTCACGCCGGCGCTCGCGCAGATGCGAACGCCGATGCGAACGCCGACATGAGCGTGCCGCTGCTCGAGATCCGCGACCTCCACGTGCGCCTGGCCGGTCGCCGCGGCGAGCGCCTCCACGCGCTGCGCGGCATCGACCTGTCGTTGGCGCGCGGCGAGAGCCTCGCGCTGATCGGCGAATCCGGCAGCGGCAAGACGTTGACGGCGCTCGCCGCGATGGGCCTGCTGCCCGAGGGCGCCGAGGTGGCGGGGCGGATCGCTCTCAATGGCCGTGATCTCCTTGCGTTGGACGAGGCCGGCTGGTGCGCCCTGCGGGGCCGTCGCATCGCGATGGTGTTCCAGGAGCCGCTGACGGCGCTGAATCCGCTCCAGCGCGTGCTGGCGCAGGTCGCGGAGCCGATGCTGATCCATCGCCTGCGGCCGGACCGCGCGTCCGCCCGCGAGCGCGCCATGACGCTGCTGGCGCGCGTGGGCCTCGACGAGCGCCAGGCGCGTGCCTATCCGCATGAACTGTCCGGCGGCCAGCGGCAGCGCGCGCTGATCGCGATGGCGCTCGCCGCCGAGCCCGACCTGCTGATCGCCGATGAGCCCACCACGGCGCTCGATGCGCGCCTGCGCGTGCACGTGCTGGACCTGCTGCGCGACTTGGTGGCCGAACGCGGCATGGGGCTGCTGCTGATCTCCCACGACCTCGCGCTGACGGCGCGCCGCGTCGACCGCCTCGCGATCCTCTACGGCGGGCGCGTGATGGAGCAGGGCGCCGGGTCCGAACTGCTCGACCACCCGCGCCATCCGTACACGCAGGCGTTGTGGGCCGCGCGTCCGCGGCTCGGGGCCGGACGCGACCAGGCGCTGCATCCGCTCAAGGGGAACGTGCCGGCGCTGACGCAGCTCGGCGAGGGCTGCCCGTTCACGCCGCGCTGTCCGTTGGCGACCGCGCGCTGCGCGGCCGGCTCGCCCCGCTTCGACGGTCGCCTGGCCTGCTGGGAGGTGGGGCCGTGATCCCGTCACTTCCCCCGTCGCTTCCATCGGCGCCCCTGCTGCAGGCGGAAGGGCTTGGCCAGCGCTATGGCGGCCGGTCGGTCCTGCGCGACATCGACTTCACGCTGATGCCCGGCGAATCGCTCGGCGTCATCGGCGAATCGGGCGCGGGGAAGAGCACGCTGGCGCGGCTCGTGATGGCGCTGGAGCGCCCGTCCCAGGGCCGCGTGCTGTGGGACGGCCGGGACGTGAACGCGATGCCGGCGCGCGAGCGGCGCGCGCTGCGGCCGCTGGCGCAGATGGTGTTCCAGGATCCGTACGGCTCGCTCGATCCGCGCTGGCGCGTCGGCCGCAGCGTGATGGAACCGCTGCTGGCCCTGCCGATGCACGAGGCCCGGCGCCGCGAGCGCGTGGCGGAGGTGCTCGCCGACGTCGGCCTCGAAGCCGACGCCGCGCTGCGTTTTCCGCACCAGTTCTCGGGTGGGCAGCGCCAGCGGCTGGCGATCGCGCGGGCCTTGTCGACGCGACCGCGCCTGATCGTCGCGGACGAACCGCTCTCGGCGCTCGACGTCTCGGTGCAGGCGCAGATCCTGGTGCTGCTGCGCGAGCTGCAGCGCCGCGACGGCATCAGCCTCGTCCTCGTCAGCCACGACCTGCCGGCGATCGAGGTCCTGTGCGACCGTGCGCTGGTGCTGCGCGGTGGCGAAGCCGTCGAGCACGGCCCCGCCGCACGCGTGCTGGGCGAACCGCAACACCCGTACACGCAGGACCTGCTGGCCGCTTTGGCATGATCCGCGGCCATGCACCCTCTGCTGGAGACCGCCCTGGACCGCCGCCGCTTTCATCTGCTCTCGCTGGGCGCCGCCGGCGCGACCCTCGCCGCGCCGCTGCCGGCGCTCGCGCAGGGCAACGCGGGGCGCCCGCTGGTGCTGGGCATGACGCTCGAACCGCCGGGCCTGGACCCGACCACGGGCGCCGCCGCCGCGATCGGCGAGATCATGCTCTACAACGTGCTGGAACCCTTGACCAAGGTCTCGGAAGACGGCAACGCCCAGCCACTGCTGGCGCTGCGCTGGAGCGCCTCGCCCGATCTGAGGACCTGGACCTTCGTGCTGCGCCCCGGCGTGCGCTTCCACGACGGCACGCTGCTGGACGCCGCCGCGGTGAAGGCCAGGTTCGAGGCCTCCGCCGCGCCGAGCGGGCAGAACAAGGACCGCCGCGTCTTCGCCAACATCGCGGCGATCGCGACACCGGATCCGCTGACCGTGGTCCTGACCCTGAAGCAGCCGGAGCCGGAACTGCCCGCGCTGCTCGGGCAGGCGACGGCGGTGATCACCAAGCCGCAGCCGGCCCGGCGGGACGCGCTGGCCCCGGTCGGTACCGGCCCCTACGTCGTCGCGCAATGGCAGCGCGGCGCCAGCCTGACGCTGGCCGCCTGGCCCACTTTCCGCGACACGGCGACGATCCGGATCCCGCGGGTGCAGTTCCGCTTCATCGGCGAGCCGGCCGCGCAGGTCGCCGCGCTGCTGGCGGGCGATGTCGACGTGTTCCCGCGCGTGGCGGCGGCGCGCGCGCTGTCGCAGTTCAAGTCCCAGCCCAAGCGCTTCCAGGTGATCACCGCGTCGTCGCGCGCGAAGACCATCCTGGCGATCAACCATCTGCGTTCGCCGCTGCAGGACGTCCGCGTGCGCCGCGCGATCGCGATGGCCATCGACCGCAAGGCCGTCATCCAGGCCAGCGCGGACGGCTATGGCGTGCCGATCGGCAGCTTCGTCACGCCGGACACGGCGGGCTATGTCGATTGCACGGCGATCAACGCCTACGACCCGGCCGTGGCCAAGGCGCTGCTGGCCCAGGCCCGGGTGAGCGGTCTGCGCCTGTCGCTCAAGCTGCCGCCCGTCCCGTACGCGCGACAGGGCGGCGAACTGATCGCCTCGCAGCTGGCGGCGGTGGGCATCACGGTCGCGATCGAGCAGATCGAATGGGCGCAATGGCTGTCCGGCGTCTACGCCAACCGGGCCTACGACCTCACACTCATTTCGCATGTCGAGCCCTACGACTTCGGCAACTTCACGCGGTCCGACTACTACTGGGGCTATCGCAGCGAGGCGTTCAATGCGCTGTATGAACGCATGCAGAACGCCGCCGATCCCGCGCAGCGGGCGAAGCTCTTCGGCGAGGCCCAGCGCAAGGTCGCCGAGGACGCCGTGGCCGCCTTCCTGTACCAGCCGCAATGGATCACCGTGGCGCGTGCCGGTTTGAAGGGCTTGTGGACCCGCACGCCGCTGTTCGCGAACGACCTGTCGGCGCTGTCATGGAACTGAAGTCACGCAAGCCCCTGGATGCAGGGACGGGCTCCCGCAGCGGCGTGGCGCGAACGCATCGCCCCGGCGACGCGGCCCACGGCTCGTCGGGCGGCACCCGCCGGCCGTCCACCGAAGGGCTTTTCCTCTACAGTGACGTCCCTCCGCCGGTGTAGCGTGCCCGGTTTGGGGAGGAGTCGGAGAGCCGAATGCCGTTTGATTTGCCTGAGACCCTGCAGCCGTTCCTGTTGCCGCTGCTGATCGTCGTTCCGTTGGCCATCGTGATCATCATCATCACGGTCCGTCGCGGCGACTACCGCGACTTCGGCGCGCCGCCGCCGACGCCGCGTCCGCCGCCGCCGGGACCGGCGGCCCGCACCGTGCCCCCGTCGGCCGCGCCCGTTGCACCTGTGGCACCCGTTGCACCCGCTGCGGCGGACGGGGTGCCGGAGCGCCTGCCGCTGCTGGTGGTCGACGACTCCGCCGTGGTCCGCGCCAAGCTGCTGAAGCTGTTCAGCGACGCCGGCCACGAGGTCGTCGCCGCGCGCGACGGCGTCGAGGCCATGGAGCTGCTCGGCCAGACCCGCTTCGGCGTGCTGATCACCGACCTCGAGATGCCCAACATGGACGGCTTCGAGCTGATCAAGGCGGTGCAGGGCGCGCTGGCCACCGAGGACCTGCCCATGATCGCCATCACCGGCCACGAGGAACTGCATGCGCGACTGCACCAGATCCAGGGCCTGTACGGCATGTTCCACAAGCCCTGGAACGACCGCGAGCTGATCAAGCGCGTCGAGACGCTGTCCCACCTGCGCAAACCGGTCCGGCCATGAGCGTCGGTCGCTGGCTCAGGCGCGGCGCGATCACGCTCGCCGTGCTCGCGGCCATCGGCGCCGCGGGCGCGGCCTGGCATGTCCACCAGAAGCTGCCGGTGCGCGACGGCGAACTGCAGCTGTCGGGCCTGAGCGCGCCGGTCACCGTCCGGTATGACGAGTGGGGCGTTCCCCACGTCGACGCCCGCAACGAGGACGACCTCTACCGCGCGCTCGGCTACCTGCATGCGCAGGACCGGCTGTTCCAGATGGAGATGCTGCGGCGGCTGTCGCGCGGCGAACTGGCCGAAGTGCTCGGCCCGAAGCTGGTCGAGACCGACCGGCTGTTCCGCACGCTCGGCATCCGGCAGCGCGCCGACGAGCTGGCCACGGCCTCGTCGGCCATCACGGCGCAGCCCGGCGCGGTCCGGGCGCTGTATGCCTACCTGGACGGCGTCAACCAGTACCAGGCCACGCGCCCGGCGCCGCTGGAGTTCGAGATCCTCGGCATCCCCAAGCGCCCGTTCACGGCGGCGGACACCTACAGCATCGCCGGCTACCTGGCCTACAGCTTCGCGGCGGCGTTCCGCACCGAACCGGCGCTGACGGCGGTGCGCGACCAGCTCGGGCCGGACTACCTGCGCATCTTCGATCTCGACTGGCGTCCGAAGGGCGCGCTGGAGCCGCAGGCGCTGAATGCGCCGAAAGCAACGGGCGCACCGGGCGGACCGGGCGAACCGGGCGCGCCGAACGGGGCCGATCGCCGCTTCGCCGACGTCGCGCCGATGCTGGCGCGCCTGGCGGCGGTCAGCGGACGCGCGGCGGAGCTTGCGGGCCTGCCGCAGTTCGAGGGCAGCAACGCCTGGGTCGTCTCGGGCAGCCGCACGGCCAGCGGCAAGCCGCTGCTGGCCGGCGATCCGCACATCGCGTACTCGACGCCCGCCGTGTGGTGGGAGGCGCATCTGCGCACGCCGCAGTTCGAGCTCTACGGCCATCACCTCGCGCTCAATCCGATGGCGCTGCTCGGGCACAACCGGCGTTTCGGCTGGAGCCTGACGATGTTCCAGAACGACGACGTCGACCTGATCGCCGAGAAGGTCAATCCGGCCAACCCGAACGAGGTCTGGATCAAGGACCGCTGGGTGGCGATGAGCTCGCGCCAGGAGGTGCTCAAGGTCAAGGGCCAGCCGGACCAGGTGCTGACGCTGCGCCGGTCGCCGCACGGGCCGATCGTCAACGATGCGATCCCGGGCGACCGCGGCGAGCGGCCCGTGGCCATGTGGTGGGCCTTCCTCGAGACCGAGAACCCGGTGCTCGACGGCTTCTACCAACTGGGCCGGGCGGACACGCTGGACCGCGCGCGCGAGGCCGCGAGCCTCATCCACGCGCCGGGGCTGAACGTGGTCTGGGCCAACGCGACCGGCGACATCGCCTGGTGGGCCGCAGCGAGGCTGCCGATGCGGCCCGAAGGCGTGAACCCGACCTTCGTGCTCGACGGCGCGACGGACGAGGCCGACAAGCCCGGCTTCCTGCCGTTCTCCGCGAATCCGCACGAGGAGAACCCGGCGCGCGGCTACATCGTGTCGGCCAACTTCCAGCCGCCGGGCGACACGCCGGTCCCGGGCTACTACAACCTGGCCGAGCGGGGCGCCCGCCTCGACGGGCTGCTGAACCAGGGCAAGCGCTGGGACGTCCAGAACAGCCAGGCGCTGCAGCTGGACGTGCAGACCGACTACGGCCCGCGCGTGCTGCGGCCCCTCATTCCCTTGCTGCGCGGCTCGGCCTCGGCGGAGGAGCAGCCGCTGGTCGAGGCGCTGGTGCGCTGGAACGGCGCCTACAAGGCCGACGCGGTGGCGCCGGTGCTGTTCCAGCAGCTGGCGGCGGAGCTGCTGCGCGCGGCGATGAAGGACGAGCTCGGCGACGCGCAGTTCGAGAACCTGCGCCGCACCCGGGCGCTGGACCAGGCGCTGCCCCGGCTGACGGCGGACAGCGACTCGCCCTGGTGGGACGATCGCTCGACCCCGCAGCGCGAGACGCAGGCCGACATCGTGCGCCGCGCCTGGAAGGCGGCAGTCGCGCACCTGTACGAGACGCTCGGGCCCGACAGCACGAAGTGGCGCTGGGACAGCGTGCACACACTGACGCACGAGCACCCGCTGGGCAAGCAGAAGCCGCTCGACAAGATCTTCAACGTCGGGCCGTTCCCGGTGCCGGGCGGGCACGAGGTGCCCAACAACCTGGCGCAGCGCAACGGCAGCGCGCCGTGGGGCGTGGTCTACGGGCCGTCGACGCGCCGGCTGATCGACTTCGCGCGGCCGCAGGAAGCGCTCGGCGTCAATCCGGTCGGCCAGAGCGGCGTTTGGCCGGACGCGCACTACCGCGATCAGGCCGAGCTGCTGGCCAAGGGCCAGTACCGGCGCGAATGGCTGGACGAGGCCGACGTGAAGGCCCATGCGCGCGGCATGCTGGTGCTGAAGCCATGACGGCCCTGCGGTTCGCCAGGGCGATCGCCGCGACGGTCGCGATCTCGGGCGCCGGGGCCGCGCTGCCGGCCTTGGCCGTCGAGCTGCCGAAGCCGGCCGAACTCGGTCGACAGCTGGGGCCGCGCGCCGGCAAGGCGGTGACGGTGGCGGTCCTCGAGCCCCATCTGATGCGCGACGGTCGCATGCCCGAGGTGCGCTACGTCGGCTTTGCAGCGGACGAGGTGCTGACGGCGGTGCTCGGCAAGGGCTGGCGCGCGCCGGGGCAGGAACTCGAGTTCCGCGCGCTGGACGGCTTCATCTCGCGCATCCCGGTCGAACGCTTCGCGCAGCATCGCGCGTGGCTGGTCCACGCCCGCGCCGATGGCCGGCCGTTCCAGGTCGACAACCACCTGCAGGGCGAGCAGCAGGTGCCGCTCGGCCCGTTCTACCTGGTCTGGGACAACGTGTCGTCGAAGGCCTTGCAGGCCGAGGGCGGCGCGCTGTGGCCCTACCAGGTCGCGTCGGTGAGCGTGGGGCCGTCCTCGACGCGCGCCTTGCTGCCGGGCGACCTGGCGGCCCGGTACGCCGACGCGGCGGACCTCGCCCGCACGCATTGCCTGAGCTGCCACCGCATCCGCGGCTACGGCGGCGACAAGATGCCGCTGGACCTCGACGTGGTCGTCAAGGGCTACGACGCGGCGGCCTGGAAGCGCTGGCTGCTGGAGCCCGCCGCGGTGCGGCCCGGCACGACGATGCCGGCGCTCGCCGAGGCGATGCCGGCGGCCGACCGCGCGGGGATCGCGCAGCGCCTCTACGACTACCTGCAGGCGCTGCCGGCGCGCTGAGGTCCGCGCCGAGGCGTCGACGCTCGGCTGGCGCGTCCGGCGACGTCAGAACCAGGGCTTCGGCAGTTGCTCGGTCTCGATCGCGCGCTGCAGCGCGGGGCGTTGCGCCATGCGTTCGAGGAAGGCGGCCAACGCCGGGCGGTTGCGCGCCGGGTCGTCGAAATTGCGCGTCCAGCGGCACAGCATGAACGCGAAGGCGTCGAGCACCGAGTAGCGCTCGCCGAGCATGAACGGACCGCCATGGCGCTCGAATTCGGCAGCGAGCAGATCCAGCTGCGCGCTGGCGCGGACCTGCGCCTGGGCCTTCACCTCGGCGCTGCCGGCGGTGTTGCCCGGCGCGACGAAGCGGTCCGGGTAGTAGTAGGCGATGACCGTGGGCTGCAGCGTGTTGGTCAGCCACATGAGCCACTTGTAGGCATGGGCGCGCTGGGGGCTGCCGAGCGGCGGCAGGAGGCCGGCGTCGGGATGCGTGTCGGCGAGGTGCAGCAGGATCGCGGCGGTCTCGAACAGCACCAGCTCCTCCGCGCCGTCGGGGGTGTCGGGGGTGGCGCGGGTGTCGCGCATCGCGGGCAGCAGGCCGTTCGGATTGATCGCCAGGAACGCGGGCGACTTGTGCTCGTCCTTGTTGCGGTCGACGAGTCGCAGCTGGAACGGGATGCCCAGTTCGTGGAGCACGACGTGGGGCGCGAAGCTGGCGTTGCTGGGGAAGTAGTAGAGCTCGATCATGGCGTCGGGGTGGCGCGAGGCGGCGAGTGGTGGCGAGTGGTGGCGCGTGGTGGGGTGGCGTGAATCTGCCGTGATTCTCTCGTGGCGGGCCGCTGTCGAAGCAATGGTTCTTTACCCCGGCGAAACGCCCTTCCGTAGACGTGGCCGGGCGCGGCGGCGTTGAATGAGCCATCTGGACTTCCTGGGCGCCGTCGGACGGCGTGAGCAGATCATGAGCAGCATGAACAAGCTTCGGTGGGTGATTCCCGTGGCGCTGGCCCTGAGCGCGGGGCTGGCGTCCGCGCAGCATCACGGCGGCGGCGGCGCGCGTGTCGACATCGGCCTGCGCCTGGACAGCCGCTATCACCACGACCATTACTACCCCGCGCCGGGTTATGTCTCGCGCGGCCTGCCGGGCGGCGCGGTGTTCGTGGGCAACCGTTACTGGTACCACGGCGGCGTCTGGTACCAGCCGTGGGGGCCGAGCTTCCGGGTGATCGCACCGCCGCTGGGCTTCGTGGTGCCCATCCTGCCGAGCGCCTACGTGACCTTGCGCATCGGCGGCTACCCGTACTACTACGCCAACGGCGCGTACTACACGGTGGCCTCGCCGGGGCCGGGCTACGTGGTCGTCGCGTCGCCTCCCGGCGCAGACGCCGCGACCCCGGCGCCGGTCGCGCCGCCGCGGCCCGATCCGATCATCTACCCGCGCAACGGCCAGTCGACCGCCCAGACCGAGGTCGACCGCCAGGAATGCAACCGCTGGGCGACGACGCAGCCCTCGGCGATGAACGACGCCGGCGTGTTCAACCGCGCGGTGGAGGCTTGCATGGACGGGCGGGGGTACAGCATGCGGTGACGGGGAGCGAGGTGATCCACCTCGCTTGCCACAGGCATGATCCGTCGCGTGGTCAGACCACACACCCCGCCTCGCTCCCGTCCCTTGGTGCCGCGCTGCTGCTGACCTGGACGCCGTACCGCTCCGCCGTCATGTGCGCCAGGATTGCCAGTGCGATCTCGGGCGGCGTGCGGGCGCCGATGTGCAGGCCCACCGGACCGTGCAGCCGATCCAGCTGCGCGTCGGTCAGGTCGAAGTGTTCCTTCAGTCGAGCGCGGCGCTTGGCCTGGTTCACTCGCGAGCCGATCGCGCCGACGTAGAACGCCGGGCCGCGCAGCGCCTCCATCAGCGCCAGGTCGTCGAGCTTGGGATCGTGCGTCAGCGCCACGATCGCCGTGTGGCCGTCCGGCTTCAGCCGTTGGACGACGTCGTCCGGCATCTCGCGCGTCAGCGGTGCGGCGATCAGCGTCCACGGGTAGTCGTCGCGCGGATCGCAGACCTGCACCTGGTAATCGAGCGCCAGCGCCATCTGCGCCAGGTACTGGCTCATCTGTCCCGCGCCGATGATCAGCAGCCGCCATTGCGGCCCGTGGTGCGTGACCAGCTGCGTGTGGCTCAGGACCAGCCGGTCCGCGCCGTCGCGCGAGTGCTCTCCCGGTTCCGCCAGCGAGACCGAGCCGGTCGCCAGATCGAGCGTGCGCAGCACGCGCTCCCCGCGCGACAGCCGCTCCAGCAGCGGCGCGATCGCCGAGTGAGGGCCGACCGGTTCCAGCATCAGCTCCAAGGTCCCGCCGCAGGGCAGCCCGAAGCGCTGCGCCGCCTCGGCGCCGACGCCGTAGCGGATCAGCTCCGGGGTCTTCAGCGACAGCGCGCCCTCGCGGATCTTCGCCACCAGGTCGTCCTCGATGCAGCCGCCGGACACCGAGCCGGTGATCAGGCCGTCCGCCCGGACCGCGACGATCGAGCCGACCGGCCGCGGCGCCGACCCCCACGTCCGCGTGATGGTGCCCAGCACGACGCGCTGATCGGCGTCCATCCATTGCTGCACTTGACGCAGCACCTGCAGGTCCATGTTGTCCATTCCGCGCACCATAGCGAATTTCGTTCCCGCCTGCGTGGGACCGGGCATGCAGGCACACAATCGACGACATGCCCACGCTCGCCCTCAACGACGACCTCGTCCTGCCCGTCCCCCAGGCCCTGGCCTGGAAGACGCTGCACGACCTGACCCTGCTCGCGGACAGCCTGCCTGAAACGGCGCACCTCCAGGCCGGCGATGCACCGGGCGCCGTCATGCTGGCACTGCCGGGATTCGAAGGACGGGTGTTGCCGCTCGACGTCGACGCGCCCAGTCGCCTGCGCCTGAGCTTCGAGGGGCGCGGGCCGCGCACCGGCGCCGTGACCGGCCAGGCGCAACTCCGGCTGGAATCGCTCGGCGAGGACCGCGCGTTGCTGCACGTGGCGCTCGTGATCCAGGCCGAGCGCGACACGCCGTCGAAGGTCGCCGGCCTGCAGGCGCTCCGGGCACGGCTCGCCGCTTTCGCCGACGCCGTCGAACGACGGCATCCCTCGGACCGCCCCAAGCCCGTGAAGGCAGCGCCGAAACCCTGGCCGCAGCGGCTGGTCGACTGGTACATCGGATGGTTCGCGGCGATCTTCAACGGGACCTTGTTTCCGACGCCGAAACCGCGCGAGCGCCCGCCGCGTTCGAAGCATTGAACGCGACGCCCGGGCGTCACGCGACCGCCACCGCCTTGTGCATCGATGTAACTCATTGATCTGCTTATAGAATCCTGCGCAATTCAACGGCCACCCTGCGGTGGCCGCTTCGTTTTCCGCCGAACGCCTCCTCCGGGAACCGCCGGCGACCGGATCCGCCGACCCCCATGGCTTCTCGCCTGTTCCCGCTGGACGCGCTGCGCGCAGCCGCCGCGCAATTGATCGTGCTGCATCACCTGTCGGTCTACGGACCGATCGCCGAGGCGATGCACGGCCTGTTCCCGCTGCTGTCGGGGTGGCTCTACGACTACGGCCGCATGGCCGTGCAGGTCTTCCTGGTCCTGGGGGGCTACCTCAGCGCGCGGGCCCTCTCGGCCCAGGAGCCGCAACTGCGGCGCTCGGCGCCGGCCCTGCTGGCGCAGCGCTACTGGCGCCTGGTGCCGCCGTTCATGGCGGCGGTCGGCCTGACGCTGCTGTCGTCGTGGCTGGTCCAGCCGCTGCTGCCGGAACTGGTGCCCACCGAGGTCCACCTGACGCAGATCCTCGCCCACGCGCTGCTGCTGCACGACCTGATGTCGGTCGAGGCGCTGACCGTCGGCGCCTGGTACGTCGCCATCGACTTCCAGCTCTTCGCCCTGCTGCTGCTGGTGATGTGGGGCCTGCGCTGCCTGCCGCTGACCCGCGCGTCGCGGGCGTGGATGGCGCCGGCCGTCGTCGGCGCCCTGTGCGCCGCGTCGCTGCTCAAGTTCAATCGCATGGCCGACCTGGACGCCTACGCGATCTATTTCTTCGGCGCCTACGGCCTGGGCGTGCTGCTGTGCTGGTGCCAGGGCTGGACGCCCGCCGCCCGTCGTGCGGGCCTGCTGGCCTTGGGCGGCCTGATGGTCGCCGCCCTCGCGCTGCAGTTCCGCGAGCGCCTGGTCGTCGCCGCGCTGACCGCCGCCGTCATCGTGCTGTGGCGCCGCGGCACCCTGCCGGCGTGGTTCCAGCGGCACGGTCAGGCGCCGGTGCAGTCCCTGGCGCGCCATGCGTACGCGCTCTTCCTGGTCCACTTCCCGGTCTGCCTGCTCGTGAACGCGATCTACGAGCACCGCGCCGAAAGTCCCGCGCCCATGCTGGACGCGCTCGCCCCGCTGGCCCTGGTCGTCGCCTGGGGACTGAGCAACCTGGCCGCCTTGCCCTTTCACCGCTGGATCGAGGCGCCGCTGCTGCGCTGGCGTCCGCGCGCCGCGGCGCTGCCGCAGGGCGGCGTGGCGGTGCGCTGAGCCGGCGCCCGACCAGGCCCCCGACTAGGCCCCCGACTAGGCCCAGTTCTCGCGCGCGTTCTCGCGCCGCTGCAGATCGGCGAGCGTCTTGCCCGGTTCGTCGCGGAAGCGTTCTTCCGTCATCTCCAGCTGCTGCACGCGGTCGACGCGGAAGCTGCGGAAGTCCTCTCTCAGTTCGCACCAGGCTGAGAAGGTCCACACCGGTCCCCAGAAGAAGCAGGCCAGCGGCCGCACGAGGCGGGTGCTGGTCTGGTCGCTGAGGTCGAGGTAATGCAGACGCAGCTTGGTGCGGGACTCGGTGGCCTGGCGCAGGTGGGTGAGGCGCTCCCGCGTGGCGGCATCGAGGCCGCGTTGCGGCGCATAGACGGTGAGGCTCTCCGCCGCCGCGCGGGCCGAGCCGGGCAGCACCGCGAAGATCTTGCCGAGCGCCTCCTCCGCGCGCTGGCCGAGCACCGCGTCGAGCTGCGGTTGCGCCAGCCGCACCGCGGCGACCAGCGATTGGGCTTCTTCGGCGCTGAACATCAGCGGCGGCAATTCGAAGCCCACCCGCATGCGGTAACCGACGCCCGCCTCGCCGTCGATCGGCACGCCCTGCTGCTGCAGCGCGGCGACGTCGCGGTAGACGGTGCGGATCGAGACCTCCAGCCGCTGGGAGAGGAACTCGGCCGTCGTGAGACGGCGTCCACGGATGAGTTGGACGATCTGGAACAGTCGGTCGGCGCGGCGCATCCGACGATTGTCAGCCATGGGCATGACCTGTCCAGGTCGTCATCCCCGCTACGATGTGTCGCATGCTTGACCCTCATGTTGCGCTCCCCCATGTCGTGATCGTCGGTTGCGGTTTCGGCGGCCTGGAGGCCACGAAAGTCCTTGACGGTGCCCCGGTCCGCGTCACGCTGATCGACCGCAGCAACCACCACCTGTTCCAGCCGCTGCTGTACCAGGTCGCCACGGCCGGGCTCTCCGCGCCGTCGATCGCGTCGCCGATCCGGCACATGCGGCGCCACCAGCGCAACCTCACCGTGCTGATGGCGGATGTCGAGGCCATCGACAAGGCCGCGCGGGAGGTCGTGCTGGCCGACGGCCAGCGCCTGGGGTACGACCATCTGATCGTGGCCGCCGGCGCGACGCACAGCTACTTCGGCAACGACCGGTGGCAGGCGCATGCGCCGGGGCTGAAGACGCTGGCCGACGCCTTCCAGCTGCGCGCGCGGCTGCTGAGCGCCTTCGAGCGCGCCGAGACCTTGCCCGATGCCGCGAGCCGCGCGCCGTGGCTGAATTTCGTCGTCATCGGCGGCGGGCCGACCGGCGTCGAGATGGCCGGCACGTTGGCCGAGATCGCGCGTCACACGCTGCGCGACGAGTTCCGCCGCATCGATCCCAGCCGCGCGCAGGTCCTGCTGGTCGAAGGCTCGGACCGGATCCTGGCGGCGTTCAAGCCGGCGCAATCGGCGCAGGCCCAGGCGCAGCTGGAACGCATCGGCGTGGTGGTCCGCACCGGCTGCCGCGTCGTCGGCATCAACGAGGAGGGCGTGGATCTCCAGACCGCCGACGGCGGCAGGGAACGCATCGCGTCGCGCACCAAGGTGTGGGCGGCCGGGGTGGCGGCGTCGCCGCTGGCCCGCACGCTGGACGTGCCGCTGGACCGCGCGGGGCGCGTGGTCGTCGACGAGCACATGAACATTCCCGGTCATCCGGAGGTCTACGTCGTCGGCGACATGGCCGCGGCGACCAGCCTCGAGAAGGATGGGAGCCGCAAGCCGGTGCCCGGCGTCAGCCCCGGCGCGAAGCAGGCCGGCCGGCACGCGGCGCGCCAGATCCTGGCCAGGCTGCGCGGCCGCTCGGAGCCGCCGTTCCGCTACCGGGACTACGGCAACCTGGCGACGATCGGCCGCAAGGCGGCGGTCGCCGACCTCGGGTCGATCCAGTTCAGCGGCTTCGCCGCCTGGCTGTTCTGGCTGTTCGTGCACGTGTACTTCCTGATCGGCTTCCGCAACCGTGTCCGCGTGTTCGCGGACTGGGCCTGGGCGTACTTCACCTTCCAGCGCCACGCGCGGATCGTCGTGGAGCCACGCCCGGGCGTCGGCGACGACGCCTGACGCACGTCAGGCGCGGTTAGATGGGCGTGCAGATCTCAACCAGCGTTCCATCTGGACATCGGACGTAAGCGACGACCTGGCCCCACGGTTTTGTGATCGGTGGGGTCAGGCCTTGCGCACCGGCTGACAGCGCCAAGGCGTAGGCAGCAGGGACGTCCTGCGTGGACAGGCCGATCTCCATGCCCAGCGGCGAGCCGTCGTCCGCCTTGCGGTAGTCCTGCCCGAGATTGCCGCGCGCGATGTCGTGCCGGGCGAAGGACAGCGTCGTGGCGCCGGTCTCCAGCTCGCCGTAGGCGCCGGACTCGTGCAGGAAGCGTCGCCGGAGCCCGAAGGCGCGCTCGAAGAAGTCCAGCGACGCAGCCACGTCCTCGACGTAGACGATCGTGTAGGCGAAGTTCAAGGTGCTCATGGCAGGCTCTCTGTGATCAACGATGACGGTGGGACGGTTGTCCCCTTGGGGGCGGGGCACCGGCGCGGGCCGGGCGCCCCATCGCCTGTCCGGGGCCCCCGATTCGGGTGGGCCGCCTTGTAGGACGATGTCGCGTCCATGATGCGGACCCGCTGCTGACAGCGGAATGGCAGCTAGGATTGCCGCCCATGAGTGTCCCGTCCCTTGAGCCGCAACGCCTGCCCAACGGCCTGCTCTGGCTGGCGCGCCCGGTCGCGGGCACGCAGGCGGCAGTGCGCGTGGTCCATCGCTGCGGGGGGCGCGACGATCCCACCGGTCGCAGCGGCATGACGCATCTGGTGCTCCGGCTGGTCGCCGGCGCCAGCCGTTATCTCGAACCCGGCCAGTTCAACCGCCTGGTGGCCTCGGCCGGCGGCCGCAGCGGCATCGAGATCGACGAGGACTTCGCCGCGCTGCAGACCGTCGTGCCCGCGCACCAGCTCGAACGCGTGCTGTGGGCCGAGGCCGAACGCATGAGCAACCCGCGGCTGGAGCCGGACACGCTCGCCGCCGCGCGGCAGCAGCTGCGCCAGGCGGTGCAGGCGCCGCAGCTGAATCCTTACGCGCGGCTGGACCTCGCCGTCCAGCGGCACGGCTACCTGACGCATCCGTACCAGCGCGGCGCGGTCGGCGATCCGGAGCAGCTCAAGGACCTGGACATCGACGCGGTGCGCGCCTTCCACGCCGGCCGCTTCGGCTGCGACCGCGCGCTGCTCGTCGTGACCGGCGCCTTTGACGAGGCGGCGGTCGCGCGCTGGGTGCTGCACTACTTCGGCTCGATCCGGCCGCCGATGCCACCCGCGTCGGCGGCTGAGCCGGTCGACGGTCGCGAGTCGCGGCGCCCTCAGAGCCAGACGCAGAAGCTGTCGCTCGCGCGAGCCCCGCTGCCGGCGGCCGCGCTGGTCTGGCAGGTGCCGCGCGCCGATGATCCGTCGACGCCGATGTGGCAGCTCGCGCATGCGCTGCTGGGGCTCGGCCGATCCGGCCGCCTGATCGACACGCTGGTCGACGAGAAGGCCTTGGCGCATCAGCTCAGCCTCCGGCTGGACGCGCACCGCGATGCGGGGCTGCTGGTGGCCCAGGCGCTCGCGGCGCACGGCCAGACCGCCGCGCCGGTGGCGCAGGCGCTGCAGCAGGAAGTACTGCGCCTGGCCGACGAGCCGGTGACCGACGAGGAACTCAACAAGGCCAAGGCGCTGCTGCGGCGCCAGACGCTGTCGGCCGACTGGACCGCCGACCGCCTGGCGCGCTCGCTCGGCACCGCGTGGGCGGTGCGGGGCGATGCCGGCGCGCCGGCCAAGGACATGGCCGCGTGGACCAAGTTGAGCGGCGCGGAGGTGCAGCAGTTCTGGCGCAAGCAGGTCGTGCAGGCGCCGGTGCTGACGCTGCTGGCGGACATCGGCGCCGCTGCGGGAGTGGCCGCATGACGGTCGATCTGAACCGCCGCGGGCTGATGCTCGGCGCCGCGATCGTGTCGGGGTCCACGGCCTGGCCGGCCTTGGCGCAGGATGGCTTCGATCGTCCGCCCGAGGCGCCGCCGGCGCCCGCGCCGCTGCCGTTGGCGCTCGAACAGACGAAGCTTGCCAACGGGCTGCGCGTGGTCGTGCTGCCGCGCCCCGGCGCGCCGCGTACGGCGATCCGCCTGATCGGGGAGGGCGGCTGGCTGCGCGACCCCGCGGGCAAGGACGGCTTGGCAGAAGTGGCGTTGTCGATGCTCGCGCAGGGTGCGAAGCGCGACGGCGAGGAGATGGAGTCTGCCGACATCGCCTACGCGGGCGACCTGCTGGGCCTGCCGCTGCGGCTGGAGCTGACGCCGTCGACGGCGGAGATCGTGCTGGAGGCCTTGCCCGACCAATGCGATGACGCGGTCAACCTGCTGGCGGACCTGACACAGCGGCCGCTGCTTGCCTTCGAATCGCTGGAGCACATCCGCAGCCGGGCGGTCGATGCGCTGGTGCTGCGACGTGCCGACGCGCTGCTGCTGGCGCCGTGGGCGGCGCGGCGGCAGTTCCGGGGGCGCGCGCAGCCGGTGCAGACCACGGCCAGCCTGAAGCGGCTGAAGCGGGAGGATGTGCTGGGCTTCCATCGCCAGTACTGGCGACCGGAGCGCGCGGTGCTGCTGTTCGCCGGCGATCTGAGCTTGCAGGCGGCACGTGGCCTGGCCGAGGACTTCATGGGCGGCTGGCGGGTGGCGAAGACGACACCGGCCGGCCCGACGCCGGCGGAGTCCTTGCCCGCCGCGGCGCCCACGCCGGCGGTCGCGCAGTTCCTGCCTCTGCCGCAAGGCCAGGGCTGCCGGCTGATCCTGCAGACGCCGGTGCCGCGCGGCACGCCGCCCGCGTTGCGCGAGCTGGCGCGGACCTTGATGCATCAGCGGCTCGCGGCGCGCTTGCCGTGGCCGTGGGAGAGCGAGATGGAGTCGCTCGGCGGCGCGCTGTGCTGGCGGCTCAGCGTCACCTTGCCGGCGGCGGCGGTGCCGGAGCAGCTCGCCCGACTGCGGGAGCAATTGCCGCTGCTGGCGGCCGAGGCGGTGACGCCGGAAGACCTGGCGCTGGCGCAGGCGCTGGCGCAAGGGGACTGGGAGTTCCAGCTCGCCGAGGCGCCGGATGCGCTGCTGGCGCAGGCGCTGGCGACGGGCGAACTCGAGGACTGCGTGCAGTGGCCGCAGCGCGTGCGCGCCGTGAGCGCGCCGGTGCTGCAGCTGCTGATGGCGTCCAGTTGGCGCGATGGCCGCACGCATCTGTTGATGCTGGGCGATGCCGGACCGCCTGAGCCGGCGCAACGCGCGTGGCCGGGACTGGGATTGGCTACAATGCGGGCTGTCATTGGGGAGTAGCCGCTGCACCCCGCCCGTCGCCCGGCCTGTTTCAAGGCCTCTTGCGCGGCAGGCCGATTCAGCAGACCCGCGTCAACAGACTTGAGCCTCGGCTCATGGCGCGAGGTAGCCAGGAACCCACGGGTTCCCAGCCTGGCGAGACCTTTGACCATGTCCCCGGACTTTGCGGCCGGCGGCGACATGGTCATTGGTATGTCTCGGCCGCTGAGTCTTTCATGGAAGCCTTCCTCATCTCCACCGGCCTCGTGGCCCTCGCCGAAATCGGCGACAAGACCCAATTGCTGGCCTTCATCCTGGCGGCGCGCTTCCGCAAGCCGGGACCGATCGTGCTGGGCATCCTGATCGCGACCCTGGTGAATCATGCGTGTGCCGGCGCCGTCGGCAGCTGGATCACGACGCAGGTCTCACCGCAGACGCTGCGCTGGGTGCTGGGCGTGGGTTTCATCGCGATGGCGGCGTGGACGCTGATCCCCGACAAGATCGATGAAGAGGAGACGGGCGGCAAGTTCCGCCTGGGCGTGCTAGGCACGACGATCGTGGCCTTCTTCCTGGCGGAGATGGGCGACAAGACGCAGATCGCGACGGTGGCCTTGGCGGCGCGCTTCAACGACCTGTGGATGGTGGTGGCGGGCACGACCTTCGGGATGATGATCGCCAACGTGCCGGCGGTGCTGGTGGGCGACAAGCTCGCGCACAAGCTGCCGGTGCGGCTGGTTCACGGCATCGCGGCGATCATCTTCGCGGTGCTGGGGGTGCTCACGCTTCTGGGAGCGGGGGCGTCGCTGGGGATCTGAGCGATCAACGGACATGACCTCCCCGGGCACGAATCGCCCGGTTCATGTTCTTGATCGTGGCCCTTAGGGGTGAAGACCTGACCCTCTGAATGAGGCCCTCCGAAGGGGGATCTGGTCAGCGCGCGGAGGCTTGCCGTACCGCGCGTTCCCACTGCGCCATCAGCGTCTCGGCGCGGTCGCGCGACATGGTCGGGCGGAAGGTGCGCTCCGTCTGCCAGTTGCGGCCGATGTCGTCGAGGTTGCCGTAGACGCCGGCCGTGAGGCCGGCGAGGTAGGCCGCGCCGAGCGCCGTCGTCTCGATCACCTTCGGACGCACGACGGGGATGCCGAGCAGGTCCGCCTGGAACTGCATCAGCAGGTCGTTCACGCAGGCGCCGCCGTCGACGCGCAACTCGCTCACCGGCGCACCGCCGGCCGCCACGGCGTCGCGGCTCATCGCCTGCAGCAGCGCCGCGCTCTGGAACGCGATGCTCTCCAGCGCCGCGCGCGCGATGTGCGCCACCGTCGATCCGCGCGTCAGACCGACGATCGCGCCGCGCGCCTCCGCGTCCCAATAGGGCGCGCCGAGGCCGGTGAAGGCCGGCACGAACATCACGCCGCCCGCATCCGGCACGCTCTCCGCGAGCCCCTGCACCTCGCCGCTGCCCTTGATCGCGTTCAGCCCGTCGCGCAGCCATTGCACCACCGCGCCGCCGATGAAGACGCTACCCTCCAGCGCGTACTGCGGCGTCGCATCGATCTGCGCGGCGCTCGTCGTGATCAATCCGTTCGCGCTCGTCTGGAAGCGCGGCCCCGTGTGCATCAGCATGAAGCAGCCGGTGCCGTAGGTGTTCTTCGCCATGCCCGCTTCGAAGCAGGCCTGACCGAACAGCGCGCTCTGCTGGTCGCCGCCGATGCCACCGATCATCAGCGCCGTGCCGAGATGCTCCGGCGCCACGCGGCCGAACTCGGACGCCGACGGCTTCACCTCGGGCAGCAGCGAAGTCGGGATGCGCAGCAGCGCGAGCAGCTCATCGTCCCACTGGTTCTCGCGCACGTTGAACAGCATGGTCCGCGACGCGTTGCTGACGTCGGTGACGTGCACCTCGCCGTTCGTGAGCTTCCAGATCAGCCAGCTGTCGATCGTGCCGAAGGCGAGCTCGCCGCGCTCCGCCGCGTCACGCGCGCCGGCGACGTGGTCGAGGATCCACTGCAGCTTCGTGCCCGAGAAATACGCGTCGACGACCAGTCCCGTCTTCTCCTGGATGCGCGGCCCGTGGCCCTGCTCGCGCAACGCGGCGCATTGCGGCTCGGCGCGCCGGTCCTGCCAGACGATCGCGTGATGGATGGCCCGGCCGGTCTTGCGGTTCCACACCAGCGTCGTCTCGCGCTGGTTGGTGATGCCGATCGCCTTCACCTCCGTCGCTTTCAGCGAGGCCTTCGTCAGCACCTCGCGCGCGACGGACAGCTGCGTGTCCCAGATTTCATCGGCATCGTGCTCGACCCAGCCCGGTTGCGGATAGATCTGGCGGAACTCGCGCTGCGCCATCGCGACGATGCGCCCCTGCGCGTCGAAGACGATCGCGCGCGAACTGGAAGTGCCCTGGTCCAGGGCCAGCAGGTAGGTCATGGCTGGTCTCGCTCGTTGTGTTCTCGACGTTGTTCTTGGTGTTGTCTTCGAGTGCTTCTCGGACTGCTTGTGGAGGATGCTACGGCGCGACCACGAGTTCCACGCCCGCATCGGCCATCAACGCAGGGAAGGGCTCTGGCGGGGGCTCGTCGGTGAACAGCGCGTCGATCTGCGGCAATCGGGCGACCTCGGCCATCGCGGGCCGGTTGAACTTCGTCGCGTCCGCCGCCACCCACACCTCGCGCGAATGCTCGACGATGGTCCGCGCGACCATCACCTCGCGGTAGTCGAAGTCGCGCAGGCTGCCGTCGGACTCGATGCCCGAGATGCCGATCAGCCCGATGTCGACCTTGAACTGGCGGATGAAGTCGACCGCCGCCTCGCCGACGATGCCGCGGTCGCGGTGCCGCACCGAGCCGCCGACCATCACCAGCTCGCAGTCCGGGTTGTCGCTCAGGATCATCGCGACGTTCAGGTTGTTCGTGATGACGCGCAGGCCCTTGTGGCGCAGCAGCGCATGCGCCACCGCCTCCGTCGTCGTGCCGAGGTTCAGGATCAGCGAGCAGCCCGCCGGGATGCGCGCCGCGATGGCGCGCGCGATGCGCGCCTTGCCGTCGGCCTGCATGGCCTGACGCTGCCGGTAGGCGATGTTCTCGGTGGTCGACGAGGGCACGCGCACGCCGCCGTGGAAGCGCTGCACCAGGCCGGCCTCGGCCAGGCGCTGAACATCGCGCCGCACCGTCTGCAGCGTCACGCCGAACTTCTCGGCGAGCGACTCGACGCTCACCGATCCATGGGCGCGCACCTCCTGCAGCAGATCGTTCTGACGGGGGTTCGGATTCATGGCGCGCAGGCTAAAGGAACCGAAACGAACAATTGACCGGGTTAACCCTCAGTCGAAACGCGCATATTCGCGCTAAAAAGAAAAAAGAAGAACAGAATTGCGAACTTTCCAACGGCCATCGCAGGGTGGCCGTTTGACTGTCCGGCCAATTCGATCCAAGGAGACACCTTGACCGCCGCCTCGATCCCCGCTGACCTTGCTTCCTCCGACCCCGGTGCCGCCGGTGACTGCGACGTGCTCGTCGTCGGCGGCGGCATCAACGGTGCCGGCATCGCGCGCGACCTGGCCGGCCGCGGCTGGAAGGTCGTGCTCGCGGAAGCCTCGGACTTCGCGGCGCACACGTCCTCGTCCTCGACCAAGCTGATCCACGGCGGGCTGCGCTACCTGGAGTACTACGAGTTCTCGCTCGTGCGCAAGGCGCTGCAGGAGCGCGAGGTCCTGCTGCGCAGCGCGCCGCACATCATGTGGCCGCTGCGCTTCGTGATGCCGCACGACGCGGCGATGCGCCCGGCCTGGATGATCCGCATCGGCCTGTTCCTCTACGACCACCTGGCGCGGCGCGAAGTGCTGCCGGGCTCCGAGGGCGTGGACCTGCGCCGCTCGCCCTACGGCGAGCCGCTGAAGGCCGAGTACACGAAGGGCTTCGTCTACTCCGACGGCTGGGTCGACGACGCGCGCCTGGTGCTGCTGAACGCGCTCGACGCGCGCGAGCACGGCGCGGTGCTGCACACCCGCACGACCGTCACCGCCGCGAAGCGGCACGCCGACCACTGGACCGCGACGCTGCGCTGCGCCGACGGCGACCGCACGCTGAAGGCGCGCGCGCTGGTCAACGCGGCCGGCCCCTGGGCCGAGGGCTTCCTGCGCGAAGTCGCCGCGCCCGCCCGCGGCGAGGCGCTCGCCACGAAGAGCCTGCGCCTGGTGAAGGGCAGCCACATCATCGTGCACAAGCGCTTCCAGCACGACCACGCCTACATCTTCCAGAACCCGGACAAGCGGATCATCTTCGCCATCCCCTACGAAGACGACTTCACGCTGATCGGCACCACCGACGTGGAGCTGGCGCCGGACGCGCTGGCCGGCTTCGGCAAGGCGCGCATCGACGAACGCGAGATCGCCTACCTCTGCGAGCAGGCCAGCCGCTACTTCCGCGAGCCGGTGGTCGCCTCGGACGTGGTGTGGACCTACGCCGGCGTGCGCCCGCTGCTGGACGACGCCTCCGGCGACCCGTCCGCCGTGACGCGCGACTACCTGCTCGAGACGCACGCCGATGGCGGCGCGCCGCTGCTGAGCGTGTGGGGCGGCAAGATCACCACCTTCCGCAAGCTGGCGGAGGACGCGGCCGACCTGCTGGGCGACCTGCTCGGCGACCGTCGCCGCGCCTGGACCGAACACGCGCACCTGCCCGGCGGCGACCTGCGCGACTGGATCGGCGCGCCGCAGCGGCCCGACACCGACTTCCAGCGCCTGCTGTCCGCCGTCGGCCAGCGCCATCCGTGGCTGCCGCCCTCGCTGGCGCACCGGCTCGCGCGGGCCTATGGCGCGCGCCTCGGGCGTGTGCTCGGCGGCGCGGAACGACTCGACGACCTCGGTCCGGAAATTGCCCCCGGGCTGCACCAGGCGGAACTCGAATACCTGGTCCGCGAGGAATGGGCGCGCGCGGCGGACGACGTGCTGTGGCGCCGCTCCAAGCTGGGGCTGCATTACACCGAAGTGCAGCGGATGGCGGTGGTCCAGTGGTTCTCGGAACGCGAGCACCTCTGGGCCAAGCCGCCGGCCGCGGCGGCATGACCTGACCCCGAGGTCCGCCCCGTCGCCGATTCCCATTCCGGCCCAGGGACCGACCCACAGACCGATCCAGACTGATCCAGACCGATCCAGAGACCGATCCACAAGAACGACATGCGAAGAGACACCCCGATGGAGCCGACACCATGGAGCTGAGCTTGCGCGGCGTGAGCCACAAGGTCGGCGCGCAACAGCACCTCTACCCGATGGACCTGCGGCTGGTGCCGAACGCCGTCACCGTGCTGCTGGGCGCGACGCAGGCCGGCAAGACGACGCTGATGCGCCTGATGGCCGGCCTGGACAAGCCCACCGACGGCAGCGTGACCGTCGATGGCACGGACGTCACCGGCTGGCCGGTGCGCAAGCGCGATGTCGCGATGGTCTACCAGCAGTTCATCAACTACCCGTCGATGAGCGTGCGCGACAACATCGCCTCGCCGCTGAAGCTGCGCGGCAAGCTCGATCGCGATGCGATCCGCAAACGCGTGGATGAACTTGCCGACAAGCTGCACATCGAGATGCACCTCGACAAGCTGCCCGCGCAACTGTCCGGCGGCCAGCAGCAGCGCGTCGCGCTGGCGCGGGCCCTGGCCAAGCAGGCGCCGCTGATGCTGCTGGACGAACCGCTGGTCAACCTCGACTACAAGCTGCGCGAGGAACTGCGCGAGGAACTCGGCCAGCTCTTCGCCGCCGGGGAATCGACGGTGGTCTACGCGACCACCGAGCCGGCCGAGGCGCTCCAGCTCGGCGGCTACACCGCGGTGATGGACGCCGGCGAGCTGCTGCAGTACGGCCCGACCGCCGAGGTCTTCCACCGCCCGGCATCGCTGCGCGTCGCGCGCGCCTTCAGCGATCCGCCGATGAACCTGCTCATCGCGCAAGGGATGGGCGACCGGCTGCAGCTGCGACCGGGCCTCGACCTGGCGCTGCCGGGACAGGGCGGCGTGACCGTGGGCGTGCGCGCCAGCGCGCTGCACGTCACGCCGCGGCCCGGCGACGTCGCCATCCAGGGCGAGGTCGAGCTGGCCGAGATCTCCGGCTCCGACACCTTCGTCCACGCGCGCACCCAGATCGGCGAGCTGGTCGCGCAGCTGACCGGCGTGCACGACTTCGAGCTCGGCGCCCCGCTGACGCTGTACCTCAACGCCGCGCACGTCCACGTCTTCGACGCGGCCGGGCTGCTGACACGCGCCCCCGAGCGCCGGGGAGCCCGCTGATGGCCCGCATCGACCTGGACCTCGCGCACGCATACCGGCCCGATCCGAAGGAGGACAGCGACTACGCGCTGCTGCCGCTGAAGATGACGTTCGAGGACGGCGGCGCCTATGCGCTGCTCGGCCCGTCGGGCTGCGGCAAGACGACGCTGCTGAACATCGTCTCCGGACTGCTGCGGCCCTCGCAGGGCAGCGTGCGCTTCGACGGCCGCGAGGTGACCGCGCTGACGCCGCAGCAGCGCAACATCGCGCAGGTGTTCCAGTTCCCCGTCATCTACGACACGATGACGGTGGCCGAGAACCTCGCCTTCCCGCTGCGCAACCGCGGCGTGGCGGCGGACAGGATCAAGGCGCGCGTCGGCAAGATCGCCGAGATGCTGGAACTCAACGGCCAGCTGAACCAGCGCGCCTCGGGCCTGTCCGCCGACGCGAAGCAGAAGATCTCGCTCGGCCGCGGGCTGGTGCGCGAGGACGTGTCGGCGGTGCTCTTCGACGAGCCGCTGACCGTCATCGATCCGCATCTGAAGTGGCAGCTGCGCCGCAAGCTCAAGCAGATCCACAACGAGCTCAAGCTCACGCTGATCTACGTCACCCACGACCAGGTCGAGGCGCTGACCTTCGCGGACCAGATCGTCGTCATGACGCGCGGTCGCGCGGTGCAGGTCGGCTCCGCGGGCGAGCTGTTCGAGCGCCCGAGCCACCGCTTCGTCGGCCACTTCATCGGCTCGCCGGGCATGAACTTCCTGCCGGCGGCGCTGGAGGACGGCGGCGGACTGAGCGTCGCCGGACAGCCGGTCGCCGGTTCGGTCGATCCTGTCACCGGCGCCTCGCTGTCGCGCGCGGAGCCCTTCATGGTGGGCATCCGGCCCGAGTACGTGGCGGTCGACGACGTGAGCGACGGCGTGCCGGCGCTGCCGGGCACGATCACCGGCGTGGTCAGCCAGGTCCAGGACATCGGCACCTACTGGCTGCTCACCGCCCAGGTCGGGCCGCACACGCTGAAGGCGCGCCTGTCCGCCCATGCGCAGCCGCCCGAGGCGGGCGCCGCGGTGGCGCTGCGCGTGCTCAATCCCCACACCTGCTTCTACGGCGCCGACGAGCGATTGATCGCGGCGACCACGGAGGGCCTCGCATGAAACCGATCAACCAGAAGGCCTGGTTCCTCGTCCTGCCCGTGTTCATCTGCGTGGCCTTCTCGGCCATCCTGCCGTTGATGACGGTGGTGAACTACTCGGTGCAGGACATCATCTCGCCCGAGCGGCGCGTCTTCGTCGGCACCGAGTGGTTCGCCGCGGTGATGCGCGACGAGGAGCTCCACGGCGCGCTGCTGCGCCAGCTGGGCTTCTCACTGGCGGTGCTGCTGGTCGAGATCCCGCTGGGCATCTGCCTGGCGCTGTCCATGCCGGCGCAGGGCTGGCGCTCGTCGCTGGTGCTGGTGATCGTCGCGCTGTCGCTGCTGATCCCCTGGAACGTCGTCGGCACCATCTGGCAGATCTACGGCCGCGCCGACATCGGGCTGCTGGGCGCGTCGCTGCAGGCGCTGGGCGTGGACTACAACTACACCGGCGACGCGACCGACGCGTGGATCACGGTGCTCGTGATGGACGTCTGGCACTGGACGCCGCTGGTGGCGCTGCTGTGCTTCGCCGGTCTGCGCTCCATCCCCGACGCCTACTACCAGGCCGCGCGCATCGACGGCGCCAGCAAGTTCGCCGTGTTCCGCTACATCCAGCTGCCCAAGATGCGGGGCGTGCTGATGATCGCGGTGCTGCTGCGCTTCATGGACAGTTTCATGATCTACACCGAGCCCTTCGTCCTCACCGGCGGCGGTCCCGGCAATGCGACCACCTTCCTCAGCCAGTACCTGACGCAGAAGGCGGTCGGACAGTTCGACCTCGGACCGGCGGCGGCGTTCTCGCTGATCTACTTCCTGATCATCCTGCTGCTGTGCTTCATCCTCTACAACTGGATGCAGTCGCTGGGCACCCAAGACAAGACCTCGGAGGCAAGAACATGAAGCCCCCACGTTCACTTCGTTCACTGCCCCCCGAGGGGGAACGGGCCACCCTTGGGACGGCCCGGCGGGAGGCCCAACATGGATGAGCGTCGTTTCCGCAAGCGCACGATCTTCCTGATCGCGTACCTGCTCTTCGCACTGCTGCCCATCTACTGGATGGTCAACATGAGCTTCAAGACCAACGAGGAGATCCTCTCCAGCTTCAGCCTCTGGCCGCAGCACTTCTCGCTGGCCAGCTACAAGACCATCTTCACCGACCCGTCCTGGTACAGCGGCTACATCAACAGCCTGATCTACGTCGGGATCAACATGGTGATCTCGGTGAGCGTCGCGCTGCCGGCGGCGTACGCGTTCAGCCGCTACTCGTTCCTCGGCGACAAGCACGTCTTCTTCTGGCTGCTGACCAACCGCATGACGCCGCCGGCGGTGTTCCTGCTGCCCTTCTTCCAGCTCTACACGACGCTGGGACTGATGGACACGCACATCGCGGTCGCGCTGGCGCATCTGCTGTTCAACGTGCCGCTGGCGGTGTGGATCCTGGAAGGCTTCATGAGCGGCATCCCGCGCGAGATCGACGAGACCGCCTACATCGACGGCTACAGCTTCCCGCGCTTCTTCCTGACCGTGTTCCTGCCGCTGATCAAGGCGGGCGTGGGCGTGGCGGCGTTCTTCTGCTTCATGTTCTCGTGGGTGGAGCTGCTGCTGGCGCGCACGCTGACCAGCGTCAACGCCAAGCCCATCGTCGCGACGATGACGCGCACCGTCAGCGCTTCCGGCATGGACTGGGCGACGCTGGCCGCGGCCGGCACGCTGACCATCGTGCCGGGTGCGATCGTCATCTGGTTTGTCCGTCACTACATCGCAAAAGGCTTTGCGATGGGCCGCGTCTAAGGGAGGTCCGCGATGTTCGATTGGATGGTGTGGACGACCCCGGTCGCCGTCTTCTTCACCTGCGTGGTGATGATGCTGATCGGCATGACGGTGTGGGAGATCAAGTCGCCGACGACGCTGCGCAAGGGCTGGCTGCCGATGCGCACGACGCGCGGCGACCGGCTGTTCATCGGGCTGCTGACGGCGGCCTACATCAACCTGGCCTTCGTCGGCCTGGGCGCGAAGATGGCCGAATGGTTCCAGCTCGAGGCGGAGCCCAGTGTCTGGATCAGCTTCATCGCGTCGATGCTGGTGCTGGGACTGATCCTGCGCAAGGGATGACCGGGTAGTTCAAGCTTCAAGGAATTCGGCTTTCCCGTTCCCCCGGAGCCGCGATTCGTCCTCAAGCAGGGGGAGATTCGACAGACACAGGAGACAAGCGTGAACAAGAGCAAGTATTCCGCGCTGGCCGTGGCCGCATTGCTGGCGTTGGGAGCGAACGCCGCCTGGGCCGGCGAGGCCGAGGCGAAGAAGTGGATCGACAGTGAATTCCAGCCGTCGACGCTGTCCAAGGACAAGCAGACGGCCGAGATGAAGTGGTTCATCGAGGCGGCCAAGAAGCTCCAGGCCAAGGGCGTGAAGGAGATCTCGGTCGTGTCGGAAACCCTGACCACGCACGAGTACGAGAGCAAGGTGCTGGCCAAGGCCTTCGCCGAGATCACCGGCATCACCGTCAAGCACGACCTGATCCAGGAAGGCGACGTCGTCGAGAAGCTGCAGACCTCGATGCAGTCGGGCAAGAGCATCTACGACGGCTGGATCTCCGACTCCGACCTGATCGGCACGCACTACCGGTACGGGAAGATCATGAATCTCTCCGACTACATGACCGGCGCGGGCAAGGAGTGGACCAATCCGGGTCTGGACCTGAAGGATTTCATCGGCACCAGCTTCACGACGGCGCCGGACGGCAAGCTCTACCAGCTGCCCGACCAGCAGTTCGCCAACCTGTACTGGTTCCGCGCCGACCTGTTCGCGCGCAAGGCCCTGCAGGACAAGTTCAAGGCCAAGTACGGCTACGACCTGGGCGTGCCGCTGAACTGGAGCGCGTACGAGGACATCGCCGCGTTCTTCTCCAACGACGTGAAGACGCTGGACGGCAAGCCCATCTACGGCCACATGGACTACGGCAAGAAGGACCCGTCGCTGGGCTGGCGCTTCACCGACGCGTGGCTGTCGATGGCCGGCGCGGCGGACAAGGGCATCCCCAACGGCATGCCGGTCGACGAGTGGGGCATCCGCGTCGCCGACGACAAGTGCACGCCGGTGGGCGCCTCGGTGGCGCGCGGCGGTGCGACCAATTCGCCGGCGGCGGTCTACGCGCTGACCAAGTACGTCGACTGGATGAAGAAGTACGCGCCCAAGGAAGCGACCGGGATGACCTTCGGGGAATCGGGTCCGGTGCCGGCGCAAGGACAGATCGCGCAGCAGATCTTCTGGTACACGGCGTTCACGGCGGACATGGTCAAGCCGGGCCTGCCGGTGGTGAATGCCGACGGCACGCCGAAGTGGCGCATGGCGCCGGGACCGAACGGCCCGTACTGGAAGGACGGCATGCAGAACGGCTACCAGGACGTGGGCAGCTGGACCTTCTTCAGCGGCCACGACGCCAACCGGACCGCGGCGGCCTGGCTGTACGCGCAGTTCGTGACGGCCAAGTCGGTGAGCCTGAAGAAGAGCATCCAGGGCCTGACCTTCATCCGCGACAGCGACATCCGCAGCGACTACTTCACCAAGAACGCCAACAAGTACGGCGGCCTGATCGAGTTCTACCGCTCGCCGGCGCGGGTGGCGTGGACGCCGACGGGGACCAACGTGCCGGACTATCCGAAGCTGGCGCAGCTGTGGTGGAAGAACGTGGCGCAGGCGGTGACCGGCGAGAAGACGCCCCAGGCCGCGATGGACACGCTGGCCGACGAGATGGACGCGGTGATGGCGCGACTGGAGCGCGCCGGCATGGCCAAGTGCGCGCCCAAGCTCAACAAGAAGGAAGACCCGAAGAAGTGGCTGTCCGACAAGGGCGCACCGTGGGCCAAGCTGGCCAACGAGAAGCCCAAGGGCGAGACCATCGCCTACGAGAAGCTGCTGAACGCGTGGAAGGACGGCAAGGTGCGGTGATCTCGCCCGCACCTCGCGACCTCGCATGAAGAAGGCCGCGCCCTCGGGCGCGGCCTTGTCGTTTCAGCGGGCGGAGGGCTCAGGGAATCCAGCAGGTCTTGGAGCCGGGCGGGCAGACGTACTCCCAGCGGATGTTGGCCGTGTCGGTCAGTCCGAGCTGGAAGTCGCCGATCCACGGGTGGCTGAAGCTGAGATTCAGCAGCTGCCCGACGAGCACCGATGGCGGTTCGACCACGCCCGACTTGTTGACGACCGGCGCCCAGGCGCCGAGCGTCATGTCGATCGTTCCCCGGCCGTCTTGCAGCAGGTTCATCACCTCCTGCACGTTGACGGTCACGCCGTTGGCCTGGGTGACCTGCTGGATGACGCCGGAGATGCGGTCCAGGCCGCTGTTCACGCCGCCGCCGTATCGCTTGACCAGCGTATTGATGACGCCGGCCGCATAGGCGTCGATCTTTGTATTGGCTTCGCTGGCGGCCATGCGCGCCGCAAAGGTGTCGGCGATCTGGCCGAACACGGGCAGCCAACTGATCGAGGTGGTGCAGTTGGCCGTGACGTCTCGGGCGTACGTGACCGAACTGCTGCCGGCGACCAACTCGGTGACGCCGGTGAACCGGGCAAACGCCTGCAGGTTGTTCAGCCGGATGTTCAGGTAGCAGGTGTAGCCGACGCCGTACTGGCTGCCGGACACCGTGCCGGCGGCTGCGTAGGTCGCGCCGGACATGGAGAAACTGGTCGAGTTGACGTCCGGCGCCAGGCGTACGCGGAATGGGCCGGTGAGCGTGCCGCTGGTGAAGGTGCCGCCCTGGTCCGCGAAGCTCTGGCGCATCGCGTCGTTGATCGCGGTCTGCAACTGCACGCCGGTGCTGACGATGGCAGCCCCCACCGCGTAGGCCTCCCCGGACGGATAGGGCGTCTGGATGACGTTGGTGCCGGCATTGAGGGTCACTGTCGTCGTGAAGTAGCGGCTGTTCACGATCGGACGGTAGTCGGCGTGCGCCGTGGACAGCGCCAGCAACGTGGCGGCCGTCAGAAGGATCTTCTTCAACTCTCTCTCCCTGTAAAGACGGCGTGATTGCCGTCGGCGCGGATGGTCGCGGGCCTTCGGGAGGGCGGCCACTGTAAAGCCTTACACACACTGACGGGGGGAGGGCGGGATCGCCCTCTGGCTGGCCGCCTTAAGTCATGCGTAAGCCCCGCAGGCGGGCGCGTGCCACCATGGGTCCATGTTCAAGTCGCTGATGGACCTCTTCGACACGCTGGCGCCGGACGACGCGTTCGGCGGCTCGCGGGGCGGCGCGCCGTCGCTGCCGCTGGCCGCGGCGGTGCTGCTGGTCGAGGTGATGCGCGCGGACGCGGATTTCTCCGGCGTCGAGCGCGCCGCCGTGGGCAAGGCGTTGACGGCGCTGTTCGCGTTGTCCGAGGACGAGTCCGATGCGCTCACTGCGCAAGCCGAGCGCACCGCCCGCACGGCGTCCGACCTGTTCGCGTTCACCTCGCCGGTCGACGAGCGCTGGGACATGCCCGCGAAGCTGCGCCTGGTCGAGTTGATGTGGGGCGTGGCCTATGCCGACGGCAGGCTCGGCGACATCGAGCGCCACACGATGTGGCGCATCGCCGACCTGCTGCACATCCCGCAGGGCGCCTACCACCACGCGCGGATCCGCGCGAAGGTGGCGGCCGGTCTTGGCGAGGACGACTGACCGGCGGCGGGGACCGTTGCGTCGCGGACCGTTGCGCCATATTTCGCCTCGCCTCCCTCGGAAACGGAAAGGCCCTCTGACGAGGGCCTTCTTCGTGGTGTGATGGGGAGGCCGCCGGCTCAGCGCGGGTTCTGGAACACCACCCGCTCCGCCAGTTCCCGCGGCGCGCCCACGGTCCGGCGCTGGATGTGGTCGAGCACCTGGCCGGCGCGTTCGCACGAGATGGGCGCGGGGCCGGCATTGCCGTCGGTCCACAGTTTGGAGAAAGCGCCCGAGGCCGTCGCGCCGACGGTCCGCGTCACGACTTCCAGTTCCAGCGGCGTCGGCTGCGGTGCGCGGGCGCGCGTGGGCAGGGTTTCGCCCGCGGCTTCGGTCAGCCAGAAGGCCTCCAGCGCCATGGCGTCCTCCGGCAGCAGCCGGCGCGGCACGGGTGAGCCGGACAGCCAGGACTGGCAGGTCTCGGCCCCCAAGGTCTGCGCGGCGGTCAGTTGCGCGCGCAGCACCTGCAGGTAGCGGCGGCGCAGGTCGCGCGAGCCGTTCAGCAGCATCTCGCGCACATTGGGGGCCAGCACCGCCTGCGCCGCGATCTGCGCCCCGGCGGCGGCATGCTCCGAGCCCGCCAGCGCCATGTGCGCCGCGCGCATGCGGCCGGCGGCCTCGTCGATCAGGCCGGGGAAGCGCTGGTCGAGCCGGAACCAGGCGTCGCTGGCGCGCAGCGCGTTGACGTAGTCGCTCAGCGGGGCGTACTGGCCGGGCCGGTCGCCCTCGGGCAGCGCGACGTCCAGCGTCTTCGGCGGCGCCTGGATCAGCGAGTGGCGCACCAGCTCCACCGCCGGCGGGTACCACATCGTGCGCGACGGCGTGCTCAGCGTCTTCTGGATGAATTCCTCCGGCAGCGCCATGCGGCGGTAGGTGCGCGCGAGGTCCTGGTTGGCGATCTCGTCGAAGGCCGGATTGAAGGTGCCGCTGCTGGCGCGATGGAAGCCGAGCTGCGCGCCGGGCATCAGCTGGCGCTTGTTGCCGGCCAGGAAGACCAGCGTGCAGGCGCTTTCGCAGTTGCCGATCGCGCGCGTGCCGACGCCGCGCTGGCGGATCAGCTGGACCATGCGTTCGGCTTCGGTCACGCGGCCGCCGGGCGAGGCGACTTCCAGCAGCCGCACCGCCGGGGAGGCTTCGAGCAGGGTGCCGAGGCGGCCGGCGTCGCCGGCGCCGATGGGACCGTTGAGCTGCATCGTGCGGCCGTCGCCGCTGACGACCAGGCGCACGTTGCCGATCGGATCGATGCCGCGGGCCAGCTTCCACAGCTCGGGCAGTTCGCCGAAGACGCCGAACGCCAGCGAGAACGCGATCTGCAGGAAGGACAGCAGCAGGGACAGGCGCGCGAAACCGGAGATCAGGTAGGACCCGCCGGCGTCGACGTAGCCGCGGACCGATCGCCAGGTCCCGACGGCGCTCCAGATCTCGACGGCGATCAGCAGCGGCCAGACGATCAGCAGCGCGATCGCGACGCCCTGCAGGCCGTCGCTCTTGGTGGCGAGCCAGGCGACCAGGCCCTGCACGCCGGCGGCGAGGGGCCAGGTCAGGAGGACGTGGTTGATCCAGAAGCTCTGGGCCAGGCTCTGTTCGCCGCGCCAGTGGCTGGCGATGTAGCCGATGAGCAGGCCTTCGCCATCGGCCGGCGCCGGCCGGCTGCGTTCGACGGCGGTGCGGGACAGGCGGTCATGCCAGGTGCGGCCGTCGGCGTCGACGCGGGCCCACAGGAAGCCGGCGAACAGCGGAATCGCCGAGATCAGGTAACCGACCCAGCGGATCAGCGCCTGCGCGGGCGACGGACGCCCGCCGCTGCGCGCATCGACGACCTTGAGGCCCGCGACGAGCTTGCCGGGCGTGGCGCCCTGCCAGCTCCAGAACACGACGCAGACGATCAGCGGCAGCAGCCAGTTGATGGCGATGGTACCGGGGCGCAGGTCGCTCCATTTCGACACCGGGTCGCCGTACACGGCCCACATCAACAAGGTGCTCGCGGCGATCATCAATGCGCCGTCGATGACCATGGCCAGGGCGCGGGGCGCCAGGCCGACGGATTGGTTCGACATCCTCTTCTCTCCCTCTTGGGCCGGAAGTGTAAAGAGGGCGTGAACCGCTCCGCGCGTCGGTTCTAAGACAGCGACGGCGCTGTATTGATTCCGTCACAGGCGACCGGGTGGGCTTCCCCCTTTGGGAGGAGAACTCGTCGCCGGCGTCGAAGCGGCGAACCTCCCAACATGGCGATCGCCGAGACGGGTCGCACGATGGGAGTGAACCTGAACCGGCCCAGCTTCAGCAGGTGAGCGTCGCCGGTGACGATCAGGTGGGCTTGTCCGGCGAATGCCGTCGCCAGAACGACATCGTCATCAGGATCCTCATGCACGGTGGGCGGGATGTTCGCCGGGGCGACGAGTGTCACCCTGCGGGCGTAGTCCGCAACGAAGTCGTCCGCGCTGGTCGACTTCAACAACAAGCGCTTCGAGAACTTGCGCCGGCCGACGATGTCTCTCAGTTCTGCCAACAACGCTGCGCTGCAGACGATCTGGACACGAAGGGAGCCATGGCGGATGAGCGCGATCAGCCGGGCCGTGGCGCCCTCCCACATGAGGCCTGACGCCACGACGTTCGTGTCAAGCACGAGCCGCACTGCGCTTTGCTGCTCGCCTGTCTGCTCGGACCGCATCGACTTCCACCTGAATCTTTTGCATGACCAGTTCTTCGAGGGTTTCCTCATCCCTCAAGAATGCCTGGAGGTCCTCGATGTGGAGTTGTCTGCGGAACATGGACTCAATGCGGTCCGGGGCGAGCAAGCCAGCACGCGCCGCCTCGCGGGCAAGCAGAGGGGGCAGTTGGATTTCGATGGCGGTCATGGGAGACGTCCTTTCTCGTTGACCTGCCGATGGGCAGGTCGATGGACCATCGTCCCCAAGACAGGCGCCGTGTTCAATGACTCGTCTTCGTGCAAGACCGACCTGAACTTGCGACCTTGTCGGGCGGGCGCGACGGCACCCGCCATCCGCGCTCAGTCATCCCACAGGAAGCGCCGATCCGGATAGACCACGCTCTGCGAGGTGCGCACCACCACGCCGTTCTTGAAGTGGACGTTGAAGCGCAGCAGGTAGCCGCTCATCTCTGGCGGAATATTCCAGTCCCAGACGTCCTCCTCACTGAGCCGGAAGAAGATGCGCTTGCGCTCCTGGCCGAGCATCCGCGTGACCTGATCGGTCGTCAGGCCCGGCACGATGCGGGCGCGGTTCGCTGCGGACAGCGCGTCCGTCGTGCCGACGAGGCGGTCCTGCGCATCCAGGCGGACCATGTAGCAGGTCTGACCGAAGGGCTGGGTGGCGTACTCCAGCGTGCGGCCGCCGTCGGCCTCCGGCCAGACGCGCGTCGGCGTGCCGTAATACTGCTGCACGTCGGCGCTGGTCGTCACGCCGGTCCTCATCCGTTCGTCCTTCACCGGCGTCGCGCAGCCGCCGAGGGCGACGGTCGCCACCACGGCCATCGTCGTGGCGCACAGGGGGCCCAGGCTCGTCCAATTGCGCATCGTTGTCTCCTGCAAGGCGGAGCGGACATTTTGCGGCGATCAGGACAGCGCACAATCCGCGCCATGTCGAGATCGCACACCCGGAAGGCGCTTGAGCACGCCGCCCTCATCGCCTTCGCCGTGGCCGCGTGGCCGTCGCAGGCGCAAACGCCGACGTCCGCTCCGACGCCCGCGCCAGCCTCCGTGGCAAGCGGCGCGCCGTGCGTGCTGCTGTTCGGCCAGGGACGCAACTTCGACGCCGGCCAGCCCGCCGCCAACCGCCGCTGGGACGAGGCCAACAGCGCCTTCAACCTCGCGGCGCGCGAGCCGCTGGTGGCCGCGGGACTGCCGGTGATCAACGTGGTGCTGCCCGTGTCCGCGACCGATGTGCCGCGCAATCTGCAGGGGCTGCTGGCCGAAGTGCAACGCCGGGGCTGCACCCGCGTGCTGGAGACGGCGGTGTTCGCCGACTCGGCGCAGGGACTGCTGATCGCGCGCCTGCGCGTCTATCCGGTGTTCGGGATGCTCGGGCCGCAGGCGGCCGGCAGTCAGCCCAGGATCGGCGCGGTGGCCTACACCCAGCAGAAGGAGTACGCGCTCGACGCGCGCGTGATGGATCGGGTGAACCCGTCCCTGCTGGGACGGGTCATGGCGGAGGAGGCTCTCCCGAGTCTCTCGCCGGGGGCCCCACGGCCCTGAGGCATCAGCAGGTCGGCTGGTCGTTGATGACCTGCGGATCGCTGCTGGGATAGAGGTTCTCCACGATGCCGGGCGTCGAGAACAGGAGCACGACACCCTTGGTGATCGTGTTCGCCGGCATGACGAAGCTGACCGAGTTCTCGTCGTTGGCCGGCGCGAAGTTACTGGCATTCATGCCGGGCGTGGAACCGATGGTCTTGAACGTCGCGCCGATCAACAACAGTTCCGTGTTCTCACCCTGGCTGAAGACGCATTCGCCGGCATTGACGGGAATGTGCAATTCCGATCCCGGGATCGGATTGGAACCGTCATAGTTCAGTGAATAGGTGCAATCGGCGAAATTGCCGTCGGCACTGATCTTCCCGTCGACATAGATGGTGTAAGCCATGATTTTTCTCCTTGAGCAGTTTGATTGTCAGGGAGAAGGATCGTTGGATTGACTCATTGCCAGCCATTCGGCCGCACGCCGGACGTCGTCTCGACTTCCTCTCCCCAGGCAGGATTGAGCCTCAACCCAACCTTGCGTGATCTGGAGATGAACGCCTATTGCCGTGGGCATCTTCATTGTGATGTCATCGATCTCCCGGCACGCCGCCATCGGCACGGGGAGCCCGTGACGCCGGGCCATGGCGATCATTCGACGGCGCGTGTCGACATAGAAGAGGACGAATCGAATGTCCGATGCGCGTGAAGACAAGAGCGGCGATTGCGCGTCCGCCGTCTCCTGGAGTGTCCGGATGCCTTTCGCCGCGTCGCCGTCCGCCGCTTGCGTGCGTGCGGCAATGACCGACCACCTTCCCCAGAGATCCACGATCCGGGACTTGTTCGTTTCGGGTCTCGACTTCGCGAAGTCGTCCATCTGCACCTTCAGCGCCGCGGTCTGCTCCATGCGCGCGGCCCGAGTGAGTTGCGGCCATTCGAAGTCGAGCGCGGTCGCTTCGCTGAGCAGCAGGTTCAGCCACCACTGCACGTTCGACGCGTCCTGTCCATGCAGCTTGCGCAGGAGCTCCACCGAGCTGCGCGCCTCGGCGACCGACTCCTTGGCGCGACCCATCTTGATCAGCGCCTCGGATCGCCAGCGCCGCATGACGGCTTCCCGATAGGACCACGCGCCGTCGTTGGGCGCACTGCTGCGGACTTCCGCGATCAATGCGGCGCCCTCGGAGAACATGGCTTCGGCGGAGCGGGCGTCGCCGCGCCACAGCGTCACGCTGCCCAGCCAGCTGAGGCTGTCCGCCAGGTCCATCTTGGCGGCGTTGTCGGCCTCGCCGGTCGTGACCCGGGCGCGCTTGAGCTCGATCGAGCGCTGGAAGAAGTCGGTGGCGCCGCGCAGGTCGGCGCTGTCGAGTCGGGCGGTCCCCAGGCTGTTGTAGGCGTAGGAGAGCTCGACCAGCGCCTCGCGGTTCTTCGGCTGCGCGTCGACCCACGCCTGGATGGCGTCGCGGTAGGCGAGCCAGGCCTGCGTCGCCTTGTCGAGTTCCCGGGAGTAGTAATGGACATGCCCCCCCCAGAAGGCGGCGGCGCCTTGCGCCTTGCGCCATTCGGCGGTGAGGGTGTCCGAGGGCGGCTGCCCTTCCAGCAGCTTGCGGGCGGCCACGAGCGGCTCCAGCGCCTCCTTCAGGTTGCGCTTGGAGACGCGGACCTCGCCGATCACGGTGAGCGCCTTGGCGCGCTGCAGCCGCTCCATCGGCGTGGCGTCCTGGTCCTGCGCCAGGTAGCTCAGCGCCTTGCTGCCCACGCTGTCGAGCAGCTCCAGCCGGCCCACCGGCCGCAGCTTGTCGGCGAACTCGCCCAGCATGTAGCTGAGCAGGTCCTCGGCCTGTTGTCGCCGTTCCTGCGCCTGATGCTCCGCCCGCTCCGCGCGCCTGGCCTGCAGCACGCTGACGCCGGTCAGCGACACCATCGCCAGCACGGCCACGCTGCTGGCCGCGACGCTCCACCGATGCCGTCGCACGAAACGGCCCAGCACGTAGAACCGCGTGTCGGGTCTTGCCGTGATCGGCTCATGCGCCAGCCAGTGCCGCAGGTCGACGGCCATCGACTCCGCGTTGGCGTAACGCTCGGACGGCTTCTTCTTCAGCGCCTTGCCGACGATCGTGTCCAGGTCGCCGCGCAGCAGCTTGGCCTGGCGCGCGATGACGGGGTCGAGCTGGTCGCGCGCCACGTCCGACAGCCGCTTGGGCACGAGTTCCACGACCGCGCGCAGCCGGTCCAGGTGGGTCTGCGTGTCGTCCGCCGTCGGATGGCGTCCGCCGAGCATCTGATAGAGCAGCACGCCCAGCGCGTAGACGTCGGTCGCGGTCGTGACGTCGGCCTGCTGGACCTGTTCCGGCGCCGCGTACTGCGGCGTGAAGGCGCTGCCGGCGCGCTGCGTGAGCTCGGTCGCCGCGCCCGACAGCGTGGCGTCGTCGAGCAGCTTGGCGATGCCGAAGTCCAGCAGCTTCACCTGGCCGTCGTGCGTGACCAGGATGTTGCTGGGCTTGAGGTCGCGGTGCAGGATCAGCCGCGAATGCGCATGCGCCACCGCCGCCAGCACGTCGAGGAAGAGCTGGATGCGCGACTCGACGTCCAGCGCGTTGATCTGGCAGTAGCGGTCGATCGGCAGGCCGTCGACGTACTCCAGCACCAGGTAGGGCTGGTGCCCGTTGTGCACGCCCGCGTCCAGCAGCCGCGCGATGTGGGGATGCGAGAGCCGCGCGAGGATCTGGCCCTCTCGTTCGAAGCGCCCGCTGTCGCCCTTGCCGAAGAGGCCGGACTTCAGGAACTTGACCGCGACCTGGCCTTCGAAACGGCCGTCGGCCCGGCTCGCGAGCCACACCGCGCCCATGCCGCCCTGGCCGAGCTCGCGCTCCAGCTCGTAGGGGCCAAGCGATTCGCCGCTGAAATCGAGCGGCGGCAGCGCCGACGGCACCGGCCCCTGCAGCGACTCGGCGGCGGGCTGTTCGAGGAACCGGTCCTCGTTCAGCGCCTCGTCGCGCGCGAGCAGCGCCTCGAGGTGTTCGGCCATGGCGACGTCCCCGGCCCGGATCTCGGCCAGGCGGCGCGCGCGCGCTTCCCCCTCCAGGTCCAGGAGTTCGTCGAGCAGCGGACTCAGCGCGATCCAGCGCTGTTTATCGAGTGCGTCCATCGGGCGGGCGTCGGGTGTCGATGAGGACGAGGTGAGGACGAGGTGAGGACGAGGTGAGGACGAAGGCCGCGGAGCCGACCCGGCGGGGGTCAGTCCTTGAGGCTCATCGAAAGCAGGATTCTCGCCTTCTGCCAGTCCCGCTGGACAGTCCGTTCGGTGACGCCGAGGGCTTCCGCGATTTCCTGCTCAAGCAGTCCGCCGAAGTAGCGCATCTCGACCACCTGGGCCAGCCGCGGATCGATGGTCGACAACTCCTCCAGCGCCTCGTGCACGCGCAGGATGTGGTCGTCGGATTGGGGCGTGCCTTCCACGACGGCGGTGTTCAGCGTCAGGTCGGGCTGGGCGCCGCCGCGGCGCTCGGCCTGGCGCGCGCGCACCAGGTCGATGACCACGTGGCGCATGGTCCGCGCCGCGTAGGCCAGGAAGTGGCGGCGGTCCGGGAAGGTCTGCCCCTGCGAACCGGCGAGGCGGAGCCAGGCTTCGTGCACCAGCGCGGTGGTGTCCAGCAGGGTCAGGTCTCCTGCCTGACGGATGCGTTGGCGCGCCAGGCGCTGAAGGTCGCCATACAGCTGCGCCACCACCTGGTCGGCGGCGGCCCGGTCGCCCTGCCCGGCGTCTTGCAGCAGTTCGGTGATGTCCTTCATGGAGCGGAACTCTAGCGGCCTCGTATGACCTTGTTACAGAGGTCGGTGCGACGGATGGCGCGAACAGCTTGCCCTGGGCGTCAATTCAAGGGTTTCCACTGAGAAGATTTTTGTGAGCGGATGTCGGGATCCTTGTCGGGGATCCGTTTTAGATAGATGAGGACACGGCTTGGTCAATGTGGCAAGGGAGGCCGGCATGGATCGGGCTGCTTCAGCGGGCCGTGTCCTCACCCCGAATCATTCGCTCCCGCGGGCAGCCGATCACGGCGCGCGGGCGTGATCCGTCTTCCGCCTGGAGCAGTTGCGCATGAGCCCGTCCACCGCCGCCGTAGCGCCCGCCGACGCCATGGAGCAGCCCCGGCCCGGACTCGTCAAGCCGCCGCGGCAGACGCCGGCGCTGTGGGTGCCGCGGGTGGATTCGCTGGCCGAGTTCGGCCTCATGATTTCGCGCCAGCTGACGCAGTGCCGCCGTTATGGCGGTCACCTGTCGGTGCTGTGGCTGGAAGCCGAGCCGGTGGTGCCGCCGGTGCAGACCGCGGCGGGTGCCGACGCAAGCAATGACAGCGAGGGCGCCGCAGAACGCGCCGCGGTGCTCGAGGCCCGGGACGGGCTGATGACGGCGGTGGGCCGTCGCCTGCGCAGCCGGGTGCGCGGGACCGACATGGTCCTGCAGGTGGGAGAGACGAGCTTCGCCGTGCTGCTGCTGGACGCGGGCATCCCCGAGGCGCACCTGGTGCAGCATCGGCTGGCGACCGCGCTCAACGGCCCGTACGGGGTGGGCGACACCACGATGCAGGTGCGACTGCAGATGGGCATGGCGTCGTTCCCCGAAGGCGGCGCGCGCGGGACCGATCTCGCGGAAAGCGCGCGCCAGGATCTGCGCCGGCGGATGCGCTGAGGCCGATGTGAGCCCTCGTGTCCGCGCGATCAAGCCGTCGCCGGCGCGCAGGGTGAGCGGACGTTTCAGCGCACCGGCCTGGCCGGCAACTCGATCGCCTTCACCACCTCGCGCCACGGCACCAGCTTGAAGTTCTGCCGGCCCATCGGCCAGCGCTTGTGGCCATCCTGGACCACGAGCAACCCCTCGCCGTATTCGCCGCCGAGCGAGGCCGACGTCACGTCCAGCCCGTCCGTCTCCGACGCCGCGTCGATGCCGCGCGCAGCATTCAGTCCGACGCGGAAGCGTCCCTTGACCGCGTGCGGCGCGTCCGCGTCGAGCACGACGTAGCTGTCGTTGCCCTGCGAGGACACCACCAGCCACGCGCCGGCCGGGCTCCGGTGCACCGCCATGCCTTCGACGTCCGCGTGCAGCACGTCGCCCACCGGCAGGATGATGGCGACATCGCCGAGCCGGCCGTCCGCGTCCAGCGCCACGCGCCACAGCCCACGCTTTTCCTCGCCGACGAAGAGCTGCCGGCCGGGCTCGTCCGCCACGCAGCCTTCCGGCTGGGTCGCCAGCTTCATCGACGCCACTGTCGCCGACGACCACGTGCCGGACTTGCGCGTCACGCGCAACTGCAGCAGACGGCCATCCTTGTCATTGACGAACACATCCAGCCCGCCCGCCGGATTGCGTGCGCTGCAGATGCCGTAGACCTCGTCCAGCCCGGTCGGCAGCTCGGCCAGCGTCGACACCTTGCCTGCGCCGTCGATGCCGAAGAGGAGCACGCTGCGCTGGTCGCGTTGCGTCGCGACCGCGAGGTCCCACGCCCGGCCGTCGTAGCGCAGGCGCTGCCGCAGGTCGACGTTGTTGACCCGCCCGACCGGCAGGAACTGCGTCTCGCGGCCCTGCAGGTCGTAGACCGCGAGACCGCGCTTCTTGTCGGTGCCGAGGATGCGGCTGCGGGCCGGCTGTGCCGGATGGACCCAGATCGCCGGGTCGTCCGCGGCATCGCCGCCGCCGCGCACCGGCTCGGTCTGCGCCGAGGGCAGCGCGACGGGGATCACCGGGCGCACTCGAGCCGCGCGCGCTTCGAGCCAGAGCGCCATGTCCTGCGGCGCCAGGCCGGGCGCGACCAGCTCGCGGCCCGCGCGCTCCGCGTCCGCGACGAAAGCCCACAGGCCGACGCCGGCTTCGGGGACGTACAGCGTCGCCTCGTCGTCGCGCACCGTGCAGCCTTTGGCATCGGGCACCGTCGCGAGCTGGCGCAACACCTGGCCCTTGCCCGATGCGGTCAGCAACCACTGCTCGGCCAGGCCGTCGCTGCCCAGCAGGAACGCCTGCAGCGTCTGCTGCCGAGGTTCCAGGTAGAGGCAGACGGCCTCGACATCGAAGGCCGGACCGGTCCAGTGCGCGCGTTCACGCAACCGGCGGTCGCGGACCTCGATCAGGCGCAGCGCGCCGGAGTCGGCGTCCTGCAGCAGCGCGACGGTCGTTCCGTCCGCCAGTTGGCGGCGGTCCCAGCGCTTGGCCCGGACGCCAAATTCGTCCAGCAGCCGGCCCTGGTCGTCGATCAGGCGCAGGCCGCCCTTGCCGAGTTCGAGCACCGTCGCCGGCGTCGCCACGGGCGCCGCGGGCGCAGCGATGGCCTGTGCGGCCCCGCCCGCCACCGCGATCGCGGCCGACATCACAACCGACATCACAGCCGACATCGCGGCCGCCAGCGCGATCGCGCTCATCGTCTTCTTCATCGTTGTCATCCCGGGCCGCCGTCTCAGAACATCGCCAGCTTCAGGCTGAGCTTGTAGGCGCGGCCGTACTGCTCGTACTGGGTGTTGAAGGCCTTGCTGCCCTGGTACACGTAGTAGCGCTCGTTGCCCAGGTTCAGCGCCTCGAACTGGAGCTGCAGCTGCTTGGTGAGCTGCACCCGCATCGACGCGTCGATCTGGTTCTGCGTGTCGACCTTGCGATCCTGCGCGGCGTCCAGGACGTCGCCGACCTCGAGCAGGTAGGGCGACTTGTGGTTCAGCGCGATGCGCGCGCCGAAGGCCGGCGACTCCCAGCCCAGGCTCAGGTTGACGCTGCGGTCCGACTGGCTCGGCAGCGCGATGCGGCGGCTGACGAACTGGCCGCCGTCGTAGCCGCCGATCGTCGCCCGCGACTTCACGAAGCTCCCGTTCGCCCCGATCACCAGGCCGTTCCACGGCGCGGGCAGGGTGCTGAGCGCCTGGCTCCAGGAGAGCTCCACGCCGCGCACCGTCGCGTCGCCGCCGTTGGCGAAGGCCTCGACATGGCTGAAGTCCTCCCAGCCCGGTGTGCCCGCCAGGTCGGTCTGGAACGCGAAGTCGCGGATCTTCTTGTGGAACACGTAGGCCGACATCGCGCCGTCGCGGCCCAGGCGCTGCTCCAGGCCGAGGTCCAGGTTGCGCGCGCGCAGCGGCTTGAGCAGCGGGTTGCCGACGGTCGCCTCGTCGCCGTCGACGGTCACGCCGGGGCTCAACTGGCCGAAGGCCGGGCGCACCACAGAATGCGTCAGCGCCGCGCGCAGCACCAACCCGTCGTTGAGCTTCTGGCGCAGCAGCACCGCCGGCAGCCAATGCCGCGAGCGCGTCTCCTCATGCACCGGACTCAGCGCGCCATCCTTCCACGCGGTGCCGTCCGCGGTGAAGCGCACGCGCTCGTGGCGCACGCCGACCAGCCATTGCGTGCCGCCGCTCTCCAGCGTCGCCTGCAGGTAGCCGGCGTCGGTGCGCTCCTTCATGCCGTAGTCGTTGACCGTCGAATCGACCTCGTCGCGGAACGCGTTCAGGTCGTAGCCGCCGTACAGGCCTTGCAGCTTGCCGGCGTCGATGCCGGGACCGAAGGAGGTCCACGGGTAGTCGACCGATCCGCCGTCGACGAAGTTGCCCAGCCCGAGCTGCGCGTTGGTGAGGCTGTACGGCGCCTTCTTCAGCACCTTGGCGCTGGGCGCATAGGTCTCCTGCTCGTTGTCCTTGTCGCGGCGCGTCGCCTTCAGGCCGGTCTTGAGGTCGAGGTCCCAGCCGCCCAGGTCGAACTCGCGCTGCACGTCCGCCTTCAGGTGGCGCACGCGATCGGTGGCGTTGCTCCGCTCGATCTTGGCCTTGTTGAACGCATACCGCGACGGGTCGTCCAGGCCCGCGACGCTCGTCGGCATCGGCTTGACGGTGTCGGTGTAGCCCAGGCCGGAGAAGTCCGCGGTGAACGAGGACGAGGCCAGCGTGTCGGGCTTGTTCTCGCTGGCGCGGCCGGCGCCGGCTTCGGCCCAGAACTTCCAGTCGCCGCGCGACAGCTCGGTGCCGAGCACCACCGCGCTGGACTTGTTGATCTCCTTGCGCGCCTTCAGGCCGCGGCTGACCGTGCCGTCGCCGGTCTCTCCGGGAGTCTGCGGCTCCTCGAACTCGACGGCGATCGACTGGCGGTTCTCCTGGTCGGTGAACTTGCTGGTGAAGCTGCGCAGGTAGAAGAGCGACGCGTCATCCGGCTTGAAGTCGAGGTTGAGCGCGGCGCCGACGCGCTCGCGGGTGATCGTGTAGCGGCGCAGCTCGAAGCTGTTGAGCTTGTCGCCGTCCCAGTCACCGCCGGTCTCGACGTTGTCGCTGGCGAAGCGGCGCTGGTCGCCCGACAGCGCCACCGCCACGCCCAGCGTGCCGCCGGCGAAGCGGTCGGCGAAGGCAACCGAGCCGCGCGGCTTGGTCTTGGACGCGTTGGCGTCGTAGTTGCCGCCCAGCTCCATCGTGAAGAGGCGCCCCGGCTGGTCGAAGGCGCTGAGCGTGCGCACCGTCACCGTGCCGCCGAGCGAGTTGGCGTCCTGGTCCGGCGTCAGTGTCTTCTGCACTTCGAGCGAGCGGATCAGACCGGCCGGCACCAGGTCCAGGCCGGGCGCGCGGCGGTCGGATTCGGACGCCGGCGTCAGCGCGCCGTTGATGTTGACGGCGTTGTAGTCCGGGCCCAGACCACGGACGCGGATGAAGCGGCCTTCGCCCTGGTCGCGCTCGACCGACACGCCCGGCATGCGGGCCAGCGCCTCGGCGGCGTTGTTGTCGGGCAGCTGGCCGATGCCGTCGGCATGCACGACGTTGACGACACCCGTGGCGGCCGCCTGCTTGTCGAGCGCGGAGCGCAGCGCCGCGGCCTGGCCGACGGTGACGACGGTCTCGAGCTGCCGGGCTGCCGATGCCGCGTCCTTGGCGTCCTTCCTGGAATCGCTCTTGGAATCGCTCTTCGCCTCGGCGTTCCCTTCCGACTTCGCTTCCGACTTCGGTTCCGATGCCGTTCCGGGCCTGGCGTCGGTCTTGGGATCGCCGGCCTGCTGCGCCAGCGCCGGTGCGGCGGCGAACAGGCTGGACAGGCAGAGGGCGAGCAGGGTGGGGCGGGGAGGCGTGCGCATGGTCGGGGATCGGTGAGTCAGGGATGGGGCGCACCTTAGGAAGCGCGGGTGGCGGGTCCGTGACAGCGCGGGATTCTCGCCACCGCGACGTGCGGGCGGCTCCGCCGCACCGCCGTCGGTGAGCCGTTCCGACCCCCTTGTGGCGGGCCCGCATCAGACGCTCCCGTTCCCGCTGTGCCGTTCCCGCCGTGTGACCCCCGTTGTCACACGCGCTGCCTAGCATCACGCGCCATGAAAGTCGTTCTCCCTCGCCCGCCGTTGCTGCTCGCACCGGTTGCGGGCTCGCGTCATTTCGGCCACGCGCTGCTGCTCGCGATGGCCGGCGTCACCTGGGCCTTCGGCTACTGGGCCGTCGCCAAGCCGACGTCGATCTGGCGCTGGATCGACATCCTCAGCGAGACCTCGATCGTCGCGATGCTGGCCTTGTGGCTCGTGCAGCTGCGCGCGAGCCGGCCGGCCGGCCGCGTCACGACCTGGCTGTGCCTGGGCCTGTCGGGAATGCTGCTGGGCGGCTGGGCCGATCTGATGGACGAGTTCTGGAAGTTCCCGCGCGAGTTCACGCTGCTGATGGGCATGGAGTCGACCTTCCACGTCGTCGGCATGACGGGCCTGACTTTCGGCCTGCACCTGTGGCGCAAGGAACAGCTGGCGCTGAACGCGCTGCGCGCCGGGCGCGAGCGGGGCTATCGCGAGCACGCCCAGATCGACGGCCTGACGCAACTCGGCGACGGCGCCTATCTGCTGGATCAGATCCGTCGGCAGCAAGGCCTGGCACGGCCGGGGACGGTGACGGGAGCGATGACCGGCACGAGCGCGGGGACAAGCACGGGCACGGGCACGATGCTGGTGATGCTCGGCTGGCAGGACCTGGCCGCGCTCGCGCGCCAGCACGGCCTGGCCGAGGCCGATCGTCTGCTGCAGGCGACCGGTCCGCTGCTGCTGCTCCAGCTGCGCGGCGGCGATCTGCTGTGCCGCTATGCGGCCGACCGCTTCGTGGCGCTGTTGCCGGACGCCGATCCAACCCTGCCGGGCGATCTTCTGGCGGCGTTGTCGTCGCATGTCCACCCGTGCGCCGACGGCCGCACGCGGGCGCGGCTGAGCGCGCGCATGGCCAGCGCCTCGCTGGATCCCCACGACGATGCGGAGGCGCAGCTGCTGCGCCTGCTGGAGCGGCTGCGGTGAGCGTCGACCAGGCCGAAGCGCGCATCGGCGCCGGCGTGCCGGCGGCGTCCGATGACGCCTTGGCGGTGCTGCGCCGGACCCTGCCGGCGAGCGCCACGCCGCATCACGGCGCGGATCGCGCGTTCATCCCCTGGGCCTACCAGGGCGCGCTGCTGGCCGAATTCGCCCGCAGCCGGGGGTTCGAGCCGCAGGAGTGGCTCGGTCGCTGCAGTGTCATGCCGGGGCAGGCGCTCTCTCCCCGGCAGCTGCTGTCGATGCTGGCCGCGTTGCAGCCGCTGGCGCGCGACGTCGGTTTCGTCGTCGGCCAGTTGAGCCTGCCGGGGCATTACGGGCTCGCGAGCCAGGCGCTGCAGCAGGCCGGCGACCTGCGGCAGGCCTTGCGCGTGCTGTGCGACTGGCCGGCGCGCCTGTCGCCGCTGCTGACGCCGCGTCTGGTCGAGACCGCGGACGAACTGCTGCTGGTCTGGACCGAGTCCTGCGGTGCGCCGGCCAGCCTGCAGCCGCTGCTCGTGGACATGCAGATGAGCGCGGTCGTCGCGATGGCGCAATGGCTGGGCGGCGGGCGAGCGCTGCCGTGGACCTTCAGCTTCAACCGGACGCGCCCGCGCGAGCTCTCGCAGCATGCGGCCTACCTCGGCACCGATCTGCATTTCGGCTGCCAGGTCGACGCGATGCGCCTGCCGCTGTCGGCGGCGACCGACCCGTGGCCCGCGGCGGTCCCCGGCCGTCCCGCGCTGGCGGCCGGCGCCTTGGCGCAAGGCGCGGATCCCGACGCCGCATGCCGCGGCCAGCTCGCGGCGCTCTACGACCACCTGATGGCCGAAGTCGGCGGCGATCCGTCGCTGGAGCGCAGCGCCCAGCGTTTCGGCGTGAGCCCGGCGACGCTGAAGCGCCAGCTCGCCCAGTTGGGCACGCATCACCAGGCCCAGCTGGATCAGGTCCGCGCGCACGCGGCGCTCTACCTGATGCTGCTGCGTGGCCAGCGCGGCGACGCCGTGGCGCGTTCGCTCGGCTTCACGGACAAGAGCAACTTCCGGCGCTCGTTCAAGCGCTGGACCGGGATGACGCCCGGGCTACTCTGAGATGAGATGAGCTGAGCTGAGCTGAGCTGAACTGGGCGGCACCGGCCACGGACTTCCGAAACCGCGAAGGCGGGTGCCCGTGCGTGGTGCGAGCGCGCGCATAGACTCGGCTCCATGCCCACGGCGTTCGAACATCCCGAGGATCAGGCCCAGTACCGCCGTCCCGCGCATCGCGCGGGCGTCGAGCTGTACCACGCCCACATCCTGCGCCACAGCTTCGAGCCGCACACGCACGAGGCCTACGGCCTGGGCGCGATCACCGACGGCGTCGGGCGCTTCCGCTGGCGCGGCGGCGAGCACCTCGCCCCGCGCGCGACGCTGATGCTCATGAATCCGGAGGACATCCACACCGGCGAGGCCGCCACGTCGGACGCCTGGGGCTACCGGATGGTCTACCTCGACGAGGCGCTGCTGGCCGAGCTGTACGGCGGTCCGGCCTGGCGCTTCGACGCCGCGGTCGCGCACGATGCGCAGGCCGCCACGCGCGCCGCCGCGCTGATCGCGGCGCTGTGGCGCGCGCGGGAGCCGCTGGCCTTCGACAGCGCCTTGCTCGAACTGGTCCAGGGACTGAGCCGGCACGCGCATCGCGCGCCGGTCCGCCCCGACGGCGCCGCGCCGCGCTTCGCGCCGGTGATCGAGCACATGCGGGCGCACCTCGACGAATCGTTGGACACGGCGCGCCTGGCCGCCGTCGCCGGGCTGAGCCCCTTCCACTTCCTGCGCAGCTTCAAGGCGCAGCATCATGCGACGCCGCAGCAGGCGCTGATGGCACTGCGGCTCAACGAGGCCAAGCGGCAGCTCGCCGCCGGCCATGCGCCTGCGCAGGTCGCGGCCGCGGTCGGGCTCACGGACCAGGCGCACCTGACGCGGGGCTTCGCGCGCCGCTACGGCGTCACACCGGCGCGCTACCAGCAGCAACTCGGTACAAGACGGCGGCCCTGACGCGGGGCGACACTGCGTCGCATGCTGTCTGGATTCCTGTTCGCGCTTGCCGCCGGCCTGATGTGGGGCCTGGTGTTCGTCACGCCCCTGCTGCTGCCGGAGTACCCGGCTGCCATGCTGATGGCCGGCCGCTACCTCGCGTTCGGTCTGCTCGCCGTGCCGCTGGCAGGCATCGACTGGCGGGAGCTGAAACGTCTCACCCGCGCCGACTGGATCGCCGCAGTGAAGCTCAGCGCCATCGGCAACTTCCTGTACTACCTGACCCTGGCCGCCGCCATCCAGCGCGCCGGTGGACCACTGCCGACGATGATCATCGGCACACTGCCGGTCGTCATCGCGGTCTGCGCCAACCGCCGCAACGCCGCCCGCGACGGGCACTACCGCTGGCGCGACCTGGCGCCGGCGCTGCTGCTGATCGCGCTGGGCATCGGCCTGGTCAACCAGGTCGAGCAGGCCGCCGTCGCGCCGCAGGCGCTGGGGCGGTATCTGCAGGGCGCGGGATTGGCGCTGATCGCCCTGGCCTGCTGGACCTGGTACCCGATCCGCAACGCCGACTGGCTGCGCGCGCATGCCGATCGCGGCCCCCGCGCCTGGGCCACCGCCCAGGGGCTGGTGACGCTGCCAATGGCGCTGCTGGCCTTCCTCGTCCTCGCGATCGCCGACGGCACCGGCCTGCCTCTGCTGCCCGCCGGGTTCGACTTCCCGGCCGGGCCGCGGCTGTGGCCCTACGTCGGACTGATGACGGCCGTCGGGCTGTTCGCGTCCTGGCTGGGCACGCTGTGCTGGAACGAGGCCAGCCAGCGCCTGCCCACGGCCCTGGTCGGACAGCTGATCGTCTTCGAGACGCTGGCCGCGCTCGCGTATGCGCAGTGGCACCGCGGCGCGTGGCCGCCGCTGATGGGCGTGGCCGGGGTGGCGCTGCTGGTCGGCGGCGTGTGCTGGGCGTTGCGTCTCAAGCCGGTGCCGCCAGGGCGGGAACGGCATCTGCCCGCCTCGTCGGCATGAATTTTCTGCCTCACGATCCCGCCCGCCGCGCGCTCCTGAAGCGCGCTTCCGTCCTGACTGCGGCGAGCACTTTCGGTGCCGCCCTGGGTGCCGCCTTCGGTGCCGCCGTCACGCTGCCCGCGCGTGCGCAGAGCGCGCCGGCGCCAGCGTCCGGTTCAGAACCCGCTCCGGTCCCCGGCGTCCAACAAGGCGTCCAACACGGCATCCAAGAGGGCGTCCAACAGGGCGTCTGGCGCGACCAATCCCGCCTGCGCGACATCCCTTGGCGCCTGCGCCTGCCCGAGGGCGATCGGCCGATGGCGCTGGTGGTGTTCTCGCACGGCCTGGGCGGCAGCCTGGATGGCGGCACCGAATGGGCGCAAGCCTGGGCGGAGGCGGGCATCGCGACGCTGCATCTGCAGCACGCCGGCAGCGACCGCGCGATCTGGCGCGGCGGCTTGCAGGCCGTGAAGGCCGCCGCGAGCGCCGAGCAGTTGATCGAGCGCGGCCACGACGTGCAGTTCGCCGTCGACCAGTTGTTGAAGCTGCAGAAGGACGGCAACGGCCCGTGGGCGCGCGTGCGTCCGGAGGCGCTGGGCATGTCGGGCCACTCGTTCGGCGCGCAGACGACGCTGGCGGTCGCCGGTCGCGACTTCCAGTCGCGCAGCGCGCCCGACCTGTCGGAGTCGCACTTCAAGGCCTTCGCGGCGTTCAGTCCGTCGGCCGGGCACTTCCCGGGCGGGATCAAGGGCATCACGCGGCCCATGCTGTGCCTGACCGGCAGCCTCGACGGCAACCCGATCGGCCAGGAGCGCGACGGCCGCTACCGCCGCGTCGTCTACGACACGCTGCCCGCCGGCGCCAAGGCGCAGCTGTGGCTCGAAGGCGCCGATCACATGAGCTTCGGGGGCGGCGGCGAGCGCGGCGCCGGATCCGGACAGCGGCTGCTCGGCCGTGACCGCGAGCGCGCACCGGAAGAATTCGCCGCGCATCATGCGGCGCTCATCAAGTCCATCAGCACCGACTGGTGGCGTTGGCGCCTGCTCGAGGACGAGGCCGCGTTGACCCGCCTCCGGTCTCCGAAGGGCCTGGACGCGAAGGACGAGTGGCGCCAGGGATAGCGCCCGTCAGGCCGCCAGCGCGTTGTCGGAAGGGCCGGCGCTGTTGGAAGGGCTCATGAGCAGCGCCTTGGCCAGCGCCCCGATGCGACGCAGCGCGCGCGGGTGTTCCTCGCCCCATTGACCGCCGACGCCGAGCCGCACGCAGTTCCGGAAGCGCGGACTCGCCGAGAACATCATCCCCGGCGCGATCACGATCTGCTCCGCCAGGCAGGCCTCGTACAGCAGCGCGGTGTCCAGCCCTTCGGGCAACTCCACCCACAGGATGAAGCCGCCGGCGGGGTCCGACACGCGCGTGCCCTTGGGAAAGCTCTCGGCGATCATCTGGCGGGCCAGGTCGACGCGCGCGGCGATCGTCGCGCGCAGCTGCCGCAGCGCGGCGCCGCCGCCGGCCTGCGTGAGCAGGTCCGCCAGCGCCAGCTCCAGCACGCTGGTCTGCCCGCCGGACTGCACCGCCTTCGTCCGCCGCAACACCTGGCCCCAACGGCCCGCTTCGACCCAGCCCAGCCGCAGGCCCGGCGCAATCGTCTTGGAGAACGAGCCGCAGATCATCACGTGCCCGGTCGTGTCGAAGGACTTCACCGCGCGGCGCTTGTCCTCCTGCTCGGACAGGTCGTTGTAGAGCACGTCCTCGATCAGCGCCACGTCGTGCTGCGCCAGCATCGCCGCCAGCCGGCGCCGCTCCGGCACCGGCATCGACGCCCCCAGCGGGTTCGACAGCGTCGGGACCGTCAGCACCGCCTTGACCTGCCGGGTCTCGAAGGCCAGCTGCAGCGCGTCCAGCGACATGCCGTGGCGGGGATGCGTGGGGATCTCCAGCGCGCGCAGATGCAGGCTCTGCAGGATCTCCAGGAAGCCGTAGTAGGTCGGCGATTCCAGCGCCACCACGTCGCCGGGCTTGCACACGGTGCGCAGGCACAGGCTGATGGCCTCCATGCAGCTGTTGGTGAGGACGACCTCGTCCGGGTCGAGCACGCAGCCCAGTCCCAGCGCATGGCGCGCGACAGCCCGTCGCGCCTCCTCCATGCCCGGGCCGAGCGGGTAGGTGCACAGCAGGTCCCGGTGGCGCATCACCGCGCGCGCCATCGCGCGACGCACGCGGTCCTGGTCGAACAGCTCCGGCCCCGGACAGGCGGCGCCGAAGGAGATGAAGGTCGGGTCCTGCGACAGCGCCATCACCTGCACGCCCAGCTGGTCCAGCTGCACCATCCGGGACGCCGTGTCGGGTCGCGAGACCCGCGGCTCCGGCAGCCGCGGCGGGCGCGCCGCGACGAAGTAGCCGGAGCGCGGCCGGGCCTCGATCAGCCGGGCGTCCTCCAGCCAGCGGTAGGCCTGCACCGCCGTCGACAGCGAGACGCCGTGCTGACCGGCCAGGTCCCGCACCGACGGCAACCGCTCGCCGCGTTTCAGGGTGCCCGAGCGGATGGACCGGGCCATCCGGTCGGCGAGTTGCATGTACAGCGGTAACAGCGGCGCGTCCATGCGTCGATTCTGTGTGTTCTCCCCCGGCGCCAACCAATACAGATCAGCGGCAAGCCGGCCAGCACAGGCGACGTCCGTGCGCGGGCTGTAGGGGTCGCATCGGCCGGCGGCTGTGGATGGAGCGCGACAGCGCCTTTTTTTATCGTGACGGCATGCAACTGCTGCGCCTGCTCCCCTCGCCGCTCCGGCGCCGGTCACCGCCCCTGGTCTGGCCCGCCCCGGCTTTCGTTCCCCCCGGTCCCGGACCGGGTGCCGTGGTGCTGCCGACCGACGGCCGTCCGATCGCGCTGCGCCTGAGACGCGCCGTGCGGCTGCGGGTGTTCGGCGGTCGGGCCTGGATCACCCGCGTCGGCTGGCCCGAGGACCACTGGCTGGAACCTGGTCAGACCCTGGACCTGCCGTCGCCGCCGGGTGGGTCCGGATGGCGCCTCGTCATCAGTGGCGAGGGCGCATCACTCGTCACCCTGAAGGCGGAGACGCTCGATTAAGTCCAGGGCCTGTCCCCGGTTTTTCGCTATAACTCGGCCCTCGTAGGTTTCCGGATGACATCCGACGATGTCGCCGGAGCAACAAGAGACACGGGACCCGGGGTCCCACGAGGGAGTTGCGATGAATCGATCCGCGATGTTGCGGGTGGCGCGTCTGGCCGTGGCCGGCGCCGTCGGTGCGATGCTGCTGAGCGCCTGCGGCGGCGGCGGCGGTGAGAGCGGCACGCCATTGAACGGCGGCAGCAATGCCGGGAGCGGCGGCGGGGGTGGCGGCACCATCATCGGCGGAGGCGGCGGTACCGGGGGCGGCACCGGCGGCGACGGCACGATCCAGCCCAGCGCCACCTATGCCCAGAAGTGCGCGCCCAACAACACGGAAGCGGCGGCCAACCTGCGCAACGGCACCCTCGGGACCGAGAAGAGCTGGATCCGCTCCTACCTCGACGAGGCCTACCTGTGGCGCGAGGACGTGCCCAGCGTCGACGCCTCGGCCGCCGCATACAGCGGGAATGACGTCGAGACGGCGCTGAGCGCCTACTTCGACGCCCTGCTGTCGCCGGCGCTGACCGCCAGCGGCAAGCGCAAGGACCAGTTCAGCTTCGTGATGAGCACCCGCGAGTGGAACGCGCTGTCGCAGGGCGGCGTGGAGGTCGGCTACGGCATCGAGTGGTCGATGAAGTCGCCGACGCCGCCGCGCGGCCTGCGCGTGGCCTTCGTGGAGCCCGGCAGCGTCGCCGACCTGGCCGGCGTGCGTCGAGGCGACACGCTGGTGACCGCGGACGGCGCGGCCGCGGACGCGGGCGACACGGCCGGCGTGAACGCGCTCAACGCGGCGCTGTTCCCGGACACCACCGGCAGCGGCCACCGCTTCGTGCTGACCTCGAATGCCGGGACCACGCGCAACGTCACGCTGGTCGCGGGCAGCATCACCAAGACGCCGGTCCCGACCAGCCAGGTGATTACCGCGGCCGACGGCGCCAAGGTGGGCTACATGGTCTTCAACGACCATATCCTCACGGCGGAAGCGCAGCTGATCACCGCGATGCAGAACTTCCGCGCCAACGGTGTGAGCGACCTGGTCGTCGACCTGCGCTACAACGGCGGCGGCTACCTGTTCATCGCCAGCGAACTGGCCTACATGATCGCGGGCGGCACGGCGACCTCGGGCAAGACCTTCGAGCAGCTGCGCTACAACAGCAAGCGCACGGCGGAGACCAACAGCGCCGATTCGAAGACGCCGTTCTACAGCCAGTCCTGCCTGCTGTCGGGCAACAACTGCAGCTCCCAGCAGCCGCTGCCGGCGCTGAACCTGAAGCGGGTGTTCGTGCTGGCGCAGTCGGGCACCTGCTCGGCCAGCGAGGCGCTGATCAACGGCCTGCGCGGCGTCGACGTCGAGGTCGTGCTGGTCGGCGGGACCACCTGCGGCAAGCCCTACGGCTTCACCGCGAAGGACAACTGCGGCTACAGCTACTTCCCGATCGAGTTCGTCGGCACCAACAACAAGGGCTTCGGCGAGTATGCGGACGGCTTCGTGCCGGCGGGCACGGGTGCGACGGGCGTCAAGGGGTGCCAGGTCGCGGACGACTTCGGGCATGCGCTGGGCGATACCGGCGAGGCGATGCTGGCCGCGGCGCTGCAGTACCGCAGCAACGGCACCTGCCCGGTGGCCAGTCCGTCGGAGGCCGGCATGGCGCGCGCGATGGGCGTGCGTGCCGCGGGCGAGGACGCGGTCGCGTTGAGCCTCAGGAAGCTGGCGGCGCGCAGCAACCGGATCCTGGGCGGACGCCCCTGAACGCCTGATCCGCGCCGCCCGGGCGCACTGGAAAGCCGCTCCCTGGAGCGGCTTTTTCGTTGGCTGCACACGCAGCTTCGTTGCGCAGGGCAACGGAACCCCGCCGACCGTCCGGGGACAAAGCCGCCTTCTCCCACAAAGGCGGCCGAGCGATTCGGCGGACAACTGAGATGACCAAGAAAACCTGGATCGAGCGCGCGAAGCGGCGCGCATCGATCGTCGTGATGTGTGCCGCGTGCAGCACGCTGTTGCAGGCCTGCCATGAGAGCGGCGAGGACGTGGTGACCAAGGACGGTATCAGCGGGAAGGACGGTGTCGACGGGAAGGACGGTCTGCCCGGCGCCGCGGGGGCGGATGGCAAGGACGGCCTGGACGGCAAGGACGGCAAGGACGGCAAGGAAGGCCCCGCCGGGCCGCGCGGCCTCCCCGGCCAGGATGGCGCGCCTGGACCGGCGGGACAGGACGGCGAGCCCGGGCCGGCGGGCATGGCGGGTGAGGATGGCGCTCCCGGCCCGATGGGGCCGCGTGGGCTTCCCGGCCCGGTCGGACCGGCGGGCAAGGAGGGGCAGCCGGGGGGGACGAAAGGCGATCGGGGCGAAAAAGGCGAACGCGGGGAGCCGGGCTTCCACGGACCCCCTGGACAACCTGGACGTCCAGGCGAACCTGGTGAGCAAGGTCCTCCGGGCTTTCCGGGGCCTGAGGGCTTTCCTGGTCCTGAGGGTCGTCCGGGAAGGGACGGCAGGGACGGCATTGACGCGGGGCGCGCGCTCCATCGCACGTTCCAGCACCGCTCGGCCTATGCGGGGCAATGCGCGCCCGACAACGACCAGGCGGATGCCCGTCTGCGCGTCGGCAGTCTGACCGTGGAGAAGCACTGGATCCGCTCGCTCATGGACGAGTCCTACCTCTGGCGCCAGGACGTGCCGCATGTCGATGCCAACGATGACTTCTACAACCATCCGGAGACGACCCTCTCCCTGTCGAACTATTTCGCTGCGCTCCTCACCCCGGCGTTCAAGTCGAGCGGCAGGCGATGGGACGAGTACAGCCAGGTCGTCCCCACGGCGGCCTTCGATGCCTTCATGGGCGGCAGAGAGGTGCCAGGGTTCGGCATCGAATGGTCATTGGAATCGCACACCTCGCCCAGGAACATTCGCGTCGCCTATGTGCAGCCGGGCAGCGCTGCGGACAAGGCCGGCATCAAGCGGGGCGACGCCTTGCAAGGTGTCAACCACGGTCCGGTCCGTGATCTCAGTGACGAAGCGCTTGCCCAGGTCATGTTTCCCCACCGAGTCGACCCCGAGCACAACAGCGTCTTGCATCTGATCCCCAAGGACGGCTCTGGACGGCTGGATGCGCCGCTGACCAGCGGCTTGGTGAGGCAACCCGTGCCGCTGGCACCGATCGTGGCGGCTGGCGGGAAGAGCGTCGGATATCTGCTTTTCCAGGAACACAACGCGCAGGCGGTCTCCGCACTCGCGCAAGCCGTCGCACACTTCAACGATTCGGACATCGACGAACTGGTGATCGACCTGCGCTTCAACCAGGGGGGTGACTTGTCCGTCGCCAGTCGTCTGGGTTACATGATCGCCGGGGGCCCCTGGACCCGGGGCAATGCGTTCGCGAAATTCGGCCGCAATCAGCCTGGCAGCATGGAGAGCATGCCGTTCCACCGCTGCAGCGCTGGACAGACCGAGTGCCCGCCCGGCGACGAGCTGCCGACATTGCGCTTGCGAAAGGTGTATGTGCTCACGCAAGGCAGCACCTGCGGGGCCACGGAGGCCTTGATCAACGGGCTGAGGGGGGTCGACGTGGAGGTCGTGCAGATCGGTACCGCCACCTGCGGCAGGCCTTATGCGACCACGCCGGTGCAGAACTGCGGCCACACCTTCCTGCCGCTCGACCAGGTGCTCAGCAACGAGAAGGGCTTCTCCGGCTATGGGGAGGGCTTCGTGCCGGGCGGAACGGGAGCGAACGGACTGCCGGGTTGCCGGGTGGTGGACGACCTCGCGCATGAGCTCGGCGATCCGAGGGAGGCGCTGTTGGCCGCGGCGCTGCACCATGCAGAGACCGGGGCCTGTCCGGCATCGGCCGGCGAGGAGACGCCCGCGGTCGTGCCGCTGGCGCCCTGGCGCGATCCGATCCGCGGCGGCGCGATCCTCACGACGGCGGATTGACGCCGCCGGCGACGGTCTCGCGGCGCTGAGGCCGCCCTGACCGTCGCGCCGGATCAGAGCTTCGGAATCCTGATCCGGCTGATCATCAGCGAGCCCGAGATCGCGAACAGCAGCACCAGCGGATGCAGCGTGAAGCCGCCGAGCCGGATCACGCCGAACCACAGCGCCTCGCCGATCGCGCCTTGCCAGGCGGCGACCGCCATCACGATCACGATCAGCAGCGAGGTCGGGATGGGCGTGCCTTCGAAGTAGGCGACCTTGTCGTTGCCACCGGACAGGGTCTCGGCGGTGATGTTGTAGCGGGCCAGGCGCGACACGCCACAGGCGACGAAGAAGCCCAGCACGATGCGGTCCCACAGGCCCTGCATCCCGCAGCCGTAGGCGATCACCGCCGGCGCGACGCCGAAGGAGATCACGTCGGCCAGCGAGTCGAGCTCACGCCCCATCGCGGAGCTCTTCTGGCGCCAGCGCGCGATGCGGCCGTCGAGGACGTCGAAGACCAGCGCGGCCGGGATCAGCGCGCACGCGTAATACAGGTGCTGCACCGCGCCGGTCTGCAGGAAGGTCATCACCGAGAACAACGCGCCGACGCCGCAGAAGGCGTTGCCCAGGGTGAACCAGTCCGCCAGATGGAACTCGCGGATCATGGAGAAAGGCTTGGGTCGGTTCATGGGAGGCGAGCATAAGCGAAGGCTTTGCTTCTGGTGGCAAAGGCCGCGCCTGGGCGGGGTGCTGCTCCCCTGCAGGGCCCCGCTCGTCCCCAAGGGGGCGCGGGCATGGGCGCGCTCAGGCGTCGCCGGGCGTGTCGACCTTGGGCGCCTCGGGGACCGCCGTCAACCGGCCCCAGGCCTTGCGCGCCAGATGCAGCGCGAGCAGCCCGAACGGCATCCGCAGCCAGTGCGAACGCACGTACAGCGCGCCTTCGGCCAGTGCGTGGCCGGGCAGGCGGCAGCTGTCGTGGGCGGGTCGCAGCGCGCGGCGATAGCAGGCGTCCAGCAGCCGCAGCGCCACCGGCCCGGGCGGCGGACCGAGTTCCGCCGGCAGGGCGTCGGGATACGGCGTGTCCAGCAGCATCCGGGTGTAGCGCAGCGCCAGCCACAGCGGACGGGACAGACCGATCCGGCGCGCACGCGCGGCCAGCCGTGGCCAGAAGCCGTCGATCGCGCCGAACTCGCGCAGCAGCGCGTCGAGGTCGAACAGGTCGCGCAAGCCGTTGGGCAACTCGCCTTCGTGGAACAGGTGGGCGGCGCTGTGCAGCAGCATGTCCTCGGGCGGCAGCACGAAGACGCCCGGGAGACCGGCGGAAGCCGGCAGGGGTCGCGGCGCGTCGAACAGCGCGCGGCTGTCCAACGGCGTGCGCGCCGTCGGCGGCAGCAGCGTGTGGTGCACGTCCAGCGAGGTGCCCCGGCGCTTGTGATGCAGCGGCGGCAGCTCGTGCATCCAGTCGCGGTAATAGCGCTGGTCGTAGGCGTCCAGCCCCTCGTCGAAATCCCAGCCGTGCACCAGCAGCGTCGTTTCGCAGCGCGGCAGCTGCTCGGACGGGATCAGCACGTCGATGTCGCTGAACATGCGTCCGGGCGCTGGCGCGTGCCCGCCGAGCCCATAGGCCGCGCCCTTGAGCAGGATCAGCGGGCCGGGCAATTCGGCCAGCGTCTGGCGCAGCAGGTCGACCTCGCGCCGCAGCATCTGCGCCTGCCGCCGCGACAGCAGCAGGGCCGAACGCAGGTGCGGCTGCACCGGCGCGGGCAGGGCGGCCAGCCAGCCGCCGGTCTCCATCAGCTCGGCCAGCTTGCCGGCGAGGTTGGACCGTCGCGCCTGACGCAGCAGCAGGTCCCAGTCGGCCAGGCTCAACCCGACGGCGATCGCGGGTTGCAGCAGCACGCGGACCAGCAGCGGGCGACGACGTTCGCCATGGCCGTGGTGACCATGATGGCCGTGATGGCCGTGATGGCCGTGATCATGACGCGCGCTCACGACGAAGCCTCCAGGAGCGCCTCGAAGTGCGCGACGGCCTCGTCGAGCCGGCTGTACTCGAAGCGGTAGCAGTCGCAGGCGTCGACCAGTCGACCCACCGCCTGGAAGCCGGCCTGGCCGTGGACGTCGTAGTTGAAGGACTGCTCGGCAAGGTCCATGAACGCGCGAGCGCGTTCGATCGGCATCAGCTGCGCGGGAGCGTCGGCGCGCCAGGCGGGCAGCACGACCCACGCGGGTCGCGCAGGCGCGAGCCGGTGCGCGATCGCCTCCTGCGGCGCGCGTACCAGCGCGACCGTGCCCTTGGACGTGTTGGGCATCGAGGCGCTGAAATGCGCGTCCGGCGCGAAGGCGCGGATCAGCGGGATCGACGAGTTCTTCAGGTTGATCGGCCGCGCCATGCCGTGGACCAGGCCGGTGCCCATGTCCAGCAGGCCCAGTTCATCCGACAGCAGGCGCCAGCCGCGATGGGCCAGCGCGGCGCACAGCGTGCTCTTGCCGGACCCCGGCGGCGCGGGCATCACCAGTGCGCGGCCGCCGCGTTCGAGCACCGCGGCGTGGATCAGCAGGTACTGGTGGGCATGGGCGGCGATGCACCAGTTGATGCCCCATTCGAGCATCGCCAGCGCCTGCGCGGCGGGCAGCGGCGTGAACGAGCGCTGGCCGTCGAACCAGAACTCGGCGCGGCCTTGCAGGCGGCTCAGCCAATGCGGGCTGCGCAGGACGGCGACGTGGAAGTCGACGAAGTCGTCCTCGTCGACGAGATCGAAGTCGCGGTACATCGCCGCGACGTCGTCGGCCAGGTGCGGGATGTCCGAGCGCACGCGCACGGTGAAGGGCGACAGCCGCAGCGTCACGCCGCCGTCGCGCATCCGGGCCCGCAGCCCGGCGGTGCCGAGGTCCTGAAGCTTCAAGCGACCGGCTCCCCCGTCGGCGCGCTCGCGGGCAGCTCGACCAGCAGGTGCACGTCGGCAAGACGGCTCAGATGCAGGTCCAGAAGGTCCGCCAGTGCGTCGGGGGTGGGCGGCTCGTCCCACTCGACGTCCTGTGCCAGGCGCCGCAGCAGTTGATCGCGGTCGAGCGGTTGGTCGGACAGCCATTCGGCCAACTGCGCACCGAGCGCGGCGATCAAGTGGGTGTCCCCGCTGACGGAGTCGAAAAAGACAGCGTGCTGCTCACCTTCCCAGGCGAGCAGCACGTCGGTGCCCGATTGCCTGCAGCGCCAGGCTGAACCTGGCATCAGGCCACGAGGTAGTTTTCGTACAGATAGCGCCTGAAGTCCGCCTCGGTCCAGGGCGCGCCGGACGAGTTGGTCGGCTTGAAGATGTTAGGACCTTGCGAGGCCATCTGCACCAGCATGTCCTGGTTGTTGGAGGACATCACGCACTGGGCGACGCCGTTGCCGGCGAACAGGGTGTTCAGGCGGGCGACGACCATCATGGTGCCGTAGCTCGTCGACTGATCCTTCAGCATCTTGTAGACGTTGGCGGAGCCGTCCACATTTTTCAGACCGGCCGGGAACACCTTGGAGACGGTCAGGTTGTCTCGCGCAAAAGTGACCGACTTGCCGGAATACCACTGGGCGATCACGTACTTCCACGGGGCGTTGCCACCGCGCACCTGGGACCGGCCCGAGTTGTCCTTCCAGTTGGAGATGTACCAGCACTCGGTATTGTTGATCACCGCCGCGTCGGCACGCGCCTGCACGCTGGCGCCGCCGTTGCGCAGGATCGCCGAGCCCCAGGCCGAGGTGGAATTGCAGTGCCAGGCCATCGCGGGACGGCTGGCCAGCGTCAGACCGACCGGCACCACGCCGGCCTGGATGAAACGGCGGCGGCGTTGCGAGACGACGGAACCCTTGACCGGGCTGACCGGGGTGGGGGTGGCCGAAGACTGCGGGGTGGTGTCGCTGCTGTTGTCCATATGCTCAGCTTTCTTGGTGCTATGCCGTCCTGATTCCTGCGGACGCTCAAGCGGATCGGCGCTCCCGTCCGACCTGCGATCGCAGTGTTCCATACAAGCCTGCCACCGGATACCCCGCCCAACCCCTTGAACGGGTGGCGTGCGGCGTCCGTCACATGACAGATAAGTCAGCGCCGGCTTACGCGGAATCCCTTGCCGTGGTTGATGCCGTATCCACATGTCCGACGATGGATCCGGCGGCATGAGGCAGTCGGCTCATGCCGGTGACGCCTTCAGGCGACAGCGTGTCGGCCGCACCGGCCCGTTCCGTACCGTCCCCGGCTTCCCCGGCTTCCCCGGCTTCCCCACCTGCCACGTCCAGTTCGTCCTCGACCAGGAAGCCGCCGCTCTGGTGCGCCCACAGCTTGGCGTACAGGCCGCCCTGCGCCAGCAGGGACGCGTGGTCGCCCTGCTCGACGATGCGGCCCTGGTCCATCACGATCAGCCGGTCCATCGCCGCGATCGTCGACAGCCGGTGCGCGATCGCCACCACCGTCTTGCCTTCCATCAGCCGGTAGAGGCTGCGCTGGATCGCGGCCTCGACCTCGGAGTCCAGCGCGCTGGTCGCCTCGTCGAGCAGCAGGATAGGCGCGTCCTTGAGCATCACCCGGGCGATGGCGATGCGCTGGCGCTGACCGCCCGACAGCTTCACGCCGCGCTCGCCGACGTGGGCGTCATACCCCTGGCGGCCTTTCGGGTCGGTCAGGCCGTCGATGAAGTCCACGGCCTCGGCCCGTTCGGCGGCGGCGCGCATCTCGTCCTCCGTGGCGTCGGGGCGGCCGTACATGAGGTTGTCGCGCACCGAGCGGTGCAGCAGGCTGGTGTCCTGGGTCACCATGCCGACCTGCCGTCTCAGGCTGTCCTGGGTGGCCGTGGCGATGTCCTGGCCGTCGATCAGCACCCGGCCCTTGTCCACGTCGTGGAACCGCAGCAGCAGGTTGACCAGGGTCGACTTGCCCGCGCCGGAGCGGCCGACCACGCCGATCTTCTCGCCCGGGCGGATCGTCAGGGTCAGGTCGTGCAGCACGGTCTTGCGGCCGCCGTAGCTGAAGTCGACGTGGTCGAAGCGCACCTCGCCGCGGGTCACGTCGAGCGCGCGGGCGCCCTCGGCGTCCTGGATCGCGATCGGGCGCGACAGCGTCGTGATGCCGTCCTGCACGGTGCCGATGTTCTCGAACAGGCTGGCCATCTCCCACATGATCCAGTGCGAGATCCCGTTCAGCCGCAGCGCCATCGCGGTGGCGGCGGCGACCGCGCCGATCCCGACCTGGCCCTGCGTCCACAGCCAGACCGTCATGCCGGCGGTCGAGGCGATCAGGCCCATCGACAGCGCGTGGTTGACGATCTCGAAGCCGCTGATCAGCCGCATCTGGCGGTAGGCGGTGTTCAGGAAGTCCTGCATCGCCCCGCGCGCGAAACCGGCCTCGCGATTGGAGTGCGAGAACAGCTTGACCGTGCTGATGTTGGTGTACGCGTCGGTGATGCGGCCGGTCATCAGGCTGCGGGCGTCGGCCTGCGCGGTCGCGGCCTTGCCCAGGCGCGGCACGAAGTAGCTCAGCGCCACGACGTAGCAGGCCAGCCAGCCCAGGAAGGGCAGCAGCAGCGTCGCGTCGAAGCTGCCGACGACGCCCAGCATCGTCACGAAGTAGATCGTGATGAAGACCAGGATGTCGGTGACGATCAGCCAGCATTCGCGCACGGCCAGGGCCGTCTGCATCAGCTTGGCCGACACGCGGCCGGCGAACTCGTCCTGGTAGAAGCTCATGCTCTGCGCGAGCAGGTGCCGGTGGAAGTTCCAGCGCAGCCGCATCGGGAAGTTGCTGGACAGGCCCTGGTACTTGCTCATCGACTGCAGCGCGATCAGCAGCGGGCTGGCGAGCAGGATGCCGCCGAGCATCAGCAGCTTGTCCCGCTGCGTCGCCCACCACTGCGCGGGCGGGACCTGGCTGAGCCAGTCGACGATCGAGCCCAGCATCGAGAACAGCAGGGCCTCGAAGGCGCCGATGGCGGCCGTCAGGACGATGAGCACCCCCACCAGTCCGCGCATCCCGTGCGAGCCGGCCCAGACGAAGGCGAAGAACCCTTGGGGCGGCTGAGGCGCCGGGGTCTGCGGAAACGGATCGACGAGTTTTTCAAACCAGCCAAACACGGCGGTCTCCCTGTCACTTCTGCGAGACCGCTGAGCCTACAGGAGCCGTGTGGCGGGCGCACCCCACCCCGGCGTCGATGGCGGGTGGGTGGGGTGAACGGGGGGATTCCCCGCTCGGGTGGGGAGACTACTTCGCGGGCAGGGGCAGCACCCGGCCCTGCGCCTGCTTCGGCGCGGGGAGGTGCAGGATGGCCGACAGCGTCGGCGCGAAGTCGACGATCTCGACGCGCTGCTCGATCCGGCCCTGGCCGACCCATGCCGGTCCCCAGGTCAGCAGCGGCACGTGGGTGTCGTCCTCATAGGGGCTGCCGTGGGTGGTGCCCGTCACGCGGGACCCGAACATCCAGCCGGCCTTCGGCACCACCTGCAAGGGCGCGGCGATGCCCGGATACCAGGAGCGGCGGAACTGCTCGAGGTAGGGCGTCGTGGTGTCCGTCCCCGCCAGCTGCGCGCGGGTGAAGGCGGCCTGGACGCCGGCGATCTGCTCGACCGACGCCTTCGCGACGGCATAGACCTCGTCGGGGTCGAGTCCGCCAACCTTGATCGCCACCTCGTCGAAGATCACGCCCGAGCCCGACATGTTCAGCGCCCAGCGGAACTCGCCGAACCGCTTCGACAAGCCGGCGTTGATGATGCCGACAACCTGTGCCGGATTGATGCGTCCGGCGTCCCGGCCCTGCGACTTCGCCCATTCGGGCGTGTCGGTGAAGCCGTGGTCGGCGGTCAGCACGGCGATGTAGTTGCCGCGGCCGACCTTGGCGTCGAGGTACTTGAACCAGTCCTGCAGGTAGGCGTCCAGATGCAGGAAATGGTCGTGCGACAGCCGCGATTCGGGGCCGAACGCGTGGTTGATGTAGTCGTGGCTGGACAGGCTGACGGAGAGGATGTCGGTCTGGTCGCGGGCGCCCAGCTGTTCGCCTTCGACGGCCGCCTTCGCGAAGGCCAGCGTCAGTTCGTCGCCGAACGGGGAGGGCAGGATGTTCCCGTAGAAGCGCGGCCCCGGACCGTCCATGCCGGCGCCCAGCACCGCCGGCAGCCGGTTGCCGTTGCCGCTGTTGGCCTGCCAGGGCTGGCCGTCCGGCACGCTGCGGGCGTAAGCCGCTTCCGGCAGCATCGGGGACCAGGTCTTGCCGAAGAACTTGTCGGCCGGCTTGGCGGCGTTGAACGCGTCGACCCAGGCGGGGTGCTTGTCCATGTAGTAGGTGGACGACGCGAACTCCCCGCTGCCGCCCATGTACATGTAGGCCGTGCCCTTGTGGCCGGCCGGCAGGATGGCGCCGCGGTCCTTGCCGGAGATGCCGATGACCTTGGATCCCGGTTGCCGCGTGCGCAGCACGTCGCCGACGGTCTCGACCTTGTAGTTGGCGGGGCTGGTGCCGGCCAGCGGTTCGGTCTTGTTGCCGATGTACTGGTAGCGCGGATCGGCGGTGTTGTATTGCGGGGCGGCGGTCATCGGATCCCGCCACTCGTTGCCGATGATGCCGCTGCGTTGCGGATAGGCGCCGCTCAGCATGATCGAGTGGCCGGCCGCCGTGACCGTGTAGCCGTGGCCGTAGTACGCGTTGGCGAACCAGGCGCCGCGGTCGAGGAAGCGCTTGAAGCCGTCCGGCTGGAGCTGGTCGCGGTAGCCGAGCACCTGCCGGATCGGCAGTCCGTCGACGACCATGAACACGACCAGCTTGGGCGGCTGCTTCGCCGAGAACGCGGAGGCCGCGGCGCCAGGTGTTGCCGGGGCGACGCCGGTGGCCGGGGACGAGGAGGACGGGGCGTTGGCGCAGGCGGCCAGCGCGGCCAGGACGGGCGCCAGCAGCCAGATGCGACGGGTCAGGATCATGGCGGATCGGGGCTCCGGACGAAGCCGCTGAAACAAATATGACAGCGGAGTATCCACCCGGGCCGACCGGACGGAAAAAAGGCCGGTCACCACGCGATGACCGGCCTATTTCACTTTCTGATTGGAATCGCTTGCGCGCTCCCCTCCTGTTATGGGAGCGGATTCTGCGGGCCGCCGGCAACGGGCATGCCCGGGTTTGCCCGAGGTGGGGCGCCTGAGGTGAGAACTCCTCCTCAAGGGGGAGGGGTTTCGGCGGGAAATGATGCGTCGGCGCGACGCTTCCTCAAGAGATCCGGCGGGGAAGTCAATGACTCATCCATGCAGAAGTGCTTCGTCCAGCACTTCCACCCAGTGCCGGACCGGGACGTCCGTGCCGCTTTGCAGGTGCTGGATGCAGCCGATGTTGGCCGAGACGATCGCTTCGGCCGCCAGCGGCGCCAGGGCGGCGAGCTTGCGCTCCCGCAGCTGCTTGGACAACACCGGTTGCAGCACCGAATACGTGCCGGCGGAGCCGCAGCAGAGGTGGCTCTCGCTGGGCGCGAACGAGATCTCGAACCCGAGCTCGCGCATCAGGCCCTCGACGCCGCCGCGCAGCTGCTGGCCGTGCTGGAGCGTGCAGGGCGGGTGGTAGGCGAGCGTGGGCCGAGGCGTCCCGGCGCCCGGCTTGCCGAGCCGCGAACGCAAGGGTTCGACCAGCTCCGGCAGGTATTCGCTGAGGTCGCGGGTCAGGGTGGCGATGCGCGTGGCCTTCTCCGCGTAATCCGGGTCTTGCGCGAGCAGCCGGCCGTAATCCTTGACCTGCACGCCGCAGCCGGAGGCGTTCATGACGATGGCCTCGACCTGCTCGCCGTGACCGTCGACCATGGGCCACCAGGCGTCGATGTTGCGCCGGGCGTCGTCGAGACCGCCGTGGTGGTCGTTCATGTGCGTGCGGATCGCGCCGCAGCAGCCGGCCTCGTCGGCGACCAGCGTCTGCACGCCGGCGGCGTCGAGCACGCGGGCGGTGGCCGCGTTGATGTTGGGCATCATCGCCGGCTGCACGCAGCCGAGCAGCATCAGCACCTTGCGCGCATGGGTGCGCTGCGGCCACTGGTGCGCGCGCGCGTCCGGCTTGGGCGGCACCTTGTCCTTGAGCGCGCCGGGCACCAGCGGACGCAGCGCCTGGCCGATCCGCAGCGCCGGCTTGAACAGCGGCGAGGTCAGGCCTTCCTTCAGCAGCCAGCGCTTGACGCGCTCCTCGCGCGGGCGCTCGACCTTCGCATCGACGATCTGCCGGCCGATCTCCACGAGCTGACCGTACTGGACGCCGGACGGGCAGGTGGTCTCGCAGTTGCGGCAGGTCAGGCAGCGGTCCAGGTGCAACTGCGTGGCCGCGGTGGGCGGCTCGCCTTCGAGCACCTGCTTGATCAGGTAGATGCGGCCGCGCGGGCCGTCGAGCTCGTCGCCGAGCAACTGGTAGGTCGGACAGGTCGCGGTGCAGAAGCCGCAGTGCACGCAGCGACGCAGGATGGCCTCGGCGGTGCTGCCTTCCGGGGTGCCTTGGAATTCGGGAGCCAGGTGGGTTTGCATCGGTCGGCTTGCTGTCGGCTTGCTGCGCGTCGGGGGAAGGGCGTCTCGCTGCGGGAGTCCGGATCAAAGGTCCGGATCAGAGGCCGGGATAGAGCCGCCCGGGATTGAAGATCCCCGCCGGATCGAACTGCCGCTTCAGCTCCTTGTGGATGCGCGTGAGCTGCGGGCCGAGCGGCGAGAACGCGCCGTCGAACTTGTCGTTCGCGTAGAACATCGTCGCGTGGCCGCCGGCCGCGGCCACCACCTCGCGCACCTGCGCGGGCGCCATCGGCGTCACCACCCAGCGCTGCGCGCCGCCCCATTCCACGAGCTGCTCGCCGTGCAGCGCCATCGGCGGCGTCGTCGACGGCACGGCGATGCGCCACAGCGTCGCGCCGCCCTGGACCGCGCGGCGCGCGCCCAGGAAGAACTCGTCGCACTGGTCGCGCAGGCCCTGCCAGAACGGCGCGGCCATCGCTTCCGGAATCGCGGAGCCGCCCAGCTTGTGCGCGGCCGCGCGGACCGCCGCCTCCGCACCGGACAGCCGCAGCACCAGCGCGCCGTCCCACCAGGCGCTCGCCGAGATCGGCAGCGGCTGGCCGCCCCAGCGGTTCATCCGCAGCAGCGCCTTGTCCTGCGAGGCTTCGAAGCGCAGCGTCACCGTCGCGACCGGCCGAGGCAGGACCTTCAGCGTGACCTGCGCGATCAGGCCGAGCACGCCCAGCGAGCCGGCCATCAGCCGCGACACGTCGTAGCCGGCGACGTTCTTCATCACCGTGCCGCCGAAGTGCAGCAGCTCGCCCTTCGCGTCGAGCATCGTCAGCCCGAGCACGTGATCGCGCACCGCGCCGGCCGTCGCGCGCGCCGGGCCGGACAGCCCGCTGGCGACCATGCCACCGATCGTGCCCGTGCCGCCCGAGGCCGCGCCGACGAACCGCGGCGGCTCGAAGGCCAGGTGCTGGCCGTGCTGCGCCAGCAGCGCCTCCACCTCCGCCACCGGCGTGCCGGCGGCGGCGGTCACGTAGAGCTCGCTCGGTTCATAGGCCATGACGCCGTTGAGCGACAGGGTCGACATCGGCTCGGCATCGCCCAGCGGGCCGCCGTAGAAGTCCTTGCTGCCGTGGCCGGTGAAGCGCACCGGCCGGCCTTCGAGAAAGCGCGCCGCCATCGCCTCCAGCGTGGCCATCAGTTGCGTCGCGGGGACGAAGCCGGCGGTCGGGCCCGGGCCCGCCGCCGCGACATCTGCTGCTTGCACCGCCATCAGAATCGCTCCAGTTCTGGAAATGAGAGTGCGCCGCGCTTGACATGCATGCGGCCGTATTCGGCGCAGCGCTGCAGCGTCGGGATCACCTTGCCGGGGTTCAGCAGCCCCTGCGGATCGAAGGCCCGTTTCAGGGCCAGCATGCGTTCCCGCTCCTGCGGCGAGAACTGCACGCACATGCTGTTGAGTTTCTCGACGCCGACGCCGTGTTCCCCGGTCACCGTGCCGCCCATCGCGACGCTGGTCTCGAGGATGTCGGCGCCGAAGCGCTCGCAGCGGTGCAGCTGATCGGGATCGTTGGCGTCGAACAGGATCAGCGGATGCAGGTTGCCGTCGCCCGCATGGAAGACGTTGGCGCAGCGCAGTCCGTACTTGCGCTCCATCGCCTGGATCGCCAGCAGGATGTCGGCCAGCCGCTTGCGCGGGATCGTCGAGTCCATGCACATGTAGTCCGGGCTGATGCGCCCCGAGGCCGGGAACGCGTTCTTGCGCCCGCTCCAGAAGCGCAGGCGCTGCGCCTCGTCCTCGCTGACCTCGAGCCGCGTCGCGCCATTCGCGCGCAGCACCTCGTTCATGCGGGCGATCTCTTCCTCGACCTCCTCCGGCGTGCCGTCGCTCTCGCACAGCAGGATCGCCTCCGCGTCGAGGTCGTAGCCGGCGTGGACGAAGTCCTCGACCGCCGCGGTCATCGGCTTGTCCATCATCTCCAGGCCGGCGGGGATGATGCCGGCCGCGATGATCGCGGCCACGGCGTCGCCGGCACGGCGCAGGTCGTCGAAGCTGGCCATGATGCAGCGCGCCAGCTGCGGCTTGGGCGTCAGCTTGACCACCACCTCCATCACCACCGCCAGCATGCCCTCGCTGCCGATCACGACGCTGAGCAGGTCCAGCCCGGCGGCGTCCAGCGCCTCGGAACCGAATTCGACCGGCTCGCCCTCGACCGTGAAGCCGCGCACCTTGAGCACGTTGTGCAGGGTCAGGCCGTACTTCAGGCAGTGCACGCCGCCGGAGTTCTCCGCGACGTTGCCGCCGATCGTGCAGGCGATCTGGCTGCTCGGGTCCGGCGCGTAGTACAGGCCGTGCGCCGCGGCCGCCTCGGAGATCGCCAGGTTGCGCACGCCGCACTGCACGCGGGCGGTGCGCGCGAGCGGATCGATCGCGACGATGCGGTTGAACTTGGCCAGCGCCAGCGTCAGGCCCTCGGCATGCGGCATCGCGCCGCCGGACAGGCCGGTGCCCGCGCCGCGCGCCACCACCGGCACGCCCAGCGCATGACAGGCCTTCAGCACGCCGGCGACCTGCGCCTCGGTCTCGGGCAGCGCCACGGCCAGCGGGCGCTCGCGGTAGGCGGTCAGGCCGTCGCATTCGTAGGGGCGCGTCTGCTCGTCCTGCCAGAGCAGCGCGTGCGCGGGCAGCTCGGCCCGCAGGGCCTGGACCAGCTGCGCGCGACGCCCGTCGCGGAAGCCGGCCAGCGCGGCGGCCTGGTCGCCGGGCGGCTCGTGGGTGGAAGGGAGGACGGCGGTCATGGCGTCGAACTGTAGCCCTGTGCGCTGACCCCGGACTGAATCCTCGGCGCCTGACCGTCAGCGGGAGCCGGGCAGGGGCCACCACAGGGCCTTGCGGTCGAGCGGCGTCTGCGGCGGCAGCAGCGGGTTGCGCAGCCGCAGCACGCGGCGCTGGTCGATCCGGTGGCGCTGCAGCAGATCGCCGAAGATCTGCCGCGACAGCCGCTCGAAGGTGCCGTCCGCCACCAGCGCGTTCATGCCGCGGGTGAGGTCCGCGGCCAGCCGCGGACGGCCCGGGCGGACGAACATGTAGAGCGCCGCCGGATAGTGCAACAGCAGGTAAGGGTCGATGACGAGCTTCTGATCGGGGAAGCTGGCGAGCTCCGCATCGATCTCGAAGATCGAGCGTGGGAAGTAGTCGAAGCGCCCCGTCGACAGCATCTGGAACAGGCCCTGGTAATGCGTGCTCACCTGCACCGGCAGCCCGTTGGCGCGCAGCACGGCGGTGTCGGGCCAGTCATGCATCTGCCCGGCGGTCAGTCGGGTCAGGTCCTTCAGGTCCCGCACATCGCGCAGGCGGTCGCGGTCCGCGGCGCGCGTCAGGCACAGGCGCCAGCCGATCAGACCGCGGTCCAGCGGCACGCGGATCGGCAGCAGGCTCTTCTCGCGCTGCGGGTCCGTCATCGTCCAGAACACGTCGATGCCGGGATCGTTGCTCGCCATCTCCAGCAGCGCGCGGCTCTGCACCATCTCGGGCTGCGTCTGGACCAGCGCGTAGCGGACGCCGCTGCGCTGCAACGCGGCGTGCAGCAGGCTGATGAAGTAGTCGACCTGCCGGTCCTGCTGAGGCAGGTGGCGCGGATAGACGACGGTGGTCGGCTCCGGCTGCTCCGGCGGCGCCGCGGCGAGCTGGGCGCCGGCAGCGGGTCGGGCCGCCGCCGCGCGGTCCGGCAGCAGGGACAGGGCAGGCAGGGCGGTGGAGAGGGCCGAGGCCGCGGCGGCCTGCAGCAGGTCGCGGCGGCCGCGCATCAGGCGTCCAGGAAGACCGTCAGCACGCCGGTGTAGCCGTGCAGCCGCGCGTGGGCAATCTCCCCGTTGGCGAAGAATCCGGCCAGCGGCACGTCGCCGAGCGCGTGCTGCACCCATTGCAGTTCCGCCGACGGCGCGCCGAAGTGTGGACCGCCGCGACCGGTGCAGCTGAAGTACAGGGCGCCGGCCATGCGGGCGCCGCGCTCCTCGGCCTCGGCGCGGATCTCGGTGCAGATGCGGACGAGGTCGCGCCGGGCGGCGTCCGGGTGGCGCTCGCAGAAGCTCAGCAGTTCGCCTTCGCGCATCTGCTCGGCGACGGCGATGCCGCGCCGGCCCGGATCGAGGCCGACCAGGTGCCGGACGCGCACCTCCGCGCCGTACTCGCGCCGGGCGCCGGGTTCGTCGCTGAGGCCGACCAGCGTGCGGCGGAACAGGGGCATGGCCTGCCGCAGCGAGCCGGATTCCCCGGTGTACGCCGGCAGCTTCAGGTCCTCGAGCAGCGCGTCGAGCGCGGGCTGTCCGTCGAGTTCGACGACCAGCGGCCCGTCGCAGCCGGTGACGCGGCGCTCGCGGCCCAGCGGCTGGCAGCCCTGGCTGACGCGCGAGATCCAGCGCACGTCCGGCCCCAGCGCCAGGCCGGACAGACCGCCCGCGAAGAGGCCGTCGGCGATCTGCACCGCGTCGTCGCCGCCGCTGACCAGGCCGCCGAAGAGGTAGCCGCTGCTGCAGCGCTGGGCCAGTTCGCCGATCAGTTCCTGCAGGTCGGGCGTGCCGCCGTCGGCATGCAGCAGCAGGCTGCGGGATTCGCAGTCCGGCGTCAGCGGCCGAAGCCCCGAGAAGATCCGCCACTGGTCGGCGGGCAGGTCGCAGAGCATGACGACCAGCGCCGGTTCGTCGAAGTACTCGACGCCGCTGGCGCTCACCGCCAGCGCCGACGCGCCCACCCAGCCGCAGCCCGGCCAGCGCTCGCGCACTTCGTCGAGCAGCGCCTGCGCCTGCGGCACGTAGGGATGCGTGAGGTAGAGGAATCCCAGCGTCGGCGTCATGCCGGCGCGTTGCCCCTCCAGCTGCGCGCCGGCCAGCGCCAGCGCCATGTGGGGATCGGGATGGGTGGCGTGCGCCTGGAGAAAGCGAGGCATGAACGGCCCTCGGGAGACGGGGGGACTCAGGGTGCCTTGCGTTTGGCGGCGGCCTTGCGCGCCGGCGCGGCCTTCTTGGCGGCCGGTCGGGTCGCGGATCTGGCGGGCGCCTTGGGGGCGGGCGTCGCCGCCGGCTGGGCGGCTGCGGTCGCGGCCGCGGTCTGTGCCGTCTTCATCGCGTTGGACGCGACCTGGGTGAACTGCTGCGTCAGCGCGTTCCACCATTGCATGGGGTCGGCGCCGGCCGGCTTGGGACCGGGCGGCTCGCCGGTGCCGGCGTCCTCCCGGGGCGTCGGCGGGACCTCCGCTGCCGGTGGGACCTCCGCTGCTGGCGGCATCGGCGGCACCGGCGGCGTCTTCAGGGCGTCCTTCAGGTCCGCCATCGGCACGTTCATCGCGTGCAGGGTCGACAGCGTCATCCGCTGCACCTCCAGCGCCTGGATGGTCGCGGTGAGCATGCGGGCGTTGTTCTCGAGCCAGAACTGCACGGTGCGCAGTTCGCTGATGCGCTTGTCCAGCTCCTCGGGATCCAGCGTCGGCGCGACCCATTGGTTGAAGCCGGGGATCGCGGCGCTGGCGTTCTTCATCAGCCCTTGCAGGAAGTCGAAGCCCGGAACGAATTTGCTGAAGTCGGTGTCCGCCATGGTGTCTCCTCGGGAGCCGTCCTCGCCGGTCGTCCCGGCGTGCGCAGGGGGCCCGGGGGCGGCCATGGGCCCGATCCTACGTCCTGGCGGCGGTCGTCCGACATCGGGACGGACGGTGGCCGCGTCAGGTCGGAATGTGGTTCAGGTCGGCCCAGCCCGTCCACAGGATCTGGATGCCGATGCACAGCAGCACGAAGGCCATCAGCCGCATCATCACCAGCGTGCCGACCTCGCCCATCTTCATCAGCAGCCGGCCGCCGTTGCGGTAGACCAGGTAGACCACGGCGGCGGTGACGGCCGCGCCGATGGCGGCCACGCCGGCGCCCATCAGGTACGGCACCGGCGAGCGCGGGATCTGCGCGCCCAGCGCGATCGCCGCGGCGATGCTGCCGGGACCGGTGGTCAGCGGGAAGGTGATCGGGAAGAAGCTGCGGCGGACGATCTCGGTCTCGCTGATGTCGCCGGGCGAGGCGTGGACGACGGCCGTCTGGACGTCGTCGGTCTCGTTGCGGGTCAGCATGACCCAGGCGCTGTAGGCCACCAGCAGGCCGCCGCCGACGCGCACGACCGGCAGCGAGATGCCGAACAGGTCCAGCACGTAGGTGCCCACCAGCAGCGACACCATGATCACGACCCAGCCGTTGATCGCGACCTGGCGGGCCAGCCGCTTGAGGACCTTGTCGTCGCCGCCGGCCGCGCCGATGACGATCGGGGCCACGCCCACCGGGTTGATGATGGGCAGCAGCGTCAGCGGCACCAGGAACAGCGATTGGAGGAAGGACGGCAGGGGGTCCAAGATGGGGACTCCAGGGAAAAAGTCGGGGAACGGCCGGAGGACCGGTCGTTGAAGACGGCCAGCGGGCAGGGTCAGTGGAAAGGCCGCCGCGGCCGGCGGCGGCCAGTGTGCCGCAACTCGGTCACTGCGTTCCGGATCGCGGCATCAGGGTTACCTCGAAGCCCTGGTCCTGGAGCAGCAGGGTCAGCGCCCGCGGCCCGGTCATGTGCATCGCGCCGACGGCCACCAGCAGCGATTGACCGCGCTGGTGCAGCTCGGAGATCCGCTGGGCGAGCGCCGGATTGCGACCGTCGTTGATGCGCTGCAGTGCGGCGCGGTCGGCGGCGTCGGACACGCAGTCGCACCAGTCGGCGTACCGGTTCAGCCGGCCCAGGTCGCCGCGGTCGTAGACCGTCACCATCGTGTCCAGCGTGCGCAGCAGCGACTTCGGGCGTTCGAGCTGCTGCAGGTTGGCGCGCAACTCGTGCCGCGCCGCGTCGGCGTCGGCGGGCAGCAGCGCCTCGAGCTGGCCCTGCAGCGTCTCCAGCGCCAGGACCGGCAGGCCGCGGTCGCGCGCCCACTGGCTCAGCAGCATCTCCTGGCCGTAGCGCACGTCCAGCCCCAGCGCCCGGGCGCGCAGCAGCATGTAGGTGCTGGTCTGCAGCAGCGGATGCATCGCGGCCAGCGCCTGCGGCGCCAGGCAGACGGCCGCGGCCTGCGCGTCGAGCCGCCGGCGCATCGCGGCGTCCAGCGGCAGCTCGGGCATGGCCGGCATCTTCCAGGCGTCGCGGTCCAGCGGGTCGAGCTCCAGCGCCACCGCGTCGACCTCGTCCAGCGCCTTGCGAAGCCGCGGTCCGGGCGCGGCCCAGCCCGGCTTGCCGACGTGCAGGCTGGCGTACAGGTAGGAGGTCCGGCCATCGCGCTTGATCGTCCACATCAGGCCCCGATCCCTGGCCTGCGCGGCGAGGCGATCGGCGGGGAGCGGCGCGGGTTCGGGCGGGCAGGATGCCTTGGACGGCGCTGCCAGCGCGGTGCCGCCGGTCAGTGCCACCCACAGGGCGAGCGAGCCGGCGGCGAGCGCGCGCGATGCGCGCCTCAGGAGAGTCGACGGGGACGGATTCAGCATAGGCGGCACGATGCCATAGAACCGGCCTCGCCCCAGGCAGGCGGAGCACCCGCCGAAGAGGGGGTCAGGTCTCGCCGGCCTCGTGATGCCGCTCAGCGCGCCGGGTCGAGGCGTGCCTTCGGCGGACGGGCCGCGCCACACCTCGTGGCGGGCCAGGAAGGCGGTGTCGCTGAGGCGTTCATGACCGGCCCGGAGCATCCGGCGCAAGCTGCGAGCGCTTGGCCATGGGGTGTGCGGGGGGATCACCCCTGAACGGGGCGCGCCGCACGATCTTGGCGCAGGGAAGGCCGGGGACAAGCCCCGGGGTTCAATGCATGATCACGGGCTGCTGGCCCAGGTTCGCGTACTGCTCGATGAAGGCGTCGAGGTCGTCGACGTCGGGACCCTGTTCGATGAGCGCCTCGACGCCCTCCTGGAAGGTCTGGGCCAGGGCGCCCTCGATGAAGATTTCCTTGCGGGTGAACTTGTCGACGATCTCGAAACCGTCACGTTGCAACGAGGGCAGGTTCGTGTGGTCCACCTGGGCGGCGTGCGCAGCATCGCCAGCGGACGGGGCGACCGGGACATCGAACTGGACGACGATGTAGCTCGGTGAGTCGTAGAGCATGTGCATGAAGGACTCCTTGGTTGGAGGAGTTATGGCCTGTTGCGACAGATTCAAGACCCGTCGCTCCCAACCCAGGCCATGACCCATGGTGGCAGAACTTGCGGAACACGCTGCACCGTGTCACAAGCATTTGTGGTGCCAACCGCACAGGGTTTCACGGATACACGAACCGTAACGCGCACACACGGGATCGAGGTCAAGCGGACATGTGCGCGGCTGACAGCCTCACTCCAGCAAGCGGAGGGCCCACTGTTCGTCGTCGTCCAGGCTGAAGCGCAGGTCCGCGGCCAGGAATCCCCGCTGGCCGTCGAGCCAGACCGACCACTGCAGCGCCGGGCGGCCGGCCCCTTGCGCGAGGTCGCGCCGCAGCAGCCACCGCGCGCCGTCGCGCGCGACCACCTCGAAATCCCAGTCGTTGATGCCCGCCGGGCCGGCCACCGGCACGCGCAGACGCAATCCGACATGGGGCGCCGGTTCCGCGGCCATCATGGCGGCCAGCTGCAGCCACCAGGACAGGCGATCCTGCGTGCCCGCCGACAGCGGAAAGGCGCGCGCGCCGACAAGCAGAACCGGCCGCGCGGCGTCCCGGTCGAAGATCTGCAGTTCGCGCTCGCGGCCCTGGCGCCAGACGCGGTGTCGTTCCGGCTGCAAGCCTTGCGGACCGACGCGCCCTTCGCTGTGCCAGACCGGCAGTTCGCGCTCGCCGGCGCGGCGTTCCAGCGTGATGTCGTAGCGGCCCTCGCCGATGTGGAAGCGCAGCGCCGCCTCGCCGGGTTGGCCGTCGATGACGAAGGCGTAGGCGAGGGCGCCGTCGCCGTGCAGCGGCAAGGCCAGCAGCGCGGGCACCGGGCGGGTGTCGGCCGCGGGAGCGGGCGCTGGACGCGAAGACGGGCGCCGCGCGGCGTGTGGCTCGAGCTGTTGCCCGACAGGTGGGGGGAGACGTGGCACGAAGCGCGGCTCGGCCGCCGGAACGACCGGTTCGGGCATCGTCGGAGGCGGGGCCTCGATGAGGCGCGTGGTCACCACCGGCGTGTCGATCGCCTGCGGCAAGGCCCGCCGCGACAGCGCGCCGATGGCGCCCGCATGCAGCGCCAGGGCGCCCGCGAGCGCCGCCGCGAACGCGATCCGATCCTGAGGTGAAAATGCGGCCACCGATCGTCCGACGAATGACTGTCCGTTCACAACAATGAAACTCGCCACCTACCGCGACGGATCCCGCGACGGCCAACTCGTGGTCGTGTCGCGAGACCTGAGCCAGGCATGCTATGCCAACGGCATCGCGACGCGCCTGCAACAAGTGCTCGACGACTGGAATTTCATGGCGCCGCAGCTGGAGGTGTTGTCGCAGTCGCTGAACCACGGTCGCGCGCGGCATGCGTTCGCGTTCGACCCGAAGCAGTGTCTGGCGCCGCTGCCGCGCCTGGCCGGCTGGATCGCCGGCGAGGCCTACCCGGAGCAGGGTCAGGCCTTGCGCGAGCGCGGCCTCGCATGGCCGGAACGCCTCAGCGCGCCGCTGCTGCGCGCCGGCGGCGCCGAGGCGCTGCTGGCTCCGACCGAGTTGCTCGACCTGCGCACGCCGGGCCTGGAGCCCGAGCCGCAACTCGCCGCGCTCATCGGCGACCTGGCGCAGGGCGCCGTGCCGTCGCAGGCGCTGGAGGCGATCCGGCTGCTGATGCTGGTCAGCGACTGGGTGCTGCGGCCGGTGCAGCAGGAGGAGCTCGCCAACGGCTGGCCCGCGCTGCACAGCCGCCCGGCGCTGCAGTTCGCGCCAGTCGCCGTCACGCCCGACGAACTGCCCGGCGCCTGGTACCTCGGTCGCGCGGCCTTGCAGCTCCAGGTCATGCGCAACGGGCGCAAGCAGGCGGTCGTCGACGCGAAGACCGGGATGAAGTGGTCGCTCGGTGACCTGATCGCCGAGGCGGCGCTCAACCGGCCGCTGCGCGCCGGCACGCTGGTCGGCGCGGGATCGCCGGTGCTGGGCAAGCCGGTGACGCTGGAGCCGGGCGACAGCCTGCGCATCGAGTTCAAGCTCGGCGACGGTCCCGGCCCGTTCGGCGCCATCGACATGGACCTCGCGGAGTCGGAAGATGCAGGGCGGGAGGAAGCCGCCGACACGGTCGAGACCTCTGAGTCCGCTCCATCCGCCGAATCCGCCGAATCCTCCGAGTCCTCTGAAACCGCTGAGACCTCCGCCCCCGATGACCAAGAAGGAGACGCCGATGAACCTGTTTCGCCGTGACCTGATCGCGCTGCTGGGCGCGGGGTGCGCCTCGCCGTGGGCGATGGCGCTGAGCCTCAGCGAGGGGGACGCCGCCTCGGGCGTGCGCGCGGCGCTCGAGCGCGGCGCCCAGGCGGCGCTCGCCAACCTGGGTCGCACCGATGGTTTCCTGGGCAATCCCCAGGTGAAGATCGAGCTCCCCGGCGCGCTCAAGGACGCCGCGCGGCTGTTGCGCACGACCGGCCAGGGCAGGCGCATCGACGAGCTGATCACCTCGATGAACCGCGCCGCCGAGCAGGCCATGCCCGAGGCGCGCCAGTTGCTGGTCAGCACGGTGCGCAACATCAGCGTCGAGGACGCGGTGAAGATCGTGCGCGGCGGCGACAACGCGGTGACGCAGTTCTTCGAGGAGAAAACCCGTTCGCCGCTGACGACCAGGTTCCTGCCCATCGTGACCAAGGCCACCGAACGCCAGTCGCTGAGCGAGAAGTACAACGCGGTGGCCGGCAAGGCCTCGGGCTTCGGGCTCATCCGCAAGGAAGACGCCAACCTGCAGGGCTACGTCACCGACAAGGCGCTGGACGGCCTGTACTTCATGATCGGCCAGGAGGAGAAGAAGATCCGCCAGGACCCGGTCGGCACGGGAAGCGCCATCCTGAAGAAGGTCTTCGGCGGATGAGCGCGTTGCCCGACAGCGGCGCCATGAACACGCCCTGGCTCGACCGGTCGCACGACTTGTCGACCGTCGACGCGCTGAGAACCGTCTACGCGGCGCCCACCGCGGCCGCCACGCTGGACAAGGCATGCGACCACGTCCATCCGCTGTACCGGCCGTTCATCGAGGCGTCGCCTTTCGCCGTCCTCGCGACGCGCGGGCCGCACGGCCTGGACACCTCGCCTCGCGGCGACGCGCCGGGCTTCATCGAGGTGGCCGATCCCAGGACGCTGCTGCTGCCGGATCGTCGCGGCAACCACCGCATCGACAGCCTGCGCAACCTCATCCACGACCCGTCGCTGGCGCTGCTGTTCCTGATCCCGGGCATCGGCGAATGCCTGCGCGTGAACGGCGTCGGCCGCATCAGCGCCTCGCCGGCCTTGCGGGAGCGCTTCGCGGTCGAGGGCCAACTGCCGAAGTCGGTCCTGGTGATCGAGGTGCGTTCGGTCTTCTTCCAGTGCGCGCGGGCGGTCAAGCGCTCCGAACTCTGGAATTCGGATCGGCACGTCGAGCGCACGACGCTGCCGTCCACGGGGTCCATCCTGGCCGGCTTGAGCGCGTCGTTCGACGGTGCCGCCTATGACGCCGACCTGGAAGATCGCCAGCGCCGCACGATGTATTGATGCGTTTCCTACAATCGGGGTCATGAACGCCCCGACCTCCGCCCGTCCCGTCGTCGCCCGTCCCGTGGTCTATACCCGCGGCGCCGCCTTGCCCGCCATCCTGGCGCAACGCATCGCCGTCCTGGACGGCGCGATGGGCACGATGATCCAGCGCTACAAGCTGACGGAAGCCGACTTCCGCGGCGAGCGCTTCGCCGATCACCCCAAGGACCTCAAGGGCAACAACGACCTGCTGGTGCTGACCAAGCCCGAGGTCATCAGCGAGATCCACCGCCAGTACCTGGACGCCGGCGCCGACATCATCGAGACCAACACCTTCGGCACGACCAGCGTGGCGCAGGAGGACTACGGACTCCAGGAGCACGCCTACGAGATGAACGTCGCCGCCGCGCGGCTGGCCCGCGAGGCCTGCGACGCGTTCAGCACGCCGGACAAGCCGCGCTTCGCGGCCGGCGCGCTCGGCCCGACGCCGCGCACGGCGTCGATCAGCCCGGACGTCAACGACCCCGGCGCCCGCAACGTCGACTTCGATACCCTGCGCAAGGCCTACTACGACCAGGCCAAGGCGATGCTCGAAGGCGGCGTCGACCTGTTCCTGATCGAGACCATCTTCGACACGCTGAACGCCAAGGCCGCGATCTTCGCGGTCGACGAGCTGATGGACGACACCGGCGAACGCCTGCCGGTGATCATCTCGGGCACGGTGACCGACGCGTCGGGCCGCATCCTGTCGGGACAGACGGTGACGGCGTTCTGGCACTCGGTGCGGCACGCGCAGCCCATCGCCGTCGGCCTGAACTGCGCGCTCGGCGCGGCGCTGATGCGGCCCTACATCGAGGAACTCTCGAAGGCCGCCGGCGACACGCCGATCTCCTGCTACCCGAACGCCGGCCTGCCCAACCCCATGAGCGACACCGGCTTCGACGAGACGCCGGACGTCACCGGCCGCCTGGTCGGCGAGTTCGCCGCGGCGGGTTTCCTGAACATCGCGGGCGGCTGCTGCGGCACGACGCCGGACCACATCCGGGCGATCGCGCAGAAGGTCTCCGCGTATCAGCCGCGCCGTTGGGGCAGCAAGCTGTTCAGCGGGCTGGTCGAAGAAGCGGCCTGACGCACGCACCGCACCCCGGTGCTGAGCGAACTCCCTCTCCCGCTTGCGGGAGAGGGCAGGGGTGAGGGCCAGCGGCCTGGGCCCGCCGCGACGCCCGAAGGACCTCAGGTGCCGTAGAGCTTCAACATCGCGTCCATGTTGATCCGCAGGCGGATCTCATGCGGCGCGAGGCTGGCCGTGATGGCCTGCGCCTGCAGGCGCGTGTCGCGCAGCACCGGCGCCGTCAGCGGCGTGCCGCTGCGCCCGAGCAGCGACGCGACCATCGGCGCGTTGGCGCTGTGCCCGCGCTTGAGCACCATGCCTTCTTCGCCGTTGGCCAGCCGGACCAGCGAGCCCGGCGGATAGAGCCCGATCGCCTTGATCAGCGCGGCACCGGCCTCGTCCGGTTGCTGGAGCTCGTCGAGGTAGACCGCCCGCGCCGCCTGCGCCGCGGACAGCGGCCGCCGGCTGCGCCGCGGGCTCAGGCGCGCGCCATAGACGTCGGCGCGGCGGAGCAGCCGCGCCATCAGCTCACCGTCTGATCGCCCGGCCAAGGGCCCCGGCCCGGCATCGTGATGCAGGCGCACGGCGGTCAGCCAGTCCTCGTCGTCGACGCCGATGGCCCGCAGCGTCGCCGCCGCGCGGTCGCCGTGGCCGGCGAGCTGGTCGCGTTGCGCCTCGCCCAAGGCTTCAGGCCGCATCGCGTGCTGGTCCTGCTGCGCGCCGCTGTCCAGGTTCATCGTCAGCGCCGCCAGGCCGAGCGTGCGACGCCGGCCTTCGCCCCAGCCGAGCTGGCGCGTGCTCATCTCGACCAGCGCCAGCGACAGCAGCGCATGCCGCGCGCTGTACTGCAGCGGCTCCTGGCCGGCGTCATGCACCAGCATCGCCAGCGAGGCGTCCGGCTGCTGCGTCAACCGCGCCAGCACCTTGTCGAGCAGCTCCGTCAGCCGCATCAGGAAGTCCGGTCGCCGCGGGTCGCGCAGCACCTGCTGCGCGTGCCACTGCAGGTCCGCCCAGACGGCGGTGTGCGCCGGCGCCGTCTGCTGCGGCATCGGCATCGGACGCGTGGGCTTGTACTCGGCGGTCGCGTTGGCCAGCGCGGACATCGACGCGCCCTGCAGCATCATCGTGTCGAGCTTGTGGGCGAGGGCGCGCTGGTACTCGCGCGTCTCGTGCGCCTGCACCCAGGGCCCGCGGGCCAGCAGGTCGCGGACCTGCGGCGTGTCGGGCAGCGGATGCCCGGAGGCGAACAGCAGATGTCCTCCCGCGTCGCGCAGGGAGAACGTCAGCACCTGTCCCACGCGCAGGCTGTTTGGAGGAAGCTGGACCAGATCCACGGTGCCTTCCCATCGACGTGTCGTCGTCTTGTCGTTGTTGTGTCGTTGCGCCGCGCAGGATACGGGCGCAGCCGGCGGGGCAAGGCAATACGGCACGAACAAAGCGGGGCCGGATCGGTAGAATGCACGCTGTTCCCGCCCCCGGCAAGGCCGCACCCGCGCCCCTGCGGCGGCGGTGGTTTCCGAGGAGCGTTGCGACAGGTCCCGTCACCCGGGTGCCCGCCAGGCTCGGAACGGCGGTGTCGGACTCCCGGACACCGCCTCACAACGGCGCTCACCGACCCGCGTTCCGCGGGGTTGCGGTGAGTTGCGCGGCCCCGTCTTTCGTCTCAGCTCACGTCCAGCTCGGAAAAAGCGCCGCCGCCATGTCCGCCCCGAATTCCGCCTCCGCCTCCGCCACGCCTGACCTTGCCGCCCCGGGCGCTGCGCCCGTCGCCGTGCCGCCGATGAAGCTCTCCGGCCTGGAGCCGGTGAACATCGGCGCCGGCACGCTGTTCGTGAACATCGGCGAGCGCACCAACGTCACCGGCTCCAAGGCCTTCGCGCGGCTGATCCTGAACGGCGAATTCGAAGCCGCGCTGAGCGTCGCCCGCCAGCAGGTCGAGAACGGCGCGCAGGTCATCGACATCAACATGGACGAGGCCATGCTCGACAGCAAGGCCGCGATGGTGCGCTTCCTCAACCTGATCGCCTCGGAGCCCGAGATCGCGCGCGTGCCGATCATGATCGACTCGTCCAAGTGGGAGGTGATCGAGGCCGGCCTCAAGTGCATCCAGGGCAAGGGCATCGTCAACTCGATCTCGCTGAAGGAAGGCGAGGCGGAGTTCCGCCGCCAGGCCAAGCTGATCCGCCGCTACGGCGCGGCCGCGGTGGTGATGGCCTTCGACGAGACCGGCCAGGCCGACACCTACCAGCGCAAGACCGAGATCTGCACCCGCGCCTACCGGATGCTGGTCGACGAGATCGGCTTCCCGCCCGAGGACATCATCTTCGACCCCAACATCTTCGCGATCGCCACCGGCATCGAGGAGCACAACAACTACGCCGTCGACTTCATCGAGGCGACGCGCTGGATCAAGCGCAACCTTCCCGGCGCCAAGGTCAGCGGCGGCGTGTCCAACGTGTCGTTCAGCTTCCGCGGCAACGAGCCGGTGCGCGAGGCCATCCACACGGTGTTCCTGTACCACGCGATCCAGGCCGGCATGGACATGGGCATCGTCAACGCAGGCATGGTCGGCGTCTACGACGAGATCCCCGCCGACCTGCGCGAGCGCGTCGAGGACGTGGTGCTGAACCGCCGCGAGGACTCGACCGAGCGGCTGCTCGAGGTCGCCGAGACGGTCAAGGGCGCCGCCAAGGACGACAGCGCCAAGCTGGCCTGGCGCGCCGGCGACGTCGGCGCGCGGCTGTCGCATGCGCTGATCCACGGCATCACCGACTTCATCGTCGAGGACACCGAGGAAGCCTGGCAGGGCATCCGCGCCGCGGGCGGCCGGCCGCTGCACGTGATCGAGGGCCCGCTGATGGCCGGCATGAACGTGGTGGGCGACCTGTTCGGCGCCGGCAAGATGTTCCTGCCGCAGGTGGTGAAGAGCGCGCGCGTGATGAAGTCCGCCGTCGCCCACCTGGTGCCCTACATCGAGGAAGAGAAGCGCCAGATGGCCGCGGCGGGCAACGACGTGCGCTCCAAGGGCAAGATCGTCATCGCGACGGTGAAGGGCGACGTGCACGACATCGGCAAGAACATCGTGACGGTGGTCCTGCAGTGCAACAACTTCGAGGTCGTCAACATGGGCGTGATGGTCCCGTGCCAGGACATCCTCGCCAAGGCCAAGGTCGAGGGCGCGGACATCATCGGTCTATCGGGCCTGATCACGCCCAGCCTCGAGGAGATGCAGTACGTCGCCGCCGAGATGCAGCGCGACGACTACTTCCGCGTGAAGAAGATCCCACTGCTGATCGGCGGCGCGACCACCAGCCGCGTGCACACGGCCGTCAAGATCTCGCCGCATTACGAAGGTCCGGTGGTCTACGTGCCGGACGCGTCGCGCTCGGTGGGCGTGTGCTCGGAACTGCTGTCCGACGAGCGCGCCACGCGCTTCATCGACGAGCTGAAATCCGACTACGAGAAGGTCCGTGAGCTGCACGCCAACAAGAAGCAGACGCCCCTGGTGACGCTGGCGCAGGCGCGCGCCAACAAGCATCGCGCCGACTTCACGACCTACACGCCGGCGGTGCCGCGTTTCATCGGCCGGCGCCAGTTCCGCAACTACGACCTGGCCGAGCTCGCGCAGTGCATCGACTGGGGGCCGTTCTTCCAGACCTGGGACCTGGCGGGACCGTTCCCGGCGATCCTCAAGGACGAGGTCGTCGGCGCCGAGGCGCAGCGCGTGTTCAGCGACGGCAAGCGCATGCTGCAGCGGCTGATCGAGGGCCGCTGGCTGACCGCCAGCGGCGTGATGGGCCTCTACCCCGCCGCGCAGGTCAACGACGACGACATCGAGATCTACAGCGACGAGTCGCGCACCGAGGTGCTGATGACCTGGCGCGGCCTGCGCATGCAGACCGAGCGGCCGGTCGTGGACGGGGTGCGCCGGCCCAACCGGGCGCTGGCCGACTTCATCGCGCCCAGGGGCACGGTGCCGGATTACATCGGGCTGTTCGCGGTCACCGCCGGCCTCGGCGTGGACAAGAAGGAGCGGCAGTTCATCGACGACCTGGACGACTACTCCGCGATCATGCTGAAGGCGCTGGCGGACCGCCTGGCCGAGGCCTTCGCCGAACGGCTGCACCAGCGCGTGCGGCTGGACCTCTGGGGGTATGCGGCGTACGAGACGCTCAGCAACGAGGAGCTCATCAAGGAGGCCTACCGCGGCATCCGCCCCGCGCCGGGCTACCCGGCGTGTCCGGACCACCTGGTCAAGCGGGACATGTTCCGCGTGCTCCAGGCCGAGGACATCGGCATGGCGCTCACCGAGGGCATGGCGATGACGCCCGCGGCCAGCGTGAGCGGCTTCTACCTGGCGCATCCGGAGGCGGCGTACTTCAACGTCGGACGCATCGGGGACGACCAGGTGGCGGACTGGGCGGCGCGGATGGCGCTCGATCACCAGGACGCGCAGCGGGCGCTGGCGCCGCTGCTCGGCTGAGCCGGCGACCCGTCGTCGCAGGGCGCCAGCGACGCGCGGCCGCAACGAAAACGGCAGGACGCGGCCTTGTCCTACAGGCTGCGTTTCACCCCTTTACAAACGGGACAGTTTTCGCCCCCCGCGACTTGTAACAGCGTGGCATTCTTCGCCCATCCCCCGAGCTAGGGGAAAACCATAAGAGGTGAATCATGGCGTTGAATACCAATCAGAAGATCGCGGCTGGGGCGGTTGCGGCGACGGTGCTGGTCGTGGCAGCCTTCTTCGCGGGGCGGCAAGCCGCGCCGTCGGGGCCTGATTCGCCGGTCGCGGCGACAGAGCAGGGCAACATCGTCGACCGCAACGGCGCCAACGCCGCGGACGAATCCCGCGCGGCGCGCCGGTCCGGCGATGACGCCGTCCAGCAGCGCAACGGCAACGGCAACGGCAACGATTCGCGCCGTGTCGCGCAGCAGCAGCCGTCGCGTGACGGCGGGTCGACCGGTTATGCGGACAACGCCGGCACGGGCGGCACGGCTCCGGCCGACTCCCGCCTCTGCGCGTCCTGCGCGACGGTGCTGTCGGTCCACACCGAGGCTCGCCAAGGTCAGGGCACCGGCATCGGCGTCGTCGGCGGCGCGGTGGTCGGCGGCCTGCTGGGCAGCGCGGTCGGCGGCGGCACGGGCAAGAAGATCGCCACCGTGGGCGGTGCGGTCGCGGGCGGCTACGCCGGCAACGAGATCGAGAAGCGTCAGCGCAGCACCACCGTGTGGGTGGTCAAGATGCGCAACGCCGACCAGAGCAACCGCACGATGACCTTCAGCCACGACCCGGGCGTGCAGACCGGCGACGTGGTGCGTGCCAGCGAAGGTCAGTTGATCCGCCAGTAAGCGCCGCGCGGTCTCGCGCGAGTGCATCGACAACGCCGGCAATGCCGGCGTTGTCGTTTCCGGGCGAGCAGTCCCGCGGGTCCGCGGGTCCGTGGGGTCAGTCGTTGCGCCCCGGCAGCGCCCGGCGCCATTGGATCGCTTCGGAGACGTGCAGGGCGGTGATGGTGTCGGAGTCGGCGAGATCCGCGACCGTGCGTGCGATGCGCAGCACCCGATGAAAGCTGCGTGCGGACCAGGCGAGCCTCGCCGCGGCGCGATGGAGCATCGCCTCGCCTTCCGGCGACATGCCCAGATGCCCGTCCAGTTGCCCGGCGGCCAGCATGGCATTCGAGCACCCCTGGCGCCTGACGGCGCGGTCGCGCGCCGCGGCGACGCGGGCTGCGACCGCGGCGCTGGTCTCGCCGTCCGCGGCGGCCGACAGGATGGCCGGGGACAACACAGGCACCTCCACGGTCAGGTCGATGCGATCGAGCAGCGGACCCGACAGGCGGTTCTGGTAACGCGTGACCTGGTCCGGTGAGCATCGGCAGGCCTTGGTCGGATTGCCGAGGTGCCCGCAGGGACAGGGATTCATGGCCGCGACCAGCTGGAAGCGCGCCGGGAACTCGGCCTGATGCGCCGAGCGCGAGATGTGCACGCGACCGGTCTCTAGCGGTTCACGCAGGGCTTCGAGCGACATGCGCTGGAACTCCGGCAGCTCGTCAAGGAACAGCACGCCATGCTGGGCGAGCGTGATCTCGCCGGGCCGAGGCGGCGAACCGCCGCCGATCATCGCGGCGGCCGAGGCGCTGTGATGAGGCGCGCGGAAGGCGCGCTGCGCCCACATCGACGGACGGAACTGCCCGTTGGCGCTGAGCAGCGCGGCGGACTCCAGCGCCTCCGATTCCGACAAGGGCGGCAACAGCGTCGGCAGCCGCTGCGCGAGCATCGACTTGCCCGTGCCGGGCGGTCCCACCAACAAGATGCTCAAGCCGCCCGCCGCGGCGATCTCCAGGGCACGTTTCGGTCCGGACTGGCCCTTGATGTCGCGAAGATCGAGCGGTGTCTCGCCGCGCGGTGGCGGATCGCGCTGCACGCGCGGCAGGGGTGTCTCGCTCTTCGGTTGCAGGGCGTTCACGAGATCGAGCAAGTGCGCCGCCTCCCGCACGACGAGCCCCTGCACCAGCGCCGCCTCGTCGGCGCAGCCGCGCGGCAGGACCAGCTCCCGATCGAGCTTCGCCGCGCGCAAGGCGAGCGCCATCGCCAAGGCGCCCTTCACGGGTCGCAGTTCGCCCGACAGCCCGAGTTCGCCGGCGCATTCGAGGTTCGCGAGCATGTCCGCGTCGATCTGCCCGCTGGCGGCCAGCAGCCCCAGCGCGATCGGCAGGTCGAAGCGCGCACCTTCCTTCGGCAGATCAGCGGGCGACAGATTGACGGTGATGCGCTTGTTCGCCGGGAACTCCAGCCCGCTGCTCTGCAGCGCGGCGCGCACGCGCTCGCGGGATTCCTTGACCTCGAGGTCCGCCAAGCCCACCAGGGTGAAGCTCGGCAGGCCGTTGGCCAGGTGCACTTCCACTTCTACCGCCGCTGCCGACAGACCGTCCAGCGCGCGGCTGTGGATGATGGAGAGGGACATTGCCATGAAAGGTCGACCCGCCTCAGCGCTTGGGCAAGCCCTTGAGCACCGTCTCGTCGCCTTCCCTCTGTGTTCGCATCGCCATTCGCTCCGCACCCTTCCGGTTCATGAGCTCCGCAGTGTCCACAGCGAACGATTTCACGCCTAGCACCCTGTTGGGGCGTTTCTAGGGTTAACCAATCCCCCGTCCGCGCATGCATTTGGTGCGCCTTGACGCTTGACGGGGCGGTATCGGCCACCGTTCGTCGCGGCGTGAGCCGGAATGGGGCCCCTTCGGGGGGAAGGGACTCCCCCGGCTCCGCTTGGCACAAAAGCTGCAAAGCCTGCTCCGGAAGCAGTCGCCCCGAGTCGCCCCAAACAATCAGGAGCCCCCGCGCATGAAGCCCATCGCCGTCGTCCGCGCCGCAGCCGTCGCCGCCATCGCCGCCATCGCCCTCCCGGCGCTGGCGCAGGAGGCCAACCCGCTGTCCTTCAACGTCAGCCTCACCTCCGACTACCGCTATCGCGGCATCTCGCAGACGCGCCTCAAGCCCGCCCTGCAAGGCGGCGTCGATTACGCCCATTCCAGCGGCTTCTACATCGGCGCCTGGGCCTCCACCATCAAGTGGATCAAGGACAGCGGCGGCGACGCCGACATCGAGATCGACACCTACGCCGGCTACAAGACCGAGGTCGGCGGCGGCGTCACCGTGGACGTCGGCTTCCTGCGCTACAACTATCCCAGCAACAAGCTGCCCACCAGCGCCAACACCAACGAGCTGTACGGCGCCGTCACCTTCGGCCCCGCCACGCTGAAGTACTCGCACGCGATCAGCAACCTGTTCGGCTTCGCCGACTCCAAGCAGAGCGGCTACCTCGACCTCAGCGCCACCTTCGACGTCGGCGGCGGCTTCACCCTGACCCCGCACGTGGGCCACCAGAAGGTGAAGAACAACGGCGACTTCAGCTACACGGACTACTCGCTGACGGCGAACAAGGACTGGGAAGGCTTCACCTTCGGCCTGGGCTTTGTCGCCACCAACACCGACAACTACATCGGCGGCAAGGGCAAGGACCTCGGCAAGAACGGGGTGGTCGTGTCCGTCAAGAAGGTCTTCTGAGGAACCAACATGAAACTGATCACTGCCGTCATCAAGCCCTTCAAGCTGGATGAAGTGCGCGAGGCGCTGAGCGCCATCGGCGTCCAGGGCCTGACCGTCACCGAGGTGAAGGGCTTCGGCCGCCAGAAGGGCCACACCGAGCTGTACCGCGGCGCGGAGTACGTCGTCGACTTCCTGCCCAAGGTGAAGATCGAGGCGGCGGTCTCCGACACCGTCGTCGAGCAGGTCATCGAGGCGATCGAGAACGCCGCCCGCACCGGCAAGATCGGGGACGGCAAGATCTTCGTCTCCCCGCTGGACCAGGTGATTCGCATCCGCACCGGCGAGACCGGTCAGGACGCGCTCTGACCGCCCCCTGAATCCGCGGCCCCCGAGGGAGGCCGCGCCGTCCTCCGCAGCAGTCCTTCGCCGTCCCGCGCGCCGCAGTTCCGCGCGCCCGCCGATCAAGATCCAACGAAGAGAGTCCCGATCATGAAGAAACTACTCGCCTGCCTGGCCTTGGCCGCGGCAGCCTTCACCAGCCTGGCCCCCGCAGCCATGGCGCAGGATGCGGCCTCCGCGCCCGCCGCCGTCGCCAGCGAGACCACCGCCCAGGCGCCCGCGCCGACAGCGCCGGCCGCCGCGCCCGCGGCCTCGGCGCCCGCGGAAGCCGCTTCGGCCGCCGCCGCCCCCGCGCCCGTCATCAACAAGGGCGACACCACCTGGATGATGGTCTCCACCCTGCTGGTGATCATGATGACGGTGCCAGGTCTTGCCCTGTTCTACGGCGGCCTGGTCCGCAGCAAGAACATGCTGTCGGTACTGATGCAGGTGATGGTCACCTTCTCGCTGATCGTCGTCCTGTGGGCCCTGTACGGCTACAGCCTGGCGTTCACCGAGGGCAACAAGTTCATCGGCGGCTTCGACCGGCTGTTCATGAAGGGCATCTGGGACAACGTCGCCGGCACCTTCGCGCCGGGCGCGACCTTCAGCAAGGGCGTCTACATCCCTGAGATCGTCTTCGCCGCGTTCCAGGCGACCTTCGCCGGCATCACCTGCTGCCTGATCGTCGGCGCCTTCGCCGAGCGCATCAAGTTCAGCGCGGTGCTGCTGTTCATGGTCCTCTGGTTCACCTTCAGCTACGCGCCGATGGCCCACATGGTCTGGTTCTGGATGGGTCCGGACGCCTACTCCTCGGCGGCGGTCGTCGATGAGATGAACGGCAAGGCCGGCCTGCTCTGGCAGTGGGGCGCGCTGGACTTCGCCGGCGGCACCGTGGTGCACATCAACGCCGCGGTCGCGGGCATCGTCGGCGCCTTCATGGTCGGCAAGCGCATCGGCTACGGCAAGGAAGCGTTCACGCCGCACAGCCTGACCCTGACGATGGTCGGCGCCTCGCTGCTGTGGGTGGGCTGGTTCGGCTTCAACGCCGGCTCCGCGCTGGAAGCCAACGGCTTCGCCGCGCTGGCCTTCATCAACACGCTGTTCGCCACCGCCGCCGCGGTGCTGGCCTGGTGCATCGGTGAAGCGCTGCTCAAGGGCAAGGCCTCCATGCTGGGCGCCGCCTCGGGCGCCGTGGCCGGTCTGGTCGCCATCACCCCGGCCGCCGGCAACGTCGGCATCGGCGGCGGTCTGGTGATCGGCCTGGTCGCCGGCTTCGCCTGCCTGTGGGGCGTCTCGGGCCTGAAGAAGCTGCTGGGTGCGGACGACTCGCTGGACGTCTTCGGCGTCCACGGCGTGGGCGGCATCGTCGGCGCGCTGCTGACCGGTGTCTTCAACAGCCCGAGCCTGGGCGGCCCCTCGGCCGTCGGCGACTGGGTGACGGCCGCGACGATCGCGCCGGACGCCTACTCGATCGGCACGCAGGTCTTCACGCAGCTCAAGGCTGTCCTGCTGACCATCGTGTGGTCGGGCGTGGTCTCGGTGATCGCCTTCAAGGTGGTCGACCTGGTGATCGGTCTGCGCGTCACCGAAGAGGAAGAGCGCGAGGGTCTGGACATCAGCTCGCACGGCGAAACCGCGTATCACAAGTGATCTGCCGTGCCCCAAGGCCCGCGTCCCGCGAGCCTCACTGGGGCCGGAATGATGCTGGGGGTTCCCGGAGGGACGCCCCCTGCATCGTGGAGTGCCCGCGCTTGACGTGCGCAGGCTGAAACTCCCGAAAACCAACCAGTTCCTGCAATGTTCAAGCCGCCTCAAGAGGGCGGCTTTTTTTCGTCGGTGCTTTCACGCGTGCCGGCGAGCCTCGACCGCTTCCACAATGCGCCGCCATGAACCTCCGCTTTGTCGAAGCCTTCCACTGGGCTGCTTCTCTGCGCAGCATCACGCGCGCGGCGGAGAAGCTGCACATCACGCAGTCCGCGCTGTCCAGCCGCATCGCGACGCTCGAGGAGGAGCTTGGCGTCGTGCTGCTGGACCGGCGCGACAAGCAGTTCCGCCTGACCGTCGCCGGCCAGCGCTTCCAGACGCTGGCGCAGCGGCTGCTCGACGTGCAGCGGCAGGTGAAGGAGGAGATGGGCGGCACCGGCGGCGCGGGCCGGCCGGCGGTGCTGCGCATCGGCGCCATCGAGTCGGTGGTGCACAGCTGGCTCACCGGCTGGCTGCAGGAGATGCGCGCGGCGAATCCGGACTTCGAGCTCGAGCTGACGGTGGAGACCTCGCCGGTGCTGGTCGACCAGGTGCGACGGGGCGCGCAGGACCTGGTCTTCGCCGCGATCCCGGCGGCCGACGCTGGCGGCGTGCGCACGCGGGCCATGGCCTCGATGCCGATGGGCTTCGTCGGCCGCGCCGACCTCCACACGAAGCGGCGCTACGGGCTGTCGGACCTGGCGGGCCACGACCTGCTGACCTTCCAGCGCGGCTCGCAGCCGCACCAGGCCCTGCTGCAGATGTTCCAGGAGTCCGGCCTGCCGCTGCCGCGCGTGCATGCGATCTCGTCGATCTCCGCGATGGTGCAGCTGGTGGAAGGCGGCTTCGGTATCGCGACGCTGCCGGTGGCGGTGGCGGAACAGCTCGCGAAGCGGACCTCGCTGCGCGTGCTGCGCAGCGACACCGACCTGGTGCCGCTGCCGATCCATGCCAGCTACCGCGAGGATCCGAGTTCGCAGCTGACCGAGTCGGTGCTGGACTCCGCGCTGGACCACGTCGCGCGGCACGGCGCGGGGAAGGCGTCCGGCGCGTCTTCCGGGAAAGCCCGCATGGCATCGGCGACGTCCCGGCGCTAAGCGGAAGCGCTGCTGTCGTCATCGAGAAAATCGATGACCGAACGAGAAAAATTTCCGTTGGATCGCAGGGTCGGGCGACTTCCACAATCCGCTCCATCGTCAGACAGCCGCCGCGATCCCGCCATGAGCCCATCGACCGATTCCCTCGATCCCGACGCGTCGTCCGGCGCGCTCGACGTCCGGCTCGCCGCGCGTCGCGGCGGCTTCACCGGTCACACCAGCGGACTGGCCAGCGAGTTCGTCCAGGCGAACCTCGCGATCCTGCCGGCCGCGCTCGCCGCGGACTTCCGCCGCTACTGCGCGCTGAACCCGCAGGCCTGCCCGCTGCTCGGCGTCACCGAGCCCGGGGATCCGACGCTCGCGGCGCTCGGCGCCGACCTGGACCTGCGCACCGACGTGCCGCGCTATCGCGTGTGGCGGGACGGTGAACTCGTCGACGAGCCCACCGACGTGACACGCTGGTGGCGCGACGACCTGGTCGCCTTCGTCATCGGTTGTTCGTTCTCCTTCGAGCACGCGTTGCTGGCCGAAGGCATCCCGCTGCGGCACGTCGAGCAGGGCCGCAATGTCGCGATGTACCTCACCAGCATCGAGACCACGCCGGCCGGCGTCTTCCGCGGGCCGACCGTCGTGTCGATGCGGCCGCTGACCGCCGCCGATGCGATCCGTGCGGTGCAGATCACGTCGAGGCTGCCGCAGGTCCACGGTGCGCCGCTGCATCTGGGCGATCCGTCGCGCATCGGCATCGACGACATCGCCCGCCCCGATTACGGCGACGCCGTCGACATCCGCGACGGCGAGCTGCCGGTGTTCTGGGCCTGCGGCGTCACGCCCCAATCGGCGATCGCGACGGCGCGTCCGCCGTTCTGCATCACTCACGCGCCGGGTCACATGCTCGTGACCGACCTGCTGAACCGGGACCTGATCGCGACCTGATCGCGGCCTGAAAAAAGGAACGACACCATGTGGCTCAGAGACACCACGCCCACCGAGCGGCGCACCCTTGTCGCAACCTTCGCCGGCTACGGCGTCGACGGTTTCGACTACATGATCTACACCTTCCTGATCCCCACGCTGATCGCGGCCTGGGGCATGAGCAAGGGTCAGGCCGGGGCGATCGCCACCGGCGCGCTGCTGACCTCGGCCATCGGCGGCTGGGCAGCGGGCGTGCTCGCGGACCGCTTCGGCCGCGTCCGCGTGCTGCAGTGGACGGTGCTGTGGTTCGCGCTGTTCACCTTCCTCAGCGGGTTCACGACATCCTTCGAGCAACTGTTCTTCACCCGCGCGATGCAGGGCTTCGGCATGGGCGGTGAGTGGGCCGTCGGCTCGGTGCTGATCGCCGAGACGATCCAGGCGAAGCACCGCGGCAAGGCGGCCGGGCTGGTGCAGAGCAGCTGGGCCATCGGCTGGGCGGCGTCGGCGATGGCGTTCTGGGGCCTGTACTCGGTGCTGCCGCCGGAGACCGCGTGGAAGGTGCTGTTCTGGATCGGCCTCCTGCCGGCGGTGCTGATCCTCTACATCCGCCGCAACCTCGACGAGCCGACCATCTACCTGGCCGAGCAGGCACGCGCCAAGGCCCGCGGCGAGCGCGCCAACTTCCTGCGGATCTTCTCGCCGGCGCTGCTGCGCAACACCGTGCTCGCCAGCCTGCTGGCCACCGGCATGCAGGGCGCCTACTACTCGGTCACGACCTGGCTGCCGACCTTCCTCAAGACCGAGCGCCACCTCTCGGTGCTGGGGACCAGCGGCTACCTGCTGGTGCTGATCGCCGGTTCCTTCTGCGGTTATCTGACCAGCGCCTGGCTCTGCGACGCGATCGGCCGTCGCCGCTGCTTCATGCTGTTCGCGCTGATGGGCGGCATCCTGGTGCTGGCCTACACGCAGATGCCGATCACCGACGGCATGATGCTGATGCTGGGCTTCCCGCTGGGCTTCTTCCTGTCGGGCATCTTCTCCGGCATGGGCGCCTTCCTGGCGGAACTGTTTCCCAGCGACGTCCGCGGCTCGGGCCAGGGCTTTTGCTACAACGTCGGACGGGCGCTGGGCGCGGCCTGTCCCGCGCTGATCGGCAGCTTCAGCACGCAGTACCCGCTGGGGCAGACCCTGGGCTGGATGGCGGCGCTCTGCTACGGCCTGGTGATCGTCGCGGCGCTGGCACTGCCCGAGACCCGGGGACGTGAACTCGCCCCCGCGGCGGCCTGAATGAACTCCTTGGACCTCACGATGCAAGCCACCTCTTCGTCCGATCGTTCGTCCGTTCGTTCGTCCGATCGCTCCCCCGGTCGCTCCCCCGATCGCTGGCAGTTCTGGATCGACCGCGGCGGCACCTTCACCGACCTCGTCGGACGCGCGCCGGACGGCACGCTGCAGACGCTCAAGCTGCTGTCGGAGAACCCCGAGCACTACCGCGACGCGGCGGTCGAGGGCATCCGCCGCCTGCTCGGCCTGACGGCCGGCGAGCCGATCACGGCGGACCGGGTCGACTGCGTCAAGATGGGCACGACGGTCGCGACCAACGCGCTGCTGGAGCGCCGCGGCGACCGCACGCTGCTGGTGACGACGCGCGGCTTCCGCGACGCGCTGCGCATCGCGACGCAGGCCCGGCCCAAGCTCTTCGAGCGCCACATCCAGCTGCCCGAGCTGCTGTACGAACGCGTCATCGAAGCCGATGAGCGCGTCGATGCGCAGGGCAACGAGATTTCCGCGCTCGACGAAGCGGCGCTGCGCATCGAGCTGCAGTCGGCGTTCGACGCCGGCCTGCGCGCCTGCGCCATCGTGTTCCTGCACGGCTGGCGCGCCCCGGCGCACGAGCTCGCCGCCAAGCGTCTGGCGCAGGAGGTCGGCTTCACGCAGATCTCGGTCTCGCACGAGGTCAGTCCGCTGATGAAGCTGATCCCGCGCGGCGACACCACCGTCGTCGACGCCTACCTGAGCCCGATCCTGCGCCGCTACGTCGACCAGGTCGCGGCCGAGATGCCCGGCGTGCGCCTGTTCTTCATGCAGAGCTCCGGCGGCCTGACCGAGGCGCGCCGCTTCCAGGGCAAGGACGCGATCCTCAGCGGCCCGGCCGGCGGCATCGTCGGCATGGTGCGCACGGCCGAGGCGGCCGGCCACGACCGGCTGATCGGCTTCGACATGGGCGGCACGTCGACCGACGTCAGCCACTTCGCCGGCGAGTTCGAACGCGCCTTCGACACCGAGGTCGCCGGCGTGCGCATGCGCGCGCCGATGATGAGCATCCACACGGTCGCGGCGGGCGGCGGTTCGGTGATCGCCTTCGACGGCGCGCGGCTGCGCGTCGGACCAGCCTCGGCCGGGGCGAACCCTGGTCCCGCGAGCTATCGCCGCGGCGGTCCGCTGGCCACGACGGACGCCAACGTGATGCTGGGCCGCATCCAGCCGGCGCACTTCCCGAAGGTCTTCGGCGCGGGCGCGGACGAGCCGCTCGACGGCGAGGTCGTGAAGACGCGCTTCGACGAGCTCGCCGCGCAGATGTCCGCCGCCGGCAAGCCGATGACGGCGGAGGACGCCGCCGCCGGCGCGCTGCAGATCGCCGTCGGCGCGATGGCGAACGCGATCAAGCGGATCTCCGTCGCGCGCGGCTACGACGTCACCGGCTACACGCTGCAATGCTTCGGCGGCGCGGGCGGCCAGGCGGCCTGCCTGGTCGCGGACGCGCTCGGGATGACGCGCATCCTGGCGCATCCCTTCGCGGGCGTGCTCAGCGCCTACGGCATGGGCCTGGCCGACCAGACCGCGATGCGGGAAGCCTCGATCGAGCGCGCGCTCGATGCCGACGGCCTGTCGGCCGCGCGCGGGACGGCGGCGTCCCTGGCCGCGCAGGCCGGCGCCGAGCTCGCCTCGCAAGGCGTTCCCGCCGGTGCGCTGCGCACGATCGCGCGGGCGCAGGTCCGCTACCAGGGCACCGACACGGCGCTGACCTGCCCGTTGCCGCTCGACGGGTCGGCGTCGTCCGCGATCGCCGCCGTCCGCGAGGCCTTCGAGTCGGCCTACCGCCGTCGCTTCGCCTTCCTGATGCCGGACCGCGCGCTGGTGATCGAGGCGGTCTCAGTCGAGGCGCTCGCCGCCGGCGCGTCGCTGGAGGCGCCGGCCGAGGCCGCGATCGCCAGCGCGCACCGCCCCGAGCCGCTGGAGCGCGTGCGCATGTACTGCCTGGCCGACGACCAGCCCGCCGGCTGGCGCGACGCCGAACTGCACCACCGCGAGTCGCTGCGCCCGGGCGCGCGCATCGACGGCCCCGCCATCGTGGCCGAGCGCAACGCGACGACGGTCGTCGACGCCGGCTGGCGCGCCGAGCTGCAGTCCTCCGGCGATCTCCTGCTGACGCGGGTCCGCGAGCGCGCCCGCACGCGCGCCCTCGGCACCGAGGCCGACCCGGTCGTGCTGGAGGTCTTCAACAACCTCTTCATGAACATCGCCGAGCAGATGGGCCTGCGGCTGCAGAACACCGCGCACTCGGTCAACATCAAGGAGCGGCTGGACTTCAGCTGCGCGCTGTTCGATGCCGACGGCCAGTTGATCGCCAACGCGCCGCACATGCCGGTGCACCTGGGCTCGATGAGCGAATCGATCCGTTCCGTCATCGCGCGCAACCCGGCCATGACGCGCGGCGACGTCTACGTGCTCAACGACCCGTACCACGGCGGCACGCACCTGCCCGACATCACCGTCGTGACGCCGGTCTTCCTGGACGAGGACGACGCCACGCCCGGCTTCTTCGTCGCCAGCCGCGGCCACCATGCCGACATCGGCGGCATCACGCCGGGCTCGATGCCGCCGTTCTCCAGGGACATCACCGAGGAGGGCGTGCTGATCGACAACTTCCAGCTGGTCGAGCAGGGCCGGCTGCGCGAGGCCGAACTGCAGGCGCTGCTGCGCTCCGGCCCGCACCCGAGCCGCAACCCGGCGCAGAACCTGGCCGACCTGCGCGCCCAGGTGGCCGCCAACGAGAAGGGCGTGCAGGAACTGCAGGCGATGGTCGCGCAGTTCGGCCGCGCCACCGTCGAGGCCTACATGCAGCACGTGCAGGACAACGCCGAGGCCTCGGTGCGGCGCGTGATCTCGGTGTTGAAGGATGGCGCCTTCACGCTGCCGCTGGACAACGGGGCGCGGATCCAGGTGGCGGTCACCGTGGATGCCGAGGCGCGGCGCGCGACGGTCGATTTCACCGGCACCAGCGCGCAGCAGCCCAACAACTTCAACGCGCCCAAGTCGATCACGATGGCGGCGGTGCTCTACGTCTTCCGCACGCTGGTCGACGACGCGATCCCGCTGAACGCCGGTTGCCTCAAGCCGATCGACGTGATCGTGCCCGAGGGCTGCATGCTCAACCCGCATTTCCCGGCCGCGGTGGTCGCGGGCAACGTGGAGACCTCGCAGTGCGTGACCAACGCCTTGTACGGCGCGCTGGGCGTGATGGCGGCCGGCCAGTGCACGATGAACAACTTCACCTTCGGCGACGCGACGCACCAGTACTACGAGACGATCTCGGGCGGCTCCGGGGCCGGGCCGGGCTTCGACGGCACCTCGGTCGTGCAGACGCACATGACGAACTCGCGGCTGACCGATCCCGAGGTGCTGGAGTTCCGCTTCCCGGTGCGGCTGGACAGCTATGCCATCCGTCAGGGGTCCGCGGGCGCGGGCCGCTGGTCCGGCGGGGAGGGCGGCGAGCGCCGCATCCGTTTCCTGACGCCGATGACGGCCTCCATCCTGAGCAACGGGCGGACGTCGGGGGCCTTCGGCATGGCGGGCGGGCAGGCAGGGGCGGTCGGGGAGAACCTGGTCGAGCGCGCCGATGGCCGGGTCGAGGCCCTGGGCCACATCGGCCAGGTGGAGATGGCGCCGGGCGACGTCTTCGTCATCCGGACGCCCGGCGGGGGAGGGTACGGCAGTTTTTGAGGCCCCCTTGAGATGGGGCGAGTAACCCCAATGTGGGCGTGCCTAGAATCGGAACACCGCCCCCCGGCTGTCCAGGCGCCCGCTCATCATGGTCCCTCACCTCATCACCGCCCTGACCGGGCCCATCAATGAACTGGAGCAGCGCGTGCTCGAGTCGATGCCGGCGATCGAACGCTGGTTCCGGCTCGAGTGGATGGAGCACACGCCCCCGTTCTACACCTCGGTCGACCTGCGCAACGCCGGCTTCAAGCTGGCGCCGGTGGACACCAACCTGTTCCCCGGCGGCTTCAACAACCTGACGCCCGAGATGCTGCCGCTGGCCGTGCAGGCGGCGATGGCGGCGATCGAGAAGATCTGCCCCGAGGCCAAGAACCTGCTGCTGGTCCCGGAAGCGAAGAACCGCGGCAGCTTCTACCTGTCCAACCTGGCGACGCTGGTCCGCATCTTCTCGATGGCGGGGCTGAACGTGCGGCTGGGCTCGCTGGACGAGTCGGTCAAGGAACCGACGACGGTGGCGCTGCCGGACGGCAACTCGCTGACGCTGGAGCCGCTGATCCGCCAGCGCTCGCGGCTGATGCTCAAGGACTTCGATCCCTGCACCATCCTGCTGAACGACGACCTGTCGGCCGGCACCCCGGACGTGCTGAAGCACCTGCACGAGCAGTACCTGCTGCCGCCGCTGCATGCCGGCTGGGCGCAGCGACGCAAGAGCCAGCACTTCCGCGCCTACGAGGAAGTCTCGAAGAAGTTCGCCAAGCTGCTGGGCATGGACCCGTGGCTGATCTATCCGCACTCGGTGGCGGTGGACGGGCTGGACTTCGCGACCGGCGCCGGGCTGGACGCGCTGCAGGCGCAGGTCGACGCGACGCTGACGCGCACGCGCCGCAAGTACAAGGAATACGGCATCCAGGAAAAGCCCTTCGTCGTCGTCAAGCCGGACGCCGGCACGCACGGCCTGGGCGTGATGACGATCCGCGACGCCAAGGACCTGGACGTGCTGGCGATCAAGGCGCGCGACAAGCTGGCGAAGCTGCAGGGCGTGCCGGCGCTGTCACAGGTGCTGGTGCAGGAAGGCGTCGTGACGCACGAGCGCATGCACGAGGCGGTCGCCGAGCCGGTCGTCTACATGATGGACCGCTACGTCGTCGGCGGCTTCTACCGCGTGCACGCCGACCGCGCCGAGGACGAGAACCTCAACGCGCCGGGATCGAGCTTCGTGCCGCTGGCCTTCGCGCATTCGTCGCACCTGCCCGCGCCCGGCGAGAAGCCCGGCGCCAGCGCGCCCAACCGCTTCTACATGTACGGCGTGATCGGCCGCCTCGCGATGCTCGCGGCCAGCTACGAGCTGGAGACGACCGATCCGGACGCCGAGGACTACGCCTGAAGACGCCTGACGTCGCCTGACGTCGCCTGACGTCGCCTGACCGCGGCGCTGCAACGCTCTGCGGGTCAGGTCTTGCCGCCGCCGGGACAGGCCGCCTCCAGCAGCAGCTGCCTGAAGCGCTCCACCGCCTCGACCTGCGTGTCGGGCAGGTGCCAGACGCTCATCGGTCCGAGCCCGAGGTCCACCGCGTGCGGCAGGATCACCACCACGCCCTGCTTGGCGGCCGCCATCGCCATGTCGTGCGGCATCACGGCCACCAGCGGCATCTCCCGCATCAGACCCAGCGCCAGCATCGCGTCCCCGCACTCGATCAGGTCGGTCGGCGGGGCGAGGTCCATCTCCTGCCAGAGCCGGTCCATCAGCATCCGCGTGCGCGTGCCCGGCAGCTGCCAGAGCCAGCGCTGCTGGCTCAGCACTTCCCAGCTCAGCTTGGGCGTGCGCGCCAGCGGGTGCTGCGCGCTCATCGTCAGCACCTCCGGCTGCGCCAGCAGCGACACGCGGGCGAGTCCCAGCGGCTCGTCCTGCGGCATCGCGCGCGCGACGACCAGGTCCAGCGTGCCCGCCTGCAGCTCCGCGAACAGCGAGCGCAGCGCATGCGTGCGCACGCTCAGCGTCACGCCCGGGTTCTCGCGCTTCATCGCCGTGATGGCCGCCGGCAGCAAGCGTGCCAGCGATGCATTGGTCGCCCCGATGCGCACCTCGCCGGACGCGCCGCGCACCATCGTGGCGACGTCGCCCGCGGCGCGTTGCAGGTCGGCATCGAGCTTGCGCGCCAGCGCCAGCAGCCGGCGTCCCAGCGGCGTGGGCTGCATGTTGCGTCCGCGCCGCAGGAACAGGGTTTGTCCCAGCCCCTGCTCCAGCTCCGCCAGCGTCTTGCTCACTGCGGGCTGCGTCACATGCAACTGATCGGCGGCAGCACTGATGTTGCCTGTGTCGTTGAGGGCCAGCAGCACCCGCGCGTGGCGCAACGACATGCGTCGGATGACGAAGTGTTCGGCGGCTTCGGGTGACGTCGATGACGCATTCATAACCAAAGTTTCACAAGTCCATCACAAAGCTTCATGGCTCGAAAGACACGCCTCCTTAACGTGAGCAGGTCTCTCCCAAGTTCTCCCCGCGTCACGTCACAGGAGCTTTCTTTCCATGGTCCGTCGAATTTCCCGCCCGCAGCGCCTGCGGTCCCTGCAGCCCGCGCAACTCGCGGTGGCCGTCGCCCTCGCGCTCGCCAGCCAGGCCCACGCCCAGCAGGCGGCCGCCGCGGCCGCCGCGCCCGCATCGGCGCCGGCCGCTGCGGCCGATGACTCGAAGAAGCTGGAGCGGGTGGAGATCACCGGCACGCTGATCAAGCGCACCGACAAGGAAACGCCATCGGTCGTCCAAAGTATCACGCGCGAAGACATCCGCAACTCCGGATATGCCAACGTCGAGGAACTGTTGCGTGCGAACTCCGCCGTCGACCTCGGCTCGATCGGCGACGGTGCGGCGTCGGGCTTCGTCGGCGGCGTGTCGACGATCTCGCTGCGCGGCTTCGGCTCGCAGGGGACGCTGATCCTGATCAACGGCCGGCGCACCGCGCCGGTCGCGGCGGTGGACGTGAACTTCGGCCGCGGCACGATGATCAACGTCAACACCATCCCCAAGGAGGCGATCGAGCGCATCGACATCCTGAAGGACGGCGCCTCGGCGATGTACGGCTCGGACGCGATGGCCGGCGTCGTCAACTACATCCTGCGCAAGGACTACCAGGGCATCGAGGGCAGCGCCTCCTACGGCGCCAACGACAAGGGCGTCGGCGCGACGAAGAACGGCGCGATCACCTTCGGCTTCGGCAACCTGGACACGCAGCGCTTCAACGTCTTCGGCGGCCTGGAGGTCTCCAAGCGCGACAGCGTCATGGCCAACGAGCTGAAGGACCGCGGCAACCTCGCGCTGCAGAACCAGTACCTGACGTCCAACGGCTCGCTGGCGCGCTTCACGCCGGACTCGTCGGGGTCGTTCTACGGCAACTACTACAAGGTGCCGACGAGCCTGAGCGGCTCCACCACGATCGGCGGCATCAGCGTCGCCAACAACAGCCTGTCGGGCACCAACTACCTCGGCACGCTGGCGGGCTGTCCGGCGGACCGCACCGTCGGCCAGGGCGTACCGAACCGGCCCGCGGGTTTCCTGCCCACGACCGGTTCGCTGCCCACGGGCCTGTGCCGCTTCAGCCTCGACGACGCGGACGAACTGATCGCCAAGCAGGACCGCCAGAGCGGCATGGTGCGCGGCACCTTCGCGATCAGCAACGACCTGACCGCGTATGCCGACCTGATGTACTCCAAGACCAAGACGACGGAGCAGCGCGTGCCGTACGCGCTGACGACCTCGCTGGTCACCGCGGGCAATCCGGTCGCGACGACCTGGCCTAAGCTGGACGGCAGCTTCCTGCGCCAGAACGCGATCATCCTGCCCGTCGGCCACCCGGACAACCCGACCAACGGCACGGCCAACTCGCAGGCCGTGCAGCTGATCTACCGCTTCGAGGACCTGCCCACCGGCGACATCAACATCCTGCGCTCCACGCGCCTGACCGCGGGCCTGGAAGGCACGGCCTTCGGCTGGGACTTCGACACCGCGATCCTGGTCAGCCAGAACAACAACGAGCGCTTCCAGGAGGGCCGCGTGCGCAGCTCGCTGCTGAACGCGGCGATCGCCAACGGCAGCTACCGCTTCGGCAAGCCCAACTCGCAGGAGGCGATCAACAGCGTGTCGTCGACCGCGTACAACGAGGGCAAGTCGCAGCTCGTGTCCTGGGACGTGCGCGGCAGCCGCGAGCTGTTCCAGTTGCCGGGCGGCCCGGCCGCGATCGCGATCGGCACCGAGCTGCGCAAGGAGAAGCTGGACGCCATCCCCGACGCCGTCTACGGCACCGGCGACTACATCGGCCTGGTGGCCAACGGCGCTTCCGGCAGCCGCAAGTCGTACGCCGCGTTCACCGAGCTGAGCCTGCCCGTGGTCAAGCAGCTCGAGCTGCAGGCCGCGGCGCGCTACGAGCACTACGACGACTTCGGCAACAGCACCACCGGCAAGGCCGGCTTCAAGTGGACGGCGCTGCCCTCGCTGATGGTGTTCCGCGGCACGGCGGCGACGGGCTTCCGCGCGCCGGCGATCTCGCAGATCGGCAACTCCTTCGCGCTGTCCTTCCACAGTTTCCAGGAGCGCCGCGTCTTCGACAGCCTGCGCTGCGACACCAGCAACCCGAACGCCCCGGTCAGCAAGGCGCCGGTGTCGGTGAACCGCGACTGCAACGTGCTGGGCTTCACCGCGGTGCCCTCGGGCACGACCAACCCGGGCAGCATCCCGACAGTGATCAGCGCCAACCCGAACCTGGAGCCGGAGAAGTCCAATTCGTTCACCGCCGGCATGATCTTCACGCCGAGCAAGTACGCCGACCTGGCGATCGACGGCTGGTACTTCCACCGCAAGAACGAGATCCGCTCGCAGCGCGGCGTGGACATCATGGATGACTACAACGCCAACCCCAGCTCGGGGAACGTCCAGGTCGTGCGCGATCCCAATCCGGAGACCTGGCTGCCGGGCGTGGCCAACAGCGGCCCGATCATCATGCTGGTGCGCCAGTACGGCAACAACGAGTGGACCAAGACCTCGGGCGTGGACTACGACCTGAACGTCCGGCTGCCGGCGATGGCGTGGGGCAAGTTCAGCATGAACGTCAACGGCACGTACACGGCGCGCTACGACCAGCTCGTGGTGAAGGGCCAGGCGGTGCAGCACCAGGTCGGCACGACCACCTCGGACATCTCCAAGACCCGCGCCAGCGCGACGTTCAAGTGGGACACCGACCAGGCGCGCGCCTGGATCCGCTTCAACCACGCCGATCCGCTGTCGAGCACGGTGTGCAGCTCGCTGACCGCGGCGCAGCGGACCTTCCTGAGCAACCTCAACCGCTGCCGCGTGGGACGTGACCGCACGATCGACCTGGGGGCCTCGTACAGCGGCTTCAAGGGCCTGACCCTGGCGGCCAGCGTCATGAACGTGACCAACGACTACGACCGCGCCAACGGCATCCCGACGGTGTTCAGTTACTACGACAGCGGCGCGTCCAACGTGCTGGGCCGCCGCTTCAACCTGAGCGCGAGCTACGTGTTCCAGTGATCGCCGTCAACCCCCGCCCCCGCAACGGTGGCGGGGGGCATTGACGCACTGCACAACGGAAGGCAGACAATACGTCCTTTCGACTTCCGGCAGCCCGGGCGGCTGCCGCGACCCTTGTGAGTTCACACCACGCGCCCCGTACGCCGGCCGCCCTGGCCGGCCTGACCATCGGCGCCCTCGGTGTCGTCTACGGCGACATCGGCACCAGTCCCCTGTATGCGCTGAAGGAAGTCTTCCACGGCGCGCACGTCCCCATGACGCACGACAACATCCTCGGGGTGCTGTCGCTGCTGTTCTGGACCATGACCATCGTGGTCTCCTTCAAGTACGTGCTGCTGATCCTGCGCGCCGACAACAACGGCGAGGGCGGCCTGATCGCCATGCTGGCGCTGGCCACGACGGCCGTGCGCGAGAAGCCGCCGCTGCGGCGCGGGCTGATGCTGGTGGGGCTGTTCGGCACGGCGATCTTCTTCGGCGACGCGGTGATCACACCGGCGATGACGGTGCTCTCGGCCGTCGAGGGCATCGAGGTCTACGCGCCGCAGTACCACGACGCGGTGGTGCCGATCTCGCTGGTCGTGATCGCGGGGCTGTTCGCGGTGCAGCGTTTCGGCACCGGCGGCGTGGGCAAGGCCTTCGGGCCGGTGATGCTGGTGTGGTTCACCTCGCTGGCGCTGCTGGGCATCCCGAAGATCGTCGGCAATCCGCATGTGCTGCAGGCGATCAACCCGATGTGGGCGATCGACTTCTGCACCCACTACGGCTGGATCGCCTTCGTGGCGCTGGGCGCGGTGGTGCTGGTGGTGACCGGCGGCGAGGCGCTCTACGCCGACCTGGGCCACTTCGGCAAGCAGCCGATCCGCATCGCCTGGTACAGCTTCGTGATGCCGGCGCTGACGCTGAACTACTTCGGCCAGGGCGCGCTGCTGCTGGACAACCCGGAGGCGATCAAGAACCCGTTCTTCCTGCTCGCGCCGAGCTGGGCGGAGATCCCGCTCTTCATCCTGGCGACGCTGGCGGCGATCGTGGCCTCGCAGGCGCTGATCACGGCGGCGTTCTCGGTGACCAAGCAGGCGGTGCAGCTGGGCCTGCTGCCGCGCATGCGCATCGTGCACACGTCGGTGCGCGACATCGGCCAGATCTACGTGCCCTTCGTCAACTGGGGGCTGTTCGCCTTCGTCGTCGTGGCGGTGGCCTTCTTCGAATCGTCGAGCAAGCTGGCCGGCGCCTACGGCGTGGCGGTGACCATCGACATGACGATCACGACGGTGATGACCTTCTTCGTGATCCGCTTCGGCTGGCGTTATCCGCTGTGGCTGTGCGTGGTCGCGACCGGGGCCTTCTTCGTCATCGACGCGACCTTCCTGGCGTCCAACCTGCTGAAGGTGGCGCACGGCGGCTGGTTCCCGCTGCTGATCGGCTTCGGCATGTTCACGCTGATGCTGACCTGGAAGCAGGGCCGCCGGCTGCTGTCGGACAAGCTGCGCGAGGACGCGATCGACCTGAAGAGCTTCCTCGAGGCAGTGTTCATCAACCCGCCGACGCGGGTGCAGGGCACGGCGGTGTTCCTGTCGGCGGAGGTGGGCGTCACGCCCAACGCACTGCTGCACAACCTCAAGCACAACAAGGTGCTGCACGAGCAGAACCTGTTCGTCAGCGTTAAGCATCACGAGGTGCCGTGGATCGGCTTCGAGAAGCGCGTCGAGGTGGAGAGCCTGGACAACGACTGCTGGCAGGTCAACCTGCACTTCGGCTTCAAGAACGAGCCGGACGTGCCGGATGCGCTCAAGCTGCTGGAGCAGCGCGGGGTCCACCTGGACGAGATGGAAACCAGCTATTTCCTGTCGCGGGATATCGTGATCCCGACGATCGGGTCGGGCATGGCGCTGTGGCGGGAAAAGCTGTTCGCGAGCATGCACCGCAATGCGGCGGCGGCGGCGGATTTCCTGCATCTGCCGACGAATCGGATCGTGGAGTTGGGGTCGAAGGTCGAGATCTGAGCGGGGTCGACTGCGAATCGCCAAGCGCGGGCGCTCCGCAGGGCATGGGGCACCCCTCCAGGGACCCCAAGCCCTACTCCGGCCCCACCCGCATCCGCTGACTGCACGTTGAATCCGGGTTGAGCCGGTTGCCGGTTGCCTGTCGCCTGTCGCCGGTCGCCGGTCGGTATGCTCCGGGCATGAATCGCTGGATGAAAGACCTGTCCCTGTCCGCCGTGGTCGCGGGTTTCGTCGCGGTGCTGGTGGGTTTCACCAGCTCGGTGGCCATCGTGTTCCAGGCCGCGCAGGCGCTGGGCGCGACACCGGCCCAGACCAGCTCGTGGATCTGGGCGCTCGGGCTGGGCATGGGGCTGACCAGCCTCGGCCTGTCGCTGTGGACCCGGCAGCCGGTGCTGACGGCGTGGTCCACGCCCGGCGCGGCACTGATCGCGGGCGTTTCCGGCATCTCGATGCCTGAAGCGGTGGGCGCCTTCATCGTCTGCGGCGCGCTGATCCTGATCGCCGGTGCGACACGCTGGTTCGAACGGATCATGGACCGCATCCCGATCGCGATCGCCTCCGCGCTGCTGGCCGGCGTGCTGGCGCGCTTCGGCCTGGACGCGGTGCTGGCGACGAAGACCGCGCCGGCGATGGTCCTGACGATGGCGCTGACCTATGTGCTGGCGCGTCGTTTCCTGCCGCGTTATGCGACGCCGCTGGTGCTGGTGGCCGGCATTGCCGTCGCGGCCTCGCAGGGGCGTCTGCATCTGGAAGCCGTCGTCTGGGATTGGGCGACACCGGTGTGGGTCACGCCGTCGTTCTCCGTGACCGCGCTGGTGGGCGTGGCCCTGCCGCTGTTCCTGGTCACGATGGCCTCGCAGAACCTGCCCGGCGTCGCCGCGCAGCGGGCGTCGGGCTACCAGACGCCGGTGTCGGCCAGCATCGCCGCGACCGGCTTCGCCTCCATCGTCTTCGCGCCCTTCGGCGGCTATGCGTTCAACCTGGCGGCGATCACCGCGGCGATCTGCATGGGGCGCGAAGCGCACGAGGATCCGGCGCGGCGCTACATGGCGTCGGCGATGGCGGGGGTGTTCTACCTCGTCATCGGTCTGGCGGGCGGCGCGGTCGTGGGGCTGCTGACGGCCTTCCCGCGGGAGCTGATCGCCGCCGTGGCCGGGCTGGCGCTGCTGGGCACGATCGCCGGCGGCCTGTCGGCCGCGCTGAAGGACGAGGCTCACCGCGACGCCGCCATCCTGACCTTCCTGGTGACACTGTCGGGACTGAGCCTGCTGGGCGTCGGCTCGGCGTTCTGGGGCGTGGTCGCCGGTGCGGTTTCTCTTTTGGTGCAACACTTCCGGAATCGTTGAGACCCTGCCGAAAGCCTTGCCCATGAAACTGCTGTTCGTCGCCGATCCGCTGTCGACCTTCAACACCTACAAGGACTCCACGTTCGCGATGATGCGCGAGGCCGCCAGGCGCGGTCATGAACTCTGGGTCTGCGAGGTGCCCGACCTGCTGTGGGTCAGCGGCGGTCGCGTGACCGCGCTTGCGGCGAAGCAGCTGACGCTGACGCCCGAGGCCGTTGCCAGCCAGGCCGGGACCAAGCTGGCCGTCTGGCACGCGGTCACCGCGACGCAAGACCTGGCCCTGGGCGACGTCGACGCGGTGCTGATGCGCAAGGACCCGCCCTTCGATTCGGAGTTCTTCTACGCCACGCACCTGCTGGAGCAGGCGGAGCGCGAAGGCGCGCGCGTGTTCAACAAGGCGGCGTCGCTGCGCGACCATCCGGAGAAGCTCGCGATCCTGGAGTTCCCGCAGTTCATCGCGCCGACGCTGGTGACGCGCTCGGCGGCGGCGATCCGCGCGTTCCACGCGGAGCACCAGGACATCATCCTGAAGCCGCTGGACGGCATGGGCGGCATGGGCATCTTCCGCGTCAAGGCGGACGCCTTGAACCTGGGCAGCATCATCGAGACGCTGAACAAGAACGGCGCGCAGTCGGTGATGGTGCAGCGCTTCGTGCCGGAGATCGTCAAGGGCGACAAGCGCATCCTGCTGATCGGCGGCAAGCCGGTGCCGTACTCGCTGGCGCGGATCCCGCAGGGGACCGAGGTGCGCGGCAACCTGGCCGCGGGCGGCAAGGGCGTCGCGCAGCCGCTGAACGACGACGACCGCCGCATCGCCGAGGCACTGGGGCCGGTGCTGGCGGCGCGCGGGCTGCTGCTGGTGGGGCTGGACGTGATCGGCGACAAGATGACCGAGCTCAACGTGACCAGCCCGACCTGCTTCCAGGAAATCATGGAGCAGACGGGCTTCGACGTCGGCGCGGTGTTCATCGACGCGCTGGAAGCGGCGATCGCCGCGGCGCGCTGATCGCGGCAAGGTTTTCGGCCGCGATCACGCAGGCGATCGCGGCCCGCACCGGGACATCGACATGACTTTCGAATTGATCAGCGAGCACGCCAGTTTCGGCGGCGTGCAGCGTTTCCATCGCCACAACTCGGCCGAGATCGGCCTGCCCATGCGCTTCGCGCTGTTCCTGCCGCCGGGCGGCGCGCGGGCGGTGAAGGGCCTGCTGGTGTTCCTCGCGGGGCTGACCTGCAGCGAGGAGACCTTCACGATGAAGGCCGGCGCGCAGCGCAAGGCGGCGGAACTGGGACTCGCGCTGCTGATGCCGGACACGAGCCCGCGCGGCGACGCGGTGAGCGCGCTGCCGGGGGCGACGGCGTCGTGGGATTTCGGCGTCGCGGCGGGGTTCTACCTGGATGCGACGCAGGCGCCGTGGGCGACGCACTGGCGCATGGAGAGCTACCTGATGCGGGAGTTGATCCCGCAGGTGCAGGCGTCGCTCGGGCTGGACGCATCGAAGACCGGGATCGCGGGGCATTCGATGGGGGGCCACGGCGCGCTGACGCTGGCGCTGCGGCATCCGGGCGCGTTCGCGTCGGTGTCGGCGATCGCGCCGATCGCCGCGCCCAGCCGTTGCCCGTGGGGCGTGAAGGCCTTCACCGGCTACCTCGGCGAGGACCGCGACGCCTGGCCCGCGCATGACGCGAGCGCGCTCATCCAGGCGCAGGCGCGGGCGCCGTATCCGCATGGGATCCTGGTCGACCAGGGGCTGGCGGACAAGTTCCTCGTCGAGCAGCTGTATCCGGAAGCGCTGGAGTCGGCGTGCGCGTCGATCGGGCAAGCACTGACGCTGCGCCGCCACGAGGGCTACGACCACGGCTACTACTTCATCGCGACGGTGATCGACGATCACCTGGCGCATCACGCGCGGCAGCTGATCGACTGATCATCCAGCCCGCGCGCCACCTTCGAGGCCGCCATGCGCATCGCGCTCCTGTCCGACATCCACGGCAACCTGCTCGCGTTGGAGGCCGTCGTGGCGGACCTGCGGCGACGGGGCGTGGACCAGATCGTGAAACTCGGCGACATCCTGTCGGGGCCGCTGCAGCCGTTGGAGACGGCGCAGTACCTGATGGCGCAAGGCTGGCCCACGATCGCCGGCAACCATGAACGGCAACTGCTCGCTGTCACCGCGGACAAGCCGGCCGGTGCGTCTGACCGTTTTGCGCGTGAGCGCCTGGGCGAGTCGGAACTGGCGTGGCTCCGCGCGCTGCCGAAGACGATGCAACTGACCGATGAGGTCTTCCTGTGCCACGGCACGCCGCGCAGCGACATCACGTATTTCCTCGACACGCAGGATGGTCCGCGTTTGAGAACGCCGTCAGCCGGTGAGGTGGCGGAGCGGCTCGGAGATCAGTCGTCGGCGCTGGTTTGCTGCGGTCACACGCACATCCCGCGCGTGCTGCGCAGCGCGCGAGGGCAATGGCTGGTGAATCCCGGCAGCGTCGGCCTGCAGGCGTGGGACGACGATCATCCGATCCGCCATGTCGCGGAGAACGGCTCGCCCGATGCGCGCTATGCGATCGTGGAACGGACCGCACAGGGCTGGGTGACCGAGTCCATCAGCGTGCCGTACGACCACGAAGCGATGGCGAGCATCGCTGCCAGGAACGGACGGGCGGATTGGGCGAGGTGGTTGAGGACGGGATGGGCGGACGATTGAGATCGGCAATGGCGGACGCAGCAGGTCTGCCAGCCAGATCCTGAAAGTCATCTTGAATCGGCTGCCTTTGGAAGAAATCCTGTGCATTCATGAGGCACCGAACAGGCGACCACGTCGGATGGCCAGACGCTTCAATTCCTTCGCAGTAACTCGCCGACTTGTCTGACTCTGAGCGGAGAAGTCGGCGAGTGCATGGGCGGGGTTGTCCACCAAAGTCGGATGATCTCGCACGGGATTTTCGAAGCAGGTCACGCCGCATGCCAGGAACTCGGCAACGCTGAGTCCGTACACCGCGACGGACACCCTGTCATTGCTCGTGTAGAGCCTATGGGACTGCTCCGCTGTCGTGAGCGTCGATCGGTCGACAGACAACAGACCGTTGTCTGCCTTCGAGGGCATGAAGCAGGAGCTGCAGGGGCTTCCAGCGTTCAGCCCGGTGGGATGGATCTGACGGAACAGGACTTCGTCCGCATTGCACAAGCTCACCGCCATTCCGGGCCTCCTGCGTTGTCGAATGCCTCGAGAAACTCGGCATTCATGGAGGGATAGGGATGTGGGAACAACTTGAGATTGCCGTCGATTTCGAATCCGAAGATCTCCACTGTGCCATCGGGGCTCACTTCCACTGTGAGGTCCCAGGCGCCTCGGACATATTCCACCAGCACGCCGCCTTCGGGAGAGGGAAACAGTTCGCCAAGTCGAATGAGCGGTGGGCGCAGTGCCAGGAGTTGCCGGGTGAGCGCCAGTGCCAACGCCGCGATGGGTGGCGCGCCATCATCATTCCAATCGGCGGGAAGCGCTTCCAACTCGGCCAGGCGTTTTTCGACGTGCAGCCACTGCGCATCAGTCGAGTGAGGTCGCTGCGGTTTGCTCTGATGAGCCTGCGATGCGCGCGGCGGAATCGGCTTGGAAGGCATCAGGCGGTCCGAATATGCATAGGCCATTCACCGCTCCTTGCTTGGTTGTGGAAGGAGCTGTGATTCTTCGAGTTGCGTCGCCTGACGTCTCTCACCTCAATCGGCATGAAATCCAGGCGTGGCCCCCGATCCAAGGAGACTGGGTGACCGAGATGAGGAGGGCGGTTCCGGATGCTACGGCGCGGACGCCGGCGCGGCATCCGCGGGCGGACCCGCCGGCACCGTCTGCCGGTGCCCCGCCGCCGCCTTGTAGCGCTTGACGAAGGCATCCACCTCCGCCGGATCGATCACGTCCTCCAGGCGCTCGAAGCCGTCTGGCGCGCGTTCCTCCACCATGTCGAGGATGTAGTCCAAGCCCTCCTGCCGGTTCAGCTCGACGATCCGCGCGCACATCGGGCGACGTTCGGCCTCGTAGTGGTCGAGCGCCGTCTCCACGCGCGGTTCCTCGCGCAGCGCCCGCGCGATCGCCTCAGCGTCGAGGATCGCCTGCGTCGCGCCGTTCGAGCCGATCGGGTACATCGGATGCGCCGCATCGCCCAGCAGCGTGATGCGGCCCTGCCGCCAGCGCGGCAGCGGATCGCGGTCGACCATCGGCCATTCCAGCAGTTGCGTCGCGCTCCCGATCACACCCGGCACGTCGAGCCAAGGGAAGCGCCAGCCGCCGAAGGTCGGCAGCAGGTCGTCGATCGAGCCGGGCCTGTTCCAGTCCTCGCGGTCCGGCGCGGTCAGCCCGCCGCCGAGTCCGTCCTCGCGCAGGCGCCGGTCGCAGATCCAGTTGATGAGCTGCAAGCCGTCCGGCCGCGGCGGCGCGATCGGATAGACGACGAACTTCGCGCGCCGATGTCCTGCCTGCACCATCGTGCGTCCGTCGAGGAAGGGCGTCGCCAGCGAGGTGCCGCGCCACATCATCATCCCGTTCCAGCGGGGCGCGCCCTCGTGGGGGTGGAACTGGCGCCGGATCGCCGAGTGGATGCCGTCCGCCGCGATCAGCAGGTCCGCGCGGCGGGCCACCGGCGCGCCGCCGGCATCCGTCCCCGTCACGATCACCTGGTCGCCGTCGGATTGCGCGCCGCTCGTGCGCCATCCGCTGACGAGGCGCTCCGCGCCGAGCCGCGCCGCCGCCTCGCGCCACAGCATCAGCTGCAACTCGCCGCGATGCACGCTGAATTGCGGGTGGCTGTAGCCGCCGGCGAGTCCGCGCCGGTCCTCGTAGATCGTCTGCCCATGCCGGTTGGCGAAGATCAGCGCCGAGGTCGGCACCGCCATCGCCTGCAACTGCGGCATCAGCCCCAGCCCGTCGAGGACGGCCACCGCATGCGGCAGCAGGTTGATGCCCACGCCCAGCGGCTTGAGCGCCGCAGTGGCCTCGCAGACGGTCACGCGGTGTCCGTCGCGTTGCAGCGCCAGCGCCGCGGCCAGTCCGCCGATGCCGCCGCCGGCGATCACGATGTCGAGGGCCATGAGGGTCTCCAGTCGATCGGCTCAGGGTAAGCGAGATAGTTGCGCTATGCAACAGTACCTAAGCTGATCGGGATGAGCCGGACCCCGCCCCCGAACGCCAACCCGGAGCCGCCCGAGGCGCCGCTCCTGCCCGTCCCCGGGCTGGACTACGGCGTCCTCGACGACCTGCTCGGCTACGCGCTGCGGCGCGCCCAGAACGCGCTCTACCTGGACTTCTACCGGGCGACGTCGGCACTCGACGTGAGCCCGCAGCGCTTCGCCGCCCTGGTGCTCGTCGGGCGCAACCCGGGCATGCGGCAAGGGCTGCTCGCGCAGGCGATGGGCTTGCACCGCAGCGGCGCGCTGCGCCTGACGGACTGGTTGACCGGCCGCGGCTGGGTGGAGCGCCGCGACGACGCCGAGGACGGGCGCCGCTGGGGCCTGTTCCTCACGACGGCGGGCAAGCGCCAGCTCGCCGTGCTGGAGCGACGCGTGCGCACGCACGATGAGCGCCTGATGAGCGAACTCGGCGAGCGCGCCGCGCGCCTGAAGGCGGACCTGGAGCGCCTGGCGGAGATCGCCTCGGCGCAGGGCGGCGGCGGATGAGAACGACAGCAGCCATCGACTGAGCACATCGACTGGCGTGACGACAGCGACAGACAACAGCGACAACGACAACGACAGACGACAACGACAACGACAACGACAGACAACGACAGACAACAACGACGGAGACAAGCGATGAACGACCCCGATCGGAAGCTCACCCGCCGCGACGCCGGCCTGCTGCTCGGCGCCGCGATGGCCGGCCTGGCGGTGCCGCTGCGCGCGCAGACGGCGGCGATGCCGCGCATCCTCGTCGGCTTCCCGGCCGGCGGCTCGGTCGACGTCTGCGCGCGCCGCGTCGCCGAAGCCTGGCGTGGACGGCTCGCGGAGAACGTGCTGGTGGAGCAGCGCGTCGGCGCGGGCGGCCGCCTCGCGGTGACCGCGCTGCGAGACGCGCCCGCCGACGGCGGCACGCTGCTGATGAGTCCGTCGTCGATGTTCACGATCTATCCGCACGTCTATCGCAAGCTGGCCTACAAGCCGGACACCGACGCGATCGCGGTCTCGCCGATCGCCAACGCGACCTGCGGCTTCGGCGTGGGACCGATGGTCCCGGCGACGGTGAAGACGATGGGCGACTTCGCCGCCTGGGCCAAGGCGCATCCGGAGCAGTCCTCCTATGCGTCGCCCGCGGCCGGCGCGATGCCGCACTTCCTCGGCGACCAGTTCAAGCGCGCCGCCGGCATCACGCTGACGCATGTGCCGTACCGCGGCGCCGCGCCCGGCCTGCAGGACCTGATGGGCGGGCAGATCGCGTCGGGCTGTTTCATCCTGGGCGACCTGCTGCCCTATGTCGCCGGCGGCCGGGTGCGCGTGCTCGGCGTCACCGATCACGAGCGCTCGCGCTTCGCGCCGGAGGTGCCGACCTTCGGCGAGCAGGGCTTCAAGGGCATCATCGGCGTCGAGACCTACGGCCTGTTCCTGCCGCCGAAGACACCGGCCGCCGTCGTCGACAAGGTCTTCGACCTGGTGCGCGTCGCGCTGCGTGAGAAGCAGGTCGTCGAGGGGCTGGCCAAGCTGGGCTTCGAACCGCTGGCGATGCAGCCGGCCGACTACGCGCGCCGGCTGGCCGCCGAACGCGCGCAGTGGGGTCCGATCGTGGCGGCGTCCGGGTTCTCGTCGGACGATTGAGCGGGCGGCTCGCGTCGGCGTCTGCGTCTGCGTCTGCGTCTGCGTCGGCGTTAGCGGCAGCGGCAGCGACAGCGTCGGCGCGTCACTGCACGCGCTTGACCCGGACCGGGGCGCCCAGGCCTTCGATCGTCATGAAGTAGCTGGCCTTGAGCGCGCCGGCCTTGATGAGCACCTGAGGATCGGTCCGGGCGCCGATCGACGTGCCTTCGTCGAGCAGCTGCCACACCTGGCCGTTGGCCAGTTTCACGCGGTCGAGCTTGTTCCAGCCGTCGAAACGCCCGGTGATCCGGCTCGCCAGGGTGTCCGGCGCCGGGCCGAGCTGGCCGAAGTTGCTGTCGCGGGGCGTCATGTCGATCTCGACCGACTTGCCGGCAGCCCGCGCCGTGCGCAGCGCGGTCGCGGCCTGGTCGAAGCATTGCAGGCGCGCGGTGTTGTCGGCGATGTCCAGGCAGCGCAGCACGTCGGCGTCGCCCTGGGCGAAGGTCGGGCCGGCGGCCAGGGCCAGCAGGAGCGCGGTCAAGGAAGCGGCGGTCGATGTCATGGGGGTACGGGTCAGCGATGTCCGGAGCCGGAGCTTATCGGGCTTCGGACCGGACCTCCCGCGGCCGGTGTCGCATGCAGGCCTCGCCACGCCAGCCAGGCGAGCGGCATGGCCACGAGGGACAGGCCCAGGCCCAGGTGGCCGGCGGCGCTCCAGCCCCAGCGCTCGACCACCGTGCCCATCAGCGGCGGCCCGAGCAAAGCCCCGGAAGCGCCGAACTGCGTGAGGCGCCCGCTGGCGAGCGCCAGGCGCTCCGGCGTGCGCGCGGCCAGCGGCAGCAGCGCGAAGACCAGGCTGGGGAACACGCCCGACGCCGCGTTGATGCCGATGGCCAGCGCCGCCTGCCAGGAGGCGTCGCCGCCGTCGCGCATCACGCCGAGGTAGAGCAGCCCCGACGCACCCAGCGACACCGCCATGCCGACGGCGATCGCCGGGGACAGCGCGCCGTGGCGGCGCAGCAGCCAGGCGCCGAGGGCGCTCGCGGGCACGTTGGCCAGGGCGGCCGCGGCGGTCCAGGTGCCGGCGCTGCTCAGGGGCATGCCGCCTTGCGTGAGCAGGCTGGGCAGCAGCGCGAGCAGGCCCACCTCGGCGACCGCGTAGGCGCCGAAAGCGGCGACCAGCGCCCACAGCAGCGCGCCGGTCGCGCCCGGCGGATGGCGGGACTCGACGGCGTGCGGGTCGTCGTCCACGCGGATCGACCGCAGGCCGATCCACAGCAGCACGCCGCCGGCGACGCTCAGCGCCTGCGCGGGCCGCCAGCCGGCCCAGCCCGCCGCATGCGCATAGACCCAGGCGCCGATCGCCATGCCCACCGGGAGGAAGGTGCTCCAGAGCGCCATCGCGGCCGCCTGGCCCCGGCCCTCGGCAGCGCGGGCGATCAGCACGGGCGCGGCGACGACGATGGCGAGGTAGCCCAGGCTCTCGAGCAGCCGCGCCAGCGCGAGCAGGACCACGCCGTGCGCGAAGCCCGCCGCGGCCGCGCCCGCGGCGAGGGCCAGCACCGCCCCGGCCAGCGCCCGCTTCAGTCCGATGCGCGGCAGCCAGCGTCCCGCGACGCCGCCGAGCGTGGCGCCGCAGACTTCGAGCAGCGAGGTCAGCGCGGCCATTGCCGCCAGTCCGAGCTGGAGCTCGCGCGCGATCGGCGGCGACAGCGCGGCCAGCTTGCCCAATTGGGCCGCGGCGAACACGCCGCAGAGGTAGTACAGCAGAATCCTCACTTCGGCCCTCCGATGCCGATCTTCCCGACCATCGATCGCTCGTCCCCACGCACGTCCTCGCGCCCGTCCTCGCGTCCCTCTGCCGCCTCGCCATGAACGACTCGCCGCTGCTTTCCTGCGATGCCCGCCAGCTCGGCCACAGCCTGCGCCTGTGGCGCTCGATGCGCCGCCTGAAGCAGGGCGCCGTCGCGGCGGAGCTGAGCGTGTCGCAGACGACGGTGTCGCGCTGGGAATCGGGGATCGCCGCGCCCTCGTTCGACGAGCAGCAGGCGCTGCGTCGGCTGATGACCGCGCGGCTGGACAGCGCCGCCGACTTCGAGTTGGGCCGCCTGGTCGAGCGCGCGCCCGGCGCGGTGCACCTGATCTGCGACCTGAGCCATCGCCTGCTGGCGATGTCGCATGCGCGGGAGCGCCATTGCCGCCTGCCGCGCGCCGAGCTGATCGGTCGCGCGCTGTGGTGCTACGCGACGCCGGAGATCGTGGCGCAGGAAGCGCGGCTCGACGCGCTCGGCTGGTACGAGCCGGCGCCCGCCGCGGTCGAGTTCGACACCGGCGCGGCGGTCGAGCAGGACATGCCCATCCTGCCGAGCCGGATGCGCTGGGTGCGCTTCCAGCTGTCGGATGGGAGCTTCGTCCGGTTGACCGAGACGATCTCGTAAGGCGGTCATGCCGCGAGGCTACGGACCGCCTCGCACCTCGTCCACGAATAAAAGATTCATCGCGGCGCTTGCCGCGCTTCCACGGCGTCGCCGCGTCGCCCACGACGAGGCGTTCCGGGCCTATCGCGTCTGGGTCTGAGGGCGCCCCATCCGCCTTCGAGGACAATCGCGCCCATGGCTGTCCTTTCCCTCTCCAACGCCCACCTCGCTTTCGGCCACGTGCCGCTGCTCGACGGCGCCAATTTCTCACTCGAAACCGGCGACCGCGTCGGCCTGATCGGTCGCAACGGGACCGGCAAGTCCTCGATGCTGAAGGTCCTCGCGGGCATCGAGAAGCTCGACGACGGGCTGCTGCAGCTCGAAAAGGGTCTCACCAGCGTCTACGTGCCGCAGGAACCGGAGCTCCGTCCCGAGGCCACGATCTTCGACGTCGTCAGCGAAGGCGTCGCCGAGGCCAAGGCGCTGCGCGAGCGCTACGAGGCGCACGACGAGAACGACGACCTCGGCTGGGTGCAGGAGCGCATCGAGCAGATCGGCGCCTGGAACTGGGAGCAGCGCGTCGACGAGACGCTGCACCGCCTGGACCTGGACGGCGGACGCAGGATCGGCGAACTCTCCGGCGGCCTGAAGAAACGCGTCGCGCTGGCCCGCGCGCTGGTCGCGCAGCCGGACGTGCTGCTGCTCGACGAACCGACCAACCACCTGGACCTGGACGCGATCCGCTGGCTGGAAGAGCTGCTGAACGGCTTCAAGGGCTCGCTGCTGCTGATCACCCACGACCGCGCCTTCCTGGACAACGTCGCCAACCGCATCGTCGAGCTCGACCGCGGCCAGCTCCGCGGCTATCCCGGCAACTTCGCCGCCTTCCAGGCCGCCAAGGCCTACGAGCTGGAGAACGAGGCGCTGGCCAACGCCCGCTTCGACAAGATGCTGGCGCAGGAAGAGGTCTGGATCCGCAAGGGCGTCGAGGCGCGCCGCACCCGCAGCGTCGCCCGCGTCCAGCGGCTGCATGAGATGCGCAACGAACGCCAGTCGCGCCGCGACGTGCAGGGCAAGGTCCGGCTGGACGTCGCCACCGGCGACTCGAGCGGCAAGATCGTGGCGGAGCTGGAGGGCGTTTCCAAGCGCTTCGGCGACCGCGTGATCGTCGACGGCTTCACCGGCACCATCCTGCGCGGCGACAAGGTCGGCCTGATCGGCCCGAACGGCGCAGGCAAGACGACGCTGCTGAAGATGATCCTCGGCGAACTGCCGCCCGACAGCGGCGCGGTGCGCCTGGGCACGAAGATGTCGGTCGCCTACTTCGACCAGATGCGCGACGCGCTCAACCTCAACGCGACGCTGGCCGACACGATCAGCCCGGGCAGCGAGTGGATCGAGATCGGCAACCAGCGCAAGCACGTCAAGAGCTACCTGAGCGACTTCCTGTTCTCGCCGGCGCGGGCGGAATCGCCGGTGTCCAGCCTGTCCGGCGGCGAGCGCAACCGGCTGCTGCTGGCCCGCCTCTTCGCGCGACCGGCCAACGTGCTGGTGCTGGACGAACCGACCAACGACCTGGACATCGAGACGCTGGAGCTGCTCGAGGAACTGCTGGCCGAGTACGACGGCACCGTGTTCCTGGTCAGCCATGACCGGCGCTTCCTGGACAACGTCGTGACCTCGACCATCGTCAGCGAAGGCGGCGGCAAGTGGCGCGAGTACGAAGGCGACATCGAGGACTGGCTGCAGCAGTCGCAGCGCGCGGCCGAGATCAAGGCGCGCCAGGCCCCGGCCGCCGCGCCCACCCCGGCGCCTGCGCCGGCCCCCGCGCCGGCACCGGTGGTGGCGACCAAGCGCAAGCTCAGCTACAGGGAACAGCGCGAGCTGGACGAGATCCCCAAGCAGATCGGCGCGCTCGAGACCGAGCAGAAGCACCTGCAGGCGCTGCTCAACAGCACGGAGCTGTACCAGCAGGGTGCGGGACGCATCACCGAAGTCACCAACCGCGCCGCCGAGATCGACGACGAGCTGCTGACGCTGATGACGCGCTGGGAAGCGCTCGACGGGAAGTGATCGTCAGGCCGATCGCCGGGCGCTGATTGCCCGGCGCTGATTGCCCGGCGCTGACCGCGGGACGCTGATCGCCGGGCGCTGATCGTCAGGCGCGGACGGTCAGTTCGCCCAGGCCTTCGTAGCGGGCGGTGACCGTCACGCCCTTGGCGATCTTAGTGGCCACGCGCCACGAGCCCGTCGTGACGACGCTGCCCGCCGGCACCGTCAGCCCGCCGCGCGTCGCGATCTGCAGCCAGCCGGCGATCACCCAGGCCGGGTCGTTCAGACCGTGGCCACCCACGCCGCCCATCGGCGGCTGACCCTCGACGATCAGTTCGCAGGGCTGGTTCGCCCAGTCGTGGCCCGGCTTCCACGCCTGCCACGGCCCCAGCGCCAACGCACCGTGCGTCTGCGCATCCGCCAGGCGCAGCGTGTTGTCCGCCGCCAGGCCGCGCTGCCAGCGCGAGCCCAGCCATTCCACCGCGACGCACATCGCGTCGATCAGGTGTTCGGCCTGACCGGGCACCAGCGCGGCGGCCATCTCCGGGGTCACGTCTTGACCGAGGCGCAAGGCGATCTCCGCCTCGGCGCCGACCAGCGCGAACTCGCTGAAGTCGCCCCCGTTGCGCAGGCCGCGCACTTCGCGCGCGCGTTGCGGCGGCAGCGGCGAACTGCCCAACGCGCCTTCGCGTGACGAACCGCCGCACTTCCAGAACTGCACCCGGCCGGGCGGCAGCCAGTCGAGCCGCTTCGCGAGTTCGGCCTGCGCCGCGTAGGCCGCCGCCTCGTCGGGCAGCGACCACGCGGTGTCGTCGAGCAGGGTGTCGGCGGTCCAGGCCTCGGCGAGCGCGGCACCGAGGTCGGCGGGGGAGGAGGAGCGAGGGATCGTCATGAGCGCGGATCTTAGGCGCGTCGACGGGCGCGGCCATCGAACCGCGTGACGCAGGTGACAACTCAGCCGATCTTGCGTCGCCCTTGCGTCCCTCCTTCGCCGCTCTTTCGCCGCTCTTTCGCCGCTCTTTTTGGCCGGGCGCCTTGCCCCCTCATCTTCAGGATCCCCATGCTCAACAGCTTGACCTCGCCCGGTGTATCGCCCTCCACGGATTTCGCAGGCATGACGATCGAAGGAACTCCAGCGGCGGCCTCCGCGGCCGCGATCGCCCTGGAACCGCCTCCGACGGAAACGGGCAGGTCCGATCCCATGCGCCTTCTTTTCGCTGACAGGGTGGCGACGGTGCCCCGCACGTTCGAGTCCCCGACCACCCTGGTGCTGCTGCAGGCACCCCCGAAGTTCCGACTGCCGAGGCACGTCGAGGTGCTGGATGCCAGCACGCTGGGGAGCCGCGAGATTCTGCGCGACAGCCTCGTCCTGCCTGACGCCGGCGCACCGTTCTCGCGCTATCGATTCGACATGCTGTATCTGGCGATCACACTGCTGCCCTCGATGCGGCATGGCTGCGCTGCGCAGACATGCGTCTGCGACACCGAGTCGGAGTGGCGGGGACCGAACGCTGGCAAGGGCACACGCATCGCCGAATTGCTGAGGAATTGGATGTCGAGCGCCGGGGACCCGCTCGTTGCTGCCTATCGCGGACTCTCGAGCCACCAGAGAAGCCGGGTCTGGCCGTGGATCGCCGCAGTCGGCACGCTGCCGGTGAAGGACGCCGGGCAGTTGCGAACCATGAGGCGTCTGAGGGACATCGATCCGCCGAGCCCCGGTGACCTCGACTTCCCGCCTGCCTTGAGAATGCCCGACGATTCCGAGACCGCGGATCGCAGCGAGTCGCCGAAGGCGTTGGACGTGTTGGCGCCGCTCGACGACCTCAAGCCCAAGACGTGGCATCAGGCCTGGGAGGAGTCGCTGCGGGCGTTGGAGGTCATCGCCGCCGACGATTCCCACCGCAGCGGCAGCCCCCTGCCGAGCGAGCAGGGAGGACACTGGGCCCAGGCGCTGCACAAGGCAGGGCGGCGCGTGTCCGAGCGCCTGTGGACCTTGCTTGAGGTCGATCCCGCCTGCTTCGTGGTCGGATGTCGTGCACTGGGCCTGGCTGAGTTGGATCGGGTGCTAAGCGCGACCGCTCGCGCCGCACTCGGCGGCCGCGCCACGCCGGCGATGTCCAGAGCCCTCTTGGAGGTCAGCGCGGTGGCGTATATGGCTGGTCTTCCGGAATGGCGAACCTGGGTCCGGTTGTATGGGCTGCAGCGACAGGGGCTCGATGGCATCGCGTTCGACCCGGCGGCGCCGTTCTGCTTCTCTCAATGGGCTTGGGCCAAGGACGACATGGCGACGCTCTTGCGGCGCGAGCCGGACCCTGCCTTTGCGCAGCCTGCTCGCGCAAAGGGTGACCGTCGGATCGACGCATGCCGGCGCCTGGGCACACTGTTGTGGGGATGGGTGGAAAGCGCCCCGACAAACATGGAGTCGGCCTGCAGGAACGTGGAACGTGAGCGACTCGAATCGTTCCTGGTCTTCCTGATGCTCGGGGCGGCGGCTGATGCCTTCGCCGACGAGGGCTCGGCGGTCCTCGCGACGGCGGATCGGCTGATCGGGATCGCGCAAGACCGGCAGGTGTCCGCGCCCGCGCTGGCCATGCTGCTTCATCGGACGGAAGGCCGGAACGATGATGGGACGTCACCGTTCCGCCGTGATCAGGCATCGGGCTGGGACCGGAACTTCTGGGCCAAGAGCTTCGCGTTCCGCCACTTGGCGCAGGGCTTGGGCGTCGCCCGTTTCATCGAGGGTTTCGATCCCTGCGAGCGCCTGACGGTCGATCACGTCCCGTCGTGAGGCCTGGCGCTGGTGCGCTCGCGCTGCCGGCGCTGCTCGGCGACTGCAGGGGGCCGCACGATGTGGCGCCCTATCTCGAGTTCGGCAGTGACACGCTGTACCCGGCGACCCATCTGATGAACGGGAACGCCGCGAACGTCGTGGTTCTGTTCAAGGCCGACGAGCAAGGGCGTGTCGAGCCGATGACCGTCGCCGACGGGCCCAACCGGACCTTCATCACCCACGTCCAAGTCGCGATGCAGGATTGGCGGGTACGGCCCGCCACGCTGCGCGGTCAGCCGGTGGCCGTGATCTGCACCCGGCGGCAGGGCTACCGGCTCATCGGTCCCTGGGCGCCGGTTCCCGAGGACGGCGATCGCAATTGATCCGCCGGGCGCCTGCTCAGCGCCTGAGCGCCTCCCGCGCCCGCTCCAGCGCGTGCCAGAACTTCGGATCCTGCGAGGTCGCGAAGTTGATGCGCATCAGCGTGCCCGGCGTGCGCGTCGGGCTGAAGAGGATGCCAGGCGCGATCAGCCAGCCCTGGTCCATCATCGCCGGCCCCAGCCGCTCGGTGTCGACGCCCACGTCGACCCAGCCGAACAGCCCCGCCGGCACCGCCGCGAAGCGGCAACCCGCGTCCTCGGCCAGCCGCACGCAGCGCTGCCGCGCCGACGCCAGCCGCGCGGCGATCCGCTCGGCATGCTTGCGCAACAGGCCCTGCTCCAGGCAGAGCGCGACCGCCCGGTCCATCAACGGACTGGTCGTCAGCGAGGCCAGCAGCTTCAGGTCGGTCAGGCGCGCCATGCGGTCCGGACTCGCCGCGACGAAGCCGACCCGCCACGCCGGCGACAGCATCTTCGAGAAGCCCGAGACGTAGATCGTGCGCCGCAGCTGATCGAGGGCGGCCAGCCGCGGCGCGTGGTTCGGCGCGAACAGCGCGTAGGTGTCGTCCTCGACGATCAGCAGGTCGTGCTCGTGCGCCAGCTGCAGCACCTGGTGCGCGTGCGCCAGGTCCAGCGTCGCGCCGGTCGGGTTGTGCAGCACCGACACCGTCACGTACATGCGCGGCCGGTGCTCCTCGATCAGCCGGCGCATCACCGCGATGTCCGGCCCGTGCGCGCCGCGCGGCACCGGCAGCAGCCGCATGCCGGCCTGCGACAGGCGCGCGTACTCGATCGCCCAGCCCGGGTCGTCCACCAGCACGGCGTCGCCCGGCTCCAGGAAGGCCCGCGTGATCAGGTCCAGCCCGTGCGTCGCGCCCACGGTGCTCATGATCTGGTCCGGCGCGGCCTGCACCGCGATGTCCAGCAGGCGACGCGACAGCGCGCGCCGCAGGCGCTCGTCGCCGAGCGGCTCGCCGTAGCCGGACAGCAGCGCGTCGTCCGCGTTCGTCGCCAGCCGCCGCAACGTCGACTGCAGCAGGCCCAGGTCCAGCCATTCCGCCGGCAGCGTGCCCAGCCCCGGGGACCGTCGGGCGTCCGCCTGGAACATGCCGCGGATCAGCGCGCTGGCGTCGACCGGCGGCGGCAGTGGCGCGGGGGCGACGTCGTGGGCGACCGTCGCCCGGGGCGGCGGGGTCCGGGTTTCGCGAACGAAAAACCCACGCTTCTTGCGCGCTTCCAGCAGGCCCTGAGCGAGCAACTGGTCGTAGGCCGCCACGACCGTGTACGGGCTGACGCCATGGTGGCGCGCGCAGTCCCGCACCGACGGCAGCCGCGCGCCCGGCAGCAGCAGCCGCTGCTGGATCCGCGCCGCGAAGCGCTGCGCCAGCTGCTGCGCGAGCGGCTGGCTGGCATTGCGGGAGAGGGCGACCGGCGCGACATTGGCGCTGTTGGGGGCGCTCATGCTGCCGTTGGCTGTGCTGGTGTCCATGCCGATACAGATCATGCGGTGGTATGGCGCAGTGTATTGGTCCTGTGCTGGTCGACCCCTTAGACTGGTCCGCTCAACCGGAGACAACCCCCATGAACCGCAGTCCCTGGACGCAGGCCCGCCGCGCGGCGCGCATGAACCCGTCCATCATCCGAGAGATCCTGAAGGTCACCGAGAAGCCGGGCATCCTGTCCATGGCCGGCGGCCTGCCCAGCGCGGACACGTTCCCGGTGGAAGCCATCAGGACCGCCTGCGACCGCGTGCTGACGCACAACGCGAAGGAAGCGCTGCAGTACGCCGCCAGCGAGGGCTTCGCGCCGCTGCGCGAGTGGGTCGCGGCCAAGGTCGCGACGCTGGGGATCAACGCCTCGCCGGACCAGGTGCTGATCACCAGCGGCTCGCAGCAGGGCCTGGACCTGGTCGGCAAGCTGCTGTGCGACGCGGGCGCGCCGGTCGCGGTCGAGACGCCGACCTACCTCGGCGCGCTGCAGGCCTTCACGCCGTACGAGCCGATCTTCGCCAGCCTCGCCAGCGACGACGAGGGCCCGCTGCCCTCGGCCATCGAGGCGCTGCCGCACGACGCGCCGGGCACGCGCTTCGCATACCTGCTGCCGAACTACCAGAACCCGACCGGCCGCGTGATGAGCGCCGGGCGCCGCCAGGCCGTGGTCGCCGCCGCGCGCAAGGCCGGCGTGCCCATCGTCGAGGACAACCCCTACGGCGACCTGTGGTTCGACCAGGCGCCGCCGGCCTCGCTCAGTTCGCTGTGGCCGGAAGGCAGCCTCTACCTGGGCTCGTTCTCCAAGGTGCTGACGCCGGGCTTCCGCCTGGGCTACATCGTCGCGCCGAGCGAGCTCTATCCGAAGCTGCTGCAGGCCAAGCAGGCCGCCGACCTGCACACGCCGGGCTTCAACCAGCGCGTGGTGCACGAGGTCATCAAGGGCGGCTTCCTGGACGAGCACGTGCCCAAGATCCGCGCCCGCTACAAGGCCAACCGCGACGCGATGGCCAAGGCGCTGGAAACGGCGCTGCCGCCGGGCTGCGAGTGGCAGACCCCGGAAGGCGGCATGTTCTTCTGGATCCGCCTGCCCGAGGGCCTGGACGCGATGGCGCTGCTGCCGCGCGCGGTCGACGCCGGCATCGCCTACGTGCCGGGTGCCGCGTTCTACGCGCACCAGCCGGACACGCGCACGCTGCGCCTGTCCTTCGTGACGCTGACGCCGGACCTGATCGCCGAAGGCGTCGACAAGCTGGGCCGCGTGCTGCACGAGGCGCTGGCGCTGACGACCGCCGAAACGGCACCGTGATCGTCACGATCGCCTGATCCCGCAGCCCGCCGCGATCATCCGCGAGGGCTGTGCCCGGTTCCTGTCACCCGTCACCGCCGCGTCAGGCGGGACGGGTCGACTCATCCCGTTTTTCCGCTTTCCCGAGGTTCCGCATGTCCGAACTCCGCCGCTTCGTTCAAGTCGATGTCTTCACCGCCGAGCCGCTGAAGGGCAACCCGCTGGCCGTCGTGATCGACGGCGCGGGCCTGGACGAGGCCACGATGGCGAAGTTCGCGGAATGGACGAATCTCTCCGAGACGACCTTCCTGCTGCCGCCCACGCATCCCGACGCCGATTACCGCGTCCGCATCTTCACGCCGCGCGGCGAACTGCCTTTCGCGGGACATCCGACGCTGGGCTCGTGCCACGCGTGGCTGTCCAGCGGCGGCGATCCGAAGCGGCCCGGCGAGGTGGTGCAGGAATGCGCCATCGGCCTGGTGCGCATCCGCCGCGACGGGGGACGGCTGGCCTTCGCCGCGCCGCCGCTGCGGCGCGAGGGACCGGTCGAACCGGCGCTGCGCGAACAGGTGGCACGCGCGCTGCGGATGGCCGACGCGGACCTGCTCGACGTCGTCTGGGTGAACAACGGCCCCGACTGGATGGCGGCGCGCCTGGCCTCCGCGGAGGCGGTCCTGGCGGTCGAGCCGGATTACGTCGCCATGGGGCAACTCAAGCTGGGCGTCGTTGGCGCTTATCCTGCGGGCTCGCCGCTGCAATTCGAGGTGCGGGCCTTCGTGCCCGGCCTCGGCCCCGCTGAAGACCCGGTGACGGGCAGCCTCAACGCGGGTCTGGCACTATGGCTGCAAGGCGCCGGTCTGGCGCCCGACCGCTATGTGGCCGCCCAGGGCGCCGCCCTCGGGCGTGCGGGCCGGGTGCATGTGGCGAAAGAGGGCGGACATTGCTGGATTGGCGGCGATGTCACGCCGTTGATCCACGGTCAGGTGAGGTTGTGAAGCCATGAGCATGGAAGTCGATCATCTCGTTGTCGCCGCGAACACCCTCGAGGAGGGCCGCGCCTGGTGCGAGCGTGTCCTCGGTGTGTCCCCTCAACCCGGTGGGCGCCATGCGCTGATGGGCACGCACAACCTGCTGCTCAACATCAGCGGGCCGCCGGCCTATCCGCGCTGCTACCTGGAAATCATCGCGATCGATCCCGAGGCGCCGGACCCCGGCCGGCCGCGCTGGTTCGACCTGGACCAGCCCGCCGTGCGCGAGCGCTTGAAGGAGGACGGCCCGTCGCTGCTGCATTGGGTCGCGCGGGTGGCCAGCCTGGACGCGACGCTGGCCACCTGGGCGGGCGAGGGTGTCGATGCCGGCGAGGCGGTCGAGGCTGCCCGCGGCGACCTGAGCTGGCGCATCGCGCTGCGCGAGGACGGCCGCCGGCTGCGCAAGGAAGGCCTGCCGGTGCCGATCGAATGGAAGGGCGACGCCCATCCGACCGACAAGCTGCCGGAGAGCGGCGTGCAGCTGCTGGGTTTCGAGGCCCGCGACGGCCTGCGCGCGCAGCTCTCGACGCCCAAGGGCACGATCGAGCTGGAGGCGATCGAGGGGACGCTGTCCGATGCGCCGACGCAGTCCGGCGACCTCGACGACGCCCTGCCGACGTCCCGCTGAGCCCCCTGACCCCGGTGACCCCGGTGACCCCACTGAGGTGGCGCCGGGCGCCGCCGTACCAGTGCCGACAAGGACCCGATGAGTACGCTGGATCTTTTCCGCGAGGACGCGCAATTGCGCGAGTGCGAAGCAACGCTGCTTCGTGCCGATGAACGCGGCCTGCTGCTGGACCGCACCGTGTTCTATCCGCAAGGCGGCGGGCAGGCCGGCGACGCGGGTACGCTGACGCTGCCGGGCGGGCGCGAGCTGCGCATCGCCGACACCCGCAAGGGCGAGGGCGGCGAGATCCTGCACCTGCCCGCGCCGGAGCAGGACCTGAGCGGCCTGGACGCCGGCACGCCGGTCACCGCGCGCATCGACTGGACGCGTCGCCACGCCCACATGCGCTTCCACACCGCGACGCACCTGCTGTGCGCGCTGGTGCCGCACCCGGTGGACGGCTGTTCGATCACCGCGGGTTATGCGCGCCTGGATTTCCACATGACCGATCCGCTCGACAAGGACGCGTTGACGGCCGGCATCGCCCGGCTCGTCGCCGAGGCGCATCCGGTCGGCCACCGGTGGATCAGCGACGAGGAACTCGATGCGAATCCGACGCTCGTGCGCAGCATGAGCGTGTTGCCGCCGCGCGGCAGCGGCCGTGTGCGCCTGCTCGCGATCGACGGTGTCGACCTGCAGCCCTGCGGCGGCACACACGTGGCCAACACGGCGGAGATCGGCGCCGTGGTCGTCACGAAGATCGAGAAGAAGTCGGCCAGGACACGCCGCGTGGTGCTCGGTTTTGCGACCGGGGACGCGACCGCGACCGCGGCAACGGTGACGGCATCGACATGAGCGGCCTGCGTGTGCTCGGACGCGCGGCGTCCATCAACGTGCGCAAGGTGTTGTGGACCGGCGTCGAGCTGGGCCTGGACCTGACGCGCGAGGATGTCGACGTCAAGGCCGATGCCTTCCGCGCGCTCAACCCCAACGCGATGATGCCGGTGCTGATCGACGAAGCGGCCCCGTCGTTCTCGATGTGGGAGAGCAACAGCATCTGCCGCTATCTTGCGCGCCGCGAAGGCCGCGTCGACCTGCTGCCCGACGGCCCCCGGCAGCGCGCGCTCGTCGAGATGTGGATGGACTGGCAGGGCGGCGAGCTGAACAACAGCTGGCGCTATGCATTCATGGCGACGGTGCGCCGGAGCGCGCAGCATCAGGACGCCGCGTTGATCGACGCCGGCGTCGCGAACTGGAACCGCCACATGGCGATGCTCGACGGCCAGCTCGCGCGCTCGGGCGGGCCGTTCGTGCTCGGCGACACCTTCACGCTGGCGGACGTCGTGCTGGGCTTGTCCACGCATCGCTGGCGTGCCGCCCCGATCGCGCACGCCGACCTGCCGGCCGTGGAAGGCTGGTACCAACGCCTGATGACCCGCCCCGGCTTCGCCGCCCACGGCCCGGCCGCCGGTCCTTGACGAACGCCTCTAGACGTCCCCCTTGATCCTCGGGACGGCCTCGCTACACTCGCCCGCTGTGGACACGCCTGAGATACGACTGATCAGCCCCGATTCGCCCACGTTGTGGGAAGAAGCGCGCGCGATCCTGCGCGAATACGCGCAGGGCCTGGGCATCGACCTGGACTTCCAGAACTTCGACGAGGAACTGGCCTCGCTCCCCGGCGAGTACGACGCGCCGCAGGGCGCGCTGTTGCTGGCACTGGTCGACGGCCAGATCGCCGGTTGCGGCGGATTCCGGCCGATGACGGATTCCGACTACGCCAACGCCTGCGAGATGAAGCGCCTGTTCATCCGCCCTGCGTTCCGCCGTTTCGGACTGGGGCGCACGATGGCGCAGGCGCTGATCGATCGCGCCACCACGGCGGGCTACTCCACCATGCTGCTCGACACCCTCGACGACATGGAAGCCGCGCGCGACCTGTACGAAAGCCTGGGCTTCGAGGAGATCCCGCCGTACTACTTCAATCCGATCGCCGGCGCGCATTACCTGAAGGTCGATCTGGACTGAGCCCGGCTGGCCCGCGTCGGCATCGCGCCCGGTCCCCAGCAAGGGTTTCCGGTTTCGTCGGGTTACCGGCATAGCATCGGGGCATGAGCTCACAGCCCCATGCCGCTTCGACGACGTCCTCGGACGACCTCTTCCGCCTCGAGCCCGCGTCGCTGACGCCGGCACTGCTCGGCGAGTCGCCGTTCTGGCATCCTTTGGAGCAATGCCTCTATTACGTCGACATCCCGGGCAAGGCCTTGTTCCGGCTCGACAACGGCGCGGACGCGCCGACGCGCTGGCCGCTCAACGACGAGCCGGGCTGCATCGTGCCGCTGACCGACGGCGGGCTGCTGATTCCGCAGCGCAACGGACTCTGGCGCTTCGATCCCGCGACCGGCGCGTACGTGAAGCTGCTCGATCCGCCCTATGACGCGTCCAAGCGCCGCTTCAACGACGGCAAGGCCGATGCGAAGGGGCGGCTGTGGGTCGGCACGATCGACGACGCGCGCCAGCCGGAATCGGCGCTCTATTGCCTGCGCGACAGCGCCTTCGAGCAGGTGCAGGACGGCATCACCGTGTCCAACGGCCTGGCCTGGAGCCCGGACGGCCGCACGATGTACTGGGCCGACACCAAGGCCCATGAGATCTACCGGTTGAGTTTCGACGCGGACACCGGCACCGTCGGTCCACGCGAAGTTTTCGCCCGTTTCGAGAAGCGCGCGCCGGAACAGTCGCTGGAAAGCTACGGCGGCCGGCCGGACGGCGCGGCCGTCGACGTCGAGGGCGCGTACTGGATCGCCATGATGGAAGGTCAGCAGCTGCTTCGGCTGTCGCCGTCGGGCGAGGTGCTCACGCGGGTCGAGCTGCCCGTGCGCTGCGCGACGATGCCGACCTTCGGTGGTGCGGACATGCGCACCCTTTTCGTCACCACCGCACGGGAAAAGCGCAGCGAGGCCGAACTCGCGTCGCAACCCTGGGCGGGCTGCGTGCTGAAGATGCGGGTGGCGGTGGCCGGACTGCCGGTCCAGTTCGCGCACTGGCCCATTTGAAGCAGCCCGAAGAAGCAGGCCGAACAAGCAGCCCGAACAAGCAGCCCGAACAAGCAGCCCGAACAAGAAGTCCGAAAGGGCCAGGTGTTGCGCGCACACCGCGCGCGGGCGGGTGCTGGAAGTGATGCGAAAGCCGATGAACAGGGCTCGGGAGAGCCCTAGGCGTGGATCGCACGGGCTGTCAAGTCGGCGCGGATGGGCCGGCGCCACGGCCTGTTAAGGGTTCGTAAGGCCAGAACCCCTATAATCCCGTGGTTTTGCAGCTCGCCCCCTGACGCCGTGAATCCCGATCCAGCGCACGCACCTGTTGCGTCGCCCGCAGAGCCGCCCCGGCCCGTTCCGATGAACGACCGCGGCACCGCCAGCCAGGATCCTTGGGACGATGGAACCGAAGGAGATGCGGCTGCCGAACCGGCTTTCAAGCCCTTGACGCGAGAAGAAGCGCAGGACTTGCGGGCCCGGCTTCCGGCGATGTCCGTCTGGTCGTTGTTGACCTGGCAGGCCGCGATGGGGGCGATCATGGTCGCGCTGTGGGGACTGCTGTCCCTGCAAGCCGACAAAACCTGGTCGGCGCTGTTCGGTGCCGTCTCGGTCGTCGTGCCGAACGCCCTGATGGCGTGGGGCATGACGCGGCAATCAGCCAGGGACGCGGGCACGCCGATGCTCACGTTCGCGGTCTGGGAGCTGGTGAAGATCATTCTGGCGGTCGCCATCCTGGTGGCGGTCGTCGTGGGTTACGCATCGTTGAGTTGGGCGGCATTGCTCTCGACCCTCGTCGTGACCCTGAAGGCAAATTGGCTGGCCCTGCTTCGGCGGGGTCGAATCAGAAAATAGAGACGGAAACACCACCATGGCAGCAGAAGGGCACGCGCCGACTTCGGGTGAATACATCACCCACCATTTGCAGCATTGGCAGAAGAATTTCGCCTTCGAAGATGCGAAGCAGACGGGCATCGTCGACTTCAGCGTCTTCAACTTCGATTCGCTGATCTATTCGACGGTGCTCGGCCTCATCGCCGTGTTCGTCCTGTGGCGTGTCGCACGCAAGGCGCATGCCGGCGTGCCGGGACGCTTCCAGGCGGCCATCGAGATGCTGGTCGAACTGGTGGACAACCAGGCCAAGTCGGTCATCCACAACGAGAAGAGCCGCCGGGTCATCGGACCGGTCGCCCTGACCGTGTTCGTGTGGATCTTCTTCATGAACTTCATGGACATGCTGCCGGTGGACTGGCTGCCGACGCTGTTCACCAACTACGTCGCCCATGACGCGCACCACGCCTACCAGCGCGTCGTGCCGACCGCCGACCTGTCGACCACGCTGAGCCTGTCGACCTTCGTCCTGGCGCTGGTGTTCTTCTACAGCGTCAAGATCAAGGGTCTGGGCGGCTGGGGCCACGAACTGATCGCCGCCCCGTTCGGCGACCACTTCCTGCTGTGGCCGTTCAACTTCCTCATGCAGGTCATCGAGTTCATCGCCAAGACGGTGTCCCATGGCATGCGACTGTTCGGCAACATGTTTGCCGGCGAGCTGGTGTTCATGCTGATCGCCCTGATGGGTGGCGGCTGGGCCCTGACCGGAACCGGCATCGGCCTGGCCATCGGCCACGTCCTCGCCGGCACGGTCTGGACGCTGTTCCACATCCTTGTGATCACGCTGCAGGCCTTCATCTTCATGATGCTGACGCTGATCTACCTGGGCCAGGCGCACGACGCGCACTGATCCGGACGGACAGCTCGATCCCTGCGATTTCTCGATTCCTTTTCCCTTTCTCTTTATCTAACTCTCTCAGGAGCAAAACATGGAAAACATCCTCGGTCTGGTCGCTCTGGCTTGCGGCATCATCGTTGGTCTGGGCGCGATCGGCGCTTCCATCGGCATCGCGCTGATGGGCGGCAAGTTCCTGGAATCGTCGGCCCGTCAACCCGAGCTGATGAACGAACTGCAAACCAAGATGTTCATCCTGGCCGGCCTGATCGACGCCGCCTTCCTGATCGGCGTCGCCATCGCCCTGCTGTTCGCGTTCGCCAACCCGTTCGCCGCTACGCTGCTGGCCACCGTCGCTCGCTGATCGAGCCCGAACCCTTTCACGACTGAAAGGATCGTGCCGTGAATATCAACGCTAGCCTCTTCATCCAGTGGATCCCGTTTGCGCTTCTCGTGTTCGTCACGATGAAGTTCATCTGGCCACCGATCGTGAAGGCACTGGACGAGCGCGCGGACAAGATCCGTGCCGGCCTGACCGCCGCAGACCAGGCCAAGGCCGAACTGGCCAACGCCAACAAGAAGGTCGACGAGCAACTGGCGCAGACCCGCAACGAAACCACCAAGCTGCTGTCCGACGCTGAGAAGCGCGGCGCCGCCATCGTGGACGAAGCGAAGAAGCGCGCGGAAGACGAAGGCGCCAAGATCATCGCCGCTGCCAAGGCCGAAGCCGAGCAGCAGTCGGCGCGTGCCCGCGAGGCCCTGCGCGAGCAGGTCGCCGCGCTGGCCGTCAAGGGCGCCGAGCAGATCCTGCAGCGCGAGGTCAATGCCGGTGTGCACGCCGAATTGCTGAACCGTCTCAAGACGGAGCTGTAATCATGGCTGAACTCGCAACCATTGCCCGTCCCTACGCCGAAGCGCTGTTCCAGGTCGCGTCCTCCCAGGACCTCAAGACCTGGAACGAGCAGCTCGCCGCGCTGGCGCTCGTCGCCGGCGACAGCCAACTGCGCCAGTTCGCCGAAGACCCCAAGGTGAGCGCCGACCAGGTGTTCGACGTGGTGTCCGCGGCGAGCAAGCAGACGCTGGTGCCCGGCGTTCAGAACTTCCTGCGCGAGGTGATCGCCAACGGCCGCCTGTCGGCGCTGCCGGCGATGGTCCAGCAGTTCCACGAACTGGCCAACGCCGCGTCCGGCGTGTCCGATGCGCACATCTTCAGCGCGTTCCCGATCGAGCCGGCCCAGCTGGCCGACGTGGTCGCGTCGCTGGAGAAGCGCTTCGGCCGCAAGCTGCAAGCGCAGGTTGAGCTGGAGCCTGGCCTGATCGGCGGTATCCGTGTGGTGGTCGGCGACGAGGTGCTGGACACCTCGGTGAAGGCCCGTCTGGAACGCATGAAAGTGGCGCTGACTGCCTGAAGCCTCGGCTTCAGGCTTCGGCCCGACTGCCTGAGATCCCCCCGATTCACCCTGGTGTCCCGCTTCGGCGGGATGCCGCTGGGAGCAAGCAATGCAACTGAATCCTGCTGAAATTTCCGAACTGATCAAGAGCCGCATCGAAGGCCTTGGCGCGTCCACCGACGTGCGCAACCAGGGCACCGTCGTGTCCGTGTCCGACGGCATCGTGCGCGTGCACGGCCTGTCCGACGTGATGCAAGGCGAAATGCTGGAGTTCCCGGTCGCCGCCGACGGCACGCAGACCTTCGGTCTCGCGCTGAACCTGGAGCGTGACTCCGTCGGCGCCGTGATCCTGGGCGCCTACGAGCACATCGTCGAAGGCGACACCGTGAAGTGCACGGGCCGCATCCTCGAAGTGCCGGTCGGCCCCGAGCTGATCGGCCGCGTCGTGAACGCGCTGGGTCAGCCGATCGACGGCAAGGGCCCGATCAACGCCAAGATGACCGACGTCATCGAGAAGGTCGCCCCGGGCGTGATCGCCCGCAAGTCCGTCGACCAGCCGGTGCAGACCGGCCTGAAGTCGATCGACTCGATGGTGCCCGTCGGCCGTGGCCAGCGCGAGCTGATCATCGGCGACCGCCAGACCGGCAAGACCGCCGTGGCGATCGACGCGATCATCAACCAGAAGGGTCAGAACATGACCTGCGTGTACGTCGCGATCGGACAGAAGGCGTCCTCGATCAAGAACGTCGTGCGCGCCCTGGAAGCCGCCGGCGCGATGGACTACACCATCGTCGTCGCCGCGTCCGCGTCCGAATCCGCTGCGATGCAGTACGTGTCGGCCTACTCGGGCTGCACGATGGGCGAATACTTCCGCGACCGCGGCCAGGACGCGCTGATCGTGTACGACGACCTGTCCAAGCAGGCCGTCGCCTACCGTCAGGTCTCGCTGTTGCTGCGCCGTCCCCCGGGCCGCGAAGCCTTCCCCGGCGACGTGTTCTATCTCCACAGCCGTCTGCTGGAGCGCGCCGCCCGCGTCAACGCCGAGTACGTCGAAGCCTTCACCAAGGGTGAAGTCAAGGGCAAGACCGGTTCGCTGACCGCGCTGCCGATCATCGAGACGCAAGCCGGCGACGTGTCCGCCTTCGTCCCGACGAACGTGATCTCGATCACCGACGGCCAGATCTTCCTGGAAACCAACCTGTTCAACGCCGGCATCCGTCCCGCGATCAACGCCGGTATCTCGGTGTCGCGCGTCGGTGGCGCTGCGCAGACCAAGCTGATCAAGTCGCTGTCCGGCGGTATCCGTACCGACCTGGCCCAGTACCGGGAACTGGCTGCGTTCGCGCAGTTCGCTTCCGACCTGGACGCCGCGACCCGCAAGCAGCTGGACCGCGGTGCCCGCGTGACGGAACTGCTGAAGCAGGCGCAGTACAGCCCGCTGTCGATCAGCCTGATGGGCGCGTCGCTGTACGCCGCCAACAAGGGCTTCATGGACGACATCGAGGTCAAGAAGGTCCTGTCCTTCGAGCACGGCCTGCACCAGTTCCTGAAGACCTCGCATGCCGCCCTGCTGACGAAGCTGGAAAACGACAAGGCGATGGACAAGGACGCGGAAGCTGAACTGAACGCCGCGATCACGTCGTTCAAGAAGTCCTTCGCCTAAGCAACCATGACCGGGTCTCGTTGAAGTCAGGCAAGACCCGGCCCTCACAGGAGAAATCATGGCAGCAGGCAAGGAAATTCGCGGCAAGATCAAGTCGGTCGAGAACACCAAGAAGATCACCAAGGCCATGGAGATGGTCGCCGCTTCGAAAATGCGCAAGGCGCAGGATCGGATGCGCGCGGCCCGTCCGTACGCGGAGAAGGTCGGCAACATCGCCGCCAATCTCTCGAAGGCCAACCCGGAATACCGTCACCCGTTCATGGTGGCGAATCCGGACGCCAAGTCGGTGGGCTTCGTGGTGGTCACGACGGACAAGGGTCTGTGCGGTGGTCTGAACACCAACCTGCTTCGTGCGGCGACCGGCAAGCTCAAGGAAGTTGAGTCCGCGGGTCAGAAGTCCGAAGTGGTGGCGATCGGCAACAAGGGTCTCGGTTTCATGAACCGGATCGGCGCCAAGGTCGTCGCGCATGCGACGCAGCTCGGCGACAGCCCCCAGCTCGAGAAGCTGGTCGGCCCGGTCAAGACGCTGCTGGACGCGTATGCGGACGGCAAGCTGTCGGCGGTCTATCTCTGCTACACGCGCTTCGTCAACACGATGAAGCAGGAGCCGGTGGTGCAGCAGCTGCTGCCGCTGACGGCCGAGTCGCTGGAGACGGATGCCGCGGGTCACGCATGGGACTACCTGTACGAGCCCGACGCCCCGACGGTGATCAACGAGCTGCTGGTGCGCTACACCGAAGCCCTGGTCTATCAGGCCGTGGCCGAGAACATGGCGTCCGAGCAATCGGCGCGCATGGTGGCCATGAAGGCCGCGACCGACAACGCCGGCACGCTGATCGGTGAGCTGAAGCTGGTCTACAACAAGACCCGCCAGGCCGCGATCACGAAGGAACTGTCGGAAATCGTCAGCGGCGCCGCCGCCATCAGCGGTTGATCTCGCGATCGACCGCAGGCAACAGATTTGAATTGAAGGAACGAAAAAATGGCTAACACTCAATCGGTGGGCAAGATCGTTCAGTGCATCGGCGCCGTGGTGGACGTGGAATTCCCGCGCGACCAGATGCCGAAGGTGTTCGACGCCCTCAAGATGGAAGGCACGACCCTGACGCTGGAAGTTCAGCAGCAGCTGGGCGACGGCGTGGTGCGCACCATCGCGCTGGGCTCGTCCGACGGCCTGCGCCGCGGCAGCGAGGTCTACAACACCGGCGACATGATCCAGGTCCCGGTCGGCCAGCCCACGCTGGGCCGCATCATGGACGTGCTGGGCAACCCGATCGACGAGCGCGGCGACGTGTCGCGCGAGAAGACCGCGGCCATCCACCGCAAGGCCCCGGCCTACGACGAGCTGAGCCCGTCGCAGGAGCTGCTGGAAACCGGCATCAAGGTCATCGACCTGATCTGCCCGTTCGCCAAGGGCGGCAAGGTCGGCCTGTTCGGCGGCGCCGGCGTCGGCAAGACCGTCAACATGATGGAGCTGATCAACAACATCGCCAAGGCTCACTCGGGTCTGTCGGTGTTCGCGGGTGTCGGCGAGCGTACCCGCGAGGGCAACGACTTCTATCACGAGATGTCCGACGCGGGCGTCGTGAACCAGGAGGACCTGAGCAAGTCGAAGGTCGCCATGGTCTACGGCCAGATGAACGAGCCCCCGGGCAACCGTCTGCGCGTCGCGCTGACCGGCCTGACGATGGCCGAGGCCTTCCGCGACGAAGGCCGCGACGTGCTGTTCTTCGTGGACAACATCTACCGCTACACGCTGGCCGGCACCGAAGTGTCCGCGCTGCTGGGTCGCATGCCGTCCGCGGTGGGCTACCAGCCGACGCTGGCCGAGGAAATGGGCCGCCTGCAAGAGCGGATCACGTCGACCAAGGTCGGCTCGATCACCTCGATCCAGGCCGTGTACGTCCCTGCGGACGACCTGACCGACCCGTCGCCCGCCACGACCTTCGCCCACTTGGACGCCACCGTCGTGCTGTCGCGTGACATCGCGTCGCTGGGCATCTACCCGGCCGTGGACCCGCTGGACTCGACCTCGCGTCAGATCGACCCGAACGTCATCGGCGAAGAGCACTACAACGTGACGCGTTCGGTGCAGTCGGTGCTGCAGCGCTACAAGGAACTGCGCGACATCATCGCGATCCTGGGCATGGACGAGCTGTCGCCGGAAGACAAGCAGGCCGTGGCCCGCGCCCGCAAGATCCAGCGTTTCCTGTCGCAGCCGTTCCACGTCGCGGAAGTGTTCACCGGCGCGCCCGGCAAGTACGTCCCGCTGAAGGAAACCATCCGCGGCTTCAAGATGATCGTGAACGGCGAGTGTGATCACCTGCCCGAGCAGGCCTTCTACATGGTCGGCACGATTGATGAAGCTTTCGAAAAGGCGAAGAAGATCCAGTAAAGAGCCATCGACGGCGCGCCGTGAAAGCGGCGCTCCATCGATCTCCGAACGGACTTCTCACTTCTCGATCAAGGAAACGCAATGGCAACCCTCCACGTGAACGTGGTCTCGGCGGAAGAGCAGATCTTCTCGGGCGAGGCGAAATTCGTGGCGCTGCCGGGCGAAGGCGGCGAGCTGGGCATCCTGCCCAAGCACACCCCGCTGATCACCCGCATCAAGCCAGGCGCCGTGCGCATCCAGCGTCCCAACGGCGATGAAGAGTTCGTCTTCGTCGCCGGCGGTCTGCTGGAAGTGCAACCCGACGTCGTGACCGTGCTGGCCGACACCGCGATCCGCGGCAAGGACCTCGACGAGGCCCGTGCCGAGGCCGCGAAGAAGGCCGCCGAGGACGCGATGAAGAACGCCAAGAGCGACATCGACTTCGCCAAGGCGCAAAGCGAGTTCGCCGCGATGGCCGCGCAGATCGCGGCCCTGCGGAAGTTCCGCGCCAAGCGCTGAGCCCACCCGGCCAGTCCCCACGTCGCACCGGCCGCACGGTGCGGCGAGGACACCACACTGCATCGGCAGGACTGCGAAAAACTCGCACTCCTGCCGATGTTCCTTTCGGCGTTGCCGATTCGCCTCTGTGCGATGGCGCACACTGCTCACATCCGGTTCGAACCGGAGAGGCAGCCGGCATCAAGCCGGCATCTTTTTGAGGGAGTTCCCATGTCATTCAACGTCCTGGCGCGTCGCGCCTCGCTGGCGCTCGCCGTGACCGCCCTGGTCGGCTGCGCCGCCACCGAACAGTCCCGCAGCATCGAGGTCCCGCGCGCCACCACGCCGCCGCCGGCCCAGTACCAGGGTCAGCGCGCCCCGATCGCCGTCGGCAAGTTCGAGAACCGCTCCAGCTTCATGCGCGGCATGTTCGCCGACGCCATCGACCGCCTGGGCAACCAGTCGAAGTCGATCCTCGTGGCGCACCTGCAGCAGACCAACCGCTTCAGCGTGCTGGACCGCGACAACCTCGACGAGGCGCAGCAGGAAGCCAAGTTCAAGAACAGCAACCTGGCCATCAAGGGCGCGGATTTCCTGGTGACCGGCTCGGTGACCGAGTTCGGCCGCAAGGAAGTCGGCGACCAGGCGCTCTTCGGCGTGCTGGGCCGCGGCAAGAAGCAGATCGCCTATGCCAAGGTGACGCTGAACATCGTCAACAGCCAGACCTCCGAAGTCGTGTACTCCGCGCAGGGCGCCGGCGAGTACGAACTGTCGACCCGCGAGATCGTCGGCTTCGGCAGCACCGCGAGCTATGACGCGACGCTGAACGGCAAGGTCCTGGACCTGGCCATCAAGGAGGCCGTCAACACGATGGTCGCCGGCATCGACAGCGGCGCCTGGAAGCCGCAAGCCGCCCGCTGAACCGGAGACCGATCATGAGCATCCGCATGACCCGCGCGCTCCGCGTGAGCGCCCTCGCGGCCGTGGCCGCCTTGCTGACCGCCTGCGGCACGCCGCAGAAGCCGCTGTACCAGTGGAGCGGCTACCAGAGCAGCGTCTACCAGTACTTCAAGACCAACGGCGCGACGCCCGGCGACCAGATCACGCAGCTCGAATCGCAGCTGATCAAGAACAAGGCGGCCAACGAAGCGACGCCCCCCGGCCTGCACGGCCACCTGGCGCTGCTGTACGCGAAGGTCGGCAACGACGACGCCGCCCGCGCGCACCTGGAAGCCGAACGCGCGCTGTTCCCGGAGTCCGCCGGCTACGTGGACTTCCTGCTGAAGAAGCCCTCGGAGAAGACCGCCGCCGCAGCGGCCGCCGCGCCCGCCAAGGCCGCGAGCGGCGTCTGAGCGTGCAGGAGAAAGACACCATGACGACCCTGATGTCCCTGATCAAGCGCGTGGGCGCCGTGGCCGTGCTGGCCGCGCTGACCGCCTGCGCCGCGCCGCCCAAGCCCTACGACTACACCGCGTTCAAGGAAGCCAAGCCGGCGTCCCTGCTGGTGCTGCCGCCGGTGAATGACACGCCGGACGTGAACGCCACCTACGGCGTGCTGTCCAACCTGTCGATGCCGCTGGGCGAAGCCGGCTACTACGTGCTGCCGGTGACGCTGGTCGACGAGACCCTGCGCACCAACGGCATCACGACGCCGTCCGACGCCCACAACATCGACACCGTCAAGCTGCGCCAGATCTTCGGCGCCGACGCGGCGCTGTATGTGGGCGTGAAGCAGTACGGCTCGGTCTACAAGGTGCTGTCGAGCGAGACCGTCGTCGAGATGCAGGCCAAGCTGATCGACCTCCGCACCGGCACGCTGCTCTGGGAAGGCAAGGCGACCGCGTCCAGCGCCGAGCAGAACAACAACAGCCAGGGCGGCCTGATCGGCCTGCTGGTGAAGGCGGTGGTGGACCAGATCGCCGCCAACCTGTCCGATCGCAGCTTCCAGATCGCGAGCCTGGCGGGCAACCGTCTGGTCACCGCCCCCAACGGACTGCTGCCCGGACCGCGGGCGCGTCCGGTTGTGAAAAACTAAGGGCTTCGTCAAGAACCCCGGCACCCGACGGCCCTCAGCGGCCGGCGGGTCGACCACCCACCGGTTCGCGCCGGTGGGTTTTTTCTTTTTGAGCATGACCACTCCGATCGCCATCACCCGCCACCAGGGCCTCGAAGCCCTTGAACTCCGCGCGCCCGGCGGCGCCCGCGCGACGCTGCTGCTGCACGGCGCCCACCTGGTGTCGTGGGTGCCCGCCGGCGCCGACGAGCAGCTCTTCATGTCCCCCCGGAGCGCCTTCGTGACCGGCCAGGCGATCCGCGGCGGCGTGCCGGTGATCTTTCCCCAGTTCGCGACCCGTGGACCGCTGCAGCGCCACGGCTTCGCGCGCGGCAAGCCCTGGCAGCTGGTCAGCGCCGAGTCGGGCAAGGAAGACGCGCTGGCCGTCCTGCGCCTGACCGACGACGACGCCACCCGCATGGTGTGGCCGCATGCCTTCGAGGCGGAGATCAGCATCCGCATCGCCGGCCGCGTGCTGCAGATCGAGCTCGCCTGCGAGAACAAGGGGGAAGCGCCGCTGTCCTTCACCGCCGCGCTGCACACCTACCTGCGGCTGACGCAGATCATGTCGGCGTCCGTGCAGGGGCTGTCCGGCCTGGCGTACTGGGACTCGGCCGCCGAGCGCGCCGGCACCCAGCACGAGGACCTGCTGCGCCTGGACGGCGAGACGGACCGCATCTACCAGGACGCGAAGCACGACCTGACCCTGCGCGACGGCGACCGCCGCCTCGCCATCCGCCAGCAGGGCTTCACCGACGCCGTGGTCTGGAATCCTGGCCAGGAGAAGGGCGACGCCCTGGCCGACATGCCGGAGGGCGGCTGGAAGCAGATGCTGTGCGTCGAGGCCGCGCAGGTGCTCAAGCCCGTCGAGCTGCCGCCGGGCGAGACCTGGGCGGGGATGCAGACGCTGGAGCTGCTCTGATCGCTCCCCCGCGAATGTGGGGGAAGGTGTCGCGTCGATCGCCAGATTCCGGGTTCGCACGTATCGCGCGCTGACCGCCCTGGGCAAGAATCGTTCCCGTAGTGCCATAACGATTCCGATTCCAGGGAGGAAGCATGCGAAGCTCCATTCGCGTGGTCGCCGTTCGCGCGACCGCGTTGCTCACCGCCGCCGCATTGGTCGCCGGCTGTTCCACCGCGTCGAAAGACATCTCGGCGACCTACGTGTCGCCGGCCCAGTACCAGTCCTACGACTGCGGACAGCTGACCGGTGAGACCCAGCGCCTGCAGGCGCGGTATGTCGAACTCGGCGGCCGCCTCGACCAGGCCGCCACCAACGACAAGACCTTGATGGGCGTCGGCCTCATCCTCTTCTGGCCCGCGCTGTTCGCGCTGGGCGGGACCAAGTCCCAGGAGGCCGAATACGGCCGCCTGCGCGGCGAGTACGACGCTGTCCAGCAGACGCTGATCCAGAAGCGGTGTGCCGCCGACAACAAGGTGGCCGCGGCGGCCCAGCCCGCCCCATCGGCCGCGCCTGGCGCGACGCCTGCGCTCGCCGTGGTGGCGGCTGCCGATCCCGCGGCTTCCGCGCCCATCCCCTTGGAAGGCGCCGCCAGCGCCGTCCGTTGATTCTTGAACCTCAAAGGAAAGCACCCCGTGACTCTCATGCATCGCGCCGCAAAGACGGCCGCCCTGACCGCCGCCGTCCTGCTCGTGGGCTGCGCGAGCCCCGCCCGCATCGACCAGATGCAGGTCAGCAGCTCGCTGCAGGTCCGCACGGCCGCGGCCCAGTCCGAACTCAAGGAGAACATCGGCATCAAGGACGTGACCGGCGGCAAGGACACCAACCCGCTGTGGGTGTCCAACGTGTCGAGCGCCGACTTCGAGCGCGCGCTGGAAGCCTCGCTGAAGGATGCCGGCCTGCTGTCGGGGAACCGCCAGGGCAGCAAGTACACGTTGACGGCCAACCTGCAGAAGCTGGACCAGCCGTTGTTCGGCGCCAGCATGACGGTGACCGCCACGGTGAAGTACACGCTGGTGGACCGCGCCTCGGGCAAGACCGTGCTCGAGCGTGACGTCGCCGTGCCTTTCACGGCGGAATGGAACTCGGCCTTCATCGGTACCGAGCGGCTGAAGCTCGCCAACGAAGGCGCGATCCGCAGCAACATCACGCAGCTGATCAACGACCTGGTCGCGCTGAAGGTCGCCGCTGCCGGCGTGCAACTGGCGAAGTGATCGGTCGGCGCCCGCGTGGGCGCCGTCGTGATCGCTGCGCGTGGCGCTAAGCTGCGGACTCCATCGTTGAAGGAGTCCGCATGTCCGACACCCGCAAGTCCAAGGACAGCAAGCCCGCCAAGGCTGGGAAGCCCGGCGCGGGCGGCAAGTCCGGCAAATCCGGCAAGTCGACCGGAAACAGCGGCAAGCTCTCGAAGTCGGACTACCTGGACCGCCTGCAGCCGATGCAGGTCGAGCTCAACAACCTCGGACGCTGGCTGCAGCACACGCGCAAGCGGCTGCTGGTCATCGTCGAGGGCCGCGACACCGCCGGCAAGGGCGGCGTCATCAGCGCGATCTCCGAGACGCTGAGCCCGCGCCAGTGCCGCACCGTCGCGCTGGGCAAGCCCAGCGAGCGCGAACAGGGCGAGTGGTACTTCCAGCGCTACATGACGCACCTGCCGTCCGCGGGAGAGATCGTGCTCTTCGACCGCAGCTGGTACAACCGCGCCGGCGTGGAGGCGGTGATGGGGTTCTGCACCCCGCAGCAGACCGACGAATTCCTGGAGCAGGCCCCCGTCCTGGAGCGCCTGCTCGTCGACGACGGCCTGCTGCTGTTCAAGTACTGGCTGACGGTCGATCAGCAGCTTCAGGAAGAACGCTTCGCCGAGCGCGCCGAAGATCCGCTCAAGCAGTGGAAGCTCTCCCCCATCGACCTCGAGGCCCGCCAGCACTACGAGGACTACGGCCGCGCGCGCGACCGCATGCTCAAGCACACGCACACGAAGCAGGCGCCGTGGACGCTGGTCGACTTCAACGACCAGCGGCGCGGCCGGCTGACGCTGATCCGGCATCTGCTGGACCATCTGCCGGATGTGAGCTTGCCGGCCAAGCCGCTTGAATTCCCGCCGGTGGCCGGCGGGCTGAAGGAAGAGCGCTTTGGCTGGAAGCTCAAGCCGATCAAGAGCCTCTGAGATCGCAGGGTTGCGCACTGCCACCGCCGCTGGCCCTCACCCCGACCCTCTCCCGCAAGCGGGAGAGGGAGTAAGAAGGGTGAAGGGTGGAGAGTGAAGGGAAGGGGGAAGGGTGGCGCCGTGAGGAGGTCAGCTCGGTGCATGCTCACTCCCTCTCCCGCTTGCGGGAGAGGGCCGGGGTGAGGGCCAGCGGCCTGGGCAGTCAAAGAAAAAGCGCTACAACACGACGACGGCGTCAGGCAGCTCGTTGCGCGGCATCGCGCCGGCTTCCGGCGGGAAGTGCTTGGCCAGCAGCGCCTCGACCGCACGGATCGCCTCCACCAGTCCCTGTTCGAACTGTCCGCCGCGCAGCGACTGCCGCAGCCCCTCGACGATGGGCTGCCACTGCGCCGCGCTGACGCGCTGGTTCAGCCCGCGGTCCGCGACGATCTCGATCGCGTGCTCCGCAAGCAGCAGATAGATGAGCACGCCGTTGTTGTGCTCCGTGTCCCACACGCGCAGCTTGCCGAACAGCGCCAGCGCGCGCTGCCGCGCCGTGAGCCCGCGCCACAGGTAGCTGATCGGCAGGCTGGCTTCCACGCACAGGCGGATCTCGCCGGCATGGTTCAGCTCGCTCTCGGTGACGCGCGCTGACAGGCGTGCCAACGCCGCCTCGGGCAGGACCCGCCGCACGTCGGCCTCGTCCCAGAAGCGGTGGCGGAAGAAGCGCCCGAGCCGGCTCGTGTCACCGGTGTGGCGGACGTCGTGGTCGCTCGGTCGTTCCATCACCAGTCTCCCGAAGCGCCGCCGCCGCCGAAGTCGCCACCGCCGCCGGACGAGAAGCCGCCGCCGTCGCTGCTGCCGCCGCCCCAGCTGCCGCCGCCACTGCCACCACCGGCGCCCCAGATGATCGGCGGCACGATGCCGCCCGACCCATGCGCGCTGCGCCGGTAGCCGCCGGAGGAAGGGCTCGCGCTGCGTCGTCGCGCCGCGCCGATGCCGAGCACGCCGACCAGGATCAGCGACGCGACGGCCGCGCCGGCTCCCAGCAGCAGGCTGTTGCTCAGCGTCCAGCCGACGGCCCCCGCGCCGACGCCGGTGAACAGGCTGCCGATCTTGCGGCCGAAGATCGAGGTCAGCACCGCGCCCACCAGCGGCACGCCGAGGAACGCGATCATGGCGATCTCGCCGATGTCGATGTTGTGGCCGCCGCCGGACTTCGCGGGCCGCTGCGTCGGCGCCGGCAGGTGCTCGCCGCGGATGCGCGCCTGCAGCGCGTCGATCGCGCGGTTCAGTCCGCCGGCGTAATCGCCGGCCTTGAACGCCGGCGTGATGTCGCGCTCGATGATCTGCCGGGCGGCGAGGTCGGGCACCGCGCCCTCGAGCGCCTTCGCGGTCTGGATGTTGATGCGCCGGTCGTCCTTCGCGACGATGATCAGCAGCCCGTCGCCGACATCGCGCCGGCCGATCTTCCACTGGTCGCCGAGGCGCTGCGCGAAGGCGGCGATGTCCTCCGGCGCGGTCGTGCGCACCATCAGCACGACGATCTGCGGACCGGCCTCGCGCTCGAAGGCGGCGAGCTTCGCATCGAGCGCCTCGCGCTGCGCGGCGTTCAAGGTCCCGGTCTGGTCGATCACCCGGCCGCTGAGCGGCGGTATCGGCTGGACGTCCTGCGCGCGCGCCCGCGGCAGCAGGCCCACGCTCATCAGCAGGCCGAAAAGGACAAGGGCCAGGAATCGAACCGCCCGCATGCGCGGGGCCTCAGTTCGACGCGGGCGAGGCGGCCGGGGCCGGTGCCGGCGTCGTGGCCGGCGCGGCCGGCTTGTCGAAGCTCACCGTCGGCGGCGCGGAGATCGCGGCCTCGTTCTGCACGGTGAAGTTGGGCTTGGTCTCGTAACCGAAGATCTTCGCCGTCAGGTTGGACGGGAAGCGGCGGGTCAGCACGTTGTACTCCTGCACCGACTTGATGTAGCGGTTGCGGGCGACGGTGATGCGGTTCTCGGTGCCCTCCAGCTGCACGCGCAGGTCGCGGAAGCCCTGGTTGGCCTGCAGCTGCGGATAGCGTTCGCTGACGACCATCAGCCGGCTCAGCGCGCCGGAGAGCTCGCCCTGCGCGGCCTGGAACTTCTGCAGCGCGGCCGGATCGCGCGCCAGTTCGGGCGTGACCTGGATGCTGGTGGCCTTGGCGCGGGCCTCGACGACCTTGGTCAAGGTGTCCTGCTCGAAGTTGGCCTCGCCCTTGACCGTGTTGACGATGTTCGGGATCAGGTCGCTGCGGCGCTGGTACTGGCTGAGCACCTCGGACCAGCTGGCGTTGACCTGTTCGTCCAGGCTCTGGAACTCGTTGTAGCCGCAGCCGGTCAGCGCCATCGGCGCGCCGACGATCAGCGCGGCGGCCGCGGTGGCGCGCAGCGACGCGCGAACGGTGGTGAGCGGGCGGGACGGGGTCGAAGTCATCTGCGGTTCCTCCTGATTGCTCCTTGTGCGCACCGGCATATCGTGTGCCGGGCCGCGGAATTCAAGGGCAGGGGCCCGAGCATAATCCCCTCCCCATGAGCGCCCCCCTTCAGAACGACGTCTTCCTGCGCGCCTGCCTGCGCGAACCCACCGAGTACACGCCCGTCTGGCTGATGCGCCAGGCGGGCCGCTACCTGCCCGAGTACCGCGACACGCGCGCCAAGGCCGGCAGCTTCATGGGGCTCGCCACCAACAGGGACTACGCGACGGAGGTCACCCTCCAACCGCTGGAGCGCTATCCGCTCGATGCGGCGATCCTGTTCAGCGACATCCTGACCGTGCCCGACGCGATGGGCCTGGGCCTGTCGTTCGCGCAGGGCGAGGGCCCGAAGTTCGAGAAGGTCGTCCGCGACGAGGCCGCGGTGAACGCGCTGGCCGTGCCCGACATGGACAAGCTGCGCTACGTCTTCGACGCGGTGACGTCGATCCGCGGCGCGCTGAACGGGCGCGTGCCGCTGATCGGCTTCTCCGGCAGCCCGTGGACGCTGGCCTGCTACATGGTCGAGGGCGGCGGCTCTGACGACTACCGCCACGTCAAGAGCCTCCTGTACGCGCGTCCCGACCTGATGCACCGCATCCTGGCCATCAACGCCGATGCGGTCGCCGCCTACCTCAACGCACAGATCGAAGCCGGCGCGCAAGCCGTGATGGTCTTCGACTCCTGGGGCGGCGTGCTGGCCGACGGCCAGTTCCAGCAGTTCAGCCTGGCGTACTCGCGCCGCGTGCTGTCGCAGCTCAAGGGGGAACACGAGGGCCGCCGCATTCCCAAGCTCCTGTTCACCAAGGGCGGCGGGCTGTGGCTGGACGAGATCGCCACCGCCGGTGCCGACGTCGTCGGCCTGGACTGGACGGTGAACCTCGGCCGCGCGCGGGCGCAGGTGCAGGACCGCGTCGCGCTGCAGGGCAACCTTGATCCGAACGTGTTGTTCGCACCGCCGGCCGCGGTGCGCGAGCAGGCGCGCGCGGTGCTCGACAGCTTCGGCGCGCCGCAGCGCGCGGACGGCGGCTGGGGCGGGCACGTGTTCAACCTGGGCCACGGCATCAGCCAGTTCACGCCGCCGGAAAGCGTTGCCGAACTGGTCGACGAAGTGCATCAGCATTCGCGCACACTGCGCAAGGCCTCGGCGTAGTTATCCCCAAATCCGTGCATGTCACCGAAACGCAGCACATGCCGGGCATCGCAGCTAGGGCTTTCCCCGATGGGAGCGTAAGTCGTTGATTTCAAAGGGAGCGTCGCGTTTCCCCAGGATTTGACGCCGACGAGGCTCCGCGGCGGCAATCCCGGCGGCCCCTGAAAAGCCGGGGCGTTTCCCACAAAGTTATCCACAGGCTTTCGACCCCGTTGTGAACACCCTTGGAAATCAGGCACTTGGCGCGCTTTCCTCATGGCTGATGGAGGCCTCGAGGGACGCGGAGCCGCAGCATGCGAGCGGCCAAGCGCGGGCTCTCCACGGGGCAGGGGGGATCCCTCCAGGACCCCCCAGCCCCATTCCGGCCCCACCGACATCCGCTGACCTCGGCGTGGCGCGGTGATCAGGATGAGCGAGTCCTCATTGCGTCGCGTGCGGGTGGCCGTGGAGGCGCCTCAGCACAGCGGGCTGACCGGGCCGCTGGACTACCTCGGCCCGCAAGACTTGACCCCCGGGACGCTGGTGCATGTAACGCTGGGTCGTCGCGACGTGATGGGCCTGGTGTGGGACGACCCGGCCGAGGGCCAGGACTTGCCCGAGCAGGACCAGTTGCCGGAATCCGAGTTGCGTCCCGTCGGCGAGGCGCTCGATGCGCTGCCGCCGCTGTCCGACCGCTGGCGCAGACTGGTCGAGTTCGCGGCGGGCTACTACCAGCGCAGCATCGGCGAGCTGGCGTTGGCGGTGCTGCCACCGCAGCTGCGGGACCTCGATGCCAAGCAGCTGCAGGCCCGGCTGAAGAAGCTCGACAAGGCGGATGCGGAGGCGGCGAAGGCCGCCGTGGTGGCGACCGAGGGGGACGCGGAGACGCCGACCCCCGTGCCCGAGCGCCCCGCGCTGACCGCGCAGCAGCAGTCGGCGCTGGACGCGCTGGCCGAGCAGTCCAGCCGCGAGGCGCCGCAGCCCGCGTTGCTCTGGGGCCTGACTGGCAGCGGCAAGACCGAGATCTATCTGCGCGCGGCCGAAGCCGCGCTCGAACGCGGCCAGCAGGTGCTCGTGCTGGTGCCCGAGATCAACCTGACGCCGCAGCTCGAGGCGCGCTTCGCCGAACGCTTCGCCGGCCGTTCCATCGTCTCGCTGCACAGCGCGCTGACCCCGGCGCAGCGGCTGCGCCATTGGCTCGCCGCGCACCTGGGCCGCGCGCAACTGGTGCTGGGCACGCGGCTGGCGGTCTTCGCATCCTTGCCCCGTCTGGGGCTGATCGTCGTCGACGAGGAGCACGACCCCTCCTACAAGCAGCAGGACGGTGCGCGCTACTCGGCGCGCGATCTGGCGGTCTATCGCGGTCACCTGGAGAAGGTGCCCGTGGTGCTCGGTTCCGCGACGCCGTCGCTGGAGAGCTGGCAACACGCGCTCGGCGGGCGTTACCGGCGCATCGACCTCACGGAGCGCATCGGCGGCGGCGCGCTGCCGCGGGTACGGCTCTTCGACATGAACCGGCTCGAACGCAAGAAGGGTGTCACGACGGCGCTGTCGGTGCCCTTGCTGGACGCGATGCGCAAGCGGCTGGAGCGCGGCGAGCAGAGCCTCGTGTTCCTGAACCGCCGCGGCTATGCGCCGGTGCTGCATTGCGACCAGTGCAACTGGAAGAGCGACTGCCCGCATTGCAGCGCGCACCAGGTCTTCCACAAGGAGGATAGGACGCTGCGCTGCCACCACTGCGGCGTGACGACCCGCGTGCCGCGCGCCTGCCCGTCCTGCGGCAACCCGGACGTGGCGCCGCTGGGGCGCGGCACGGAGCGGCTGGAGGAGCAGCTGGCGCAGGCGCTGCCCGGCGCGCGCGTGGCCCGCATCGATGCGGACACGACCCGGCTCAAGGGCAGCCTCGAATCGCAGCTCGCGGCGGTGCACGAGGGCGACGTCGACATCCTCGTCGGCACGCAGATGATCGCCAAGGGGCACGATTTCCGCCGCATCACCCTGGTCGCCGCGGTGAACCCGGACGGCGCGTTGTTCAGCAGCGATTTCCGCGCGCCGGAGCGGCTCTTCTCGCTGCTGATGCAGGCCGGCGGCCGCGCGGGGCGCGACGCCGCCCAGGCGGCCCGCAGCGAGATGTGGATCCAGACCTGGTATCCGGAGCACGCGCTCTACCAGTCGCTGCTGAAACACGACTTCGAAGCCTTCGCCGGCAGTCAGCTGCACGAGCGGATGACGGCCAACCTGCCGCCGTTCTCGCACCTGGCGCTGGTGCGCGCGGAAGGCCGCAGCGTCGAGGCCGCGCGCGACTTCCTCACCGCGGCGCAGGAGGCGGCGCAGGCGCTGCCCTTGTCGCTCGGCCTGCTGCTGTATCCCCCGGTGCCGATGGCCATCGCGCGCGTGGCCGACAGCGAGCGGTTCCAGATGCTGATCGAGGCCGGCAGCCGTGCGCAGCTGCTGCGTTTCCTGCGGGCCTGGCTGCCTGAGCTGCACGCGCTCAAGCGCCGCCAGAAGGGCCTGACGCGGTGGGCCGTGGACGTGGATCCCTTGGCGATCTAGGACCCGGAGCGCCCGCCGCGGGGGGCCGGGACGGCAGGATCAAAGGAGCCGCGCCAGCGCCTCTTCCAGCACCGGCCAGGCGGCGCGCGCGGCGGCGAGGGCGTCTTCGGACCCTGTCGCCGCCTGTTCCGCATCGAGCTCCAGTTGCCGCGCGACGTCGGCCGCCTCCGCGTGGCCCAGCGTCAGCAGCACGCTCTTGAGGCTGTGCGCGAGGTGGCGCAGCTTGACGTGCTCACCGCGCTCGCAGGCGCCGCGACCGCTGGCGATGTCGAGCGGGAACTGCATCCGGCAGCGCGCCAGGAAGGCCTGGTACAGCGCGGCATTGCCGCCGAAGTACTGCTCGATGGCGGCGTGGTGGATCGACGGCATCGCGGCCGGCGCCGGGGCGTCGCGCAGGCCGTCCAGGCAGGATTGCAGATCACCCAGCGAGCAGGGCTTGGACAGGAATCGCGTCACGCCCAGCGCCTCCAGCTGCTCGCGCACGGTCGGATTGAGCCCCGCGCTGAACACGGCCAGCCGCGCGTTGCCGCGCAGTTCGGGCCGTTGCTTGAGCGTCTGCAGCAGATCGAGGCCGTGCCGACCCGGCAGCATCAGGTCGCTGATGACCAGGTCGAAACTCTGCGTCGCGAGCGCGAGCAGCGCCTCGTCCACGGAGATGCAGCCCTGCATGCGCACCTCGTCGTCCTCGAGCGCCATGGCGACGAAACGCTGCAGGGTGGGATCGTCCTCCACCAGGAGGACCCGCACACGGGACGCCATGATCAGAACCCGCCCACTTCCGCCCGCTCCCGCCGGCGTCAACCGGCGAACTGCGGCTGTCGGGCCTGGATGCGCTGGATGGCGGCGCCGAGCAGCGGCGGCAGATCGGTCACGAGCCGCGGCTTGTGCACCAGCGGCAGGCCCGCTAGCGCGAAGGCATAAGGCGCCCGTTGCTGCTCGTCGAGCGCGGTGACGAAGATCAGTTCGCTGCTGGCGAACTGCGGCTGCGAGCGCAGGCTGGTCACCAGCGCCGCGCCGTCGATGCCGGGCAGCAGGATGTCGACCAGCAGGATCTCGGGCTGCAGCTGTCCGTACATGACCAGGCCGCCGATGCCGTCGTTGGCCGTGTGCAGGTCGAGGTCGGGGTACTCCTGCTGCGCGAGCAGCATCACGAGGTTCTGGTAGTGGACCGAGTCCTCGATCAGCAGCGCCTTCAGCCGCGGCGGGACGCCGTCGTTGGGCGACAGGTCGGCCGGCTTGGTCGGCGCCAGGCCCCGGCCCGTCAGCCAGGCGTCCAGCGAGGTCCTCAGGATCCGGCGGTGCCCGCCCGGCGTGCGCCAGGCCTGCAGCTCACCGCGGTCGACCATCAGCTGCACCGATCGGACGGCCATGCCGAGGCGCTGCGCGACTTCGCGCGTGCTGAAGTCCTCTTGCATGTCGTCAGGTGTACGGGCAATGGCAGTCATGAGTCGATTTTGCCGAATTAACCAAACTTGCAGGTGGGCAATATCCCCAGTTATAAGCGATAAAAGTGATATCGGGTGTGACTTCGGTCGGAGAGGGGGGCTTCCCCCGCCATGGAACGGTGCGAACTCTGGTGCAATCCGGAGCCGAGGAGATGCGATGACCAAGCGATGGACCGGACCGGCCGCGACGGTCCGGGGAGTCCGGATCTGGGCGGCCGGCCGCATGGGGGCGGTGGCGGCGATGGCGGCGATGGCGGCGATGGCGACGCCGGGCGCGTGGAGCGCCCCGGCGTCCGCGCCCGTGCCCGCGCCGGCCTCCGCGACCAGCCCCGTGCTGCAGCGCGTCCTCGCGCAGGGCGTGCTGCGGGTCTGCATCTGGCCGGACTACTACGGCATCACCTACCGCCACCCCCGCGACGAGACGCTCAGCGGCCTGGACATCGACCTGTCCAACGAACTGGCCAAGGACCTCGGCGTGCGTCTGCGCTATGTCGAATCCTCGTTCCAGCGCCTGATCCCCGACCTGGAGGGCGAGCGCTGCGATGTCGCGATGTTCGCCGTCGCCGTGCTGCCGCACCGCCAGGTGGCCTTGTCCTTCACGCGACCGTATCTGCAGAGCGACATCTACGCCATCGCCAGCCGCGCGAGCCGTGTCGTCAAGCGCTGGGAGGACATCGACCAGCCGGCCGTGGTGGTGGCTGTGCAGGCCGGCACCTCGACCGAGCGGGTGATGCGCGACGCGCTCAAGCGCGCGACGCTGCTGGTGGTGCAGCCGCCCGCGACGCGGGAGCGCGAGCTGGAGTCCGGCCGCGCCGACGTCTTCATGACCGACTATCCCTACAGCCGGCGGCTGCTGGACAACGCCGACTGGGCGCAGCTGATCGCGTCGCCCAAACCCTTCCATGTCCTGCCGTACGCCTATGCGATCAAGCGCGGCGATGCCGTGTGGCTGGCGCGGCTGGACGACTTCGTCGCGCGGATCAAGCGCGACGGCCGGCTGCGCGCCGCTGCCGAGCGCCACGGCCTGAGCGCGATCGTCGTGCCCTGACGCGGAGCCGCCACGATGCTCGGTCCGGCCGTCCGATCCCTGCTGCGCCTGCGTCGCGCGACGCTGTGGGCGGGCGTCGTCGTGGGGGCGGGCACCCTGGCCGGCCTGATCGGCCCGGCGTGGGTCGGCCGGCAGGAAGCCATCGACGAGGCGCGCGCCCGCGGCGCGCTGCTGGCGCAGGTGCTGGAAAGCGACGCGAGCCGCACGATCGAGACCGCCTCGCTGTCCCTGCATGCCATCGGCGACGGCCTGGCGCGCACGGTCTCCGATCCGCATGAGGCCCGGCACCTCCAGGAGCATCTCAGCCATGTGCTGGTGGGCCTGCCCTTCATCCGCAGCGTGTCCTTGCTGGACACGCGCGGGCGGGTGCTGGTCAGCACGAACACCGACGAGATCGGCCTGGAGATTCCACTCGACGACTTCGGTCGCCTGCCCGGTCCCGACCGCGACATGCTGCTGCCGTTGCGGCCGGGGCGCGGCCTGGCGGACCTCGCGCGGGGACGCGGGGCGCGAGGGTCGCCGGTGGGCATGCTGCCGCTGCTGCTGCAACTGCCGCCGCCGCCCGACGAGCCCGCCAGCGGCGCCGCGGCCTCGATGGGCCTCTTGTCCGGCACGCGGGACGGCGACGCGCGCTGGCTGCTGGCGCTGATCAATCCGGATGCTTTGACGCAGGTCCAGCAGCGCGCGCTGCCCACGGGCCGCAGCGCCGCCTGGCTGGCCTCGACCGACGGCCAACTGCTCGCCGCGATGGAGACCCTGCATCAACTGCCCGGCCAGCGCCTGGACGGGCATCCGGCCTTCGACGCGCTGCGCCGCGGGCGCGAGCACGACACCTACATCGGCGCCGGCGCGCTGCCGGGCGAAGTCGTCGTCGCCTACCGCGCGGCGCCCCGGCGCCCGTTGATGGTCGGTGTGGAGCAGTCGGTCGAGGAGGTGCTCGCCGGCTGGCACGCGGGCCTGCGCTGGCTGCTGCTGATCGGCGCGCTGGCCCTGGCGCTGATCGCGCTGGCGACGATCACGGTGCGCCGCAGCCTGCAGGCGCGGGCCGAGGCGATGGAGGCGCTGGAGGGCGCGCATGCGCAGCTCGCCGACCGCGAGCGCGACATGCGCGTGCTGCTCAAGAGCGTGCAGGAGGTGATCTTCCGGACCAATCCCGCGGGCACGCTGACCTTCGTGAACGCCCGGTGGACGACGCTGCACCGCGGGCGCCCGGACGAGGCCGTCGGCCGCCGGCTGGCGGACCTCGCCGAGCCGGCCGACCGCGACGCCGTGGCCAGCCTGTTCGGCGGCGGGGAGGGGGTGCGCAGCGTCGAGGCCACGATCCGCAACGGCGAGGGCGCACCGCGCCGCTACGAGATCGCGACGGTGCCGCTGCGCCGCGACGGGGAACTGCTGGGCTACGCCGGCAGCGCGGTCGACGTCACCGAGCGCGCCGCCGCCGAGCGGCTGACGCGCCAGGCGCGCGACGCGGCGGAGGAAGCCTCGCGGACCAAGACCGAGTTCCTCGCCAACATCAGCCATGAACTGCGCACGCCGCTGCAATCGATCCTCGGCTTCTCCGAGCTCGGCATCGCGCGCAGCGGCGGGCAGGAGCGGCTGCAGGCGATGTTCTCGGACATCCACGGCTCGGGGCAGCGGATGCTGGCGCTGGTCAACGACCTGCTCGACGCCTCCAAGCTCGACGCCGTCGGCGCGCTGGAGCTGCGGGCGGAGGATCTGCGCGAACCGGTCGACGCGGTGATGCGCGAGCTCGCGCCCTTGACCGCGAAGCGCCACCTGAGCCTGGCCGTCGAGCTGCCCGCGCCGATGCCGGCGCGCGTCGATCCGCTGCGCTTCCAGCAGGCGGTGCGCAACGTGCTGGCCAACGCCATCAAGTTCGCCCCGCAGGGCGGCACCATCGAGCTCCGCGGCGACCGCACCGCCGAGGGCGCGCTGCACCTCTGCGTCGCCGACCGCGGGCCGGGCATCCCGGTCGACGAACTCGAGCGCATCTTCGATCCCTTCGTCCAGTCCAGCGCGACCAAGGACGGCTCCGGGGGCACCGGCCTCGGCCTGCCGATCAGCCGGCGCATCGTCGAGATGCACGGCGGGCGGCTCTACGCCGCCAATCGCGAAGGCGGTGGCGCAGAATTCCACCTGATCCTCCCCGCGCACGACACGTCGGCGGTGGGGAGCGAGGCCCAGGCGGCCGACTGACGACATTCAAGCCCGCATCAGGAGCACACCATGAAATGGGAAGGCAATCGCGAGAGCGACAACGTCGAGGATCTGCGCGGCAGCGGCGGCGGCAGCAGCGGCGGTGGCGGACTGCCGATGCTCGGCGGGCGCGGCATCGGCATCGGCGGCATCGTGGTGGCCCTGCTCGCGTCCTGGGCGTTCGGCATCAATCCGCTGACCGTCCTCAGCGCCCTCGACGGCAGCGCCGTCCAGACCGCGCCCGGACCGGCCCAGCGCCCCGCCGAGCACAGCCGTCCCCAGGACGCGCCGGCGAAGTTCGTCAGCATCGTGCTCGCCGACACCGAGGACGTCTGGACGCCGCTCTTCAAGGCCGGCGGCAAGGCCTACCAGGCCCCCACGCTGGTCCTCTTCGAAGGCCAGTCGCGCACCGCCTGCGGACTCGGACAGGCCGCCATGGGGCCGTTCTACTGCCCCGGCGACAGCAAGGTCTACATCGACCTCGGCTTCTATCAGACCCTGCGCGACCGGCTTGGCGCTCCCGGCGACTTCGCGCAGGCCTACGTGATCGCCCATGAGGTGGGGCACCACGTCCAGCATCTGCTCGGCATCACCGACAAGGTCGACGCCGCCCGGCGCCGTCAATCCGAACAGGCCGCCAACGCCACCAGCGTCCGCGTGGAACTCCAGGCCGACTGCTTCGCCGGCGTGTGGGCCCACCACTCCCAGCAGTCCAAGGGCTGGCTCGAAGCGGGTGACATCGACGAAGCCCTCAACGCCGCCGCCAAGATCGGAGACGACACCCTCCAACGCAGCGCCGGCCGGGCCGTCGTGCCCGAGAGCTTCACCCACGGCAGCAGTGAGCAGCGGCAGCGCTGGTTCAAGCGCGGCATGGCCCAGGGGGATCTGCGGGACTGCGACACCTTCTCGGTGAAGCAGCTGTAGGTCACTGCGAGGCGCCGGATCCGGCGGCGGGGCGCGGCCTGGCCTCGACGCGGGGATCGCCGACACAGCCCTTCAACCACTGGCTCATCTCCCATTGCACCTGGCCCGCGGATTCGCGCGCCGTGTAGCCGTGGGCCTCGAAGGGCAGCAGCACGTAGCGCGCCGTGCCGCCCAGACCCGCCATCGCCTGGTACAGCCGCTCGCTCTGCATCGGGAAGGTGCCCGAGTTGTTGTCCGCCTCGCCGTGGATCAGCAGCAGGGGATCCTTGATCTGGTTGGCGAAGAGGAAGGGCGACAGCTTCAGGTAGACGTCCTTCGCGTCCCACAGCGACCGGCGTTCGCTCTGGAATCCGAACGGCGTCAGCGTGCGGTTGTAGGCGCCGCTGCGCGCGATGCCGCAGCGGAACAGCTTCGTGTGCGCCATCAGGTTCACCGCCATGAACGCGCCATAGCTGTGACCGCCGATCGCCACCCGCTTCGGGTCCACCGTGCCCAGATCCTCGGCCTTGTCCACGATCGCCCGCGCGTTCGCCGTGATCTGCTCGATGAAGCTGTCGTTCATGTTCCGCGCGTCGCCCACCACCGGCATCGTCGCGTCCATCAGCACCACATACCCGTCCATCAGCAGGTTCAGCGGACTGATGCCGGAGAAGCTCATGTAGCGCCCCGGCGATCCGCTCAGCTGCCCCGCGATCGCCGCGTCGTTGAACTCCAGCGGATAGGCCCACACCAGCGCCGGACGCTTCTCCCCCTCGCGCTGGTCCGGCGGCAGGTACATCCAGAACGACAGCTCCACGCCGTCGTTGCGCTTGAAGCTCACCAGCTCGCGACGCACGCCCTTCAGCTGAGGCGTCGGATCCTTGATCCGCGTCAGCGGCGTCGCCTTGCCGTTCTCGCGCAGCACCAGGTTGGGCGGTTCGTGCTCGGTCTCCCGCTGCGTCAGCAGCCGGCGGTCCTCGAGCAGCGCCACCGGCTGCTCGTAGACGCCCTCGGCCGACTGGAACAGCCGCTGCACGCCGAGGTCCTTCAGCGACAGCTTGTCCAGGAAGGGCCGGTCGCCCTTCGGACCCGCGCCCTGGCCCGACAGCAGCAGGTCGCCGCCCAGCGTCTGCGCCACCTGATGGCCGTTGGCCAGCGTGCGCATGAACGGATAACCGGGATGCCGGTAGCGCTCGCGCACCGAGTGCTCGAACAGCGGGCGGCTCTGCTTGCCGTTGAGCGGCAGCAGGTAGGTCCGCGACCAGCCCCGGCTGCGGTCCTCCTCCGTCAACAGGCCGTGGATGCCGTCGTCGAGGAAGCGCAGCCGCGTGAAGCGGTAGGGCATGCGCTGCACCTCGAAGGGATCGCCGGTGTAGGGCGGGTCCAGCCGCATCACGCGGTCGCGGAACGCCGCGCGGTTGGCCGGGTTGCCGCCGTCCAGCGCCTCGACCCAGTAGATCGCCGCGTCCTTGGTCGGCGACGGATAGAACACGCGCGGACCCGGCAGGGCGCCGTCGATCGCGACCCCCTGCTTCAGCGGCATCTTCCCCAGCTCGCGGATCACCTTGCCGTCGCGCTGGCGGACTTCGACCACGGTCGGGAAATCGTCGAAGGTCAGGTTGTAGCTGAAGGGCCGCACCAGCCGCTCGGTGAGCAGCGCCTGGCCGGTGCCGACGCTGGAGACGCTGGTGAACAGGCCCGGCGTGCCGATGTCGCGGCTCTGTCCGCTGGCGATGTCGACCAGCGTCAGCTGCGAGCGCGCGTAGTGCTCGAACAGGTCTTCGTCGCGCGGGTTGCGCAGCAGGTCCGGATAGGTGCGTTCGGGCGAGGCCTTGCCATGCGTTTCCTGGATCGCCGGACCGGTCTGGGCCCGGCTCGGCGCGGCACCGCGATCGTCGGGGACGGTCAGCACGACGGCCTCGCGGGGATTCAGCCAGGCGATGTCGTCGGCATCGACGGCGTTGTTCAGCCGCACGTTGTAGATGCGCCAGAGCTGGCCGTTGGACGTCGCGCCGGCCCACAGCTCATCGGCCGTGTCGGTGCGTCGGGACAGCAGGAACCGTTGCCCGTCCGGGGCCCAGAGGAAGTTGTGCCAGGTCCCGCCGGCCGGGAGTTCGACGTCGCGCTCGGCCGCCTCCGGCTCGAGCAGCGAGCGCAGGCGCACGCGCTGCACGGCGAGCAGGTTCTGCTGGCTGGCGTTGCGCGGATCGAAGCGGGCCCCCGCCAGGCGCAGGCCGGGTCGCGCCAGCTCCTCGAGCGGCGTGTAGCGGCGCTGCTCGACCAGCGCCAGCGCCTGCCGGTCCGGCGACGGGATGAGGCGCGGCAGCGCCGGCGCGTCCAGCAGCTCGCGGATCGCCGCCGACGGCTGCTTGTACGGGGCGGGCGCCGCGGCGGCTCCCCCGCAGAGCGCCACCGTGAGCAGCACGACGCCGGCCCGCTGGAGGAGGGTCGTCACGGCGCCCGGGGCACCCGGGGCACCCCGGGCGCCGATGGGCGGATGGCTCAGGCCGACAGAGGGGACGCGGGAGGACATGGGGTCGAAGTATCGCTGCGCTAGGATTCGCGCCCATGATCGAGCCCCCCGCCCCGCACGCGCACGACCTCCGCGCATCGCACGACCCGGCCGCCCGGGTCCCCGCGGTGCTGCCGGCGGTGGGCGAGCGCCTGGGGGTCTGGCGGGTCGCCACCGTGCTCTTCGAGTGCGCGTCCGGCGTCTGGTACCGCGTGGAGCACGGCAAGGCCGCCGCGCAGACCGGGCTCGCGCTGGTCTATCGCCACGAGTCCGACGCGCAGGCGGTGCTGATGCGCTTCGCGGAGGACTCGGAGGCGCTGTCGCGTTTCCAGCACCCGGCCTACGGCGCGCCGCTGGACAGCGGGCTGAGTCCCGCGGGCCTGCCCTACCTCGTCGTGCCGGCGATGGAGGGCGCGCCGCTGCTGCGCGTCGCGATGGCGCTGCCGCTGAAGCGGCGCATGCAACTGCTGCTGGACCTGATCGAGATGCTCGACGCCGCCCACGGTCACGGGCTGGTGCTGCAGGAGCTGGACCCCGGCACCTTGTGGCTGAGCCCCGCGCAACAGCTGCACTGGCTGGGGCAGGGCCTGACGCCGCGCGACAGCCAGGCGCCCGCCGCGCTGGTGCGCGCCGCCGAGCCGCTGGCCAACGCGCGGCAACGGGCCGGAGGCCGCCCCGACGCCAACAGCGAAACCCATGCGCTGGGCCGCTTGCTGGGCATGCTGGTCAACGGGCGCCTGCCGCGTCGCGATGCGAGCGCCGAGGACGGTGTCGAGGACGAGCCGGAACCCGGCGCGACGCCCGTGGCGTCGCTGCAGTCGTGGCTGTCGCTGACGGCCGCGCAGCGCGAGAGCCTGGATCAGTTGCTGGACCGGGCGATGATGGACGGCCGCTCGTTCACCGATCGTCAACTGCTGGCGCAGGCGGTGCGCGACTGGATCGCGGTCGAGCCCGCGCCGACGCGCCCGGCGTCTGGCACGGGCGGCCCGGCCTCGGCGCCGATGCCGTTGCTGCCGTCGCCGCCGCCGCTCGAGGTCGACGATGACGGCCCGGCTTCATCGCGCACGGCCCGCGCTGCCCGCGCATCCTGGGCCGAGCGCCTGGCCGGCCTCGCGCTCGTGCTGGCGCTCGCGGCGATCGTCGTCTGGCTGCTGCTGCGCGGCGGCTGAGCCGCCGCGCAAGCGGAGATGAGTCGGCGACCCACCTCGATGCACTAGTTCTCCCGCAGGGGTGGGGCAGCGACGCTGGAAATCGCCCATGCGCATTGACAACTTCGCGTTGGCGATCGACTTCGAAGAGTCATGCATCGGTCGATGAAGGCGGATTGTCCGAACGGGGGCGGCCTGCCTACGATCGTCCTCCTGTCGCCGGCGTGGCGACGCGAGGAGGATGCGCGTGAGTTTCGAAATCCGGCCGATGTCCGCCGAGGACTGGCGCCACTGCTGGCGGGATTCCGTGACGGATCCCGAGTGTTCGCCCTGGCTGCGCGGCGTGCTCGAGACCTGCGTCGACGGCAAGAACGCGCACTGGATCCGGCTGGCCACGCGCTGGGCCGTGGATGCCGGGACGGGCGACTACCTGGTCCGGCTGCCGTCGCTGATCGGACGCCAGATCGCCGACCAGTTCTGCGCCCGGGTCGGCGACCGGGTCTACGGCTTGTGCGGACTGGGCATCGGCGACGCGAAGGTGTTCTTCGCCGGCGGCTCGTCGCCGTCCTGCGAGGCGATGGGACAGGTCCACGCGGTGCTCTCGGCGGCGTTCGCCGTCCACGGCTCCCATGGCGAGGACATCGGCCGCGACCCGATCCGCATGCCGGTCTTCATCCCCGGTGCGCTCGTGCCCGAGGACCTGGCCGCCGAGACCCGCGCCCGCTGAGCTGGCGGCCCTCTATCATGGGGCCCACCCATGGACGCCTTCCGCCGCCACCTGCTCCGTCATGCCGCGCTCGGTGCGATGGCCGTCGGCGTGACGGGAGCGGCACGGGCGCAGCCCTCGTCGGCAGGCCCGCGTTCGACGCAGGTGCTCGTCGCCGGCACGAGCTTCGCGCAGCTCTTCGAGCCTGGCGCGGACGGCAAGCCGCGCGGTCTGGCCGTCGACCTGCTCGATGCGATCCTGGTGCCCGCCGGCCACCAGCCGCGCTACGAGTTCTATCCCTGGCTGCGCGCGCAGGCCATGATCGAACACGGTCCGGCACAGATCCTCGTCGGCCCGTACCGCACGCCCGCGCGCGAGCGGCTGATGCGTTTCTCGCGCCAGGCCTTCTACGAGGATGCGCTGGTGTTCTACGCGCGCCGCCGCGAGGAGGGACTCTGGTGGGGCGACTTCCGCGCCTTGCAGCCGCTGCGGATCGGCGCGGTGCAGGGCTGGGTCTACGGCGAGCGCTTCGAGCAGGCGCGCCTGGGCCTGAACGTGACGGCGGTGCGGGACCTGGCCACGGCGCTGCGCATGCTCCAGCTCGACCGGCTGGATCTGATCGCCGCCAACCAGCGCAACTCGGAGCCGGTGATCCAGGACCTCGGACTGACGGACCAGGTCGCCCGGTGCACGCCGCCGTTCGCGCAGCTGCGCGGCCACTTCGCGTTCAGACGCGATCCGGCGGGCGAACCCTGGGCGACGCTGGTCGATGCCGGCATGCAGCGCCTGCGCGCCAGCGGCGAGCTGCAGCAGATGGCGGTCCGGCGCGGCGTCGTGCTGCCGGACTGAAAGGACCCCTCAGCTCAGCAGCAGGAGCGCCAGGCCGATCGCCGCCGGCAGGGCCTGGATGAAGAGGATCTTGCGGCTGGCCGTCGCGGCGCCGTACAGACCCGCCACCAGCACGCAGGCCAGGAAGAACAGCTTCACCGGTCCGCCCGCGGCGCCCAGCGCCAGGCCCCAGATCAGGCCGGCCGCGAGGAAGCCGTTGTACAGCCCCTGGTTGGCGGCGAGCACCTTGCTCGCCTCGGCGAATTCCGGCGTCAGTCCGAAGGCCTTGCGGCCCCTGGGCGTGGTCCAGAGGAACATCTCGAGGATGAGGATGTAGACGTGGATCAGGGCCACGAGGGCAATGACGACGTCAGCGACATTGGCGGCAAGGGCAAGTGTTGTGTTCATGGTTCGCACTGTACGTCCCGCTATCATCCCCGGCCCCTCCGCGCTTTCCTGTCCCGCACGTTCCATGTCCAAAGCCCAGCTCAACCCCGCCCAGTTGGCGGCGGTGCATCACCTGTCGGGCCCTTGCCTGGTGATCGCGGGCGCGGGCTCGGGCAAGACGAGCGTGATCACGCAGAAGATCGCCAAGCTGATGGCCGAGGGCTACCGCCCCAAGAACATCGCCGCGATCACGTTCACGAACAAGGCCTCGCAGGAAATGCGCGAGCGCGCCAGGCACCTCGTGGGCAGCAAGGCGGGCTCGGAGCTGGTGGTGTCGACCTTCCACTCGCTGGGGGTGCGCATCCTGCGCCAGGACGGCCGCCACCTCGGGCTCAAGGAGCAGTTCTCCATCCTCGATTCGGACGACGTGCTGTCGGTGCTGCGCGATGCCGGCGGCACGACCGACGCGGCGACGGCCAAGTCCTGGCAGTGGACCATCTCCTTGTGGAAGAACCAGAACCTGAGCGCGCAGCAGGCGCTGGCCTATGCGAAGGACGACATGGAGCGCGCCGCCGCCGTCGTCATGCAGCGTTACCAGGAGCGGCTGACCGCGTACCAGGCGGTCGACTTCGACGACCTGATCGGCCTGCCGCTGAAGCTGCTGCAGACCAACGAGGAGGCCCGCGGCAAGTGGCAGGAGACGCTGCGCTACGTGCTGGTCGACGAGTACCAGGACACCAACGCGGTCCAGTACGAGCTGCTGAAGTGCCTGGTCGGCGAGCGCGCGATGTTCACCGCCGTGGGCGACGACGACCAGTCCATCTACGGCTGGCGCGGCGCGACGATCGAGAACCTCAAGAAGCTGCCGGTCGACTTCCCGCAGCTGAAGATCATTCCGCTGGAGCAGAACTACCGCTCGACCAGCGCGATCCTGCGCGCGGCCAACAACGTGATCGGCGGCAATCCCAAGCTGTTCCCGAAGACGCTGTGGAGCGAGTTCGGCGAAGGCGATCCCGTCGTGCTGGTCGAGGCCGACGGCGAGGAGCACGAGGCCGAGCGCGCCGTCGCCCGCATCCAGGCCATCCGGGCCAACCAGCCGACGACGAGGTTCTCGGACTTCGCGATCCTGTACCGCGCCAACCACCAGTCGCGCATCTTCGAGCAGGCGCTGCGCCGCGCCGAGATCCCGTACAAGGTCTCGGGCGGGCAGAGCTTCTTCGACCGCACCGAGATCAAGGACCTCTGCGCCTGGCTGCGGCTGCTGGTCAACCAGGACGACGATCCGGCGTTCCTGCGCGCCGTGACCACGCCCAAGCGCGGCATCGGCCACCAGACGCTGGGCCACCTGAGCGAGTTCTCGGCGAAGTGGAAGCTGTCGATGTTCGAGTCGCTGTTCGCCGAGTCGCTCAAGGCGACGCTGTCGAGCAAGGCGCTGCACGGGCTGCACGAGTTCGGCCGCTACGTCGTCGACCTCGAGTACCGCGCCCGCCACGCCGTCGGCGCGGAGGAGGGCAAGGCGCTGATCATGGAGTGGCTCAAGGACATCGCCTATGAGCAGCACCTGATCGACCAGGAAGAGAACGAGAAGGTCGCGCAGGCCCGCTGGGGCAACGTGCTCGACTTCGTGGACTGGGTCGCCAAGCGCTGCGGCGGCGAGATCTCGACCGACGGCGGCATCACCACCGAGAGCCCGCGCCAGACGCTGCTCGAGGTGGCGCAGACGATCAGCGTGATCCTGTCGCTGGCCGAGCGCCAGGAAGAGCAGGACCAGGTCGTGCTGACGACGCTGCATGCGTCCAAGGGCCTCGAGTGGCCCCACGTGGTGCTGGCCGGCGTCAACGAGGGCCTGCTGCCGTTCAAGGCGGACAACGACGAACTCACGCCCCAGCGCGTCGAGGAAGAACGCCGGCTGATGTACGTCGGCATCACGCGCGCGCGGCAGACGCTGGCGGTGTCGACGCTGCGGCGCCGCAAGAAGAACCGGGAGACGGTCGTCGGGGTGCCGAGCCGGTTCATCGCGGAGATGAAGCTCGGCGAGGGCGGGGTCAAGGAAGACCCGCGCGAGAAGCTCAAGCGCATGCGCGAGCAGTTCGCCGCCAAGGCCGCCGAAACCGCGGCCCGGCAGGCGCAGGCCGCGAAGGACGATCGCTGAGCAAGACCTGTCACTCGAACAGCGAGTGAAGGGGGTGGACGAACGATTCTTACTGGTTCGAGTCATTTCGCGGCGAGACGCAGGTTTCTAGCATTCGGTCCCTCTGCGCCTGCCGAGGAAACCGACCCATGGCCGATGCCCCGCCTTCCTGCCACCCGTTCCGCGAACACCGCACGCCGGCCGAAGCCGCGGCGCGGCAGCGCGACATCGAAGTCCTCGCCGACGAACTGCGCCACGCCCATTGGGATCAGTCCAGCCTGCCCGTGAGTGCCCATGAGCTGGCCGAAGGTGCCGGCGTCGAGGTACGCGACCGGGGCGGGGCGCAGGAGCCGATGTATCCCTATCGCGGGCGACTGCTCTACCTCGACGGGCGCCCGGTGATCGAGCTCAACCGCGCCGAGGAACCGCTGCGGCGGCGGATCGTCCTGGCCCATGCGCTGGGCCACCACGTGCTCGGGCACGGCCCGGTGCCGCCGGAGACGACGCCCACCTTGTCGAGCCACCACCCGCTCCGCATCGAGCAGGACGCCCATCGCTTCGCGCTCGATCTGCTGATGCCGGCCTTCGCGATCTACCGGCTGATGGACCAGGGCGTGGTCAGCGCGCACAGGCTGTCGGAGAAGTTCCTGGTCCCCGAGTCCGCCATGCACGAGCGCCTGCGGGCCCTGGACCGGCACTGGTCCCACCTTTGAGCGCCTTGCGCGCCACGCGCGAGACGGACCAGACTGGCGACACGGGCGAGAGTGGCGAGACGGGCGATCCCCGCCACCGCGCGGCGCTCTCCGTCCGCCTCGGGATCGACCCTGTAAGGTCTGCCATATCACCTGGACCCGGGGGGTGGACGTCACCGGCAAACGGCAGAATGCGGGCGCATGACAGCCTCCGCCGCCAAGTCCACCACCAGGCTCGCCGCCGCACTGCCGCTGCTGACCCTGATCAGCGCGGTCGCCGCCATCCTCGCGTTGTCCCAGCCCGCGCAACTGCCGCCGGCCTTCGCCTTCGTCTTCAAGCCGCTCACGACGATCCTCATCCTGCTCTACGCCTGGCCCCGCGGCGCTGACCGCCCGCGCCTGGCGCGCTGGCTGCGCGCCGGGCTGCTGTGTTCGCTGGCGGGCGACGTCGCGCTGCTGTGGCCGGAGCCAGGCTTCCTGCCCGGGCTGGTGAGCTTCCTGGCCGCCCACGTCTGCTACATCGTGGGCTTCTGCACCCGCAAGAAACTGGGCGCGGTGCGCTGGCCCTTCCTGATGTTCGGCGTCATCGCGGCGGCGGTCCTGGGGCGGCTCTGGCCGCACATCCCGGCGGAGCTGCGGGCGCCGGTGGTCGTCTACGTCGTCTGCCTGTCGGCCATGGCGGCGCAGGCCTGGGCCTGGTGGCGCGGCAGCGTCGGCCAGCCCGATGAGCCGCTCGCGCGCTGGGCCGCCTGGGGCGGCACGCTGTTCGTGTTGTCGGATGCGATGCTGGCGATCAACAAGTTCGCCGGGCCGCTGGAGATGGCCAGCTTCTGGGTGCTGGCCAGCTACTGGCCGGCGCAGTGGTGCATCGCCAGCAGCCTGGGACGGACCCGCGCATGAAGTTCGTCCTGCCCCGGCGCCCCTCGTCCCTGGCCACGCTGGCGACCGGCGCGGCCTGCGCCGCCGTCGGGCTCTGGCTCATGCGGCATTACCCGATCGAACCGGTCGCCGCCACCGCCCTGTGGGCCGCGCTCGCGGTCGCCGGCTTCTTCGGCTGGCGCATGCTGCCGCTGCTGGTGCCGGCGCTGGTGCCGGTCATCGGCTTCGCGCCGTGGACCGGCTGGATCACCTTCGAGGAACTGGACCTGGTCGTGCTGGCGGTCGCCGCCGGCGGCTACGCGGCGATCGCGTTGACGGTGCCGCCGCACAAGCCGGTGGCGTGGCGCTACCGCACGCTGCGCTGGCGCGCGGCGGTGCGGGTGCTGATGGCGGTGTTTGCGCTGTCCGCATTCATCGCCGTCTGGCGCGGCTTCGATCAGGCCGGCGGCGTGGACTTCGGCTTCTGGCAGGGCTTCCAGGAGCCGATGAACAGCCTGCGCGCCGGCAAGAGCTTCTTCCTCGTCCTGCTGCTGCTGCCGCTGTGGCAGAAGGCGTCCGACCTGCAGCCGGCATCGGTGCAACGCCTGTCGCGCGCGGCCTGGGTGCTGGTGCTGGTCACGACCTCGCTCGGGGCGGCGTGGGAGCGCTGGGTCTATACCGGCCTGCTGGACTTCTCGACGGACTACCGCACGACCTCGCTGTTCTGGGAGATGAACGTCGGCGGCGCGTCGCTGGACGGCGCGCTCGCGCTGAGCCTGCCCTTCGCGATGCTGTGGGCCATGGGGGAGCGCCGGCCGCTGCGCTTCGTGGCGGCGCTGGCGGTGCTGCTGCTGGCGTTCTATGCGTCGCTGACGACGTTCTCGCGCGGCGTCTATCTGGCGGTTCCGTTCGGCATGGCGTTGTGCGCGCTGCTGTGGGCGGTGCAGCGCCGCGACGATCTGCACGCGCCGCGACAGGAGGGGGCGTCGTCGCCGCACGCCGTCCCCGGCGCACGCGCACAGGTGCCGATCGCCGGCGCGATCGGCGTGATCGCCGGAACCGCCGTCGCGGCCTGGGTGCTGTTCGGCGCCGGCGGTTATCGCGCGCTGCTCGCGTTGGCGGGCAGCGTCGCGGTGCTGCTGGCGATGCCGGCCTCGCGCGCCGCCTGGCCGCGTGGACAGCAGCGCACGCTGATGGCGCTGTCGCCGTTGCCGGCGCTGCTGCTGGCCTTGCTGGGCGGGCTGCTGATCGACCTCGTGCCGAAGGGCGCCTACCTGATCGACGGCGTCCTCGTGCTGCTCGGCCTCGGTCTGGCCTGGCTGTGGCGCGGCGGACTGACGCAGCCCTCGCAGGCCTTCGCGCTGGCCGTGGTGTGGATGGCGACGCTGGCCGGCGCGGGCCTGGTCGCGGCGCACTGGGGCGGCGGACGGGACACCGTGTCCATCGCCATCGTGCTGGGGGCGCTCGCGATCGCATGGATAGTGACGCAATGGTCGCCGCGCGTCGGGGGGGACCTGCGCACCGCCGGCTGGCGCGTCCGGGGGCTGGTCTGGACCGCCTGCCTGCTGGCCTGCGGGGTGGTCGCGGCGCTGGGCGGCGGCGCGTACATCGGTCAACGGATGTCGACCGGGCAGCAGGACTTCGAAGGCCGCCTCGCGCATTGGCGCGTCAGCCTGGGGCTGCTCAAGTCCATGGATGAATGGCTGCTGGGCAAGGGCAGCGGGCGCTTCCCGGCGAGTTTCGCCAACGGCGGTCCCTTCGACGAGCGGGTCGGCGACTACCACCTGAACCCGGCGCGGTCCGAGATGCCGGCGTCCGGACTGCCCGGCGCGGAACCTTTCCCGCGTCCGACGGTGACGCTGACCAGCGGCCTGCACATGATGGGCAACGGCGAGATGTTCCGGCTCAGCCAGCGCGTGCCGGCGGTGGCTGGCGAGATCGCGGCGACGGTGACGCTGCGCACGCAGTTCAAGACCCGGCTGCGCGTCGAGGTCTGCGAGAAGTTCCTGCTCTACCCGTTGCGCTGCGTGGACCGCGAGGCCGATGTCGAGCCGAAGGGCGGCGCGTGGCAGCCGGTCCAGATGGCGCTGGGCCAGGCGCCGGTGGACTTCGGCGGCCGCGCCTGGGCGCCGAAGCGGCTGGTGGCGTCGGTGACGCAGAACTGGCGTGGCGGGGTGGTGGAGATCGCGTCGGTGTCTATCGTCGACAGCGTCCACGGGCCGGTGCTGCAGAACGGCGATTTCAGCGACGGCCTGGCGCGGTGGTTCTTCACCAGCGATCGCAACCACATGCCCTTCCACATGAAGAGCCTGCCGGCGCACGTGCTGTTCGAGCAGGGCCTGTTCGGTCTCGCGCTCTGGACCAGCCTGCTGGTGACGGTGCTGATGCGCCTGACCTTCGGCGCGGGGCGGCACCATCCGCTGGCGCCGGCGGTGGTGGGCGGGCTGGCGGGCTTCGTGATCGTGGGGCTCTTCGACAGCCTCATCGACGCGCCGCGGATCGCCTTCCTGTTCTATGCGCTCATGGCGCTGGGACTGGGCTTGCGGGCGCCGTCGCGGAAGTCGGGCCGGCCCGGCGACGAGGATTCGCGGCTGGAACTGGAGACGCTGCAGCCGGAGCTGGAGTCCGCCTTCGAGGACGCCCCGGAAGTCCGCCGCGCGATGGCAGCCGCGGGTGTGAAGCTCAAGGGTCCACCGCGCTGAGATAGCGGCGGCCGTACGGCTCTGCTTGTTGACTGCCTGAAGCGCATAGAGCGGCGAAAAGCAATCGCGCTAACCGTAAAGCGCACAGCCCTGCTGGTCCGTCGTCCCCTAGGATGTTTGCCTTCGCCAATTCATCGGAGATCAACATGCAGGACGATCAAAGTGGCGCCGCAGACGAGTCCGAAGCTGTCGGCGAACTAGCCGAGAAGCCGGTGTTGATTCCCGAGTTTGTGGCCGCTGTGACTACCGCGCGGTGTGAGTGATGTCGACGGAGAGCAAACCCGGCGAGTGGTGCCTATTCTGGAGCGAGCCTTGCTTGCAAAGCTCGGAGTGGGCATCGTGGGCACAGGCCTTGTTTTCGGCGCTTGCGGTCTTCGCCGCCATCGGCGTTGTGTGGTGGCAGCTGCGCGTCGCTCAGAGGGGCGCCCTGGCCGCGGCGGAGCTGGCAGCAAGTGGCATCCTTGCTGGCATCGATCAGACGATCGCGGGTCTCCAGTCTGTCGCTCAAGACCTCCAGAGTCGAATTGACGGTGCCGATACGCCCAATAGTCGACCCCAGCAAATGGCAGCAATCCTTGGCACGCTGCAGCTGCCATCCCGAGAGGACTTGCTGGCACTCAGCGCCGCTTCGAAGGAATGCGCAATCCTCCTCCTTCGCGTAAGCAACGCGACCAAGCAGATCAAGACGGCGCTCGAAGTCATTGCCACGGTGCCGCTGGGTCTCGACGCTGCTGGTCTGGCGGATTTGCTTCGCCCTCTCCAGCAGCTCGCAACGGATGCAGTAACTCAGCTTCAATCAGCACGACTGATGCTCGACGAACTGAGCCCCGGTTAGACATCAACCACGCTTAGGCTGTCTTTCAAGAGATCAACACCATGGCAACGAGCAACGCCGGAACCGCGCGCGGCATCATCGTGTCGAGTCGGAGTGAGGGCGACACATGGTTTTGGGCCTATGCGTGGGTGGCCTACTACTTCGCACGTATCGAGTGGGCGAGCTACACCATCGTGCAACAGCTTGAAAAGCCGGCCGACGTGGCTGCTTCTCTCAAGAAGCTGTTTGTCGCCAGATCCACACGTGCGGCCGACATTGTCGAGTTGAAGTTCCGCACCACAGACCCAACCCTGGCAGACGACTGGGCGACGTTCTGGGTGAAAGCTATCAAATCAGCGGTCCGCAGGAACGAGATCCTGCACAACCCCCTCAACGTGCCGCCACATGCAATGGACGACGTTGGTCCCAGCACGGGCGCAGGGATCGTGCTTGTGCGTAAACCCGGGCAGATGCTTGATCTGAATGACGTCTTGCAGTTCTCAGAGGTTCTCATTGCATTGAATGCAGATATGGAGTTGCTGCTCAAACGCTCGAATCTTTGAGAAAGCGACGAACATGGTCTACGAACTGGTCGACAAGCCGGCGCTGATGCCGGAGTTTGAGAATGCGGTGGCGGCGGCACGTTGTTATTGACAGAGGAAGAGCGTGACAGACGACAAGCAACGAATCGAATTCGCGAAATGGCTGTTCGAGCGGACGCTCGGATGGATCGCGACCGCAGACGTCAAGGTGGGAGTTGCGATGGCATTGGACACCGCGATGCTCGGCGGCCTAGCGACGGCATTCGGCACATCCGACCCCCTGCACCGAACGGCTTGGTGCTACCTTGCAGTTCTATCTGCCGTGGGCGCGATGGTGATCGCCATCTTCTGTGCCGGCATGGCGGCGGTGCCTCGCATGCGTGGGCCCGTCCAGTCGATGATCTTCTTCGCGCGCATCAAGGACCAAACGGTCGGCGACTTCGTGAGCCGCTTCGCGCAGCTCAATGAGCGCGCCTTGCTCGAAGACCTTGCTACGCAGATCCACCGTAATGCGGAGATCGCCAGCGACAAGCATGAATGGGTCCGGAAGAGCCTAGTCTGGTCGTTCCTCGGGGCGATTCCTTGGATCGTGGCGATCATCATGTTGGTAAAAATCTGAGGTCTCACACATGGCGTTGAAAGACGATCTCGTTACCGAAGTCCGCGACACGTTCCGATTGGCGTGGGAGGAACAGGCCACCAACGGAATACCTGACCCTGCGGATCTCAGGCTAGGCAATCACGCCAAGAACCTTGACGAAGCGACCGTGCTCTACGCGGATCTCAATGGCTCAACGGACATGGTCGATCGCCGTTCGTGGGGGTTCGCTGCGGAGGTCTACAAGACTTACCTGCGCTGCGCGGCTCGCATCATTGCGAGCGAGGGCGGCATAGTGACCGCGTACGACGGCGATCGAGTGATGGCAATCTTCAGCGGGAACCAGAAGAACACATCAGCGGTTAGGGCTGCTATGAAGATTCACCAAGCGGTCAAGACGATCATCAATCCCGAAATGCGGGCGGTCTATACGTCTACAGACATGGTCGTGAAACACGTCGTTGGCGTTGACACAAGTCAGCTGCGAGCTGCTCGAATCGGCGTTCGTGGATACAACGACCTCGTATGGATCGGTCGAGCAGCCAACTATGCGGCGAAGCTCACCACGCTCTCCGAGAAGCCGCTCTGGATCACCAAAGCTGTCTACGACGCAATGTTGACCGACGTGAAAATCCATAGCGTGACGAAAACCGACATGTGGGCGAAGCGCTTGTGGACCTCCATGAACAACATGGAGATCTACTGCTCGGAGACCGCGTACGAAATCTGAGCGGCTCTTCCTTGCTTGGCATCGCCACTGCGACGGCGGAGAGCAACTCGAAGGACGAAAACCGTCGCATCATCGATTGCTGTCGAGAGAGGACAGGGGAGGGCCAGCGGCGGTGGCAGTCCTGAAGCTCTCACCCGAATCGTTCCTTCGTCACATGCCTTTGAAGAGATGCGTGTAGCTGCGGCTGACCTCGAGCTTTTCATCGAGGCCACGCACCCCCACCAGCTGACGGCCGCGGAAGTCGCGGCCGATGCCGTTGATGGCCTTGACGTTGACCAGCGTCGAGCGATGGATCTGCCAGAACAGCTTGGGGTCGAGCTCGTCGACCAGCTCCTTGATCGGCTTGCGGATCAGCGCCTCGACCGTGGGCGTCTGGACACGGGTGTACTTCTCGTCGCTGATGAAGAACAGCACGTCCTCGACCGGGATCATCTGGATGGTCTGGCCGACGGAGGCCTGGATCCATTGCAGGTACTGCGGCGATCCGCTGGTGTTGTTGACCCGGGCCGACAGCGAGTGCAGCAGCTGCTGCAGCGTGCCGGTGCTCGGGCCGTCCGGCTCGACCTCGCCGCTGCGCAGGGCCAGGCGCTTCTTGATGCGCTCGACGGTGACCAGCAGGCGGTCGCGCTCGGCGGGCTTGAGCACGTAGTCGCACACGCCCTGCTCGAAGGCCTCGACCGCGTACTGGTCGTAGGCGGTGATGAAGACGATCTCGGGCAGGGGCCAGTCGTCGTCGTCGGGCAGCTGCGCGATCTGCTTGGCAGCCTCGACGCCGGTCAGGCCCGGCATGCGGATGTCCAGGAAGACCAGGTCGGGCTTGTGTTCCTTGACCAGCTCGACCGCCTCCAGGCCGTTCTTGGCCTCGGCGACGATCTGCAGCTCGGGCCAGACCTCGGCGATGCGGCTGCGCAGCTGCTCGCGCATCAGGCGTTCATCGTCCGCGAGGATGGCGCGCGGGGCTTGGTGGGTGTCGGCGGTGTCGCTCATGGGAGGCGATGTTAGGACAGGTCGGAGACGATTCAGGCGTGCAGGGACGGTTCGCCCGCCGGCGACGTCAGGCCGGGAGCGCCCTGGCCGGGCTGGCCCGACTCGCCGCGGCGCGCCTTGCGCGGCTTGTCGCGCACCAGCAGCCAGACGACCAGGCCGATGATCAGCAGCGGCGAGCCGACCACCGCGCCGACGCTGGCCAGCGCGGCCAGGGCCACCAGCGCGATCGCGCCCAGGATCAGCAGCGGCAGACCGAGTCCGAGCAGCAGCACCAGCGGCACGACCAGGCACAGCACGACGAGCGCGACGATCAGGCCGATGCCGGCGCCGAAGGCGTCCGCCAGGCCCATGCCGCTGAGGATGACCTCCTCGCCGTCGACGGTGAGGTGCACGCCCGGGACGTCGCCGAGCACGTGGATCAGACCCCAGCCGAGCAGCAATGAGCCGGCGACGAGGAGGAATCCGAGGACGAGGAAGGTCTTGAACAGCGTTTTCATGCGTGTGCTCCTTGCGTGCCTTGCTCTGGCGCGTGGTGGGCGGACGTCCGGTAGGGGACGGTGATGATCACGACGGTGCCGGACGGCTGGTTCTCGGCGACGGTGACGCTGGCGGCCTTGCCGTAGAGCAGCGACAGGCGCTCGCGGATGTTGGCCAGGCCAACGCCGGTGCCCGAGGTCGCGGCGCGGCCGAAGCCCAGGCCGGTGTCTGCGACGGTGACCTGCAGCTTGCCGTGGACGATCTCGGCCTTGAGCAGCAGGCTGCCGCCTTCGGCCTTGGGTTCGAGGCCGTGCTTGATGGCGTTCTCGACCAGGCTCTGGATCATCATCGGCGGGAACTCGGCCGACAGCAGGCCGTCGGGCACCTCGATGCGGGACACCAGGCGCTCTTCCATGCGGACCTGCAGGATCTCGAGGTAGGGCCGGATGACGGCCATCTCGCGGCCCAGGTCGCGCACGCCGCCGTTGGCGTTGGCTTCGCGCATCGTCGGCATCGAGGCCCGCAGCAGCGCGATCAGGTTCTTCTGCATCTGCGAGGCGCGCGGCGGATCGGTCTCGATCAGGTGATCGATGGAGGCCAGCGTGTTGAAGAGGAAGTGCGGCTCGACCTGCGCCTGCATCGCGGCCATCCGGGCCTCGACGACCTGGCGGCGCAGCGATTCGGCCTCGGCGGTCTCGGTGGCCTTGGCGGCCTTCACCTCGGCCTGCAGGCGGCCCTTGTAGGTGGCCTTCAGCAGCGCCGAGGCCAGCACCACCAGGACGGCCAGCTTGTCGAGGAAGTCGCCCAGGTGCACGGTGCGATAGCGCGTCTTTCGGGAGGTCTCGCGCTGGACCTGTTCGAGCTCGTCGCGCGCTTCCTCGGCGTCGGCCTTGGCCTGGCGGGCTTCCTCGGCGGCTTCTTCCAGGGCGCGCCTGGCGTCGGCGGCGGCGGACTTCACCGCCTCGCGGATGGCTTCGCGCTGCTTCTCGTTCGGGATGCGGATGTCGACGGAAGGCAGAGTGGGATCGACGGCGCCTTCGGCATCGGCCGCGGAGGCGGCGCTGGCCGCGGCGGCGACCGGGTGGCGCGGCACGATGCGCACGCCGCGGCTGTCGATCTGGACCTCGTAGCGCAGGCCGTCGCCCTCGGCGGCGTCGGAGGCGCCGTGTCCGGACTGGGAGCCGGCATTGGCGGATTCCTCAGGCTGCGTGGCCTTCTCCACCTTCTTCTGCGCCTCGGCCACCTTCTTCTCCACCTCGGCGGCGCGCTGCTTCTCGCGGCGGTCGCGCTCGGCGTCCCGATCGCGGCCCTTGGGCGGATGGATGGTCTCGGTCGTCTCGACCGGCAACTGCCAGCTGAAGGAGAAGGGCGGCAGGGTCTGCAGGATGTTGGCGCCGATGATCAGCATCACCGCCAGCAGCGTGAAGCGCTTCCAGGTGATGCTCACCAGCCAGCTGCCGTAGGCGTGGAAGACCTGCTCGGCAGTCTTCATGATGCTCTGCCAGCGCTGGCGCGGGGTGGGGGAGGCGGGAGTCGGCGAGTTCATGGGAGGACCTGTCGTATGGCTCGCACTTTACGCAAGACCCCGGCGTCTCCGGGGCGGCGGGCGACGCGCCGTGCGGACGGCGGGATGGACTGCACCGATCGGCGACAGGCCGGAGGCCCGGACGGCTCATGCGCCCCGGATCGGTGCGGGCGCCACAAGGACGAAAGGCCCGCTTCCGCGGGCCTTCCAGCATTGGTGAGAAGTATTCCCGGAGGGATTACTGCTTCACGGCCTCGACCTGGACGATGACCTTGATGTCCTTCGAGAAGCCGTACTGGATGCCGTAGTCGACGCCGAAGGCGGTGCGGTCGAAGGTGGTCTCGAAGTCGCCGCCGCAGACTTCGCGCTTGAGCATCGGGTTCTCATAGCAGTTGAAGTTGGTGGCCGTCAGGGTCACCGGCGCGGTCTTGCCCTTCAGCGTCAGCTGGCCCGCCACCGTCGCGACCTTGTCACCCGAGAAGGTGAACTTGTCGCCGACGAACTTGGCCGTCGGGTTGTTGGCCACGTCGAAGAAGTCCTTGCTCTTCAGGTGCGTGTCGAACTGCGACGAACCGGTGCTGATGCCGTTCATGTCGAAGGTGATCTCGACCTTGCCCGACTTGCCGGCCTTGTCGAACTGCACGGTGCCTTCCTTCTTCTCGAAGCGGCCGCGGTTGGTCGAGGTGCCGAAATGCTTGATCTCGAACGTGGCGTAGGTGTGCGTCGGGTCGATCGCGTAGGTCGCGGTCTGGGCTTGCGCCAGGCCGGCAACGGCGATCAGGGAGGCGAGCAGCAGGGCTTTCTTCATCATGGTGGTGGGTCCTTGTCGACCAGGGGTCGGAACGGTGGTGGAAACCGCGGCGGTACCGCGGTGGAAAGGAACCGGGCGAAGGACCCGGACCGGTTGGAGAAATCGGGAGGCCGTGATCTGCGGCAGCGTCGGCTTACAGCGGCGCCATGCCGGTGATGGCCAGCTTGAACTTCACCTGCACGTCGTTGGCGACCATGGAGGTGTCCTTCCACTCGCCTTCGCCGATGTTGAAGTCCAGCCGCTTGATCGCGAACGCGCCGGTCGCCGTCGTCGTGCCGCCGGCCTGCGCCAGCGCGACCGGGACGACCACGTCCTTGACCTGACCCTTGATGGTCAGCTTGCCGGTGGCCTCGAACTTGCCGCCGCCCAGCGCCTTGATCGCCGTGCTCTGGAAGGTCGCCGTCGGCACCTTCTTGACGTTGAACCACTCGGGCTTGACCAGCTCCGCGTCGGTCGCGGCGTCGCCCAGCGTGGCGCTGCCCAGCTCGATCGACAGGGTCACCTTGCCGGCCGCGGCGTTCTTCGGGTCGAAGGCCAGTTGGGCGTCGAACTTCTTGAAGTGGCCGTCCACCGGCACGCCCATCTGGCGGAAGGTGAAGGCGATGTCGCTCTGCGCCGGCACCAGCTTCGGCGCGGCCGCCGCAGCCGCGGCGGCGGGGCGCGCGGCCGGCTTGGTCTGCGCCATCGCCGGCGCGGCCAGGAGGAGGGCGGCGCTCAGCACCGACAACGCGGTGATCGAGAGATGGGTGGCCATGCGTGCGGTCATGAGGTCCTCTGCAATTCTGTGAAGCGGGTCTGTGGAGCGCGTTGTGGAGCGCGTCCTGTGAAGTGACTTTGCGCCCGTGGGGTCAGGTGTTGTCCGGGTCGTTCCGGGCGGTGCGCTCAGGCGCGGCCCGGGAGCATGCGCCGCAGCAGGCCGTCCTTGTCGAGGACGACATGCTTGACCACGGCGCCAAGGTGGGCAAGGACGAGCAGGCCCAGGCCGTAGGCGAAGAACTGGTGCAGCTGCTTGAGCGATTCGGCGAGTGCCTTGTCCTTGCCGACGAAGTCCGGCAGCGGCAGCACGCCGAACCACACGATCGGGAAACCCGCGGCGGAGCTGTAGGCCCAGCCGCTCAGCGGCACCGCGAAGAAGGCGGCGTACAGCAGCCAGTGCACCGCGTGCGCGCCCAGCTTCTGCCAGCCCGGCATCGGCAGGTCCGCCGGCGGCCGATGGGTCAGGCGCCACAGCAACCGCAGCGCCGACAGCGCCAGGATGGTCACGCCGGCCCACTTGTGCCAGTTGAAGAGCTTCAGCCGCGTCAGCGAGAAGGGCAGGTCGGCCATGTACCAGCCCACCGAGAAGGTGCCGATGATGGCAATGGCCAGCACCCAGTGGAAGAGCATCGCCAGGCCGTCGTAGCGGGTCTTGCCGGGCGGCGTGGCGGCTGCCGTCGGGGATACGGGAGATCCAGGAAATGCAGGAGAGGGCGCCACCGGCGGCATCGGCGTGGCCGCCGACGTCACGGCCACGGCGGGCGCGGAGGCGTCGAGCGTCTCGGCGGGCAGCGTGGGCTGCTGGTCGGGGTCGTTGTGCTGGTGGTTGATGGTCATGTCGGGCTCGCGTCCTTGGAAAGACCTGGGGCGCCGGGAGGTCCGGAATGGATCGAAGTGTCCGCGTGCGCCGTACATCGTCGGTTCACCGGAACTGAGGCCACTATTCATCCAATTTGAATGGGGAGCCCGGTCAAGCTTCACAGATCCGTCATAGGCGGCGTCGAGACTGGCGCCCGCTCCGCCCTTGGAGCGATGGCTAGGAGTTGCCATGGACCTGATCGCCAAGATCGAGGCGGTGTTCCACCGCCGCGGACACCTGCAGTACGGTGACGAGCGCCGGGAACCCGTCACCGCGCTGGAGCACGCGCTCCAATGCGCCCAGCTCGCCGAGTGGGCGCACGCGGAGCATAGCCTTGTCGTCGCGGCGCTGCTGCACGACCTCGGGCAACTGATGGACGGTGGTTCTGCCGCCCCCCTGCGGGACGACGAGCACGAGCTGACCGCCCTCCCGCTGCTGCGCGCTGGCGGACTGGGCCCGGACGTGGTGGAGCCGATCCGCCTGCATGTCGCCGCCAAGCGCTACCTCGTGAGCACGGACCCGGCCTACGGGCCGAGCCTGTCCGACGCCTCGCGCCACAGCCTCGCGCTGCAGGGCGGGCCGATGAACGCGGAGGAGAGGCTGCTCTTCATGGCCCACCCGCAGGCGAGCGCGTCGCTGCAGCTGCGCCGCTGGGACGACCTCGCCAAGCGGCCGGGCATGCGCACGCCGCCGCTCGCCTACTACCTGGCGCTGCTCGAGGAGCTGCTGCGGGAAGCGCGCGCGCCGGAGCGGGTGCGCATCGCCTGAACGCGGACGGCTCATGCGCCTTCCGGATGAGTTCATGCGGAACCGGCGCAAGCGGAGGGGGACGATGTCAAAGGAGGTCTCCCTCTTGAGGGGGATATCGGACCCCCCGCCCGCTTTGCATACTGGATCCCGATCGCTCGCTGCCTGGACCTCAGCGATGTGATCAAGGGGAGGAGTGCTATGCCGACCTACCAAAGCCCGCAAGGGTGGCGGTGGTCGGCATAGTTTTATCTGCGTGGCGCATCGCGAACGCTTGGGCGTGAAGGGAATCGGCAAGATATATTGCCCGCCCAGAACAAGCTTTACACAACCCATGCAGTTCCCTTCGCGGCAGCGGCCAGGCGCTGTCTCCTCCGGTCATGGCGGGTGAGCGCAGCGCCGAGCAGGCGAGCGTCGAGCTCGAACTGCTGCGCCTGATCGGCAGGCAGGGCCGTCGCGTCCCCTACCCTGTGAGCATCGCCGCACTGATGATGGCGGTGATGGCGGCCAGCGTGATGTCGCCCTGGCTGGCCTACGGATGGCTGGCCGTCGTGTACGCGGTGCTGGCGGCGCGCTGGGCCGTGCTGGGCCGCCTGCCGGAGATGCAGCACCGCCCGCTCGAGCAGCGCATGGACTGGGCCGTGTGGCTGAGCCTGGCCAACGGGCTGGCCTTCAGCGCCTCGCTGGTCGCGGCGCCGCACCTGAGCGACTTCCAGCGGATGGTGCAGACCATCGTGCTGCTGGGCCTGTGCGCCGGCGCGGTCGCGACGACCGCCGGGCACCGCGTCGTGTTCCAGGTCTTCCTCTGGCCGGTGACCCTGGCCACCGCGCTGTCGTGGGGCCTGTTCCACGAGCCCGGCGCGGAGCAGCGCTGGCTGGACTGGGTGCTGTCGGCGCTGATCATCTTCTTCGGCCTGATCCTGACCGGCCTGGCACGCGACACCTACCGCGTGTTCGCCGAATCCGTGCTGATCCGGCTGCAGCAGAACAAGAGCAACCAGCAGCTGCGCCAGGCGCTGTCGCAGGCGGAATCCGCGATGGCGGCGAAGACGCGCTTCCTCGCCTCGGCGAGCCACGACCTGCGCCAGCCGATGCACACGCTGTCGCTGTTCGGCGCGGCGCTGGACAAGCGCCCGCTCGACGACGAGGGCCGGGTCATCGTCACGCAGATGAACCTGGCGCTGCATTCGCTGTCCTCGCAGATGGACGCGCTGCTGGACATCTCCAAGCTCGACGCCAACGTCGTGCCGGTGAACAACCAGGTCTTCGCCTTGCAGCCCTGGCTGGGCCGGCTGCAGCGCGAGTTCCAGCCGGCCGCGCTGCGCAAGCACCTGCTGCTGCGGCTGGACTGCCCGCCGGAGGCCTGCGTCGAGAGCGACCCGGTGCTGCTGGAGCGCGTGGTGCGCAACCTGATCGACAACGCGCTCAAGTACACGGCGCGCGGCGAGGTCGCCATCGAGGTCAACCGCGGCCAGGACGAGGAGGTCTGGCGGCTGTCGGTGCGCGACACCGGCATGGGCATCCCGGAGCACGAGCAGCAGCGCATCTTCGACGAGTTCTACCAGGTCGGGAATCCGGAGCGCGACCGCGCCAAGGGCCTGGGGCTGGGCCTGTCGATCGTGACGCGGCTGGTGGACCTGCTGGACCTGCACCTGGCGTTGCGCTCGACGCCGGGGCAGGGCTCGAGCTTCATGCTGAACGTGAGCGCCGCCGACATCGCGCTGGTGCGGCCGGGCTCGACGCCGACGCAAGGTCCGGCGCTGCCGCCGATGCGGGTGTTGGTGATCGACGACGAGGAGCCGGTGCGGGTCGCCATGCATGCGCTGCTGAGCGCGCACGGCTGCCAGGTGCTGCTGGCCGGCAGCACGCGCGAGGGCCTGCTCAAGAGCATGGGCCAGCAGCCCGACCTGCTGCTGACCGATTTCCGGCTGCGCGGCGGCGAGGACGGCATCAGCGCGGTGCGCTCGCTGCGAAGCGCGTTCCCGGGACTGCCCGCCTTGATCGTGAGCGGCGACACTGCGCCCGAGCGGTTGCGGGAAGCCCACGAGGCGGGACTCACGCTGCTGCACAAGCCGGTCACCGAAGACCTGCTCATCAGCGCGATGCAGGCCGCGCTCGCCGAATATCGAAGGGAGGGTCCCGATGTCTCGCCCGTTCGAGGAGGCGCCGAGAGTCCGGTCTGACACGGTGTCCGGCACGGTGTCCGACACCGCATCCGATGCCAGGTCCGACGCGCCGACCGACGTGCCGACCCACGGCACCGATGCGCCGCCTCCGAGACCGTTGGGCACCCGCTGGCTGTCGCGGCCGCTCGAGGACTGGATGGCCGAGCGGCTGGTGCTGCCCGAGCCCGGCCCGGCGGTCGTCGATGTGCTGATCGTCGGCAGCGGTTATGGCGGCGCCGCGGCGGCGCACGCCCTCGCCGGCCGGCGCGCCGAGGACGGCCGGCGCCTGAACGTGGTTGTGCTCGAACGCGGCCGCGAGTACCTGCCCGGCGCTTTCCCCAACCGTTTCGCGGACCTGCCGGGCCACGTGAGGCTCGCGCCTCCGGGCGCGGACGCGCCGATGGGGCGTCGCGAGGGGCTCTTCGATCTGCGCCTGGGGTCGGATGTCTGTGTCGCGCTCGCCAACGGTCTGGGCGGGGGCTCGCTGATCAACGCGGGCGTGATGGAGCGGCCCGACCCGTCGGTGTTCCGCGAGCCCGGTTGGCCGCAGGCCTTCCTGGGCGAGGACATGACGCCGTGGTTCGAGCGCGCCGAGCGGCTGCTCGGCGTCCGCGACAACGAGGGCGAGGGCGAGGGCGAGGGCGACAACACCGTCGAGCGGCTGCGCGCCCACGCCGGCTTCCAGACGCGCCGCCTCGATGCGTTGAAGGCGCTCGGCCCGTCGGATACGCGTGCGGCCCGGATCCAGGTGGCGATGGACGGCCGTCCGCGCGGCGCGGCCGGGTGGTCGCACCACGCGTGCATCGCCTGCGGAGACTGCGCGACCGGCTGCAACCACGAGGCCAAGCAGTCGCTGGACACCGGCCTGCTGCTGCAGGCCTGGCGGCAAGGGGCCGAACTCGTCTGCGGCGCGAGTGTCGAGGCGCTCGCCGCCGCACCGGGCGTCGGCTGGCGCGTCACGCTGCAGCACACCGACGAGCTGTTGCGCCAGCGCCAGGGGGAGCCGTTCGAGGTGCTCGCGCGTCGCGTGATCCTGGCGGCCGGCACCCTGGGATCGACGGAGATCCTGATGCGTTCGCGGGACCGCGGCCTGCCGCTGTCGCGCATGCTCGGGCAGGCGTTCTCGGCCAACGGGGATGTGCTCGCGGTCGGCCACGAATGGCCGCGCGTCGTCCACGCGGTCGCCGACGAGGACCAGGCCCCCGCGGCGCGGCAGGTCGGTCCGACGATCACCGGCGTGTGGCGGGCCGGCCCGGATCATGTCGTCGAGGACCTCGCGGTTCCCGGCGCGCTGCGTCCGATCTTCGAGGAGGGCTTCGCGCTGGCGGCGACGCTGGACGCGCTGGCGCGCGCCAACCCCGGACCGCACGAGGAGCGCGCCGACTTCGACGACCCCTTCGCCGTCCGCCCCTCGGTGACCGAGCGGCAGTTGCCGCTGGCGATCGTCGGGCGGGACAGCGGCACCGGGCGCCTGGTCCGGCGCGAGGGATTCGAGGAACCCGGCGGATTGCAGGTCGACTGGCCCGGGCTGCGCGATGAGCCGGCGATCGCGCGCCGGCACGAGGCGCTCGAACGGCGCCTGCGCGCCCAGGGCGCGCGGCTGTTGCGCAACCCGCTGTGGCAGCTGCTGCCGCCGGAGATGGCCTTCCTCACGAACGACGCGCGTGGGCCAATGCTCAGCGTGCATCCGCTCGGCGGCTGCGCGATGGGCGACCGAGGCACCGACGGGGTGGTCGATGCGATCGGACGGGTGTTCTCCGGCGACGGCGAGGCGGTGCATGACGGCCTGGTCGTGATGGACGGCGCCATCGTGCCCGGATCGCTCGCGATCAATCCGGCGCTGACGATCAGCGCGCTGGCGCAGCGGGCGCTGGATCAGCTGGTCCTCCTCTGGCGACTGGGCGCGCCGTCGCCCGTCGCCGTGCGCCGGGAACCGGCGCGGCCCGTCTTCCGCCCGTTGCCCGGGCAGGGACGGCAGGCACCGTCGCATTCATCGACGGTCGGCACGGGGAGTGCGGGCAGCACTCGTGGCAGCGGCAGCAATAGCAGCACTGGTGGCACGGGTGGCACTGGTAGCGCGGGCGGCACTGGTAGCACGGGCGGCGCCGCTGAAACCGGTGGCGACGCGACGGTGATCGAGGTGCGCGAGCGCCTCGGCGGTTTCGTGCGCTGGTCCGGCGCGCCGGGCTCGCCGGTGAAGTACCTGGAGCTCTGCGTCGTCTACCAGCCGAAGGCGTTGACGGACCTGTTGAGACCTGGCCCCGAGCGGCGGCTGATCGTGGCGCCGGGGAGTCGGCTGCGCGTTTTCGAGACGCGCGAGCGCCGGCCCGGCTGCTTCGACATCGTCGGCGCGAAGCCCGGCGACGGCCGCCTCTGGGCGCACGAGGAACGCGGCGACGAGCACGCGCTCTTCACCGCGCCGCTGGCGGACGGGGAGCTCACGCTGTTCCAGCGTGAAGCGTCGGGTTCGTTGCGACGGCACGCGCGCGGGTTGTGGGCGTGGGCGATCAATCGCGGCGTGCGCGATGCCTGGCAGGGCCTGATCGACTGGGCCGGACGCCGATCGCCGCCGAGGGCGCCGAGCGCGGCACGGGCGGGCCTGCGCGCGCGCGCCGTCAACGCCTGGCACCTCGCCGGACACGCGGGGGAGGCGCGGGTGATGCGCTACCAGGTGCGCGTCGACCGGACCGCGGATCTGCCCGAATGGGCGGCCGCGTTGCGCGACCAGCCATTGGTCGGGGCCAAGCGGATCAGCTACACGCGACGCGGCAACCCGTGGACGCAGCTGAGCCGCATGACGCTGTCGCCCGTCGCCGGCATGGCGCCGCCGCCAGGGGCGCGGGAGATCGTGCTGACGCTGGACATGCATCACCTCGCCCGCGAGCGGGTGCCGCTGCTGCGCCTCCGGCAGGCGCGCGACATCCCCTCGGCGGCGCGCGACATCGGCGCCCTGATGGCCTATGTCGCGCGAATGACGATCGGGCTGCATGCCTGGACCTTCCGCAAGCCCGACGAGGCGCCGCCGCGGCGCATCTCGCGCCTGCCGGGCGCGGTGCCCGGCCTGCCGGATCCCGTGGTGATGGAGATGGCCGCCGGGCGCTGGGGCGACGCGGGCGCGCAGCGCCAGGACCTCGACCGCCCGCCGCGGGAGGACGACGAGCGCCCGGTGCTGATCCGGCTCACGCACTACGCCCGGCCGGGCGGGGACCCCGTGCTGATGATCCATGGCTACAGCGCCAGCGGCACCACGTTCGCGCATCACGCCGTGCGTCCCGGTCCGGCCAAGCTGCTGTGGGACGCGGGCCACGACGTCTGGGTGCTGGACCTGCGCACCAGCGCCGGCCTGCCGACGGCCCGGCTGCCGTGGACCTTCGAGGAAGCCGCGTTCAACGACATCCCGCTCGCCGTCGACCGGGTGCTGCGCGAGACCGGCCGGGAGCGGCTGAACATCCTCGCGCATTGCATGGGGTCGGTGATGCTGCACATGGCGCTGCTGGAGCCGCGCGAGCAGTCCTGGGAACGCTGCTTCCCGTTGCGCGCCGCCTTGAAGGACAGGATCTCGAAGCTGGTCATCTCGCAGGTCACGCCGCTGATGGTGATGTCGCCGACCAACAGCCTGCGCGGCGTGCTGATGCAGTACCTGCGGCCGTACCTGCCGCTGGGGGACTACGCATTCCGGCCGGAGGGCACGCTCACGCTGTTCGATCACCTGCTCGACCGGCTGCTCGCCAGCCTGCCGTATCCGGAGGCGGAGTTCGACCTGGAGAACCCGCCGCCCTGGCCGCCATGGCGGATGCGACGCACCCCCTGGACGGCGACGCGGCATCGCATGGACCTGCTGTACGGACGCGACTTCGCGATCGGCAACGTCGACCGCGCCGTGTTCGATTTCATCGACGACCACTTCGGTCCGCTCAACCTGGACACGGTCGCGCAGGCGATCCACTTCGCGCGCTGCCACGAGATCACCGACTGGCAGGGGGCCAGCGTCTACCTGGACAGCCTCGCGAAGAGCCTGGCGCTGCTGATGTCGTTCCCGGTGCTGTCGCTGCACGGCGAGGACAACGGCCTGTGCAGCGCCGACAGCGCCGAGTTGCTGAAGGCCTACTACGACCAGGCCGCGCCGGGACGTTATCGGTACCGGGTGATCGCGGGCCACGGGCATCAGGACTGTCTGATCGGACGCCACGTCGCGACGCAGGTGTTCCCGCACGTGCTTGCCTTCCTGGCCGAGGAGTCGCCGCCGTGAGCGGGTTCCTGCGCGCGACCCGTCTCGGCACGGCGGCCGACGGGCTGCTGATCGGCGCGGAGGCGCCCGGCCATCGCGTCGAATGCGCGGCGCCGGAGCATGGCCGCGTGCCGCTGCTGACGGCGCTGCGGCCTGAGCGGGGCTGGCCGCACTGGCTGCTGTGGGTGCCGATGCGGTGGCGCGGCGGATGGGCCTATGAGCCGTTGCCGCAGCCCTGGCGGATCGAGCCGTTCGTGCCGCCCGGCGTGGGGCAGCCGGGCGCGCCGTGGCGCATGTCGCAGGCGGTGGAGGCGTTTCGGCCGGGGCCCGGCGCACCACCCGTCGCACCACTCGTCCCATTACCCGATGCACTACCCGACGCACTACCTGGTGCGGCGGTCTACATGAATGACGCGGCCGGCGTCGAGGCCGACGTCGAAGGCGACGACGACCGTGCGATCGACGTCCACGGCCTGCTGCTGGTGGCGCTCTATCTTGAGCCGCGCGCGCTCGCGATGGAGGGCGCGCATCGCGGCGTGATGCATGAGCTCGGCGATGACGAGCTGCGCGCGCAGGTCGAGGGCGCGCTCGAGCAGCTCCTCGATCTGCCGCCCTGTCGCTGGGCGCATGGCTTCGTGCCGTCGCCGAAGGAGTCCGAGCCTGACTCCGAGTCCGAACGCGAGGGCGAGGGCGAGGGCGAGGGCGAGGGCGAGGGCGTGTGCTTCGCGCTGGCGGCGTGCCAGTACCCGCCGGGTCTGCTCGATGCGAGTCCGGGTTGGGAGCTCGACGCCTCGCAAGCGGGGCCGGGTCTGGCGTCGTTGGCGCGTCTGCACGCCTTCACGCGATCGACGGCGCGCGGACGGACGTGCTCGCTGGTGCTGTTCGCCGGCGACCAGATCTACGCGGATGCAAGCGGCGGGCTGGCCGACTCGCGCAGCGGCATCGAGCGTTATGCGCGCGGCTACGGGGACTTCAAGGCCGGCCCGGCGCGTCTGTTGCCGCCGACGGTGGCGCGCATCGTCCACGCGATCGACGATCACGAGATCGTCGACAACTGGGAGCCCAGCCCCGGTGCCAGTCACGGGGGCAAGGGCCCGTGGTTCGATGTCGCGCGCCAGGCGGCCTGGCATCACCGCTGGGAGGCCGGTGCGCGCGTGGGCGGGCCTGAACTGCTGTGGCACGACTTCGACTGGCGCGGCGCGGCCTTCTTCATCGCCGACGCGCGTTGCGAGCGCGAGGCGCGACGCGTCGCGAACTGGTCGAGCGCGCGCCTGTGGTCGACCGCGCAACGCGATGCCTTCGGCGGGTGGTTGTCGCGCGGCGGGGATCGGCCGAAGTTCGTGCTGAGCGGTTCGCTGCCGCTGCCGCGTCGTCGCACGACGGTGGAGCATGCGGCGAGCTGCCTGCGCTCCGATGCCTGGGACGGCTATCCGCACAGCCTGCACGAGCTGCTGGGGGCGGTATGGCGGCATCGCGCGTCGGGGCTGGTGTTCTTGTCGGGCGACGAGCACCGCTCGGGCTGGGTGAGCGCGGAGATCTCCGCGGTCGACGGCGGCGACCGCGCGCCGGTGCGGGTTCACTCGGTCCACAGCTCGGCGCTGTATGCGCCGTGGCCGTTCGCGATCACGGCTGCCGAGGAGCTGGCCGCGCCCGATGCCTTCGAGTTCGACGGCCCGGACGGTCGGCGCCTGCGCTGCGTGGTCAGCGCGTGGTCCGACCACCCCGGCGACGGCTTCGCCGTGCTGCGCGCCAAAGGCGGCGAGGTCGAACTCTGGTTTGACCGAGCCGGTCAAATTTCGGATGCGCCGGATGGGGTGTTGTCGTCTGGAAATCTCGAGGTGTGAGGCACCAAGCTCCGCTGCCCGATGCCTGTCATCCCTCACATGCGACACTGCCGGATGACCGAAATCGAACTGCGTTTCCAGATCCCCGAATCGCAATGGTCCGCCGTGCGCCGCTGGGTCGCAGGGACCGGCAAGTCCGTCGCAACCGAGGAACGCCTGCAGGCCTCCTACTTCGATACGCTCGAGCGCGACCTCGCGCACGCCGGCTTCGCGCTGCGGCTGCGCCGCGAGGGCGACGTCTGGGTGCAGACGCTCAAGGGCGCCGCGCCCGACGGCATGACGCGCCTCGAGCACAACGTGCCACTGGGGGCGGACATCCCCCAGCTCGATGTCGCCCGTCACGCCGACCATCCCGCCGGGCAGGCGCTTCAGGCCTTGCTTGAGCAACTGCCCGAAGGCGCGCTGCAGGCGCTGTTCCGCACCGACATCACCCGTCTCACGCGTCCGCTGCGGACGCCGCATGGCACGGTCGAACTCGCGCTCGATCACGGCGCGCTGCTCGCCGGGGAGGGCGACGCGCTGCGCAGCACGCCGGTCGCCGAACTCGAGATCGAATTGAAGAGCGGCGAAGCGCGCGCCGTGCTCGAAACCGCGCGGCAGTGGGCCATCGAACGCTTCGGGCTGTCGCTGGAACTGCGCACGAAGGCGCTGCGCGGCGACCTGCTCGCGCGCGGCCTCGACTGCGCGCCGGTCGCCGGCTCGCGCGCGATCCACTGGACCGGCGACATGACCCGCGATGACGCGCTCCACCTGCTGTTGCGCGAGTGCCTGGAACCGATCGTGGGCAATGCCTCGCAGATCGCGAGCGGACGTCATCGGCCCGAACACCTGCATCAGCTGCGCGTCGGCCTGCGGCGCCTGCGCGCCGGCCTGCGGCTGCTCGCATCGGACGACGACCTGGCGCTGCACGCGTTGGCCGACGGTGCCGGACAACTGTCGCGACGGCTCACCGCCGCGCGCGACGTGGATGCCCAGGCCGAAGCCGCCTGGCGCGTCGCGATGCTCGCCGCCTGGCGCGCCGAGCGTCCGTCCGCGGCCTCCGAGTTGCCCCTCGCGCCGCCCATCGACGTCGCCGGCCTGCTGCTCGGGCCGGAGGTCCAGGGCTGGATGCTCGCGATCATCGGCTGGCTCGCGCGCCCTGCGCCCGACCACGCGCCCGAGGACGAGCAAGGCCTGGCCCTCGTCCACGCGCACATCGCGCGCTGGCGTGCCGGCACGGACAAGCAGGTCAAGCGGTTCGACCGCCTTGACACCGAGGGACGCCATCACCTGAGACGACGCCTGAGACGCCTGCGGCTCGCGCTGGAGCTGACCTTCGCCGTGCCCGGCGGGAACGACGGCGGTCGCCTGTCCAAGAAGGAGATCGAGTCGCGGGCCCGTCAACTGGCGCGCGTCCACGAGGCCGCGCAGCGCCTGGGGGCGTTGAACGACCTCGAGGTCGGCCTGTCCCAGGCGCGCGAGCAACTGGCGCTGGCCATGGCGCACGGCGACGTGCCGGCCGCGGCCCAGGCGGGCTTCTCGCTGGGATGGCTGAGGCCGCGTCAGCAGCAGGCGCTGGAAAAAGCCGCCAAGGCCGTAAAGGCCATAAAGGCCATAAAGGCCATAAAGGCGGTGAAGGCGGTGAAAGCCGTCAAGGCGACCAAGGCCTCGAAGGCGATCAAGGGCGCTGGCGCGGGCGGTGCCGGGAAGCAGGTCAAGCCGGCGAGACGCGCCAAGCCGGACTGAAGCGCTTCACCCGACTGACTTCACTGAGGAGCGCACCCCCGCCTCATGCCGAGGCGTCGGGAGGCGTTCACTCATTCCAGTCACTTCGAGGCCGACATGACGCAGTTCCATTCCCTGCCGTTCACCGAACTCCCCCCACGCCCCGACGACGAGGTCCCGGATCGCGACCGGATCCCCGCGTTGCTGGCGATGGCGGTCGATCCCGACCAGCTGTGCGCCGTCCAGGCGCTCGCCGCCCGAAGACTTGTGGATCCCGGCGGCGAGATCTATCCCGCCGACGGGTGCGCGATCACCTTGACCTTGCTCATGCGGGCGGCCGGATTCGAGGTCCACGAACGCTACTGGGCGATCGACGTGCCGGCGATGCTGCTGGCGCGCGGATGGCGGGAGGTGCCGCCGGGCGCGCAGCAGGCCGGCGACATCGGCAGCACCTGTCGCGAGGAGCGACATCACGGCGAGGACCACGTCTTCCTGGTCGTCCGGTGCGTCAACCAGGACGAGATGATCGTCGTGGACAACCAGGCCGCCTACCCGCACTTCCGCTGGGCGAGCGGGCAGGGCGGCAAGACGCCGAGCGCGATGTTCTACCGGGCGCCCGAGGCGTCGGACTGAGCGTCCTGGCGTCCTGGCGTCCCGGCGTCCTGGTGACGCGGCGGCGTGGCGACCTCAGACGTCGCCGCCGAGATGGCGCGCCGCGCCCAGCATCTCGTGGACGTCGTGCGTCATCACCGCGAGGAAGGCCGCCAGGCCGATGTAGTACGCGGCGTACTCCCATTTCACCCGGGTGGGCACGGCGTAGTAGGTCATCGCCTCCTCGCTGTCGGCGCGGTACTTCCAGGCCTTCATCAGCTGGGGCGCGGCCAGCAGCGCGATCAGCAGCAGCATCGGGCTGGGCCGGTAGACGAACAGCGCGACCAGCACCGGCACGCCCGCGAACCAGATCCGCGGCGACAGCACCGCCGTGATCCGACCGCCGTCGAACGGCGACATCGGGATCAGGTTGAACAGGTTCAGGAAGAAGCCGGCGTAGGACACCGCCAGCAGCCAGTCCAGGTTCCAGCTGCGCGCCAGCAGGTAGCAGACGGTGGCGCCGACGGTGCCCAGCAGCGGCCCGCCCAGGCCGACGTAGGCCTCCGTCTGCGCGTCGTGCGGCATCTCCTTGAGCTCGATCCAGGCGCCGACGAAGGGGATGAAGGTCGGCAGGCCGACGTTCAGGCCCTTCTGGCGCGCGGCCAGGTAGTGGCCCATCTCGTGCACGAACAGCAGCGCGATGAACCCCACCGCGTAGCGCCAGCCGTAGACCCAAGCGTACAGCAGCACCGACAGCAGCATCGTGCCCCCGCTGAGCAGCAGCTTGCTCAGCTTGACGCCGGAGAACAGCAGGAACAGGAGCTTGGTCATCGGCTCAGGACTCCGCGGACTCGCTCTTCTTGCGGCCGAAGAGCTTCATGATCGCGCCGCCGAAACCGACGACCGCCAGCAGGATGATCTTGGCGAACTTCAGGACGAACGCGCCGATCACCGCCAGCAGGCCCAGCTTCTTCGCGCCGACGCCCAGCACCAGCGCGGCCAGGCCGTACTCGGCGACCTTGTCGGTGCTGCCGTTGAAGTCGGCGTAGCGCTTGCCGTCGTTGAACTCCAGCGCGCCCAGCAGCTGCTGCGCGTCGCCCTTGTACTTCGGCAGGTCATCCAGGCCGGTGACCAGGTTCAGGCTCATGTAGCCCTCGCGGCCCAGCGCGTAGGTGTTGTAGTTGACGCCCTGCGGCTCGTTCGCCGGCGCGCCGACCTCGCGCGATTTCATCGCCCAGACCAGGCGGTGCGAGTCCGCCGCGTAGGCCGGCTCCTGCGCCCAGCCGGTGATCTCCAGCGCGCGGCCGCCCATCTTCTTGCGCTCGTCGTTGCTGGCCTCGGTGCCTTCCTTGAAGCTCTTCAGCATGTCGGCGGCGTCCCAGTGCTTGGCGTCGTCGTCCTTGATGTAGCCCGACTTCTCGAAACGCAGCGTCGCGAACCAGTCGGCGTCGCCGCGCGGGAACACCACGCCTTCCAGGTCGCTGTAGTCGCCGGGGTTGCCCATCGCGCGCATCAGCTTGGCCGCATGCGGCTGCGGCACGTAGAGCTTGCCGTCGGGCAGGTGCAGCACGGCCTGGCTGGACAGCTTCACGTCCTGCGGCCCCTTCACGATGTCGTTCTGCGCGGCCGTCAGGACCTTGGCGAACTCGTTCTCGCCGGACTGCGCCCAGACCGGCGCCGCGGCGATGAACATCGCGCCGAACAGTGCGCCGGCGAGGACCCGCAACGAGCGGGCGAAGGGGGTGGTGGTCATGGAGATTCCCTCGAAACGGTGTATCGAACCCGGCCTCTTCGGGCCGAAGGGTGCGAGTCTATCGATGGGGACCGTCGGGAAATCCGCACTTCCCCCATCCGGGGGCATCAAAAAGCCAGCGCAGTGACCAAAGACATACAGCCCCGCGAGGGGGCTGTATGTCAGCAGCGGCCGTGGCAGGTCACGCCACTTCTTGCCACTGCTTCTGCAACTGGTCCCACTTGAGGCGCGCCGCCTTCAGGTGGCGCTCCTTCACGTGGCCGTAGCCGCGGATGTCTTCCGGAATGCGGGCCAGTTCGACGGCCGTCGACAGACGCTCCGTCGTGAGGCCCTTGGCCAGGATGGCGTCGATGGTCGCGCGGTAGTCGTTGATCAGTTGGCGTTCCGTCCTGCGTTCCTCGGTGTAGCCGAACGGATCGAAGGCGGTGCCGCGCAGGCCCTTCATCCTGGCCAGCACGCCCATCGCCGGCCGCACCCACGCGCCGAAGGCGCGCTTCTGCAGATGACCTTGGCCGTCCTTCTTGGCGAGCATCGGCGGCGCCAGGTGATGCACGACCTTGAAGTCGCCTTCGAACTGGCCCTTGATCTTGTCGAGGAACTTCGTGTCGGTGTGCAGGCGGGCGACCTCGTACTCGTCCTTGTAGGCCATCAGCTTGAACAGATAGCGGGCCACGGCCTCAGTCAGGCGCGTGCCGCCCACCGGCGCTTCCGCCTGGCGGACCTTCTCGACGAAGGCGCGGTACTGCTCGGCGTAGGCGGCGTTCTGGTAGTCGGTCAGGAACTCGACGCGCTTGGTGATCAGCTCGTCGACGCCCTGGCGCTTGACGAAGTTGATGACCTGCTGCGCGGCGAACAGCGACTGCACCGCGGCCAGGTCCTGCGCGCAGCGACGGCCCCATTCGAACGCGGCCTTGTTGTTGTCGACCTGCACGCCGTTGAGCTCGATGGCGCGCATCAGCGCGGCGTGGCTCAGCGGCACGCGGCCCTTCTGCCACGCGTAGCCCAGCATCAGCGGGTTGGTGTACAGCGAGTCGCCCAGCAGCTTCACCGCGACCTCTTCCGCGTCGAACATGCCCAGGTGCGAGGCGCCCACGGCCTTCTGCACGGCGGCCTCGCAGGCGGCGCCGGGGAAGGACCAGTTGGCGTCGTTGACCAGCGTCGCGGTCGGCGAGCCGTGCGTGTTCAGCGCCACGAAGCTGCGGCCTTCGCGCATCACGGCCAGCGTCGTCTTGTTGGCGGCGACGATGGAATCGCAGGCGATGACCAGGTCGGCCTCCGCGGTGCCGACCTTGGTGCAGTGGATCGCGTCGGGCGTGTTGGCGATCTGGATGTGGCTCCAGGTCGCGCCGCCCTTTTGCGCGAGACCGGCCGCATCCTGCGTGATCACGCCCTTGCCTTCCAGATGCGCGGCCATGCCGAGCAACTGGCCGATCGTGATCACGCCGGTGCCGCCCACGCCGGCCACGACGATGCCCCAGGCCTCGACCGCGTTCGGGATCGTCGGTTGCGGGATGACCGGCAGCGATGCGTCGAACGGGCTGACGCGCTTGTCCTTCTTGGGCTTCTTGAGCTCACCGCCTTCGATCGTGACGAAGCTCGGGCAGAAGCCCTTCACGCAGGAAAAGTCCTTGTTGCAGGTGTTCTGGTTGATCTGGCGCTTGCGGCCGAACTCGGTCTCCAGCGGCTCGACCGACAGGCAGTTCGACTGCACCGAGCAGTCGCCGCAGCCTTCGCAGACCAGCTCGTTGATGACGGTGCGCTTGGCCGGGTCGACCAGCTTGCCGCGCTTGCGGCGGCGGCGCTTCTCGGTCGCGCAGGTCTGGTCGTAGATGATGACCGTGGTGCCGGGGATCTCGCGGAACTGGCGCTGCAGCTCGTCGAGCTCGTCGCGGTGGTGGACCGTGACGCCGGGCGCCAGCGGCTTGCCGTCGTACTTCTCCGGCTCGTCGGTGACGATGATCAGCTTGGCCACGCCTTCGCTGACCAGGCTGTTCATGATCTGCGTGACGCTGTGGCCCTCGGGCCGCTCGCCGACCTGCTGGCCGCCGGTCATCGCCACCGCGTCGTTGTAGAGCACCTTGTAGGTGATGTTCACGCCCGCGGCGATGGACTGGCGGATCGCCAGGATGCCGCTGTGGAAGTAGGTGCCGTCGCCGAGGTTGCTGAAGATGTGCTTCTCGTCGGTGAACGGCGCCTGGCCCACCCAGGGCACGCCCTCGCCGCCCATCTGGGTGAAGGTCGCGGTGTTGCGGCCCGGCATCCAGGTGACCATGTAGTGGCAGCCGATGCCGCCGACGGCGCGCGAGCCGTCCGGCACGCGCGTGCTGGTGTTGTGCGGGCAGCCGGAGCAGAACCACGGCGTGCGGTCGGCGCCGCCGGCGGTCTTCTCCTCGCTCTTGAGCGACTGCTCCTTGGCGTCGATCAGCGCCATGCGGGCGTCCAGGCGCGCGGCGGTGTCGGCGTCGACGCCCAGCTTCTTCAGCCGCTTGGCGATGGCGCGCGCGATGATCGCCGGCGTCAGGTCGGCCTGCGGGCGCAGCAGCCAGTTGCTGCTCGGGTTCGGGTGGCTCCACTCGCCGCCGCTGCGGTCGCCGTCGGTCTCGTCGAACTTGCCGAGCACGTTCGGGCGGACGTCGGGACGCCAGTTGTACAGCTCTTCCTTGAGCTGGTACTCGATCATCTGGCGCTTCTCCTCGATGACGAGGATCTCCTGCAGCCCGGTGGCGAAGTCGCGGGTGATGGTCGCTTCCAGCGGCCACACGACGTTGACCTTGTGCAGCCGGATGCCCAGGCGGCGGCAGCTGTCGTCGTCCAGGCCCAGGTCGTGCAGCGCCTGGCGGGTGTCGTTCCAGGCCTTGCCCGACGCGATCAGGCCGATGCGGTCATGCGGCGTGGCGACGACGTTGTGGTTGAGCTTGTTGGCGCGGACATAGGCGAGGGCGGCATACCACTTGTGGTCCATCATCCGCGCTTCCTGGTCCAGCGGCGGGTCGGGCCAGCGGATGTGCAGGCCGCCCGGGGGCATCTGGAAATCCTCGGGCATCAGGATCTCGACGCGGTCGGGATCGACGCTGACGCTGCTGGAGGATTCGACGATCTCCTGGATCGTCTTCATGCCCGACCACAGGCCGGAGAAGCGGCTCATCGCGAAGGCGTGCAGGCCCATGTCCAGGATCTCCTGGACGCTGCTCGGGAAGAACACCGGGAAGCCGACGGCCTTGAAGACGTGGTCGCTCTGGTGGGCGGCGGTGGAGCTCTTGGCGATGTGGTCGTCCGCGGCGATGGCGATCACGCCGCCGTGCTTGGACGTGCCGGCCATGTTGGCGTGCTTGAACACGTCGATGGAGCGGTCCACGCCGGGGCCCTTGCCGTACCACATGCCGAAGACGCCGTCGAACTTCGCCTTCTCGGGGAAGAGCGCGAGCTGCTGGGTGCCCCAGACGGCGGTGGCGCCCAGTTCCTCGTTGACGCCGGGCTGGAAGACGATGTGCTGCTTGGCGAGGTGCTTCTTCGCGGCCATCAGGGCCTGGTCGTAGCCGCCCAGCGGGGACCCGCGGTAGCCCGAGATGAAGCCGGCGGTGTTGAGGCCGGCGATGGCGTCGCGGGTGCGTTGCAGCATCGGCAGGCGGACCAGCGCCTGGACGCCGCTCATGAAGGCGCGGCCCTCGTCGAGTGCGTACTTGTCATCCAGCGTGACCTTCTCGAGGGCGCGCAGGATGTGTTCGGGCAAGGGGGCGTTCATGCGGGGAGTCTCCTGATGGGTGGCTGACTTCCGGTCCCCGCTTGTGGCGAGGCCGTGTGCCTTGGCTGCCGTCGCGCCAAGTATGGCGGCGCGCGGAAAACGCAGAGAACAGTGTAGGAAACAATGCCCGGCGAGTGTTTGCTAGTTCTGCGCCGGTGGCGGCTGTTTGAGCAAGAATCTTTCCGGGAATGACGAAAGGGATTCGAATGGCATCGAAAAACGGTGCATCAGGGAAAACCATGAGGGCGACGGCGGGTTCCGCGGGCGGCGACGAGGGGACGGACCGGGGCGCTGATCGCAGCGCCGATCGCAGTGAGGAGGCGGTCGGATCCGGAGCACCGGCAAGCGGCGAACTCGACCGTTATCACGTGGCGATCCTCGGGGAGCTGCAGCGCGAGGCGCGCCTGTCCAACGCGGAGTTGGCGACGCGCATCGGCCTGTCGCCGGCGCCCACTTGGCGCCGCGTGCGGTGGCTGGAGGAGCAGGGCTTCATCACCGGCTACCGCGCCGAGATCGACCGGCGCCGCCTCGGCCTGGGGGTGCTGGCGTTCGTTCGCGTGGACGCGGACCGCAACAACGGCGCGGCGACCAAGCAGCTGGAGGAAGCGATCCGGCAATTGCCGGAGGTGATCGCCTGCCACTACATCAGCGGCGCGGGGACTTTCGAGCTGGAGGTGATGGCCACCGACCTGGACGCGTTCAGCCGGTTCTCGATCGACACGCTGCTGAACCTGCCGAACGTGAAGGACATCCACACGAGCTTCTCGCTCGGGGAAGTGAAGGCGGGCGGGGCGCTGCCGCTGGGGCATCTGAAGCCGAAGGGGTGAGCGGCCGACGATATGTCGCCGGCCGCATGCGCGTCACCTGTGCTTATCTGAGCGATTCAGCAATGTCACGATCAGCCCGGCCACGCCGGAAATCAGGAATACGAAAAGAGCCCAGTGCAGCGGCTGCGGCCATGCTTCCGTGGAAATGCGGTACACCAGCGGATGGCCGGCCGCCATCACGGGAATGAATAACCGGAGCCATGCCCAACGGCGGGCATTAGGCGATTCCTTCGGCTGATTCACGGATTCACTCCTCACGCATGCACGTGTACGACGAGGAACTCTGCGACAGGCCGCCCACGACAAAGCCACCAATACCTCCCGCGACGGCGCCCACGCCGATGCCAAAAGCGACGCCGCCGCCGGTGAATGCTGTCGAGATCCCTCCGACGATCCCTCCTTGCAGGGCCCCGTTCCAACCACCCGCCCGCGCACCATCCCAATTCCAGCCACCGCTCACCATATCGATTTCCTCCTCAGTCAGCTCTCGAATTTCTCCGTAGTTGATTTCCATCGTAGACATGACGTTTCCTCATTGACGTTGATTTTCATGCCGCTCATGTGGCGGTCACGGCGACGGCACCTTTTCATGCATGCCGCGCTGACGACGCTAACGGCCGCGTGCCGGTCAAGAAATAGGGGAAAAGTCGATCATGGAAATGGGTGAGCTGAATTGGTCAATTTGGATATTGCCTTGCGCTGGAAATAACAAAAGCGAGTAAGCTAAATTGAGCTGGCGGTCATGAAAGGTCGGACGTGATGGTGCGGCGATACCACGTCGAGGATGGAAAGCTGTACCGGTCGCACTGCCGAGCCCTGTGCCGGCTCGACGGAGAGCCCCGCTGGCATAGTCGACGATCCTCCTCGCTCCCCGGCCGCCATGACGCTACCGCTCCGACATTTCCTGCTCGCGCTGTCCGTGGTCGCCATCTGGGGAAGCAACTTCGTCGTGATCCGCTGGGGCCTGAACGCGTTCCCGCCGCTGCTGTTCGCAGCGCTGCGGTTCACCTTCGCCGCGCTGCCCGCGATGCTGCTGCTGCCGCGGCCGAAGGTCGGCTGGCGCAACCTCGCCGCCTACGGCGCCTTCGTCGGCGTCGGCCAGTTCGCGCTGCTCTACCTGGCGATGCGCTCGCAGATCTCCCCGGGGCTCGCCTCGCTCGTCATCCAGACGCAGGTGTTCTTCACGCTGCTGCTCGCCATGAAGATGAGCGGCGAACGCGTCCAGGGCTTCCAGTGGCTCGCCTTGATCACGGCCGCAGCCGGCATCGGCGTCATCGCGTCGCACACCGACGGCACGACCACCGTGCTGGGCCTGGGGATGGTGCTGCTCGCCGCGCTCTGCTGGTCCAGCGGCAACATCGTCGGCAAGCGCGCCGGCGCCGTGAACATGCTGGCCTATGTCGTCTGGAGCAGCGCCTTCGCCGCGCCAGCACTGTTCGTCCTCTCCTTCATCGTTGAAGGTCCCGTGCAGATCGGTGAGGCGATCCAGAACGCCAGCATCGGCGCGTGGGGCGCGGTGCTCTGGCAGTCGGTGGGCAACACGCTCTTCGGCTACGGCGCGTGGAGCTTCCTGTTGTCGCGCCATCCCGCCGCGACCATCGTCCCGATGGCGCTGCTCGTGCCGGTGTTCGGCATGAGCTGCTCCGCGCTGCTGCTCGGCGAAGGCCTGCCGCCGTGGAAGCTGATCGCCGCGGCGCTGGTCATCAGCGGGCTCGCGATCAACCTGCTGTGGCCGCACCTGCGCGGCGTGCTGCGGACCGCGAAGGCCTGAGCATGAGGATCAGCAGGCACCTGGGATCGGGCATGCGCGCCAGCCTCGGCACGAGCGCGCACCGCAGGCTTGCCTGCGTCCTGGCCGCCGTGGCCATGGCGCTTTTCGGTGTGTTCATGTCGCCGGGCGTGAGCGCCCAGCTCGTCCCGCCGAACAAGGGCAAGACGCCCACGACGATGCCCTCGGTGCGCGACCAGGAGATCGCCCAATGCCTGCCCGGCGAGGTGCAGACCTGGGGCGACGGTCGCGATCGCGCGATCGCGACGCGCGCCTTGCGTTTCGCCTATCGCCACGACAACGCGCCGCCCTGGTTCAGCGAACCGCAGGTGATGGCGCTGGTGAAGCGCTCCACCGAGGCCTGGACCGCCTGCGGACTGAAGCTCGCCGTCATCGCCGTGCCGAGCGGCCAGGTGCCGCCCGAGGACGCCATCCAGATCCTCTGGAGCGACGTCGGCAGCCGCGGCCAGTTCGCGCTGGCCAACGTGACGGCGCGCAGCCTGTCGATCGGCCCCGGCCTGTTCGCGCTGCTGCGCGAGCGCAACCCGAAGCACCCCGCGGACCAGACGCTGCAGATGGTGCTCTCGCATGAGATGGGTCACTTCTTCGGCCTGATGGCGCATTCCAAGCGCTGCGTCGACACGATGTCCTACTACGACAACGGCAAGGGCGAGCGCTGCGCGCTGCGCGATCCGAAGAGCTGGGGCAGCGTCGTCGAGTACCGCTCGATGCTGCCGACCGCCTGCGACATCGACCGCTGCAGAGCGCTGAACAAGTAGCCGCCGTCCAAGAGGCGACGCGGGGGAGGGCGATGGGCAGGCACGCATGGAACAAGCGTCGTCCTCGCGGCGTATGCTGATGCGATGAACTCGAATCGCCGCCTCGTCGTTCTTGCCGCCGCCGCGCTCGGCGTCGGCGCCTCCCTGATGACGCCGGTCCGCGCGCAAGGCCCGAAGCAGAACCTGCAGGTCGAGATGCGCTGGGTCGAGTCCGAGCTCAGCGGCGCCACGGTCGCCGGCATCCGCGACGGCAGCACGGTCGTGAGCACGGGCGGCTCCGTGTCGGCGCGCGGCGGCGTGTCGCTCTCCACCGAGAACCGCGAGCAACGCCAGCAACTGTTCCCGCGCCTGCTGGTGCTCAACGGCGCGCAGGCCTCGTTCACGATGACCGAGTCGACGCCGATCCAATGGGTCGATGTTGCGCTCGACCGCCAGCGGGGCGAGCGCGACCGCGTGGTCGTCGTGCCGCGCCAGGGCATGGCGGAGCGGGTGCGGGGCATCGTCGTCCGGCCGAAGTGGCCGGGCGGACGCAGCCCGGTGGATGTCGAAGTCCGGGCCTCGGACCAGGCGCAGATGCCGCAGGGCGGCGCCTACGGCACTTCGCTGCCCGACGGTCAGCAGCGTCCGAGCACCGACGTCCTCAGCACTGTGCAGGCGCCGCTCGGGATCTGGGTCACGATCGCGCGAACGGGCAGCGTGGCCACAAGCGCCAGCCGCAACACCTACAGCACGCGGGACGCGGAAGTGCAGAAGCTGCGCGAGCTGCAACTTCGCGTCGACGTGGCGCCTTGATCGAAGGGGCGCCACCCAGCGAAGTGGCTCCATAAAGGTTTCTCCGAAGTCACTGCATTGGTTGAATTGGTATTTGACTGGTGTTGTTTTTCGACCTGATCCGCTAAGCTGCGGCGTCCATTGGAGGCCCCGCATGTCCGTTCGCGTTCTGTCCCGCATCCCGACCCCGTTGACCGCTGCGATCGCCGCGCTCGGCGCGATCGCCGCCTCGGCCGCCATCGCCGCAACGCCGGCCTCCGAGGGGAAGGCCGACAAGAACTCGGATGCACCGGGCTACCCGCTCTTCGGCGCGAAGCCGGTCGAGTTCGAACGCACCGGCGGGAAGATCGTCGGCATCTACGTGCCCAACTGGGAGCCGGTGGAGCTGATCGAGCGCGTGCCGCCGCAAAACCTGACCCACGTGCTCTACGCCTTCCTGCGCCTGTGCGGTCCCGGCCAGTTGGAGAAGGACGCCGCCAAGTGCGTCGGCAAGAAGGAATTCGAGATCGGCACCGGGCCGATCGACACGCGTTTCAATGACGCATTCCAACGCTACAAGCAGCGCGCCCCGCACCTGAAGATCGTCGCGTCGGTGGGCGGCTGGGGCGGGTCGGATCCGATCTTCCACCTGGTCGGCGATCCGTCGAAGCGCGCGGTGTTCGCGGCCTCGGCGCAGCAGTTCCTGCGCGACCATCCGGCCTTCGACGGCATCGACATCGACTGGGAGCATCCCGGCAACAACGGCGCGGCCAATGGCGTGCAACTGGGCAGCCCGCAGGACGGCCAGTCCTATGCGGCGCTGATGGCCGACCTGCGCCAGGCGCTGGACGCGCTGACGGCGGAGACGGGCCGCCCCTACCTGCTGACGACGGCCGTGAACCCGATGGATTCAATCGTCGGCAAGATCAACTTCAAGGACGCGTCCAAGCCGCTGGATCTGGTCTTCATGATGACCTACGACTTCTACGGCATGTGGTCGCCGGTGGCGGGTCATCACACGACGCTGCGCGCGTCGTCGCTGCAGGCGGACGACAGCCTGGAGCGCGCGGTCCGCAACCTGGAGACGGCGGGCGTGCCGCGCTCGAAGCTGGTCGCGGGGGTCGCGATGTACGGTCGGGGCTTCACCGGCGTGAGCGAGGCCAAGGCCGGCGCGGCGAAGACCGGCGCCTATCCCGGCGGCGAGGGCGCCCAGGGCTACCGCGAGATGGCCGGCCGCATCCTCGACGCGAAGGGCAACGGCCGCGCGGGCTACCAGTCCGTCTGGGACCCGGTGACGCAGTCCTGGTCGCTGTTCAATCCGAAGCAGAAGCTCTGGATGGGCTACGACGATCCGCGCGCCGTGCTCGCCAAGGGCCGGTTCGTGCGCGACCAGGGCCTCGCCGGCGTCTTCGCCTGGGAGCTGAGCCAGGACAACGGCGACCTGCTCAACGCGATGAACCGCGGCGTCGGCAACGTGCCGCTGGCGACGCAGAAAGAACCGCGCCGGTAACTCGCGCACGGCTTCTGCAGGCCTACGATCACGGCCATGACTGCCTCCACCGCTCCCGCTTCCTTTCCAGGCTCCGCGACGCCGCCCGCCGCGCCCGCGCGCCTGCGCATCGCCCTGATCGCCCACGACGGCAAGAAGGACGAGATGGTGATGCTCGCCACCGAGTTCGCCGGTTTCCTCGGCGGCTGCGAGCTCGTGGCGACCGGCACGACCGGCTCGCGCCTGACGGCGGAGGTCGGCCTGACGGTCGAGCGCATGCTGTCCGGCCCGCACGGCGGCGACCTGCAGATCGGCGCGCGCCTGGCGGTCGGGCTGGTCGACGCCGTCGTGTTCCTGCGCGACCCGATGACGCCGCAGCCGCATGAACCCGACATCAACGCCCTGGTCCGCGCCTGCGACGTCCACAACGTGGCCTGCGCCACCAACGTCACCAGCAGCCGGCTGATGCTGCGTTCGCTGCAGGTGCTCGGCACGGGCGGCGGCCGGGAGTAGAGTCGTCCGTCGATGCCGGGGGACCGTCGATCACCCGGTGAACGACAGAAGGAGACTCCGATGCAACGACGTTCCCTGATCGCCACCGCGGCGGCGATGCCCGCGCTCGCGGCGCTGCCGGCCCGCGCACAGACACGCCCGCCAATGATCGCCGCCGAGCAGTACTTCTTCATCTTCCTCGAGACCGGCAAGCCGGTGCCCGACGACAAGGCCGCCGTCGCGGCGATGCAGGCCGGGCACCTCGAGAACTTCAAGCGGCTCTTCGCCGACGAGAAGCTCTTCGCGGCCGGACCGATGCGCGATCCCTTGAAGCAGAAGCGCGGCATCGTCGTGGCCAAGGCGCCCAACCGGCAGATCCTGCTGAGCTACTTCGAGCCCGACCAGTACATCCGCGAGGGCTACATGGTCGTCAACGCCCAGCCGGCGACCGTGCACCAGGCGCTGCACCACACCGGCATCGATCCCGATGGCATCGAGGAAAACCGCATCGTGCTGTTCAGCCGCGCGGAAGAGAAGGATCGGGATGCGGTCCCGGTATTCCTCCAACGAGCGCTCGACGAGGGCGTCATCGGCGCCTGGTACTCGCTGCAGGACGGCCCGATCGGCGAGGTCGTCTTCTCGCGCGGCACCGACGAGACGGCGCTGCGCAAGACGATGGCCGAATACCCGGGGCTCCGGGATCAGCGCGTCACGATGAAGATCTGGGGGCAGTGGTTGGGGAAGGGCGTGCTGCGCTGACTTGAGACTCAATCATCTGATCAGCAAATTAACCAAAAGTCGATGTTTTGGTTAATATGCTGACCAGATGAGCGCCCATCAAGCCACTGATGTCCTCGATCGCCAGTTGCTGCTGCAACTGGGTGATCGCCTCCGCCGCCTGCGCAAATCGCAAGGCCTCGGCACCGTCGACATGGCGGAGCGGGTCGGCGTCACGCGCAACACGCTGCGAGCCGTGGAGGCCGGGGATCCGGCAACCTCCATCGGCACCTACCTGCGGGTGATGTCGGTGCTCGGGATCGGTGGCGAACTCGCGTTGCTCGCCGGTGACATCCTGCAAACGCCCCCCGCGGATTCGGCCGCCGCAAGATCGCGGCGAGACGCGCCGATCGTGCGCGTGGAGATCTCCGCCAGCAGTGCGGAGCATCGCCTCCAGGACTTGCAGAGCATTGCGCTCCATCAGGAGGCCGTGCGGCTGGCCAAGGCAGATCCCGCCTTGGTCAAAAAAGCGGAGGCAACCGTCGAGCGCTGGCTGTCTTCGGGCGACTCCCGCTCGGCAACGTTGTGGCGTGAATGGCAGGACATCCTGCGTGACGGTACCTGGCGGAAGGCGCTTGGCGCCACACGGCGCGCACAACAGCTTCGACAGGCATCTCCTCTGGTCACGATCCTTCCGGAGGCGTCGCGACAACGCATCTTGAGGCAGGTGAACCAACTCAGGAAAGGCGTCATCCTTGACTCCGAGGTCGGCACTCCGACGGAAGAGACGGGAGAGACACCATGACGCGGCAGGAGCTGGAACACATCATCCGAGCCAGCGGCGATATCACCGATCAGTACGAGTTCGTGATCCTCGGGAGCCAGTCGATTCTTGGCACAACGGCAACGCCCGAAGACGTCTTCATCGTCTCCATGGAAGCGGACATCTATCCGCTCCAAGCGCCAGAACTTGCAGACATGATCGATGGCGCCATCGGCGAAGGATCGGCACGACTGCGCGCGACGCGCTTTGCGCAAGGCTTGAAGCGGCGCTTCTACGGCGCTTCTACTGCGCTCTCAACGGGCCAGCGGCAACGGATAACTCGCCAGGCTCGCATGGCCTGACTTGGAAACCGCCTGCACGCCGAAGATCAGGTTGTCCTTGGACAGCGGCAGCGTGACCAGGGTGACGTTGCCGACATCCTTCGCCCCTTCCCAGGCCTGCGACTCGCTGCGGCGCCAGACGACGCGATAACCCGCGAGCTCCGGATCGGCGTTCGCGGTCCACAGCAGCGTCGTGTCGTTGGTCAGCTCGCGCGCATCGATGCGCGCGCCCTTGACCGGCGACGGCGCCCACGCCAGCGTCGCCAGGCCCGCGAGGTTCACGCGCGCGACGTCGGCCACGTAGCCGAAATCGACGAACTCCGGCAGGTCGCCGTAGACGACACCGTTCTCCGTGCGCAGGTTCTGATGCTGATGGCGGAAGTCCTCGAAGGGCTCGGTGAATCGCACCGCGGCGTAACCGCGCTCCAGGAAGGGCAGGTGATCGCCGCCACGCAGGTAGCGGTCGCGGCGCTGGATCAGGTCGATGTGGAAGTCTGGCAGGTAGCGCTCGCCCTCGGCCTTCAGGTGACGACCGAACTGCTGCGTCGGCAACTCCTCGCCGCCGCCGGCCACCGCCAGCGGTTGCAGCTGCGCGCGGATCGCCGCGTTGGTCTTGACCTCGTCCTCGTTGGCCGGGCTGTTGGCGTTCGCGTTGACCAGCAGGCGCAGCAGCGGATCGAAGCCGTCGGCGAACAGGCGCAGCCGCTTCGGGTCGTGCTCGCCCTTGTCGCCACGCGAGCTGCCGACGATGTCGTTGGTGATCATGCCTTCGACGTTCAGCCCCTGCGCACGCGCTCGACGCGCCCAGTGGCGGGCGCCGAGCAGGCCCTGTTCCTCGCCGGGAACGGCCATGAACACGAGCGTCGCGTCGAAGCGCTGCTTCGCCGCCGCGCAGGCCATCTCCATGACCGCGGCCGTGCCGGAGGCGTCGTCGTTGGCGCCGGGCGCCTCGCCCTGGGCGTCCATCACGTCGCCGTTGCGCGAGTCGTAATGTCCGCTCACGACCAGGATGCGTTCACGCGGCGTGCCCGCCGACGCGCCGGGCAGCGTGGCCACGACGTTCACCAGTTCCGTCGGCGCGGAGAGGCGGTTGCCCGCCGGCTCGATGAACGCGTCCATCGTGACCTGCAAGCGGCCGCCGGTCTTCGCGCTGCAGTCCTTCAGCTGGCGCTCGATCCAGCGCCGTGCGGCGCCGATGCCGCGCGTGTCGCTCTTCGTGTCCGACGCCGTGTGGCGCGTGCCGAAGGCGGCGAGCTTGCGGATGGTCGACTCGATGCGCGCGGCGGAGATGTCCACGAGCATCGGCGCCACGCGCGGATCCAGCGGCGGCGCCGCGGTCTCCGAGGCGGCGCGCGCCGTCGCCGATGCCGGCCCCGAGGCCGGCGTGGTCTGAGCGATGGCGGAGGAAGCGATCAGCGCCCAGACAGCGGCGGCGGTGGGGAGGAGGCGGCGGCGATGGAAGGTCATGGGGTCAGGCGTTGTCAGGCAAGGTGTTGCTTGAGGAAGTCCAGGGTGCGCGACCAGGCCAGCTCGGCGGCGGCCTCGTCGTAGACCTCGGGGCGGGTCTTGTTGGAGAACGCGTGGTCCGCGACGTAGCGGTGGATGACCGGGGCCTTGCCGCCCGCCTTCATGCGGGCCTCCAGGGCGTCGACCTTCTCCGGCGTGCACCAGTCGTCGCGCGTGGCGAAGTGGCCGAGGAAGGGCGCGTCGATCTTCGCCGGGTCGGCGAATTCAGCCGGCGGGATGCCGTAGTAGCAGACCGCCGCCTGCAGGTCCTTGAGGTTCACGCCTGCGAGGATGGTCAGCGCGCCGCCCATGCAGTAGCCCATCACGCCGACCTGGCCGCAGCCGAGGTGCTCGCGCAGGTGCGTCAGCGCGCCCTGCAGGTCCTGCGTCGTGGCGTCGGCGAAGTCCAGGCCGTCCATCATGTGGCTGGCCTCGTCCGCGTCGGCGGCGATGCGGCCGCGGTAGAGGTCGGGGGCCAGCGTCGTGATGCCGGCGGAGGCCAGGCGTTCGGCGATGTCCTTGATGTGGGGTTTGAGCCCCCACCATTCCTGGATGAGGATCATGCCCGGCGCGCCGTCGCCGGCGCTGGCGAGGTAGCCGGCGGTGGTCCCGCCGTCGGGGCGGTTGAAGTCGATCATCTGGCCCATGTGGAACTCCCAGTGCCGAAAGAGGAAGAAGCGGAGGATGAGGAAGAATCGGCTCCCTCGACGAACATCACCGGCGGCCCCTGCGGGCGGTCGCATCCTGAGGGAGGAACCCGTGAGTCTGCACGAGCAGTTGTACCAATGGACGGCCCGGCAAGGCCTGGATGCGACCAGCGCACGGCGCTTGCGCCTGCTCAGCGGTATCGATGATCCGCCGGGCGATCCGTGGACGCCGCTGCGCCGCGGCGCGGGCGCGCTGGCGGCAGGGTTGATCGGATTCGGCTTGATCCTGTGGGTCGCGGCGAACTGGGACGACTTCGGGCGCGTCATGCGCTTCGGATTGCTGCAGGCGGTGCTCGCCGTCAGCCTGGTGGCGGCGGCGACGCTGAGGCCGTGGCGTGCGCCGCTGGCGCTGGCGGCCTTCCCGACCCTGGGCGGCCTGCTGGCGTTCTTCGGGCAGACCTACCAGACCGGCGCCGATCCCTGGCAGCTCTTCGCGCTCTGGGCCGCGCTCGGGCTGCCGATCGCGTGGGCCGCCCGCTCGGACCTGGCGTGGACGCCGTGGGCGCTGGTGGTCGCGACCGGGATCGGGCTGTGGATGGAAACCTTCGGCGGCCATTCGTGGCGCTTCGACGCGGCCACGGTGCCGGTGCATGCGATCGGCTTCGTCGCGTACGGCCTGCTGTGCGCCGGACTTGCGCTGCGGCCGGCGGCGGCGTCGCAGCCGTGGGCGTGGCGCTTGGCGGTGCTGGCGTCGGTGATCGCGATCTCCGGCACGGCGCTGGGCGGCCTGTTCGCGCGGCAGGTCGCGCCGCAGTACTTCCTCGGCCTCGGGGTGCTGGGCATCGGGCTGGCGCTCGCGTGGCGGCGCGCCGAAGTCTTCGCGCTGAGCGCGCTCGCGCTGGCGGTCGACACCTTGCTGGTGGCAGGTCTTGCGCGGTGGATCGTCGACGAGAAGTGGGACGTCGGCGGCTACTTCCTGATCGGCATGGCCGCGTGCGCGCTGCTGGCCGTCAGCGTCAGCCTGATCATGCGGCGCCTGCGCGCCGCGGAGGCGCGGGCATGAACGGCGTCGACTGGATCGAACAGGCCCGGGCGGAGGGACTGGCGCCGACGGACCCGCGGGAAGCGCGGGAAGCGCCGGAGGCGACGAGGCCCTGGCCCGTCGTGCTGCTGACGGCGCTGGGCGCGTGGCTCGCCGTGCCGCCGTTCCTGATGCTGTTCTTCGCGCTGTTCGGCTCGGCCCTCGAGCGCGAGGCCGTCGGCTATCTCTTCGGCCTTTCGTTGATCGCGCTGTCGGTGGTGATGCTGCGGTCCCGCGGGATCGCGCTGTTCCTCGAGCAGGCCGCCGTGCCCCTGCTGATCACCGGCCTGGTGCTGCTGTTCATGGCCCTGGCGAAGGACCTGCCGCCGGCGGGCGTCGATGTCGTCGCGCTGGGGGGCGGCGCGGGCCTGATCCTGCTGCTGGGGGCGTCGTGGATGCGGCTGCTGCTCGGCGGGGCGATGGCCGTGCCGGTGGCGCACCTCGGCCATCTGGCCTTCAAGGAGGTGTTCTCGCTCACCTGGTACGAACGCCATGGCGGTATTGGGTGGGCGTTGGCGACCTTGCTGCTGCTCGTGGGCCTGGCGCTGATGGTGGCGCAGCATGGTGCGGGGCGACGAGCGCCTTCTGCTCGTCATGCAGCGATGCTTGAGCCGGTGCTGACGGGCTGGTGGGTGGCCGTGCTGGCCGCCTTCGCCATGGCGGCGGGCTGGTCGTTCGCGATGGGCGGCGTGCTCGGCGGCGTCTTCCGGGGCGCGACGCCGGGGCTGGCGTCATCGGATGTGACCTTGATCTGGGTGTCGAGGACCGTGTCGGCATTGCTGACGCTCATCGCGGCCGCCTGGCTGTGGCGTCGGTGGCGTCCCGCGGGCGCGGCGCGGTTGGCTCCGCCGGTCCTGGTGCTGGTGGCGCTCTCCGCGTTGATGCCGGCGCTCGGCGGCATCCTGCTGGTGCTGGCGCTGATGGCGTCGACGCGACGCTGGCGGCTGGCTGCGCTCGCCGGCGCGGCAGCCGTGTGGGCGATCGGGGCGCTGTACTACGAGTGGCAACTGCCGCTCGCGCACAAGTCGCTGGCGCTGGTCGCAGCCGGCGCGGTGCTGGCGGCATGGGTGCGTTGGCTGGCGTGGCATCCGGCGGTGTCATCGACCGACGGGGACGCGCGGTCGACCCTCGCGATGCGTGGGGCGACGGCCGTGCTGCTCGGCGCGGGCGTGCTGTCGCTCGTGCTGGTGAATATCCTGATCGCCGCGCGAGAGCGCTCGATCGCCGACGGCCGCCCGGTCTTCGTGAAGCTGGCGCCTGTGGATCCGCGCTCGCTGATGCAGGGCGATTACATGCGGCTGAGCTACGACCTGCCGGGCGTGGGATGGCGTTTCCGATCCGAACCGGATGCTTCCCTGCTCTGGGGCGCGCGGCCGCGTGTCGCCGTGCTGCTCGATGAGCGCGGCATCGCGCACTCGCCAAAGCTGCTCGCGCCAGGTGAGGCGGTGCCCGCTGGCGCTCAGCTGCTCGAGCTGGCACCCAAGGGCGGCCAATGGACCTTCGTGTCCGACGCCTGGTTCTTCAAGGAGGGCGAGGCGGCGCGCTGGCAGCCGGCGAAGTACGGCGAGTTCCGCGTGACGCCCGAGGGCAAGGGACTGCTGGTGCGGGTGGTGGGGGAGGACCTGAAGCCGTTGTGAAGCCTGTGCCCCGTGGCCCGAGTCTTTATCGCCTCATCCTGTGAGGCGATCAGCCCCTCTAATCGCCTCAAATTTGATGCGATTAGGTCGCCCAATCGCCTCACGGATGATTCAGTCCTCCGAGAGCCCCTCCGGCTCACCCCCATCCACCATCAGGTCGATCAGTTCCTTCAGGAACGCCAGGGCTTCCTCGGAGGTGGCAAAGTAGTACTCCCCGCCGAGGTCGGCGGCGTCGCCGTCGGGGCCGACATGGACGACGGACCAGCCCTCCGCGCCGCCCCCGATCGCGCAGATCCCGAAACTGCCGGGGGCGAGGTCTCTGGCGGACCCGGCGGTGACGAAGATGTCCTTGCCCCGATGGGCGAAATAGCGTTTGAGCACGAGGAGTTGGAATGAAGGCAATCTGGAACGGCGAAGTCATCGCCGAAAGCGACGACACCGTGGTGGTCGAGGGAAATCATTACTTCCCCGTCGCCTCGCTGAAACGCGAGTTCACCACGTTCAGCAATCACCGCACGTCCTGCCCGTGGAAGGGCCAGGCGCACTACTTTAGCCTGATGGTCCACGGCGACATGAACCCGGACGCCGTCTGGTATTACCCGGAGCCCTCCGAGGCCGCCGCCGAGATCAAGGACCGCGTCGCCTTCTGGAAGGGCGTCCAGGTCACCGAGTGAGCGTCTTCGGCCACAGCACCCACAGCCGCAGCGGCTGCTTCATGCGGCCGGCCTGCGCCTCGGCGGCCTCGCCCCAGCCCCAGAAGTAGTCCGCCCGCACCGCGCCGACGATCGCCGCGCCGGTGTCCTGCGCCATCACGAGCCGGCGCATCGGCGTCGTCGACAGCGGCTCCGTCGTGTCCAGCCACACCGGCGTGCCGTAGGGGATGCTGGCCTTGTCCACGGCGATCGAGCGTCCCGGCGTCAGTGGCACGCCCTGACCCCCGCGTGGACCGACCGCCAGATCGGGCAGCGGCTCCTCGCGGAAGAAGACGTAGCGCGGGTTGGCCCACATCGCCTCCTTGAGCCGCTGCGGATTGCGCCGCCCCCAGTCCTTGATGCCCGGCCACGAGGCCTCCGTGGCCCGCAGCTCGCCCTGGGCGATCAGCCACTGGCCCATCGAGCGGTAAGGCTGCTCGTTGTGCGCCGCGAAGGACAGCCGCACCCAGCGGCTCCTGCCGTCGGGCTCGGTCACGCGCAATCGCCCGCTGCCCTGGATCTGCATCACCAGCGCCTCCAGCGGGTCCTGCACCCAGGCCAGGCTGAGCCGCGACAGCGACGCGTTGTTCTCGATCTGTTCCTCGATCTGCTGACGGGTGTCGTAGGGCTTGCGCTGCGCCAGGTCCTGCGGCGGCGCCAGCAGCGGCACGCGGAAGTCGCCCTGCGGCTGGCGGCGCGCGACGAGCTCCGGTTCGTAGTAACCGGTCGCCACGCCTTCGCGCTGACCGTCCGGCGACTCGACGCGGTAGGGCTGCAGGCGCTTCATCAGCCAGACCATCGCGTCCCAGTCGTCGCCCGGCTTGAAGCCGCGGGCCTGCGTGCAGATCGCGGCCCAGCCCGGCATCGGCTTCTCGCAGCCGCGCAGCAGCGCGGGCCACCATTCCAGCGCGCGGTCCTGGCCCCAGCCGGGCAGCTCGTTCCACGCGGCGGCGACCCAGCGGGCGCGCTCGCGCTGCAGCACATGCCGGCCGGCGGTGTCGTCCTCGCCGTTGAGCAACTTCTCCGGATCGATCGGCAGCCCCGCCGCAGACGCCGGGGTCGCGAGGATGGCCGCGGAGGCCGCGCCCAGCGCGCCTAGAATCGCCAGCGCCGCGCTCCAGCGGCGAGTTCTGCTACGGATCGGACCACGAATCATGGGCGTGATTTTGCTGGAGGCGCTCGGCGCCCTCGCGCTGCTCGTCTTCATCGTCTGGTGGACGATGTTCTCCGGCCGCAAGGGCGGCGAGCGGCCCGACGACCACGACGCCGCCTGAGCGGCTCCCGTGCGCCGCCGGTGCGCCGCATTCAAGCGTCCTTCGTCCTCAACCCTTAGGCGGCACCAGGAAGCTCATCGGCTGCCGGCGCATCCGCGTCCAGATCGCCGCGCGCACGCGCCGCTGGTCCGCGAGCCGGATCCCGCGCGAGCGCAACGCCACCTTGAACGCCAGGAAGAAGCTCACGCCCACGTTCAGCACGCCGGTCCCCAGGATGCTGATCACGCAGAGCCAGAACGGCCAGTGCTTGAGCACGTCCAGCCCCAGCGCCCCGGCCGCGGCGGCCAGTTGGCCGGTCGACAGCGTCACGTGCCTGACCTCGATCGGCAGGCCGAAGAAGCCCAGCAGCGCCGGCACCAGGCCGAGCATCAGGCCCAGGCTGATGTTGGCGGTCAGCCCCGAGATGTTGTCCCGCCACCAGAGCGACCAGCGGGCCGCCCGGCCCGCGCCCAGCCGCGCCACGATGCGCGGGTTCCAGGCGATGGCGCTGTCCAGCCGGTGGAAGACGAACCAGTTCTCGACCCAGCCCGCGATCAGGCTGGATGCGAACAGCAGCACCCCGGTGAATACGGCGAAGAACAGCGACGGCCCCAGCACGTTCAGCGAATGCAGCACGTGCTCGGCTTCCTTCACGCCGACCAGCGGCTTGCCGAAGCTCAGCCACGCCGCCAGCTGCACGACGAGCACCATCGGCGCCGCCAGCGCGAGGTTGCCGAGGATGCCCGCCGTCTGGGAGCGGAACAGGTGCACGACCTCGTCGACGAAGGCCTGCAAGCCCGCGTCGCTGTCGATGTGGCGGAGCTTGTCGGCCAGCGCCGGCGCCGTCATCGCCGGCTGCTTGGTCGCGACGGTCCAATGCATCAGCAGGATGAAGACGAAGCTGGCCGCGTAGTTCACGCCCGCCCAGAAGCCGCCCCAGAACGCGGACAACCCCACCGCCATGATCGCGAACTTCATGAAGGTCGTGCCCGCGATCACCACCCCGCCGCCGCCGGCGCGACGCAGCATGTCGCCGTACTCCTCGCGGTTGCGGGTGATGTAGTGCTCGCCGGTCTCGGCGCTGCGTTCCGCGACCTTGCGCGCCAGCAGCGAGTAGTGCCGCGCGAACAGCGTCCGGATGCTGCGGCGGTCGTGCACCACCGCCACCAGCGCCGCGACCAGGCGCAGCAGCTCGCGCTGCGGGTGATCGGCCAGCAACACCGCCAGCAGGTCCTCGACACGGCGCAGCCGCGCCTGCATCTGCTCCACGCCGAACATCAGGTCCACCGAGACGCCGTGTTCCTCGAGATGATCCGGGACGGAACGCACCGCCGCGCGGCATTCGTCGAGCAGCCCGCGCAGGTACTGCAGCTGGCCCGGCAGCGTGGCCCGGTTGTGCTCGACGAGCGCGTGCTCGACCTGCTCCCACGCCGTCGCGAGGTTCCGGAAGGGCCGCCGCGCCAGCAACTGCGGATCCATGCGCACGCGCAGCGCGCCGGACAGGCCGGCCGAGCGCACCGAGCTCACCAGCACCGTGATCGCGGCGCGCATCTCGTCGCGCCAGTCGCCCTCGGGCGCGCCGGCGAAGAGCAGGCCCAGCCGCTCCAGCAGTTCATCGTCGACCGCGTTGATCCACTGCTCGTCGGCCTCGTGCGGGAACAGCAGCTCGAAGAGCTCGGACAGGTCCTTGGTGTCCGCGCTCAGCGGCAGCAGGCGACGGCGCAGGCGGCCGAGGAACTCGTTCCACAGCGCCATGCGCGGCGCGAAGCCGACCTCCGCGAACAGGCTGATCGCATCGACGTCCGCCCAGACGCTGGCGATGACCGCGGCGAAGGCCTTCGCATGATCGGGGTGGCGCTCCAGCATGCGGAGCAGGTACTTGAGGCGGCGGATCGGCAGCGGCGCGGACGGTGCGGACGGTGCCCGGTCGTCCTTGAGCGGCGCGTGCCGGAGCCATTCGATCAATCGCACCAGCCAGAGATTGCGCTCGGCCAGTGGCGCCTGCGGATGCGCCGCTTGCGCCGCGTTCAGCAGCGCGGTCAGGTCCCAGCCCTGGCGACGGAACATCAATGCAGGGAACCGGAGTCGGCCAGCAGGAACTCGGGCACCTCGGCGTGGAAGACCTCGGCCTTGTCCGTGACGCACAGGAAGCGCCCGCTCATCGTGCCGTGGCGGGTCGAGATCTGCGCCCACGAGCTGTACTGGAAACGCTCGCCCGGCTGCAGCAGCGGCTGGTGGCCGACGACGGCCAGCCCGTGCACTTCCTGTTCCTTGCCGTTGCCGTCCACGATGGTCCAGTGGCGGCCGATCAACTGGGCGGTGACGTCGCCCCGGTTCTCGATCGTCACGGTGTAGCCGTACGCAAACTCGTTGCGGTCGGGGAAGGTCTGGTCGGCGAGCGGCTCGACGACGACGCTGCAATGGAAGTGCGGATGGGCCATCGACGGATTCTAGGGAATCTGCGGAGCGCCACGTGGGCTATGCTGGGTACCGCACAGAGCAAGCATCAGAACGCGCTCGAGCGGACCACCACACGCGACCGGCACGCACCGGACGCCATCCGTCATGGAGACAAGGGCAGGACACCCGTCGGCATTCCTTCGCCCCACGCGACGCCAGGCCATGGCGCGCGGCTGCGCGCTGGTCGGCGTGGCCGCGACCGTCTGCGTCGACCTGGGACTGGTCGCCGCGAATTCGGTGATGGCGGCGCCGTCCGGACCCGCGGCGCCCGCCGTTCCCGGGGTTGCGGGCGCCGGGGCGACGGGGCCGTTGACGCTGCGCAGCGCCGCGCAGGCCGGCGCGCCGGCCAAGTACGCGTCGGGCGACCCGCAGCGACCCGGCCTGTGCGGCGAGATCGCCGCCGCCGTCATGCGCACCGATCCGGACCTGCACATCGAGGGCCTGGACCAGCAGGTGCCGTTGCGGCGCCTGGAGCTGATGCTGAGCAACGGCGACCTCGACGTGTTCTTCTGCCTGCTGAAGTCGGAGCACCGCCACGCGCTGATGCGTTACCTGCCGGTGCCGCTGTACCGGATCTCGCATGTGCTGGCGATGCGCGTCGGCGACGAGCGCACGCCCCGCACCTGGGACGAGTTGCGCGCCTTCGCGCGCCGCCAGCCGCTGCTGCTGGCGCAGGGCACCAAGCTGGCCGCGACGCTGCAGGAGGCGGACGTGGCCTTCATCGAATCGGCGCGCAGCGACAAGGAAGCGCTGCAGATGCTGGTGCGCGGTCGCGCGGCCGGGGTCTACGGCCAGGACTTCAACCTGCGCCAGGCCGCGCGCGGCGCGGGCCTGGAGTCGCGCGTGCGCATCGGGCCGCAGGTCTTCGAGGAGGAGACCCAGTACGTCGTCGTCTCGCGCCAGCTGCCCGAGGCGGTGGTGGAGCGGCTCACCGACCGCCTGCGCCAGCTCAGCGCGACCGGCGAGATCGCACGGCTCGCGGAGCGTTACCGCTAGCGGGCGCCCGCGCACGCGGCAGCCTTCCTACAATCCTCGTCTTTCCCCGCCAGCGCCCGCGCGCCCGCCCCGCCATGAACCCGCCCACCTACCGCATCGCCCCCAGCATCCTGTCCGCCGATTTCGCCAACCTGGGCGAGGAAGTCCGCAATGTGCTGGCGGCCGGCGCGGACTGGATCCACTTCGACGTGATGGACAACCATTACGTGCCCAACCTGACCTTCGGCCCGATGGTCTGCGAGGCCTTGAAGAAGCACGCCGTCAAGCCCGACGGCACGCCGGCGCCGATCGACGTTCATCTGATGGTGCAGCCGGTGGACAGCCTGGCGCAGGCCTTCTGCCGCGCGGGCGCGAACCTGGTGAGCTTCCATCCCGAGGCCAGCCAGCACGTCGACCGCACGATCCAGCTGATCAAGTCCGAGGGCGCGCAGGCGGGCCTGGTGTTCAACCCGGCCACGCCGCTGGACGTGCTGGAGTGGGTGATCGACAAGGTCGACCTGGTGCTGATCATGAGCGTCAACCCGGGCTTCGGCGGCCAGAGCTTCATCCCTGGCGCGCTGAAGAAGCTGCAGCAGGCCAAGGCGATGATCCTGGCCAGCGGCCGCGACATCCGCCTGGAGATCGACGGCGGCGTGAAGGTCGACAACATCCGCGAGATCGCGGCTGCGGGCGCGGACACCTTCGTGGCGGGCTCGGCGATCTTCGGCAAGCCCGACTACAAGGGCGTCATCGACGCGATGCGCGCCGAGCTGGCGCTCTGAGTCCGGAGGCGTCGTCCCGGTGACCCGACTGCTGCTGGTCTGCGCGGCCAACCTGTGCCGCTCGCCCATGGCCGAGGCGGTGCTGCGCCTGCGCGCCGGAGAACTCGGCCTGACCGAGGTGCACTCCGCCGGCGTGTTCGCGTCGTCGCGCGCGCACCCCGTCGACAAGCGCGCGCTGACGGTGCTGGCGCAGCGCGGCTACGGCATGGACCGCCGCTGGCGCTCGCGCAAGGTGAAGACCGAGGATTTCGACCGCTACGACCTGATCCTGGCGATGGACCGCAACGTGCTGCGCGGCCTGAAGGCCGCGAAACCCGCGATCTCGCCGGCGAAGCTCGGACTGTTCCTCGCGGGCATGAACGGACTGGGCCTGGACGAGGTGCCCGATCCGTACTACGGCGCGGGCAGCGCCTTCGTGCAGGTGCTCGACCTGATCGAGGCCCGCGTGCACACGTGGCCGAGGGACGAGGCGGTGTTCCACAAGACGGCCGGCGGCTGAGTTGCTGCCAAGGCCGGGCGGCGCTCGGGCCAGAATCGCGCGTCCAAGACACGCCTGGGAGGGCGGCGATGAGCGATCGATTGGCGCAGGGGCCGGACGGCCAGTGGCGATGCAAGTGGTGCGAGGCCCCGGGCTTCGACATGTACCGCGAGTACCACGACAACGAATGGGGCTACCCCGTCCACGAGGACCGGCGGCTGTTCGAGAAGCTCTGCCTGGAGGGGTTCCAGTCGGGGCTGTCTTGGCGGACCATCCTTGCCAAGCGCGAGAACTTCCGCAAGGCCTTTCGACAGTTCGAGATCGCCAAGGTCGCGAAGTTCGGCGAGGCCGACGTCGCGCGTCTGCTCGCGGACGAGGGCATCGTGCGCCACCGCGGCAAGATCGAGGCGGCGATCCACAACGCGTCCCGCGCGCTCGAGCTTCAGCAGGAAGCCGGTTCGCTGGCCGCGTTCTTCTGGCGCTTCGAGGACCCGGAGGAGGGCGGCGATGTGCGCCCCACGTCGGAGACCTCGGTGAAGCTCTCCAAGGAATTGAAGAAGCGCGGCTGGAAGTTCGTCGGACCCACGACGGTCTACGCGTTCATGCAGGCGATGGGGCTGGTCAACGACCATGCGCCCGGATGCATCGGCCGACAAACGGCCGCCGCGGCCCGACTCGACTTCAAGCCGCCGCGGTGACGCCGGGCCGGCATGGGGCTTGGGGGTCCTGGAGGGAGCCCCCATGCCCCGTGGAGGCCGCGCTCGGCGATGGCAGGTGGGCGGTCCCCGTCAGTCCGCCACCCCTGGCGCCGGAAGCTCCGGATGCTCGGGATGCTCGGTCAACCGCGTGGGCGCCACCTCCCGCGTGTCCGGCCCCTTCCCGCTGAACCGGTCCAGCGCCAGGTAGATCACCGGCGTGATGTAGAGCGTCACCGCCTGCGACAGGATCAGCCCGCCGACCACCGCCAGCCCCAGCGGCTGGCGCAGCTCCGCGCCGGCGCCCAGGCCCAGCGCGATCGGCAGCGCGCCCATCAGCGCGGCCAGTGTCGTCATCATGATCGGGCGGAAGCGCAGGATGCAGGCCTCGCGGATCGCCTGCTGCGGCGTCATGCCGCCGTTGCGCTGCGCGTCGAGCGCGAAGTCGATCATCATGATCGCGTTCTTCTTCACGATGCCCACCAGCATCAGGATGCCGATCGTCGCGATGATGGTCAGCTCCATGCCCGCGAGCTGCAGGGTGAGCAGCGCACCCACCGCCGCCGACGGCAAGCCCGCCAGGATGGTCAGCGGATGGATGTAGCTCTCGTAGAGCACGCCCAGCAGCACGTAGATCACCGCGATCGCCAGCAGGATCAGCAGCAGCTGGCCGCCCTGCGAGTCCTTGAACACCGCCGCGTCGCCGCCGTAGCTGGTGATGATGGACGGCGGCAGGCCGATCTCCTTCGTGAACTGGTCGATCTTGCCCGTGGCCGTGCCCAGCGGCACGTCCGGCGCCAGGTTGAAGCTCAGCGTGATCGCCTGCAGCTGGCCCTGGTGGTTGACCGCCGTCGGGCCCAGCTCGCGCTTCACGCTCGCGAAGGCCGTCAGGGGCACCATCGTGCTGTTCTTGCCGCGCAGGTAGATCTTGTTGAAGGCGTCCTCGCTCAGGCGGTCGCTGTCGGTCGCCTCCATGATCACCTGGTAGGTGTTGCTCTCGGCGTAGATGCTGGAGACCTGGCGCTCGCCGAAGGCCGAGTACAGCGCGTTGCGCAGGTCCTGCATCTGCACGCCCAGCAGCGTCGCGCGCTCGCGGTCGATGACGAGGTTGGCCTGCAGCCCGCGCAGCTGCGAGTCGCTGGTGACGTCGCGGAACACCGGGTCGTTGCGCAGCTTGTCCTGCAGCTTCACCGCCCAGGTGTTGAGCTCGCCGGTGCTGACCGACTGCAGCGTGAACTGGTAGCGGCTCTTGGACTGCCGGCCGCCGAGCTGCAGGTTCTGCACCGGCCGCAGGTAGACCGCGATGCCGGGCACGCCGCGCAGCTTCTTGCGCAGCTGCTCCAGCACCTGCGGCATCGGCGGACGCTCGCCGCGCGACTTCAGGTTGATGAACAGCCGGCCCGTGTTGACGTTGCCGCCGCCCCCGCCGCCGCCCACCGCGGCGGACACCGAGGCCACCGACGGATCGTCCTGCACGATCTGCGCGACGCGTTCCTGCAGCACCGTCATCGCGGCGAAGGAGATGTCCTCGGACGCTTCCGTGCTGGCCTGGATCTGGCCGATGTCCTCTTCCGGGAAGAAGCCCTTGGGGATGACGATCCAGAGCCACGCGCTGGCGATGAAGGTGGCCAGCGCCACCACGCCCACGACCCAGCGGCGCGCCAGCGCCCAGTCCAGCGACGCCGTGTACTTGTTCAGCACCCAGCCGAAGCCGGCTTCGAAGCTGCGGCCGAGCGCGTTCTCCTCGACCTCGTGGTGGCTGCTGAGGAAGCGGCTGCACAGCATCGGCACCAGCGTCAGCGAGACGCCGGCCGACACGCCGATGGCCAGCGACACGACGACGGCGAACTCGTGGAACAGTAGCCCGATCACGCCCGGCATGAAGAAGATCGGGATCAGCACCGCGATCAGCGAGATCGAGATCGACATGATGGTGAAGGCCATCTCGCGCGCGCCGCGGATGGCGGCGTCGAAGGGCGCCATGCCGTCCTCGACGTGGCGGTAGATGTTCTCCAGCATCACGATCGCATCGTCGACCACCAGGCCCACGGCCAGCGTGATGCCCAGCAGCGAGATGTTGTCCAGGCTGTAGCCCAGCGCGAACAGCAGCGTCACCGCGCCGATCAGCGAGATCGGCAGCGACAGCGTCGGGATCAGCGTCGCCACCATGCGGCGCAGGAACAGGAAGATCACCATCACGACCAGCGCCACCGTGAGCGCGAGCGTGAAGTAGACGTCGTGCAGGCCTTCGCGGATGGACACCGAGCGGTCGTTGAGCGTGCTCATCTGCACCGAGGCCGGCAGCTGCGCGGCGAAGCGCGGCAGCATGGCCTTCACCGCGTCGACGACCTTGACGGTGTTGGCGTCGGGCTGGCGCTGCACGGCCAGCACGATGGAGCGCTCGCCGTTGAAGTTGGAGAAGGACTTGACGGTCTCGTAGCTGTCCTCGACGTCGGCGACCTCGCGCAGGAACACCGGCGCGCCGTTGCGCGTGGCCACCACGATGCCGCCGAAGGCGTTGGCGTCGCGCAGCTGCTTGTTGGCCTGGATGGTGAGCGTCTGGCGCGCGCCGTCCAGCGTGCCGACGGGCGTGTTGGCGTTGGCGCCCTTGACGGCGGCCTGCAGCTCGTCGAGCGTGATGTTGCGCTGCTGGAGCAGCTCGTTGCGCGCCTTGATGCGCACCGCGAAACGCTTCTGGCCGTAGATGGACACCTGCGCCACGCCGTCGATGGTCGACAGGCTGGGGGTGATCAGGTTCTCGGCGTAGTCGTTGAGCTCGGACAGGTTGATCGACGGCGAGGTCAGCGCCACCAGCAGCACCGGCGCGTCGGCCGGGTTGACCTTGCGATAGGACGGCGGCGTCGTCATCTCGACCGGCAGCGCGCGCAGCGAGCGGAACAGCGCCGCCTGCACGTCGACCGCGGCGGCGTCGATGTCGCGCGCGGAGTCGAACTCCAGCGTCAGCGAGCTGTTGCCCAGCGTGTTGGTCGAGGAGATCGTCGTGATGCCGGCGATCGTCGAGAACTGCTTCTCCAGCGGCAGCGCGACGGACGAGGCCATCGTCTCGGGGCTGGCGCCGGGCAGCGTCGCCTGCACGTTGATGACCGGCGTGTTGAAGCTGGGCAGCGCGGCGACCGGGATGCGACTCCAGGCGGCGATGCCGGCGACGACCAGCGCCACGTTCAGCAGCACGGTCATGACCGGCCGGCGGATGAAGAGTTCGGTGAGATTCATGGCAGCTTCCGCAGGGGCTGAAGGCGTCGGAACGTCGAAGGCGTGGGCCGGGAGGCCGGATCAGGGCGCGGCGACGTCGTTGCCGGAGGCGCCACCGCCCGCGGCGGCCGAAGCTGCGGCCAGGCGCGCGGCCGCGGCCGGATCGACCGCGGCGGGCTGTGTGCGCAGCGGCGTGCCGGGACGGAGGTTCTGCTTGCCGTCCAGTACCACGGTCGCGCCCGCGTCGACGCCGTCGACCACCGCCATCTCGCCGAAGGTGTAGCGCAGCTTCACCGGCTTGAGCTGGGCGGTCCTGTCGGGACCGACGACGTAGACCTGGCGGTCGTTGCCGCGCAGGATGATCGCGGCCTGCGGGATCACGATCGCGTCCTTCATGCTGCGCAGCGTCATGCGCACGCGCAGGTACTGACCGGGCCAGAGCTTCTGCGCGTCGTTGGTGAACTCGGCCTTCAGCCTGATCGTGCCGGTGGTCGCGTCGACGAGGTTGTCGACGAAGGTCAGCTTGCCGCGGGCCACGGATTCGACCGGCTTGCCGCCCTTGCTGTCCTTGCGGGACGGACCGCCTTCGATCGACGGCAGCACGACCTGCACCTCGGGCGGCGTGACCTGCGCGCCGGTGGCGCCGGGGCGCATCGCGTCCAGCACGGGGGCGAGCTCAGTCTCGGGCAGGTTGAAGCTGATGGCGATCGGATCGATCTGGACGATGTTGACCAGCGGCGTGCCGGTGGCGCTCGCCTGGACCAGACTGCCGGGCCAGACGTTGACGGCGCCGGCGCGGCCGGCGAAGGGGGCGCGGATCTCGTTGTAGCTGAGCGCGACGGACGCGGATTCGACGGCGGCGGCGTCCGCGTCGACGAGGCTGCGGCCGCCCTGCAGGCTGGCCAGCGCGGTGTCGAGGGCGCTCTGCGCGACGAAGTTCTGGGCCAGCAGGTCCTTGGCGCGTTCGTACTGGCGCTGCAGGTCGCCGAGGGCGGCCTTGTCGCGGGCAAGCTGGGCCCGGGCCTTGTCGAGGTTGGCGCGGTCCGCGCGCTCGTCGAAGCGGAACAGCACCTGGCCCTTGTTGACCGTCTGGCCGTCGTGGACCAGCACGTCGCGGATGGTCGAGGTGGTCTGGGCGCGGAGGTCGACCTGGTTGATCGGGGTGACGGTGCCGGAGGCCTCGACGGTGACCGGGACGTCGCGGCGCTGCGCGGTGACGACGCCGACGGTCTGGGTGCCGGCCGGGCCGGAGGCGCCGCGCGCGGCCGCCGCCGGGCCGGCGTCGCCGCCGTCACGCGAGGTGGCGCGCGACTTCCACCACCATCCCCCGCCCGCGACGAGCAGGACGACGATCAAGGACAGGACAAGGGGCTTGCGGCGCATGAACACGTTCTCCAACGACAGTCATCCAGGGAGCGCGTTGCAAAGCTCCCTGAGGGCGCGGAAGGTTAAGTCCGGTCCTTTCGATGATTGTTTCGTTCAGGTTAATCCTGCGCGAGCGGGAGGAAAACCTGTGCGATTGGAGCGTGAACGAGCGTTTCCAGAGGGAGCAAGAGGAGCAGGCGCTGCGAGTAGAGCCGGTCGGACTCCCTCTCCCGCTTGCGGGAGAGGGTGGGGGTGAGGGCCGGCGGCCGTCAGAGGGCGAGTGCCTTGGCAAGCGCCGCCCCGACGACGGCGTTGTGCTTCACGAGGGCGATATTGGTGGCGAGGCTCGCGCCGCCGCTGAGGTCCTTGATGCGGGCGAGCAGGTAGGGCGTGACTGCCTTGCCGCTGATGCCTTGCGTGGCGGCTTCCTGAAGCGCCTGCTCGACGAAGCCGTCGATGACCGCCTGCGGCATTTCATGCGCGGCCGGCACCGGGTTGCTGATCACCGCGCCGCCGCTCAGTCCCAGCGCCCACTTCGTGCGCAGGAACCGCGCCTGGTCGGCCGGCGCGTCGATGCGGAAGTCCGCCTTCAAGCCGCTGTCGCGCGTGTAGAACGCGGCAAAGTTCTCCTGACCCACCGACAGCACCGGCACGCCGTGCGTCTCCAGATACTCCAGCGTCAGCGCCAGGTCGAGGATGCTCTTGGCGCCCGCGCAGACGACGGCCACCGGCGTGCGGGCCAGTTCCTGCAGGTCGGCGGAGATGTCGAAGGAGGTTTCCGCGCCGCGATGCACGCCGCCGATGCCGCCCGTCACGAAGACCTCGATGCCCGCCAGACGCGCGCAGATCATCGTCGCGGCCACCGTCGTGGCGCCGACGCGGCCCGTCGCGATCGCGAAGGGCAGGTCGCGGCGGCTGAGCTTCATCGCGTCGGGCGACTGGCCCAGCAGTTCGAGCTGCGCGTCGTTCAGGCCGACGCGGATCTTCCCGTCCAGCACCGCGATCGTCGCGGGCACGGCGCCGTGTTCGCGCACGATCGCCTCGACCTCGCGCGCGGTCTGCACGTTCTGCGGATAAGGCATGCCGTGCGAAATGATCGTGGACTCCAGCGCCACCAGCGGGCGGCCGTCGGCACGCGCGGCGGCCACTTCGGGCGAGAAGTCGAGGAGGTTCCGGTCGATCAGGTCTTGCGTGTTCATGCGGGTGCTTTCGCGTTCGAAGGGTTCGAAGGGTTCGAAGGGGTCGAAGGAGTCGAAGGGGTCGATCAGACGAGCAGCGCCGGGCTCAGCGCCTCGCTGACGGTGGCGTCGCTCTGCAGCGTCAGTGCCGCCAGCTGGAGGCCGAGCGCGCAGGCGCCGCGCAGGTCGTCGGGGTCGCGGTGCAGCGCGGCGGCGATGCCGGCGGTCATCGCATCGCCAGCGCCGGTGACCTCGCGGATCGAGGCCGGGTCCAGCGGCGGCGCGGGGAGCAGCACGAGCGCGTCGCCGTCGGAGAAGCGGACGCCGTCCGCGCCGTCGCTGATCACGAGCCGCTGCAGGCCGGCCTGCCGCAGCGATCGCCAGGCGGCATTCAATTCGTCGTCGTCGGGCAGCGGACGACCGATGAGCGCTTGCAGTTCGCCCCGGTTGAGCACCAGCAACTCGACGCCGCGCAGGTCGGGCCCGAGACGCGCCATCTTCGGCTCCGACACGGCCACGAGCAGCAGGCGCTGGTCGCGCAGGCGCGCCTCGGCGCGGAGTTCGTCCAGCGTCTCGCGCGGCAGGTTCAGGTCGGCGACCAGCCAGCGCGCCGGCGCACGCTGCGGCGCGGTCTGGCGCAGGAAGGCGGGATCGAGCCGATCGGTCAATTCCATGTGCGCGAGCGCGAGCACCAGCTCGCCGTCGGGATCGAGCACCGCCGTGTAGCTGCCCGTCGCCGCGTCCCCGGCCTGCAGGCAGCCGGCGCAATCGACGCCGAGTCCCTGCAGCTGCGCCAGCAGCGTCTGCCCGGCGGCGTCGCGGCCGACGGCGGTCAGCAGGTGCACCGGCAGACCGAGGCGCCCCAGGTTCTCCGCGATGTTGCGGGCAACGCCGCCGGCCGATTCATGCTGATGCGCCGGATTCGAACTGCCCATGCGCAGCGGTCCGACGGCGCGCAGCTTGCGGTCCAGGTTGGTGCCGCCTATGCAGACGATGGGCTGGCGCTGCGGCAGCACGTAGGCGCGGCCGAGGATGCGCCCTTCGCGGGTCAATTGCCCCAGGTGGCCGGCCACGGCGGACCGGGACAGTCCCAGCCGGTCCGCCAGTTCCTGCTGGCCGATGAAGGGGTTGGCTTCGACCAGCGACAGCAGCTGTGCCTTCGAGGAGGGGTCCTTGGGGGGCGTCATGGCGGCGGATTCTAGAGAGCTTCGATCTTTGACGCAAACATATGTCTTTCGATAAGACATTTGTTTATTCTTATCGCCGGCGCTGCAAGGGCTCGCGCGGATAGCGAACTTTGCATACGCTTCAGACGCTCCCACAGACCGGATACGGCGGGGGGCATGCCGCAGCGAACAGACAAGGAGGACGCCATGCGGAAGAACCTGCCCGTCACCCAGCGCCAGTACGACTTCCCCGCCGACGCGACGCTGATGTCCACGACGGACACGAAGAGTCGGGTGACCTACGCCAACGAGGCCTTCGTCGAAGCCAGCGGCTTCACGACGGAGGAACTGCTGGGCCAGCCCCACAACATCGTCCGGCATCCCGACATGCCGCCCGAGGCCTTCGGCGACATGTGGCAGACGCTGCAGGGCGGCGAGTCCTGGACCGGCCTGGTGAAGAACCGGCGCAAGAACGGCGACCATTACTGGGTCCGTGCGAACGCCACACCGGTGATGCGCAATGGCCAGCCGGTCGCCTACATGTCGGTGCGCACGCGGCCCTCGGCCGAGGACATCGCCGGCGCGGAACGCCTCTACGCCGACATGCGGGAAGGTCGCGCCAAGCACCTGCGCATCCACAAGGGCGTCGTGGTGCGCCAGGGCGCGATGGCGTGGGCCTCGATGCTCAAGACCATGCCGGTGCGGTGGCGCGTGCGCCTGCCGGTGCTGGCGCTGACGGTCGCGGCGATCGTCTCCGAGTGGATGAGCGCCGACTCGCTGGCCGGCGCGTCGCTGTGCATCGGCGCCTTCGTGGTCGTGTCGCTGCTGGCGATGTGGTTCCTGGAGGCGCAGGTCGTGGCGCCGATGGAGTCGCTGGCGCGGCACGCGAAGCGCGTCGCCAGCGGCGACACGCGCGAGCCGCTCCAGATGGACCGCGTCGACGAGATCGGCATGGCGCTGCGTTCGCTCAACCAGCTGGGGCTGATGTTCCGCTGGGTCATCGACGATGTCGCGGCCCAGGTGGTGACGGTGCGCTCGTCCAGCGGGGACATCCTCAGCGGCAACAACGAGATCAGCGCGCGCACCGAGCAGGCGTCGGCCAGCCTGCAGCAGACCGCGGCGTCCATGGAGGAGATGAGCGCCACCGTGCGCAGCAACGCCGACGCGGCGCGTCAGGCTGAAGACCTCGCGCAGGGCGCGAGTGTCGCGGCGGCGCAGGGCGGGGAGGTGGTCCGTCACGTCAACGAGACCATGGTCGGCATCACGACCTCCAGCAAGCGGATCGGCGACATCATCGGCGTCATCGACGGGATCGCGTTCCAGACCAACATCCTGGCGCTGAATGCGGCGGTGGAGGCCGCGCGGGCCGGGGAGCAGGGGCGCGGGTTCGCGGTGGTCGCGAGCGAGGTGCGCTCGCTGGCGCAGCGCAGCGCGGCGGCGGCGAAGGAGATCAAGCAGTTGATCGGGGAAAGCGTCGAACGCGTCGAAGCCGGCGGACGGCAGGTCGACGAGGCCAGCAAGGCGATGCACGAGATCGTCGAGCAGGTGAAGCGCGTGTCGGCGCTGATCTCGACGATCGGCAACGCGACGCGCGAGCAGGCGACAGGCATTGCCCAGGTCAGTCAGGCGGTCAGCGAGCTCGATCGGACGACCCAGCAGAACGCGGCACTGGTGCAGCGTTCCGCGGGGGCGAGCGATTCCCTCGAGAAACAGGCCACGCAGCTCGTTCAAGCGGTTGCGGTCTTCAGGATGAGCTGAGGACTGCGGGAGGCCGCTGGCCCTCACCCCCGCCCTCTCCCGCAAGCGGGAGAGGGAGTCCGACCGGCGCCACTCGCAGCGTCGCCGCCTCTTTCCCCCTCTCCCGCAAGCGGGAGAGGGAGTTCCGCCGGAGCCCTGCCTCCCCTTTTTTCCTTGCGGAAGAGGGGCGTGGCCGCGCCCTTCTTACTCCCTCTCCCGCTTGCGGGAGAGGGCAGGGGTGAGGGCCAGCGGCCGCGGCAGTACGGAAGCCGAGGCCCTTAGAAGAACCCGAGCTTCTTCTGCGAGTAGCTGACCAGCAGGTTCTTCGTCTGCTGGTAGTGGTCCAGCATCATCTTGTGGGTCTCGCGACCGATGCCGGACTCCTTGTAGCCGCCGAAGGTCGCGTGCGCCGGATAGGCGTGATAGCAATTGGTCCACACGCGGCCCGCCTTGATCCCCTTGCCCATGCGGAAGGCCGTGTTGATGTCGCGCGACCACACCCCCGCGCCCAGCCCGTACGGCGTGTCATTGGCGATGCGCAGCGCCTCCTCCTCCGTCTTGAACGTCGTCACCGCCAGCACGGGCCCGAAGATCTCCTCGCGGAAGATCCGCATGTCGTTGGTGCCCTTGAACAACGTCGGCTCGATGTAGTAACCGCCCGCCAGGTCGCCGCCCAGCTGCGCGCGTCCGCCGCCGATGAGGCACTGCGCGCCTTCCTGCTTGCCGATCTCGAGGTAGGACAGGATCTTGTCCAGCTGCATCGACGAGGCCTGCGCGCCCATCATCGTGTCGGTGTCCAGCGGGTTGCCCTGCTTGATGGCCTTCACGCGGTCGATCGCACGCGCGATGAAGCTGTCGTAGATCGATTCATGGATCAACGCCCGCGACGGGCAGGTGCAGACCTCGCCCTGGTTGAACGCGAAGAGCACCAGGCCCTCGATCGCCTTGTCGAGCAGGTCGTCGTCCTGCGCGGCGATGTCGGGGAAGAAGACGTTCGGGCTCTTGCCGCCGAGCTCCAGCGTGGCCGGGATCAGGTTGGTCGCCGCGGCCTGCGCGATGACGCGACCGGTCGCGGTGGAGCCGGTGAATGCGATCTTCCCGATGCGCTTGCTCTGCGCCAGCGGCAGCCCGGCTTCCTTGCCGTAGCCGTTGACGATGTTGAGCACGCCCGGCGGGAGCAGGTCCGCCACCAGCTCGGCCAGCACCAGGATGCTGACCGGCGTCGACTCGGCCGGCTTGAGCACGACCGCATTGCCCGCGCCCAGCGCCGGCGCCAGCTTCCAGGCCGCCATCAGGATCGGGAAGTTCCACGGGATGATCTGGCCGACGACGCCCAGCGGCTCGTGGAAGTGGTACGCGATGGTGTTGGCGTCGATCTCGCTGAGCCCGCCCTCCTGCGCCCGCAGGCAGCCGGCGAAGTAGCGGAAGTGGTCGACCGCCAGCGGCAGGTCGGCGTTCAGCGTCTCGCGCATCGGCTTGCCGTTGTCGACGGTCTCGGCGTAGGCGAGCAGCTCCAGGTTCTGCTCGATGCGGTCGGCGATGCGCAGCAGCACGTTGGCGCGCTCGGCCGCGGAGGTGGCGCCCCACTTTTCCGCCGCGGCATGCGCGGCGTCCAGCGCGAGCTCGATGTCGGCGGCCGTCGAGCGCGCCGCCTGCGTGAAGACCTGCCCGGTGATGGGCGTGATCACGTCGAAGTACTGGCCGTCGCGCGGCGCCGTCCACTGGCCGCCGATGAAGTTGTCGTAGCGCTTCTTGAACTCCAGCGGCGCGCCGGCCGCGTTGGGCTTGGCGTAGATCATGGTGTTGTCTCCGTGGTTGTTGAGGCGGGGAACGCCCAGGGCCTCATTGCATGGCCCGTGCCAACACGGGCTTCCAGCGCAAGACCCTCCTTGCCGGGCGGAAAGCCTCTTCCCATCGCGCTCCGATTTGGTCAGGATCGGTCCAAGGTGGCGCAGGCATGGGATCGGCGGCACAGGTGCTCCGGAATGGAACACCGGAGCCGCAACTGAGCCTCAACGGAGCGTCAGGACCGGTTCAAACCGGCGATGGCGCCCCGGTGAGCGCGAGCGATGCGCCCAAGGAGACAAAAGCATGGTGAAAACACCGAGCGGTGCCGCACTGGCGCCGCGACTGCTGCGCGCGGCACGGCGCGAGCTGCTGGACACCGGTCGGCTCAGCGTCGAGACGCTCGACGAAGGGCTGAGCCGCAGCTGGCTGCGCAGCCGCGATTTCGGCTTGAGCCCCGTCGGCCGACCGGCGGGCGCGCCGCATGCGTCCGGCGCGCAACTGCGGCGCGCGTTGGAGCGCCAGCATGAGTTGGTCGCTCACGCGCGACCGGTCATGGAGGACCTCTTCGAGCAGACCGGCGATGGCGACGGCCTGGTGATCCTGGCCGATGCGCAGGGACTGCTGCTGGGCGCGCTCGGCGACGGGCGTTTCGTCGACCGCGCACAGCGGGTCGCGTTGCGGCCCGGCGCGATCTGGGATGAGCGCTGGCGGGGCACGAACGCGATCGGCACGGCGCTGGCGGAGCAACGGCCGGTGTCCGTGCTGGGCGGCGAGCACTTCTTGGAGCGCAACGCCTTCCTCAGTTGCACGGCGGCGCCGATTCGCGATCCACAAGGGCGGGTGCTGGGCGTGCTGGACATCTCCGGCGAGCAGCGCGGCTTCCAGCGGCACACGCTGGCGCTGGTGCGCTCGGCGGCGCGGATGGTCGAGCACCGCCTGTTCCAGACACGACACGCGGGTGGATTGCGTCTGCAGATCCACGTCCAGCCGGAGGGGCTGGGGACGCCGACCGAAGGCCTGCTCGCGCTGAGCGAGGACGGCTGGATCCTCGGCTGCAACGCGGCGGCGCAGGCCTGGCTCGGAACGGACGCGGCACGCCCCAGTCCGTTGGAGTCGGTCCTGCCGGTACGGTGGGCCGAGTTGATGGACTGGGCGCGACAGGGCGGCGAGGGAGCTCGCCTGATGCATCGCGAGGATGCACCGCCGCTGTGGCTGCGCCTGGACGCGCCGCGCGGTTGGCGACGTCTTGCCTCGCCCGCTCCGAGTACGAGCAGGATCTCGGCGATCGTCGATGCGGAGCGGGTCGCGCCGTCGTCGGTGGACGCCAAGGGCCATGAACACGACGGGCGGCACTCGGGTCCGGAGCGCTCGTCGCACGGGGCGATCGTCGAAGACGCCCTGCAGGCGCTGGACCTCGGCGATGCCGCGATGCATCAGGCGGTGCTGCGCGCGCGTCGCGTGCTCGACAAGCCGATCCCGCTGCTGCTGCAGGGCGAGTCGGGCGTCGGCAAGGATCTGTTCGCCCGCGCGGTGCACGACAGCGGACCGCGCCGCGATCGACCCTACGTCGCGGTGAACTGCGCGGCGCTGCCGGAGACGCTGATCGAGGCGGAGCTCTTCGGCTACCGGCCCGGCGCGTTCACCGGTGCGTCGCGCGAAGGCGCGCAGGGGCGTCTGCGCGAGGCGCATGGCGGCACCTTGTTCCTCGACGAGATCGGCGACATGCCGCTGCCGCTGCAGGCACGACTGCTGCGCGTGCTGCAGGACCGCCAGGTGCAGCCGCTGGGTGGCGGACCGTCGGTGCAGGTGGACTTCCAGCTGATCGGCGCGAGCCACCGCCCGCTGCGACCGCTGGTCGCGCAGGGGCTGTTCCGCGAGGACCTGTACTACCGCCTCAACGGCCTGACCCTGTGCCTGCCGCCGCTGCGGGAGCGACAGGACTTGCCGGTGCTCGTGGCGCGCCTGCTGGCGGCGTTGGAGCCGTCCCGGCGCGTCGTGCTCGACCCATCGCTGGCGCGCGAGCTGTCGGCCTATCGCTGGCCCGGCAACGTGCGCCAGCTGGAGCAGGCCTTGCGCATCGCCTGCGCGCTGATGGAGCCCGGCGAATCGGTGATCCGGCGCGGACATCTGCCGGACGATCTCGTGGAGGAGCTGGACCAGACCGCGCCGATGGCCATTCCGGTGCTGGTGCCGGTCCAGACGCGGGCGACGGCCACGGCGTCATCCCGGCCGGGCGCGACGTCGCCACGGGCCGCGTCGACCGAGGCTGCGCCGGCGATGTTGCGGGAACAATCCCGGGCGCATGCGCGACGGGTCCTGGACGAGTGCGACGGCAACCACTCTGCGGCGGCGCGGCGTCTGGGCATCGGACGCAACACCCTGTACCGGCTGCTCAAGGTGCCAGACGCATAGAGCGGGGTAGGGCATCGCCTCACGCACGCATCAGCGATCCGCCGAAGCCGCGATGGGGTGAACCCGCCTTTCGAGCCCGCCGGACGCTGCGTATTCTTCCGTTCATGCGGTCCAGGGTTCCTGGTGGTGGATCGCAGAGGCGCAAGCCGGACGTCAATGGGTAAGGCGGACATTCGAAAGGATGTCCGCCTTCGTCTTTTGGGGCCGCCCGACCGGAGGGCATTCAGCCCGGATGCCGCTCATAAACTAGCGCACCCACCGATACCCGTGGGGGAAGATCTCAACCGCGCGCCATGAAGCTCTACGAGACGCTCGCCGACGACATCGAACGCCAGATCCGCGGCGGTGTCTTCCGCCACGGCGACCGCCTCCAGTCCGTGCGCGAGACCAGCAAGCAGCGCCAGCTCAGCGTCACCACCGTGATCCGCGCCTACGTGCTTCTCGAGAGCCGCGGCCTCGTCGTCAGCAAGCCGCAGTCGGGCTACTACGTGCAGCTCAAGCAGGGCGACGCCGGCCTCGACGCGCCGTCCACGCCGCAGCCGATCGCCGTCTCGTCCTCGGTCGACGTGAGCCGGCTCGTGCTGTCCACGCTGCGCTCGATCGCCGCGCACGACGCGGTGCCGCTGGGCTCTCCCTATCCGGACACCGGCAGCTTCCCTTTCGAGAAGCTCAACCGCTACGCCTTCGCCGCCGGGCAGGACCCGGCGCTGCGCTCGCTCAAGGACGCGCTGCCGCCCGGGCATCCGCTGCTGATCCGGCAGATCGCCCGCCGCTACCTCGACAAGGGCCAGGCCGTCGACCCCGCCGAGATCCTCGTCACGTTGGGCGCGACCGAGGCGCTCAACCTCTGCCTGCAGGCCGTGGCCAAACCCGGCGATGTGATCGCGGTCGAGACGCCCACCTTCTACGCCATGCTCCACGCCATCGAGCGCCTGGGCATGCGGGCACTGGAGATCCCGACCGACCCGGTGCTCGGCCTGGACGTCGACGCGCTGGCCGCCATCGCCGCGACGCAGCCGATCGCCGCCTGCATGGTGATGCCGAACTTCCAGAACCCGCTCGGTTTCCAGATGCCGGACGAGCGCAAGCGCGCGCTGGTCGAGCTCGCCACGCGGCTGGACATGCCGCTGATCGAGAACGGGGTCTACAACGAGCTCTATTACGGCAACGCGCCCCCCAGCACGCTGAAGGCCTGCGACACGCGCGGGCTGGTCCTGCACTGCGGCACCTTCTCGAAGACGCTGGCGTCGACGTTCCGCATCGGCTGGGCGCTGCCGGGCCGCTACCGCGACGAGGTCGAGAAATTGAAGTTCCTCAACACCCTGACGACGCCGCCCCTGCCGCAGATCGCCATCGCGCGTTTCCTCGAACGCGACGGCTACGAGGCCCATCTGCGCCGGCTGCGCAAGGCCTTCGCCCAGCAGGCCAAGCTGATGCGCGCGATGGTGCTGCGCTTCTTCCCGGAGGGCACGCGCGTCTCGACGCCGGCCGGCGGCTATGTGCTCTGGGTGGAGATGCCGCCGGCCGTCGACGGCCTGCGGCTCTATGAACTCGCGCTGGAGCGCGGCATCACGATCGGCCCCGGCTACATGTTCTCGGTGAGCAACAGCTACCGGCACTTCATCCGTCTGAACTACAGCACGCCGTGGTCCCCGGCCATCGAGCAGGCGGTGATCACCGTCGGCAAGCTCGCCGCCACCTGCGCGCGCCAGGATTGCTGACCCTCGGCGGCAGGTCCCTGAGGTCCAACGGGTCCGACCGGTCCGGTCCAGGCCCGGACCGGATCGTCAGGTCAACTGGAAGGACTCGGTCGGCGTGACGCGCTCCGGCATGGCCCGTCCGCTCAGCGACAGCACCGAGCGCTCGATTCCGCGCGCCATCGCATCCAGCGCGAGCGCGTTGGGTGCCAGGCCAAACGGCTCGGCGACCTCGTTGGCCACGGCCTCCAGCGCGATCAGCGTGTAGGAGAGGAACACGCACAACAGCGGCGTGAAGAACTCGGTCGCGTCCACCAGGCCGAAGGGCAGCAGGAAGCAGTAGGTGTAGACGGTGCGATGCAGCAGCACGCCGTAGGCGAAGGGGATCGGCGTCGACGCGATCCGCTCGCTGCCGCCGATCGCCTTGCCGATCTCCGTCAACTGCGTGTCCAGGGTCCAGAAGCGCGCGTCGGTGAGATGCCCGTCATCCTGGAGCCGGCAGAGCTGCTCACGCACCGCGTGCAGCGCCGCGCTGGAGGTCTGCGGATCGCGCCGGAGCTGGAAGGCCTCGCGCCGGCCGACCAGGCGCACCAGGTCTTCCTCGGGGTCGGTGCCGCGCAGCTCGTGCTTCAACGCGTAGACGGCCGCGAGCAGGCGGTCCACCGCCGGTCGCGCCATCGCCTTGTCGGGCAGGTAGCAGAGCAGCTCCGACACCAGCGCGCGCGAGGCGATCAGCAGGTTGCCCCACAGGTGCCGGGCCTCGTTGAAGCGCTCGTAGCTCGCGTTGTTGCGGAAGCCCAGGAAGATCGCCAGCGTCAACCCGAAGGGCGTCATCAGCGTCGCGTTCAGCGGGATCTTCTCGCCGAAGACCTGGCCGTGCGTCGCCACGGCCAGCACGCTCACCGCCGCCATGAAACCCAGCTGCGGCAGGATGGACGGCAGCACCGAGCCGTGCCACACGAACAGCAGCCGGAACCAGCTCTGTCTCGGTCGGATGATCATCGTGAGGCTCCGTTCCGACGTCCCGCAGGGACGACGCGTCGAGGACAGGGCTGCGGGATCGCAGTGGGCATCTTGCTCATTGAGGGCTCCAGGAACTCCGGGCGCTTGCGCACATCGGGATCCATGGTGACCAACGGCGGCGTCGCGTGGGGCATGCAGTTCGGACCCGCGCCGAGGAGCACAGTTCCGGTCCGGCGCGTGGCGCATCGGCCTCGAGGGGCCGGGAATGCCGATGACATGGGGATCTGCGGCGCCGGACCCCTATGTTGTCAGGCGCGTCGAGCGGTCAATCGGCGTAGCCTTCAGGCCGTTGGCAAGGGATGTCGGCAAGCGACGTCGACCAGCGATGGATGGCCAGGGATGGCCGGGAGGCGGCCTCATGAATGACTCCGGACAAGACTCCGCACGGCAGCGGCCCACCTCGGCCGCCGCCGCCGCGATGCTGGGACAGATGAAGCGGGCGGTGTTCGACGGCTCGCGGATCGCCGTGATCCAGCGCGACCTCCAGAACAACGTGCTCTACGCCAACGCCGCGGCGCTGACGATGAGCGGGGTGGCCGACGTCGACCAGCTGCGCCTGGACCGGCTCTTCGCCGGCGAGGCCGGCCGCGTGCTCGACGAGGAGACGCGCGGACGCCGCAACCGCGAGCTCGGCGCCTACCGCGTGACGCTGACCTGCCAGGACGATCCGGAGCGGCAGGTGGCCGTCGAGGTCACCGGCCTGCCGCTGATGGACGAGCGCGGCACCGTCGTCGGATCGCTGGGCTTCTTCCGCAGCCTGCAGCACCAGGTGCTGACCGACCAGGTGCGCGCGCTCACGCTGAGCCATGCCGGCCGCCCGGACCTGCTGCCGCTGGTCGCGGAGGCCTTGCGGCGGGAACTGCCGTTCGACCTGATGCTGGTGTCGCGCGTGGTGGAGGACGACAGCGCCTGGGAATCCGAGATCGTCTTCAACCATCCGCCGTTCCGGCAGGACGTGCCGACGGCCTGGTACGAGCTGAACGCGGCGCAGCGCGGGTTCATGGAGGGCCAGGACGGCGGTGTCCACGACTTCGAGACGGTGATGAGCGAGCCGCCGTGGTCCGACATGGCCGACGAGCCGATGTGTCGCCAGATGCGTGCCATGGATCTCCAGTCCAGCATGTGGCGCCGCATCACCCGCGGCGAGGGCGAGGACGAGCGGACCGTCGCGATCATGACCCTGCTCAGCCGCGAGCGCGGCGCGTACGACGAGCAGCACCTTGCGCTGTTCAACCAGCTGCCGCTGATCGAGGCGGTGCTGTGCAGCCTCGACCACGCGGAGCGCGTGCGTGACCGCCGTGAGCTCCGGATGTTCCGGGACCTCAACCGCTGCGTCGACATCCAGGGCGCCTGCCGCTGCCTGTCGGACGCGCTGATCGAGATCTTCGACTGGCAGCACGTGTCGCTGTTCCGGATCGACAGTGCCCGGGACGCGATCGTGCGCGTCGCTTCGGCCCGGCGCGGCGACGACGGCCTGGCCGTGGACACCGGGGTGTCGTGGGGCGACTACTCGCAAGGCATCGACCAGGGGATCCTGGGCCGGGTCGCGCGGACCTTGGCCCCGCAGAAGATCCCCGACGTGAGGCGCGACGCCGAGTACCTCCCGACCCCCGACGGGGAACCGATCCGCTCGGAGCTGGCGGTGCCCATCCTGTTCCCGGAAGGCGAGCGGGTGCGCTTCATCGTCAACGTCGACGATCCGCGGGTGAACGCCTTCTCGCGGGACCATGTCCGGCAGCTGGCCGACATCGCGCACGAGGTGGCCGGCGCCATGGAGCGCATCAGCGACCTGACGCTGATGACGGAGTGCGTCAACAACGTCTCCGACCCGATCATCGCGACCGACGCGAAGTTGCGGATCCGGCGCGTCAACCCGGCGGCGGAGGCGCTGTTCGGCGTCGCGCGCAAGGCGCTGGAGGGGCGCAGCCTGCTGACGCTGTTCCAGAACCCGGAGCCGCTCGCGGCGCTGCTCGACGGCACCGAGGCCGGCGACCGCATCGGGGAGCTGCGCGCCTGCCGTCCGGGCGCCGCCGTCGACGAGGGGCCCGATGTCCCGCCGAGTGGCGCGACGAGTGGCGCGACGAGTGGCGCGCCCCAGGCCGCATCCGACGCGGCGGGGGACGGCACCCCCGTCTTCATCACGCGGCGCGACTTCCCGGGCAAGCTCGGCGGTCATGTCTTCATCGCGCGCGACCTGCGACCGATCCGGCGCTCGGTGCAACTGGAGTTCCTCGAGGACACGGCCTATGAACTGGCCGTCGAGACGCAGGCACCGCTGGGCATGGCGATGTCGTGCCTGGAGGATCAGCTCGAAGCCGCGTTCCAGTCGGACGCAGCGCGGGAGCAGACCCGCGGTCGCGAGCTGCAGACCGTGCTGCGGCAGCTGGGGCGCGTGAAGCACGCGTTCACGCGGCTCGCCATGTACAACCGCGAGGCGCGGGTCGCGTCGCGCGTCGCGAGCACGATCCGGATCGACTGCGAGATCGACGCCCTGCTGGCCAGCCTGGCGGCCTCGGAGCGCCGCAAGGTCGTGTTCGAGACCGCCGCCCGGAAAGTGGAGGTGGAAGCCGACCACATGCAGCTGCACATCGTCGTGGAGAGCCTGCTGTCGGTGCTGTTGCGCGCGGCGCCGGAGACGGCGATGGTGCGGCTCACGCTGGTGCCCGACGACGAGCTGGTGTACCTGCGCCTGCGCGGCCGGCTGCCGCCGGCGCGACGGCACGGCGAGCGCTTCTCCGCGCCCGAGGCGGCGCAGGCAGACCTGCGCCTGGCCAATCCCCTGCTCGGCAAGCTGATGAAGAACCAGGGCGGCGCGCTCAAGGCCGGCGTGCTGCCGGACGGCGACACCGAGTTCGTGCTGAGCTTCCCGCGCCGGAGGGTCCATGGCTGACATCCTCCTCGTGCTCAGCCCGCAGCAGCAGGGCAGCCTCGGTCCGCAGATCAAGAAGCAGCTGCGGCAGCTGGGTCGTCACACGATCCAGGAAGAGACCAACCGGGGGACCGGGCTCGAGCTTCTCAACAGCCAGCCCTTCGACTACCTCATCGTCGGCAGCCAGCTGGCCGAGGACGCGGGCGCGGTCGTCGCCGAGGACGGCGGCCTCGCGTTCTGCCGCGAGGTCCGCGTGCTCGGCAACACGCCGATGATGCTGCTGGCGCCGGCGATGACCACCGAGCTGAACATGGCCTGCATCCGGCTGCGGGTGACGCTGCATGCGGATCCGGCGTCGGCGGGCAGCTTCGCGCTGGAGCTGCTGGGCCTGGAATCGCCCGATGCGGACGGCACCGACGCCGATGGCAGCGGCAACGGCAGCGGCAGCGGCAACGGCATGCTCGCCGGCCGCGGCGGCCGGTCCCGCGTCGCGGCGCTGAATCCCTGCCTCGACATCCGCGTCTCGGCGATCGCCGACAACTGGCGCTTCGAGATGCACGGCATCGACTTCCAGTTCCAGGGCGCGGGCCCGCTGACGGTGAGCAAGTCGGCGCGCCTCGACTGGCAGGCCCAGTACATGCACGAGCCGGACTGGTACAAGGAGTTCTCCCGCATCGGCAAGAGCATCCGCATCGCGCTGTGCGAGGACCAGGAGAGTTTCCGCCTGCAGCGCGAGAACGCGCGGCTCAAGGCCGTCCAGCAGCTTGGCGACGCCGGCAAGGACGTGACGGACCGGATCACCTTCGAGGTCTCGGAGGACTGCTATCCGCTGCTGCTCGAGGCGATGTTCGAGCCCTCGCAGGAAGTCCCGTGGCTGGCGAAGGCGGCGTCGATGTCGCGCCGGCTCGCAGCCTCGAAGGAGAGCCAGAGCAGCCTGTTCGCCGGCCCGGTGGCGGCCCGCCGCGCGCTGCTGATCTGCGCCAACACGCACGGCACCGCCTACGACGACCAGCTCAAGGGCGGGGCGCTGCAGCTGGCGCCGCTGACGGCGGTCCGGCGCGAGTGCTCGCGCGTGAGGAAGCTGCTGACGCGCCCCGATCCCCGCAGCGGCCAGCCGCTCTTCCATGAGCGCAACGTCAGCGTGATCGGGCTCGACGGCCCGCTCAGCCGCGAGAGCCTGGTGGCGGCGCTGGGCGACGGCGGCTGGGACCTGATCCACTTCGCCGGTCACACCTGCTTTCAGCCGGCGGGCGCGCGGCAGCTGGGCGGCACGGGCTTCCTGTTCGTCGGACCGGAGGAGGCGCCGCAATGCGTCGACTTCGGCGACATCCTCGGCTATCTGCGCGACACGCGCTTCGTCTACCTGAGCAGTTGCGAGAGCGGCAACTCGGGCTTCGCGACGCTGGCCGCGGAGGCCGGCATCCACGCCGTGCTGGGCTACCGCTGCCGGGTGAACGACCGCACGGCCGCCGTGCAGGCGCTGCTGTTCTACCGGATGCTGCAGCGCAGCCGCTCGCTGGATGCCGCCTTCGGGCATGCGCGGCGGCGCCTCTACCGCCGCTACGAGGGCCAGGACAACGCCTGGGCCTCGGCGATGCTGGTCACGTCGGGCGCCCGGTCATGAGATCGAGCTGGAGGCCCGCCGCGGCGTCGGCCGGATAGAAGGCCTCGTGGCCATGCGCGGCGCGCATCGCCGGCTCGTCCCACGGCGCCGTGCGCGCCGATCGGTAGTTGAAGAGCAGACGTGCGCCCGGCACGTTCCGCACGACGGTGTGGATCGCCTCGTCGTCGGGGTGGTTGAAGATGCTGCCGTCGGTCGAGATCAGCCAGGTCGCGCAGTCGATCCGGCTGAGGAAGTCCTCGCTCAGGTTGGCGGCGGAGCCGTGATGGGCCATCTTCACCGCGTCCAGCCGCAGCCGCGGTTCGCCCGCCGCGCCGGCCAGGCGCCGCAGCGCGGCGGTCAGCGTCGGTGCGTGCGCGTCGCCGAGCAGCGCGATGCGACGGCCCTGGTATTCGGCGATCAGGGCGATGCTGGAGCCGTTGGCCACCGCGTTGTCGATCGGCCCGAGCGCCAGCGCCGCCGAGGACAGCATCTCCTCCGGCCGCGGCCGCCGGCGCAATCCGCCGGCACGGAAGGCCGCGCGGCCGTCGAGGCGCGCCTGCAGCGCGGCGTCATCGGTGGCATCAAGTTCGGCCCGCTCCAGCGCCCGCTCCCAGGCGGTCCGCAGTTTCTCGAGCTTGTCCAGCGTCGGCGACAGCAGCGTCAGGCGCAGTCCGCCGGGCAGCTCGCGCACGGGCAGCGGGCCGACGGCCGGCACGAAGATCGGCGCGCCCTGGAAGGCCGCGTTCCACAGCCGGCCCTCGATGCGGACGCTGATCATCGCGCCCTGCAGCGCGCTGCGTTGAGCGTTCACATCGGCGTTCACATCGGCATTCGCGTTGCCGTCCGTCGCGCCGGGCCGCGGTGGCGGCGGCTCCTTCAGCGGCTGCGCGATGTGCGGCCAGCCGTTGAACCAGATGTCGCGGAAGGTCGCCAGCTCGCGGTGGTTCAGCAGCTTGAGGCAGCCTTCGATGTGATCGCCATCGACATGGGTGATCACGAGCAGCTCCAGCTCGCGCTGGTCGTCGGGCAGCGCGGCCAGCCGCTGCGACAGCGCGCCGTAGGCGCCAATCGGCCCACCGTCGATCAGCACGCGATGCGGGCGCGCGTCGTCGCCGTACGCGAGCAGCAGGCAGTCGCCGTGACGCGCCGGCAGCAGGTCGATGCGGAAGATGTCGGCCACGGCGCGGCGTCAGTCGAACGCCCTCAGGCCAGCGCGTGCTTCGGATACGGCCACGCCGGCGACTGGTGGCGCAGCGCCACGTGCGACGCGCGCGATCTCACCGCGGCGTCGCTGACCGCATAACCCCAGTTGATCAGTTCGCACTGCTCCTGCTCCCTGAAGCGGTCGAGCCGGGTGCGGATCGCCGCGAGATCGGCCGCGCGCGCCGGCGCAACGGACAGCGGGGCTTCCTCGGTCGCCGGGTAGTCGGCGATGTCCGTGTCGATGGCCCAGAACGCGCCTTTCGCGTCGCCGCGGGCATAGGCCGAGATCAGCATGCGCTTGCGCAGCGCCAGCGCCTGGTTCAGGCCGATGTCCATCGTGCGCATGAGCTGACGCGGCGCCATCGTGCCGATGCCGGCATCGATGTCGAAGGGCTTGCCCGCGTCGCTGACCAGCACCGTCTCGTAGCGGCCCCAGACCGTCTCCAGGCCCAGGTTGTCGTAGACGCCGCCGTCGGCGAGCAACAGGCGGCGGCGGTAGTCGATCTGGTCGTAGAGGTCGGCGCCGGCTACCCTCGTGAAGTCTTCGGGCCGGACGTCCAGCTCGATCGGCGCCAGCACCGGCGGGAAGGCGCTGGAACAGGCCACCGCCGTCGCCACGTCGAAGCGCGGCTTCGGGATCAGGCCGATGCGGTAGTCCCCGGCATAGGGTTTGGAGAAGCGGAAGCTGACGCCGGTCGCGTAGTTGGTCGCGTTGAAGACGAAGCGGGGATCGTCGGGCAGCGATTGCAGCGAGACATCGAGGCCCAGGCGCTTGCGGTACTCGTCGGCGACGGCTTCGCCGGCGGAACGGAAGGGGTTGAACGCACCCGACAGCACCGAGGCGACGTCGATGTTGCGCGCGCAGAACTCGCGCAGCGGGGCGACGACCTCGGCCTCGAACTGCGCGGAGCGGCCGTCCTCGCCGAATGCGAGCCGCAGCCAGCGCACGGCCAGCAGCCCCGACGCGATCGAGCCGCCGGACACGCTGGAGATGCGGGCCAGCTTGCCCAGCGTGCCGAGCTCGTTGAGCCGCCACAGCACGCCGATGTGGAACAGCACGGCGCGGAAGCCTCCGCCCGAGAGGGCCAGCGCGATGCCGCTGGTGCGCGCGTCGTTGTCGAAAGGCATCGCCGTCTCCCGCCCGTGAGGAATGCGGAGCCTAGGCCTCGGCGCTGCGGGTGGCAATCTGCCAAGTTGGGGATGTCGTCCCGGATGCCGCATGGACACGGGACATGCGGCGGCACAGGGGATCGGCGGCCGGCATGGCGAAGATTTCAAACTTGTCATGAAGCTGTGCGCGTGGCGTGGGAGCCCGATTTCTACAGTTGATCCCAAGCAGTCGGCACCGGGCCGCTGCGGATGTCCTCCCCAGCCGGGGCGCCCAAGGCGGCGCCCGATCCCCACGAAAGCGCCTCATGAACCGCAAGACCTTCCTCGGCCAGCTGATGGCCAGCGCCGTGCTCGCCAGCGCGCCCTTCGGCGTCGCGCACGCCGACACCGACACCGCGCCTTCCGCACCGCACTCGGCGGCCGCTCCGGGCAAGTCCGCACCGGTCGCCGTCCACAACGTCGTGCTGGTGCACGGCCTGTACGCCGACGGCTCCAGCTGGGGCAAGGTGATCCCGCTGCTGCAGGCCAAGGGCCTGCACGTGACCTCGGTGCAGAACCCGCTGACCACCCTGCAGGACGACGCCGACGCGGTGATGCGCGCGCTGGCGCAGCAGGACGGCCCGACGCTGCTGGTCGGTCACTCATATGCCGGCATGGTGATCAGCGAGGCGGGTGCCGACCCCAAGGTCAGCGGCCTGGTCTACATCGCGGCGCGCGCGCCGGACGCCGGGGAAGACTATCCCGCGCTGACCCGCAGGTTCCCGACCGCGCCGGCGGCCGCCGGCCTGACGTGGCGGGGCGACTGGGGCAGCCTGTCGCAGGAGGCCTTCCTGAAGGACTTCGCCGGCGACCTGCCGTCCACCGAGGCGCTCAGCTACTTCGCCGTGCAGCAGCCCTTCGCCCGCGCCGTGGCCAGCGGCAAGACGACGACCGCCGCCTGGCGCGTCAAGCCGAGCTGGTACGCCGTGTCGACGCAGGACCGGACCATCCACCCCGACCTGCAGCGCTTCATGGCGCAGCGCATGGGCGCCGCGACGATCGAGCTGAACGCCAGCCACGTCTCGCTGCTGTCGCAGCCGCAGGCGGTCGCCGACCTGATCGTCAAGGCCGCGCAGGGTCAGCGCTGACCTGCTGCCGATAATCCGCCAGGCGCCGACGCCGGGCATGAGGCCCCGCGACGGCGCCCAAGGAGCAGAGATGCGTGTCCTCGTCGTCGAAGATGAACCGAAGCTGGCCGGCTACCTCCGCAAGGGACTGACGGAGAACGGCTACGTCGTCGACGTGGCCGGCGACGGCATCGACGGCCGCCACCTGGCGCTGAACGGCGAGTACGACCTGATCGTGCTCGACGTGATGCTGCCGGGCATCGACGGTTTCAGCGTGCTGAAGGCGATCAAGGCGGAGAAGGACGTGGCGGTGCTGATGCTGACCGCGCGCGACGGCGTCGAGGATCGGGTGCACGGACTGCAGGAGGGCGCCGACGACTACCTCGTCAAGCCCTTCGCGTTCTCGGAGCTGCTCGCGCGGCTGACCGCGCTGCGACGCCGCGGCGTGCGTTCCGGATCGGGCGGAGGCCCAGGCACCAGCGGTGCGTCGGAGACGACGTTGACGCTCGGCGATCTGCAGCTGGATCTCGCGCGTCGCAAGGTGTTCCGCGGCGGGCAGTCGATCGCGCTCACCACCAAGGAGTTCCAGCTGCTTGCGCTGCTGATGCGGCGTCGCGGCGAGGTGCTGTCGCGCACCGTGCTCGCGGAGCAGGTCTGGGACATGAACTTCGACAGCGACACCAACGTCGTCGATGTCGCGGTGCGGCGCCTGCGCGCCAAGATCGACGACCCGTTCGAGACCAAGATGCTGCGCACCGTGCGCGGCATGGGCTATGTGCTGGAGGCGCCGTCGTCATGAGAAGGTCGATGGCGCCAATCCTGCCGGTGACGGGGGCGCGATGAGCGCGGGTCGGCTCGGCTCCATCTCCGCGCGGCTGGTGCTGATGCTCGCGCTGGTGGCGGTGGTGGTGTTCTCCGCCGCCGGATTCCTGCTGCACAAGGCGCTGGAGCAGGTGCTGATCGCCGACGAGCGCGCCGATCTGCTCGGCAAGACGGAGGTCGTGAAGCACTTCATCGGCGAGGCGCGCTCGATGGACGACCTGCCGATGCTGCGCCGCCATCTGGCGGCGACCAGCGTCGGCGGGCGTTTCCGCTGGAACGTGTGGCTGGTCGGGCGCGACGGCGCGCTGCTGTACGGCGCGGAGCCGATGCCCCCGTCGGTGCAGCGCGACGGCGACAAGGTCTGGCTGCGGCGGCAGGACGGCGTCGAACTACGCGGCGCGCATTTCCGCCTGCCCGACCATGCGGTGTTCCCGGACGCGCAGGTGCTGATCGGCATGGATCCGCGGCCGCGCCAGCTGATGCTGGCGACCTACGACGACGCGGGGCTGATGGTGGGCGTGGCGGGCGTGCTGTGCACGATCGCGCTGGCGTGGCTGGCGACGCGGCGCGGACTGCGTGCGCTGTCGGCGCTGTCGCGCGAGGCCGCGGTGATCCAGCCCGGCGCGCTGTCGCGCCGGCTCACGCTGCCCGAGGACAGCGCCGAGCTGATGCCGCTGGCGCAGCGTTTCAACGAGGTGCTGTCGCGGATGGAAGAAGCCTGGCACCAACTCGAAGGCTTCAACGCCAACGTCGCGCATGAGCTGCGCACGCCGCTGGCCATCATGATCAACGGCGCGGAGGTGGTGCTGTCGCGGGACCGGCCCGAAGCCGAGATGCGCGACGTGCTGGAGTCCCACCTGGAGGAGCTGCGCGGCATGGCGTCGATGATCAACGACATGCTGTTCCTCGCACGCGCCGACCAGGGCGACGCGGCGGCCGATCTCGTCGAGCTGTCGCTGCGCGGCGAGGCGCTTGGCGTGGGCGAGTTCGTCGAGGTCCTGCTGGAGGAGAAGCACCAGCGGCTGGCCGTCGAGGGCGACCATCGGATGCCGGTCAACCGGGCGCTGCTGCGACGGGCGCTGGTGAATCTGCTGACCAACGCGTCGCGTCACGCACCGGAAGGCGCGACGTTGACGGTGCGGATCGAGCGCTTGCCGGAGGGTCAGGGCTTGCGCGAAGGCCGCGGCGGGGAGGGCGTCACCGGCGACCGAGGCCTCGATGCCGATGTCGAAGGCGCGAGGATCGTCGTGGTCAACCCCGGCGACCCGATCCCCGAGGACATCCGGCGACGCATGTTCGACCGCTTCTGGCGGGGCGAGTCCTCGCGTTCGAAGGCGGGGGATCGTTTCGGGCTCGGCCTGGCCATCGTGCGCGCGGTCGCCCGCATGCATGGCGGCGAGACCTTCGTCGACGCCGCGGACGGCAGGACCGAAATCGGTTTCACGCTCCGCGCGACTATCCGTGCGGTTGTGACGGATAACGCCGTGCGTTAACGGCGGCGGGGGCTCAGGCGGCGCTCGAACTGGCCGATAAACCTGGATGGCCCGTTCGGGCTCCCCCGTCCGCCGTGCGCGGCCGCCAGCCTTCCACACGCCCCCATGAAACTCCGAACCCGAATCCTCTTCCTCTGCCTCGCCGCGCTGATCGGCATGGTCGTCCTGGCCGCGGTGTCGCTGACCACGCTGCGCCAGACGATGATGAAGGAGCGCACCGCGCAGCTGTCGACCCTGGTCGTGCTGGCGCAGTCGGCGCTGGAGAAGCTCCACGAGCAGGAGGCCGCGGGCAAGATCACCCGCGAGGAAGCGCAGAAGCAGGGCAAGCTGATCATCGGCAGCTTCCGCAAGGACGAGCTGTACTTCTTCGTCCGCGGCTACAGCGACGACGTCAACCTCGTGCATCCGAACCCGAAGCGCGTGGGCATCGTCGACGCGAAGGGCGGCAAGGAAGCCGGCGTGCGCTACCGCACCGCGCTCGAGGGCAAGAAGGTCGGCACCGTGATCGCCCTGGGCACGCGGCCCAACACGAAGGACGAGGTCGAGAAGCTCTATGCGGTGGTCCGCTTCGAGCCCTGGGACTGGATCATCGGTTTCGGCGATTACATCGACGACATCGACCGCGCCTTCTGGCGCAGCGCCACGGTGCTGCTGTCCCTCGGCCTGGTGCTGATGGCGGTGGTGGGCGTGCTGGGCTGGCGTCTGGCCGGCAGCATCTACCGGCAGCTGGGTGGCGAACCGGCGTATGCCTCGGACATCGTCCACCGCATCGGCGCGGGCGACCTGAACGTGGCGGTCGACCTGCGCGACGCGCATGCGGACAGCCTGCTGTCCGCGATGGACCGCATGCAGCGCAGCCTGTCCACGACGGTCGGCCAGATCCGCGGCTCCACCGACACGATCGCGACCGCCGCCGGCGAGATCGCGGCCGGCAACCGCGACCTGTCGTCGCGAACCGAATCGCAGGCAAGTGCGCTGGAGGAGACGGCCGCTTCGATGGAGGAGCTGACCGCGACGGTCAAGCAGAGCGCCGACAACGCGCGTCAGGCCAACCAGCTGGCGATGTCCGCGTCCGAGATCGCGGTCCAGGGCGGCAAGGTGGTGGACGAGGTGGTGGCGACGATGGCGTCGATCAGCAGCTCGTCCAACAAGATCGTCGACATCATCGGCACGATCGACGGGATTGCGTTCCAGACCAACATCCTGGCGCTGAACGCGGCCGTGGAGGCGGCGCGTGCGGGCGAGCAGGGGCGCGGCTTTGCCGTGGTGGCGTCGGAAGTGCGCACGCTGGCGCAGCGCAGCGCGACGGCGGCCAAGGAGATCAAGGCGCTGATCGGCGACTCGGTGCAGAAGGTCGAGGCCGGCGGCGCGCTGGTGGGCCAGGCAGGCGCGACGATGGCGCAGATCGTCGGCAGCGTGAAGCGGGTCACCGACATCGTCGGCGAGATCTCCAGCGCCAGCCAGGAACAGACCGCTGGCATCGAGCAGATCAACCAGGCCATCGCGCAGATGGACCAGGCGACGCAGCAGAACGCCGCGTTGGTGGAGCAGGCGTCTGCCGCAGCGGAGTCGCTGGAGCAGCAGTCGCAGGTGCTGGTCACGGCGGTGGGCGTCTTTTCCTGATTGCTGACTGCCGAGGCCGCTGGCCCTCACCCCCGCCCTCTCCCGCAAGCGGGAGAGGGAGTGAGAGTGCACCGAGCTGACCGGGCGGAGGCTTATGCGGCGGCTTGCTCGCTGAACTGCGTGTAGCCCTCCGCGCCGCCGCCGAAGTACGCCGACTGCGGCGCCTCGAACAGCGGCAGGTTGCCCTTCAGCCGCTCGACCAGATCCGGGTTCCCGATGAAGGGCTTGCCGAAGGCGACCATGTCCGCGTGGCCCGACGACGTGGCATCCAACGCGCGCTGTCGGTCGTACCCGTTGTTGGCGATGTACGCGCCGCCGAAGGCGTAGCGCAGCGCCTCGACATCGAAGGCATCGGCCCCGTTGCCGGCGTGCAGCTGGCCTTCCACCACATGCAGATACGCCAGGCCGCGCTCACCGAGCTGGCGGGCCAGGTAGCCGTGCGTCTCCGCCGGCGTGCTGTCGATCGGCGTGTCGCCGATCGCGGTCGACAGCGGCGACAGACGCAGGCCGACACGGTCCGCGCCCCAGACCTCGGTCACGGCGTCCACCACCTCCAGCACGAAGCGGGCGCGGTTCTCGATCGATCCGCCGTACTGGTCCGTCCGATGGTTGGTGCTGTCGCGCAGGAACTGCTCCAGCAGATACCCGTTGGCGGCGTGGATCTCGACGCCGTCGAAACCCGCGAGCTTCGCATTGACCGCGGCGCGGCGGTAGTCCTCGATCAGACCGGGAAGCTCGGACAAGGCCAGGGCGCGCGGTGCCGACGGCGGCTCGAAGCCGGCCTCGGTGAACACGACGGTGCCCGCCCGGAGCGCGGAAGGCGCGACCGGGGCGGCCCCGTCCTTCTGCAGGCTCACATGCGACATGCGTCCCACGTGCCACAGCTGCAGCACGATCTTGCCGCCTTCGGCGTGGACGGCATCGGTGACGCGCTTCCACGCCTCGACCTGCTCGGGCGTGTAGATGCCCGGCGTCCAGGCGTAGCCGCGGCCCTGGCGGGAGATGTTGGTCGCCTCGGCCACGATCAGTCCGGCGGAGGCACGCTGGCGGTAGTACTCGACGGCCAGCGGCGACGGCACGCCGTCGGAGCTGGCGCGGGAGCGGGTCAGCGGCGCCATCGCGACGCGGTTGCGGACCTCGATCGCGCCGATGCGGCCGGGGGTGAAGAGGGGCTGGTCGAGGGGGGCGGTATGAGCGGACATGACGGTTCCTTCCAGGAAGTCCAAGGCGGTGAGGCGGTGAGGCGGTGAGGGGTGAGCCGTCGGGTTCCGGGGGAGTCATGTCGGCGGCTCGATGACAGGACGAAGTCTGGACATAGTCGCCACATTCATCCAATTTATCCGTTGAACAACAGATATGCGTCGGGCAACATGGCTGGATGCGATACGACCTGAACCTGCTGCCGGTCTTCCTGGCGGTGATGGAGGAGCGCAGCGTGACCCGCGCGGCGCAGCGGCTGGGCATCACGCAGCCGGCGCTGTCCAACGCGTTGACGCGGCTGCGGGCGATGTTGATGGATCCGCTCTTCATCCGCGAGCGCTACGGCATGCAGCCGACGCAGAAGGCGGAGGAGCTCGCGCCGGTCATCGCCGCCGCGCTGGCCAGTCTGGACACGGCGATCCTGGGCCAGCGGGACTTCGATCCGGCGAAGTCGACGCAGCTGGTGACGCTGGCGCCCAACAGCTATGTCGAGCTGGTGCTGGTGCCGGCGATCGTCGCGCGGCTGCGGCAGCAGGCGCCGAACATGACGGTGCGGCTGACGCCGTTCGGCACGGACCTGGCGGAGACGGGGGTGATCTCGGGCTCGACGGCGATGGTGCTGGGGCGGGTGGTCGAGCCGCCGGACAACCTCGTGGTGCAGCACGTGATGGACGACGGCCTGGCCTGCATCGTGCGGCGCGGGCATCCGACGGTGGACCGGAAGATGACGCGCAAGCAGTACGAGCAGCTCAAGCACGTGAACGTGCTGCCGCCCGGCCGGCTGCGCGTGGGCCTGTTCCAGGCGCTGGAGAAGCAGGGGCTGAAGCGCGAGGTGGCGGTGTCGGTGACGCACTTCCTGGCGGTGCCGGAAGTGGTCGCGGTGACCGACTACTGCGCGACGCTGCCGGCGCAGATCTGCCGCAGGCTGGCGTCGGACAAGCGCTTGAAGGTGCTGCCGTCGCCGGTGGACCTTGGCACCTTCCCGGTGGAGATCGCGTGGCACGTCCGGTATCGCGACGATCCGGCGCATCGGTGGCTGAGGGCGCTGGTGGCGGAGGTCGCCGCGGAAGTCGCGGCGCAGGGCGAGATCCCTTCCCCGAAGAAGGCGTGAGGCGCGGCTAGGATGCCGGCATGCCTGCACTCGATCCGACCCCGACCGCTTTCATGCTCGACCTCGACGGCACGCTCGTCGACACCCTGGGCGACTTCGTCGCGGTGTTGAACCGCGTAATGACCGACATGGCATTGCCGGCGGTCGGCCGCGACTTCGTCGAGCACACGATCGGTCAGGGCAGCGAACACCTGATCCGCAGCGTGCTCACCGAAGTCGGCGCGCCGCAGGAGCACTACGAGCAGGCGTGGGCGCTCTACCAGCGCCACTACGAGGTGCTCAACGGCGAGCACGCCGACGTGTTTCCCGGCGTGATCGAAGGCCTGGACGCGCTGAAGGCGCTCGGCCTGCCGATGGCCTGCCTGACCAACAAGCCGGCCGCGTTCGCGCGGGAGCTGCTCAAGCGCAAGGGACTGGACCGCTACTTCGACCGCGTCTTCGGCGGCGACGACTTCGAGCGCAAGAAGCCCGATCCCATGCCGCTGCTCAAGACCTGCGAGGCGCTGGGTTCAGCGCCCGCGACGACCTGGATGATCGGCGACTCCAGCAACGACGCCCGCGCCGCGCATGCCGCCGGCTGCCCGATCGCGCTCGTCAGCTACGGCTACAACCACGGCCAGCCGATCCGCGAGGTGCCCGCGGAACGCTACATCGACCGGCTCGACGAGTTGCTCGGTTGAGCGGATGAGCCGATCAGCGAATGAGCCGCTGACACCGCGGGGCGGGCGCCCCGGCTTCCTCAGCGCAAGGTGAGCACTTCCGCGAGCGGACGACGCGGCTTCTGCGGCCAGTTGCCCGGCGCCGGATGACCGACGGCGAGCAGCAGCACGGGAATCTCGTTTGCCGCGAGGTCGAAGGCCTCCGTGACCGCCTGGGCGTCGAAGCCGATCATCGGGGCTGCACCCAGGCCCAGCGCGTGCGCCGCCTGGATCAGCGTGCCGGCGCCGAACGTCGCGGAGCGCACCGCCTCATCGCGCTGGCGCTGCGGCTGGTCCGCATACAAGCTGCGTGCCGCACCCTCCCAACCCGGGACCATCTCCGCCGGCATGAAGCCGGCGGCGACCGAGGGAGCCAGCCGAGCCGACATGACGGTGGCGTCCGCCAGCTGTCCGCACACGATGAAGGTCACCGCCGCCTCCGTCACCTTCGCCTGGTCCCAGGCGACGGCGCGCAGACGTGCCTTTTCCGACGGCGTGCGCACGGCGATGAAGCGCCAGTTCTGCAGATTGAAGGAGGTCGGCGCCGTCGTGGCGACGCTCACCAGTTCTTCGATCTGTGCGTCGTCGATGGGACGCGACGGATCGAACAGCTGCGTCGTGCGGCGCGACTGGATGGTCTGGAGGAGAGGATGAGTCATGGGATCTCTTTCACGGAGTGGCCGGTCCGCGGAACCGCGGGACTTCGGCAGTGAAGAGATCGTAGGAAGGCCGGGTCGCGGCGATAAGCCGGCCGACCGGCGAAGGACCTTTCGGGTTTCGACGCAGATGCGCGGCACGGCGCGCCCGGGCCGGGCCGGGCGCTGGTCCTAGGCCGAGGGCGGGGCGGACGCCAGGGCGTCGGCGATGAAGTCCACCAGCGCCGCGACCCGGCGACTGGGCGGATACGCGGGGTAGACCGCGAAGAGATCGATCGGACCGCCGGCGAATGCATCCAGCTCGGTCTCGAGCGTGCCTGCGGACAGCTCCTTCAGCACATCCCAGCGGTTCTTGAGGATCACGCCGTGGCCTTCCACCGCCCATTCCCGCAGCACACCGCCGTCGCTGGCTTCACGATCGCCCGTGACCTTCACCGTCAGCGGAGCGTTGCCGTCCAGGAAGCGCCAGCTCGACAGCGGGGCGTCGGGCCGGGCGAGCACCAGGCAGTTGTGTGCCGACAGCTCGGACGGATGGGTGGGCCGACCCGCACGCGCCCAGTAGGCCGGGGACGCGCAGACCACGCGCCCGCCGGGGACCAGCAGCCGGGCATGGAGACCGGAGTCGGGCAGCGGGCCGGTGCGTATCGCCACATCGATGCGTCCCGCGATCAGGTCCAGGGTGCTGTCGCTCAGCAGCAGGCTGAGCCGCAGCGCCGGATGCCGGGACTGGAAGTCATCCAGCAGCGGACGGAGCTGGCTCCGGCCGAAGTCGTTGGTGGCGGTCAGCCGGATGGCGCCGGACAGGGTGCCGTCCTCCTTGAGGGCCGACATCGCGCCGTCCCAGTCCGACACGATCCGTCGCGCGTCCGACAGCAGCGTCTCGCCCTCGCGCGTGAACACCAGCTTGCGTGTCGAGCGCGTGATCAGCGTCGCGCCGCTCTCGCCCTCCAGCTGGCCGACGGCCTGCGCGACCGTCGACGTCGCCAGTCCCCGCAGACGTGCGGCGCCGGAGAAGCTGCCCGCCGCCGCGACATCCAGCAGCAGGCGCAAGGCATCGATCCGGTCCATCAGCCGAGGCGGTTGGTCAAGCGAGGGCGGAGCGCAGCGGCACCGCGGCGCGACGCGGCGTCGGGCTCGACCACTTCAGCGCTAGCCAACTTCAGCGCCCGCTGCCCGCCGCGTTGCGGTTGCTCGCCACCGCCTTGGCGCCGCCGAGCAGCGCGACCTTCAGGTCGCTGTCAGCGGGCGACTTGCCCAGCCAGATCTTGAGCAGCACGTTGAAGAAGTCCTCGCCCTTGATCGGGTCGCCGGGGATCAACTGGCCGTTGACGAAGACCACCGTGCCCGTCCCGGGGATGTAGTCCACGCCGAAGCTCTCGCCCGTCTTGAGCTTCTTCTTCTGCACGAAGATCTCCGACATGCGCAGCACGCCGACGATGGAGCGCCCGAATTCCTCGCGCGTCGCGTTCTGCTCCATGCCCTTGGTGAAGAGCTTGCCCAGCTCCTCGCCGTCGATGTCGCGCAGCATCTGGATGTGCATGCGCTTCGGGCCGGTGTTGGCCAGCACCGCTTCAGGCGTCGTCGCCCTCGCGTTCATGTACAGGCCGGCCGTGTAGACCTTGAAGATCGCCTTGTAGCGGATCCCCGCGCCGTTGAGCTGCAGCTTCTGGCCGGCCACCTCGACGTTGCCGTCGTACTTGACGCCGGCCACCTCGATCGGCGCCGCGGCGGCCGCCGGTGCGGCCGCAGGCGACGATTGGGCCGAGGCCGCGATCGACGTCAGCATCGCGGCCGCGAGCACCCCCGCGGCCATCAGGACTTTGCGCTTGGACATGTGTCTCCATCCCCTCCGGAATGATCGGCCGACTCCACGGTCGGCTCTGGGGCGAAGTATCCGCCAGGGATGCGAAGCGGGCCCTCCGGGAATCCTCCTGCCCACGTCGCCTGCTACACTGATCTTCACCATGTTTATCACGCGCAAGCACATCAAGGGGTCGAACGACCGGGGAGCCTGGCCCTGGCGATCCTGGCACGACTTCACCTGAAGCCGCCTGATGCTTGCCACCCGCCGTCCACCCTATCCCCCGGACGCGGGAACCGTCACACATCCTCTGCACCCTGTCGTACGGGGCAGGTCCAACAGGCGACCTGAGTTAGCGCTTGCGCGCGCGTCGTGATGCCCTGCGTCACGGACGACGCGCCGCATTCGACAAGAGGTTTGACGACGTGATCACCGAACTGGAATTCCAAAGCCTGGCCGCCGACGGCTACAACCGCATCCCGCTGATCAGCGAGGCCTTCGCGGATCTCGAGACCCCGCTCTCGCTCTACCTGAAGCTCTGCGCCGGCAACGGCCCGGGCCGCCACAGCTTCCTGCTGGAATCGGTGGTCGGCGGCGAGCGCTTCGGCCGCTACTCCTTCATCGGCCTGCCCGCGCGCACCGTGCTGAAGAGCGAAGGCCCCGTCACCCGCGTGATCCGCGACGGCGCCGTGATCGAGACCCACGAGGGCGACCCGCTCGCCTTCATCGAGGCCTACCAGCAACGCTTCAAGGTCGCGCTCAGACCTGGCATGCCGCGCTTCTGCGGCGGCCTCGCCGGCTACTTCGGCTACGACGCCGTGCGCTACATCGAGCCGCGCCTGGCCGGCTCGACCCCCGACGGCGGCCTGCCGACGCCCGACGTGATGCTGCTCCAGTGCGAGGAACTGGCCGTCATCGACAACCTGTCGGGCAAGCTCTACCTGATCGTGTACGCCGACCCCGGCCAGCCCGAGGCCTACTTCAAGGCGAAGAAGCGCCTCACCGAACTGAAGGACAAGCTGGGCTACTCGGTCGCCGCGCCGCGCGTCGCGCGCGCCCAGGCGCATCCGGTCGAGCGCGAGTTCGCGAAGGCCGACTTCCTCGCCTCGGTCGACAAGGCCAAGGCCTACATCGCCGCCGGCGACTGCATGCAGATCGTCTTCGGCCAGCGGCTGAAGAAGCGCTACACCGAGTCCCCGCTGAGCCTCTACCGCGCGCTGCGGTCGCTCAATCCCAGCCCCTACATGTACTTCTACGACATGGGGGACTTCCAGATCGTCGGCGCCTCGCCCGAGATCCTGGTGCGCCAGGAGCAGACGCCCGACGGCCGCAAGGTCACGATCCGCCCGCTGGCCGGCACGCGACCGCGCGGCGGGACGCCGGAGCAGGACCAGGCGCTGGAGATCGAACTCCAGGCCGATCCGAAGGAACGCGCCGAGCACCTGATGCTGATCGACCTGGCCCGCAACGACATCGGCCGCATCGCCCGGACCGGCAGCGTGAAGGTGACGGACGCCTTCGCGGTCGAACGCTACTCGCACGTGATGCACATCGTCAGCAACGTCGAGGGCCTCCTGAAACCCGGCGTGGGCAACATGGACGTGTTCCGCGCCAGCTTCCCGGCCGGCACGCTGTCGGGCGCGCCCAAGATCCGCGCGATGGAGATCATCGACGAGCTCGAGCCCGTCAAGCGCGGCATCTACGGCGGCGCCTGCGGCTACCTGAGCTTCGGCGGCGACATGGACCTGGCCATCGCGATCCGCACCGGCATCGTCATGGACCAGGTGCTGTACGTGCAGGCGGCGGCGGGCATCGTGGCGGATTCGGTCCCCGAGCTCGAATGGAAGGAGACCGAGGCCAAGGCGCGCGCGTTGCTGCGCGCCGCGGAACTGGTCGAAGAAGGTTTCTGAAGCTGAAGTGAACGAAGGAGCAAGAACATGCTGCTGATGATCGACAACTACGACAGCTTCACCTTCAACCTGGTGCAGTACTTCGCCGAGCTCGGCGCCGAGGTGAAGACGGTCCGCAACGACCAGATCACGCTCGACGGGATCGCCGCGCTCAACCCGACCCACCTGGTGCTCTCGCCCGGCCCCTGCACGCCCAAGGAAGCCGGCGTCTGCGTGCCGGCGATCCAGCGCTTCATCGGCAAGATGCCGATCCTGGGCGTGTGCCTGGGCCACCAGAGCATCGGCGCCGCGCTGGGCGGCAACATCATCCGCGCCAAGGTGCAGATGCACGGCAAGTCCTCGACGATCACGACCGACACGCAGGGCGTCTTCAGCGGGCTGCCCGGGCGTTTCGACGTGATCCGCTACCACTCGCTGGCGATCGAGGAATCGACGATCCCGGCGGAGCTGGAGATCAGCGCCCGCAGCGAGGACGGCGAGATCATGGGCGTTCGCCATCGCGCGCTGGCCGGCACCGCGACGCCGCTGGAAGGCGTCCAGTTCCATCCCGAATCCATCCTCTCGGAGCACGGTCACGCGATGCTCAAGAACTTCCTGGAGTTGGCACGATGAACGAAGGCAGCAAGGCAACCGGTCAGCGCGGCGGGAACATCGGCGCGATCGTCGATCTGCGCAGCGACACCGTCACCCAGCCGACCGCCGGCATGCGCGCCGCCATGGCGGCCGCGCCGCTGGGCGACGACGTCTTCGGCGACGATCCGAGCGTCAACGCGCTGCAGGCGGCGCTGGCGGAGCGCCTCGGCTTCGAGGCCGCGCTCTTCATGCCCACCGGCACGCAGAGCAACCTGTGCGCGCTGATGGCGCACTGCCAGCGCGGCGACGAGTACATCGTCGGCCAGTTCGCCCACACCTACCGCTGGGAGGGCGGCGGTGCGGCGGTGCTGGGCTCGATCCAGCCGCAGCCGCTGAACCACGCGCCGGACGGCTCGCTGCCGCTGGCCGACATCGAGGCCAACATCAAGCCCGACGACGCGCACTTCGCGCGCACGCGGCTGCTGGCGCTCGAGAACACGATCGGCGGCAAGGTGCTGCCGATGGACTACCTCGCCGCGGCGTCCGAGCTGGCCAGGCGCCACGGCCTGTCGCGCCACCTCGACGGCGCGCGCCTGTTCAACGCGGCGGTCTCCGTCGCCGCGCGCGACGCGAGCGATCCCTACGACGCGGCCCGGCGCATCTGCTCGCACTTCGACAGCGTGTCGGTCTGCTTCTCGAAGGGGCTGGGCGCGCCGGTCGGCTCGGTGCTGTGCGGCTCGCGCGAGCTCATCCAGCGCGCGCACCGCTGGCGCAAGATGCTCGGCGGCGGCATGCGCCAGGCCGGGCTGCTCGCGGCGGCGGCCCATTACGCGCTCGATCACCAGGTCACACGCCTGGGTGAGGACCACGCGCTGGCCCAGCGTCTCGCCGAAGGGCTGCAAGGCCTGCCGGGCGTGGCGGTGGAAGCGCCGCAGACCAACATCGTCTTCTGCGACGTCGACAAGGGCATCGCTGCGAAGCTGGTCGAGCATCTGAAGTCCGAAGGCGTGCTCACGACCGGCTTGTACAAGCTGCGGTTCGTGACCCACCTCGATGTGGACGCCGAGGGTGTCGACCGCGCGGTCGCGGCCACGCGCCGGTTCTTCAACGCCTGAGCGGGAGATCGCCATGCCCATCACCGACAACGAGGCGCTGACCCGCGTCATCGAGCACCGCGAGATCTTCCACGACGAGATGCTGGCGCTGATGCGCCGGATCATGAGCGGCGACATCTCGCCGGTCACCGCCGCGGCCATCCTGATCGGCCTGCGCGTCAAGAAGGAGACCATCGGCGAGATCACCGCCGCCGCGCAGGTGATGCGTGAGTTCTCCGTCAAGGTGCCGATCGAGCCGGGCCCGCATCTGGTCGACGTCGTCGGCACCGGCGGCGACGGCGCGCATACCTTCAACATCTCGACCTGCTCGATGTTCGTCGCGGCCGCGGCGGGCGCGCAGGTCGCCAAGCACGGCAACCGCAGCGTGTCGTCCAAGACCGGCAGCGCGGACGTGCTGGAGGCGCTCGGCGTGACGCTGTCGCTGCCGCCGCAGGCGGTCGCCGAATGCGTGCGCAAGACCGGCATCGGTTTCATGTTCGCGCCCAACCACCATCCGGCGATGAAGAACATCGCGCCCGTCCGCAAGGAGCTGGGCGTGCGCACGATCTTCAACATCCTGGGGCCGCTGACCAACCCGGCCGACGCGCCCAACATCCTGATGGGCGTCTTCCATCCGGACCTCGTCGGCATCCAGGTCCGGGTGATGCAGCGCCTGGGCGCGCAGCACGCGGTCGTCGTCTATGGCAAGGACAACATGGACGAGATCTCGCTGGGCGCGGCGACGCTGGTCGGCGAGCTGCGGAACGGCGAGATCCGCGAGTACGAGATCCATCCCGAAGACTTCGGCATGCCGATGGTCGCGAGCCGCAACCTGCGCGTGAGCGGGCCGGAAGAGAGCCGCCAGATCCTGCTGGGCGTGCTCGGCAACGAACCCGGCGCGGCGCGCGACATCGTGCTGCTGAACGCGGGCGCGACGCTGTACGCGGCCAACGTGGTCGAGTCGATCGCCGACGGCATCGCGAAGGCGCGTGTCGCCCTCGAGTCCGGCGCCGCCCGCGCGAAGCTGGACCAGTTCGTCGCGGAGACGAAGCAGCAAGCGGCCGCGCTGGGCTGAATTCGAGAGAGTCTCAAGAGAGTCGTATGTCTGACATCCTGGATCGCATCAACGCCGTCAAGCGCGAGGAAGTGGCCGCCGCGTCCGCGCGCGTGCCGCTGTCCGCGCTGCGTGCCGAAGCCGAATCGCGCGCCGAGCCGACGCGCGGGTTCGTGAACGCGCTGCGCGCCAAGATCGCCGCGGGCCGCAGCGGCGTCATCGCCGAGGTGAAGAAGGCCAGCCCGAGCAAGGGCGTGCTGCGCGAGGACTTCCGTCCCGCTGATATCGCCCGCAGCTACGAGCAGCACGGCGCGGCCTGCCTGAGCGTGCTGACCGACGCGCCGCATTTCCAGGGCTCAGTCGAGTTCCTGAAGCAGGCCCGCGCGGCCTGCACGCTGCCGGTGCTGCGCAAGGACTTCATGATCGATCCGTACCAGGTCTACGAAGCCCGCGCGATGGGCGCGGACTGCATCCTGCTGATCGCGGCAAGCCTGGACGACGGCCTGATGGCCGAACTCGAGGATTGCGCGCTGGGCTTGGGCCTGGACGTGCTGGTGGAGGTCCACGATGGCGTTGAACTCGAGCGCGCGCTGCGGCTGAAGACGCCGATGGTCGGCATCAACAACCGCAACCTGAAGACCTTCGAGGTCACGCTGGACACGACGCTCGGGCTGCTGAAGCAGGTGCCGGCGGATCGCCTGCTGGTGACCGAGTCCGGCATCCTCGGACCCGACGACGTGCAGCGCATGCGCGACGCGCAGGTCAACGCCTTCCTCGTCGGCGAGGCCTTCATGCGCGCGCCCGATCCGGGCGCGGCGCTGTCGGCGCTGTTCCGTTGATGACGGCGACGCTCAAGGCCCTCGACTGGTCGGTCGGCGACGGCTGGCAGCCGCTCATCGACGCCTGGCGCGACAGCGCCGACGGTCGACGCATCGAGGCGCTGCTGAAGGCGCGCCTCGCCGAAGGCGCGGTGATCTATCCGCCCGATCCGCTGCGTGCGCTGCGCCTCACGCCGCTGACCAAGGTCAAGGTCGTCATCGTCGGCCAGGACCCGTACCACGGGCCGGGGCAGGCGGAGGGGCTGTCGTTCTCCGTGCCGGTGGGGGAGAAGCTGCCGCCCTCGCTGCGCAACATCTTCAAGGAACTGCAGCGCGACCTGGGTCAGCAGCCGGCGATGTCGGGTCACCTCGGCGAGTGGGCGCGGCGCGGCGTGCTGCTGCTCAACACCAGCCTGACCGTCGAGGATGGCGCCGCGGCCTCGCATGCGAAGAAGGGCTGGGAATCGCTGACCGACGCGCTCATCGCGGCGACCGCGCAAGACCCGGCCCCCAAGGTCTATCTGCTGTGGGGCGCCCATGCGCAGGCAAAGGCGCCGTTGATCGAGGCCGCGGGCCGCCAGCATCTGGTGCTGCAGGCGAATCACCCGTCGCCGTTGTCCGCCACGCGCGGTCCCGCGCCCTTCATCGGCTGCGGGCACTTCTCGGCTGCGAGCGACTGGCTCAAAGGGCAGGGCGTCGAGTTGAGCTGGTCCCTGGATTGACCGTACTGCCGCGGCCGCTGGCCCTCCCCCCCACCCTCTCCCGCAAGCGGGAGAGGGAGTAAAACGGGCACTGGGTTCATTCCTCGCAGAGCCATAACTGGTACGTTGGTGGTCATAACCACCTAACCCCTCTGACAGGGGCCTCGGCATCAGGGTTAAGTCCAGTGCGCTACCAATTGACGCTCTGCGTTTTTTGGTACTAAACTGGTATTAATCATGACAAGCCACCCTCTGGCGGACGCCTGGTCCGCTCCTCTGCAGCCGCGCTTCGCGGGCGTCCGCTTCCTCGTGGGAGTGGACGGCGGGGGCACCGGCACGCGGGTCCGGCTGAGCGACGTCCAGGGACAGCTCCTCGGACAGGGCTGGGCGGGACCGTCGGCGCTGGGGCAGGGCATCGCCCAGGCGTGGCGCCACATCCAGATGGCTGTCCAGGAAGCGGCGGCCAAGGCGGGCATCGAGCGCCTGCCGCTCGGCGAGACCGCGATCGGCCTCGGCCTGTCCGGCGCCGGTGTCGCCGCCCAGGCGCAGGCCTTCGTCGCGCAGCAGCCCGGCTACGTCCACATCGAACTCGTGAACGACGGCACCACGTCCGTCATCGGCGCGCACGCGGGCCGGCCCGGCGGCGTGGTTGCGGCCGGCACCGGCACGGTGGGCGAGGCGCTGCGCTCGGACGGTTCGATGGTCTGCGTCAGCGGCTGGGGCTGGATCGGCGGCGACGAGGGCAGCGGCGCGTGGCTCGGCATCCAGGCGATGCGGCTCGCGCAGAAGGCGATGGACGGCCGCGTCGCGGCCGGACCGCTGGCCCGCGCCGTGTGGGCCGCCGCCGGCTGCAAGGACGATCAAGATCGGGATGCGATCAACGCCTGGGTCGCCCAGGCCGGCCAGCATGCGTACGCGCAGCTGGCGCCGCTGGTGTTCGAACAATCGGCGGACGATCCGGCCGCCGCGGCGCTCGTCGCGCAGGCGGTGGCGGAACTGGAGCAGCTCGCGCTCGCGCTCGATCCGACGCGGCAGCTGCCGCTCTCGCTCGCGGGCAGCGTGGCGCAGCGGCTCGCCGCGCTTTTCTCAGGCAACATTCGGGCCCGTTGCGTGTCGCCCCAGGGCGACTCGGCCGACGGCGCGCTGCGGCTGGTCCGCGGCGCTCTCTCCGACCCCCGTTGAAGACGAGAAGCCCGATGAGCACCAAGCTGCCCTTCCAGTTCAAGCCCGATCCCGCCGCCGCCTCGCCGCTGTACATGCAGCTGGCCCACAAGCTGGCGCAGGCGATCCGCGAAGGCCAGTACCAGGCCGACGAGGCCCTGCCGTCGGAACGCGTGCTCTCCGAATCGCTCGACCTCTCGCGCGTCACCGCCCGCAAGGCGATCGACCGCCTCGTCGAGCAGGGCCTGATCGTGCGCAAGCGCGGCTCCGGCAACTACATCGCCCCGAAGCTCGAGCAGCCGCTGTCGCGCCTGACCAGCTTCTCCGAGGAACTCCATCAACGCGGCTTCAAGCCCAGCAGCCGCTGGCTGACCCGCGGCTTCGCCATGGCGGCGCCGGACGAGCAGCTCTCGCTCGGCCTGACGACCGGTCAACGCGTCGCGCGCCTGGAACGCCTGCGCCTGGCGGACGCCGTGGTGATGGCCTATGAGCTCTCGATCCTGCCCGAGGCCGTGCTGCCCGATCCGCAGCAGGTCGAGTCCTCGCTGTACGAGCACCTCGCCCAGCACGGCGGTGCGCCGGTGCGCGCGCTGCAGCACATCCGCGCCATCAATGCCGACTCGCGTCTGGCGGGTCTGCTGCAGGTGCCGGTGGGGCAGGCGGTGCTGTTCATCACCCGCGTGGGCTACCTGGACCAGGGTCAGGCCGTGGAGCTCACCCATTCCTACTGCCGCAGCGACTACTACGACTTCGTCGCGGAGATGAGGCGAGACGGATGACGACCCAGCACATCGACGGATTCCTACTGACACCTGGCGGGTTCATCCGCGGTGTGCTGAAACATCAAGACGGTCGCGTCGTCGGCATCGACGGGACCGCCGCGTCGGAGCACGAGGTGCGGCACGGCGCGCAGGACCTGCCGATCGTCCTGCCCGGCTTCATCGACACGCACGTCCACGGCGGCGCGGGTCGCGACACGATGGAAGGCGGCGATGCCGCCGCGCAGCTCGCGAAGCTGCATGCGAAACACGGCACCACGTCGCTGCTGGCGACCACGATGACCGCGCCGCTGGACGAGATCCGGCAGGCGATGCGCGGACTGGCCGAGCTCTGCGTCGTGCGCCCCGAGGGCGGCGCCCGCGTGCTGGGCGTTCACCTCGAAGGGCCGTACATCAATCCCGGCAAGCTCGGCGCGCAGCCGGACTTCGCCAAGGCCGCGTCCATCGCCGAGATCCGCGAGCTGCACGCGATCGCGCCGATCCGCCTGATCACGCTGGCGCCGGAACTCCCCGGTCATCTCGAGCTCGTCACGCGCTTGCGCGAGGCCGGCTTCCAGGTCCAGATCGGGCACTCGCTGGGCACGTACGAAGACGGCGTGGCCGCGCTCGGCCGCGGCGCCGGCGGTTTCACGCACCTGTTCAACGCGATGACGGGCCTGCACCACCGCGAGCCCGGCATGGTCGGCGCCGCGCTGGCGCATGCGCAGTACGCCGAGATCATCCCGGACCTGCTGCACGTGCACCCCGGCGCGATCCGCGTCGCGCTGCGTTGCATCCCGCGCCTGTTCTGCGTCACCGATTCGACGGCGGCGGCCGGCATGCCGGACGGCGACTACAGCCTGGGCCGCCACCGCGTGACGAAGTGCCTCGGCGGCGTGCGCCTGCCCGACGGCACGCTGGCGGGATCGACGCTGACGATGGACCAGGCGCTGCGCAACCTGGTGCTGAAGCTGGGCCTGACGATCGAGGACGCGGCCCGACGCGTGTCGACGAACGCGGCCGACTATTTGGGTCTGGACGACCGGGGCCGGCTGGCACCGGGCGCCTGGGCGGATTTCGTGGTGATGGACCGTGGCTTGCAGTTGCAGTGCGTGGTCGTTGAAGGAGAAGCAATTGACCTCGCGAATGCTGGATGAGGCGCTGAGCGCGCCGCAGGTGGTGGCCCGCCAACTGGCCGCCGATCGGAACGCCTACGCCGCGCTGGGCGACGCGCTGCGCGAGCAGCCGCCGACCTCGCTGCTGACGATCGCGCGCGGCAGCTCGGACCATGCGTCCCACTACCTCGCCTATCTCGTGATGGCGCGTCTGGGCCGGCTGGTGACCTCGCTGCCGATGTCGCTGATCACGCTCTACCAGAGCAAGATCGAGAGCCAGGGGCTGGTGTCGTTCGCGTTTTCCCAATCGGGCCAGAGCCCGGACCTGGTCTCGCCGACGCAGTACTTCCGCGCCAACGGCGCGCGCACGGTCGCCTTCGTGAACGCCGACGGATCGCCGCTCGAGGCGGCCGCCGAACACGTGTTCCGCCTGCATGCGGGCGTCGAGCAGAGCGTCGCCGCGACCAAGAGCTACATCGCGCAGCTGGTGGCGGGCGCGCGCGTCGTCGCCGCCTGGCAGGGCGACGAGGACCTGTCGGCCGCCCTGCAGACCCTGCCGCAGGCGATGGAGCAGGCCGCGACGCAGCGGTGGGACGTGGCGGTCGACGTGCTCAAGGGCGCGGACAAGCTGTTCGTCATCGGCCGCGGCACCTCGCTGCCGATCGCGCTGGAAGCGGCGCTGAAGTTCAAGGAGACCTGCGGCATCCAGGCCGAGGCCTTCTCCGGCGCTGAAGTGAAGCACGGCCCGATGGCGCTGGTGGAGGAGGGCTATCCGCTGCTGGTCTTCGCGCCGCGCGGTCCCGCGCAGGCCGGCCTGCTGGCGCTCGCCGAGGAGATGCGCGGCCGCGGCGCGCGCGTGCTGCTGGCGGCGCCGGAAGGCACGCCGGGCGCCGAGCTGCCGCTGACCTGCACCGGCAACGAGGACCTCGATCCGATCACCGCGGTGCAGAGCTTCTATCCGATGGTCGAGGCGCTGGCGCAGGCGCGGGGCTTGAACCCCGACCAGCCGCGGCACCTGGCCAAGGTCACCAAGACGCATTGATCGAGCATTGACCGGCGGTCCGGCGTGATCGGACCTTCATTTCCAGCATTACCCAGCTTCGACCCGCGGGCCAGGCAGAAGAGAGCGACATGAGCGAGACAGCATTCCATCCGGGCCGGCTGGTGATGGTGGACATCCAGGGCAAGACGCTGGATGCGACGACCGCGGCCTTCCTGCGCGACAACAAGATCCGCGCAGTGTGCCTGTTCCGCAAGAACCTGGGCACCGAGGCCGAGGTCCGCAGGCTCACGCAGGACCTGCGCGACGCGATGGGCGCCGATGCGCTGATCGGTCTGGACCAGGAGGGCGGTTCCGTCGTGCGCGCGACCTTCCTGCCGCAGCCGCCGTCGGCGATGGCGCTGGGCGCGGCCGGTGACGAGGGGCTGGCCGAGCAGGTCGGCGCCGCGGTGGCGCGCGGACTGCGCGGCATCGGCATCAACTGGAACTTCGCGCCGGTCACCGACATCAACAATAACCCGGCCAATCCGGTCATCGCCGAGCGCAGCTTCGGCGAGACCGCCGACACTGTCACGCGCCTGGCCGGCGCGTGGATGAAGGGCTCGATGGCGGCGGGCGTTGCGTGCTGCATCAAGCACTTCCCGGGTCACGGCGACACGCACGTCGACTCTCACCTCGACCTGCCCACGGTCGAGAAGTCCCGCGCCGAGCTGGACGCGCTCGAACTCAAGCCTTTCCAGGCGCTGCGCGAGGTGGCGCCGTCGATCATGACGGCACACATCGTCTATCCGAAGATCGACCCGTTGTACCCGGCGACGCTGTCCAAGACCATCCTGGGCGGCATCCTGCGCGACGAGTACGGCTACGACGGCGTCGTCATCACCGACGCGCTGATGATGAAGGCCATCGCCGAGCGCTACGGCTACGCGAAGGCGGCGGTGCTGGCGATCAACGCCGGCGCCGACATGATCCTGGCGCAGGGCTCGCTGGACGAGCAGGCGCAGGCGATCCATGCGCTGCAGGACGCGCTGACGCGCGGCGGCTTGAGCGCCGAGCGCGGTCGCCAGGCGGAAGCACGGCTGGACAAGCTGGCGCGCGATTTCCCGGTCCGCTTCGACGATTACCAGGGCGCGCAGCGCGAGGCCGACGACGTGCTGATGCGCCGCGCCTGGGCCGCGGGTCTGAGCGCGCTGCGCGGCGCGACGCCGCCCGCGAGCGATCGTCCGATCCGCGTGCTGGTGCAGGACGAGGTGCCCACCGACGGCGTGTCCGAGGCGGGCCCGACCGGCGCGCAGGTGCGCGCGCTGTTCGAGGGCTACGGCGATGTCGAGTTCGTCTCGCTCGGCGACATCGCGGCGCTCGACTGGTCCCTCGTGCCGGACGACGGCCGCTTCACGATCGTGGCCTCGACGCACCGCGCGCGCTACGGCGCCAACGCCGCGGCGTGGCGTCCGGACCTTCACCTGGTGCTGTGGAATCCGTTCCAGGCGCTGGACGTCTCCGCACCCACGGTGATCAGCTGGGGCTATGCCGACGGCGCACTGGGCGCGCTCGGCGCCTGGCTGCAAGGTCGCGGCCAGGCCGGTGGCCAGTCGCCGGTCACGCTGGATTGACATCGGCGTCCGCCGCCCTGCTCCGCATCGCATCGCACCGAGGTCCTCCCCCATGAGCTCGTCGAAGAATCCCCCTGGCGCCGCCGACGCGCGCGGCGATCGCAGCCCCATCCGCTGGGTGTCCAGCCTGTACTTCGTGCAGGGCATGCAGTTCTTCGTCGTCATGCTGATCGCCGGCCTGATGTTCAAGAACATGGGCGTCGCCAACGACCAGATCGCGCGATGGACGGGCCTGCTCGGTCTCGCATGGGCGTTCAAGCCGTTGTGGAGCCCGTTCCTGGAGCTGGCGCGCAGCAAGAAACTGATCGTCGTCGCGGGGCAGTACACCGGCGCGGTCGGGCTGGGCCTGATGGCGGTGGCGCTGCAGCTGCCGATGTGGTTCGCGGCCAGCATCGCGGTGCTGTTCCTCCTGGCCTATGCCTCGGCGACGCACGACATCGCCTGCGACGGTCTCTACATGGCCTCGCTCGACGACAAGCAGCAGGCGGCCTATGCCGGCTGGCAGGGGGCGTTCTTCAACGCCTCGAAGTTCCTGACGCTGGGCGGGCTGCTCGTGCTCGCCGGCCACCTGGAGCGCGGCATCGGCGTGATGAACGCCTGGTCGGTGATCTTCGCGATGCTGGCGGTGCTGCTGTTCGTGCTGGCCAGCTACAACGCCTATGCCTTGCCTGGTGCGCTCAACACCGATCACGGCGATCTCACCGTCGCGGGTGTCTGGCAGACCTTGCGCGAGGTGATCGCCGATTTCCTGAAGAAGCCGGGCATCTGGCTGATGGTCCTGTTCATCGTCATGTTCCGTTTTGCCGAGGGGCAGGTGCAGACCATCGGTCCCTTGTTCCTGATCGAGCCACGCGAGAAGGGCGGGCTGGGTCTGACGACGGAGCAGGTCGGCGGCATCTACGGCACCGTGGGCACGGCGGCATTCCTGGTCGGCAGCATCGTCGGCGGTTATTTCACGAGCTGGCTGAGCTTGCGTCGCGCGATGCCGATCCTGATCGTCGCCATGGCGGTGCCCAACGCGACCTTCTACTACCTGGCGGTCACGATGCCGGCGGACCTGTGGCACGTCGGTGCCGCCGTGGCGATCGAGATGCTGGGGTACGGATTCGGCTTTGTCGGGATGATCCTGTTCATCATGCAGGTCGTGGCGCCGGGCAAGTATCAGACGGCGCATTACGCGCTGGGTTCCGGCGTGATGCAGCTCGGTTTCATCCTGTCCAAGACCATCAGCGGCGACATCCAGATCGCGATGGGCTACGAGCACTTCTTCCTGTGGACGATCGGCTGCGGGGCTCCGGCGCTGATCCTGCTGCTCTTCGTCCGCATGCCCGGCAAGGCCACGGACAAGGGCAAGGGCGACGCCCATGCGCCGACCCCGATCGAAAGCGCGACATGACCTCATTCGAAGTCCTCGGTGGCCGATCCGTCGAAGGACGGCAATGGTTGGGGACGGCTGTGCTTGGGGTTTTGGCGCTTGCCGCCAAGGCCCCATGCACTGGCGGCCAACGCTCAGGCCTCCTCAGGTGGGCGGTCGCCGCCACGCTCCTTGCTGCGACGGGCACCCAAGCCGCCACGCCGCAATTCTTCTTCGACGACTTCAGCTACCCCGACACGACCGCGATGTTCAAGCAGGGGTGGACGGCTCGCAGGGCGGCCGGCCATCCTGGACTGCCTGGCGCGCGCTGGGCGCCGGAGGCCTTGAGCCTCGTCGACGGCAAGCTGCGCCTGCGCGGCACGACCGACGGCACTGGTGTGGGCACGACGCAGGTCCAGGTCTGCCACCAGCGCAAGTACCTGGCCGGCACCTACGCCGCGCGGGTGCGCTTCAGCGACCGGCCGGTGAGCGGCGCCGACGGCGATCCCGTGATTCAGACCTTCTACGTGGTGAGCCCGCTGAAGCACGACTTCGACCCGGAGTTCAGCGAGCTCGACTGGGAGTACCTGCCCAACGGTGGCTGGGGCAGCGAGAAGACGCGGATCTACGGCATCACCTGGCAGACGGTGAGGCTCGATCCTTGGCTGGCCTTCAACCAGCAGCACGAGGAATTCGGCGCGTTGGGCGAGCCGGGCAAGGACTGGCACACGCTGGTGATGCAGGTGGCGGAGGGTCGGACGCACTGGTTCATCGACGGCCGCAAGGTCGACGACCACGGCGGACGGAATTACCCGGTGGTGCCGATGTCGATCAACTTCAACCTGTGGTTCTCGCCGGAGGGCCCGCTGGCGCAGGGACCGGCAGGCGGGCCGCCGCGCGTGTACGAAGAAGACGTCGACTGGGTCTTCCACGCGAAGGACGCGGTGCTGAGTCCGGCCCAGGTGGAGACGCAGGTGAAGCGCTGGCGTGCCGGCGGCGTCGCGCGGCTGGACCAGGTGCAGGCCGCCGAGCCGGCGCTCGAGAGCCGCTGCGACTTCTGATTCCTCCGACCTCATTCCCATGAATGCTTCCTCGAAACGCATCGCGTCCGTCGACGCGCTGCGCGGTCTGGCCGTTGCCGCGATGCTGCTGGTCAACAACCCCGGCGACTGGGGCTACGTCTACGCCCCGCTGGAGCATGCGGCCTGGAACGGCTGGACGCCGACCGACCTGGTGTTCCCGTTCTTCCTGTTCATCGTGGGCGTGTCCCTGTCGCTCGCGATGGGCGCCCGGATCGAGGCGGGCGACGGCGCTGCGCTGCGCGGCACCGTCGTCAAGCGCGCGCTGCGCATCCTCGTGCTCGGACTGGTGCTGCACGCGCTCGCCTGGTGGTTGATGGGCAAGCCGGCCTTGCGCATTCCTGGTGTGCTGCAGCGGATCGGCCTGTGCTTCGCGTTCACCGGGCTGATCGCGATCCAGTGGCGGGCCACCGGGCAGCGGCTCTGGATCGCCGCCTTGCTCTTCGGTTATGGGGCCTTGCTGCTGTGGGGCGGGCCGCTCGACAAGGCCGGCAATATCGCCAGCCGCATCGATGCGTGGCTGCTGGGACCTCACGGGTATGAGTGGGACGCGGCCACCGGCCTCGGCCATGATCCGGAAGGCATCGTCACCACGCTGGGCGCGCTCGCGACAACGCTGCTCGGCTGGCGTTGCGGCGAGGCGCTGCGCAGCGGCGCGTTGAAGCAGCTCGCGACCATCGGACTCACGGCGGCAGCCGCGGGCTTCGCGCTCGACGCGATCGGCCTGATGCCGATCAACAAGAACCTGTGGACGCCGTCGTTCGTGCTCTTCACCGGCGGTCTCGCCGCGCTGGCGCTGCTGGGGGCCCATGCCTTGATCGATCGTCTCGGCTGGCCGCCGCTGTTCCGCAGCTTCGGCGTCAATGCGATCGCCGCCTATGCCGGCGCGTGGATGTGCACGGTGTTCCTGGCGGGCTTCGGCTGGATGGACCCGCTCTACGCGCACGGCTTCGGCTGGCTGGAGCCGCTCATCGGACCGTACGGGCGCTCGCTCGCCTTCGCGCTGGTGTTTGTCGGCGTGTGGTGGGCGATCGTGCGCGTGCTCGACGCACGCCGGATCTACATCAAGGTGTGAACCCCGACGCGCCGTCCGGCGCGTGGACGGAGAATCGGGCGATGAGCTTTTCCATCCGCATGCCGCCCGACGTGCAGTCGCTCACCATCGGCGGCCATCAGGTGCTGCTGATCGACGATTTCCTGGAGCATCCCCAGGCGCTCGTGCAGGTCGCCTGCGACAGCACGTTCGAACTGTGCCCCGGCGCGACCGAGGGCAAGGGCTATCCCGGCATGCGCGCCACGGCGCCCGAGGCCTACTCGCAGGAACTGGTGTCGTTGTTGGATCCGCTCATCCGGATCAACTTCGGCATCGACGAGGACCTGCCGCTGCGCAAGACGCCGTGCATGTTCTCGCTCACCACCTTGGCGGCGGATCGGCTTGGTCCGCTGCAGCGGGTGCCGCACTTCGATTCGAGCGCACCGCATTACATGGCGGCCCTGCTGTACCTCTGCGACGGCCGTCATGGCGGCACGGGGTTCTATCGGCACAAGGCCACCGGGCTCCAGCGGGTCACGGCCGATGACACCGAACGCTACGGCGCGTCGGTCCGCGAGCAGATCGAGCGCCGGCCGCCGCCGCAGCGCTACTTCGACGCCGGCGATGAACACTTCGAGTTCCTGGGCATGCTGCCGGCGAAGTTCAACCGGCTGGTGGTCTATTCGGGCGGGCTCATCCACACCGCCTGCGTGAATCCCGCGCTCAGCATCAGCGACGATCCGCGCCGCGGTCGACTCACCGTCAATACGTTCGTCGACTTCTGAGGGTGCTTCGTCCGCGCGGCCCGGCGCGGCCTGGCGCGGGCAGAAACAAAAAAGCCCGGCATGAGCCGGGCTTGAAGAGGGCCGGGAGACCCTCGGAGATGTTCTGGATTCAGAACTTGGCGTTCAGGCCGATGCGGTACGTCGTCTCGCCCATGAAGGACCAGGCCGGGTAGCCGCCCTTGAGCGACTGGCGCAGCGTGGTGCTCGAACCGGCGGCGCCGTACTGCACGTCGTCTTCCTTGGTCAGGTTGATCGCCTCGAAGCTCAGACGCAGGTTCTTCGTGACGTTCCAGCCCAGGCTCAGGTCCAGCGTGCCGTAGTCGTCATGCATGCGGTTGCCGTAGTAGCCGGTCTCGCGAACCATGTACTTCGAGCGCCAGTTGTAGGCCAGGCGCGCGCTGTACACGTCGGTTTCGTAGAAGCCGACCAGGTTCACGTTGTGACGCGAGGACAGCGTGAACATGTTCAGCTCGTCCTGGTAGCTCGTCTTGGGCGCCTTCGCATCCGTGAACGTGTAGTTCGCCACCACGCCGAAGCCGTTGTCGAACGAGTGGTTCAGCTGCGTCTCGAGGCCGTTGATCTTGCCGCCGCCCGCGTTGATGTAGCGGTTGATCGTCCAGTTGTCGAGGCCGGTGTCCGGGCTGATCAGACCGATCTTCTGGTTGACCTGAGTTGCCGTGGTGATGAAGTTGTCGATCTTCTTGTGGAAGACCGCCACCGACACCAGGTTGCCGCGGCCGTAGTAGTACTCGATGCCGAGGTCGACCTGCTTGGACGACTGCGGCTTGAGCGCCGGGGTGCCGTAGTTGACCGTCTCGTTGTTCTGGACCTGGTCGTTCCAGCCCAGCGTGGCGCCGGCGAACATGTTGTCGTAGTTCGGACGCGTGATCGCCTTGGACGCGGCGAAGCGCAGCAGCGTGTTGCGGTTGATGTCGTACACGACGTTCAGGCTGGGCAGCCAGTCGTGGTAAGTCGAGCTCTGCTGCGCCTTCGTGGTGTTCCAGCCGACGTTCTGCGGAACGTCGCCGGCCGCCAGCGGCGTGCCGTCGAACACGTAGGCGTCGTTGCTCGCCTTCGTGCGGATGTAGCGCAGGCCGAAGTTGCCGTGCAGGGCATCCTTCTCGAAGTTGAACATGCCGTACATGGCGGTGTTCTTTTCCTCGATCTCGCCGTAGCCGCCGCGCGACTGGGTCCAGCTCGCCACGTTGGCATTGGCCAGCGCGAACATCGCGCCCAGGTTCGGCTTGGGCACGCTCCAGCCCGGCGTGCCCATCGGGATGGTGCCGCTGAACAGCGTGTCGGTGTTGGCGCTGACCGGCGTGGTCACCATCGTCGGACGGTACTCGTCCTTCGTGAAGGTGTGCTTGGTCGCGCGCAGGCCGGCCTTGAACGAGGTCAGGATGCTGTAGTCCAGATCGATCGTGACGTCGGCCTGGGCGAAGTCTTCCTTGTCCTTGTTGGGACCGCGGGCGGTCGCCCAGGATTCAGGCGTGGAGGTCGCGCCCAGCGCGCTCAGCGGCACGCTCATGTCCTGGCCCGGGGAGATCGAGATCTTCTTGCCGGTCGCGTCGGTCGAACCCCACCACTTCGGCAGGCCCGGCGCGTTGCCCCAGCCCAGGTAGCTGTAGTTCGTCGTCAGCGAGGTGCCGCCGTCGGCCTTGGTCGTGCCGGCCGAGCCTTCGAGCTTGAAGCCGTCGCCCTTGAACGAACCTTCCGCGACCACGGTGTCCGAGGTCATCTTGGCGGCGCGCGCCCAGGTCTGCAGGAAGGTGCTGGTCGCGTTGGCCTGCGTGATGTTGGTCTTCTGGCACAGCAGCGCCGGATCCGGGCTCGGCTGCACGCAGGCGTTGGTGTCGGCGTAACCCTTGCCCGGGTCCTGCAGCGTGTACAGGTAGTGGGTGGTGTTGGACGCGTCGGCGTCGTACTCCAGGCGGGTGTAGTTCAGGCCGAGGTCGATGTTCTTGGTCGGCCGCGCCTGCAGGCTGACGTTGAACGCCTTGCGCTCGCGTTCCTGCAGGAAGGTACCCGGCGTGACGTCGCCGGACCAGCGGCCGTCGGCCTCGATGCCGCGACGCATGTAGTCGCCGCGCTCGAAGGCGCCCGACACCAGCACGCCGAACATCTTGCCGCTGTCACGCCAGCTGTACAGGCCGGACACTTCCTTCGTCCAGTCCTTGCTGACCGTGCCCTTGCCGCCCTTCAGGCTGACGAAGACGGCGTTCGGATCCAGGTCCAGCGGCTTGCGGGTCTTGACGATCACGGTGCCGCCGATGCCGCCTTCAGTCAGGTCGGCCTGGGAGGACTTGTAGACCTCCATGCCGCCGATCAGCTCGGGCGGCAGCAGGGAGTAGTTGAACGAGCGGTCGATCGCCTTCTGGTCATACCAGCCGGTCGACGCGACGCTGTGGCCGTTCAGGGTGGTCAGGGTCATCTGCGGGTCGGTGCCGCGGATCGACACCGAGGCGCCGACGCCGAAATCGCGTCCGACCGAGATGCCGGGAATGCGACCCAGCGCCTGGCCGACGTCGGAGTCGGGCAGCTTGCCCACGTCCTCGGCCGACACGGCATCGACCACCGCGTTGGCGTTCTTCTTGATGTTGGCCGCCGTCTGCAGCGATGCGCGGATGCCGGTGATCACCACCTGGTCCAGCTGCGTGTTTTCTTCTTTCTTCTGTTCCTGCGCCTGCACGGCAAACGCCGCACTCAGCAGCGCCAGCGTCACCGCCGCCGCGATTGGGGTCTTGTTGACCTTCATGATGAACTGCTCCTCGAGTGGCCAGGGAGTTGTGGCCGTGATGAAGACTTGGCACCTGAAATCACGACACCCTTCGGCGGAGTGGCATGCAGCTGGCGCCCCCGATACACCTCAATGCAACCAATGCCATGCCACTATAACGAGCGGTAAAGCCACTTTGCTACCAGTTTGACGCCGGTGTTTTCCCTGCTGTGGCATCGCCGCGACCCGCATGGACAGCGGTGTCTGGGCATCCGCCGTCTCGGTGACCGCTCCGCCGTCGGAACGTTCTTGGATGAGACCACTTGGTCGCAAATTGGTATTAGGAGTGGTCCTTGTCGGAGCGTGTCCGAGCGTGCGCTGGGGCACGCTGGATGCGGGCCGGCGCGCGTTGCGCCTCCCTTCCGGCTGTCCTCTCCAGAGAGCGCCAATCGCACGCGCGCACTTCCCGGCGGATTTTTTGTTTGCGCCAAAAAATAACGGTGCTATAGTCGTGGGCTTGCCTTGGAGGGGTGGCCGAGTGGTTAAAGGCAGCAGACTGTAAATCTGCCCGCTAACGCGTACGCTGGTTCGAATCCAGCCTCCTCCACCAAGGCAGACCCATGCAAGAGCAACGAAGCGGGTGATCGTCACCCGCTTCGCGGTTCAAGCGGTGGGAATTGGAAAACTCCCGGGCGGGAGTAGTTCAATGGTAGAACCTTAGCCTTCCAAGCTAATGACACGGGTTCGATTCCCGTTTCCCGCTCCATAGGAAGTTCAAGGTGTTGTGTCGAGATATCGACACAGGTTTGCTGATAAGGTCATCAATCCTGTGTCGATGCCCATGTGGCTCAGTGGTAGAGCACTCCCTTGGTAAGGGAGAGGTCGCGCGTTCGATCCGCGCCATGGGCACCACCTCTCTTCTATCCCGTTTCTTGATTGATCTGATCGCCAGGAGCGCATGATGGCAAAAGGCAAGTTTGAACGTACCAAGCCGCACGTGAACGTGGGCACGATTGGTCACGTTGACCATGGCAAGACGACGCTGACGGCAGCGATCGCGACGGTGCTGTCGAAGAAGTTCGGCGGCGAAGCCAAGGCGTACGACCAGATCGACGCGGCGCCGGAAGAGAAGGCGCGTGGCATCACGATCAACACCGCGCACGTCGAGTACGAGACGGCCAACCGCCACTACGCGCACGTTGACTGCCCGGGGCACGCTGACTATGTGAAGAACATGATCACGGGCGCGGCGCAGATGGACGGCGCGATCCTGGTGTGCTCGGCCGCTGACGGCCCGATGCCCCAGACCCGCGAGCACATCCTGCT